>CAZKTA010000013.1:0-91054 GCA_964555645.1 uncultured Verrucomicrobiota bacterium
GCCTTTGCGCTTTGCAGGCGCAGTGGCTCGCTGGAGCCTCATCCGTGTCACCGGCCCTGCCGCTCGCTATGAGTACGGGCCGTTTTGGGAAATGATTCGCTCGGCAGGCCCGGCCGCCCGCCAAAATCCTTTCCGTTTCTCCACCAAGCGCACCTGCAACACCACCGATCTTGTGCTTTACGAATACCGCCTCTACAGCCCGGCCTTGGCTTTTGGGGGAGCCGGGATCCAATTTGGGATGCAGGTGGGATCAATATCTAGGGCTTTGTGTACAATAATGGTGTGAGTTATGTTGGAGTTTTTAGACGGCTCAAATTTGAGGGTTGTGAAGGCCGAGAAGACGAGCTCAAGGATGCGTTTAAGAGTTCTGTGAAAAGGAAAAGGATCCTGGATTTGTTTGTTGGCTTTCTGGTTTTCCGGCTTTAGAGGTAGAAACATTGCTGCGCGCCTCACCTGGAGACGTAACTATTCAGACGACAAGCTTCACGGCGTGGTGATCGTGTGCAAGAGCGACGAGAGTGGCTTTTGCAATGGCGCCTGTGCTTGGTCTTTGCCTGATGGGTGGTGGTGGCAAAATCCGCATTTGCCCTGCACAATGGAGCAATCCGGCGTGTGGCGATGTTGGCTGCACGGTGATGCACGAGCTTGCGCACATGCCTGGTTATCTCCGAGAAAAATGGCCGAAAAGGGCTGAAGAGTGCTTGGGATGCCGCTGGAGAGGATCACTGGAAATTCATGAAAGGATGAACATCATGCATTTGTTACTTTTCTACTGATTGCTTTTGTTTATATCCCTGAGCGTATCCGGATGCGTCTATGCGTTTAGGCCATAGAGCACAGTTTCAGAGCTGAAGCTGCAGATCCTATGCTCGCAACCCCACCAATACAGCATGCAAGTAAAAGAAGAACGGCAAGGGCCGATTCCTTGTGACGGGCGAATCATGGTAGAAAACCCAAAAACTTGCACGTGTTTGTGCAGAGTATGTATTGGGTGACAAAATCAAAAACGGCTCACCGAATAAAGTTCCTGCAATTCACATAATCAAAGGCAATCATGCGATGCCGAAGTTTTTCCTTGAATGACATTGTTAGACTGCCTAAGGATGCGGATGGGTACTACTTAATCAAGGTTCCCTAAGGTGTAATGGGTCGCCCATAAGAGGTGTTGTATTTTGTGTGGTAAGGTCGGCTGGTCGAGCCAGCCGAAATGTCCGGACGCATGAGACCGTGCGTGTCTGCCACAAAAAATCGGGTGCATAAGCCAGAAAGAAGCGGACACATGAGGCCACGTGACCCTACCTTTTGAATGAATTTGGTAGGGACGCCTCGTCGAGTGCGTCCGCAACAGCGCGCTGTGGGTGGCAAGATACGGGCAGCGCATTGCAGGTGGCCGTCCAAATCTGTGGGGCGTTTTTTGAGACCAGTTGTAGCTGGCCTGCAATTGACCTGATCCTGTTGCTGTAGCTTTGGTACCGGGGTGGTAGTGCAGCAAATGAAGTGTATGGCTCAGGATTGCGCTGGTCCAGCCAAAGGTTCGGTGGATGATGTATCTGTGTCTTTGGCCTTTTCCGGTTCCTGGTTTTGCTCTGCTGTTTGTGTTACGTCTGCTTCTGCAGACTCCTGCGAGGCCTGCGGTTCGGATTTAGTCTCGGTGGAAATTTCTTCCTGAAGTTCGGGCTGTTCCAATGCTGTGTCTGGCTCGGTAGCGGTTGTTTCAGCGTAAAGGCTTGCTTCGGTGGAGTCGTCCGCTGTGGGATGCGCAGTTGGTTCAGATTGTGATTGTGACAATTCGTGCAATTCGGTCTCGGATAAGTCCTGTGGCACCGATGCTTCTGGTTGAGCCGGTTCTTCGTGGTGTGACTCGGCGAGCGATGTGAGTTGGTCCTGTTGTGTTTGTGGTTGTTCGGGCTGAGCAGCCGCAGGTTGCGGTTTTTGTTTGGGTGGTCTTGGGGCAGGTTTTTTGGCTGTATCAAGTCTGCCGTCGGCAAATTCGATCACATGGCCTTGATGCACAAGCCAGTGCAGGTCGGCAATAACGGCCAACTGTTCCGGCGTATGCTCGGGCACAGGCTCGGTTTTAGGCGCATCAGTTTGTGTTTGTTGCTCGGTATGCAGTGGAATTGGGATTGGTTTGGGTGGTGTAGGTGCCAGCGCCTCGATAAGCTCGCGTCGTGTGCATTTTGGATGTTGATTGATGAACTGAACGATGCGCCGGACGCTTTCGGATACAGGTGTTGTTTCGAGGTCGAGGTACCGCGGTCTTGCGACCGACACATGTGTAATGGTGCGGTTGACCTTGAAGAACTGCAAACCGGCTGCGGCAAACCTGTGACTCAACGCAGTTGCAATTTGCAGCGGGAACCGTCGTTGGTGTTCATAAGTGCGATGGAACAACCTGCGCAGGCCTTTGCACTTGAGCCTGCGTGCGGCTGCGCCTGTTAGTGTGTATGAGTCAACCTGTTTGACAAGGTTCGGCAGGTGGACCATCCGGAAGTGCGCCTCGACATCCTGCCGGCTTTCCAAGCGCAACGGCTCGGGTACATTCAGACACACGTATTGAGTTTTCCAGCTTTGTTCATCTATCCATTTTTTTACCACTGCTTCGTCGCGCACGATCTTGATATGCGACTTGAACACATCAAATGGTATGTTCGAAAACCGTTCTTGGTGCAGCCGCACGAGTTTGGTTTGGTAATCGTGGTGATTGGGCGGGCCGAGAATCACGCCGCTTAAGCCGCATTGCGCAACGAATGTGTACTTGCCCTTGGGCGGTTCGGTTGGCACGCGTTCGGTTTGGTAAAACATGCCAAAGTGCGCGTCCAAAATGTAAGCCACGATCTCTTCTTGGGATAACCAGAGCGTGTCATCCAGGGCGCACACGAACAGTGGTTGAGCAACTAGACCATCAGCAGTTTTACGAGCTGTGAAAGTGACCGTATGGCGTTCTGGCCGTTGCAGGATCAGCTTTGCAATTTCAAACAGCGGATAGGCGCGTCCGGTGATTTTTATCTGGCGCACTATTGATTCGACGCACTTTTCTTCCGGCACGAACTCGATATCAACTTCAGGTAAATGCGCAGGTTCGACCTTAGGCTGCGGCTCAGCGAGTTTTGGCTTAGGCAGTTTTTCTTCGCGCGCTCGCGCAGCCCGTTTTTTGAGCTGAGCAGCGCGTTTGTGTTGCTGTTTGAATTTGCGGCCTGTTTGTTTGCGTGGTTCTTCTTCACCTTCGAACTTTGCAAAGCGATCACGCGCAGGCGGTTCCTGTGCCCAAGCTGGCAGGAACAGCTTGCTCAGGTCTAGATCAAGGTCCAACTCTGTATCTGGCTTATTGTCCATGTTCAAATCCAACTTCACACATGCTAATGACTTTTAGTCACACACGGCTGTGTCAATTGAACATGGCCGGATGCTAGCCGGAGTGCAAGCTTGAGTTGCGCTTGCCGGTGTCGTTTGGACAATGTGCTGCAGTGGGCACGGTGTTTTGGCACTAAACCCGACGAAACGCATTTTACAGGCTTAGCTTGAGGATTTCCAACACCTGTTTCGGGCCAATTACCTTGCGTTCGCCAAGCTTCAGTCCGCGTGTGTCGAACCGCGCTGCAATTTCTTCGAACTTTTCCTGCCCGATACCGTATTCGGACAGCCGAGTTTTCATGCCGAGTGAAGAGCTGAAAAACTCTTCGGTTTTCCGAATTGCAGCCTCGGCTTTGTCTTTTGGCTTTTTAATGTCCCAGACGCGTTCGGCTAGTTGCTCGAGTTTTTTGCGTTTGGCACGTTTTTGATGTCGCCACACCGCAGGCAACAACACAACCAGCGTTTGCCCGTGGTCAAGCCCGTAAAACGCAGTCAGCTCGTGGCCGATCAAATGCGTGGTCCAATCCTGCGGCACGCCGCACCCGATCAACCCGTTCAGTGCCAATGTGCTACACAGTGCTACTGTGGCGCGCACGTTGTAGTTGTGCGGTTGCCGCAGCGCTTTCGGGCCGTACTCGATCAGAGTTCGCGCGATGCCTTCTGCGAACCTGTCTTGCAACGGTGCATCAGCGGGGTAGGTCAGATACTGTTCCATCACGTGCACAAATGCGTCTGCGATACCGTTTCGTATCTGTCGCCGTGGCAACGAGTAATGCGTCTCCGGGTCTATGATCGCAAATGCCGGGTAAACAAGCTGCGACGAAAACGCCAGCTTTTCCCGCGTTGAATCGCGCGATATAACAGCAAACGAATTGGATTCCGAGCCTGTGGCAGGTAGGGTCAGCACACAACCGATTGGTATTGCACGGGTTGGCGTTGCGTGTTTTGACAGAATGTCCCACGGATCTCCCATATCGTAAAACGTTGCCACGGCAATAAATTTTGTGCCGTCGAGAACCGAGCCGCCGCCCACGGCAAGCAAGAACTGAATACGTTCGCGCCTGCACAACTCGACGGCTTTCATGAGCGTTTCGTAGCGCGGGTTTGGCTCGATACCGCCAAACTCGAGCAGTTGGCGGCCTTTAAGTGCGCGCACAACCTGTTCATAGACGCCGTTGCGTTTGATCGAGCCGCCGCCATATGTCATGAGCACTTTCAAGTCGGCAGGGATCAACTCTGCAAGCTGGCCGATTGTACCCTTGCCAAACACAAGTTTCGTCGGGTTGCAGTAAACAAAATTTTGCATAAGCGCGTTGTTTTTCAGTTGGACATTCAATAGGAAAAATTGCCAAGTTCAATTCCAAATCAAGTACCGCGCACATTTTTTCCGGGCGCACCAGTCGAAGGCGCGATGGTGTTGCCAGCTGTGGTAGCGCGGCTCACGGCTTTGTTCAACCTGCATCTATGGCCTAAGCATTAGGAGCATCATTTTGAACCTTGTCAGGGCTTTTACCGCATGCGGTTCGTTGGCCGGCATCAGTATCAGGTCACCAGGACCGAGTCGGTTCGGTTTACCCGAGATTGCTATTTCGACTTCGCCTTCGAGCACATGCACAAGCGCATCAAACGGCGCTGTGTGTTCGCTCAAGGCTTGCCCTGCGTCGAACGCAAAGACAGTGACCGTGCCAGCGCGGTTCCGGAGAAGTTCACGGCTCACCACAGCCCCCTGTTGGTAAGCAACCAGAGCGATAGCCTTAACCGGCTGCGCGCTCGCGAGCCCGGTTTGATTATTTGTTGGTTTCATCGTAAAAAGCTGTGCCGGTAAATTGCCGAGCAAATTATCACACTGATTTGGTGTTTACCGTTTGGTTGCGCCGGTGCGCAACAGCCTTTTCTCGGCAGATTTACCGTGTGCATCAAGGCCTTCGAGCGCGGCAAATTTTTTCACGGCCGGTAGTGCACGGCGCAGTGCGCCGCGTGTGTATTCGACAATACTTGTCCGGCGCTGGAACTGCTCGACCGACAACCCGCCAAACGCTGTGCCTGCACCGCCGGTCGGCAGTGTGTGACTCGGCCCAGCCACGTAGTCCCCAAGCACAGTCGGCGACCACGGCCCGATGAAAAGTGCACCCGCGGTGAGGATACGTTTTGCAACCGCATGTGCATTGCGCATGAGCAGTTCGCAGTGCTCGGGCGCAAGGCGGTTCGCAAGCTCGATTGCGTCTGCAACGGTCTTCACCTGTATGAGCCATGTATTGGTGTCGAGCACACGTCCGATAAGTTTTCCTCGGCTGAGGGATACCAACTGCTGTTTGATCTGTTTTTGCACAGCCGTAATGAGTCGTGCTGAAGTGCTTACAAGCCATACACGTTCTGCGCCTGAGCCGTGTTCGGCCTGCGCAAGCATGTCTGCTGCAACAAAAGCTGGGTCGGCAGTGTCATCTGCTATTACGAGCAACTCGCTCGGTCCGGGCAGCAGGTCAACAGCCACTTTCCCAAACACGAGTCGTTTGGCTGCAACCACATACGCATTGCCTGGCCCGAAGATTTTTTGCACTGGCCGGATCGTGTTTGTGCCGTAGGCCATTGCTGCGACGGCCTGTGCACCGCCCACACGATAAATCTCGGTTGCGCCAGATGTGCGAATTGCAAAAAGAAGGGCCGGATTAATTGTACCGTCTCTGGCGCAGGGAGTGCAAACCACTATCTCGGGACACCCGGCGACCTTGGCCAGCAGCACAGTCATCAAAGCTGTTGACACAAGCGGTGCAGTGCCGCCGGGCACGTAAATCCCGACGCGCTGATACGGATCAAACTTTTCGCCCACAACCGCGCCGTGTGAATTTTTCATCTGCCAATCTTTGCGGAGCGATTTTTTTGCATAAGCAGTAATATTCCGCGCAGCATCGGCTACAGCCTCGCGCAGAGATTGGTCAGCCTTGAGGCAGGCCGCGACCAGCTCGGGCTTTGTGACGGCTAGTTGTTCAGGCGCCAATCGCACGCCGTCGAAACGTTCCGTTAACTCGATCAGAGCAGTGTCACCGCGCGCTTTGACGTCCTGGACGATTTCGCGTGCCCGAGCCTCGATTTCTGGGTCGAACATGCTCGATTGTTCAAGCAATTCGCGCACACGCACAGCGAATAGCGGGTCAGTTTGCCGTATCAAGTTCATTGATGCACAAGCGTAAGTTACGATGGCCGTAATGTCAAAGGGTGCAGGTTCATGCTGTGTTTTACATTGCTCGGCGACACTGAGGCCGCGCTTAGTTACAGGCATTGTCTTGCTTCCAAATCCGTGGTGCAGTGTGCCATCTTAGATTTGGGTGGCTTGCGATTTATCTCTCGCCTGCCTAAATGCTAGGCTCGTTTGTACCGCTTTTAATTTGTTTTGTGCGCGGCCGGTCACCCGGATAACCTCGGCGCAGGTAAGACAATCAAATCTGCAAATGCATAATCCGATCATAGTTGCTCTGGATGTGCCGAGCGCCGCCCGCGCTCTTGCATTGGTTGAACAACTGGCAGGTCTTGTTTGTGGGTTTAAAATTGGCAGTGAGCTTTTTACCGCTGCAGGGCCCGACGTAGTCCACAAGGTGCGCCAGACAGGAGCAGAGGTGTTTCTTGATCTTAAGTTCCATGATATTCCGAATACTGTTGCGCGTGCTGTGGCGGCTGCGGTCAGGCTAGATGTGCAAATGTTGACTGTGCATGCAAGCGGCGGGTTTGAAATGATGCGCGCAGCCGAGACAGCTGCGCAACAAACTGCTGCGGAACTAGGTAGGCCCGCCCCATTGGTGTTGGGTGTGACGGTACTCACTAGTCTGAGTACCGACGACCTGGGCCAGGTTGGGTGCGACACGAACGTGGGTCGGCAGGTCGAACGCCTGGCGCGGCTGGGTGTGCAGGCTGGATTGCGTGGGTTGGTGTGTTCGGCGCTTGAGGTTGTTGGCTTGCGACAAATTTTGCCCGAGCGTATCAAACTTGTGACACCCGGTATTCGCTTCGGCCCTAGTACACCAGATGACCAAAAACGTACACTCTCCCCGCGCGAGGCGCTGGAGGCTGGCGCAGACTGGCTTGTAATTGGCCGACCGATTGTTTGTGCGTCAGACCCGCGTGCGACTGCACTTGCAATCGTCGACTCACTGAAGTGAGAAAAAAGCGAACGTTTTGTGGTAAAAAAGCCGGCTTTTACGATTAACCCCATTGAGCAGTTCATCAAGAGCTGGGCCTACTAGAGGAACCGCCCCCACCAAAGGAGTTGTGGCTCATGTTGACTGTGGCGGGTGCATGTGTGCAACTGGTATTTGTGGGGTTTGCGCCAGGCACGCAAAAAACTGTTCAAAACTGGGCAGGTAGTAGTTGTTGGTGTAGTTGATGCGATTGGAATTTTCTGACTTTGTGGATTAGCAGAAGAACGAGCGCGCGGAACTGAACAAACGGAGCCAGATAATTTCGTTCGGTAGGGCAGGGTTGAGTGCAAAATCTGAAAAACCTATGCCTGAGTACAGACCTCACCATGCGGGGACAATGCCAGGACATCTCTCTAATTTGAGGGTCGTACTTACGCAGGTGTCAGTCTGCAGTCGGGTTTTTCTATTTTTTGCCCGAACCGCACTGGTGAGATGTGACCACCATCACACCCCGTAATGAGCCAGCACTGGTGCTGTTGTATCCCATGTAACCGTGCGCCTTGGTGGACGCGCGTTTTGCAACAGTGAGGAAAAATTCATTTGACAACTTGACAAACAAGTGGAACCTACTTATCGTTCGCTAAATTTATGCGTCAACGTGTTCCTAGAGACAGCACTGTAACGCGCCGGCAGATCCTGCAGGCTGCGTTGAAACGGTTTGCGCAAAAGGGTTACGCCGGCACGACAATCCGTGACATTGTCAGAGCAGCACGCGTAACAACGCCGGTGCTCTACTACTATTTCCGCAACAAGGCTGACTTGTACTGTGCATTGGTGAATTGGGCTGCCGAGGAGCGCATGCGGCTGATGCGCGAGGCTGCGTCGCGTACGGAGTTGCTCTCGGAGCAATTGAAAGAAATCTGTGTTGCATTGTTTGAATTTGCAAAAGCCAATGTGGAGCTGACACGGCTAGCATTTGCAACTGCGCTTGCTGCGCCAGGCGAGGTGCCACCGCAAGCACACGGGTTCGAGAAAGGCTGGCAAAGTATTCAGTTTGTGCAGGAATTGCTTGCGCAAGGCTTGAGGAGGGGCGAGTTGGACCGGCGGTTTGACAGCGGTGCGCTTGCGATTGGTTTTTGGGGTCTGATCCACATACATGTGGTTATGCACCTGTTGCAACGTGCTGGGCCGTTGGACAGGCAAACTGCTGAGTCTGTTGTTGAGCTCTTTTTGCGCGGTGCCGCGGTGGGCGGCAAAACGGGTACAGGCTGACGTTTCTTTTGCGTCCATGATATGTGTCTTTTTGGTAACAGCTTAAGGTGATATGGGCGGAAAAATGCAATCGAATAGCAGAACAATGTCGGAACCGGAAAGAGTGTTTGACTTACGCGCACATGTGCCAACGACGGTTTTTGTCTGTGCAACTTTGTGCATGTTTTTTGTAGCTGGATGCAGTCGGAAGCCGACCGGCCCGCCGGTGGGTATGCTGCCCGAGGTTGGGGTTGTGACAGTTGCGCCTGAACATGTCGAGTTAACAACTGAACTGCCAGGTCGAACCGCACCATATTTGATTGCCGAAATCCGGCCGCAGGTCAGCGGCCTAATTGTGAAGCGATTGTTCATTGAAGGCTCGGACGTACAGGCCGGTCAGGTGTTGTACAGGATTGACCCTGCGCCGTTCCAGGCTGCGTACGATAGTGCAGTTGCGGCGCTGGCGCGCGCTGAGGCGAATCTGCCGGCTGCCCGCGCACGAGCCGAGCGGTTCAAAAGTTTGCTGGCCGAAAAGGCCGTGAGTCAGCAGGCCTATGACGACGCTGTTGCGGCGTTGCAGCAGGCCGAGGCGGATGTGCAGTACTGGAAAGCATCTGTTGAGACTGCCCGCATCAATCTTGGCTACACGAAAATCACCGCCCCGATCCCGGGCCGCATCGGCCGGTCGAGTGTAACCGAGGGCGCAATTGTCACTGCGTATCAGCCGGTTCCGCTGGCAACGATACAACAGCTTGACCCGATTTACGTTGATGTGCCGCAATCCACAGCCGAGTTACTGCGACTGCAGAAACGGCTTGCTGCGGGCCAGCTTGCACACGACCCGGACCGACAAAATCTCGTGCGGCTCATATTAGAAGACGGCACGATTTACCCGCATGCGGGCACGTTCCAGTTCCGCGATGTGTCGGTGGACCCGACCACAGGTTCGGTGATATTGCGGATGGTTTTTCCGAACCCGAACTACGTGTTGCTGCCTGGCATGTTTGTGCGCGCTGTGATATATGAGGGGGCTATTGAGAAAGCGATTCTTGTGCCGCAACAAGCCGTGCAGCGCACGCCGCGGGGTGATCCGTATGTATTTGTTGTGGACAAGACCGGCATGGCACAGATGCGAATGCTCGTGGTTGACCGTGCAATCGGCGACAAATGGCTTGTTACGGCCGGGCTTGAACCGGGTGACAACGTAATTGTCGAGGGGTTGTTGCGGGTGCGGCCCGGTGTGCCCGTTAAGGCTGCGCCGTTTGGCGGTGGGTCAGCGGCAGGTCTTGCCGTGGGCGCACAAGGCGCTGCGGCGGGCGGCGCTCAGAAAGCAGGGCTTGCCAAGCCGAGCCAGTCCCAAAGCGTGAGTTCTGACTGAACGGAGGAGTATTATGCTTTCGCGGTTTTTCCTTAAACGGCCTGTTTTTGCCTGGGTCATCGCAATTGTGATGATGGTGCTGGGCGGGCTGGCGATTTATTTCCTGCCGATCGCGCAATATCCCAACATTGCGCCGCCTTCGATTCGTGTGAGTGCGTTTTATCCTGGTGCATCGGCTGAGACAGTCGAAAACAGCGTCACACAGATCATCGAGCAAAAAATGACTGGGTTGGACAGGCTGATCTACATGTCGGCCATAAGCGATTCTGCGGGTAGCTCGACGATTGAGTTGACGTTTGCGCCTGGCACAGACCCTGACGTTGCGTGGGCGAAGGTGCAAAACAAACTGCAGCTTGCAATGGCAAGCCTGCCCGAGGTCGTGCAACGCTCTGGTGTCACCGTCAGCAAGTCAACACGCAACTACCTGTTGATGGTCGGTCTGATTTCCGAAGACGAAAGCATGAGCGCAATTGACATCCGTGATTACGCGCAGTCGAGTGTCGAGAAAGTACTGGCACGTGTACCTGGGGTGGGTGAAGTCGAAGTGTTCGGATTTCAGTATGCGATGCGCATCTGGCTTAACCCGGAGAAACTCACCAGCTACAGTTTGAACGTCGAGGACGTTATACGTGCATTGCAGGCGTACAATGTCGAGGTGTCGGCAGGTCAGTTTGGTGGTGCGCCGGCTTTACCCGGCCAGCGCCTGAACGTGAACATAATTGTGCAGAGCCTGCTCAAGACATCGGATGAATTTGCCGCTGTACCACTGCGTGTCAACCCCGATGGCTCGATTGTGCGGATTGCCGATGTTGGGCGTGTGGAGCTTGGCACGGATTTCTACGACATTGACGCCAGGTACAACGGTAAACCGACCGGCGCGCTTGCAATCCGAATGGAACCGGGGGCAAATGCACTTCAAACAGCCAAACGCATTAAACAGCGCATGGCCGAGCTGAGCAGGTTTTTCCCGCCCGGGCTGAAAGTGGTGTATCCGTTTGACACCACGCCGTTTGTCAGAGTTGCTATACTGGAAGCCGTCAAAACACTTATTGAGGCGATTATCCTTGTGTTTTTTGTGATGTGGCTGTTTTTGGGTAGTGTCAGGGCAACGTTGATTCCCACAATTGCTGTGCCTGTTGTATTGCTTGGCACATTTGCAGTGCTGTGGCTGCTTGGGTTTTCGATCAACATGCTGACCATGTTCGGCACGGTGCTGGCGATCGGGTTACTCGTTGATGATGCAATTGTTGTTGTTGAAAACGTAGAGCGGATCATGACCGAGGAAGGTCTTTCCCCTCGTGAGGCAACCGCAAAATCAATGGACCAGCTGACACCTGCATTGATTGGGATTGGGCTTGTGCTGGCAGCGGTGTTCGGGCCGATGGCGTTTTTTGCGGGCTCGACGGGTATTTTGTACCGGCAGTTCTCAGTCACAATTGGGGCGGCGATGTTGTTGTCGGTGTTGGTTGCGTTGATCCTGACGCCTGTGTTGTGCGCTTCGCTGCTTAAGCCTGTGGAGAAAGGGCATGGTTCGGCCGAGTACGCAATCTGGTTCCTGCGGCCGTTTTTTGTATGGTTCGAGAGGGTCTTTTCCAGCGTGCGCGACTATTCGGTAAAGCTTGTTGGGCAAACCTTGGTCAGGCGACTGCGTTACGCAATCATTTACCTTGTGATAGTTTGCGGTCTTGCTTTTTTGTTTTTGCGGTTGCCCACCAGTTATTTACCCGACGAAGACCAGGGCATTTTGTTTGCTCAGATAATCATGCCCACGGGCGCAACACTTGAACAGACGCAGGGCATCGCAGATCAAATCCGGCAGTATTTCCTGGAGCACGAGAAAGACGCCGTTGAATCGTGTCTGACGGTTGCCGGCGTCGGTTTTTCAGGGCGCGCGCAAAACAACGGGATGGTGTTTGTGAAACTGAAGGACTGGGAGCTGCGCGACAAGGCAAGCCTGCGCGCAAAAGCGGTCGCAGGACGCGCTATGGGCGCTTTCTCGCAAATACGCAATGCAATTGTGTATGTGTTTCCGCCCCCACCAATCATTGAGCTTGGCACCGCGCGTGGTGTTGATTTCCAGTTGATGGATCGTGGTGGGCTTGGGCATGCGGCCCTGATGGCTGCGCGAAACCAGTTTCTCGGCATGGCAATGCAGGATCCGCGTCTTGTGAATGTCAGGCCAAACGGTATGGAAGACGTGCCCGAGTACAGGGTTGATGTTGATTGGGAGAAAGCCGGTTCGATGGGTCTGCCCATCACCTCTATACACAACACGCTTGCGGCGGCTTTTGGGGGGTACTACGTCAACAACTTCATTCAGGGTGGCCGTGTCAAACGTGTGTATGTGCAGGCAGATGCGCCATATCGTATGTTACCGGGAGACCTTGAGAAACTTTATGTGCGTAACGCGGCCGGCAAGATGGTGCCGTTCTCGTCTTTTGCCCGCGGGTACTGGAGCTACGGTTCGCCCAGGCTGGAGCGTTACAATGGGTTTCCATCGCTGAATATTCTTGGCGAGCCTGCTCCGGGTCGAAGCACTGGTGAGGCCATGCAGGCGATGGAAGAGATCGTTGCCAGGTTGCCGGCGGGTATCGGGTACGACTGGAGCGGTGTTTCGTATCAGGAACGAATGGCGCGTGCGCAAACTGCCCCGCTGTACGCATTTTCGATTCTGGTGATTTTCCTGTGTCTGGCGGCGCTATACGAGAGCTGGTCGATCCCGATCGCAGTGTTGCTTGTGCTGCCTTTGGGTGCAGTTGGTGGAGCACTGGCAACAACTCTGCGAGGGCTTTCGAACGACGTGTATTTCCAGATCGGGCTGTTGACTACGCTCGGGTTGACGACCAAAAACGCAATATTGATTGTTCAGTTCGCAAAAGCACAGTTCGAGCAGGGCAGCGACCTAATAAGCGCGACACTCGAGGGTACGCGCCTGCGGTTCAGGCCGATCGTGATGACGTCGTTTGCCTTTGGGTTCGGTGTTTTGCCACTTGTGCTTACGACTGGGGCTGGGGCAGGTGCAATGAATGCAATTGGCACGTGCGTTGTTGGAGGCATGGTAACCGGCACCGTGTTTGCGATTTTGTTCACGCCGCTGTTCTACGTGCTGATCCAAAAAACCTTCGGCAAAAAGCAGGCGTCCTCAAATTCAGTTGCGCCTCAGCATACTCAAACACCAGGTCAGTAACATGAACAGGAACTTTTACATCTTGGTGTGCGTACTTGTGTGTGGAATGTTTTTAGCGGGCTGCACAATGGCCCCCAAATACACACGGCCAGCGGCACCTGTTCCGAGTCAGTGGCCAACGGGTTCGGCCTATACCCAAACAGATGTCAAACCGGGGACACCCGTTAGCCCCGAGTACGGCTGGCGCGAGTTTTTCACTGATCCAAAATTGCAACGGGTCATTAGCTTGGCTTTAACAGACAACCGCGACCTGCGACTTGCAGCGCTGAATGTCGAGATGGCGCGCGCAATGTATGGCGTGCGCCGGGCCGAGTTGTTTCCATCTGCTTATGGCTCGGCCAGCGGCGTCAGACAACGCGCATCGGCGCAATTGCCGCGCATGCCCGGTCAGCCCCGCACAACCGAACGGTACGATGTAAACCTCGGTATCGCTTCTTGGGAAATAGATTTCTTTGGGCGTATTCGAAGCCTCAAAGACGCTGCACTCCAGGAATACTTTGCTTCCGAGCATGCCCGGCGGGCTGCGCGACTTTCGATAATCTCCGCGGTAGCACAGGTTTACATGGCGTTGGCTGCAGACCGCGAGGCACTTGCACTGGCTCAGAGCACCTATGCGACCCAGAAGGCCGCCTTTGAACTTGTGCAACGCCAGTATGCTGCAGGGGTGGCAACCGAGCTTGATTTGCGCCAGGCTCAGATACCGCTTGACACTGCAGTACGTGAAGTTGCGCGGTACACACAACTGGTTGCACAGGACGAAAATGCGTTGAATTTGTTGGTTGGGATGCCGGTGCCAGCGGAGCTGTTGCCGACAAATCTGGCGTCGATCACACCGCCGCCGGAGATCTCGGCTGGTCTTCCTTCTGATGTATTGTTGCAAAGGCCGGACGTCTTGCAGGCCGAGGCGATGCTGAAGGCCGCTTATGCAAACGTAGGCGCTGCACGCGCAGCGTTTTTCCCGCGTATATCGCTTACAACCGCTTTTGGCGCTGCTAGTGCCGAGTTGTCGAATCTGTTCAAGCACGGCTCTGATACTTGGAGCTATGGTGCGCAGGCACTTATGCCAATTTTTGACGCGCGGACGTGGTCGGGGTTGAAAGTCAGCAAGGTGCAACGGAAACTTGCACTTACCCAGTACGAGCGAACCATTCAGAATGCGTTCCGCGACGTTGCAGATGCGCTTGCCGCGCGGGGTACGATTGATCAGCAAGTTGCAGCGCAACAATCGCTGGTGACCGCGCTTGCTGATGCGTACAGATTGGCCCAGGCACGGTTTGAGCGTGGCATAGACAGTTATTTGAACGTGTTGGATGCGCAGCGCGCGCTTTTTGCGGCGGAGCAGGGGCTTGTATCGCTGCGGCTTGCACAACTGGCAAGCCGGGTTCAATTGTATGCTGTGCTGGGTGGCGGTTGGCAGGTCGAGCATGGATATGAATTTGAAGCAACTGCGATGAAAGGTTCCAATTTGGATCAACAACGAGATTGAGGAAATGAGACACGATGCACGCGTTTTTTTGAGCGTGGAAAAGAAGACGGTTGCGTTTGACGCAAAAACATTGCATGTTTTGCCGAGTTGTCCCGGAGCAAAGGGAAATTTTGATCCGGGCGACGAAGAAAAAAACTGTTGCGTAGTATAGAAAAAAGGAAAGCATTAACAGCAAATGAACACACAAATTACGCTTGGGGTAATAGTTGGGAACCGCGGGTTTTTTCCGGATCACCTCTGTGATTCGGGTCGCAAAGCGATTCTCAAAACACTGGAAAAACTTGGCATCAGGGCTGTAACACTGCCAACAACTGCAACCAAGTTCGGCGCGGTCGAGAGCATGAGCGACGCCCAAAAATGCGCCGAGCTGTTTAAGCGCAACGCAGAGAAAATAGACGGCATTTTGGTTACGCTGCCGAATTTTGGCGACGAACGCGGTGTTGCAAATGCGATTCGGTGGTCAGGGTTGCGCGTGCCTGTGTTGGTTCATGCGTTTAACGATGACCCCAAGCGCATGACGATCAACGACCGGCGTGACAGTTTCTGCGGCAAGATGTCTGTGTGCAACAACTTGCGCCAGTACGATATCCCGTTCACCCTGACGCGACTGCACACCGACGAGCCGGACAGCAAGACGTTCATTCAAGACCTACAGGACTTTGCCGTCACGTGCCGGGTTGTGCGAGCGCTTAAGAATTTGCGTGTAGGCGCTATTGGGGCTAGGCCGGCTGCTTTCAACACGGTGCGGTACAGTGAAAAACTCCTTGAAGAAGCCGGCATAAGCGTCGAGACGCTTGACCTATTTGAACTATTCGGGTGGGTGAACGCGCTCAAGGACACCGACAAGCGTGTGCAGGCAAAGCTCAAGGAAATCCAGGATTATGCCGCTACACGCGCCGTGCCTGGTCCAGCCCTGCTCAAGATGGCCAAATTCGGTGTTGCATTATCCGACTGGATGAAAAGCACCAAGGTTAATGCAACTGCAATCCAATGCTGGACGGCCATGGAAGAGTTCTTCGGTGTGGTACCCTGCACGCTCATGAGCATGATGAGTAACGTTGGCCTGTCGAGCGCATGTGAAGTTGACGTGACCGGCGCAGTAGCAATGTACGCAATGGCACACGCAAGTGGTAAGCCAAGCGCGCTTGTTGACTGGAACAACAACTACGGCACCGAGCCTGACAAGGGCGTGATTTTCCACTGCTCGAACCTGCCAAAAGACCTCTTTGATTCAAAGCCGACAATGGATTATCAGGCCATTATTGCAGGCACTGTCGGCCAGCAAAACACATACGGAACAGTTGTAGGCCGCGTAAAGGCCACGCCGTTCACGTACTTGCGCCTGAGCACAGACGATCGGTATGGTTGTATTCGCGCCTACGTTGGCGAGGGCGAGATCACCAGGGACCCACTGGAGACATTCGGTGGATTTGGTGTGGTCAGGATACCGAACTTCCAAAAATTGTTGCGCTACATTTGCGAAAACGGGTTTGAGCATCACGTTGCGATCAACCCCTCCTGCATTGCGGCGGGTGTAGCTGAGGCGCTCGGCAAATACCTTGGCTGGGACGTGTACCTGCACGAGTGACTTTTGTCGGCACTGTGTCATATGATTCTGCGCCGTGCGCGCAGGCGTCTGAGCTCGGGTGCCCAACGTCCACGTGCCGGCCTGGTCGTGGTCAGCTTCATCGCGTTGCCAAAGGAGAGCACGTTTAGTACGCAAGCGGGCGGAGCCGCCGGCCCGCCAGCCGCGTCTAGCATGCCTGTTTGGTTAAATTGCCCGACATGCCGGCGGAACAAAAGATTTGATATAGGTGGGTTGGGGGTGTGAAGTCTCTCAAAGCCGCTTCATGGGAATAGGCGCGCACCCGGGTTTTTTGCTGAGTCGCGGTTTGCTTGCGTGTTGATTTGCGGTGCGTCCGCAGTAAAATGTGACGCGACTGTGGTCGCGGTGCTATTTAATGTGGTGCGCAGCAGAAGCCGAATTTTGCGCTGAACACGCATGAGTAACCCCTCGCGAAATCGAAATGTGAAAGGCAACGTGACGAAGGCCACATCAGCATCGGGATCAACAACACTGGCAGTTTTAAGGGCGGCTAAACGTAGGGTTTGGTACTTCCGGTTATTCGCTCTTTTGATAGTACCGGTTGTTTTTTTAGCGCTTGTCGAACTTGTACTGAGGCTGACTGGCTTCGGTTACCCCACGGCATTTTTGCTTTCAGAGTCCCAATCAGGCCAGAAAGTCTTCGTGCAAAATAACCGGTTTGGCTGGCGGCTTTTCGGGCCGGAATTGTCGCGTGTGCCACACCCATTTTCGATCCCGGTAGCAAAGCAGTCCAATACAGTGCGAGTTATTGTGTTTGGCGAGTCAGCAGCTTATGGTGATCCACAGCCGTGGTTTGGCCTTGCGCGGATGCTCGAAGCGATTTTGAGTCTGCGGCATCCGGGGACCAGGTTCGAAGTGGTCAACGCGGCGATGACCGGCATTAGCTCGCATGGTATTGTGGCAATTGCACGTGACTGCACCCGTGCAAACGCTGATATCTGGGTAATTTACATGGGCAACAACGACGTTGTGGGGCCGTTTGGCGCAGGCACAGTTTTTGGGCCACAATCGCCGCCATTGCCGCTTATTCGCGCTAGCCTTGCGCTGAAAACAATGCGCACGGGACAGTTATTGGACTCGATAGGTAGGGGGATAAAAAAGGTACCGGCGGAAAGGAGTGAATGGGGTGGCATGGCGATGTTTCTAAGCCAGCAGGTCCGCGCCGACGACCCGCGCATGAGAGCCGTTTACAAACATTTCGAGCGGAATCTCGCCGACATAATTCGTGCAGGCCGACGTGCTGGCACGAAGGTCGTTGTGAGCACGGTGGCTGTGAACCTGCGAGATTGCGCGCCGTTTGCATCTGCGCACCGGCCGGGCTTGTCTGAGGCAGACATGACACGGTGGGCAAACCTGTACAAGGCTGGGGTTGAAGCCCAAGTAGCCGGTAGAACCGGCGAGGCAGCGGAGCGGTTTCGACAGGCCGCACAGATTGATGACACTGTTGCTGAGCTACGTTTCAGGCAGGGTGTGTGTGCGCTTGAGTCCGGTGCAGTGAGCGAGGCGCAACAACACTTCCGCGCCGCGCGCGATTTTGACACCTTACGATTCCGGTGCGACAGCCGGCTCAACGAATTAACGCGGCAGACTGCACTGCAGCTTGGCGATGGCGGGGTTTTGTTGGCTGATGCTGAGGCGGTTTTCGCCGAGCAAAGCCCAGGCGGTTTACCTGGCAATGAGTTTTTTTACGATCATGTGCATTTTACGTTTGCGGGCAACTACCTACTCGCTAGCAACATTGCCGTGCAGATCGAAAAACTCATACCAGACCAGACTGCCGCGCGCACAGCGGACAGTCGGCCCTGGCCATCGGTTGAAGATTGTGCGCGCCGCTTGGGATGGAGCCACTGGGCGCTGCAAGCTGTATTGACGGACATGCTTAGCCGATTGCAGGACGCGCCATTTACACTGCAATTGAATCATGCAGCACAACTCCAACACATCATGGTGCAGTTGCAAAAGCTGAGCCCCGCCACGCAACCGGCCGGACTTGGTAAAGCGCAGGACATTCTTTTGGCTGCATTGGGTGCGGCGCCTGATGACCCCTGGCTGCATGCACAATTGGCGCAGCTCAAGCAGTTGACTGGTGACCTAGCTGGCGCAGTGGCTTCTGCACAGCGCGTGGTTGAACTCGTGCCGAGTAGTTCGGAAGCGTGGTCGCGGCTAGGCCTTTTGCAAGTGCGCCAGCAACAGTATGATAAAGCGGTCGCTTCATTCCGGCGTGCATTTGAGTTGGATTCACAAGATGTGTGGGCTTTGCACAACTTAGCTCAGACACTTGCCAAACTTGGCCGGCACGAAGAGGCGATCTATGAATTTAAAAGGGCGGTTGCAATTAAGCCGCGCTTTGGCCCGGCATGGCTCGGCCTCGGGTTGCTGTTGGAAGGAGGCGGGCGCAAAGCCGAAGCACAACAGTGTTTTGAGCGAGCACTGACGAATCGCATCCGACGGGCTTCCGAGCTGGCCATGCTGGCGCGCTTTTGCAAAAGTCGCGGCTGGTTAGAGGCTGCTGTAACCAATTACACCGACGCAATTAGTCTGGCTCCGTTAGACCCGCAACTGCACATGGAAGCAGCACAATGCTTGGATGGTTTGGGGCGACAGGCCGAGGCAGTTGTTCATTATGCAAAGGCGGTAGGGCTTGCGCCGGAGTTGGTGCAGGCACGGTTTCTGTACGGGTTGAGCCTCGGTCGGCAGGGCAAAGCAACCGAAGCCGAGGAGCAATTTCGCGAAGCGGTCCGGCTTATGCCGGAGCTGGTGGAAGCACGGTTGAACCTTGGGATCGCACTGGCTGAGCAAAGGCGCTTTACAGAAGCATTGGCGGAATTTGAAGAAGTCTTGACTCGAAGCCCAACCAACCCGGTGGCGCTGAAATGGTGTGAGATTATTCGTGGCCGGTTGAATTCGCCGGGTGGACCTTAGGTAGTTGTTCAAAAGTGGCTTACCGCGTGGAATTGCAAAAGGTGCTAAGCCCGGCCAAAAATCCATTTGCGTTTTGCTTTATGTAACGCGTTGCTTATTGTCGAAGTCCAGGAAGCTCTACTGCAGGGTTGATTGCGAAGTTTGCGCGGTCGGGCTGATCAAAATAGCGTGTAAATGAACGGTGCCAAACCGGTGCTCGACAACGCAATCAGAAGGCTAAAAATTAGAAATATCCCGATTATAGGCAGCAGCCACCACTTCTTGTTTGACTTGAGAAAATCCCATAACTCGCGGATCAAACCGCCCTCGACGTGTTTGGCCGCAGCCTTTTCAAACTCAGTTGAATGGTCACTTTTCAAGGTTGTGGCGTTTTTCCTTTTGGTATGTTGAGTAAACGTGTGGTTGCAAGTTAAAACTGGCGTAAGTATCGGCCCGGGTCAGGTGTGCCTTCGCGGCTTGTCCAGAGACTTGTGTTTTGCGGCTCGTCATGCAACTTAAGCGGGTCGCGCCGGCACAGCCGGCAAACTATTGCAACCGGCGTGAGCACAAGGTAAAACATCACAGCCAAAATGACCAGGTTCACCAACCAGCCGACCGGATACATTAGAACCGTTACGCCAACGTATAGCCATCGGATGGCGTTTGGCTTTATCAGGCCAAAGGCGCCCACAGCCGCAACCAACCCGAGCAAGCAGCCCATGTTAACACGGCTACGACCAAGGAATTGATAAAGGGCGAGTACGCCGAAAAATACAAACCATGCGGCTGCGAACTGCCGCAGTATCCGTGTCTGTGGTGTAAAGTTAATGCCTTGCAATTTGGTTTTGGTTGTTTTAATCGGGTTCAAACTTCGACAAATGCCTTGCGCGTTCGGCTGCGCAGATGTCGGCCGGCATGTGTTCTTTCTTTAGGACAAAATCTTCGAGTACGAGCACGTCCATATCCGTGGCAAGAAAACAGCGCAGTGCATCTGCCGGCGTGCAAACAATAGGCTCGCCGCGCACATTGAAGCTGGTGTTAACCAATACCGGACAATCCGTGCGTGCATCGAATGCCTTGAGCAGCCGGTAGAAGCGCCCATGCCGTTGTTGATCGACGGTCTGGATGCGCGCGCTGTAGTCAACGTGCGTCACAGCGGGGATCGTCGAACGGACCACATTGACTCTGCGGCGTAGGTCAGGATCTTCAGTCATGGTTTTCAGCTCGGGTGCCGATAACGCAACGCGGTGTCGGTCCCGCACTGGTGCTACCAACAACATATACGGGCTTTCAACGTTTTGGGGTAACTCGAAAAATTCGGCAGCGCGTTCACGCAAAACACTGGGCGCAAACGGTCTAAAGCTTTCCCGGTATTTAATTTTCAGATTGAGCACGGATTGCATTGTCGGGTTGCGTGGGTCGCCGAGGATGCTTCTTGCACCGAGGGCGCGTGGGCCGAACTCCATGCGGCCATTGAACCACCCGACAACCTTGCCTGCGGCCAGCAATTCTACAACTGCATCGAGCAATTCCGCCTCTGTTTTGAATTTGTGGTATGGAAGCGACCATGTTTCGAGTGTGTGCGCGATCTCTTCATTGGAATACTGTGGGCCCAACAGACTGCCTTGTTGCGAATCTTGTTCGTCGGGTTGGCGTGGGTTTTCCAGGAGCTGGTACCATACAAACAACGCTGCGCCTAGGGCACCGCCGGCATCGCTGGCTGCAGGCTGAATCCACAGTCTTGCGAACGGTCCTTCACGCAACAACCGACCGTTTGCGACGCAGTTCAGCGCTACTCCTCCGGCAAGCACCAGGTTCCGTTTTCCGGTCAGCCTGAATGCCTCGGTTGCCATCGCCAAAAGGGTTTCCTCGGTCACAAGCTGGATGCTTGCGGCAAGGTCCATGTGCCGTTGTTCGATGGGTGAATCCGGCGTTCGCGGCGGTCCACCAAACAGCCTGTGGAACCGTCCGTTTGTCATGGTCAATCCTTGGCAGTAATTGAAATAGTCCATGTCCAACCAGAAACTGCCATCGCGTTTCAGATGCACAATGTGTTTGCGGATCAGATCGGCAAACACCGGTCGTCCGAACGGTGCAAGCCCCATCAGTTTGTATTCGGCGCTGTTGACTTTGAACCCGCAGTAGTAAGTGACCGCCGAGTAAAGCAATCCAAGTGAATGCGGGAACTTTAACTCACGCAGCAACCGCAGCCGATTGCCTTCGCCCACACCAATTGCTGCGGTGGTCCATTCTCCTACGCCGTCCACGGTTAGGATGGCTGCCGACTCAAATGGGCTGGGGAAAAACGCGCTTGCAGCATGGCTTTCGTGGTGCTCTACAAATACTAAACGCGCGTTAGTTGCTGCGTTCAACTGCGACCGTAACAGGCGCCGTAAATACAGTTTGTCCTTTAGCCAGAGTGGCATTGCCAGGCGAAAGCTTCGGAACCCGGCAGGGGCAAACGCCAAATATGTTTCCAATAGCCGGTCAAATTTGAGCAACGGCTTCTCGTAAAAGGCAACATAATCGAGGCTCGCCGGTTGCAGGCGGGCTGTTTCCAAGCAGCTTGCTATGGCGTTTTTTGGAAAGGCCGGGTCGTGTTTTTTGCGTGTGAACCGTTCTTCTTGTGCTGCTGCTGCAATGTGCCCGTCCACGACCAGCGCAGCAGCGCTGTCGTGGTAAAATGCCGATATGCCCAGGATACTCGTCATGTCAAAAGCCCCAATACTGCCAAAAAGTAAGGTGGCGGCACAGCGCCGTCAACTTTTGCCCCCATAATTTGAGCGTTATGCAACGGATGACTACTGCACAAGGCGTTTTGGAGTTGCTGGATCCGCAATCACCACAAGCGTTCTTCAAGAGCGCATAAATTTAGTGTTTTTCAGCTTGGGTTCGTTGAGTTAAGTTGTGTCGAGGTGCTTGAACGCTGGGGAATAGCTTGGTCCCGGTTTCAAATGTCAGCAGGGCGTTGTTGGTCACGAATCTGAGAGGGTTGACCATGGCAAAAATACCGAGAGTCATTCTGTTGATTGAGTCGTCGCGTGCTTCTGGGCGTGAGCTACTCAAAGGCATCGCAAGGTACGCGCATCATTACGGGCCGTGGTCGTTTTACTGGGAGCCGGCCGGGCTCGAAAAAGCCTGGCCTGTGCTCAAGACTGTTGACGCCGACGGGATTATTTTGCGTGACGTTGACAAGCTTGACGAGGTGCTTGGCTTCGGCATACCTGCGGTTGTCGTAGGGCACAGCCGACCTGAGGTTTCTGGGCTGGTTAACGTGGTCACAGACTCGGCAACAATCGGTCGAATGGCAGCCGAGCATCTGCTTTCATGTGGCTTTCGGCATTTTGCATTTTGCGGTTACGCAGGTACACAATTGGAGCATACACCATGGTCAAAGCTCCGCCAGGAAGCGTTCCGTGACCGGGTCGTCAAAGCCGGGTTCGAGCCGCCTGCTGAATACATACTTTCCCAAGCCGGCACAGACTGGGCCAAGGAAAGGCATGCGCTTGCCCAGTGGCTTGAATCATTGGCGAAACCCGTCGGTTTAATGGCCTGCAACGATGATTGCGGCCAACAGGTCATGGAGGCTTGTAAGCTTGCAAATCTACCCGTACCAGACATGGTTGGTGTGGTTGGCGCGGACAACGACGAGGTTGTCTGTGGGCTTGCAGACCCGCCAATGTCAAGCGTAGGCATCAACTTCGAACGCGCAGGGTACGAAGCAGCACAGGCACTTGACAGTCTAATGCGCGGATCGAGGCGTGCCCCACAGAAGATCATTGCAAGTGCAACCAGCGTCTTTGCACGGCGCTCGACGGACGTTATTGCTGTCGAAGATAAGCATCTGGCAAAGGCGCTGCGGTACATCCGGGACCATGCCCGCCAGCCTATGTCTGTTGAAGAAGTCGCAAATGCTGCAGGCTTGTCCAGGCGTGCGCTCGAGAAAAAGTTCAAGCGCGACCTTGGCCATACCGTGCTTGAGGCGATCCGGCGCGCTCGCGTCCAGCAAATATCGCAGTTGCTAATCCAGACGCAACTGCCAATCGGGCAAGTCGCCGAGACACTCGGTTTTGCAGATTTTCAGCATTTTGCACGGTATTTCCGCGCTGCCACAAAGATGACACCACGCGAATTCCGCAAAAAATACGGCGTGCACCCAGCTTAGGGCAGGACGTAAAATGGCGAATTTTTTTCGCAAAATGGCGTTGAAATCCGCTGCTATAGTGACGATTTTATTTGGGCTAACCCCCATGAAGAATAAGTGTGACTTGGTTGGCTTTAAAAAGGGCCGACCAAAAGTATGTTGTAATACAAAAACGTTTAAAGTCTTATGAAGAAACAGAAGCTAAATTTAGGCGAAATGTTTCGGTCTAATCGCTGCAGTGGTGGGTTCACGTTGATTGAATTGCTAGTTGTAATTGCAATAATTGCGATATTGGCGGCTTTGCTGCTGCCGGCCTTGGCTTCAGCCAAGGAGCGGGCACGGCGCATCACATGCATGAATAATGTGAAGCAGCAATATATTGCTTTGGCAATGTATTGCGGTGACAACAACGAGAGGTTGCCCGTGTGGACTACAGTAGGCGCATGGTGTTGGGATGTACCGGTTTCCGTTACGGAGCATATGCTGAGAAACGGTTGTAAGCAGAAGACTTTTTATTGTCCCAGCACTGCTCCGGAGTACACCGATAAAGAAAATTTTTTGGACCCACAACCTCGATCGCTATGGACATTCGGGCTTCCAACCTTTAATATAACAGGGTACATTTGGGCCTTTTCAGGTTCTCCTTTTTTGCAGCGCCGATATCAGAATAGAACCTTGACCTCAGAAAGACACACGACCCCTACAGGTGCACCTATTCTAACCGACTCTGTCGCCACAAGAGTAGTCATAGCAGATGTAATCATAAGCGCTCAAAACACTTATCCTGCTAGGCCAGCGAATAATTTTAGAGAAGTTTATGGGGGCTTTTACAAAGGGCACTTGAGCGCACATTTAAAACGTACGCAGGGCATGCCGATCGGAGCCAATCTTGGTTACAAAGACGGCCATGCGGCGTGGAAAAAATTTAAATCGCCGCCCGCCCGTTTTAATGTAGGGCCCAACGAACCTTGGAAAGCGGAGGAAGATGAATATACGATGGTTCGCACAAGCTCTGGGCCGTATTTTTGGTGGTGATGTTTCCGACGAGAGACCGCTTCAAGGATAGGACTGGTTGTTGAGGCCTGATTTTGGAGTTGATTGGCTGCACACGCAAACGGATGATGTTGTGTCGCACGGGACGGAGTTTTGTGGTGCAGCCGGGAGGGAGGCTCGCGCTGCTGTGACCGGAGCAGTTTAAGAGCAGTTCGCCGGTCCTATATCAATACCAAGTGTCGGGTACTGATCTGACCTGGCAATTGTTTTGCGTGTCAGATCTTTATGCCCGATGTTTTTAGGTGAGGAATGTGTTTGACAAACTGAAGAACCAGTTGAGGTGGGGCTGATTCATCAAACGAGGCCTTCTGCGCTGCTAGTCTCCCGTAAGCGTTCTGTCATACCAGTCTGGGTCTCTTGGGTTTGCCAGGTACCAGTTTTAGAGCTACGTGGAAAAGCTTCGCTCCTCTACTTCTTGCCTGCATCTAGGGTCGGGGTTTACACCGACAACTTATAGTTGTTGCAGGACAACAGGTGTCAATTGGCAAAGTAGCGTTGATTTAGTGATGATGGAATCTGTTTGGCCGGTGCATGGAGCTGGAGAGGCTGTGTGAGAGAGTGAGCATCCGACCACGGCTGCTGTACACTGTGGGGTGGCTCATCGAGGGCGGACCGCAACCGACACTGCTGTCGGCCGGTACGCACGCAAAGCAACGCCAGCGCAACGGTTTTTTTGACAGATGCAAGCCTGTTTTTGAGCGGGCTGCTGAAAATGTGGAGCGGTGACCGCCGCCCATCGCTGGTAGCGGATCTGGCCTCGAGTATTGAGTCCGCGGTTGCGCTCGGCCTGGCTAATCCTGGGTCCCAGCGCCGGAAACCTTGCTCGTTGACCCGTAAACCGCTTTCCGTGCTGTCCGATGGGTGATTTCTCCGTAGCCGTATCTGCGGTTTGCTCGGAGCTTGCACCCAGGCCTACAAGGCTTGCTTTTGCTCGGGACTCATCGCTAAAGCACATGCGGTATTCCACATGGTCACCACAGTGCTCAGCAAAAAGTCGTGGTAAGCTTAAACTGCTACAGAACAGTAGGACCAGGATTTCGTTCGCAAAAGGGCGAATAATTTTCGCGATTTGGCGTTGTCTAAAATTGGTGTCTCTGTAAAGATGGTAACAGGTTACAGGGTGTTGGAAGGAGTTGGCATGTAAGACGCAGGGCGTAGGTGCTTTGCGAGATGCAAGGGATCGAGTTGGTAGTGTAGCGGAACCGGAAAACTGACGAGCCAATCTTCTCTTTTGGGGGAAAGAGGGGTTGGCGTGACAAAATGTGCTATCCCCCGATAACAATGCAAACGAAACTATTAAAGCCATGAAAACTCAATACTCAGCCTTCTCAAAAATCCTCGTATTGTGCCTGGGTGCGCTGGTGGCGCTGCAGTTGACAGCGTTGGGCCAAACGCTCGTACATAGATATAGTTTCACCACTGATGCTTCCGACTCTGTCGGCGGACAGCACGGGACACTGATGGGCGGTGCAATATGTGTGGATGGGCAAGCCGTGCTGGACAACGCCTGGGGGTATGACTCTAGCAATCCTGACGGCAAATACATTGATCTGCCCGACGGGTTGATTGCTTCTTATAACAGCGTGACTTTCGAGGCGTGGTTGACGCCTTTTCTCGGCGATATGTGGTCACGAATTTGGGATTTCGGGAACGGCACAACGAGATATACGTTTTTGTCAACCGGAAACAACAACCAAACCGGGCCGGAGTCTGAGTCGTTGATACCGGGCCGAGCCTCTAACTTTCTACGGTCGAAGAACCTCATGTCCGACTCCAGTGAAAACCATGTTGTATTGACGATTGATGGGCCCGGGCGACTTGCAAAGCTTTACTTGAATGGCGAGCTGGTAGATCTTAACCCCAACTTCACCAATACACCGGCTGCTTTGGGCAGCACAACCAACAACTGGCTTGGCCGGTCGCAATGGGGTGGAGACGATTATTTGGTTTGTTGGTTTAACGAATTCCGTGTTTATAACGGGCCGATAGATGCGTTGCGGGTCAAAGCCAATTACGCCGCCGGGCCAGATACGATTCCAACTCCCACGGTTACAAATCTGGTGTTGCTGGTTCGGTATCCGTTTTACGTTGGTTTTCCGCGACCTGTCGAGCTGCTGGCCTATGCGCAGGGTTTAACCGACCCGGCTGATGTTTCCGACAGCACCGCAGTAACCTACAGTGTTGAGGACCCGAGTGTTTTGCAGATTAGTTCGGTAGGCGTTGTCACCGGTTTAGCGCCAGGAACGACCAAAATAATAGCGCAGTACGGCTCGCTTTCAGCTACGCAAACAGTCCAAGTAATCGACCAGCCGTATGTATTGCGGCATCGGTACAGTTTTACGACCGACGCAAGCGACTCTGTGGGTGGTCAGCACGGTATGCTAATGGGGTTTGCCCAAATAGTTGGCGGGCAAGTAGTGATGGATGGTTCCGCAGGAACATATGTCGAGCTGCCGCCGTATCTAATCGCGCCCACCAATGTCCCGCATAGCGCCGTGACATTTGAAGGTTGGATTACCCCGTATCCGGTCAACGGTGCGTGGACGCGATTGTTTGATTTCGGTCATACTGTCGGTGGTGTTGGCGGCAAGGATTTCTTCCTGGCACCCAACACTGAGGCAAACGGCGGTCAGGCAAATCTTGCGGTGTCCGATTCAACACCAGGTTGGAGGTCCGAAGACGAGGTATTTATACCTAACATACTAGGTCGGACCAATGTCCATCTGGTAGCCATTTACAATCCGAATCCGAATAGAGCGCGGTTGGCGTTGTACCTTGACGGTATACTGGCTGCTGAGACAGTCACGCGCAAACCACTTGCAACGCTCAATAACCTCGTTAGTTATTTGGGTCGCTCGGCTTATCCAGCAGATGCGTACCTGAATGGTGCGATCAGCGAATTCCGGATCTGGAGCGGTGAGATGGCCCCGTTGCACATTGCCATTAACGGTGCGATTGGACCAGATGCAATCGGTCCTACTGATCCGGGCGCGTTGCAACAGGTGCGATTAGTGTTGAGTCCAAACATGGTCAGGGGCGGAGTCCAAAGCGCCACAGTGTTTGCGGATTTTGCGCTTGTGACCAATGTAAATGTGACCCGTGGCTTGGGGACGATCTATCAGTCTTCTAACACGAATGTGGTTACTGTGGACACCAATGGTGTTCTGAGAGCCGTTGGCATAGGTACAGTTACAATAACGGCTAGGTATGGTAGCATGAGTGATTCGAAGCTGGTTTCGGTGGCTGCGCCACCACTTGCATTGAAGAATCGCTGGAGCTTTAATGAGACCAGCGGCACAACCGCCACAGACAGTGTCGGTGGCAAACATGGTACTTTGATGGGCAGTGCGTACTTTAGTGGTGGTGGCGAAGTAATACTGGATGGTTCATCTGGTACTTACGTCGAGTTACCGCCGGGGATCGTGACGAATTACAACCAGGTTACATTCGAGACGTGGGTCACTGTGTCTTCCGCCACCCCTAACAACACTGCTGCACGGCTGTTCGTGTTTGGCGGAACGCACGACGGTAATGAGCTGGGTCTGGTTGCAAGAACAGGGGGGAATAATACTTACCTGCGCGCGTTTTTACTGCCTACACCTATGGTTCCCGCCTTACGTGGTGGCACGATCGCCATTGACAAAAAGGTGCATGTGGTTGGAATCTTTAACGATGCAGGGGGCCGAATTGACCTTTACATAGATGGCGCTTTGGAGAATAGCGGATTTGCTACCTTCACGTTGAACGCGCTTAGTAATGCATTTAGTAGGCTGGGCGCGAATATACCGCTCGACCAGTTTACAGTCTGCAACTTTGATGAGTTCCGCATTTACGAAGGTGCATTGACGCCCTACCAGATCGCCATAAACAAAGCGGCTGGTCCAGGAACAGTTGTCTTGGCCCCGGGCACGCCTGTATCGGTTAGCCTGGATGTAGACCCGGTGATGATCCAGGGCATGCGGCGGCTTGCGCATGTGGTGGCTAACTACAGCAGTGTGACGAATGTCCGGCTGCGTTCGGACATGGAGGAAGTGGTCCTAAGCTCAAGCAATCCCAATGTAGTGCGAGTTGCAACTGGTGGTTGGCTAGAAGCCGTTGCACCCGGCGGGGCAATTATCACTGTCAACGTGAATGGTCGCACCGATAGCAAGCAGGTGCTCGTAGCTGAGAAACAGACTGCTTTGCTGCACCGCTACAGCTTCGACACGGACGGCAGCGACTTGATTGGTGCTCAAGATGCAGTGCTCTGTGGCACAGCTTCGATTACCGGTGGCAAGGTTGAGCTTGTAAACGACAGCACGTACAAAGCGAATGCGTACGTAGAGCTGCCCCCTGGTATGGTAAGCAGCTTCGACGCCGTCACTTTCGAGATGTGGGTTGACCTCGGTACTCAGGGCGATTGGGCGCGTGTGATTGATTTCGGTGACCACACATCCGGCAGTTCCCAAAATGGTATTAGCTACATTTTCCTGACCAGGCCGTGGGCTGCAACACCGACTCGATTGGTGTTCTCCGACGGTGTAAACCAGCCGAGTGAAGTCGTCTTGGACGCTGGTGGTTTCTCATTGGAAGGGTTCGTTGGCCATATCGCGGCCGTCTTAGACGCGCGGAACAACCAGATGTTTATCTATTCGAATGGTGTTATGGTTGCGTCCGGTGCCATGAACAACAAACTGTTGTCGGGGCTGCGTGATGTGAAGTGTTGGATCGGCCGGTCGCTTTATGCGGCAGACGCTGGCTTAAACGGTAGCATTGATGAGTTCCGCATCTACTACGGTGCGCTTAGCGCCTCGGACCTCGCCGCCAATTACGCCGCCGGGCCGAACACGGTGCGCAGCTCGCTATTGGTTGTGCCCCCCAAACCAACGATGAACATCCGCCTGGTCGGTACTCAAGCGATTATCTCGTGGCCGGTCTGGGCTGCCGATTTCTCCTTGGTATCGAGTCCAGTGCTGCCGGCTACAACGTGGACACCGGTGAGCGGTCCGTTGACAACTAACGGAACAGAAATCAGAATGACTGTGCCAATCACTGGCACGCAGCAATACTTCCGATTGAGGAAGTAGATAACCGAAGGGTTAGTACAGTCAAGGGCGCGCACCCTTCATGAATGCAAACTTGAGGGTGCGCGCCTTGATTTTGAATGACAGATTGGTCGTTTTTTGGCCGGGCAGGTTATGGAAACATATCTGCTATGCGGCCGGTTCTATTTTTTATTATTTGTACTCGCTCGAGCCTTTAAACTGAATTGGTTTCAGACGGTAATGGCAGGGACAAAATCGCTGAGTAGTGGGCCGTTAGTTTAAGCGGCCTCGCAAAATGCGCACTTTCCTGTCCTAGTCGTTAGTAGTGTTCTGTAACAGTTAAATCTTTAGAATAACGGTCTTTCTGATACTGTTGTGGTCATGTGGAATGCCGCACGTCCTTTGGCGATGAGTCCCGAGCAAAAGCAAACCTTGGAGGTCTGGGTGCGAGCCTACACCACACCACAATATGTGGTGCTGCGCTCGCGCATCTGCCTGCTTGCCCATCAAGGGTTGCCCAACCATCGGATTGCCGCCCAACTGGGGACTTCGCGCCCCACCGTCCTGTTGTGGCGCGCCCGCTTCGCCGCCCGTGGCCCGACCGCTTTGGAACAGGATGCCGCCCGCGGCCAGAGTCTGCAGCGGCTGGACCGTGCGCGAACCAAGGCGATTGTGGAAATGACCCTGCACACCACCCCGCCCGACGCCACCCACTGGAGCACCCGGACACTGGCCAAGGCCTGCGGTGTGAGTCATATGACCGTGGCGCGCATCTGGGATGCGCATGGCCTGCAACCCCATCGGGTGCGGACCTTCAAGCTGTCGCGCGACCCGGTCTTCGTGGAGAAGTTGACCGATGTGGTGGGCTTGTATCTGAACCCACCGGACAAGGCCCTGGTGCTGTGTGTGGATGAGAAAAGCCAGATTCAGGCCCTGGATCGGACGCAGCCGGGGCTGCCGATGAAACCGGGCCGCTGCGGGCACCATGACCCACGACTATGTGCGGAATGGCACGACGAGCCTGTTTGGGGCGTTGAACGTGGCGGAAGGCAAAGTGATCGGCGGCTGTTTTGCGCGGCATCGGCATGATGAGTTCCTGATCCCGCAATCGCGGGACTGTGGCAGATCGACCGGCAGACCCCGCCCGAGTTGGCGCTGCATCTGATCGTGGACAACTACGGCACGCACAAACATGCGCGGGTGCCGACGCTGGCTGACGAAACATCCCCGCTTTCATTTGCATTTCACCCCGACGGGTTGCTCGTGGCTGAACCTGGTGGAGCGGTGGTTTGCGGAAATCACGCGCAAGCGGATTCGGCGCGGAAGTTTCCACAGCGTGGCGGAATTGGTCGCGGCGATCGAATCCCGCGCCTGCGGGACGAGTTGAGGAAATTCTGGAGAAAGTCCGCCATTGTGAAGCTGCGTCTGTTACACAACACTAGCAACGGCAGATTGCGCTTTGCGATTACTACAACGGGAACCACAGGCGAGCGAATTGTAGATGCGCCAACCATGTTGCCAAGCAATGTGTGGACACATGTTGCGGTTATGCTGAATGGTCAGCAGGCTGTCCTTTACGTCAATGGGCGCGCAGTTGCAGTTAACAACAGTTTTTATCTTTTGCCCACAGACGTACTAGGGGCTGCAAATTACATCGGCCGGAGCAAGTTTGGCTCGGATCCGTACTTTAGAGGGCAGATTGATTCAGTTTTGATTGCCTCATCGCCTTTGCCAATAGAGCAGATCGCAGCTTCACCTCTTTCGATTGTCCGAGCTGGGGAAAGTGTGACGTTGAGCTGGCCGGCTTTCGAGACTGGATTGGTGATAAACACTGCTACAAACCTTGGTTTGGAGGCGGTCTGGACGCAATTGACAAATGCGCCGTTAACAACAAATGGCATACGCTTCTTGAGCGTCCCGGCAGTGGACCCGAATCGGTTCTTCAGATTAACGTGGCCGTAAAAAAACATTACAGGTAATGTTCCAGCACTTTGAACAACGTAGAGTCTCAAGCCCGAAATGTTGATCGCCGAGTTGTCTGGCGTGTGTTTAACAGCTATGCGTCGGAATGCTTTTTGGGTTTACCGATGGAACGAACTTCGCAGTGCAGCATCCAACAATTTGTCGGGCGCATGAGCAATACCAACCGCCTCTTGCAGGTTGCAAGTACAGGCTTTATCTCAATTTTGTGTGCTTTGTGGGTAACAGCGTCGGTTACCACAAGCGAGCAGACAACAAATTCCGCTGTCGCCGACGAAGCGATTCTTGCGCGGTTTGGCATGCGCCAAACACGTGTGCACGACCCATCGACAATCCTCAAATGCAAAGATACCTACTGGTTATTTGCCACCGGTAACGGGATTGTGTCGCGCTACTCGAAAGAGCTTGTCACCTGGACAAATGGCCCAGCAGTGTTTACGAATCTCCTGTCTTGGGCAACGAATGCCGTGCCTGGTAATCGCGGGCATTTATGGGCGCCAGACGTCATTTTCATCACAAACCGGTACTTGCTTTACTATTCGGTTTCAACGTGGGGGAAAAATACTTCGGCAATCGGCCTGGCCACAAATGTGACGCTTGATCCTGGGGATCCCAATTATTGCTGGACCGATTGCGGTCCTGTGATCCAGTCAACACCAGCCGATAATTTTAATGCAATTGACCCTGCTGTGTTTCGTGACACCGATGGAACGTTATGGCTTGTGTTCGGCTCGTTTTGGAGCGGGATAAAGTTAATACAACTTGACCCAGCCACAGGCAAACGTATTGCGCCTGATTCGCCCATTTACTCGCTTGCGTGGAAGGAACAGATCGAAGCCCCATACATTTGCCGGCATGGCGATTACTACTACCTGTTTGTAAACTGGGGTTTTTGTTGTAGGGGCACAAACAGCACCTATAACATTCGCGTCGGACGCAGCAGGTCAATTACCGGGCCATACTTTGACAAAGACGGTGTTGACATGCTTAAAGGTGGAGGAAGCCTTGTCTTGGATTCGTTTGGGCCGTTCATTGGGCCCGGTCACGCTGCTGTGTTTACTGCTGCTTGTAGTGAAATGTTCAGTTGCCATTTCTACAATGGTTTGCGCGGTGGCGCACCCACTTTGGCAATTTTGGCATTACGTTGGGATCCGACCGGTTGGCCAGTAGTAAAGCCGGAACCAGCGGAGTCTGTTCAGCAAAAGCTTTTCCGTTAAAAAATTCAGTTGTGCGTATGAAAGAACATCAATTCGTGCGAATTACTGGCACAGTTTTGTTTTGGTGTTTGCTTGTGTGCAAGATAAGCTTAGCCGATACGGCTGAAATCGTTGTGCGCACCGATCAACCTGGCCCCCTCATCAGTCCCATGTTGTTTGGAATTTTCTTTGAAGAAATCAACCATGCTGGCGATGGCGGGTTATACGCTGAGCTTGTACGAAATCGTGGGTTTGAAGAACCAACTCGGACAAACGGCTGGGCGTTTTTCACTACTGGTACAGCCGCTGGTTCATTCGGCACTTTTACGACAAGCCCGGTTAGCACGAACAACCCCAATTATGCGGAGCTGCGATTTGCTTCGGGTTCCGGCACTGCCGGTATCGCAAATCGCGGTTACTGGGGGATGAACTTTATGGCAGGCGAAATCTACGACCTAACATTTTATGCACGGCGGAGTGCCGGGTTTAACGGCCAACTGGTTGTCCGATTGGAAAATGCTACCGGTACACGGGTGTATGCGCAGCGGAGCGTTGGCGGCCTGACACTCGAGTGGCAACAGTACGCAGTTGAGCTTGTCCCAAGCGCATCTGATCCGACAGGCCGGCTTGCACTTGTAATTGCGCAACCTGGCACAGTGTGGTTGGACGTTATTTCGCTATTTCCGCGTCATACTTTTAAGAACCGCAAAAATGGCCTGCGGGTTGATCTGGCCAACATGTTGAGTAATCTGGCGCCTGCTTTCGTCAGGTTTCCTGGCGGTTGTTACATTGAGGGAGATTATCTGACAAACGCGTTCCGCTGGAAGAAATCAGTTGGTCACAATGTCGCTCGGCCAGGCCATTGGAACGCAATTTGGAACTACTTTTCAAGCGACGGCCTCGGTTATCATGAATACCTTCAAATGTGCGAAGACCTGCGGGCTGAGCCGGTGTTTGTGATTAATTGCGGCATGGCGCATAACGAAGTCGTCCCACTCGAACAGATGTCGGAATTCGTCCAAGATGCACTCGATGCTATCGAGTACGCAAACGGTCCTACGAACAGTTTTTGGGGTGCTATGCGCGCTGCAAACGGTCATCCTGAACCGTTCAACCTAAAATACATTCAGATCGGCAACGAAAACGGTGGCCCGGCCTACAATGAACGCTACGCGTTGTTTTACGACGCTATTAAGAGCAATTATCCAAACATAAAAATCATTGCTTGCGATTGGGGTGGGTTGCCAACCTCACGCCCGGTCGAGATAAGTGACGAGCACTATTACAGCAGTCCATCATTCTTCGTCAACAACGCAACACGGTACAATTCGTATCCGCGTACCGGACCGAAGATTTACGTGGGCGAGTACGCCGTTACATCCGGCTGTGGCAATGGCAACCTGCGTGCCGCTTTGGCTGAAGCAGCGTTTATGACCGGACTCGAACGCAACTCTGACGTGGTTGTGATGGCATCGTATGCGCCGCTTTTAGCACACCTGAACGCGAGAAATTGGAATCCAGACCTGATCTATTTCACCAGTTCGGATGTGTTCGGCACGCCGTCGTATCATGTGCAAAAGATGTTTGCGCATAATCTGGGGGATGTCGTTTTACCAGTTCAGATTACAATCAAGAGCATGAGCGGTTCGAACCCATTTGCCCGAGGGGCAATTGGTGTGGGTTCGTGGAACACGCAAGTGCAGTTCACCAACATTATTGTTAGAAGCAACGGCATCACGCTTTACCAGAGCGACTTTGTCAGCCAAGGCACAAACGGCTGGCGTTTGTATAACGGTACGTGGAGTGTGAGAAACGGACTGTTGCAGCAGAGCGCAATTGCAACTGATTGCAGAGCCACAACAGGCAGTACCAACTGGGCAAACTACATCTTGTCACTGCGCGCGCGCAAGCTTAGCGGCGCCGAGGGATTTTTGATCCTGTTTAACTGGCTTGATGACAATAACTGGGCATGGTGGAACATCGGCGGGTGGCACAACTCGCAACATGCAATCGAATGGTGTGTCAACGGCAGGAAACTGGACTTGGGCAGCGGAGTGCCCGGCAGAATCGAAACAAATCGGTGGTACGACATCCGAATCGAGCTCAACGGAACGCATGTGTGTTGTTATCTGGACGATGTGCTTGTGCATGATGTGAGTTATCCTGCGAGCCAACGCGGCAACATCGGCCTTGGCACATGGAACACGCACGCCTCGTTTACGAACGTGGTGGTAAGCAAGGCCGGTCAGGTGCTCTACCAAAGCGATTTCTCTTCAGGTGCGTTTGAGTGGCAGGTGTACCGTGGCACATGGTTGACTACCAACAGCGTATACCGACAGACCGCCATTTTGACAGACTGCCGTTGCACAACAGGCGACACAAACTGGAGCGATTACACCATCAGCTTGCGCGCGCGCAAGGACGGCGGGTCAGAGGGGTTCCTAATCATGTTCAACCGGCTTGATGATAACAACTGGACTTGGTGGAACATCGGTGGCTGGAACAACACACAGCACGCAATCGAAGTGTGCGAAAACGGTGGCAAAAGTATTCTGGGCACCGCAGTGTCTGGTTCGGTGACGACCAATCGGTGGTACGATATACGCGTCGAGTCACGTGGAGGCCGAATTCAGTGTTACCTCGATAATGTGCTCATTCATGACGTGAGTTATCCGGCGGCGAGCGCGCTTGCAGCTTCAGCCAGTTACGCATCGAACTGGGGTCAAATCATACTCAAAACTGTCAACGTCTCGGGCAACGACTTCACTGCAAATGTGAAGTTGACTGGGCTGAGCACAGTGACACCGAATGCAGCAGTGTCTGTCCTCACTTCAGCAAGCCCCTTTGACGAAAATACACTCCAGCAACCAAATCGTGTTGTGCCGATAAACAGCGTAATCACAAATGCAGCAACAAACTTTGTACATGTTTTCCCAGCCAACTCACTCACAGTAATGCGGTTACAGTTGCCGTCACCGGTGCCGACCCTCGTTAGTTTGGGCGTCGGGGCCGGGCAGATTGATGCAGGCTCGATTTCAAACGGCATACCCGTGCGGCTCAGCTCGTTCATCACGAACAGTGTATCTGTAAACTACGTCGTGGAAACGCCCGGCAGCGTTCTAACTAATGGCACGTTAGTGTTTGTGCCAGGCGAGCTTGTCAAGCTTATCCCTGTGCAACAGGAGTTGACACAACCTGGAACAATTTTGCGCGTCAGCCTGAGTGAACCTGTTAATGCGCAATTTGGTGAGTTAACTCGCGCGTATGTGGTGTGCGCACCTGACCCATACAAGCCGGTTTGGCTTGGCGTCGGAAAGTTCGCCGATGAAACGCTGCTGTGGTGGGTAGATCCAAACTGTGTCCTACAACAATCGAGCAGTGTAGCTGGGCCTTGGACTAACATGCAGGCTACGCCCAGTCCCTTCAGGTTGGAGTTTATCGGCCAACAACGCTTTTATCGGTTGGTTAAGCACTCGCTTTGATTTGGGACGGAGATACTGCGCCCATGTGACGTGGGTTCGCTTTCACATGGCAAGGGGGCAATATTGAGTTGCGCGCGCCTTTGCGTATTTTGGCGATTCTTTTGCGCAAATTGGCGTTGCTTTTTGTGGGCTGTTTGTGAGAATTGGAAAGCGAAACTTTGATTTGACGCGAAATGGAAGCGCGAAACCATTTCAATTGGAGTGTGTCAGCCGTTGCGTTCTGTGCGAGTTTGGCACTGACGGTTGCCAACGCGGGAACCGTGGCATATTGGAACTATGATCAAGGCCAGGCAGGGGTACCTTTTTCTCAAATCCCAGTCCCTGACCTCTCGGGTAACGGTTACACAATGTATGGCTTTAACCCAACTTACGGACCCTCATACGGCACTGATACCCCTGATGGTTTTGGTTTGAGCCAAAGGTCTGTGAATCAAGATGGCTACACCCTGGACCCTACGCTTAACAGTTGGTCACCTCTGACCTGGACAATTGAGGTTGCAGTTAAGTTGGATAACATAAGCGGGTGGCGGACGATTATAGGCCGAGACGGTGATCCGGGATGCCTGGGCTTTCCGGAGGCGCCATTTTACCTCCAGAAGAATGGCATTGATAATCAGTTCAGGATCAACTTTCAAACTGTAGGCGGACAACGGTACGTGGTTGACTACGGTTTCGTGCCCACGCCGGGTGTTTGGTACGGTGTGGCAGCGGCTTCTGACGGTACAACGTTGAAACTTTATCTCGACAAAAACGACGGGAATGGCTGGGTGCTTGCGCGGTCAGTCGATCTAAACCTCGCGAATGATAATCGGCTGTACACGGTTAATGATCTATGGACGTTTGGTCGAGGGTGGTGGAACGACTGGTTTGTAGATTCGATTGTCGGCAATTTGGATCACGTTCGGTTTAGTGATGTAGCGCTTCCGCCCGAAAGTTTGCTTCCTGTGCCTGAGCCTTCCAGCGTTATGTTGGTTTGTTTGGGTATTTTGTTTGGAGGGCTGTACCTGCGCCGGTGTTCTCGATAAGAGGCATGAGCGCTGGCGGTAAGCGCTGTGGTTATGCGTTGAAGAGACAGGCTGTTGTGCCTGTCTCTTCTTGTATTGGGTTGGTTTAAAAGCGGACGCCAAGCAGGCTATAAGGTTTACTTGCAAACAAACAAAATCGGAACGAAAGCTTTGTTTTGGGTATGAAATCGTCTGACTCGTTGAAACGTTGCGGAGTTAAGTTTTATTGCCCGCGTTTTGTTGCAAAGCGCCTCTACGAGCTATCACTTTCTCTTTGCCTTTTTCAATTGGCGGTTGGCTACGGTCAGGTACCAGTTTCGGCAGTCAACACGTCCAGCAGCAATAATGATGTTGGCCTTAGTGATCGAGAAACAGATAATAGACCCAGTGTGCGAATTGTAGTGGACCAGCCGCGCGCAAAAGTCAACCCGCTGATGTGGGGGATTTTCTTTGAGGACATCAATTTTGCCGGGGACGGTGGGCTATATGCAGAGTTGGTCAAGAATGGCGGGTTTGAGTTTCCCGAGCCGATGACTGGTTGGTTCATGATTCGACCAAGCAACGCGCGCGGTGATGTTACGGTACGGACGGAGGCACCATATCACGCTGCGAATCCGCATTATGTGAGGATTCAGAGTCAGAGGGATCACCCAATTGGCATTTGCAACGAAGGGTATCGCGGGATGGGCTTGCGTGGCGGTGAGTCGTACGAGTTTACTGCCCGTGTTCGGGTTGTTTCAGGTGCGCCCGTTGTTGCAGTTGAACTTGTAGGTGTCAACGGCGAGACACTGGCAGAGGCCCGTCTCTCAGGGTTACGCGCCGATTGGACGAAAGTAGCTGCGGTGTTGCGTGCGTCGCGGACAGAGCCGTGCGCGCGGCTCAATCTTATTCTATATGGCCGAGGAGTGGTTGACTTCGACATGGTGTCGCTGTTCCCGAAAAACACTTGGAAAGGGCGTGTACCAGGGTTGCGTGCTGATCTTGTCGAGGCACTTGCAGCGCTTAAACCGGGGTTCTTCAGGTTCCCGGGCGGTTGCATCGTTGAGGGGAGTGAGCTAGACAAGCGGTACAGGTGGAAGGATACGATCGGGCCGCTCGAAGAACGCAAACTGCTTATTAACCGGTGGAATTACGAGTTCAAACACCGGCCCACGCCGGATTACTTCCAAAGTTTTGGTCTTGGGTTCTTCGAGTTTTTCCAGTTGGCCGCGGACATTGGGGCCGAGCCATTGCCAATTTTGAACTGTGGCATGGCCTGCCAGTTTAATTCAGGTGAGCTTGTGCCGCTAGAGAAGCTTGATCCGTTCATTCAAGACGCCCTTGACCTGATCGAGTTCGCGAATGGGCCAGTTACGAGCACATGGGGGGCAAAACGCGCCGCAATGGGTCATCCAGAACCGTTTAATCTGAAAATGCTCGGCATTGGCAACGAACAGTGGGGCCCGCAATACATTGAGCGTTACGTTCAGTTCCACAAAGTCCTGAAAGAAAAGCATCCTGAAATAAAGTTAATTGCTGCCGCCGGCCCGGCGCCATCGGATGAACGGTTCCAGTTCCTTTGGCCGCGGCTTGTAGAGCTAAAGGCTGACATTGTTGACCAACATTGTTACGCAAATCCGGTTTGGTTCTTCACCAGCGCAACGCGTTTTGACAATTACGACCGTAATGGCCCTAGAGTGTTTTTCGGCGAGTATGCTGCGCAAAGTGTCGGCATAGTAAACGTCCACAACAAGAATAACTTGGAATGTGCTTTAGCTGAGGCGGCATTCATGATTGGGCTTGAACAAAACGCCGACGTGGTATGCATGGCAGCATACGCGCCGCTTTTGGCGCATAAAGATGCATGGCAATGGACACCGAATTTGATTTGGTTTGATAATCTGCGCGTTGTGCGCACACCGAATTATTATGTACAGCAGCTTTTCAGTTTAAATCGCGGCGATATTGTTTTGCCCACAAGAGTGGAAGGTGACCCAACCGTGCCGCGCGTTGCGTGCGGTGGTATTGGTGTAGGCACACGGAGTGCCGGGGCAGAGTTCAAGGAGATCAAGGTAACGCGTAATGGCGCCATTTTGTATGCGAGTGAGTTTGCAGACAGCGACGCTGAAGGTTGGCATTTGCCAAACGGTGTGCGCTGGCAAGTTAAAGATGGCTTGCTTCGTCAGGTTGATCCTGCAACAAGTGCAACGGCTTTTATCGGGGATGAGCGTTGGGCTGATTACACGGTTTCGCTTAAGGCACGTAAGCTTGCTGGGAACGGACATTTAGTAGTTATAGTGCGTAATAGCCGGCAGAACTGTCGAATAGAGTGGAACTTGGGAAGCAAAGGAAATTCAAGGCACACCTTGGTTTCTTGGGTTGGCCAGCAGGACCAGCCGGTAGCAGAGACACCGGGCAAAATTGAAGAGAACAGGTGGTACGACCTGCGTATCGAGCTGCGCGGGCGGCGCCTGGACTGTTACATTGACGGCCAGCTTGTGCATTCGGTTGATGTGCCGTTGCCGAGATACGGTGGGATTTTTGCCAGCGCAACACGAGACGTCGCCGCCGGTGAGGTTATCCTTAAACTTGTAAACGCAACGCCCGAATTTCAGTCAGTACGGATTAACCTTGAGGGCATTGATGGTGTCAAGTTGGGGGCACGTGCCACGCTACTGACTGCTGAGCAGTTGACCGACGTTAACGATTTTGATCAGCCGGATCGCGTTGTGCCGCGGCCGTGGCCGGTTCGGGTAGATGGCGCAAAGTTTGTGTTGGGGGCGCCACGCCATTCATTTTTGGTGGCTCGGGTGCCGGTATTGTAACAAATGCAAGCACGCAGAAACAAAACTACAACAGCGTCTAGAGGTTCGATGTTGGCAGCCCGATTGCACGGACCGGGCGACCTGCGCGTAGAACGCGTAGCGCGTCCCGGCAAGCCGGGGCGTGGCGAGTCACTGTTACGCGTGCGCGTGACGACGATCTGCGGCAGCGACTTGCACTCGTTCCAAGAAGGTCGGATTGGGGATACAAATATTGGCGCACCGCTTATTCTCGGTCATGAATTCTCGGCTGTGGTTGAAGAAGTTGGGGGCGATGCAGTCGATGGTTTTGGACAGCCCCTACAGCGGGGTAGCCGTGTGGCAGTTGATCCAGCTCAACCTTGTGGACGATGTGATATGTGTAAGGATGGCCATCCGAACCTGTGCCGGCACATACGATTTTGCGGTGTTTATCCTGACAACGGCAGTTTGTGCCAGTGGATTCTGATGCCTGCACAGTGTTGTTTTCCGGTGCCGGATGAGGTTGATGATGAAACTGCTGCTTTGCTGGAACCACTTGGTGTGGCTATTCATGCAGTTGATCTGGCCAAGATTTGCGCTGGAGCAAGCGTCGCAATAGTTGGTGCCGGGCCGATTGGTTTACTCATTTTGAAGGTTGCCAAGCTCATGGGAGCCAACCCAGTCTATGTGAGTGAGAAATTGCCGTGGCGACTTGAACTTGCAAGAAAATGGGGCGGTGAACCAATTGATCCGAACGAGAGCGACCCGGTGAAACAGGTCATGGACCAAACCAATGGCGCTGGTGTTGACGTTGCCTTTGAGGTTGCTTGGGGCGGCGAGGCGATTGATCAAGCAGCGCAAATGGTCAAGCCCGGCGCCCGGGTTGTGTTGGTTGGCATTCCGCGAGATGACAAACTCGAGCTGACGCATTCGGTAGCAAGACGCAAAGGACTTACGATTGTGTTGAGTCGGCGGATGAAACATTGCTATCCACGTGCGGTTAAATTGGTTCAGTCCGGCCAGATAAACATGAACGGTTTGGTAACACATCGGTTCCAGTTACGCGAGGCTGCCGATGCGTTCCGGCTGAACGCTGTGTACCGTGATCATGTGGTAAAGGTTTTGATTCAGTGTTCGTGAGATGTGAAATGTTTTTTTGTGCAGGAGATTCAACTGTGTGGCTCTGGAAAGTGAACCGCTACATGACCGGTTCAGTTCGCGGCCGGGAAATCGGCTTTGAACTTCTCGAATGGCAGTTTTTTGGAAAGATTAACACTGACAATTGAACTATGAGCGCAAAGGGCAAGTACACAATCGGACTTGATTACGGCACCAATTCGGTGCGTACGCTGATCGTTGACACTGCAACGGGCCGCGAAGTTGGCACAGCAGTTTGGGGGTACGAACATGGTACAGACGGCGTGCTTTTGAGTCGCGACCCGAACCTGGCGCGGCAGCACCCTGGTGATTATGTAAAAGGGGCAGAGGTCACGATCAAAAAGGCGCTTGCAGACGCCAAGCGTAATGTGCGCGGGTTCAAACCCGAACAGGTTGTCGGCATCGGTGTTGACACCACAGGTAGTACGCCGATTCCGGTTGATCGAAATGGCAGGCCGCTGGCTTTTGAAAAGCGGTTTGCAAAAAACTTGGCTGCAATGGCGTGGTTGTGGAAAGACCATACCAGTGTTGCTGAAGCAGCAGAGATCACCGAGCTTGCACGGCAAATCCGGCCGCATTACCTGGCCAAGTGCGGCGGCACCTACTCGAGTGAATGGTTTTTCAGCAAGATATTGCATTGTCTGCGAACTGCACCCGAGGTGTTCGACGCTGCATACACATGGGTCGAGTGCGCAGACTGGGTCCCAGCCATGTTGACCGGTACCGAGGCGCCAGAAAAACTCACTGTTGGTGTTTGTGCCGCAGGGCACAAGGCAATGTACAACGATGACTGGGGCGGATATCCGGATGCTGAGTTTTTGTCAAAGTTGCATCCGAAACTTGGCGAGCTACGAACCCGGTTACGGCCGAAGGCATATACAATTGATCGTGCCGTTGGCAAGCTTACTGAGGCATGGGCAAAACGCACGGGCTTGCCCGCTGGTATCCCGGTTGCAGTTGGTGCATTTGATGCGCATTTGGGTGGGGTCGGTGCGGGGATCAGGCCGGGTACGCTCGTCAAGATCATCGGCACAAGCACGTGCGATATGATGGTTTGGCCTGTGGGCAAGCCATTGGCTGATATTCCGGGGTTGTGCGGCATAGTCAACGGCAGCATTTTGCCTGGTTTCTGGGGATTGGAAGCTGGCCAATCTGCTGTGGGCGACATTTTCAATTGGTTTGTCAATTACGTTCAGCCCAGGGGCAAAAAGCTCGGGTCACACGACGAACTGACAAAGGGTGCAGCCAAGCTTAAACCGGGCGAGAGCGGCCTGCTCGCGTTAGATTGGAACAATGGGAACCGCACAATTTTGGTTGATCAACGGTTGACCGGGCTGTTGCTTGGGCAAACGCTTTACACAACGCCGCCTGAAATTTACCGGGCGTTGATTGAAGCAACTGCGTTTGGTGCGCTGACGATCATCAACCGGTTTGAAGAGTACGGTGTCGAGGTTGACGATGTCATTAATTGCGGTGGTATAGCCGAAAAGAATCCACTCGTCATGCAGATCTATGCCGACGTAATTGGCAGGCCGATGAAAATTTCGCGTTCTTCACAGACATGCGCGCTTGGGGCAGCGATTGCAGGGGCGGTTGTTGCAGGTGTGTACCCCGATTATGCAACTGCGCAGCAGGCCATGACTGGTCTAAAACCGCATGTGTTCAAGCCCGACCCTGCTGCGCATGCGGTTTATCGCGAGCTTTACTCGCTTTACAAGGCGTTGCATGATGCCTTCGGCACAAAAGATTGGAACGGGAACCTATATCATGTGATGAAGAAACTCATTGAAATCCGCAATAAACAACGCAAATGAAAACTCGGCCGATGCTGTTAGTTGGCGATATTCGCAGCGCAAAAATCGGGATTAGCTTGGCAAAGTGTGTCATTGTAGGGGCGGCCGCGGCAGTGTCTGCGGGCATTGCGCAGGTTACTCTCGGCCAACAACCGACCACGAACACACTGGTTATCCATGCTGATCGCGGGACGAACACGATCAGCCGGATGATTTACGGACACTTTGCCGAACATCTCGGCCGCTGCATTTACGAAGGTATCTGGGTTGGGCCGGACAGCCCAATCCCAAACACACGCGGCATTCGCAACGACGTTGTTGCTGCGCTCAAAAAAATCAAGGTACCGGTATTGCGTTGGCCGGGCGGTTGTTTTGCGGATGAGTATCATTGGAAGGACGGCATTGGGCCGCGTGAGAAACGGCCTGCAAGGATCAACACGCACTGGGGCCAGGTGATCGAAAACAACCATTTTGGTACGCATGAGTTCCTTGACCTGTGCGAACAACTTGGGTGCGAACCTTACGTGTGCGGTAACGTAGGCAGCGGTACACCGCAGGAAATGATGGAATGGGTCGAGTACATTACAAGTGACTCGGATTCAACACTGGCGAATCTCCGGAGACAAAACGGGCGGCTTGCGCCTTGGCCGTTGAAATATTTCGGGGTGGGCAATGAAAGCTGGGGCTGCGGTGGGAACATGACGCCCGAGTATTATGCTGACCTGTACAGGCAGTACGCTACGTTTGTCAAAAACTACGGGGCGAACCGTATTTACCGAATTGCGTGTGGCGCTAACGATTTCAATTACGAGTGGACTGAGGTCTTGATGAAAAAGGCTGCGAGGTACATGGACGGGTTGTCGTTGCATTATTACACTCGCACCACGATGGGTTGGCCGCCACGCGGCTCTGCCACACGGTTCGACGAAAAAGAGTGGTTTGCAGTATTGAAGAACGCGCTGGTTATGGATGAGCTTGTTAGGAAACACGCCGCAATAATGGACAAGTACGACCCACAGAAACGCGTCGGGCTGATTGTGGATGAATGGGGCACGTGGTACGAGGTTGAACCGGGCACAAACCCGAGCTTCCTGTATCAGCAGAATACATTGCGTGACGCTTTGGTGGCGGGGCTAACACTTAACATCTTCAATCAGCACTGTGGCCGGGTCAAGATGGCAAACATTGCGCAGATGGTGAATGTGTTACAGGCCGTGATTTTAACCGAGCAGGAAAAAATTGTGCTCACACCTACTTATCACGTTTTTGAGATGTACACGGTGCATCACGACGCAACATTGTTACCGTCCGAGCTCACATGCGAAGATTACGCTTTTGGCGGAAACCGTATTCCAGGTTTGAGCGTGTCGGCTTCGCGCAATGCTGCAGGGGCGATTCATGTTTCTTTGTGTAATTTTAATCCAACGCGGCCGGCCAATGTAAAGTGTGTCATCAACGGGCCTCGGCCAAAGACCATAACTGGGCGCGTGCTGACCGCAGACACGATGACGGCGCACAACACATTTGATCGGCCTGACACCGTGAAGCCTGTTGAGTTTGACGCCGCGCAGGTGACGTCGGACGGGTTTGTCGCCACATTACCGCCGAAATCGGTTGTTGTAGTTGAGTTGAAGTGATCGGCTTAGAATGACAATCAAGCGATGTTGGACGAACTTAAACGTGCTGTTTGGCGGGCGAACCTTGACCTTGTCGCCAAGGGGTTGGTGATTGAGACTTGGGGCAACGCGAGCGGGATTGACCGGCAACGCGGCCTGGTTGTGATCAAGCCATCCGGTGTGCTGTATGACAAGATGAAACCGGAGCACATGGTTGTTGTGTCGCTTCAGGACGGTAAAGTTGTCGAGGGCGATCTAAAGCCCAGCTCTGATACACCGACACATCTTGAGTTGTACCGCGCTTTTGGAGGTATTGGTGGGGTTGTGCATACTCATAGTTTGTATGCTACCATCTGGGCGCAGGCTCGACGCCAGATCCCGGCACTCGGCACGACGCACGCTGACTATTTTTACGGGCCAATCCCGTGCACGCGCCTCATGCGTCCGGGCGAAATACGGTCCGATTACGAGTTAAACACGGGCAAGGTGATTGTTGAGCGATTCAAAAGGCTGGACCCGATGAGCATACCTGCTGTGCTTGTAGCGAGTCACGGCCCGTTTGTTTGGGGGGAGACAGTTCCCAAAGCGGTTGAAAATGCCGTCGTTTTAGAACAGGTCGCACGACTTGCACTCGAGACACTGCGATTGAACGTGCGGGTCGGCCCGATGCAACGTGCGTTGCTTGACAAGCATTTCTTGCGTAAGCACGGCCCGGGTGCGTATTACGGGCAAAAATGAGCTCGAAAATTCGGATGAAGCGTTTTGGTCGTGAGCAGAAGCTGTGGTTTGTGACAGTGGCGGTTTGTTGTGTGTTATGGATACACGCCGCAGTTGTAAGCGCGCAAACCGGGCATCAGACCGATTGGGTATATCTGTTTTCTTTCTTTCGAGGCAACGGTGAGGTGGGTCTGTTTTTGGCTTGGAGCCGCGACGGGTTGAAATGGACCGAGCTGAAGCCGCCGGGCAAATCGTTTCTCGAACCTGCTGTTGGTGGGAAACTTATGCGGGACCCGTGTCTTACGCTCGGGCCGGATGGAACGTTTCATTTGGTGTGGACGACCAGTTGGGGTAAACCGGCTGTGTTCGGGTACGCAAATTCGCGCGACCTGCTCACCTGGTCTGAGCAACGGGCGATTCCAGTGATGGAACACGAGCCTGATGTTGAGAACGTCTGGGCGCCAGAGTTGTTTTACAACACAAACAAGGGGGAATGGATTGTATTTTGGTCTTCGACTGTTCCCGGCAAGTTTCCCGAGACGGCGCAGAGCGGCGACCGCAACCACAGGATTTATTGCACAACAACGAAGGATTTCGTCAGTTTTGCGCCGTCGCGCCTTTTTTATGACGGCGGGTTTAACGTCATTGACGCCACTTTACTGGCTGCGCGAGGCAAATTTTATCTGATCGTCAAAGATGAGACTCGTTACCCTCCCAAGAAGAACCTTCGGATTGCAATTGGCAAGTCGCCTGAGGGGCCGTTTGGTCCGGCCAGCCCGGCCATTTCAACTAACACATGGGTCGAAGGACCGTCTGCAATTCAGATCGGCACGGAGTATTACATTTTCTTTGACCATTACGTTGAACCACGGTATTACGGGGCTGTGAAATCCGCTGACCTCGAGCATTGGCAGGACGTGTCGCACCAGGTCGTTTTTCCGCGCGGCGCGCGGCACGGCACGGTGCTGAAAGTGCCGCTGCCAGTTATTGAAAAGATCCAGAAACAAACAAATCACTCGACTGACTAATCATGAAAACCGTGACAAAATTGGTATTGGTTGTTAGTAGTGTATTGTGCGTGTATTTGCTGGTGGGGTGCGCTGTTGCGCCCAGATCGGTAAGCGTTGTGACAAAACAGCCATTCGGTAAAACGCGAGACGGGACTCCGGTTGATCTGTATGTACTTCGCAACTCGAAAGGAATGGAGGCCGGGATTTGCAACTACGGCGGTATAGTTGTGTGGCTTAAAGTGCCGGACAAACATGGGAAGTTAGGTGATGTTGTACTCGGGTACGATCATCTGGACGGGTATTTGACCAACAACCCGTACTTTGGATGTCTGGTCGGCAGGTACGGCAACCGAATTGCAAATGGGCAGTTCACACTCGACGGTGTTAAGTATCAGTTGGCAAAGAACGACGGCCCGAACCATTTGCATGGTGGCCTGAAAGGTTTTGACAAGGTTGTATGGTCCGCAAAGTCGTACCTCACCCCTGACGGGCCTGCACTTGAACTCGAGTACTTAAGCCCTGACGGTGAGGAAGGTTACCCTGGCAACCTGTCTGTCAAGGCGATTTATACTGTTACCGAGGACAATGCATTGCGTGTAGATTTCACTGCAACAACAGACAAACCGACCATCTGCAACTTGACACACCACTCGTACTTCAATTTGGCCGGTAAAGGCGATATTCTCGGTCATGTTGTTATGATGCCTGCCGAGCGGTTCACGCCTGTTGATTCGACTTTGATACCGACTGGCGAGCTGCGTCCGGTTGCCGGCACGCCGTTTGATTTCCGTAAACCGACCGCGATCGGCGCCAGAATCAATCAAGATGACGAACAGCTCAAGTTCGGAAAAGGTTATGATCACAACTGGGTTTACGACAAACCGCCTGGCAAACTCACTCTGCTTGCGCGTGTGACGGAACCGACTAGTGGACGTGTGATGGAGGTGTGGTCAACCGAGCCCGGCCTGCAGTTTTACAGCGGCAATTTTCTGGATGGTACAATCACAGGCAAGGGCGGCTGGGTCTATCAGTTCCGACACGGTTTTTGTATGGAACCACAGCATTACCCGGACTCACCAAACAAGCCGCATTTTCCGTCAACAGTGTTGCGGCCTGGTCAGGTGTATCGCAACACTATTATTTACAAGTTCAGTGTCAAATGAACACGTGAACGACTTGTCGGGTTTGATTTGGATTTAACCGAAGCTGTAACCTTAACAACCAACACAAAAAGACTATGCAACCGCTTGACTGGGTAATAATTGCACTATATTTCGCGCTCATAGCGTGGTTGGCGTGGTGGTACGGACGCCACCAAAAGGATGAAGTGGACTATTTTCTTGCCGGACGACACGCAGGTTGGATTGTGATAGGCGCTTCTATTTTCACATCAAACATTGGGTCCGAACATATCGTCGGATTAGCAGGCCAGGCCTCAGTTACGGGTTTGGCAATGGCGCACTGGGAGTTGCATGCCTGGTGTTTAATTGTGTTAGCTGGATTGTTTGTGCCTTTCTATTACAAGTCTGCGGTCAAGACCATACCCGAGTTTCTTGAGAAACGCTTCGGGCCAACGGCACGGTTAATTTTGTCGGTTGTGTCGCTTGTGGCGTACGTGTTTACGAAGGTAAGTGTGACGGTTTATGCAGGGGCAGTTGTCTTCAAGGCGTTGTTGCCAGACGCGTTTGGTTCGCCTGAAAGAGCATTTTGGGTGGGTGCGTTTACCACGGTGATTGTCACGGGTATTTACACTGTGTTTGGCGGCATGCGCGCAATTTTGCACACCGCCACGCCACAAGCAGTCATCATGTTGCTGGGATCGCTAATTCTCACGGTGATCGGGTTGGGCAAGTTGGGTGGTTGGGATGAATTGGTAAACACGTGCAAGGCCAACGCGGCAAACTTCACCCTTTGGCGGCCGGTTACACTCAAGGACGTTTTCAATCCGGATGCACTCCCGTGGTTGGGGGTAATGATAGCTTCGCCCATCATCGGGCTTTGGTACTGGTGCACAGATCAATACATTGTCCAACGCGCCTTGTCCGCCAAAGACCTCGCCACGGCGCGGCGGGGCGCGTTATTTGGCGGTTTTTTAAAACTTTCACCAGTTTTGCTGTTCATGATCCCCGGCCTGATCGGTTGGGCGCTGTATCAGAAAGGTTTGCTTGCATTGCCATTAAAGGCTGACGGCAGTCTGGACGGTGACGCAGTCTTTGCCACAATGGTGCGTGAATTGCTTCCCGGAGGGCTGCGCGGTCTGATCGTGGCGTGTTTGCTAGCGGCTTTGATGAGCTCGCTGGCCTCGCTGTTCAATTCAACTGCTTCGTTGTTCACGATAGACATTTACGAAAAGCTTCGGCCCGGCAAGTCGGGTGAACACCTTGTGTTTGTAGGGCGTGTGGCCACCGCAAGCGTCGTTTTGCTCGGCGTAGTGTGGATACCTGTGATGGCACAAGTGTCGCAAGGCGGGCTGTACCGGTATTTGCAGAGTGTGCAGGGATATCTGGCGCCCTCGATCTTTGCAGTGTTTTTCTTGGGTGTGTTTTGGCCGCGCCTGAATGCAACAGGTGCAGTTTGGGGGCTTGCCACAGGGTTCATCTGCGGGATGATAAAACTCACGCTGCAAATCTTCTTCGGCAAAGCAGAAGGTAAATTGCATGAACCGGCAATCTTTGCGGCAATTGGCGACTTTAATTTCCTATACGCCACTGGGGTGCTGTTTTTACTCAGTGCGCTTGCTATGATTATTGGTTCGTATATGACGGCACCGCCGCCACCCGAGAAAGTCATGGGCCTAACCTATGGCTCGATCCACGAACAGGCGCGTGAAGAGATCAAGAAGAGCTGGGATATCTGGAACAAACTGATGGCATTGCTGATTTTGGCTGGTGTGCTGGCGATGTACCTGTATTTCAGCTACTGGCTGAAGTAACCTCGGCGTACGATATTGGAAAACTGAAGCTCTACCGGACTGGCGGCAGGAGCGCTTTTCTTGTAGCTCGAGGGCGCTGTAGAATTGGGGAAAATTTTGGCGGCGAGCGTGCATTTGCGCATTTAAGCTTAGCTGGAGCGAAACCAAATATTTGGTGTTTTGTTTGCAGGGTGCTTTTGTGATATGGGCTGGACTAATCACTGGTTCAGCAACTGGTTAAGATAGGTCTCGAGGTGCCAAGTGTGTTTGGGATGTCCTATGCTGGCTTCACACCAAGGCAACCAAGATAATGTTTTTTGAACTCGGGCTTCTGCCGAGCGGTCGCACGAGACGGGCGAGTTAACGATGAGTTTGCTTTGCAGGTCAACTGGGGGATTTAACCCTGAGTCTGGCAGTTAACCGCCTTCAAATTGCGGTTTGTTTTTGCTGCAACACATTTATAAATCTGAAGCTTGTCATTGAAAAGCTGAACTTCGGAGCGGTTGGCATTCCCGTTGTCGCAACTGCTTTTACAAAATGTCAACCTGAACTGCCAAATTTGCGTAAAAGCAGAAAAGAATTGCGTCATCGCGATTGCTTGTCTATAAGCCTTGCGCACTTTGCGCTTGAACGAATCAGACATTGAACTTGTAAGCGTACCGGGTTGCCCAACCCACACAGCCCGGGACAGTTTTTTTGGAGTGTTACCCACTATTGAGTTCAACTTCTAACCTACACAAATGAACTGTTCGAAATTCATTGAGGAACAAATGCGCGAAATTCAGCAAACCGTGGGAACCGGCATTGCGATTAACGCACTCAGCGGCGGTGTGGACAGCTCGGTTGTTACCGTGTTGGGGCATCGCGCGCTGGGCGACCGGTTGAAGACATTTTTTATTGATAATGCACTGATGCGCAAAGGCGAACCGCAGCGTGTGATCAAAACGTTCGCTCGTATGGGCATCACAGTTCAACTAATAGATGCCCGCAAAGAGTTTCTCCGCGCCCTTAAAGGTCTGACAGATCCAGAGGAGAAGAGACAAGCCATTACCGATACGTTTTACAGGGATGTCTTCGGCAAGCTAGTGCGTCAGACCGGTGCGCGGTTTCTCTTGCACGGCACGATCCTCACTGACATCGAGGAAACCGTGGCCGGCATCAAACGGCAGCACAATATCCTAGTGCAAATGGGTATTGATACACGCAAAGCCTACGGCTACACGGTGATCGAACCGCTCAAAACACTCCGCAAAGATGGCGTCAGAAAAGTGGCAAAAGCTCTAGGGTTGCCTGACGAAATCACACAGCGCATACCATTCCCCGGCCCCGCACTTGCGGCGCGCATCGTCGGCGAAGTCACAGAGGATAAACTTGACCTTGTGCGCCGCGCCACGGCTATAGTCGAGGAAGAGTTGGCTGGTGTCAAGGCATTCCAGTATTTCGCTGTGCTGCTTAGCGACCGTGCCACAGGCATTCGCAACGGCAAGCGCGAGTTCGGCCACATTATCGTGGTGCGCTGCATCAACAGCCGCGATGCCCGTACGGCTACGGCCACCCGGGTCCCATGGCCGAAGTTAGAGCGCATTTGCCAGCGTATCACATCATTGCCCAACGTGAACCGGTGCCTTTACGATTTGACTCCAAAACCACCGGCAACTGTTGAATACGTTTGAAAAGCACAAGCTCATAACCACATCCTAACTGCTGCTTTCTATGCCCAGACGCGGCGATATCAAGAAGGTCCTGATCATCGGTTCAGGTCCAATCGTGATCGGCCAGGCTTGCGAGTTCGATTACTCTGGCACGCAGGCGTGTAAAGCCCTGCGTTCGCTCGGATACGAGATCGTGCTGGTGAATTCCAACCCCGCCACCATCATGACCGATCCCGGCATGGCAGACGTGACCTACATCGAGCCGCTTACGGTCGAGGCGCTCACTCAAATCATCGAGAAAGAACGACCCGATGCGCTGCTGCCCAACCTCGGCGGTCAGACTGGCCTGAACCTCTCGTCCAAACTCGCGAAGGCCGGTGTGCTCGCCAAATTCGGCGTGCAGGTTATTGGTGTGAACCTAGACGCCATCGAGCGCGGTGAGGACCGCATCATGTTCAAGGAGACAATGAGGCGGTTGGGCATCGAAGTGCCACGCAGCGCGCCGGCTTTCAGCGTCGAGGAGGCCGAGAAGGTTGCCGCTGATCTCGGGTATCCGGTGGTTATCCGCCCCGCTTATACGCTCGGCGGCACTGGCGGCGGCCATGTTTACAACGTCGAGGAGTTACGCGTGGTGGCCAGCCGCGGCCTTTCCGCCAGCATGGTCGGCCAAATTTTGGTCGAGGAATCCGTGTATGGTTGGGAAGAACTGGAACTGGAGGTCGTCCGGGACGCCAAGAACCAGATCATCACCGTCTGCTTTATCGAGAATGTGGATGCGATGGGGGTGCATACGGGCGACTCGTTCTGCGTGGCGCCGATGCTGACGATTGACCCCAAGTTGCAAGCCAAACTGGAGGAGTACGCCCACCGCATTGTGGAAGCCATCGGTGTCATTGGCGGCACCAACATCCAGTTTGCCCACGACCCGAAGACCGACCGGGTGGTGGTCATTGAGATCAACCCGCGCACATCGCGTTCGTCGGCCCTGGCTTCCAAGGCCACTGGGTTTCCCATCGCGCTGATCTCGGCGAAGCTGGCCGCCGGCGTGACCCTGGACGAGATCCCATACTGGCGGGAGGGTACACTGGACAAATACACCCCATCCGGCGATTACATTGTGGTTAAGTTCTGCCGTTGGGCATTTGAGAAGTTCAAGGACGCCGAGGACAAACTCGGCACCCAGATGCGCGCGGTGGGCGAGGTCATGAGCATCGGCAAGACATACAAGGAAGCCTTCCAAAAAGCCATCCGGTCGCTCGAAAACGGCCGGTACGGCCTCGGCTTTGCCAAGGATTTCAACAAGAAATCGCTCGACGAGCTCATGCGGATGCTCAACGAGCCGTCGAGCGAACGGCAGTGGATAATGTACGAGGCGCTGCGCAAAGGCGCCACGGTCGAGCAACTCTACGCCAAGACCTACATCAAACCCTGGTTCATCCAGCAGATGAAGGAGCTGGTTGAGCTGGAGGAACGCATCCTCAAGTTCAAAGGCAAACGCCTGCCCGACGAGCTGCTCGTGCAGGCCAAGAAAGACGGCTTTGCCGACAGGTACCTGGCCAAAATCCTTGAAGTGCCCGAGCCGCAAATTCGCGAGCAACGCAAACGGCTGGGCGTGGTCGAGGCTTGGGACGCGCTACCGGTCAGCGGCGTCGAGAACGCCGCCTACTACTACTCGACCTACAACGCGCCCGACCGCGTGCCCACCAGCACCCGCAAAAAGGTCATGGTGCTGGGCGGCGGCCCGAATCGCATCGGTCAGGGCATCGAGTTCGATTACTGCTGCGTGCACTGCGCCTTTGCCCTGCGCGACGCCGGTTACGAGACCATCATGGTCAACTGCAACCCTGAGACCGTCTCCACCGACTACGACACCTCGGACAAGCTCTACTTCGAGCCGCTCACCGTCGAGGACGTGCTCAGTATTTACGAGAAGGAAAAACCCATCGGTGTGGTCGTGCAGTTCGGCGGCCAGACCCCACTGAACATCGCCACTGAACTCGAAGCCGCCGGAGTAAAGGTGCTCGGCACGTCGCCGGACACAATTGACTTGGCCGAGGACCGCGACCGCTTCCGCAAGATGATGGAGCAAATGGGCATCCCCATGCCCGAATCCGGCATGGCCAGCAATTTCGAGGAGGCCAAAGCCGTCGCCGCTCGCATCGGCTATCCGCTCATGGTGCGGCCTTCGTTTGTGCTCGGCGGCCGGGCGATGGAAGTCGTCCATGACGAAGACATGCTCCGCGAATACGTGGCACGGGCCGTGGACGTGTCGCCGGAACGGCCCATTTTAATTGACCGGTTCCTTGAAAATGCAATCGAGGCTGAGGCTGACGCTCTGGCCGACGGTGAAGATGCTTTCGTACCCGCCGTGATGGAGCACATTGAATTGGCTGGTATCCATTCTGGTGATTCGGCGTGCGCCATCCCACCGGTCACCCTGCCAGGTCGGTACATCCAGACCATTGAGGAATACACCTTGCGCATCAGCCGCGAGCTGAAAGTCTGCGGCGTGATGAACATTCAATACGCCATCTGCAACGACAAGGTGTACGTGCTTGAGGCTAACCCGCGCGCATCGCGCACTGTGCCGTTGGTCAGCAAGGTCTGCAACGTGCCCATGGCACGCATCGCCACGCAACTGATGCTGGGCGCGAAACTCAAAGACATGAACCTCCGGCGCAAAAACATCCCGCACGTCGGCGTGAAGGAAGTCGTGCTGCCGTTCAACATGTTCCCAGAAGTTGACCCGGTGCTCGGGCCGGAGATGCGTTCGACAGGCGAGGTGCTCGGCATGGCGCCCACTTTTGGCTTGGCCTACTACAAGGCCCAGGAGGCCGCCGGCGGACCGTTGCCAATCCATGGCACAGTCCTCATTTCCGTGACCGACAAGGACAAGCCACAGATCGTGGACGTGGCACGCAAGTTTGCCGAGTTAGGGTTCAAACTCAAAGCCACCGAAGGTACATGCGAATTCCTTCGCAACCACGGCGTGGCCTGCGAACGCAGCTTTAAGCTGCACGAACACCAACGTCCGAACATCGTGGACGAAATCAAAAGCAAGCAGATTGATCTAGTGATCAACACGCCTGTGGGCAAGCACAGCAAGTTCGATGACGCTTATATCCGCAAAGCGGCCATCAAATACAAAGTGCCATATGTCACGACCGTGGCAGCAGCTCGCGCTTCAGCGGTTGGCATTGCCGAAGCCCGCACAGGCAAGGCCGGTGTGAAATCACTTCAGAGTTACCACAAAGACATTGTTTGACAGCAGTGCAAGCTGTAGCCACGCTTGCTGCCAGGAACAGCTCTCTGGAGTGCCATTGTAATGACCGAGCCAATGCATCAACCAGTCCAGCGCCCGCGCATGGATGTGGACATTGTGTGCGTCGGGTTCGGGCCGGCTACGGCGGGCTTTCTCGCTACACTCTCAAGGGCTCTGGTTAATCCGGACGGGTCCCCGGCAATTGAAAGTACAGTTACCCCTGGACAACCCATCCAAGTTATCTGCTATGAACGCGCTGACGACGTCGGTTTCGGTGTGTCCGGCGTAGTCACGCGTGCGCGGGCGTTGCGAGCAAGTTTTCCCAACCTCGAGCAGATGTGCGTGCCCACGCTGGCAAAGATTTCTGAAGAGAAGGTTGTTTATCTTCTTGATCCGATAGGCGCCAGCAGGCGCCCGCGTACATTACGTATTAGCGATTCACTCGTTCGTGCATTGAAGTTTGCGTTGGCTGTCAGGCTTAATGCTGTGGAGTTGCCGTGGATACCGAGGTTTTTGCGCAAGCATGACGGATTGGTGTTTTCGTTGGGCCAATTCATGCAATGGGTTGCAGGGCAAATCCAGACCACTGGGACCGTCCAGATATGGCCCGGTATGCCTGTTGCACAAGCATTAGTTGAGGGAGGCAAAGTCATCGGCGTGCGGTTGCTCGATCAGGGGGTTAACAAAAATGGCGAGCCTGCGGATGGCTTTACCCCTGGGATGGATATCCACGCTGCGCTCACAGTTGTGGGAGACGGCCCGGTAGGAGCTGTCGGACAACAATTGGACGAGTTGTTCGGGTTACCCCCCGAGCATCACGCACGGGATTGGGCCGTCGGCATGAAGTTCGTTGTTGAATTGCCCGAGGATACACCACTTAAACCCGGTACGGTGTTGCACACGTTCGGTTATCCCGAGCCTGAGATTTTCGGGTTTTTCTATGTGCACCCGGAGCGTGTCGCGTCGCTAGGCATATTCGTGCCGTCTTGGTTCGATAGCCCGGTGCGCACTGCGTACCGTTACCTCCAGCACTGGATGCTGCACCCGTACCTGTGGCGTTACCTAAAGGGCGGTAAACTGCGTTCCTGGGGGGCAAAAACATTGGCTGAATCCGGTCGGCGTGCTGAGCCGTTCTTGGTCGGCGACGGATTCGTGCGCATCGGCGAAAACAGTGGTAGCACAAACGTGCTTACCGGTTCTGGTGTTGACGAAGCCTGGGCCACGGGCGTGCAACTTGCCGAAGCAGTGATCGAATTACTCAGGGCCAAGAAACCGTTCACGAAAGAAAACCTCGAAGCTGCGTATGTCGCGCGCCGCCGTGCAAGTTGGGTCGAGCAGGAAGGACGCATTGCTGAGAGAGCACGGGACGGCTTCCAACGCGGCTTCGTTCAAGGGATTATCGGTATGTTATTAACCGGCTTGAGCCGAGGTCGTCTCGCTTGGCTTGGCAAAGCACTGCGTCCGTGGGAGCGCATTCCGCTGTTAGAAAACTACTACCGCGGTCGTATTCCGCTGGATGAGGTCCGCAAGATTCGTGATGATTGTTATGCGAAAGGTGTGTCAGCGCATGCAGCGCTGATGGAACGCGCCGGATGGCCGCCGATCCCGTACGACGGCCAGTTGCTCGTATCACATCAAGACGCCCTTTTAATTGGAGGCAAAGTCCAAGCGCCTGCCGGTTATGCGGATCATGTACTTTTCTTGTATCCTGAGTTATGCCGGGGATGTGTGACAAAGCTTTGTGTCGAGGCATGTTCGGGCCAAGCAATTACCCCCGGCGCAGACGGTGTCCCACGGTTTGAACGCGAGAAATGCATCCATTGCGGCGCATGCATGTGGAACTGCACAACCGGTTCTCCGCGCAATCCAGAACGTAGTGTGGTAACGTTCCGGGCTGGGCCCGGCGGCCTGCACTCGGCAGAGAACTAAGGCGTTTTGGCAACATCGAAATTAGAGGCTTCAATAGCCATAAACTTGCCGACATTTTGGTCGGAGGACTGAGGAGAGTTCAGTTGTGTACTACCGCATTAATAGATGCCAGCTTGGCATCCGAAAGATGCGCAAAAATTGGATCATTCGGCGTCTTTCCTCTCGGTGATTGGCAACAATTACGTGAGCTGCCAGTTTCGATTCGCTGTTGGGGGCTTGAAGAGCAGTGACGGAATGATATATCCCGAATACACTCTTAAGCAGCAGATGGCCAGTGGCGTTGGTGGAAGAATTATTGCAGTCGGCGAAAAGCTTGCTTGGTGAATTCATTTAGTTGTGGGAGCTGCCCCTCGATAACTGCATCGGCGAGTACATATGGTGGTTTTTTGGTGGTTAAGTTTGGAGACATCGTGTTATGTTGTTGCAAGTCGGTGCAGGTGATTTCCTATGGCATCTTATGCTTTTATTGTGATTGTGTGCATATGAGCTGTAATGCACGAGCATTCGCCTAAGTATTTATGAGGGATAGTTGATGGTTGCCAGGCTATAATTGCGGGGCGGAGTGTCTTATGCTTTATTTGGGCACTGGATTGTTAACATGCTGGAGCGTTCATGAAAGCAGGTGCACACAATCTTTCCGCACTTATCGGAGTGCTTGTTACCCAGGCCTGGTTTATATGCTCGGTGGAGGCTCAGTTCCGATTCAGTGGCATTGAGCTGCTCACTAATCGTGAAGTGGCACTCGCGCTGTCTGCGCCGACTGGCAGTGTTTATCGGATCGCCGCCACGACAGATTTGTTGGCTTGGACGCCGTTGGTTGTGGTGACAGGGGCGGTTGGTTCGATCCAATATACAGACTCAGCTGCACCGTATTTGGAGTGGCGCTTTTATGCGGCTGAACAATTGGGAAACACGAACATCTTGCTCGGCGATTGCCTGAGCACGACCAACGGCGACGTGATCATTCAGCCGCGATCCCACGCGACATTTGTTATGAGCTGGAATGGGAAGATGATTTACAATGATCCCGCAAGCGGCGTTTCGTATGCCGGTTTGCAAAAAGCAAGCCTGATCTTGCTCGGACATACGCATTCTGACCATTTCAGTACCGTTACCATTGACGCTGTGCGCACCAGCAACACGGTTATCGTCGCCTCCCCGTCGGTCTATAACAGTCTAACAGCGGCACAAAAAGCTCTGGCCATAGTGCTTGGCTATGGCGCCTCGACGAATGTGCTCGGTCTCAATGTTCAGGCTGTGCCGGCGTATAATTCTTATCATCCATTTGGTGATGGCAACGGCTACGTGCTTACTATTGGCGACCGGCGTATTTATGTCAGTGGCGACACAGGCGATGTCCCCGAGATCCGTGCGTTAACAAACGTTGACGTGGCATTTGTGTGCATGAACCAGCCATATACGATGACAGTAACCCAGGCGACGAACGTTGTCCGGGCCATTCGTCCGAAAGTGGTTTACCCGTATCATTACCGTGACCAGAGTGGTGCGACGACCAATGCAGCGGCTTTCAAACAGCGTCTTGGGACCGACCTCGGCATCGAGGTGCGGCTTCGGAAGTGGTACTGAGGATGCGGTTCGTTTTGTGCGGTAACGTGGGCAGGGCATACGAGCCCGTCAATGTAAACACTTGGGCATATGTACCAAACTCGGATTTGGTAAGACTACTATGGTAACCTTGTAACGATCAGGATGATGAGCATTGCATGTGGACAAAAATGCAGTTCGTTGCTGTCTCAAAAGTGGTGGGGTGGTCAGTTTGGAAATTGGGTGGAATTGCTTTTCGAGAAGGTGGCATTGTGCATGCTAGGTGTGGAGACGCCATGGAAACCGGTACTGGGCTTTTGGGCAAAAAGATACTTTTGGTTGATGATGATCCTTCTGTGCGCGAGTCACTCAGGTTGATGCTCTGTTTCGATCACCATACTGTGACGGAGGCGGCTACCGGGCAGGAAGCATTACGCCTGTTTGGTATGGACCACTATGACCTTGTGATCACGGATTACCTTCTTCCTGGTATGCTCGGGGATGAACTTGTCAGGCAAATAAAGCGCCTTGCGCCGACCCAGCCGGTTTGCATTGTGACTGCATATCTTGAAAAATTTGCAAATGGGGCGGAACCGGCTGATGTCGTCTTGGGCAAGCCATTGAGCTTGGAGGAGCTGCGTCGAGTGGTTGGATTGCTAATCCGACGGGTCATCCGTCCTGGTTTCTCGGCTGTGGAAGCAGTAAATGAGTTCAGGCACGGTGAGTTGCGCAAACGGGTTGATGGCCCGGCGACGTCCATGAAAGCCGGTCGTGGTACAAGACAACACACATCGTTTCGCAGGTGGGGTATTAACGATTAAGCAGTTTTTGGGTCTGAGGAGAGTGTTCAAGCGGCGCTGCGGCGGGCGGCCGCTGTGTTTTGGATTTATTGCCGCGCTGCAGTGTGCGGCGGCGTAATTGCCGATTTGAAGCGAGTTTTTTTGTTTGGCCCACGGAGAAGTATTGGATTTAGCAGACCCGCCCGCAGCAGGCTTCAATACGACGCGATGAGCTTTTCCCAAATTGCCTCGTTGAGCAGGACTTTTTGGTAGAATTGGTGCTCGTCCAAAGATGGCTGTGTTCTATTGGGGTCAGTCGGGAACCGTAGCGTGAAGGTCGTCCCGCGACCGGGTTCGCTGAATGCGTCAATTTTGCCCCCGTGATGGTACACAATGAAGTAGCATGCCATCAGGTTTATGCCGTATTCCATCGGACTGTCTGCTCGAAGGACGAACGGATCGAACAACAACCGCACAGCTTCTTTCGGCAGGCCGGGCCCGTTATCATGCACTTCGATATGAATTTCTTGTTCGCCATCGAAGCCGTTGTGACAGGCGCGCGCCTTCAGAGTGATACATGTGCCGGTTGGCAGGCTTACCAACTCGTCTTTGAGCAGCAGTTCAAGCAGGCGCTCAAATTTTGGCAGGTCAGCCTTTAGTTGTGGCAGTGATTCCGGCACATGATTTACGATTTTGATTCCCTTGGCTGCAAAGCTTTCGCCGAGTTTCGATAACACCTCATCCAGCACTTTTCGGACGTTGACCACGTCGTCGAACCTAAACTTCGGTGGTTCTGAAGCGGTCCAGAGTTCTTTGAGTAACGAGTTGATCTTGTCAACTTGGCGTTGGACGTTTTGATAGTACTCACGCCAAAAATCCGCGTTGCGCAGTGACTCCAGATCGAGGTTTTCGTCTTCCAATTTGGCTGGCGCAAGATCGAGGAAAGTTTTCACTGCAACAAGCGCATTTCGGATGTGATGGCTCAGGCCAGCAGCCAGCAATCCGAGGCTTACAATTCGGTCTGCAATCATCATATTGTGCAGGACCGACATTTTTTCCTTCAGGAGTTGGTCGCGTTCACGTTGGACCATGAAGAATTCAAGCCCGCGTTTCAGCGTTTGCTCGAGCTGAGGCGGGTCCCATGGTTTGGTGACATATTTGTAAATTGCGCCTGTGTTGACTGCGGCGATCGCAGCGTCCAAATCCGAATATGCAGTAACGAGAATCCGAATGATTTTGGGCCTTAGCTGGCGTGCGCGTTCGAGCAGCCAGACGCCTTTTTCGCCAGGCATGCGTTGGTCGGTCATGAGCAGACCGATTTCGTCCTTGTATTCTTCGAGAAGTCTGAATCCGTCCTGTGCGCTCGGTGCGGTGAAAATGCGGAACTTGCCCTCAAAAGCCCGCCTGAAATTTATTAGTGACTTTTCCTCGTCATCCACATACAGGACTGCGAAGCGTTTGTAATCGTAAACGCTTTCGATGTCTAACTGTACTGGTTTAGCAACTTGCATTGTCAGCATTTGTTTGGGAATTCGAGCGTGAATTCGCAGAACTTGCCTGGTTCACTTCTCACGTGAATGGCTCCGTTAAATTCGCGCATGATTCGGTAACATATGCTTAATCCAAGCCCCATGCCTTCACCCACGTCTTTCGTGGTGAAGAACGGATCAAAAATCTTGTCAATGTATTCGGGTTTTATGCCTGGCCCGTTGTCGCGAATGCTCAGCATGTAACGGCCGTTTTCAGCCCAGCCCCGAATTACAATGGTCGGTGTTTCACCATTGAAAGATTTATGGCGCAGCGCATCGAGCGAGTTTTGCAGCAGGTTTACACAGACATGGATGAGTTTGTTTTTGTTTGCCCAGACTATGTGGCCTTCGGCGAGGTTTTGTTCGAGCCTGATTTTTCTACGCAATTCATTGCTTAGCAACCGGATAGCAACTGAGACCACTTCTGCCAGGTCAACTTGTTCGGATTGGCCGGGCTCGGGATGTGTAAACATTCGGAGGTCTGACACAATCTTTTTGACCCTGTCGAGGCCTTCCTCGATGTCTCTGAGTATTTCCGCGTACTCTCGTTGTTCCTTTTGCTTTAGCATGTGGGTTCTGTTACGCAATGCGTAAAGTCCCGTAATTGCAAAATTCAGGGGGTTGTTGATTTCATGTATGATGCCGGCGCTCATTCGGCCTAGAGAAGCAAGCTTTTCGGTTTGTACCAGCTGCAGTTCGGTTTCTTTAAGCTGCCTGATTGTGTCTTGGAGCACTTTGTTCTGTTTGGCAAGCTCGCGTTGAGACCTGTAAGAATCGAGCAGATTTTTCAACCGTACATTCAGTTCGGTGGTGGAGAACGGCTTCGACAGGAAGTCACTTGCACCAGCCGAAAGCGCGGCTAGTTTGGTCTGTTCGTCCGCCTTTGCGGTGAGGATAATCACCGGTATGGGCTGGGTCTGGACATTCTGCCGAATTTCGCGACAGGCCTGCAGACCGTCTTTTTCGGGCATCATCATATCCAACACGATAATGTCAGGCAGAAACTGTGCCGCTTTTTCGACTGCCTGTTGTCCATCAGCAGCTTCCAAAACACGATAGAGCGGACTCAATTCTGATTTGAGAAAACGCAGCATTTCGGGTTCGTCGTCGGCGATCAGCACGGTTGGCTTGGTGCTGCCCTCGGCTAAGGACTCAATCGGTCGGATAGCGCCTCGCACGGGTGCAACGGCAGGGAACAACTCGGCTCGCCGGTACAGGTCGCTTAGCCACTCCTCGGGACCAAACAGTGCAGTGTCGGTTTGCCCTGTTGCCCGGGTGGATTCAGTGTCCTGTGCATGTGCATTGGGTTTAGCTTTTCGATACGGCAAATGCACGGTGAAAGTTGTGCCTTTGCCTTCTTGACTTTGTACCTCGACCCTGCCTCCTAACAGCTCGGTTAGTTCCTTGACAAGCGCCAGGCCGATGCCAGTGCCCGGATATTTGCGCTGCGTCGAGCCGTTGGCTTGCCAAAACCTATCAAAAATTAAAGACAGGTGTTTCTCTGAGATTCCGATGCCTGTGTCTTTGACACTTAACAAAAGTTCGTTGCCTTCATGGCGGGCGGTAATCTCGACCTGTCCACCCGCAGGGGTAAATTTAAGTGCATTGAATATGAGGTTCAGCAGGATTTTCTCCAGTTTATCCCGGTCTGTCAGTACTGTGCCAAGGTCGGGTTCAATTGTGGTTGAGACCTTTATTTGTTTGTCTTCTGCCACTTGACGAACTGCGCTGGCTAGGCCGCAGATGAATTCCTGGAGTTGAACCGGAACTGTTTTGATTTTAATACGGCCCGAGTCAAGGTGCACCAGATCAAGCAGGTCATTTATCAGTTTCAGCAGGCGCAGCCCGTTTGAATGCATCGTCAGGAGTAGATCGTTTATTTGTGTGTCGAACGACTTGCTGTACCGCTGTAGTAGTGTTTCAAGCGGGGCCATTAACAGCGTAAGTGGTGTGCGCAGTTCATGGCTGATGTTGGCGAAGAATCTGCTTTTGATCTGGTCAAGCTCGCGCAGTTTTTGGTTTGTCGCCTCGAGCATGCGTTTGTTTTTCTCCAGTTCGTATCTTAGGATGAACTCACGCTGGCGCAGTTGGTTGAATATGTAGTTGCCGGTTGCAACGATGAACCCAGTCAGGACAAGGAAGTAAAAGTTGTTGAAAATAACCGGTAGTTGCCCTTGTGTTCCCTTAGCCAGGCATGCCACGAAATACATGATCAGTACGCTGGTCACCGCGATCAACGATTCTGCCATATTCCATCTCAGCACGACACTTACACCGAGTAAAACCAAGTTCAGCCCGGCATAATACGGTGAGGACGGGCCTTCGGTTTCGTAGATCATCCATGTCATGAAAAGTGCAGGGAGCAGGACCACAAGTAACCCCAGGAGCTTGTAAAACCTGCGGCCGAACTCCAGTCCGTACAGGTACCAAATCAAAGCGCTCAAAGCCGCCGAGCCAATTCGTACAATTGCAAAAGGCACCTGTTTATGTGGATAAACAAAGTAATCCAGCATTATACCGGCCGGCATCAACATACAAACGAGCAACGCTGCGACCTTGCCCGTGTTAATACGTTCCTGCCGTTCGTTAACAAGGTAAGCGGCCCGGAATTCCTCGTCGGCCAGATATTTTGCTAGCTCACGCATTGTGCGGCTTCCGCAGTTCCAAAAATATGTTTGTGCCGGTTCGGTCTGTGTGCACGCGCACGTGACTAGGGGCGACGTTGCTTGGGGCTAAATCAACCAGTTGTTGTCCTGTACGGTAGATCAAGTGCCACTCCACCAAGTGTTCCATCAAATACCGCCAAGGGTTTTTTGGGTGAAGGTTAGTCACGAGCAATAATCCCCCAGGCGCGATCCACTGATACAGCAACTGGAACAAGTCCCGACACACGCGGTCAGACAGGTAATCGAACAAGCCGCCACAGTAGATAAAATCGAACTGGATTTTTCCGGTCTGCTCGGTTCTTAGAGTTTTTTGCCTTAGCAATTGTTGGGCAGACTGGAGGACGACCTCAAATTTTGTGCGCCGCCCGAATTGCAGTTTTCTTTTGGTAAGCGCCTTTTGAACGTAATCGAGTGCCTCCTTGCTGAAGTCCACCAGGGTTAACTCAGTCTGATCACTCAACGAGTCCTGAGCCATGAATTGCTGGATTTCCTGTGCCGGGCCGCAACCTAGGCTCAAGAAGCGCGCTATTCGTTCTGACTTTACGACCCGAGCAGCCTCGGCACTCAGTTTTTCGCGGAGATATACCAACCGATTTCGGTGGCCTTCAGTTGGAGCTTGACTTAGGAACCATGCGTTTAGCATTCGGGCAAACAGTGAGTTGCCTTCGAACCGGTTGCGCATCATCATGTTCACCGTTTCGTAGTCGCCTGCATAACCGAGCGGTTTATGGAAGCACCGGTGCACAAACGGTGCACAAAGCACAATTGGATGCAGTTGACGACGGACATATGCGTAATGGGCTGGGGCCAGGTCTGGTTCGACTCGAGCGGCCGCAGTCTCGAATTTTTCGAAAAGGCCGTCTATGCATGGTAACACGAGCTTTGCGAGTTGCTCGGTTATTTCTACTTGATACTCTCGCAATCCTGTGTGCGCGTTTAAGCCGGTCGCAAGTTCAACTTGCTCGGTCCAAAGCTGCAGGTCGGTCAAAAACGAGTGCAAATCTGCAACCACGATTTTGTACTGTGGCATGACCTTGTAAAGCTTTTGCCATTCTGTGACGAATCGCTTGAACTCGCTGCGTAACCCGCCATTAGCAGCGGTTTTGAAGGTCACTTCGAGGTCTTTCCAGCCGGTTTCGTCCAGTGTAGTCTCGCAGATTATTTTTGTGCCAGCGTCGGTGAGTGACCTAATTACGCCGCGCCCCGAATAGATTGTATTGTCCTGCACAACAATCCGCAAATCGCTCAGAGCTTCCGAAGTGCGAAGGACGCATTCTGGAGTACCGAACTCAAATGTGAGGGATAGCCTTGTCAAACGTAGCGGCCTAGCGTGCACAATGGTGCCGTCACTGCTGCGGCATGACACTGCACTTGCAGCGGGACTCCACTCGGACTTTTTTGCCCAAGCTGCCATAAGTAAAAAATGTACGTTTACGCCGGCGATGCAACCTGCACCCGGCTGCTGTTATCTGTGCATCACGTCTTTGCGATAGTTCCGGGTCCAAAGGCATCATTTTGCACGCCAAAAACAAAGCAATGGCGGTGCACGGCGCCAAATGATTGGGGTTATTTAAGGTCTGATGCTACGGAAGTCGGCTCTGAAACAGTGAAAAGGTGCGTAACACAAATAACTATGCGCGAGGATCACCTTATTTGGGGCGTATTTCGCGCTATAAACCGGTAAAAGTGCCAGTTTTGCACAGCTCTAGGCTGGGGACTTACGCTGTGTTGAAAAGATGGACTGCGCTGTCCGGTTTCGAACCAAAGTCTGCGTGCGGAATCGCATTCCGATATTCTGACTCAGCGCCTCGGGCTTGCGAAAGACGATAAATGCGATTGGTTTGCACGGGTTCGCGGTTACTCGGTGAAGGTTGTGACGAGCTTCGCCCACGAACGCAAAAATCACCCACAATTCGTTTCGGGGGGCACTTTGCGAACTAAAAAAACTTTGAGGTAGGGGGTGTAAACCGGTTAATACCAGTAATACGGCTGGCTACTCGAAGGACAACGATACCGTACTAACATTTCTTTGAACTTGCGCCAGTTGACATGTCCATCAAGGAAAAGAATATTGCCGCCCTCAGGTAGGCCGCCTTTACCCAAATGTGGTGGTCTATAGGCGCTGCCCAAGTACTGGGGCACATTATCACTCGGCACACGGAAATTGTAAGGCTCGGTGTTGTTCATAGACATGTTTTCGTCTGTAATAATCTCGGCTGCGGACGGCCTGTTTGTTTCCGTTAATTGGCCGTAAAACCTGCAGCCATTGAAACATTGGCCCGGCCGCGAGTTACCCGTTGGCCAACCACGCCGGTCGTCGGGGGTCCGCTGTATGTACATAGCAAACCCGACGATGCGGCGTTGGGCGTTAAATTCCCACCAACGGTTAATGTCCATTTCGCTAACGCCTGCAGTAAGGCCTGGGCAGAAGAACACTTCACGTTTTGCGCCCGCATTCACTATCAAGTCCGCAAAATTCCGAGGCAAATCGTGCGGCCAATCACCGCTATACTCACTGTTCGGCACTCGGGGCAGATTATCATTGTAATCGCCTGCGTATGAGAAGAGTGCAATCCCCAACTGGCGCGTGTTGTTCATGCATTTGATGCGCCGAGCGCGTTCTTTGGCAGCGTTCAACGCGGGCAAAAGCAGCGCAGCCAGAATTGCAATTATTGCTATTACAACCAACAGCTCAATAAGCGTGAACCCACGAGCTGCGCTCGGTTTGCCTTGGGGTTGTATTGGGCAAGCGTTCATATCAAAACTTATTCGCAGTTTCAATTTCTCCGTCGTTCCGAGCCAATCTTATTCAGGCAACCCGTTCTGTCAATATACTTTTGCATATCCGATGCCAAAAATTGCTTACTTTGGCTGCTCTTTAGAGCCGCCGAAAAGGCGATTTTTAAGGGCGTAGTCAGCCTAACTTCCTAGATATGAGGCTATTATAAACTCTGGACGGCATGCTTCACATAGGGGCCGGCTGCGTCCGATACTGCGGGTTTAGGACATTGCTATAGCTGTGCAATGGCTTTGTCCAGTGTCTCACAAAGTTGGGCTATACTTTCCTCGGTCTCGTCGCCCATGTTTGAGATTCTGAAGGTTGTGCCTTTGATTTTGCCGTAGCCACCGTCGATCTGGTAACCCTGCTCGCGCACCAGTTTTTGGAACTTGGGCACGTCAATAACACGTCCGCCGGGTTTTGCGCCATTGTTGATGCAGGTCAATGTCAAGGATTCAAACCCTTTCTCTGGGAATAGCGTGAAACCGTGTTTGGCAGCCCAGTCACGGACCATTTGGTTTGTTTTTCGATGCCGGGCAAACCGCGCTTCTAGGCCTTCAGCGAAGATATCCTCCAGTTTAGATGCAAGCGCGTACACGTGGCCGATGCTAGGCGTGCTTGGTGTCATGTTTTGCTCGGCGTTCTTTTGGAACTCGACGAAATCGAAGTAATAACCTCGGTCTTTCATTGTGGCAGCTTTTTCGAGGGCGGCTTTCGAGCAAACAAAGATTGTCATGCCTGGCGGCAAAGCAAGTGCCTTTTGTGTGCCAGCCAGAACTACGTCAACCCCAAGCGCGTCGAACTCGACTTTGACGGCTGTAAGTGAGCTTACACAGTCAACAATGAACATCACGTCTGAGTATTTCTTTTTGAGCGCAGCAAACTCTTCTAGAGGGCTCATTACCCCAGTGGATGTTTCGTTGTGGATGAAGGTGACAGCATCAAAACGCCCTGTGGCGAGCATTTTATCAACTGCCTCGGCCCGGACTGGTGAGCCCCAGGGCACCTGCAGCGGTTCAGCTTCTTTGCCGCAACGTTTCGATACATCATGCCATTTGTCAGAAAACGCGCCGCACATGCAGTTGAGGACGCGTTTTGCAACAAGGTTACGTATTGCACCCTCCATTACACCCCATGCCGACGACGTGCTCAAAAAAACGAGTTGTTTTGTATAGAGCAGTTGCTGCAGCTTCGGTTGAATACTTGCGTAGAGGTCTTTAAAGGCTTGGCTCCGATGCCCAATCATTGGCGAGCGAAACGCTTGTAGGGTTTTTTCGCTTACCTCGACCGGGCCGGGAATGTGCAATTTGACGTGTGCCATAAATGTTGGCCACAAAAATCACAAACTGCACTGCCAAAAGCAAGCCTAAGTTTGGTGCCTTTACCCCTTTGCAACTTGAAGTGCCGTGCATTGTGGCGTGGCTGAGTACTTTTGATGTTTGCCTTCTGCATATATGCGACCTGGCCATTTCACCTGACAGGTGGCGAAGTTGTCCGAGGGCTAGGGATTCGGGTCTAGCGCAACTATTACCTGCTTAGTGCGTCATGGAGTATGTTTAGCCGTGACGCGTCGACGTTGTGCATGTATGCGTATTGGGCATGCGCAGGGTTTATACCTTGGCAGTTGTCAGTGACATTCACTACGCGGGTGCAGCAGAGCAGGCGCGTGGTCACGGTTTCGAGCTTGTCGGTTTGCAAAACCCCGTCAAACGCGCCGCGCTCAAGGTTTACCGGAGTTTAGTTTGGATTCGGTATCCGCTACGCCTGAATTATCTGCTCGACAGGTTCATTGCCGGAGCAGGTTCAGCCGAGTATGTGATTTGCCTAGGTGACCTTGCGTGCGATTCGGCCTTCTTAGGGCTAAGTGATGACGCAGCTTTTCAAAGTGCTTGTGAGTGTTTGGATAAATTGCACCAGCGTTTTGGCGACAGGGTATTGGTTGCCTTGGGCGATCATGACCTTGGCAAAATTAGCCTTGCAGGCGACCGCGGCGGCATGCGCTTGGCGAGCATCGAGCGAGCAGCTGCACTAGGGTTGCGCCCGTTTTGGCAGGTTGACCTTGGCAGATACGCTTTGATTGGCGTGACATCGTCGATGCTTGCGTTGTCTGTTTTTGAGCCGGACCTGCTTTCGGTTGAAAAAGAACGTTGGTTTCAACTGCGCGAGCAACACTTGGCGGATATAACAAAGGCGTTTGAGGCGTTGGAACACGACAAAAAGGTGCTTTTGTTTTGCCACGACCCGAGTGCACTGCCGTTTTTGTGGCAACAGCAGAGCGTACGAGCACGGCTTGGTCAAATCGAGTGTACTCTTATTGGGCATTTGCATTCGAACCTTGTGCTTTGGAAGAGTCGGTTGCTGGCTGGTATGCCGCGGATAAATTTCCTCGGCAGCTCGGTGAAGCGGTTCAGCACCGCATTGCACGATGCACAGGTGTGGTGGAAATTTAACGTCAAGCTTTGCCCTGCGTTAGCCGGGATCGAACTGCTCAAAGACGGCGGGTTTTACATTGTTGAACTCGATCTTGCTGGAGGTAACCCTGCAAAGTTCATTTTTCACAAAATTCCTCGGTGAACCACGCGTAGCCGTTGGCTCGGTTACTTAAGCGCAGCCGCGCGCTACGACTCAATGGAAACAACTATGTTACTTGGTGCTTGCGTACAGTTGCACGAAGTTTTTCAGCAATGCAGTTGCTGCGGGACCGACTTTTTTGGCTGTATCAAGCACTTCTTTATGAGAGAGGCTTTCTTTTGCACGGCCTGCTGCGAGGTTTGTGATGCATGATATTGCGGCTACACGAATGCCGCATTGCCGGGCGACGATTACTTCCGGCACAGTGCTCATGCCAATTGCATCTGCGCCAAGCCTTGCATAGGCACGGATTTCAGCCGGTGTTTCGTAGCTTGGTCCGGCAACGGCAATGTACACACCCGACCAAAGCTTGATATGGGCTGTGCGCGCCGCAATTTTTATGAGTTTGTTCAACTCGTTGTCGTAGGCGTACGTCATGTCAACGAACTGCAGCAGTCCTGGTTCATTGTGACCGCGCAATGGATTTTCGCCCATAAAATTTATGTGATCACGCACGAGCATGAAATCGCCTGGCCGAAATTTTCGGTTGATACCACCGGCTGCATTTGTAAGCAACAACGTCTTGATCCCAAACGCGGCAAGCACGCGGATTGGGAATGTGACGGTTTGCATCGAGTAACCTTCATAAAAATGCCCGCGGCCCGAAAGCAGCACAACAGCTACGCCTGCCATCTGGCCGATCAAAACCGCACCGGCATGACCTGGCACAGTAGTTTTTGGGAAACCAGCAAGTTCAACGAATGGAATTTTACATTCCGGCTCGAGTGCACCGGGCACACCATCAAACCCGCTGCCCAGCACAATTGCCAGCGCCGGTCGCAGCTTGGTGACACGCCGAATTTGTCCAGCTACGACTTCGGGCGCGGGCATAGTAACGTTGGCGGAGGCGGCCCCCGTGTTGTCGGGTTGCAGTTTTTTGTAATTGTGGAATTGTTTTTTACTGTTTTGCATTTGTTGTTGTAACATTGACCGAGTTATTTTTGTGCCTGCGCTGGCAATTTTGTGTATGGAGTCGAACAGCGAACAACTGCGTCGGTACGCGCGCCAGGTGATTTTGCCTGAGTTGGGGTTGAGTGGCCAAAAGAAAATTTGCACCGGCAGTGTATTGTGTGTGGGTGCAGGTGGTTTGGGGTCACCTGTGTTGATGTATTTGGCTGCGGCAGGTGTTGGCAAGCTCGGCATCGTTGACTTTGACGTTGTAGAGTTGCCCAATCTACAGCGACAAATCATTCATACTACTAATGACATAAGCAGGCCAAAAACGGTTTCTGCCAAAAAAAAGCTCCAAAGCCTTAACCCAACGATCCAGGTTGTAACGCATGAAACCAAACTCACAAGTGCAAACGCACTGGACATAATTGCTCAGTACGATGTTATTGTTGACGGTACGGACAATCTACCCGCACGGTATCTTGTAAACGACGCGTGTGTGATGCTGAAAAAGCCGCTTGTTTACGGTGCGGTTTTCAGGTTTGAAGGACAGGCAAGTGTATTCGCGCCGTGCCTTGGCGGACCGTGTTACCGTTGCATTTATCCCGAACCGCCGCCCCCAGACGCAATCCCGAGCTGTGCTGAAGCGGGTGTACTAGGTGTTTTACCCGGCATAATAGGGTGCATTCAAGCAACCGAGACACTGAAACTCCTGATTGGCCAGGGAGACACACTTATTGGCAGGCTATTTGTGCTTGATGCACTTACGATGCGTGTGCGGGAATTAAAATTGCAGCGTGACCCTGCTTGTGCGGTTTGTAGCGCAAACCCGAGCATACGCAAGTTGATTGATTATGAGCGATGGTGCCGGCTCGAGACACGAGCTGCAAACAACGCGTCTGACCCGGACGAAGTTACCGTGTATGAACTTAAAAACGCGCTTGAAAACCCCAGCCTCGGGGTCAAGGTCATTGACGTGCGCGAGCAGGCCGAATACGCAATTGTGCACCTACCCGGGACAGCCCTTGTACCGCTGCGCGAGCTGCCACGGAGACTGAGCGAGTTTAAACCCACCGACACAATTTACCTGTTGTGCAAATCCGGTACGCGTTCACTCAAGGCAGTTGCGTTGCTGAAGTCGCACGGATTCAAAAATGTCAAAAATGTCAAAGGCGGCCTTGATGCATGGCTAGCGCAGATGGATCCCAAATTGCCTGCATACTGACCGGCCTTGTGGGTATTGCAACAATCAGGCCGGACGAGATTCAAGTCTTTGCCTGTGGCCTGTGGAATCGGTCGGTTAGCGTTTTGGGCGGAGCAAGATTGCTTTTTTGTCTGTGCCCTCGACCTCGACGCTGCGCGTCTCGACGTCCGGGTCGTCTTTAAGCGTCTGATGCACAATACGCCGGTCGAATGCGTTCATTGGTTCCAGTTCAACCACGTCACCCCAGCGCCGGACCTTTTCAGCGGCTTCTTTGGCTTTTTTGACCAGAGCCTCGCGCGTCCTGGCGCGGTACCCGCCGACGTCAAGTGTTACCTTTGGCAGGTTAGGGTCTTGCCTGTAGAGCATCCGGTTTACGATGTATTGCAGGTTTGACAGTGTTTTACCCTCCCGACCGATAAGCCGGCCTGCGTCGTCGGATTGAATTTCCAGAAGCACGCCTTCTTCGAGTGTATGTTCTTCTATAGTGGCGGTGAATCCGAGCAATTCGAGGATTTTTTCAAGGATTTCTTTTGATCGTTCAGGCATGTGTCGTGATGAGTGTAAGTGGTTAAGGGTTGGTTCTGAAGCTTATGCTCGAAAACGAAGACTCGTCTCCGGACAATTGTCCTTCATTTCTTCTTCTTGAGCGGTACGGTTTTAGCCGATGCATTTGCTGATGTCACAGGAACAGTTTGTTGCGTTTTTGTCAATTTCATTTGCGCAATACTGAGCAGGTTTTGCACTGTCCAATACAGCGTTAGACCGGCAGAAAAGTTGTACAAAAACAGCAGGAAAAACAGCGGCATCCAGCGCAGCATCTTTTGTTGCATCGGGTCCATACCCGGCGATACGGGTGTCATGTGCGATTGCCAGAGCATCGTTGCGCCCATCAAAAGCGGCAGCAAATTAAATGGCAGTCCCTCCGGCGTACTAATAAACGGGATAAAGTTCACGCCAGGTATAAGAAATAACGTGTCGGGTTTCGACAGGTCTCCCACCCACAGGAACCGCGCGCCTCGCAGCTCAATTGCGCTTTGGATCATGACGTAAAACCCGATAAAAACCGGCATCTGCATCAGGATGGGCAGGCATCCGCCAAACGGGTTTACCTTGTTCTGTTTCCAGAACTCCATCATTTTGCGGTTAAGTTTGGCGGGGTCATCTTTGTATTTTTCTTGCAGCTCCTTGATCTGTGGTTGGAGCGCCTGCATGCGGCGCATCGAGCGCATGCTAACTTGCGTCAGCGGCCAGAACAGCACTTTGATGATGAAGGTGATGATAATGATTACCCACCCGTAACCGAGCCGGAGCAGGTCATGCAATCCGTTCATCGAGACCAACAACAGCTTGGCGAAAAAAGCGGTAAACCGCCCACCCAGCACGCGTTCGAAACCCATGATAGCCTGGAGATTGTTGTTAAATGCGTCGCCAATGCGGGCCAGTGTGCGATACTCTTTGGGACCGGCAAACAACTGGTACTGCAGCGTTACGACCTGGCCCGGAGCAAGTGTAATTTCTGGGTTAACCAGCGCGGCTTGGTACCCGACGTTCGACCGCACCGTACTTTTTCGTTTTTGTTGCGTGTCGCCGACCGGCTGCGGCAGCGTAACCGGCATGGCCACGAGCGCGGCCGCGGGTTCCTTGGGCATGGTTGCCAGTGCAAAGAACCGGTTGTTCACCGCTGCCCATAGAATGTTTGTTGCACCCCCGTGGTAAACCGACCGCGGTGTGCCTGGGAAACAACCGAGGAAGCGGTTCTCGAACCACGCACGGTCAATTTGCTCTGCCTTCGAACCGTTGTACCATAGCACGTTCACGTATGTCCCGTCGTCTTCGGCGTCCATTGGGGTGGCAGTGCCTATCACAATTTCATGCTGCGGTAATGTCAGTGTTTGTGTGCTTGTGTTTTGCAGCTCGATGGTTGCACCCAACAAATAGTTTGTGCTCAGCTCGAACCGTTTGACGATCATAAGCCCGTTTGTGTGAGTTTGCTTTGCTTCAACACCTTTGGGCGTTTGCGCAAGCTCGAACAGGCCGTCGCCTTGGATTGTGGTATCACCGAGCAAAGCCAAAACTGGTACAGGCGCTTGTGTGTTGAGCGATGCGAATTGATTAATGCTTGTGGAGGCGGCGTGTTTTGAACCAACCGCCTGTGGATACCGCACAAGCTCAACACATTTTAGGCCGCCCCCGTGCGAGGTGAACGTGTAGCGCGCAAGTTGATTTGTCAGCACGGCGATTGCCTCGGGTTTTTCCGGACGGACAAACGTTGAAACAGTGGTTGCCGTTGCCGGCTGGATTCTCTGTGCGGACAACGGAGCGCCGATTTGATTTGTACCGGCTGCATTCGTTATAAGGACGGTTTCGGCCCTGTGTTGCGTGGGCCTGCTCGGGTAGTACCGTTGCATATAAACCGTCCACAGGACGAACAACGCAAAGCAAATTACAAGTATGATGATTGATGTACGGTCCATTGTGGAGCTTCACCTCATGATAGGGAATGCATGGCTACATTGTGCACTTGCGGTTCTGCTGACGGATTGCTTTTTGCATCAGGTACAGGGTCGTAACCGCAACCGCCGAACGGGTGGCACCGGCAAAGTCTGCGCAATGTAAGCCAGCCACCGCGAATGACCCCGTGGGCGCGCACGGCTTCGATGCAATATTCTGAACAACTCGGGACAAACCTGCACCGGGCGAGCGGACCGAAAATTGCGGTTTTCGCCGGGGAAATCACCCAGCGATAAAGCTTTAGCACGCAAATTACTGTCTGGCTTACCATGTTCACGACCTTATTTTATCACTCTGTTCTTTGGGTGTCGTCAATCTTAACCTTTTGATTCGTCATTTTTAACTAGGCCAGCTCTGCGTAACGCAGCAAGGAGATCGCGTTCAACCTCGGCGTATTTCTTGCCAATAATGCTTGGTCTGGCCACCAGTACAAGGTCAACCGGGCTTGCCAACGCATGCTGATGAAGTCGAAATGCTTCACGCAGCAGGCGACGCGCACGATTGCGAACGACGGCTCCGCCGAGCTTGTTGCTTACCACCACTGCAAACCGTGTGTGCTGGGCCGGTGCCGGTGTAAGCCAGTTTAATAGCAAACAACCGATGGCAATGCGCTTGCCCTCAATCCGTATGCGCTTAAAGTCGGCGCCACGCTTGAGTCGCATCCGAGGTCGCAACCGAAGCTGTTTGCAAGGGTCAACCTGCATTAAGTAAGTTCGCTTGTTGTGGGTCAAACAGGGGTAAGCCGTTTTCGTCCTTTACGTCTGCGCCTGCGCAAGATTTCTCGGCCGCCTTTTGTGGCGCGTCTGGCGAGGAAACCATACTGACGTTTGCGCCTAATTCTTGATGGTTGGTATGTACGTTTCATGGTTTTTCAAATGGTTAAATTTGTTGTAGGTCACTAGGCCTTTTTCTTTAACTCCACAAAAAAGCTACGTCAGCTACGGTGCCAACTGTGTGATGCCGGCTTTGAGCCCGAGTTTTTTCTCAATTGCACTCACGCGCTTCAGCAGATCGGGCAAATGCTGTATCGCCACCAACTGACGTTTTGCGTCTGCATCACGCACAGCAGGTGTGCCTAGCACTTTTTCGCCGTCCGGGATATCACGCATGACACCCGATTGGGCTTCGACTATCACCCTGTTGCCGATCTTCAAATGCCCGGCCAACCCCACCTGTCCGGCCAAAGTTGTATAATTGCCGATCTGTGTGCTGCCAGCTACGCCGACTTGTGCAACCACAATGCAGTTTTCGCCAATGCTTACGTTGTGTGCGATCTGGACCAGGTTGTCTATTTTGGTGCCGCGGCCGATCTTGGTGGGGCCAAGTGTACCGCGGTCTATTGTCACGTTTGCGCCTATCTCAACGTCGTCGCCTATTTCAACGTGACCAACCTGTGGAATTTTGCGATGTACACCTTCGTCAAGTACGTAACCGAAACCGTCTGAGCCAATAACACTGCCGGCATGCACGCGAACACGATTGCCGATCCGGGTTCTGGGATAAACCGTCACATTTGGAAAAACAATAACCTCATCGCCCACACATGATTCGTCGCCGATCCAATCTACGCCATGCAACACAGTACGTTCACCAATCCGTACATTTTCGCCAATTACACAGTACGGTCCGATATATGCACTGGAAGCTATTTGGGCCGATGCTGACACAATGGCTGTTGGATGCACGCCCGGGGCAAAATTCTTTTCCGGGTAAAACAGCAACATAGCCTTTGCAAGTGCAACACGCGCGTTCTGCACCCGAATGAGCACCTTGGATTTGGAGTTGTAATTTCCTGACACCAGAATTGCCGAAGCTGCGCTTGCCTCGGCCCGTTGGAAGTAGTCTTCGTTTTCGGCAAAGGTCAGCTCACCTGCCCGAGCTGAATCTGCAGGTGCAATGCCAGTAAGTACAACTGAGCCGTCGCCTTGCAGCTCGGCTCCAAGCTGTCTTGCTATTTCAGCGGTAGTGTATTGCATCTGACAGAAATTAGGGTGTGTAGCAGTTGCCAGCTTACGCGCGCTTGCCTGGGCGCACTTTTTGTTTGTCAGCCTTGGGCTGTGGCGTTTGCACAACGGCCTTTTCGATCACGGCGTTGTTTGCGTCTAGTGCAACGCAGCGTGGCATCCATGTTTTAGCCACGCTTTCATCAACCATGGCAAAGCTCATGATGATCAGCCGGTCGCCTACCTTGCCCAAAAGAGCTGCTGCGCCGTTCAGGACGATTGCCCGTGAGCCGCGCCGGGCTGGTATTGCGTAGGTCTCAAACCGTTCTCCATTTGCCAAGTTGGCACACAGCACACGCTCATACGGCAGCAGCCCGACCTGTTCCATTAGGTCTTGGTCAATGCTCAGGCTACCCTCATAATTAGGGTCACACCCCGTTACGCATGCACGGTGGATTTTCGATTTCAGTACTTGTATTTTCATAACTCTATTGCCGGCCAGGAGCTTTCGAATCAGTCTGCCCGGGCCGTTGCCAGAGTCATAAGTATAACTCGTGCCGGCGCGAATTCAATCACGAAACTGCCCGTTATAAATCTGCACGCCGATAGTCTGTCATCTAATGTCCAGGCAGGTTTCTCATAGAGCAATCTGCGGCTAAGACAAAACAAGAAAGTTGCGCGGCAAAGAATGAGACCTGCACGCGCTAAAATATGGGGTAGGCCAACTGTCAATGCCCAACCGCACTGGCCTTTGCCGGGGTTGCCGCTGAATGTTGTTTTGACGGAATCCAGTTTGTAACCGGTTATTGTATTGACTTGTGCCTGTAAGTTGTGCTTATTAGCCGCATGCAAATTGAGAGTTTGAAGGTCTTTTGTGACCTCGCCGAAACAAAGAGCTTTACCAAAACCGCAGAAATTAACGGTGTTACCCAATCGGCAATCAGTCAGCAAGTAAGTGCGCTTGAACGACATTTCGGGGCACGGATGGTCGAGCGCAGCAGGAAAAATTTCCGGCTCACACCCGAGGGACATGTGCTTTACGAGTTCAGCAAACAGATCGTGCAGACATACGACGCTTTGCATGCAAAGATGCAAGAGCTTAAGAACATAATTTGCGGCACGATCCGTGTGAGCTCAATTTACAGTATCGGTTTGCACGACCTGCCGGGCTATATCAAGAAGTTCATGCAAACTTACCCAACCGTGAACGTACAGGTTGAATACCGCGGTGCAAATCAGGTTTATGCAGACGTGTTGAGTAATGCGGCTGACTTTGGGTTGGTGGCATACCCGTATCGGGATACGCAGATTGAGACCGTGCAGATTGGTAAGGTGCCATACGTTTTGATTTGTCATCCGCATCATCCGCTGGCCAAACGCAAGAGTGTCAGGCTGAAAGATATCAACGGCCAGAAACTGATCTGTTTCGAGGCTGATAGTCCAACTGGCGTGGCGATTGACAAATTCCTCAGGTCGCGCCGGGTCAAGATCACAAAGGCGATGGAGTTCGACAATGTCGAGACCATCAAACGTGCTGTTGAGATAGACGCCGGTGTTGCCATTGTGCCGCTGTCAACCGTTACGCAGGAGGTCGAGAAACACACACTCGTTGCAATCAAGCTCGATGAGAAAGGGCTAGAACGGCCTTGGGGGGTTATCTACAAGCGGAACAAGGTGATGTCGCCGGCGATGAAATCGTTTCTTGATATGCTCAAGAAACCGCTCTAGAATGGGGTTTCTCGGCCGGGGGCGCGGCGTGCCAGCCGTTCGTTTACAATGCCGCGGGCCTTTAGGTAAGCTTTTCCGGGTTAAGCCCACGTAAGTCTTTCGGCACAAACAAACCGTCTTTACGGATCAATTCGCCGTCGAACCATATTTCGCCGCCACCGTACTCTTTCCGCTGGATGAGCACCATGTCCCAGTGTATAGCGGAGCGATTCCCGTTGTCACACTCGTCGTAAGCGCGTCCGGGTGTCAGGTGTAACGAACCGGCGATCTTTTCATCGAACAAAATATCGCACATCGGTTTGAGTATGCGCGGGTTGAATCCGAGTGAAAACTCGCCCACATACCTCGCGCCTGCGTCTGTATCGAGGATCTGATTCAACCGTTTTGTGTCGCTGCAGGTTGCCTTGACAATTTTGCCGGCCTTGAATTCGAGTCTGATGTTTTCGAACTTTGTGCCTGCGTACACAGTTGGTGCATTAAACTGAATCGTGCCGTTAACCGAGTTTTTGACCGGGCACGAGTACACTTCGCCGTCGGGCAGGTTCCGTGTTCCGACGCATGGTACAGCGCCGATGCCTTTTATGCTGAAGGTCAGTTCGGTGCCCGGGCCTGTGATACGCACGCGGTCAGCTTTGAGCATGCGCTGGTGCAACGGTTTGATTGCCCGGGCCATTCGCCCGTAATCGAGTGTACACACGTCGAAAAAGAAATCTTCAAACGCCTCGGTGCTCATGCCGGCCGATTGTGCCATGCTTGGCGTTGGCCAGCGCAAAACGCACCAGCGCGTCTTGCGCACGCGCCACTCTAACACTGGCCGCATAATCCGTGTGTAAAGCGCAAGTCTATCGGCGGGCACATCGGAGGTTTCAGTAATATTGTTTGCGCCGCGCACGGCAATATAGGCCTGCATTTTTTTAATTCTGGCAAGTTCAACGTCGCGTATCAGCGTGGCCTTGGATTGGTCTGCCTGGCGCAGTATCTCGCGGTTGAGCCGGCTGTGACGCACCTCGACAAACGCTCGTGCGCCTGCTACTTGGGTCGCGCGCATTAACTCGACGGCAAATTCATCCGGTGCATCTGTGATTTCGATAAGCACATTGTCACCTTTACGAAGGCCGAGCGAATAACGCACGATCAGTTTGGCGAGCTTCTTGTAACGCGGGTCAGTCATAGAAAATTTTTGATGAAACCTACACGATTGTTTTTGGTTGTCGAGCAACACATTGGCCCGGGAAATTTTGAGCGCACACTGGTGTAGTATCCGAACACTCCGATTCACATTTTGGCCGGAGTTAGTGTTGCATATTACGACTCGGTTCGACCGCTTTTTTAATGCGCCCAATGCAAGGGTGCCAAAGCGCATGCCACTAAACGAGTTGAACAATTTGTTCGAAAATGGGCGTCAATCCAGAGGTAAGCAAAAACCTTCCTTGTTTGAAGTGAACATTTTAGGCACCCTACTGTTCATGCAACCCGGTTTAGCTCAGTTGTTGCTTAGATTGGCAGTTGGCATTCATATCGTCGGCTCGTGGGCTGTAGTTGCGCAGCAGTCGGTGTTCACGTATCAGGGCAGACTACAGTCGGGTGGCTTCGCAGCGGACGGTAATTTCGACATGCAATTCACTCTTCACAGCGCGCCGACAGGATCGAGCGTTGTGGGCGGCCCGATTACGATTGCACCCGTGCAGGTCAGCAATGGATTGTTTACTGTTCAGCTTGATTTTGGCCTTGGCGGTTTCGACGGCGGCGCGCGCTGGCTCGAGATCGGTATCAGGCGGTACGGTGAGACCAACGCTTATGTAATCTTGGCTCCGCGTCAACGAATCACAGCGGCGCCGTATTCGCTCTGGACATTCAGGGCGCTTATGGCTTCAAACCTCACCGGGGTTGTTCAGGCTACAAACTTGGTGGGCACGCTGCCGGACTCGGTTCTTTCAACCAACGTTGCGCTTTTGGATAGGAGCGTTACTTTCGCCGGGACAGTTAGGGCATCGGGCTTTGTGGGCAACGGCGCTGGCCTGACCAATGTCCCCGGCCGTGTGTTTGATGCAATCCCCATCGGGTCGGCAACCCAAGCGCAGCCGAATACTTGGTATCTTGCCACCAATGATGCTGTGGCGGTTGTGGTTACATTACCGCAGTCGGCTGCGCTGAAGGTTGGTGAGACCATCCGTGTCTCGGCTAGCGGGGCCGCGGGTTGGATCATCCGGCAAAACGCCGGGCAGGTCATTTACGTGGGTAACCTGCTTGACAACGTTGGCGCACGCTGGACAGCCCGCGAGACGACTCGGAATTGGCGTGGGGTTGCAGCCTCAGCAGATGGCAGGACCATCGTTGCAGTGGTGTATGGGGGGCAGATCTACGTTTCAACTAATTATGGTGTCGGGTGGACGGCGTACGGGTATTCACGCAATTGGCAGGCGGTTGCAAGTTCTGCCGACGGCAAGAAATTGGTTGCAGTGGTGAGCGGCGGCCAAATATACACCTCGGGCGACGGTGGCGTGAGTTGGACTGTGCGCGAAAACAATCGGAATTGGAGCGGGGTGGCGTCTTCGCTTGACGGGGTGAACCTGGTTGCCACGGTAAACGGTGGTCAGATCTACACTTCGTACAACTCTGGCCAGTCGTGGACAGCCCGTGAAAGTGCGCGTGCATGGGTGGCAGTTGCATGCTCAGCCAACGGGTCGAACCTGGTTGCGGCAGCATACGGCGGCCAGATATACATTTCGACAAACGCGGGCGTTACCTGGACAGCACGGGGACCAACTCGGAATTGGGTCGCAGTTGCGTGTTCAGCAGACGGATCGAGGATGATTGCCGCTGTACCTAGCGACACATTGTACCTATCTATGGACGGGGGTGCGAGCTGGGCACAAGCTGCTGCAAGCCCGCTGCTGCAGTGGACGGCCGTAGCATGCTCTGCAGACGGCACGCGCATGGCGGCTGTACATTCACCCGGAGGAATCTATGTCTCGACCGACTCGGGCAACAGTTGGGCAATTCGCACAGGCGCACCTAGTGACATTGCGTGGACCTGCGTAGCCGTTTCTGGCGATGGCAGCACAATTGCTGCAGTGCCAAGCAACGGCCAGATTTACGTTTCGTCGCAGGCCACAACCACGCCGGGTACAGCAGGCTACATAGCCGGGATGCGACTGTCTGCAATCGAGCTGCAATACATCGGCAACGGCCAGTTCATTCCCATTAGCCGCGTCGGGACTATTGCAGTCTATTAGGTGTGGGTTTGCGGTCGCGCTGGTTGGGGTCTTTCAAGCTGGCTTTTTCTGCTTGCGTAGTTCAATTCTGCGCAATGCTTGCTCGCGGCGGCGAAGCTCTGCGCGCAACAATTCTTCCGCTGACCAACCACGAGCTTGCGCAAGGTCAGCCAGTTCAAAAAGGCGACGTGCAATCATTGATTTAGACACGGCTTTGCAGTGTGTTTTGCCGTCGGTTAACAACTGTGCCTTGCGCGCTTTCTTTACCAGTTTCTCAGCCTGCATCAGTGCGGGCAGGTGACGCGGGATACCGTCCAGGGCAGACTTGCGCACATGCGGTGTGCTTTCCTTTTCTGCGCGTTTGATTTTTTCCCAGTTGGCCCACACTTCGTCAATACTGCCGACCTTAACGTTGCCAAAAACATGTGGATGACGGCGTACCAGTTTACGCACCAGTTTACGGCATACGGTGTCAAAATCAAATGCACGCCGTTCTTTGCCAATCTGGCAGTGAAACACCACATGCAACAGCAGGTCGCCAAGTTCCTCTTGAATGGCCTCGTCGTCCTCGGCTTCAACGGCGTCCAGCAGTTCGTACACTTCTTCGATGACGTGTTTGCAAATTGATTTGTGGTTCTGTTGTCGGTCCCAAGGGCATCCACCTGGGCCGCGCAACTGCGCAACAACACGCAAGACATCTTCAATTGGAGGTTTGTTTTTCGTTCTCATTGGTATTGATTGACGATCGACTCGTTGAACCGTTGAACTGTCACTGCTTGATTTGCGATAAGCCGATTTGAGCCTGGCAACTCTTACGCTTTAACAGTTCAACGGTTTTACACCTATAAAATCACCATGTCATCACGGTGCACAACTTCAACCCGACTGAGTTTGCCTGTCTGAATTTGCTCAGCGCTGAACCTGGTTATGCCACGCGCAAACTCAGTACCGTCGGCATCACAGATCCGGACCACATCGCCAGTGGCGAAATTGCCTTCACATCGAGTGATACCCGGTGGTAGCAGGCTTTTGCCACGTTCGCGCAGGGCCGTTTTTGCCCCCTCATCAACGTAAAGCGTGCCTTTCGGATGGTGAAAAAACGCGATCCAACGTTTGCGTCCTTTCAATTTCCGAGGATGCGGCACGAACAATGTGCCTTCTTGTTCGCCCTTGAGGATGCGTTCGAGCACATCTGTCTTTTTGCCTGAAGCAATCACCAGTGGGATGCCCGAGCGAGTTACAATCTGCGCAGCCTCGATTTTCGAGGCCATGCCGCCGACTGACGTTGGGCTGGTTGTGCCTTTTGCGATGTTTTTGACGTGTTGATCAATTCGCTCGATCAACGGTATAAGGCGCGCGTCTGGTCGGCCATAGTTTTCGATCACACCGTCGACACCGGTCAAAATCACAAGCAGGTCGGCTGGCAACAACGCAGTCACCAGCGCCGAGAGCTTGTCGTTGTCGCCGAACTTGATCTCGGCAAATGACACTGCGTCGTTTTCATTCACTATTGGTACAACGCCGTGTTCGAGCAACGTGATTAATGTGTTGCGCGCATTCAAATGCCGCTCGTGATGTTCAAGGTCTTCGTGCGTTAGCAATACTTGTGCGATTGGGATGTCAAACCGGGCAAACAATTGCTGGTACACCGACATGAGCTGGAGTTGTCCCACTGCAGCGCATGCCTGAAGCTCTGCCAGCTCGGTCGGTCTGCGTGTGTGCCCGAGCAAACCCATTCCTGAGCCAATTGCACCTGAGGTCACCAGCACAATATCTTTTCCGGCACGTCGCTGATGAGCGACCTGCGCAACTAACTGTTGCATTTGGTTGGGATCGGGCCGGTTCGTGTTGTTGGTGAGCACTCCGGTGCCAACCTTGACAACGACTCGGCTTACGTTTTTGAGCAACTCGCGCTGCACGCCGCCCACGGTAGCCGAAAAACATCGCACTCGAAAGGCGAAAAACAAATCTGCTTGATTGTGCCGACTCAAAATTGCGAATTAGGATGCTTGCATTTGGACGGCCGCTTGCTAAGTTAGGTGCGGTTCAAATTGTTATGGCACGTTTTTGTGAATTAACTGGACGCGGCCCGCGCAAGGGCAATGTAGTATGGCGCAGCGGTAAGCCCAAGAAAAAGGGCGGTATTGGCACGCACGTCACTGCCATTAACAGGCGGCGATACCTGCCGAACCTGCAGCGAGTAAAGGCTGTTATTGACGGGCAGGTGCGTTATGTGCGTGTTTCGACGCGCGCAATTAAGAAAGGCCTGATCGTTAAACCGCCTAAACGCAACTGGCAACCTGCTGAAGCAAAGGCTTGACCAATACCCAAGGCCGATTTCAGCGGGGGGCAATTCTTCGCCCCGCTTTTTTGTTTTGCTTCGGTGAACCGAAGAGCCAACGTACAGGCAGCCCAAATTGATCGCCAAAAAACGCCGCCGTTTATTTTTTGCCAGGAGGGCGTCGCATTGTGGCGCGTTTTAGCTCGCGCTCAGCCTGCTGGCGTTTCAGTTCCTCGCGTTTATCGTATTGTGCTTTGCTACGGCCAACTGCAAGCGCAACCTTGACCTTGCCGTTTTTCCAGTAGAAAGACAGCGGGATGAGCGCGTTGCCCTTCACGCGCGTCAGTTCATCCAGCCGGTGTATCTCGCGCTTGTGCAGCAGCAACTTGCGCGGTGCTTTCGGTTCGTGATTTTGGCGGTTTGCCTGGGCGTATTCGGGGATGTGCGCATTAAGCAAAAACACCTCACCGTCTTGAACGCGCGCGTAAGCGTCGTTGATCTGGCCTTTGCCTGCGCGAAGCGACTTAACCTCCGAACCGCGCAACACGATCCCAGCCTCGATCGTCTCGAGTATATGAAAATCGCGTCGTGCTTTCGGGTTTGTAACTATGTCGCCCTTGCCGTGCAAATTACTGACATACTGTGATTGCCGACAAGCTGCAGAACTGCCCAACCCAAGCTGTCTTGCGCACCGGCACGTCAGCGCCTTCTGCGTTTCTTTGGCACGGGCTGGATCAGCTCGACTGGTTCGGGCTGTTCCCAACTGATTTTGCCCTCAATGATCTCGCGCAGCGCAATGTCAACCGGTTCCAAGTTTTGCCCGTTCGAAATCAAAGGCCGACTCAGCGGACCTGAGCCAGCATTCAACTGGCGTACACGCCGCGCTATCAAGTTAATCAAAATGTTCGGATTACCGACTTTTTCCAGAGCTTTTTTGCAAAGTTCCGCGTTCACTTTTGACCTCACCACGAAAACGCAAGGTCCTACAAACTACACTCCAGCCAGGTTTAGGCAATAAAAAATTTTGCTATCCATTGGCCCAAAATCTTTTGGCGCTCCGTGTGGGATCACCACAAGGCGGCGTTTGTGGCGCGCGTTTTAGGTTGAGGTGGCCAGTTGGGCTGTCTGGCGCGCAAGCCAGACTGATCTGCAAACGTCCGTAGAACCGACCTCGGCTGTGACAGCGCATGCGTATCCACCGACGGTTTCTTGCCTATGTGATTCTGCATGGGTCGGTTTGCCATGCAAATGCGGAAGAAATCATTACGGTTTGGAATTGTAGCATTGCCAAAAGACAGGGCGCAAACTGCGTGCGCACTGTTGCATTGGCAGCGAGCAACGCGCTGCCTAGCCCACTGAACCCGAAAAAACTCGATTAAGGGAGCACACTTATCCCAGGTGTCGCCGCACACACCCTGCGTCCAGTCCCTTTACGCGCCAGCATGCTGGTCGGTTCGGGAACAATTTTGTTTTGGTTTTGCTCCAGGGCGCACAGAACCGCACTCGGGGCAGCGTGCGGTCCCAAGTTGAGTCCGGTTGTTCGGGTTCAAGAGTATCCGACAGCGTAAGATCACGCGTTTGTGCTCAAGAAACAGCGGTTCGGGGGATCAAGTACGTATAGATAAACAGCAAACAGTTTGGTTGCTATGAAAGCTGCGCTTGGATAAAAAGAGCGGAAAAACCGTTGTGCAATGGGCTGCGCCAAACAATTCCGTCTAGTTGCAGTAGTTGGGTTGATAAACATCGGTGTTTATGTGGGCGCCCAGACGAATGAGCTGCCTGGCCCGCCAAAGGTGCAACCGGTTGTTCAATTTGGAACGCGACCATTCGCACTCGAAGATGTGCGCATTCTAGACGGACCGTTCAAACACGCAATGGAACAGAACGGCAAGTACCTGTTGTTTCTCGATGTTGAAAGGTTGTTGCACAATTTTCGTGTCAATGCCGGGCTGCCTTCGACTGCGCAACCGCTTGGTGGTTGGGAGCGGCCCAATGTCGAGCTGCGTGGCCATTTCGTCGGTCATTACTTGAGCGGCTGCGCGATGATGTACGCAAGCTCAGCAAACAATCTTTACAAGCTCAAAGCCGATGCTGTTGTTGTGGGGCTTGCCGAATGCCAAGCCAAGCTCGGCACAGGGTACTTGAGCGCGTTCCCCGAGTCGTTCATCGAGCGAGTCGAGACCGGCCAACGCGTCTGGGCGCCGTACTACACTCTGCACAAAATTTTGGCTGGCCTATTGGATGTGTACGTGCATTGCAGGAATACACAAGCGCTCGATGTAGCTTGCAAATTTGCAGATTGGCTGATCAGCCGGACCGACCGGCTCACAGACGAGCAGATGCAGGCCGTGCTTGATACCGAGTACGGCGGCATGAACGAGGCATTGGCAAACTTGTACGCGCTAACAGGGGATAAAAAGTACCTGACCGTTGCCCTCAGGTTCAACCATCACAAAGTCATCGGCCCGGCCCAGCAAGGCCAGGACAATCTGACCGGGCTACATGCAAACACGCAAATCCCGAAGTTTATCGGCGTGGCGCGCCAGTACGAACTCACAGGCAACGCGCAGCTCCGCAGTGCAACGGAATTTTTCTGGCGCACGGTCGTTAGGAACCGCTCGTATGTCATCGGCGGCAACAGCGACGGCGAGGTTTTCGTTGATACAAACCGGCTGTCGCGCATGGGTTGGCACACGGCCGAAACATGCAATACTTACAACATGCTCAAGCTCACGCGGCACCTGTTCTGCTGGGAGCCGCGCGTCGAGTACGCCGATTTCTACGAACGCGCTCTGTACAATCACATACTTGCTTCGCAAAACCCTGAGACCGGCATGACATGTTACTATGTACCATTGCGCGCAGGCGGTTGGAAACGGTTCGGCGAGCCGTACAATTCGTTCTGGTGTTGCACAGGCACGGGCATTGAAAACCACAGCAAATATGGCGAGAGCATCTATTTTCACGGTGACAACGCGCTTTACGTTGTGTTGTTCGTCGCATCCGAATTGGACTGGAAACAGAAAGGGGTGGTTGTCCGACAGCAAACACGCTATCCGGATGAGCCTGCGACAAAACTCACTTTTAACTGCGCGGTCCCAGTCCGGTTCAGTTTGAACATCAGGTATCCTAGTTGGGCTAAAAGAGGGGTCATACTCACGCTCAACGGGAAAAAACAGCCGGTCAAGACTGGCCCTGGCAACTGGATTGTGTTGGATCGGACCTGGCGAAGTGGCGACACCGTTTGCCTGGCGATACCGTTTCCGCTCTACACCGAAGCATTTGCAGACAACACAAACAGATTCGCGGTTCTTTGTGGTCCGGTTGTGCTGGCGGCTGCGGCTGTTGAGCCGCCTTACCCAGCGGTGGTTGGCACCAAACAAAAAGCGCTCGAAAACCTCAAACCTGTGTCAGGCAAACCCAACTGTTTCGTCGGTTCACCCGCGGTTTTCCGCCGGCCTAGTGGTGATGGTGTGGAGGTTCTCCTTGAGCCATTCTACAAAATTTACAACCGGCCTTATCAGGTGTACTGGGACAGTTTTGCACCTGCAGAGTGGGTTACGCATCGCGAGGTTTATCAAGCCGAGCAAACGCAATTGAAGGAAATCCGGAGTCGCACTGTTGACTTGGTCGTGCCCGGCGATGCAGCAGATGAACGCGCGCACAACTATCGCGGGCAACGTTCACACACTGGCAGGCTCGGCGAGCGCATGTACCGCGACGCTGCCGAAGGCGGCTGGTTTGCATGGGACTTGAAAGTACTGCCCGACGAACCTCAAGAACTGGTACTTACTTATTGGGGGAGCGATTTTGGCCGGCGGTTTGATGTTTTTGTTGACGGCGAAAAGATTGCATCTGAGGAACTCAGTGCGGCGAAACCCGGCGAATTTTACGATCGCGTTTTTCAGCTTTCCGCAGCCCTTTTGTGCGGCAAAACAAATGTCACAGTCAAAATTCAGGCTTCACCTGAAACCTGGGCAGGAGGCGTTTATGGCGTGCGAATCCAAAAAGTCAGAAAACAACCGTAATTCACTCGGCATTGCATTACGGCAATTTTGCAGGCTGGTTATCCGAACCGTATTTGCAGTTGCTTTGGTGGTACCGGCTGCACTTTTAATCCTTGTACCTGCTCAGGCACACGGCGCAGATCCGGCCACGGCCGTGCCAAGCCGCCCGAAGATCCTCTTGCTGGACGAACCTGAACAAGGTTTCTTCTCGAAGGTACTCGATTTTCACGGCATACCGATCAAGGCGCACGCGGTTGTATCTGACGAGGCACTTTACGCGGCTTATGACAGGCTTTCGTTGATGTTCAGCAATCTCATCCCCAAACAACCGCTGGTGCTGTCTAACCTTCTGGATGCGCGCGTTGCGTTACACATCATCGGCCGGACACAGGTCACAACCGACCTGCCAGAATGGCAACATGACAAAGGCAAACCGTTGGCCGAATACGGTGGGTTAACCCGCGACCAACGGACCCGCGGCATGGGCGGGCGGCTCACCTCGTGTGGCGAGGAAAACCTGCTTCGGTTGCCCGAAGATCGGTACTTTGGTCGTGACATTTGTTTGCACGAATTTGCACATTGCCTCCGCAACTATGGTCTGCCGCAGAATGTCCGTAGACTGTTTGACGAGCAATACCGGCGCTCGACCACAAAAGGTCTGTGGGTCGGCTCATACGCAGGGTCGAATCCGGATGAGTTTTTTGCCGAGCTGACGATGTGGTATTTCGGCACGCACGGCGACTTGGGCATGAAAGACCCCAAACCGGAGCCAGGTCCGGCAGGCCTCAGAAAATACGATCCCGATGCATACGCGTTGTTTGACGATTTTTATTGTGGCAAGATTGAAATCGGCAGGATCGAGCCTAACGCGCGCCGGCGGAATCAGGAGCCCCGCAACTCACGCGCAAACCGCAACGAACGCACACAACCCGACGGTAACTCAGCCCAACCAGGCACAAATTGAGCTTCTGATCTGGATTGTAGCTTAAGCGCTGCGCTGCGCTGCCCGTGCACCATTAACAGGACCCGACGACTCAACGGTGTCGTCAGGGCTGGTCGGCAGCAAGATGCTAACTACACCGCCTCGGCTTTCTTTTTGAGGCTGAATTTCAAGTCTGCCGCAATGTAGCTGGATAATTTTTCGCGCCACCGCCAGGCCAAGGCCCATACCGACCGTGCGCCGCGTCCAAAACGGTGTACCGGCTTTTTTGACAGCTTCCTCGGCAAACCCAGGCCCATTGTCTTCGATCTCGATTTGCACGGCCTCTGCGCCGTCGGGTTGTGTCTTTGTCTCGAGCCGCACTTGAACGCGCGCTTCAGCAGGGTTGGCTTGAAGTGCATTCAAAATGATCTCAAACAATGCCCAACGCAACGCATCGGGATCGCCCATAACAGTTACCGCACGTGTAGGTTTGCCAAAGGTCAGTTCCGTATGTTCGGTCCGGAAATGGTCTCGTGCCTGGGTAAACGCGTCTTCGATCAACTTCGGCAACGCGATCCGTTGCGAACTTGAAAGTTCGTCGTTGGCAAGGAACCGCAACTGTTCGACACGACGTGCGATCCGTCGGACACCTTCCGCCAGAGCGTCGTCGAGCGAACTGATAAACTCCGGGTCTTCGGCTTTTTGCTTCAGCAATTGCTGGTGCGCAGACAGTGGCACCAGCGCGTTGCCGATGTCGTGCGCAGACCTGTCGGCCATGGCCTTGATCAATCGCAGATTTGCTGCTTCGATTTCGAGTTGTTTTAGTTTTTCCGCTTGGGTCAGGTCTTCGGCCGTCAACAGGACCGCACTAGGAGTGACCTTATCCTGTGTGAACAGCGGCACGATGTTAACATTGAAAATTGTGCCTGGCGCGTCTTCGAGCTCGAACTTGAACGGGCCAGATGCAGTGCCGGTTTTCAACACTTCGTATGCTTTATTGCCGAGCGCCTGTGGTAGATCAGCAAAGTCAGGCTCGGTAATTATGCGTTTGGTTTTTGGCAAAAGCCGCCGTGCAGCGCGGTTGAAGTTCAAGATCTTCAGGTCACGGTCTATCACAACACATCCGGTTGACAGCTCACGCAAAATCTCGGTCAGGATCTCGTTGTTTGCAGCCAATTGCTCGTGCAACCACAGATTTTTGAGCGCTAGACCAAGCCGCTCCAGCAGATGAAAGATCAATTCAAGCTCCGTGTTACTGAGCTGTTCACCGGTAAGCCTACGGTCAAAAATGGCCATCCCAACCAGTCGTTCTTGGTCGAAGATCGGAACTGCAACCTGTCCACCAAGTAACTCGAACTCTTTTGTCGCCACTGGATCGGCGCGTACCTCGGGACTGTTACTGTGCAGAATCCGGCCTAATCGGCTTAAAAGCCGCGCGATGCCCTCGTCAAAAGACAGTTGTACCGTACGGAGCAGCTCGGCAGGTAACCCAATCGCATACGCAAGTCGCATCTGGTTCATCGGCACAACCTGTCGTTCTGGTGTCACACCAGCGAGCCCAAGCTGCCGGAGGAACAACACCACGCGGTTTACGCCGATTATCTCGCGCAGCCTGAGCATGAATTGCTTGAGCATTTCCTCCGCGCAAAACGTTTGCGACAGTACAGCCCACACATCGCGCATGAGCTTGAGGCTCTGCGCTACAGTCTGCACAGCCTCGGCTCTGTCTCCAGGCACCGGCCCGGCTTGAGTGAGATTGTCCTTGGCGGACGGGCCTTGCCCAACAACAGCCCCGGCTTGAGGGATTGCGCAGCTGCCCATTACATGTTCGAGCACGGCATTCAAGTATCCAGAACGGACCGGCTTGCGCACAAAACCCACACCGCCTAGCAGATACGCTTCTTCTTCCCATTCCCACGCAGGCAAACCGGTGTAAACAAGCAACGGACAGTTCGGTAGGTACCGACGAATTTTTTCTAACTGCCAGAGGCCTTGTACTTGGGCAGACTCAACGTCCACTATACACAAATCCGGTAATCCATGCGCAAGCAATGGCTCGGCTTCTTCGATGCTTGCACGATGCACAACGCGGTACCGGGCCGAGTCAACGGCAGCACTTAGCTGCTCGGCAAGGGCCGGGTGTTGCGTCAGAACCAACAACGTCTTCATGATACACCAGCTTCATTTTGTATGCCCAAGACCCACACCCGGCCCTGGCCTTGCCCCACTCATCATTGCATCACCTGACTCGGTTTTTGCGCTGCCAACGCCGCGCAGGATTTGGCCTGAACGAGCGCAGCTTAAAAGCGCCAAGTTTTTCATCGAATTGTTGCCACACATCCTCCAGCCTACTACCCCTCAGTTGGGAAATCGTTGCTCAATCATAGTTAGATTGCCCGGCAGTTACAACTTCCGAAATTACTTAGGACAGATGTCGTGTATTTTACGGAGACACCTTGGATTGCATGTCCGATACCCGGTTGATTATCTGCTCGGGTCCCGGCCTAAGCAGCCTGTTTTTGTCTTGCAAAGCGCCAGCAAGTTGGATTGAGTCGAGCAGAAAATGGCATCCGGCTTTAACCAGCCATCACCGTTGTTTACGCAACCAGGCGCGTTGCTCACCGAAAGCCCGTTGCGTGATTTCGAGGCCATCATCCGCTCGCATACACCGTTAATTGCTGTCCAGACAAATGAAGAACCGCAAATTGTGCACTTGGTGCGCCAGATCGGAAAACGACTCCAGATAAAAACCTATCGTTGGACAGTAACAGAAGGACTCCGCGCATTCGACCCGTGCGATCAACCGCATGAATCTGTTGTCAAGTCGCTCGAGTTGCTCAAGTACATCAGAACACGCGCATACAATTGCCTGTTTGTGCTGCTCGATTTCCACCCGTATTTGGCTGACCCGCTCCATGTGCGGTTCCTCAAGGACATCGCACTCGAGCATTCGCGGCATTACTCGACTGTGGTCGTGGTTGGATGCACGTTGGCGGTGCCAACCGAGCTGCAGCCGTACACTGCGCAGTTTAGGCTGCCGCTGCCCACACTTGACGAATTGCGCAACATAGTGCGCGAAGTCGCAGCCGAATGGGGCACTACTCATGGCAATCGCAGTGTCGAAACCACCAACAAGGCGCTCGAATTGTTGGTGCGGAATCTGGTCGGCTTAACCGCAACAGACGCACGCCGGCTTGCGTTCAAGGCGATCAACGACGACGGCGTGATCTCCGAGTCCGACATACCCAGTGTAATGGCAGCAAAGTTCGAGTTGCTCGGACGTGACTCGCCATTGGCGTTCGAATACGAGACGGCAAAGTTCGCCGAGATCGGCGGCATGAAACGGCTTCGCAACTGGCTCGAGATGCGAAAAAATTTTTTCCTCGAAGGCGCACCGCCCGGACTCGACCCGCCGCGCGGCATTTTGTTGCTCGGTGTTCAAGGCTGCGGCAAAAGCCTCGCTGCCAAGGCCGCAGCAGGTGTGTTTGGCGTGCCGCTGTTGCGGCTGGATTTCGGCGTCCTTTACAACAAGTATTACGGCGAAACCGAACGCAACCTGCGCAGGGCACTCGAAACGGCCGAGGTAATGACACCGTGTGTGCTCTGGGTAGATGAGATCGAAAAAGGGATTGCATTACAGGATGACGACGATGGGTTATCACGCCGTGTGCTCGGCACGCTTCTGACCTGGATGGCCGAACGCAGAAAACCTGTGTTTGTGGTTGCCACAGCAAATGACATCGCCCGGTTGCCGCCCGAGCTTGTGCGTAAAGGCCGTTTTGACGAAATTTTCTTTGTTGACCTGCCGAACTTTGAGAGCCGACGCCAGATTTGGTCCATTCATCTACAAAAGCGGCGTCTTGACCCCGCACAATTCGACCTGGACGCCCTGGCTAAGGCATCAGACGGCTTTTCAGGCGCCGAAATCGAGCAGGCAATTGTCTCTGCCATGTACGCCGCCCATGCCAGCGGCCGGACAGTGACACAAGCCGACCTACGGCAAGAACTTACTCACACACGGCCGCTGTCAGTTGTAATGGCTGAGAAAATCGAGGAAGTCCGCGCCTGGGCAAAAGACAGAACAGTTTCATGCGACTAAGCCTAAATTGTTGGTGACTGGCTGCGATGCCCCGGTTGCAAAACCGAACGCTACCGCCACTTGGACGCCACATTTGCACACATCAACTTCAATTTCACCCAGCCAGTAAGTGTTTCATTAGTGTCGCTAAGATTAACCGCCCCCGATGCTGAACCAAAAAAGGAGCTTACCCACAGTCGAGCGTAGCCAGGGCGGCGCCTTACCCGGCCACTTTTGCAGCTCCGTACCGTCTAATCTGTGTACCACGCAACACTGGGCTCGCACATGCGGGAGTAGCCACGCAAAACGCATCTGAAACCGCATCCGGTCTGTGTGGACCAGCCCATACCAAATTCATT
>CAZKTA010000014.1:0-82119 GCA_964555645.1 uncultured Verrucomicrobiota bacterium
AACTCAGGGAACACGGGCTGAAAAACGACCAGTGCAAATTCCAAACCACAGCTTTGGTTCGTATCATAAACGATTACACACGCGAAGCTGGTGTACGCGAGCTGGAGCGGCAAATTGCGGCTGTGTGCCGTGCGATAGCTGCCAAGGTTGCCAAAGGCAAAAAGACGCGCACAGTGGTGACACCTGAGCTCGTGGAGCGGCTACTTGGTCCACCAAAGTACATCCGCGAAACCAAACTTAAAACGGGTAAACCAGGTGTTGTGACTGGGCTAGCCTGGACACCAACTGGCGGCGACATATTGCACATCGAAGCTCTCCAGTACCCTGGTAAAGGCAATATATTGCTCACGGGCCAGATCGGTGAGGTAATGAAGGAAAGTGCACAAGCGGCACTTAGTCTTGTGAAAAGTCGCGCCAAAGAACTTAACATCTCCCCCGAAGTCTTCAAAGACACCGACATCCACATTCACGTGCCAGCGGGCGCTGTTCCCAAAGACGGTCCGTCTGCTGGTGTAGCAATGTTTGCTGCGATAGCGTCGTTGTTCAGCAACCGTCCTGTGCGGCCAGATGTGGCAATGACAGGCGAGATTACATTGCGTGGGCTTGTGTTGCCAATTGGCGGACTGAAAGAAAAAGCGCTAGCAGCACAACGGGCCGGCATTGAAACCGTAATTATACCGAAAATGAACGAGAAAGATTTACCAGAGCTGCCGGCCGAGATACACCAGCAAGTGCGCTTCCGCACGGTTGAAACAGTTGACGACGTGTTGGCAGCTGCGTTCAAACCAGATAAACGCACGCAATGAACCGCAATCTTAACATTTCAAGCTTGGCCCAGAAAAACTCGGACCCGCTGGCCAAGTTTCGTGACATGGTGATTGCGGCTGCATTCCAGGCTGTGCTAGGCCGGCATTTCAATGATGCACGAAGGCAATTTGTCGAGCAGGATGGGGGTGTAAGCGTGCTTTATGAGGTTGTGTTGCCTGAGACAGGTTCATGGGAAGAATTTCGTGACAAAACGTTTCCGTTGTTGGCCAAGTATTTGCATGCACGTGGGTTTAATCCAGAGAACCCTCGGGCGTTGGTTGTGATGGCCTTCTACAGGGACAAATGCTATTTCATCGAAGGCGCGAAGTTCATAAAAGCTTTCATGGATATTGAGGGTCTTAACAGCTCGGCCTTTCATTTTCGGGTGTTGCAATGGTTGAACAGTTAAATCTTTGCGTTAGTTGAAAAAACGCGCTGCAGTTGTGCGAGTACGAACTATGGGAAAAGCAGTTAAACGCACCACCCCAAAGAAGACTGCAAAACTGACTCTCGCGCTCGTTATGCAGTTCGAAGAGACTGGCCAGTTAACCGTGCCGCAATGCCTGCAAATAGGGAGCGACGGCAAGCTTTATCTGACACGTTCAGCTGGGTTAACGGACGCACGCGAAAGACCGCAACAGATCAGCCTGAAAGAGTCCGTCGCATGGTTCAGGCTCGGTCACCAATACAGCCTCGCTTTCAAAAAGGGCGATGCGTTTGGTCAATGGTTGGATTTGGTCGAACGCGCCCTGCGTTAGACCGTAAAGCTACTGTGGCTGTGCTGGTTGCTCTGGCGGTGGCGGCGGAATAAGCGCATCGAGCACGGACTTTACCCATTGGCCTTTTTCCAGGTCAAACGCGATGAAGTCGCGAGCGAACTGCCAGTACGCCCAGCTCCAACCACGGCGCTCGGCTTCACGTGCAACTAACTTGAGCCACTGTGTCCGGTCCGGCTCCGGAGCTTTATCGAACACACCAAATTCGCCCAGGTACATTGGCCGGCCCTGTTCCTGAGCCCATTTTTGTGCGCGGTCGAAATCCGAAATAACAGCGCGGCGGTCATCGTCGGTACCCCATCTGATACCGACCTTATCTGCCTTACCGGCGAAGGCTGCCCCCTGATGCGTAAAGTCGTACGGGCTATAATAGTGCACCGTGACAATGATGTTTGTGTCTTCAGGTGGCAGCTTTAGATCGTGTAGTTTATCTATGTTGTTCCAGTTGCCCGGGCCGATTATTACGACACGTTTCGGATTAGTTTTACGAACCACAGCCAGTGCGTCGCGAAGGTACTGGTTCCAGAGCTCAGGTGTGAGTTTTGAATTGGGCTCGTTTAACAGTTCGAACAATACACCACTCGGACGGTTCTTTAGTCGCTCTGCAAGGATTTCCCACGTTTTTAAGAAAGCTGCTTTGTATGCATCTGGATTTTCACCCAACAAGGTGAACTCGTGAAAGTCAATTATCACAAGCAACCCCTCTGCCAGGGCACTGTCAATTGCCCAGTCCAATGTCTCCAGATACTCTTTGCGCAATGCATTTGTGCCTTGTGCAAACCCTGGGTTGTCTCCAAACGGCGTCAGATTGATGCGCACATGGTTAAACCCTGCATCACGGATCAATTTGAAGTACTCGGGCTTGAACCAACCGCGTGCACGATCACGCCAGATCGGGTCAAGGCTAAGTATGTTGATCCCCCGCCCAAGTCGCTGGTTTATTGCAAAGGCCGGCGCACTGCTGTGCGCTGCGCGGTCCCAACCAAACTCTGTACTACAATGGCAATTCCATACCACAAACATCCAGGCAAACACACGTAAGCAGCGTATCAAAGGTGAGTTTGCCGCAAAACACGAGCACTTAGTTGCTGTGGCACTGAACAGACTTGAGTCGTTTCTCATGTGCTTTTTAGTGTCCAGAGACTGCGTACTGCCAGAGCGTAAGCGCACTAGCACTTTGAGTGTGGCAGGTTCCGCGACCAGGCGCAACTGCAACCGTCGGTCGAGATTCTGTGATTCCACAGTCTTTCTGAACAGTACCGGAAGGCCTAGCTTACAGACGCGGGTGGATTACTTAACAGATGCGTCTTTGGGTAGGCCGAGATGTTTGTAGAGGTTGCGTCGGGCGGCTTTGTCGGCTTCGAGAATCCCGCGCGCGTAAGCGGCAACTGCGGTTGCGTTTGAGCGCGGTACAACCTCAACATCGTCTCAGTCAGCTACAATCACATCCCCCGGCTTAACAAACACGCCGCCTACTACAACGGGGCTGTTCACGGATTCGATCTCGTTTCGGCCCGGGCGAACTCCGCGACCTGGCCGCCGAAAATACAGTGGAATTTTTTGCGTTACGATCTCGTCGGTGTCACGGGCAAATGCGCTTGTAACCGCCCCTACGCAACCTCGTAGTTTCCAGGACATTATATTGTTCGACCGTATTGAACCTACGTCGGCTTCGAGCGAGTCCTCGGTCACAAGGGCTGTCCTGTGCCGGTTTAATTGCACAAACGGTCCGCTTGCCTGGCTGTCGTACCAATCAGTAACCCAACGGTCGTAAGCCTCAATAGAGGGCTCGCGAGTGGTGGGTTCTTAGGTTGGCACATATCGTGCCGTAACTGCGATGCCAACAAATCTGTGGGTGTAATTGACCGTGTCGCGCCAAAGTGGACGAATTTCTGGGTCCATCAACGTGCGCCCCGTTAAACCCACAGCGTCCAGTCCGTCGGTAACATCCGCCACGCGCAGCGCTTCAAATGCGCGAAGCAATGCCTGGTCATCCTCAGCCGAAAAGACATGTGTGGGGATAAAATTTGTTCCGGCACGAAGCGGGCTATCATTTTTGTTCACCTCAGCCGTGCTTGGTTGTGTAGGGATGATCAGCGCGCAAACCGAACCAAAGGCCACACTGGCAAGTGCAATTGAGTGTTTCATGAACCAGTTATTGGGGTTTTATGGTCCATTTGGCCAGACAAAAAGCCCGACGTTATGCTGTGGCCAAAAACGTGACCGGTTCATGTGCCAAGGATCAAACAATGGTTTGGCACTGGCGAGTAAGCGCGTGATTAACAGGTTGCTTTGTTTCCGCAGGTGCGTTACATGGTTTGGGCGTGACAGTCGATCGAAACAATTCAGCTGAGCCAAAAGCTGCGCAATCCGAACCGTATGTGCTGGAGGTCCAGCCGGATACATATTGGTGGTGCAGTTGCGGTAGATCGAAACGCGAGCCGTTCTGTGACGGCGCGCACAAAGGCACACGCTTTAGGCCGGTCAAAGTGGAAATAACTGAGCAACGGACCGTTGCCTGGTGTGGGTGTAAACGCACGAAAACACCCCCATACTGCGACGGCACACATGCTAGCTTGATTTGAACAGTTCAGCGTCTTGGTGGTCAAGTGCCGACCCCGTCCTAATACGGATGCGGAGGGGCAACAATTTGATAGCGCAGCAGCGCGCATGAAAACGCCACCCCGCAGGTGCCGAAAGGCATTTCGATAAATCCACAATCTGGTTGAAACTTTGACCAATTTTACTCACTGAGCAGAGTAAAATTGCACGCCCACTTTTCGCGGTTTATCTGTTTGTGTGTAGGTGTGGTCTGAGTCTGCAGTTTTCTCGCAGCAGCGCGGGAAATGAAAGGCATTGATCATGGCAGCCATGACCGCCTTTAAGCCCTTAAAAATCCCGTAGCTGTTAAACAGCCAAAAAACAAGTATGCCGCAAAAGCACAGTTACTCTTTGTGTCGTTGTGCAGCCACGGCTTTTATGAGATTGCTCTGAGCATGTCAAAGCGTATCTGGCGCAAGGGTTATTATGATGGCTTATTTGGCTGGTTTGACACCTTTTGCATGCACTCCTGGTAAAACATTTGGACGGGGGCGCCACCTATTGCAACAGCGCACCAAGCGATCTCGTCAAGCTCAGGCTGGCTGATCCCTATCTGGCGTGCTTTCTTGTAATGTGCCTCGAAGCACGGCGCACAACGCGCCAACAATACGAGTCCAAACAACACAAGCTCCTTGGTTTTCGCGTCGAGCACACCGGGTGCTTGAACCGCGCGCATCAACATGCCGAACGCGCGTTGTGATTCAGTTGACGAGCTTGATGCGTGTTGGTCTGCGAAAACGTCGGTGCAGCATCCATGTCCATGGTCTTTAGGCGATGTTGAAGGTTGCATAGTGCGTTTATCCTCTGAACGTGCAGTTACGAGTTTGTGTTCGCGAGGTAGCTCGGTCATTTTTGATTTTACCACAATTCTTGGGGTTGAATCACTGGCAAGCCGACCCAAAACAAAACCTTTGACACCGCGCTCTGCCAGTGCGTGCAGCAGCGTATCCAATCGCGCGGGCGCAACCGCAATCAAGAGGCCTCCCGATGTTTGTGCGTCGAATCCAAGATGTACACGGGCAGGGTCAACACCCGGCTCGACATAAAGATCAGGCCCGACGAACTCGCGATTCCGCTCGATTGCACCCGGCACGACGTCGTCACGCAAAAGTTCGATTGCGCCCTCGAACGCAGGCAATGCGTCGGCGTGCAGTTCTGCGCTGAGATTATGTTTGCGCAGTAGCCGCACCAGATGACCGAACAAGCCGAACCCGGTGATGTCTGTGCATGCGGATGCGCCTTCCTGCACCATTGCTTCAGCAGCTGGCCTGTTTAGCGTTGCCATGGAGGCTGTTGCAGCGGCGAGTCCAGCGGCATGTGCGCGGCCAATTTGGTGTGCGAATGTCAGCACGCCCGTGCCGAGCGGTTTGGTCAACACAAGCATATCACCGGATTGCGGCTGGTCCAGCGCAGCCGCAATTTGAGGGTTAATCACGCCTGTGATAGCGAACCCGAGTTTGATTTCGTCTTCTTTGATGCTGTGCCCCCCGATTAGTGCTACACCGGCTTCGGCAAATGTTTGCATTGCGCCTAACAACATTCTGTACATTACTTCGCTGGGGAGCGTGTCCGACGGGAACGACACTATGCTCAATGCGGTGCGTGGTTCACCGCTCATTGCGTAGATGTCAGACAGGCAGTTCGCCGCGCAAATCCGGCCGAACAGATGCGGGTCGTCGACGCAGGGGGTGAACACGTCGACGGTTTGGACAATGCACATGTTATCCGCTATCCTGTAAATGCCTGCATCGTCTGCAGCTGCGAGGCCAGAGACGACGGCTGGGTCTGTTAAATGGGGCAGCCGGCATAGCACAGCTTCGAGGTCGCCGGGTGGAATTTTCGATGCGCATCCGGCATTGTGCACCAGCGCGGTCAGTTTAATTTGTGAAGCATCCACCGGCTCGGGCCGCTCGCCCGCACATGGGCAAATGCCTTGGGCTCGGAACACGTCGCATGGGCAACGCCGACGCGGTTCACAGATGCAGTGGCCGAGCCGCATGGAGCGTTCCATTACTTGGCGGCGCTTGGCAAGGTCAACTTTCATTTAAACCTAACGAGCTAAGTATCACTGTTGGTTGGCTCGGTGGACAAATCTTTTCGAAGCAGCCTGGCTGCTTCGGCGCCAGGGGTGCGGATGTTCCCGGTCCGAACCGTAAGCCTGACGCGGTCAAGGTAATCCAGCAACGGCACGGCAAACTTACGGCTCACGCCCAGTGCATCGCGAAACTGCATCGTGGTGAAAGAGGGGCTGCGCTGAAACAGCTCGAGAGCAACCTGTTTGCCCGCTTCGATTGCATTCCGATGCATCACAATCTTGTCATTGAGCTGGACGAGCACACCGCAGTCAACCAACAGTTTCACCGCCTTCTCAACTTCCTCAATTTTGGCAGCTAGGCTTGCGCCAAGCTCTGCTGCAGTTGGGGCTAGCCAGCCCGCCTTTTTGTAAGCTGTTTCAACCTGCTCAGCTAGCCAACGATCGCGGTCGGTTAGCCGGGCATGCCAGCCCGACATAGCAAAAACAGCACCGGTTTTCTCTAGTTGCCCGGACTCGAGCAGTTGCGCCAACGCAAGCTCGATGAGCTCGGCATTGCATCCGGATTGAATGGTAAGTTCATCCCGTCCCATGCCAAGTTGCTGCTGGTTTGCCGTATGAAATCTTGTAACTACACTCAGCACCTTATCTGCGGCGCGTTGAATGGTAGTTTGGTGCACCAGGCCACCTGACGGAGTCCGAATAACACGGCCATTGCTACACAACTGTGTGACAAGACACATTATTTCGTCTTGGCGAAGCAAGCATTTGCGTTGCAACTCAACCAGCGCCAATGGGTTGTTGCTTTCTTGCAACATCAGTTCGGTCCAGCGGGCGGGTTCATCAATTGCCTCACGCCGTGTGCGCAAAGCTGCAATTGTCCAGGGCCTGTTTCGCCGCAATTTGATGTTGCTTGTGCTGAGAATTCGTCCGCCACCTATCGTCATGAGACCACTTTGGCCTGTAGTAGGTAGGTTAGCGCGTAGCACAAATCTGTCTCCGGGCGCAACCGGCAATGGTTCGGTGAGCCTGATCTGGGCCATTTGTGTCTGGCCCGGTGAAAGGCGCGGATTTTCGAGTAGTGCAATCCGCGCTTGAACGGCTGCTGTGCCGATGTGAAATTGGACCTCGGCATTATCTTTGAGTGGCACATTAATCCCAGCGAGGATTTGCACTTCGCCCTCGGCCATCTTAACCGGCTCGAGCATGTCCGGCTCGCACAACACCATGCCGCGTCGGATTGTTTGATGATCGAGCTCGGGCATGTTCAACGCAACGCATTCGCCCGCACGGCCATCTTCGGTGTCCCGACCATAAACCTGAATCCGGCGCACCCTTGCTTCCACCCCTACTGGCAATACGGCCAAAACCTGGCCGGCACGCACAGTACCGGCTGTCGGGATGCCGGTCACAACGGTTCCCGAACCACGCACGGTAAAAACGTCTTCGATCCACATCCGAAAGATGCCTCTGCATGGTCTGTCTTCGCATACGGCGGCGACTGCATTTAGCGCGTCGAAGAATGCATCAAACCCTTCGCCGGTCGTGTTTGATACTGGGCAAATGGGTGCGTTGGCAAGAAACGTTCCGGCAAGCATCTGACGCAACTGCGCCGTCACAACGTCGCGCCGTGCTTCATCTACGAGGTCAATTTTTGTCAGTGCAACAACGCCATGTCGGATGCCCATCAATGTGAGTATGTGGATGTGCTCATGTGTTTGCGGCATGATGCCGTCATCGGCTGCAACGACCAAAATCACAACGTCAATGCCGTGGGCGCCTGCGACCATGTTGCGGATGAAGTCCACGTGCCCAGGCACGTCAACTATGCCGACCACGCGCTGGTCTGCCAGCCGACACGGCGCGAATCCAAGGTCAATTGTCAGGCCACGTTGTTTTTCCTCTGCGAGTGAGTCTGTGTCACAGCCTGTAAGCAGTTTAACCAGCGCAGTTTTGCCGTGGTCAACGTGCCCGGCTGTGCCAAGCATAATGTTGCGCCGTGCTGTCACTGCGCCAGTAGTGTAGGCAAAACCGCTGTTCCGGTGGAGCCGAAATACACCGAGTCGCGCCTTGGGTGTCGTGTTTACAAAAACAGGCACGCCAAATTTACGGTTTCAAACTCGGGGCACTTGACTAAACTTTGCTTGCAATGAAGGCGTGCCTTTGCAGCATTGTTGTGGTGGCGTTGCTCGCATTGTTGGCAAGCAACGCCGTGGCGGAATTCGAATCTGTCAACAAATACATTGGCCATGAAAATCCAGATTACCAGTCCGGTATTTGAAGATGGCAAACCCATCCCAAGCAAGTACACGTGCGAGGGCGAGGATGTGTCGCCGCCGTTGAACTGGACGAATGTGCCGTCGGACGCAAAGAGTCTGGTGCTGATTTCAGATGATCCAGACGCACCCGTTGGCACATGGGTACACTGGGTCCTGTACGATTTACCGCCGAGCACAGCCGGGCTGTATGAAGGTGTGCCCAGATCACCCGAGCTTGCTAACGGTGCAAAACAGGGCTTGAACGATTTCAAGCGCATTGGCTACGGCGGGCCGTGCCCGCCTCCGGGCAAACCGCATCGGTACTACTTTAAGCTATATGCACTTGACATTGTGCTTGGGCTTAAAGCTGGCGCGACCAAGGCCGACGTCGAGAAGGCTATGAAAGGCCATATCCTTGCCCAGGGCCAACTAATGGGAACGTATCAACGGCGTTGACCGACACAATTTCTGCAGGGTTCAACTCTGAACGTTTTTTTGGGGTTAACGTAGCGACACAACTATTCAACATTAGGCGCATTCAGGTTGCGCCTAAAGCACAAACTACATGTCAAAAACTGCGTTACTATTTGCCGGACAAGGTGCACAGGCTGTCGGCATGGGCAAAGCCCTCGCCGATGGTTCGCCAACTGCAAAAGCGTGGTTTGACCGCGCAAAAGCAGTGCTCGGGTACGATTTGGCAAGCATTTGTTTCAACGGCCCTGAATCAGAGCTGACCAAGACTGAGAACGCGCAACCTGCAATTTACCTTGTAAGCTGGATCGCGTTCCAAATGCTGAAGGATCGCGTGCCGCACCTACAATTTGACGCGGTAGCAGGATTGTCTTTGGGTGAATTCACAGCACTAGCTGTTGCTGAGGCATTCAGCTTTGAGGACGGTTTACGCCTTGTGCATCAACGTGGTCGGTTCATGCAACAGGCTTGTGACGCCACACGCGGTGCCATGGCGGCAATAATCGGCCTCGACGAAGACAAAACGCGCCAAGTGTGTGCTGATACAGGGGTGACCATGGCGAATTTGAACTGTCCCGGTCAATTGGTCATTTCGGGCGAAACAGAGAAAATCGAACGCGCAATTGAACTAGCGCTTGCAGCAGGCGCAAAACGCGCTGTGCGTTTGGCTGTAGCAGGCGCGTTTCATTCGCCTCTGATGGAAAGCGCGCAGCCCAAGCTGAAAGCCGCTATAGACGCAGTGACATTGCGTACGCCTATTGTGCCGGTCATATCGAATGTGACCGCTCAGCCGCATGGGCAGCTCGAGGATATCCGCGCGTTACTTGTGCAGCAGTTGACCGCGCCCGTGCGTTGGGAACAATCAATGCGGTATCTGCTGGCACACGGGTTCAGCCGGTTTATCGAACTTGGGCCAGGCACAGTGCTCACAGGGTTCATGAAACGGATTGACAAAGCCGTCCAAGTACTGAACGTCTCGGACACAGCGAGCCTCGATGCCACAGCCAATGCCATTGCAAGCTAAGCCTGCCACCTGTGTGAATGGTTACTCTGGGCTGGTGTTTGTTTCGGTGCGAATTTTTAATGGCGAGTTTTTGTTGTGCAGGGTAAGTATTTTGCCCAATGAAACCGCTTGAAAACCAAGTTGCTGTCATAACAGGCGCAGGACGCGGCATTGGCCAGGCCATTGCAATCAGGTTCGCCGCCAACGGCGCAGATATCGCAGCCGTTGACCTGCAGCTCGAGTTCGTGAACCAAACAGTTGAAGACGTGCGCAAGCTTGGCAGACGCGCCTGGGCCATAGCTGCTGATGTGTCCCAAGCAGCAAGTGTTGAGGTTGCAGCCGAACAAATACTCGCTCAAGCGGGGCGGGTTGATATTCTCGTCAACAACGCCGGCATAACACGCGACGGCCTGCTGATGCGCATGAGCGAGGCGGACTGGGACGCAGTACTAGCCATCAACCTCAAAGGCGCGTTCCTGTTCACGAAAGCATTTACTCGCACGTTCCTGAAACAGAAATCGGGCCGTATTATCAACATAGCGTCTGTGATTGGTCTTATCGGCAACGCGGGCCAATGCAACTATGCAGCCAGCAAAGCAGGCCTGATCGGGTTCACCAAATCAGTTGCCCGTGAACTAGCGTCGCGCGGTGTAACAGCAAACGCAATTGCACCTGGTTTTATCGAAACCAAAATGACTGAAGCACTTGGACCTGAGATACGCGATGCTATGCTCAAACAGATTCCACTTGGCTGCTTTGGCAAACCCGAAGACGTTGCTGAAGCAGCACTGTTTTTGGCCAGTCCGGCTGCGCGTTACATTACCGGGCAAGTCTTGGCCGTTGACGGCGGCCTCACGATGCAATGAACAACCCGCTGTTTTTGGTGAATTGCGGAAGAGATTTGTGCAAACAAGCTTATGCGGAGCTACGACGTCTGATTGGGTGGCGCTAAGAGTCAATGCCACGCCGTTGACTCGAACCTATAGCTACCCGAGTCAATTGCGAAAACTGCGCGGTTGGTTTCTTGCCTGATCAGTTGAACATTGCTGCATTGTGCCACAGGCGTGCCATTTACACGGACGGCCTCGACAACCTGCACCGGCACAACTACGGTCGCAGTTGTGTTCGGGGGTATGCTGACTTCCAGGGTAAATTTGTTACCACGCCGGTGCCATTCACTTGAGATTTTGCCTCGGATCGAGTTGTAGCTGGCGCGTGCCCAAGTTAAGTCGCCGACTGGTTGTGGAGCGATGATAACCTTTTTAAACCCTGGTGCGGACGGGTCAGGCTGTATGCCCGCAATGTCGTGGTAGAACCACTCGACGATGTGACCGAGCATGAAGTGATTTTGCGAACTGCGCCTACGCGCGTCCCATGCTTCAGTTAGACTGGTTGCGCCCATTTTGAGTTGATAGCCATAGCCGGGTCTGTCGGATTGGTTATGCATATCGTATAGCACATCACTACGGCCGGCATCTGCCAAGGCGCGGATCAGGTACCGATGGCCAACATCCCCGGCTGTGACACTGTTTGTGTGTGCGCGCACATCTTGCACAAGTGCATCCAGCACAGCCGCACGCATCTCCGGTTCAACAATGTTCATCACCAGGGGTATAGCGTTCGCCGTTTGCGAACAAGTGGCGTAACACCGTTTCTCGGCGTCGAAGAAAACACGGTTGAATGCGGCGCGGATGGCCTGGGCGCACGCTGCAAACTCGGCAGCTTCATTTGGCTTACCCAACAGGGCAGCAACCTGGGCGAGCACCCAGTTGTCGTAGTAGTAAAAAGCTGTGGCTGGCAGCGCCACGGGGGTAAGCTGCGATACGCCAGGTGGATTTGGCCCAATATCGTACCAATCGCCCAGACCGTAGTTGACGATGTAATTTGTGGCGCGTGAGCCGAGGTAAGTTACGTACCGGTTCATCATGTTGTAGTGCCTGTGGAAAAGCTCGGTGTCACCGGCAAACAAGTACTGTTGCCACGGCACAATTACAGCGGCGCTGCTCCACTCGGGCGAGTCACCAAAGTTGTTTCGTGGACGCGTGGTGTCGTTTGGGTCGCGGAAAATGGTGTACTCGGGGGCGATTGTTGGAACAAGCCCGTTCTCGAGCTGTGAATCTGCAATATCGTTCATGCCTTTGGTATAGAGCGCATTCAGGTCGAACTCGTATCGGATAGACGGCCCGTTCAAGTGATACTGCTCGAGCCAACCGAGACGCTCGCGGTGCGGGCAGTCCGTGAGCACACTCATCATGTTGCTGCGTTGTGCCCAGCGGACGAGCTTGCGGATCCGGTTGAACAGGCTGTTCGAGCACTCGAATTCGCCTACAGGCTCCGAAGCTGAGTGAACCGCCACGCCTTCGATTGATTCTACAACTGGTAGAGCGGCTTGCCCAGGTGCGTGATACCGTTCAACCTGCAAATATCGCGCTCCGTGGTAGTAAAACTTTGCAGCATATTTTTCTGTTCCTCGCCCTGCCAATGTGTACTGCCAGTACGCCAGCCCGCGCCGGCCACCGCATGAGCCGCGGTCAACAAATCCATTTGTGTCAACCAACTCGGCAGGTACCACGCGCACCATTGAGCCGGCAGGCCCGCGCACTTTGAGGCGGATCATAATCGAGGCGTTCTGGCCTAAGTCGTACACAGTAACGCTGTTGGTCGGACTAGATGCGCTGATTGGCTTAAATACTTCAAATGCACGGATCGGCGGCGCAGCGCATGAAAGCCCGCGCAGTTTACCTCCAGGCCCAGGCAAAACCGTTGCCGGTTCCCAGCTTGAGTCATTGAACCCTGGTTTATCCCAGCCATGCTGAACTAAGCGCGCGTCGAAATCTTCGCCGCCAAAAACGCAGCCGAATGTAATCGGCCCAGGATGCACCCGCCAGGACGTGTCGGTGCAAATGACCTCGGTGGAACCGTCGTTGTATTCGAGCCTGATGTGAGCAATTGCCTTGAGCGGGCCGAATGAGCCTTTGAACTTTTTGAATCTGCCGGGGGCCCCTTCGACATGGTACATTCCGTTGCCGAGCATGAGCCCAATTGTGTTGCTGCCGGGCCGTAGCAGGTGTGTCAATTCGCGCGTGTCGTACAAGCAGGTTTTGTCGTACTTAGTCCAGCCGGGTGGGAAAAAGTCGTCGCCGACGCGCTTGCCGTTGAGTGTCAACTCGTACTGGCCGAGGCCGCAAACGTGGATCAGTGCGCGGCGCAATCCACGCTTTACAACAAATTCGCGTCGCAAAATCAGTGTTTCGTGGTTCGTTGTGGATCCAATCCAACTGGCTTTCCAATCGTTGTCGTCCAACAATCCCATTGTCCAACTGGCCGGCTTGCTCCATGCAGATGCACGGCCGTGCTTGTCCCAGACGCGCACCTTCCAGAACGCCTGCTGCGATGATTTAAGCGGCCGGCCGGCGTATTTGATATGTGTGGTTTCGTCGGAGACAACTTTCCCACTGTCCCATAAGTCGCCGGTGTCTTTGGCCAACAGCTCAGGTGTGCTTGCTACCAGGATTTGATACGCCGTTTGGTATTGGCCGCGCTGTTTGGAAGCCAGCTTCCAAAACAGACGCGGTTGTGGCACATCAACACCGAGCGGGTTGACATAGTATTCGCACCGCAACTCTACAGGTGTTAACCCGCCCCGACTCGATGCGCCGTGGGCCGGCGCGATCACTAAAAGCACAAATGCAGCAGCGGCGATGTATCGTCTGACCGGTTCGGTTTTCATTCAGACCTCCAATCCAAAGATTTTCAATGCGCAAGCATGTTTGCACGGCGGCACAGGCGGCAACTGAACATGTAACCCGGCCCGGTCAACTGACCAACTGACTCGGCCGCCGTAACCGAGCAGTTTAACTTGTGAAATTTTGCCTTTTACATGCGGTTGACCGGTCCCGAGCTGTGGGATTGTAACGTGACCATGCTCAGGCCAACCCATGAAAAATGCATAAAGCGCCTTTCCTTTTGAAGTGAACCGTACGTCTGCGGGGGTGAGGTCAACCCGGGTTGTTTCAGTGTATTTTTGTTTTGGGTCGTGCGGTTGGACAGTTGGACCGCCCCCGAAAATTTTCCATGGCCGCGTGCCATAAATAGCCTCGCCGTTGACTTGCGTCCATTGCGTGATCTCGGCCAAAATTTTCATTTCTTCGGCATCAAGAGTGCCGTCACTGCGCAATGGGAAGTTGAGCAGCAGGTTGCCGTTCCGGCTTACGATGTCCACCAGCATATCAATGATGCGCTTGGGCGATTTGTATTTTGCGCGCACGTCGTAATGCCAGTTGCCAACGCACGTACACGTCTGCCACGGGTACGGCCAGTCTGTTTCGACCACGCCACGTTCCTTGTCGAACACGCAAATGCCTTGGCTCGCGTCGTCTTCGCTCTTTGCTGTGTAAACGGCCTGGAGCTTACCGGCGTGCGTGCGGATGTTTTGATTGTAGAAATGGGCCACCAAGCTTAACCCGATCTCACCAAATGGGATGTGCCCGTCGCAGTACACAAAATCTGGCTGCGCCTGGTCAATTAGGTCTTTTACGCGTTCGAACCAGTGCAGTTTCCATTTGTGTGGGATTCCTTCTTCATCCCAAGGTAATTGCCGGTAAACCTTCGGGCAGTCCCCATACAAATCTGCGTATTGCGGGTCTGCACCATCGTATGGCACGCCTGCAAGTGGTCCTTCTGTGTCCGCACCGCGCGCCACAGAAAGCCATTTGTATGTGATCCACAAATGTTCGCTCACGCCGAATCGCAAGCCGTGTTTAAGCGCAGCGGCTTTGAACAATGCGACAACGTCTTTTTTGATGCCCATCTTGACGGCGTTCCACCGTGTGTGCCGGGAATTCCACAGATCGAAATTGTCAACGTGCACACCCATCGTGACGAAGTACTTTGCGCCAGCCTTTTTGTACAGGCTGACCAGGTAGTCAGGGTCGAAATTTTCGCCGCGCCAGGTTGGAATTACATCTTTGTATCCGACTTTCGATGGGTGCCCGTACCGCTCGAGGTGGTATTTGTATTGTGAAGTGCCTTGGATGTAGATGTTGCGTGCGTACCAGTCGCCGTACTCAGGGGCGGATTGTGGTCCCCAGTGCGCCCAAATACCGAACTTGGCATCTCTGAACCAGTCAGGCACACGGTAGGCTGCAAGCGACTCGCGCGTGCCAACGAAATGCTTCTCAGGCGCGCGTCTGCGTTCGCCGAAAACCTCGCGTGCAGCTCCAAATGCATGCCCAGCACCAAATGCCGGCAGTGCACTTGCGAGCAACTTAATTGCTGTGCGTCTGGTCATGCGCATGCCAGTTATGTCTTGTGCGCGTCTGCCGGCTTAAATCGGCCTTGCGAACAGCCGCACACGGCGTTTTGGTTAACTGTTATGACCAAAAATGAAAAGCAAAACCGACTGTGAACCTTGACCCTGCTCACTTGAGGAATCCGTCTGGCCAACTGTAAGTTCCGGGTTTAATTGTCACTAAGCAGCCGTGCGCGTCTCGGGGTCTGAGTGTCACAACACCGGGTGCCACCTCGGCCACGACAATCAAATGTTCCCAGCCTAATTTGCCAAGTAACGCCGCAGCTGTTGCGCCGCCCTCGATGCAGATGTGCCCGACACGCAAGCGCTCGAGTACACGGGCGGCAGTTGTGGTTAGGTGCGCCAATAGGCGTTTCGGTGCCCCACGACTCCGTAGCATGGGTTCACCTATGCACAAAATGACTTGGCAGTGCGCACGCAGTTCTTGCACTGCTTTGGTTGCCAACGCCTCAAGTTTATCAGGGGCCAATCGCAGGCGCGGTTTTCCCTCATTAAGCAAAGAGAGTATTGGCAAACCCAAATGGCGCGCCTTGGCAATGAAGCTGCGCGCCGACTCAGAATAAGTCCCGCACACGAAAAGCTTGGCTCCCGTGGCTCTGCCAGTTCGACTTTTGGCGCGTAACTTGTAGCCTGACGCACTCAAGATTGCGCTGAAAAAATCTGCGCCGCCGGCGGGCAATGTGGCGGTTGTAAGTGCACCAGTCCACACATGGAGATCAGACAAAGTTCCGGCTTCGCCAATTATAAGCCCGGCTTGAGGCAAAGCTTTACCCGGCCGGCATACATGCATAGGCAGAGCACGGCGTGGCTTGATCAGGTCGCGGACATCAGATGATTTGCGCGGGTGCAATGGGTCGGAAGCGAACTCGGTCAAGTGTATTGGTTTGCCACTTACGTAGTACTTACCCCCCGTGATGACCCGGCCACGAGTCGGATTAGCCGGTACCAGCACAGCGCGCTTTTTGCCGAGCGCGGCCATAATTGCCTTTATTTCTGCTGCAACAGGTCCGCGTAGTACAGAGTCTGTCTTTTTGTAGATCAGAGCCGGCTTCATGCGCATTGCCAGTCGGGCGGCTACGGCTGCGCGCCGGCCGGCTTCAGTGGGCTCGCAAGTGCGTGAGTCGGTGTCGAAACAGAGTAAGTCAGTTGACCCTAACCCCAACAACAATGCATCGTCCGCGTGGGATGCAGTTTTTGTTTTGGTGAAATTCGGTCCGAGCATGATCACTTCTGTGCGCAGGCCGTGCCGTAGGCCAACTGCACCCAGCTCAGCCGCACCGGTCAGGTCATCGGCAATAACACAAATCATGCGCGAGCGTGGGTTACAGCCTTTGCATCTGCGAGCCTTACTGCCACGTCAATTGCAGCAAACAGGCTGCGTGGGTCGGCAACGCCTTTCCAGGCGATATCAAACGCAGTGCCGTGGTCAACTGATGTGCGAATTATAGGCAGCCCGAGCGTAACATTTACACCTGTGTCGAACGCAAGCATTTTGAACGGAATATGTCCCTGATCATGGTAAAGCGTAACATAGCCATCAAACCGCTTGCGCATGCCTGCGGTGAACGCTGCGTCTGGCGGTAATGGACCTTCTACTGTTATACCGCGTTTCCGCGCTTCAAAAATTGCAGGTTCGATAAACCGTTCTTCTTCACGCTCGCCGAACAGGCCGTGTTCACCCGCGTGCGGGTTAAGTCCGCAAACAGCAAGACGCGGTTGCCTGTGCAACAACCATTGCAGTGCTTCAGCAGTCAGTTCGATCACGTCCACAATACGCTCCACTGACAAACGGCGCGGAACTTCGGCGTACCCGACATGCACCGTGACCATGCTTACCGCAATTGTCTCTGACCAAAGCATCATACAGGTGCGTTTTGCGCCTGTTTTCACAGTGAAAATTTCCGTGTGCCCGGGGAATTCAACTCCGGCCAGCCTGAGTGCTTCCTTGTTGATGGGGGCGGTTACCACCCCGGTGATGCGCTTTGCTAGCGCAGCGCGAATGGCCTGGTCAATGTAATTGAACGCAGCCCTGCCGCATATGGCTGACACTTTGGCCGGCTCAAACGCACCAGGTCCAAGCGCACCGCAATCAATCACAACTGGCTGGTCGGTAACCTGTTGTCTTTCCCATTCGACAATCGAGATCACTGGGCAGGCCGGGTCGGCAAAACCCATCTCTTTGAGCCGTTGGAGTACGGCTGCGTCGCCAAACAGCACAGGCACGCATTTGGCAAGCACAGCAGGCTCGCGCAATGCGCGCAAACAGAGTTCAGGCCCAACGCCGGCCGGGTCGCCCATCGTAATGCCGAGTACAGGACGCATTGTTGTTTCTCCTTCAGCTAAGCAAGCCGCATTTGTGCATTTCGGCGCGGAGCTGTTCAAGCTCTGAATTGTTAACTGGCAATAACGGCGGCAGCACAGCAGCCGAACACAGCCCGTGCAACGAGAGCATCGCTTTGATGGTGGCTAGGGATTCACCCAGCGCGCGGCCTTTTTGATAAATCTCAGCCACGGCGTTCATTTGCTTGTCGAGTGCTTCGGCAGCTGCCCAGTCGCCATGTAGTGCGAACTCACACAGCCGATGACACGTCTCAGGAATCAAGTTGGCGACACTTGGCACGATGCCATCAGCACCAAGTTTCAACCCGTGCAACATCAAACTGCCGATGCCGATCAAGATCGAAAAATTAGGTTCGTTACCAAACCTGTTGAGCAACTGTTCATGTCTGAGCGCGTTGTTTTCGGAGTCTTTGACCCCAGCCAGGCGTGGATGACCGATAAGCGAGCCGAACAGGTCAAGTGGAACCGAGACACGTGTTGTGGCCGGTATGTTGTAGATCACAACTGGCCCGTCCACACCATCTAAAAGTGCTGTGTACCACGCCAATAATTCCCGTGCGTCAACAGGGAAGTACACCGGCGGCGGTGCGACTACAACATCTGCGCCGGCACGAAAATACTCGTTCGCTGCTGCAATCGCGTCGGCCAGGCTTGTATCTGCTATGCCAGCGTAAACAAGCGCTCTACCCTGAACTTGATTTGCAGTGTGCTGGACGAGTCGTACCCGCCACGACCGCGGGATGGACGGCCCTTCGCCTGTGGTGCCCATGACAAAAACCCCCTCGACATTTGCCTTCAATTGAATTTCGAGAAGTCGGTCCAGCGCAGTTTCATCCAGTTCGCCTGTGCTTGTCACCGGCGTTACAATGGGTGTAACCGTGCCGCGTAGTTTCTTTTTGTCAGCTTTGGTTTTCATTTCACCATGCCTCGCTGTAGATTCGAATTGCGTCCGCTTCAGTTAAAGGTCGCAAGTTGTTTTTCAATAGGCGCGTCACTTGCATTGCGGCTTGTGCAAGTGCCGGAATTGCATCTTGCTCAAGCCCAAGCGCGCTCAGCCGGCACGGCAAACCACTTGCCTCAAGCAACCTGGCAAGCAGTGCAATGCCGCGTTCAGCCGTTGTTGTAGCGTTTGGTCCAAGTTCTGCACCAAGTGCAAGCGCAATCTCTGCATATCGTTCAGGCGCAGCGGGGAGATTGAACCGCAGCACATGCACCAGCAAAACTGCATTTGCGACGCCGTGCGCTATGCGGAACCGTCCCCCCAAAGGATAAGCCAGAGCGTGTACTGCGCCGGTGCCAACCGGTCCCAGGCATAATCCCCCATACAAGCTGCCTAACGCAAGCGCAGTTCGGGCGTCAAGGTCGGTTCCGTGCCGGACCGCTTTTAGTAGGTTAGCTGCGATCAATCGAATGCCCTGCAACGCATACAAGTCGGTCGTGGGATGTGCGTTCTTGTTTGCATAAGCTTCAATGCAATGGATGAGCGCATCGAATCCAGTAGCAGCAGTGACCCCTGGCGGCACCGACACAGTCAAAACCGGATCAATCACAGCCGCGTCAGGGACCAAATGTGGACTGACAACCCCTTTTTTGGCTTGGTGGTTCTCGTCCAATAAAATTGCATTTGGCGACACCTCGCTGCCCGTGCCCGCTGTTGTGGGCATACACACCACAAATAACGCGCGGCCTTCAAGCTGGTCTATTCCGAACACATCATGAATGTTCTGTTTGCCATTCGCCAAAGCTGCAACAAGCTTCGCTACATCAAGTGCGCTGCCGCCCCCAATGCCGACCACAGCTTCGGCCTTGGTAGCCCGCGCGGCCTCGAGCACTGAATTGAAGGTGTTAAAGGTCGGCTCAGAATCAACCGGTGGCGCATGCACAATCGCAAGGCCGGCCCGAGTGAAATCCTCCAGAAGAGGCTGGATTGTCTGCAGCACTGGCGTGCTGCTCACCAGCAAAATGCGTCTGCACTGCCGGCGCACAAGAATGTTGGTCGCCAGGCCGGCTGATCCGTTGCCAAACGCAATTACGGGCGGTTGCCGCAGCACAATTGCATGCATACTTCACAGGTCAAGGTTTATCATGAGCAGCCAGGCCATGTGGCGTGCCTGTTCGGCGTTTTGCCAGCCAACCCCACAGTGTCCAGTCTGTTCGTCCGCCGGGCGGGAAGAACCAACTAGCTGCATACCCGACTACAAACACAACTACGTGTCCAATAACGCCAATCATCACCCCCGCCCATGGGAAGTTGTACCCGCCGAGGTCAATCACCTTGGTTTTGCCACTAGTGAGCGTTGCCCAAGCCGTGAAGACAAGATTTGCTATGATGCCGATCCAGACCCCCTGTTTGTTCGCACGGCGGCTTAGGAACGCCAACAGGAAAATGCCTGCAAGGCCGGCCGATATAATCGAAGAAACCGCATAATAGAGCGATAGCACGCGCTCGCTTTTCCATGCGATAAGCATTGCAATGCCAACGGACAGCAAGCCGGAGACGGCCACGATAATCTTGCCAACAACGAGCCTGCGTCGGTCGGTCGAATCTGGGCGAAGTTTCCTGTAATAGTCCTCAACACCAACTGCAGACAGGCAATTTAGATCCGAAGAAAGCGTTGACATGCCAGCTGCAAAAAGCGCCGCAACAAACAAGCCGGTCAAACCAACCGGGATTTTGGTTCCCAAAAAATATGGAAAAACTTCTTCGGCCTTTCCCACATGCGCAGGTAACGCCTCTCCTGATAAACGGAAATAAGCCCACAAAAGTGTCCCGATGAGCATGAACAGTGTCCAGACCGGCACGCACAACAGCGCACCAAGTGCCACACCTTTAAGTGCAGCGCTGTCTGTCTTTGCCACCAGATACCGCTGCACAATTGTCTGGTCGGCGCCGTACTTTTGCAGGTACCAGAAAAACCCGTAAAGCGACATCACCCAGAAACTGGTTTTATCTGCAAAATCGAGCCGGTTGGTGCCCAGGTTAAACTTTTTCGCTTCCCACGCCAGCTCGAACGCGGCTGCTGGTCCGCCGGGCATCAGATAAAAGAGAAATCCGAGCACAACCAACATGCCAAGCCACATGACGAACCCTTGGATTACATCCGTCCAAATCACAGCCTCAAGCCCACCAATGAGCGTGTAGAACATCGTCACGAGTCCAACCAGCAAAATCCACCAGTACACACTGCCGCCTGTCATGCTGCTGCCAGTCAACGCAAGTGAATAAAGCACAAAACCCATCTTCGAGAAATGCCCTGCCGTAAACGCAAGTCCAGTGTAGGCTCTAGCGCCGTACCCGAACCGATGACCGAAGTATTCATATGCACTCACGCCGACTGCGTGCCTGAAAAACGGGATGATCACCAACCCAACCAGGGCCAACACTCCAAGCACCATAAACCCTGGCACAAGCTCCGCCCAGTTGCCGGCATAGGCCGAGCCAGGGTAGGCAATGAATGTAATGCTGCTTATAAGCGTGGCGAACACTGATATTCCCATTGCCCAGTGCGGAACAGAGCGGCGTGCGACAAAATAACTTTCGGTGGAAGTTTGCCGACGCGAACAACGCAAACCAATGTAGGCAACCGCGCCCATGTAAAGTGCGATTACAGCCAAATCAAGCCAGCGAACAAATCCCATACACGTTTAACGGTCTTTTGGGTGTGCAGCTCGGTGCGTGGTTGTTCCGACCGACCCGAAGCGAATTGAGAAACCTGACACGCCGCGAGTATATTTGAGCCAAAAGTTCATTTCGTTTGCCCAATGTAGTTTCCGTAATCGAGCAGCAGTTTACCAGCAATTAACAGTGTTACCGCCCACGCCAATGTCAGTTTTGTGCTGCGTCTGCAACCATTCCATTCCTTGAGCACTACCCCAACCAGTGTTCCAAGCAGAATCGAAAGGATCATGTGAATTGCCCAACATGCTTGTTCGAATCCTTCGACTTTCATGATAAAAAAATGGCCAAACCCATAAAAGAAAAACTGGCCGTACCATAGGCAACCGGTCAGGATCGCCATTGCCCAGTTAACCGGCAGATGGCCTGGGTTCACCCCTTTTGGTAGGCTGACTATCTCGCCAAATGTTTTGCGCCGGTAATGCAAGTACACACAGTAAATTGCAGTGGTCAAAAATGCGCCTGTGTTCGAGAACGGATAGATCGCATTGTTACGAAACGATGTTGCGTCAACACCCAAAATTGTGTGGCCTAAAGCAGCACTCTCGGCAAGCTTGGCAATTGGCGCGCCTTCAGTTAGTGCCATTCCGTAAACGCCCGAAAGTACACCGGCCAACAAACACAAAGTCAACCCTATTACTGCGTTGCTCCTGCCAGGGGTGACGGCTGCCGGGTTTAGGTCGCGTTCTTTCCAACGGCCTGCCAAACCACAGAAGGCAATCCCAACAATGCCAATGCCAATACCGAGCAACACCCAGCCCGACCCTGTTTTGTTCCAAAAGGCTTGGATATTTGCGGCATAATTCGTTAGACTGGTGTCGCCTTTGACAATCGCGTATGCCGTTCCCACCAAGGTTGAAACGCCAATTGCAGTTGCATACGTGATCGAGAAACCGACGTACCGAATCGCCAACCCGAAAGCGGTGCCGCCGATGCCGTAGGCCGCCCCCAGCAGGAAAGTGCGCAGTATTGCGTCACGCGGCGCCTCCTGCACAACCGACCAGAAAGTGGGTACGGTCATGAACGCGCCAATCAGCGGCAGTAACAGCCAGCAAAATGATGCCTGTGTGAGCCAGTACGTTTGCCACGACCACCCCTTAAGTTTCCGTTGCGGCACGTAACACACCGATGCCGACGCTGCCCCGATTGCGTGGAACAATATGCTCGCAAGTAGTGGATGCATAAGATTCAACAAACTCCAAATCCGAAGCACAAAATCCGAAACAAGTCGCAACTCCGACATTCGAACTTGCCATGCCAGTTGCAGCAAATCGTATCAAACGCCGTACGTGTGTCGTCTCGGTCTGGCCAAAAAAAACAAGTTTGAGGGGAGAACGCGCGGGGCCTGGGTTCAGTTTTGGGCGGCGCCCCAAATACTCCAGTCCGCAGACACCAGCTTTGGTTCACACTTTTCCCACATTCCGATCGGGCACAGAAAAGGAGCTTTTGGCTGCGACCAGCTGGCCGGCGGTCAATTTGGCACACACCAAGGCTACAGCCTATCAGGTTTGTCAGGTCAAATGGCGGTGGTTTGGGATTTGAAGTGGGGTTTTGCACACCCGACTGCACCGCGATATAAATCATCTGCTGAGCGACTATTTTCCGGCGTATTGCCGCGTATATCAGCAACAGCTCACAAGTTGTTTCTCGTAGATTTTGTTTAGTTTTTCGCATTGGCGGTCGTTTCGAATTTCGTACTGCGAATTTTTGATTTCACATGGGCAGGTCGAATTCGCCCAGCCGGAGTGGGTACTGCCCAACCTCGCGAACAAGGTTGACTATGTAATCGTAAGTGCGGCCGGACACGCCTGCTGTTACGGAGTGGTCAGACATGAAGACGTACCCGCCTGCCTTGGCAGCGTTGAGCTTACGCAACACCTCGCGTCTGATGCACTCGAGGTCGTTTGTTTCCCAGACTGTAATGTCGCTGTTCCCACAAAAAGCGAGCCGATGACCGTATTGCTTGCGCAGTTCGACTACATCCAACCCGGCCTTAGCCTCCAGTGGATTAAGCCCTTCAATCCCGATTTCAATGAAATCGTCAATAATGGCGCCTACGTTCCCGCAACCATGGTAGATAACCGGCAACCCTGCCGCATGCGCGGCTTCTGTCATTTTGGCCACCCACGGCTTGAAATATTTGCGCCAGTACGCTGGCGACACGAAAGTAGCTTTCTTGTAAGCCACGTCGCCCCAAATGACGAACCCGTCGAGCCAACCGCGCCCGGCTTCAATCTCTGCCTTGGCCATTTCAAGATAAAACGTGCCGAACCGGTTTATTACCGCGCCCATCCGCTCGGGGTATTCTCCGATCCAAAGCATTGCGTTTTGCTGGCCAATTAACCGGGTCAGACATTCGCTCACCTCGATCATGCTGCCAAACACAGGGAATTCCGGCCACAACGATTTGACGGTTTCAATCCACGGGGGTGAGTTGCGCTCGAACCCGTCGCCAACGCCTGCGATTTGGTTATCGCCGCCGGCGAAAAACCTGCGGCAGTCACGCGGGTCGTCGAATTCTATGCGTTCGAGCTGCTCGATGCTTTTGATTTCCCAATCAACCATCTCCGGCATTGGGAACTCGAACCGTTTGCGCAGCGTCGCGCCAAAGCCGGTCCGCACCACAACTTCATCAGATGTCTCCTTTAATGTCACGAAAGGTCGGATCCACGGGTCCATGTTTGGCAGTGTGACAACAAAATCCAAATCGTAGTGTTTGTACGGGTCTGCGTCGGGCGCCAGCCCTAGCTCGGCCCGCCAACGCCGGATGAAACTGCCCCAGAAAAAGTCGCTGATCGGCACACGGTCCGGCTCACGATGCCGCAGTGTCTCGTTGATACGTTTGAGTTTCCCTAGTGCTTTCGGCGGCCGGGTTTGACCTGTGCCGACTCTGTCGGTGTTATGCGTCATTTGGATACGTCAACGCTTCGTTTGGTGCAATTCGACCCTGACGGCAGCACCAAACCGTTTTGGAATTTTTAACCGGGCAAAGGCGAGCTGACCAGCACAGATTTATTCAGAGCGGCTTTTGCTCATCCCTAGGCGCAGACCCAAGCCTAGATGCAGGTTGCGCTGCAAACGGTCTCAGTTGAATGATTTGAATCTAAGACAAAAATGCTGTGTGCTGCCATTCCCAGCTTAAACCCAGTTTACCTATTGAAGGCGCAAACAGTGCAGGTGCATTTGAGACATGCATTTGTGGATTTCAGGTATTGGCGCGGTCCCCAAAGCCTACTATAAAAGGTATCGTAGCAATTGGCGTGGTTTTTCGCCGTTAGTGAGAGTTTAATAACTAAGCGCGTCTGGTACTCAGAGGGCACGGAGTGTGCCAGTGTGTTTATGGACCAAACCGCGAAAAAACGTCAACCGCAACCGAATTAGTTTGTCCATGAAAATCAACCCTGTTCCAAAGACAGTTGCAGCAGCAGTTGCAGTATTTGGGTTTATACTATCGGCGGGTGCAGACAGTTATTTGAACACGTTCGATACGCCGTTCAATTATGTCGCCAATGGCATAATAGGCGATTCGTTCTGGGACGGTGTCTATCTGCGGTTCGGAGACGTACCCGGCGCAAACGCTGGCGGGTACGGCAATGGGAGCACGCTGCAGGCGGACACAACTTTTTATCCGGGCTACCTGAATTTGCGATCAGTAGGGGGTGACTGGTCAGGGGCAGGAAATGACGGGTTTTTCATCTATAAGGTTGTGTCGGGCGACTTTGACGTTTCGGTCGAGAATCATCCCTATGACCTTTCGGGCGGTCTGGCTTTCGACAATCGCGCGTACCACTTCGCAGGCCTGATGATCCGCGCATATCACACCAACAACTCCGGCGCGCCCTACAGCACAACATTGCCCACCGATGCCGAAAATTTCGTTTTGCTATGGCGGTTCAACGAATTCAACATCGATACTCAGATTCGAATCTCCACTAACGGTGCGAATCTCGAATACACGGTTACGAGTGGAATGGATACAAACACCGTTCGCTTTTACCGGATCGTGCGGCAAAACGAGACCAACTTCATGTTTTACGTCAAAACCAATGCCACCGATGAGTGGTACCAAATCATGGGTGCGCCTACCGTAAACGGTGTTTATAGGCGGCCTGATTGGGCAGGTGTGACTTTGCAGGTCGGAATTGCGCAGGCGCCATTTGCAACTGCACCGCGTGATGCCGTATTTGACAATTTTGCAATCAGCGGTCCGAATGTGGTCGTCCCGAGCACATTGCCGCCTGCGCCATCGAACGTGCAGGTCACAGATGTAAACAGCAACTCGGTCAGGATTACATGGACCAGTAACGGTGGTGACGGTAGCTTGGTTGTAATCCGGGAGAACGGACCGCTAATAGCCAATCCCGTCCAAGGGGTGACATACACTGGTAACCAAGATTTCCGAGCAGCTCCTGGACTTAGCGCAGCGAACTCACGCATTGTGTATGTTGGTTCGGGCACCGACATTGTTGTGACAGGCTTGGGCGGTAGCAATAATACATACAACGCTGCGGTTTATTCGTACGTGAACACCCCCTCAGGGCCGGTTTACAACACGGCAAATCCTGCCACTGCCACCTTCATCGGTCCGGGCCGCGTAGCAAGTGTTAGCTTCACGCTTACCCCAACCCAAGTGCCGCGCGGTGGAGTCGCAATACCAACGGTGATTGCAACCTACAATAGCGGCGATTCATACGATGTGTCGGGTGACCCGGCAAGTGTATGGGAGTCGAGCGATCCAGGTGTGATCTTGCCGGGCTATGGCGTGTTAACGGCGCTTGGAACTGGCACAGCGCAAGTTGTCGTAACCTACGCCGGCATTCGCGGCACAAACACAGTGACTGTGGTCGAGCCGGCTTTCATGGACGAGTTCGACAAGCCGCACGACTATGTTGCGCAAGGTGTGGTTGGCTCGCTTTGGGATGGCGTGTATCTAAATGCTGGGGATGTACCATTCCAAATAGCAGCCAACCTCGGTCCCCAGCCGGGCCGCACCACAAACGCAAATGCCAACATTTCCAGCAACGGCGTGTTAACAGTTACCTCTTGGCAGACTGGATGGGAAGGACACGAAAACGACGGGTTCTTCCTTTACAAGGTTGTTCCTGGCGATTTCCAAGCCATGGTGAACATCGCCGGTTTCCAGGTCGCGGCTTGGCAATTTGTCGGGTTGCAGGCCCGACTCTTTGGCACCGTTGCAGGCACAGACGGCCCCGGCGGCACTGCGGCATCACCACATAACTGGGGTCGGGAAAGTCATGTTAACCTGTGGCGGTTTGACCAGTTCGGCATTACCACATCGGCCAGGCGCATGCTTAACGGTGCCACAACGGTTGAGAACCATGTTGACGGCATGGCTGCGCCGTATCTGCTGCTTGTGCGGATCAACGGCACGAACTTCAATTACTTCAAGCGCATGAATCCGACTGATCCATGGCAGCCGAGCCCAGCCTCGGTGGCTGCGGTCCGGCTGCTTGCTCAAGCCACTCCGGGCAGGCCAATGCAAGTGGGTGTTGCCACTGCGACTTATGATTCCGGCACGGCGTGGCGCACAGCGTGGATCGACAGTTTCATGCTGCATGCCGATGGCCTCAACGTCGGTTCACCGCCAGCCGGTTCGCCAACCGGGTTTACAAACTGGATTAACCTCCCAGCGGGCACCATGACCTTGCGCTGGACAAATGCGCCGGACAGCGTTGGCAGCATTGTGGTAATGCGTGCCGGTGGACCTGTGAATGCCTCGCCTGCACAGGGTGTCACCTACACGGCCAGCTCGCTGTTCGGCCAGGGATCAAATCTGGGTAGCAGCAACTACGTGGTTTATGTCGGCTCGGGAAATACCGTGACAGTGAGCGGACTAACTCCAGGTGTGACCTACTACGCTGCTATTTTCTCCTACAGTACAAATGCATTAGGTCAACCTGTGTATAACAAGCAGACTACTGCACCCATGCTAAGCGCGTTTGTAGGTGCATTGCAGGACATTGCTTTGAGGGTCTCAGGCCGAAATCAGATCCCGCTCGGAGGTGTCGGCATTGCGCGTGTGACTGCCTTGTACGGGGGTGGTGCAACTGCAGATGTAACAAGCTCAGCGACGCTAGACTGTAACAACCCGAGCGTGATATTGATCACCAACAACAATCTCAATGCAGTTGGGCTCGGCACAGCCATCGTCACCGCTGTGTACGGGAGTAAGACAAATTCGGTGTTGGTGACCGTGCGCAATCCCACGCATGTGGATAACTTCAACGTGTCGCATAATTACTTGCTCAGCGGCACAGCCGGTACAATTTGGGACGGCGTATATTTCGGTGCGCCGGCTAATCACCCTAACAATTCGATCCCGTATGGCAGTTATGGCGCAGGTTTGGGCCAGACGTTTGTGTGTGATGCTAACATCACCAGCAACGGTTGCCTCTCGGTACAGACAACGCATACTGATTGGGAATGGGCAGATAACGACGGGTTCTTCCTATTTAGATATGCGCCGGGTGACTTCCAGGTCAGAGTGCACATCACTACCATGGACACACTACAGTGGCCACCCCAGGCTTACACGACATGTGGTCTGTTGGCAAGGCAGTCCGGCCCGGCTGGTGCGCCTTCAGGCGGAGCGTTGGGCACCAACGAAAACTGGGTGTCATGGACGCGATTCGACCAGTTCAATATTGCTACCTACGCCCGAAATACCACCGCAGATGGCAATACTATACGCTTGACGACAACACCACTGGCCGAAAATACCAATTACTGGCTGCTTTTGGTCAAGGATGGCGCCAACTTTCACTTCTTCGAGAAGGCTAATCCGGAAGACTTGTGGATTGAGCGTTTCGCAGGGTCTATAGTTCGCCCAGACCTGGTCGGCGCAATGCAGGTTGGGATAATCCAGGCCACATTCAGTGCCAATATCGTGATGTCGCAGTTTGACGGCCTTATGCTTGATGCCGCAGTACCGACGCTTCAAGCGATTCCTGACGGCAACAATGTTGTGTTGAGTTGGGCGGCCGTGCCCGGAGTTGTGCTCAAGCAAACCGCAAGCTTGACCCAACCAAACTGGCAAACGGTAGGCGGAACACCCATTTTTACCAACGGCCTGTACCAATTAACCATCCCGATGACAAACGCAACTGCGTTTTTCCGACTGTTTTACTGAGTTGAATTTGGTTGGGCTTGCGATTGTCTTTGCATCAAGGCGGGCTGACAATCCGGTCGGGCGCATTTGCCGAATGCGCCCGACCGTAAAAAGAGGGAAAGGCGACTCTAAAAACGAAGTCCTAGTCATGACTGAATCGGTTTAACGCAAAACCATGTGGTCCAAAGAAAAACCAAACACGTCCGGCTTTACATTAATCGAGCTGCTGGTTGTGATCGCCATAATCGCGATCCTGGCGGGGCTGCTGTTCCCCGTGCTGGCGAAGGCGAAGGAAAAAGCCAAGCGCGTGCAATGCATGAATCAAAGCAAGCAGCTACTCATCGCGTTTCTGGGATACGCTTATGACAACCAGGATAATTTCCCGCGCAGCGAGTCCGGTTTTTGGGCATGGGATATCAGCAGAACCGCCGCAGACGCAATGTTGACCGCCCATCCAACCTTTCAAAAGTCTGCCTATTGCCCGACTACCGCTATCCGTCCAATTCCACCTCCTGGGTTTACCGACACTGACAATTGGAACCTGTGGAACTTCACCACCTCGTACCGAGTCCTGGGATACGCGTTAACCCTGCCCGGAACAGGCTCGGTGGCTGCTACAAACCAAAATCGTACCGTGCACCGTGAGCCCATCAGAGTGGGGCCTACCTGGGTGTTACCACCACCACCGGCTGAGCGTGTGTTGCTTGCAGACGCGATCATATCTCAACCAGGCCAAAACAATCCGCTGGCGCGTTATAACTATAACTACCTGACAATTCAAGGCGGCTACTCCAAACCGCATTTGGCAGCTCACCTGAAAGGGCGCTTTCCAATTGGGGGCAATTTGGGCATGATGGATGGACACAGTGAGTGGCGCAAATTCGATAATATGACGGTGCGAACCATTGAGAGCAGCACACCGACTTTCTGGTGGTAAACCGGTGTGCCATGCCTGGCAAACTGAAAGGGGTGTTTCTGCCCTGTCTTTCGCGGGCGCAGCTTATTGTCTCGGAATGCGGCTTTTGCAAATCTGTACATCAATTATTGTAAACCCGCACGCCGGCCGGTAACGTGCGCCCGCAGATGGGCAGGTTGTTGTGGGTAGTGGTAAGGCCCGCTGGCCCAAACGGGTCGCAGACTCACTTCTGCGCCTACGACGGCAATGGCAACGTCGTGGTCCTGATCTCCGCCTCGACCGGCACCAAGACCGCTCGCTATGAGTACTGGTTCCCGCATAGGCGGGAGCCGTTGCGCCTTGCAGGCGCAGTGGCTCGCCGGAGCCTCATCCGTGTCACCGGCCCTGCCGCCCGCTCAAACCCATTCTGTTTCTCCACTAAGCGCACCTGCAATACCACCGACCTGGTCTTCTACGAATACCGCCTCTACAACCCCAGCACTGGCCGCTGGCCAAGTAGAGATCCCATTGGTGAAAAGGGAGGTCATAATTTATACGCCTTTGTTCGTAACAACCCGGTTTCGCGGTTTGACATTCTTGGCCTCGCCGCCATCGAAACCGCCGAGAACGCCAAGCGGCTGTGCCAAGCGCAAATTGACAAACCGCCTGGCGAGCAACCGCAGATCACTGGGCCAGCTCCTGCGTCCGAATGTGCCAATGCGCTTCAAATCTTGTTTACAGATCCGGAGCTCAAGAAGCTATGGGGTAAGTTTGGCGACAAGTGCCCGCCTCCGTTCTTCAAGTGCCTGTGCTGCTCACCAAAAGAATTTTCTGGAGCATTCATACCTCCAAGACCAGGGGAAGCCAGAATGGTGTATCTCTGCTGGAATAACCTCAAAGACAGTCCGTCCGAGTTCAAGAAGACCCTCCTTCACGAACTGACACATGCTGTCCAGGACCGCAAAGGCGGAGATGTTGACTGCAAAGAGTCGCTAAAGCGGGATATGGAGGCATACAAGGCTGAAGGTTCGTGTTCAGATTTATCGAGTCGTTTGGAGATGGCTATCCGCAGTTCATGTGCGAAAGGCGGTTTCTGTAGCGATGCCAACGACGCAGCGGCGGCTTTTGATGAGTTGAAGAGTTGGTTCAACTCCGAACCTGGCAACGCGAGCGGCTTTCGCGCTGCTCCAAGTTTCCCGGGGGCGGGGAGAAACTATAGTTGGTCATGCTCAACGTGTTTCTGAACCATGAAAGCTCGAACATTGCTCCTGGCTCTTTGCCTGATGGGAACACGGGAGATGCACGCCACAAATCAAGTTGCCATTGTGACGAGTAATCCGCCCGGTCTCGTTCGGTTGAGCACAAATCTGATGGAATTTGCTGAGGCTGCGTTGTCCGCAGACGACGCAAAGAAAGCTGACATCATCAAACTGATTGCATGGGCAGCTAAGTCTTCAGATGTGTCTTCGCCACCGCAACTGAGTGAGGAAGTGATTGTTTTGGTGCATTGGAATCAGGAAGGGACAAAAGGTCATTGGTGTCTAGCCCATGTGATGCGCGGCAGCGACGACGCACAACGTACTTGGGCTTGGTGGGGCAGCCAACCTGTCTTTCCGACCAGAATGATGTATGACTCCGGACCGTCAGACGGTGAAATCGCCCAGTTCATCAGGGCTACGAGTTTTGGCTATAATGAACACGACCCGCATCTTCATGTGCTCCGCGTGGTTTGCTACCGAGATGCGCAATCAATCGTCAGAACGTTGATCGAAGGCATCTCCGAATCGGAGAAATCGGAGCGTCGTGCGAAATTGCTATCCGTGTTCTGGCATCGCAGACAATGATTGGTCGGCTGTCCCGCCAAAAGGTGTGAAGGAAACTAGCGCCGCTCAGGCCTTGGCCCGAGAGAGAGGTTTCAGGCGGCGGTGCGTGGGGGCAAATGGTCTTTCTCTCACGGGCCAAGCGGGAGGCAGGTCGGCCGCCGGCCACGCTGCACTTGATGTCAAATGACTGATCTTAACCTGGAAGCCGCAATCGGGATGAACCGGGAACCACGCGAACCGCAAAGGCTGAATGCCGAATTGCCCCGCGTACGAACTTGCGCCCGCTGGGTCAAGAGCGGTGCGATCCGATCTCCATGTTCTTTCGGGTATTTCGCGTCTTTGGCGGTTTCAATTGCGAGGTCAAGGTTCAAGCACCAAAGCAGATTCGGACTCGCCGCACCGCCTTTGTTCCGCTTTGCTTGCTCGCTGCGGAGTGCAGCACGGTCGGTAATCGGGGGCCGTTTTTGAGCTTTGACGATCCGGCCCGTTGGCGGAAAATGTCGGATAAGCGTTGAGCATGAGACGTTGGTTCACGATCGCATTGAGCTTGCTGGTGTTGGTGGTTTTGTTTGCAGCCACCGGGCTTGGGTGTGCAGCCACGGTCAGTCCGACCGGCTGCGCGCATGTGGCGAAGGAATTCAGCCAGGCATGGACAAGCAAAACGTTGCTCCGTGGTTATGTGATCGGGGATGATGTTCTGGGCTACAAAGCGGGCCGAGCGGTTCAGAGCCAAGTTGGTTGTTGTATGATTACCGTGGTATCAAAAGGCAACGGGCGAGTGCTAGTGCCGGCGTGAGGGCGGTCATGTAGGAATTTGGTGTTGGTAGAAAAATCACTGTGTCGTGGATGTGCCCGGTTTTTTGGCATGGCCGGGGTCGAATGCATAATTGAGCAAGGTGATGGTGATTTAGTTCTCTTGTGAGGCACGACGCTTGGGATTGGGATGCTTGAGATTGCCAAGGGGTGGACGGTATTTCTGTGCACGGCAGCCATGGGCGGCACCGTTGGAGCGTGCATAGTGCAGGAATTGAACGATGCTGGCTGCACTGACATTTGCGCCATCGAGAGAGGGAGTGGGGAAAGACTCGGCGTCGTTGCATTTACCCATGACAGGTTGTCATTGTGACGCTTGCTTGTTTGGTGGCCTGGTTGATTGCGGTTTTTGTGTGCGCATGGTTGCGTGGAGAATGGCAAATCCGGGTTTTTACGCATTGGGAATTTCTTGTGTTGTGTGGGGGTATGTCTCTGGATATGCTGGGATGTAGCGATGTTCAATTGAGTGAATGCGATTCGAGCGTATCCTGTGTTGCGGTTGTATTGTGGGCTTGTTCTGCTTTGGCTGGTGGTTAGTGGTTTGTGCGCGTGTTTTATAACAAACCTGCCTATGTACGGTTCATTCGATAACCTGGCCGGCAGGGTAAGTGGTGTCGAGCCTGTCATGTGCCATGTTGCGGTGCACATTTTTGTGCCGCCGTATGGGTGGTACACAAAGCCCACGTGCGCACAACCGCTTACGGTTATTCAGCAAGACGGCAGTTGGGTTGCAGATATTACTACTGGTGGCATTGATGAGTTGGCTACACGTGTTGCTGCGTTACTAGTGCCGACAAATTTCAGTGCGGATTGTGTATTTGGGCTGCGGTTTTTGCCGACGAATGTGTTTGGGCAAGCGTTGGCAAGCGCCGTTGTAACACGTCAACGTGCGGGTGTTTGCTGGCTGCGCTTTTCCGGGCTTGATTGGTGGGTCAAAAGCAGCTCAGAGCCTGTGGGGCGGGGTCCGAATTATTTCTCTGACAGCCGAACAACGTGTGGATTGACGAAATTGGCAGGTTGCATTTGCGGATCGCGCACAAAGCTGGTCGGTGGGAATGCGCTGAAGTTGTAAGTGCGCATACGTTTGGGTTCGGTTGGTACAGGTTTTTGATCGAGTCGAGGCTGGACAACCTCGACACGAACATAGTGCTTGGTCTTTTCAGTTGGAGTGATGATCCGGTTTGGGCGCATCGCGAGATTGATTTCGAGCGGTTGTGCATGGATACGAGCGGTCGTGTTGATGGCAACAATTTTCAGTTTGTTGTGCAGCCGTGGGAAATACCTGGGCACGTGCAACGATTCAACATTCCACAGGATGCAACCAGCTCGGTGCATGCGTTTTGCTGGGAACCAACCCGTGTACGGTTCCGGAGCCGGGCTGGTGGGATCACGCCATCAGATGCAACAACTAACGTGCTCAAGAGCTGGGTTTGCACGCTTGCGACACCGCAGCCGGGAGACGAAAACATCCGGCTCAACCTGTGGCTGTTCAACGGCAACCGGCCCGCGAACGGGCAAGAAGCCGAGGTGATCATCAGCCGAGTTGATTATTCTGAGTTGGTGCGGCTGTTTGCGCCTGTTATGTACCGGGTAAGTTTGATCGGTACAAACATTGAGTTGGTCGGCACAGACGGCGTGCCTGGCGGTGCGTACCGATTATTATCGAGCACCAATTTTGTTTTGCCTTTGAATGCATGGACGCTGCTGCAAACGAACTGGTTTGATGCGGCAAGGAATTTCGCATGCACGGTCAGTGTGGCAGGCGAGCAACAGCCATGCAGATTTTTCCTGGTACAGCAACATTGATGCGCTGGGCGTGTTGTAGTGTTGGGAGCGTACACGCACAGGGACTGTTTTTTTTGAGAATTGGCTCAGATTTGAAATGGCAACAAAAATCTTTGGTTTGACACGCAACTTTCCTACGCTTGCGTTGTAGTATTAAGCACTGAGAATTTGCGAGACGCGAAATGGGTTTTACTTCGATTAGAACTCTTTTGGCTGAGGTAGCGAATGCGACGCCCGAGCAGTTCGAGCAATGGCATCGGGCATGGCAGGTTAGCGTGCAAAACGGCTCTCAGGAACCGTTGCTTTCGTTCATCAGCCGCGAATGCGGCATGACAAACGAGCAGTTCCTGGAAAGGTTGGCGGCCAGGCTCGGCTGGCCGTACGTTGATTTGCGTAAGTTAGCCGTACCACCCGAGGCGCGGAGTAAAATCTCGACCAAGGTCGCCTTTCAATATTTGGTCATTCCCACACGGTTTGAGAACGGCACTTTGGAGGTTGCAGTAAGCGACCCGTTCGACACAGCGATGTTGAACGCGGTGCGGTTTGACGCGGGAGTGCCGGTTGAATTTGCGCTTGCGCCCAAGGACGAGATCGAAAAGGCGCTGAAAAGGTATTACGGCGTTGGTGCCGAGACACTCGAGGAACTCAAGGAAGAAGAAGAACCGATCGAGCTGCTGGTGAGCGAAGACAAGGAAATCACCGGCACCGACCAGGAAGCAAGTGTCATCAAGTTTGTGAACCAGATTATCTGGGAAGCTTACAAGGACCGCGCCACGGATATCCATATCGAGCCGTGTGAAGATGAGCTGCGTATACGCTATCGCATAGACGGCATTTTGCATCAGACACCTGTACCTCCCCAACTGAAACGGTATCAGGCAGCGTTGATCTCACGTATCAAGGTCATGAGCGGCATGAACATAGCCGAGAAACGCCTGCCGCAAGACGGCCGAATCAACGTGCGGATCAAGGGCGAAGAAATAGACATTCGCGTCTCGACGGTGCCGACTGTGTACGGCGAGAGCGTGTCGTTGCGGTTACTATCGCGCGGCAAGATTTTCCTGAGTTTGGACAAGCTCGGTTTTTCGCCCAAGGACGAGGCGATAATACGCGAGTTGATTGTCAAGCCGCACGGGATTTTGTTGATCACGGGACCGACCGGTTCGGGCAAGTCAACTTCGCTTTACGCAATGTTGGCAACGATAAACTCGATTCACAAACGCATCATAACAATCGAAGAACCGGTCGAATACGAACTGAAGGGGATCAACCAGATTGCAGTGCGCCCTGAGATCGGGCTTACATTTGCCATGGGACTGCGCCATATATTGCGTCAAGACCCGAACGTGATCATGGTGGGCGAGATTCGCGACCTTGAGACGGCTGAGATCGCAATTCGCGCGGCGCTGACTGGGCACCTAGTGTTCAGCACATTGCACACAAACGACGCTCCGAGTGCGTTTACGCGGTTGATAGATATGGGCATCGAACCGTTTTTGGTTGCCTCCTCGATTGAAGCGGTTATTGCGCAACGGCTCGTGCGCACTATTTGTCCGGTGTGCAAGACCGAGCAAAAGATCGAACGCAGTTACCTGAAGCGAATTGGTTTCCCCGAAGACGAGATTGAGACGACGACATTTTGGCGCGGTGCAGGGTGCGAGGATTGCAGGCAGTTGGGTTACCAGGGCAGAATCGCAATTTACGAGTTGTTGCTTGTGACGGAGACGCTGCGTCCGTTGATTTTGAACCGTGCGCCTGCCTCGACAATCGCAGCCAAAGCAATCGAGACCGGCATGCGCACGTTGCGCGACGACGGGTGGAACAAGGTCAAGGCTGGCATCACAACCGTCGAGGAGGTACTGCGCGTGACACAAATCGAGGAACACCTCGATGCGTTGATCGAGGACAAGGCGGAAATTTTGGCCAAAGGTTGACATGGCGCATTGGCACATCTGCAACGTTTTCGATAAGGGGCCTGCAACAAGTCGGCTCTGGCAGTTCGAGGCGCGCAAAGACAGGTTTGTGCTCAAGGAGCAGTTTATACCGGCTGATAACAAACCGTTGCCACCCAAGCTTGTTGCCCGGAGCTGGAGCTGGCTGTGGTCGAAGAAACTTAATGTGGCGCTGTTGCCGCCCGGGCAAGTCTTTGTCCGGGTTGTGCATCTGCCGAAGAGCACTTTTGCCGAGACGGTCTCGATGGTCGAGCTGCAGTTGGAAAAGCTTTCGCCCCTGCCGCTGACACAAATTGTTTGGAGCATCTACATTTTGCCGCATCAGACCAAGGATGGGCTGCAACCTGTTGTTGTGATGATTGCAGCGCGTGAGAAGGTCGAGGAATACCTCGGCAAACTCGAGGCACAAGGGTTTTTGGCCGACCGCCTTGAACTTGGTGCGCTTGACCAACTACTGAGTTTCGCCGCCGACAGCGACGGTGTGTGGATTTTCCCCGAGGCGGTGTCTGGCCCTGGCACGGCACTTGTGGCGTGGTGGGTAGGCGGCGCTTTGCAGTACATTGGGTTGCTCTGGTTGCCGCCGGATGGCGACAAAGCTGCAGACGTGCGCGATCAACTTTATCAGATGGCGTGGGGCGGTGAACTTGAAGGTTGGCTAAAGGAAATGCCACGGGTGCGCCTGGTTACGGCGCCTTCTATGCGTGCAGAGTGGGAAACCGCGCTCCGGACAGGCCTGGGTGCCCCAGTCGAGGTCACAGACCCTCTGCCGCCCGAACAATTGGCTGCGCAAACTGCAAAACGCGCAGCCGAATCTGAACCGAAACCGAATCTGTTACCGCCTGAGTTTGCGACACGATACCAGCAACAGTTTGTTGATCGTTTGTGGATGCGCGGGTTAGGGGCGGTACTTGCTGTTTACGTTGTTTTTACGGTCATTTACGTGGCGGCGGCGCAGGTTGTGGCTTTTCGAGCCGGGTTGGTCGAAAAGCAGGTTGCAGCCTTGGCCCCACAGTACACAAACGCAATCCAACTTAAGCAACGATACGACGTGCTGCGCGAAAGGCACGAGCTAAAGTTTGCCGCGCTTGATTGTTGGAAGGTTGTTGCGGAGCTTCTGCCACAAGAACTGACGTTACAGGGACTTGACTTTGCCGAGGGCAGACGCCTGACGCTGAACGGCACCGCGCCGGCTGACAATGTCAATCAGGTGATTGATTTCTACGAGGCGATGCGCAAGGCCAAACTTGGTAATCAGCCCATGTTTGCAAGGTTCACCGAGCTTAACTACCGCAAAGACCCCAACAGCGCAACTGTAGCGTGGAACTTTGCCTGTGAACTGAACCGCGCCGAGGCACCATGAGAAGCTATCTCGACAAGCTTACACCGAACGAACGCCGGTTGATTGTGTTTGTTGGGGTGGTGGTGTTTGCGGTTTTGAACATATGGTTTGTGTGGCCGCACTTTGGCGACTTTAGACGTGCCAAGGCCCGGCTCTATCGGGCGCAAGACACGTTGAACAGGTACAAACTGGAGGTATCGAAACTCCCGGAATTCGAAAAGCGCGTTCGTGAGATCGAGAAAGACAGCTCGAGTGCGGCAAAGGAAGACCAGTCTGTCGAGCTGTTGCGTGCCGTGCAGTCAACGGCGGGTAGATGTGGCGTGAACATCATGAACGTCGGCAAGGTTGCAACGAAAACAAACGATTTCTTTCTCGAACAATCTATGGGCATAACCGTTCAGGCCAGAGAAGAACAGCTTGTTAAGTTCTTGTACGAGCTTGGCACGAGCGATTCGATCATACGCGTCCGTGCGTTGTCACTGCGCCCGGACGCGCCTCGGATGCAATTGGGTGGCAACGTAACGCTTGTGGCAAGTCACCAACGCAAACCGTTGCAGAGACAGGCCGAACTGGCGCCTGGTGCCGTGCGTGCGGGCGCGCTGCCGCCACCCAAACAGGAGTCAACCACAAAACCAACATCGCCAACCGCAAGGAAACCGTGAAAATGACAATGCGATTTTTGTTGAGCCTCACTCTTGTGAGTGGCGCGCTTTTTGGAGCGGAACAGAAACATAAGTTCATGTTTTATCCGCCTGAGTCTGCTGCAGGCGGCCCGCCGGCAGCCGCAATGGCTGCTGAGCCAACCGGTCTGCAGCCGGTTACAGAATCCAGCGGCACACCTGCAGCGCTAACATCAGGTGCGCAGGCTGAGTTTAAGGCTGCGGCTCAGCCGGCAGCAGTGGCTGGATATGCCCTGCCAGGCACGGCCGCAGTCGAGCCGGGGCAGCTCGAGGGTCAACCAGCCCAGCAGCCGGGCGCAGCCGACACAGCAGGCGAATGGCCTGCAACCAGACAATTACCTGCTCGTGCAGTGAACCCATTTGCAGTGAAATCGCAACCTGCGCCCAAACCTGCTGTAGAAGAACCTGCAACCAACGTGTTCAATTTCCCTGCGGTTGACCTGAACACGTTTCTTAACTTTTACGCCGAGCTTGTCGGGCGCACAATCTTGCGTCCGGCGAACCTGCCTGCGCCCCTGGTCACGTTGCGAACTCAAACACCGCTAACACGCACTGAAGCAATACAGGCATTCGACACTGTGCTGGCCATGAACGGCATCACAACCATTCCGGTCGGCGAAAAGTTCGTCAAGATTGTGCCTGTTGCGCAAGCCGCTCAAGAAGCTGCACGATTCAGTCAGCTTGCTCCAGAAGAACTACCTGAGGCAGCCCAGTATCTGACACACGTTGTGCAACTTAACTATGTGCGGCCACAGGAAATACTGCCAGTGCTGCAGCCGTTCGCAAAAATCCCAAACAGCGTTCTTGCAATCGAGAGCAGCCAGATGATTGTTATTCGCGATTACGCCGAGAACGTTAAGCGCATGCTCGAGTTGATCGAACAGATTGACGTGGCTGTGCCAGCTGAATTTGTGTCTGAGGTTATACCCATCAAATATGCGCTAGCCTCGGAGATTGCGAGCGCGCTAACAAGCCTCAGCACAGGTGGTGGCGGCGCGACCGTGGGTGCAGCAGGTGCAACGGGGGCACCACGCACCGCTCCAACACGCACAACACCGGGTCGGTATGGCTCGCGCATGGGCACAACAATGCCAGGCATGCCAGGCGCCACACCCACAGCGGCGCTCGGTGCGACAACGCCGGGCGCTGGGCCGGGCGGTGCGCAGCCGAGCTTCAGCGATCGCTTGCGCCAGATTATCCAACGCGCCGCAACAGCAGGCGATATCCAAATCCTTGGCACGATGAAAATCATCGCAGATGAACGTAGCAATTCGCTTCTTGTGTTTGCGTCGCGCGAGGACATGAAGACAATCAAAGAGATTGTTGCCAAACTCGATACCATCCAGCCGCAGGTGTTGATCGAGGCGTTGGTACTGGAGGTTGACCTTACAGAGAGCAGCTCCTATGGCGTTAGTTGGCTGATGCGACCGCAACAAGTCGGCAAGTTTACTCAAGCAGGCGTGATCCAAACCGAGCCCGGGTTCCGCAACCCGGCCGACCTTGCCGGTAATGCCACAAATGTGCTGGGTTCATTTGCAGCGGGCTTGAATTGGTGGGGTAAGTACGCCGGTGACTTCGATGTTGCAATGCAGGCAGCGGCTAATGACAGTCGTGCCCACATACTGTCGCGTCCGCATGTGGTTACGACGCATGCCAACCCTGCCAGCATTCAAATAGGCGGCACACGGCCGTACCCGACAGGAGCAGCTTACGGCGGTTATTATGGCGCATATAACACAATCCAGCAACTGTTCATCGGTATCACGCTTGACGTGTTGCCGTTGATCAACCCAGACGGCTTGGTTGTGATGGATATCCAGCAGACAATTGACAGTGTGGGCGAGTTAGTTGAAATCGCGAATGTTGGCAAGGTACCGTCCACAATCAGCCGGGCTGCCAACGCGAAAATAGCAGTGCGCGATGGCGAGACGATCATGCTCGGCGGGTTCATCACTGAAGACTTGAAACGCTCGGACCAAGGTGTGCCGATACTTAAGGACATACCATTGCTCGGCTACCTGTTTAAAAGCAGCAGCCGCAGCACAGACAGGCGCGAGCTTATTGTGTTGATCCGACCCAAGGTATTGCCCACACCTGAAGCTGCTGCAGTTGAAACTGCGCGTCGGACCGAGTCAATGCCGCTAACGCGCGAGGCCGAGGCTGACAATACCCGACGTGAATTAAAGCTGCAACGCGAGGCTGCTGCACGGGCTGCAAAAACACAGGCTGCCACGCCGGTGTTTATGGAGGTTGAACCCAATCAAAAGCCAAAGTTTTAATTGGACTGGCAAGCCGGCTACAATTTGGTAATTGAAGCCGGTTTTTGGTAGGGAAAAAACTGTGCGCCCGGTTGATGTGCATCTGTAGCGGGCCACGTTGGTCGAGTCGGAGTTGTGCGGATTCGTTCGTCGGTTAAAGCTCGGACGCAACTATACGAAATCTTTGGTGTAATTTATAATTGAACCGAGACAGGCCGTTGTTAATTTTAGGTAGAATTCTCGGCAATTGGTGGACAGAAGGCTTATAAGAAATCATTATTCGTAATCATCCGTGTCCGCTTGTTGCCGGGTTGAAAGACAGTGAACCAAAACAAACAAGTAGACATGAAACCGAAAATAAAAATCAATCCGGCGTTTACGCTGGTCGAGATCATGATTGTGGTGGCGATAATCGGTATGTTGGCTGTCATAGCCATACCGAACTTCGTCAAAGCACGCGAAACTGCGCAAAGGAACGCATGTATCAGTAATCTGCGCCAAATTGACGGTGCGAAACAAACCTGGGCACTCGAAGCACGTACAGCGGGAAACGTTATACCGCAGAAAGACGAAATCAAACCGTACCTCGGTCGGGGAGGCAACATTGATGCTGTGTATTGCCCGGCTGACCGGAACGGCACATTCGATACGAGTTACGAGATCCGCGAAGTGACAACGGCGCCTACCTGCAAGGTCAACGATTCAGGTCAGGTTACAGGGCACCAGTTGCTCTAATGAATGCGGTGTGTCACACGGCTTGAGCCGTTTTTAAGTGGGGCGTGTAGCAGGGCGACTCGAAAAACCGAACCTGAGAGGTTCTGACGCAACATCGAGGCTCGGCGGAGAAACCAACCGCCGAGCCTTAATATTTTGCTGGGCTCGCTATGCGCACGAGCGTCGTTTTCCGCGGTCATGCGCAACGGCCTGACCGCATTTGCGATGGATGAGTCATCTCGTGCCTAATGGAATACTGTGCTTGAAGGCTGGTAGGAGGTATTCGGCATCCGACTGTGCTTTGGGTTCTCAGACGCCCGCATGTTGCATCAATGAACGACTAATGATGTTCTCCGAACAAGTTGACGCGAAAATAAGAGGTTTTTTCAAATGGTACCACCATATGGCTCGCCAGCGTAATTCTGAGGTCTCACTAGATGGCGACACGCATTGGCGGGACAGCACTCCCAAGCATTTAATAATAACAAGGCCGTACCAATACACGGCGTGTCCAATTTTGAGCCATGACTCTGCAGTGAGGCTGGCCAGTTAGGTCGAGCAAACCAGACTTTATTACCTATTCACGCTACCTGGCCGGTTGGCATTGGCAATGCTTCTAACTTTGGCTGCGGTCTGTAGCAGGCGTTTACGAACGGAACGCCGAACTAATAGATCGGTTGTCTGCTACAGTTGGTTGCCGCGGTAACATCAACCAACAAACAAAACAAGGAGTATAGGAGTATGAAAGTCAGAACCTCACGTAAAACCGGCTTCACGCTCGTGGAAATCATGATCGTGGTAGCCATAATCGGGCTGTTGGCTGCGATTGCGATTCCGAACTTTGTTCGGGCGCGGTCAAAGGCACAGCAAAACACGTGCATAAACAACCTGCGCCAGATTGATGGTGCAAAACAGCAATGGGCACTGGAGACACGACAGCAAAGCACTGCTACACCCACCGCTAACGACATCGCGCCGTACCTTGGCCGGGCCGGTAGTGTGGATTCAATCGTGTGCCCAGCAGGGGGTTCGGGTGCCACATTTGCCAATTCGTACACGATTAACCCTGTGAATACGGCACCCCAATGCCAGGTCATGGGCAGTGACGCAAACTACCCGCACGTACTACCTGATGCTGGCAACTGACCATAACCTGGTCGGGTTAAAATAGAGTTTCCCAACATACCGCTAAGAGAGGGGAACAAACAGCAAGGCTCGGGAGCGCAAGCTCCCGAGCTTTTGTTTTAGAGAAACAGCTCACAACACAACCATGTTTGCGTTGTACGCCCAATTTTCGTCTGTGCAATTGGCGACCTGTCGTACCGAACGTGCGATTTATGTCCACTCCAAAATCTTTACTTACACAAACGGCCGCAAGCACTTGGCGCGTGAAATGGATCACAGGTCTCTGACCGGCTTTGGGCCTCGTAAGTGAAGGTTGAAAGCCTTGGCGCACCGAGTCGCTCGAGGATTTTGGAATTACAATGCACGATTTCGATGTTGATTCTTGGCAGTTTTTTGATTGGTTTATTGCGGTGTTTGCGAGCCGGACTTTGTGCGAGGAGCCAATGTTGAGATTGCTTTTGGATTTTTGGTGGACAAACCTGTCTGGTTGGCACCGAAATTGATTTTGTGAAGAACCGAATGTTTGGTTTATGGACCCGATCTTAAAAATCGAGGATCTGCGGGTTGAGTTTCGGGGCGGCAACCTGCGACACAGTCCGAAGATTGCGCTTAAAGGGCTAAATCTTGCGGTGCAATCGGGTGAAATTTTCGGGTTCATCGGCCCAAATGGCGCGGGTAAAACCACAACAATAAATGTCTTGCTCGGGTTCGTTAACCCGACAGCAGGTAATGCGTACATATTCGGCATCAACGTCCGGGAACCGATTGCGCGGCAGCGCATCGGTTATTTGCCGGAGCTGACTTATTACTACAGATTCCTGACTGTCGAGGAGTTGTTGCGGTTTTACGCCAAGATTTTCGGTATTCATAGGCGTGAAGCTGACAAGCGAATTGATCAGTTGTTGCGGTTAGTCGAGCTTGAGCATGTGCGACACCGGCCAATTAAAACTTACTCGAAAGGCATGCAACAACGCGTTGGACTTGCACAGGCGTTGGTTAACAATCCGGAGCTGCTGATCTTGGACGAGCCGACAAGCGGTCTTGACCCTATTGGCCGAATGAAAGTGCGCGAGATAATTCAGCGGCTTAAAAATGAAGGCAAAACTGTCTTTTTTTCGTCACACGAGCTGGGTGAAGTTGAGACAGTGTGCGACCGTGTGGGCATATTGCACGAAGGCGAGCTGCGCACGATCGGGCGCGTGAGCGATTTGAAAGCGCAGTTCCAGACCGATCTTGAGAAAATTTTCCTCAAGATAATCGGATATCAACTCCGGAGCTGAGCAATGAACAAAGTCTTTGCCCTTGCAAGTGTTGTCATAAAAGAACTGTATCGGCGCAAAGATTTTTACGTGTTGTTTGTGCTGACGGCCCTGATCACACTTGTAATGGGCGCAGCAAGGTTTTTCGATGACCCGAAGATCGTTCGGTACCTAGTTGAGATTTGTCTTCTGTTGATCTGGGTATCGGCAATTGTGATTGCGGTTGGGACAGCCGCACGCCAGATACCTGCCGAATGCGAAAACCGCACCATTTTCACCCTCTTGGCGAAACCTGTCACACGCGCCCACGTGATACTCGGCAAGTTTCTCGGATGCTGGCTTGCTTGTGGGATTGCGCTGGTTGCCTTTTATGTTTTCTTGGCAATTCTACGCGGTTCACGCGAGCATTATTGGCCGTTGCTGCACTATTTCCAGGCGTTCTGGCTGCAATGGATGTGTCTTGCGGTTATCGTTGCCATGGTGTTGTTTGGCTCGCTTATCTTTTCTGCGCCATCGGCAAATGCGACGATCTGCGTGATCGTGATAGTCGGGATTTTGCTGTTGGGCAGACATCTGAACGTAATTGCGCTGCGGCAGCCGAAACCGTTGGACCTGATTGTTTACAGCATTTACTTTTTCATACCACATCTGGAGTGGTACGACGTGCGTGACATGCTCATTCACGACCAGCCCCTGATCAATTGGCTAGCCATACTTGGCGCAACACTTTATGCCGCAGCTTACAGTGTGACGTTCTTGTTTTTGGCTTGGTTGAGATTTAGACGCAAACCGCTCAATGCGTAGGCAAACGTTGCCATACCTGATTCTGCTATTGCTGCTGGCCATCAACTTTAGTCTGGCCACGCTACTCGAACCTGCGGCCACTGCGTGGACTCGTCGGGGTGGCACAGATTTGCTGGCGGTGGTTCTAGGCGATGCACGACGCATTTTTGGTGCGCACTTTTTCACCAAGGCAGACGTGTATTTTCATGCTGGGTATTACCCATCAATTTTTGACTTGGAATCGCGGCCTAAGGATAGTTCCCACATGACGGGTGACACACATGCTCACGACGAGCAAGTGTGCGAGGAAAAAATGCGATTCATGGGTCGGCCAACCGATTGGATCGAGCAGTTCGGCAGGAACTTTTTTGTGACCAAACATACGCATCTTGCGAGTGGGCGCGAGCGCGAAATATTACCATGGCTACGTGTGTCTGCTAGCCTGGATCCCTATCGTGTAGAAACTTACACCGTTGCCGCTTACTGGCTGCGGCGGACACTGGGAAAACCGGACCAAGCAGAGGCGTTCCTACGCGAAGGTCTCAGGGCAAATCCGGACAGTTATGAGATCCTTTACGAGCTTGGTTGCGTTTACTACGAAAACTACAATGACGTGGCGCGGGCTCGGAACCTCTGGCAATTGGCTCTTGAAAAGCTCGAGTTGCAAAAGGACAAGAAAGACGAGGACGAGTTTGCCAAGTTTTACCACAGCATATTACTGCATTTGGCGCGATTGGAAGAGGACCAGGGCAATTACGCGCGTGCAGCCGATTATCTGGAGCAAATCATAAATCGCGATCTAGCTCCCAACCCAGATCTACTGCGTGAGCAGGTAGCCGAATTGCGACAAAAAGCTGCCGGGCCAAAGTAAGCGCAGCAGGCTGTTTTTCTGGGCGCGTTGCCCTGTTAGCTTTGCGCGTTGCTCAGCCAGGGTCGAACCTACGCACGAGCAATTCGGGCAGGTCAACGTTGTCCGGCTGCTTGAGCACAAACACAACCAGCGCAGCAATGTCAGCCGGATTAATCATCGGCCGACCCGCGAGGCGTTGACCGAGGTATGTTCCCTTAATGAACTCTGTGTCAACCCCGCCTGGACAAATGTTGTACACGTGCACGCCATGCGGTTTTGCCTCGATTGCAAGCGAGCGCGCAAATCCGAGCAGGCCATGTTTGCTGGCGCAATACGCAGATTGGTGCAGGTAGCCTTGTACACCCGAGGTGCTCACGATGTTTACTATGCGACCTTGTTTGCGTGTAATCATCTGTGGTAGCACAGCGCGACAGAGCAAAAACGGCGCCGTCAAGTTCACACGCAACACGTGTTCCCACTCATCGAGCGTAATTTCATGCGCTGGTTTCTCCAAAAACACGCCTGCGTTATTGATCAAAAAATCAACCGGGCCGATCTTCCGGCACAGCGCTTGTACGGCTTCGGCAATGCGATCAACATCGGCAAGATCGCACCGCAGAAATTCGCCTGGTACATCTTCGGGCGGGTTCGTGCGCCCGAGTAATCCCAACCGTACACCCTCAGCGGCCAGGGCAACGCCTATTGCATGTCCGATGCCGCGGTTTGCGCCGGTTACGATTGCAATTTTGCCTGCAATTGACTTCACAGCTTAAGTGCGCGTTGGCGGTATAGTTCGTCGGGGCGGCCTGCTATCCGCAGCACATTGTCAGGATTGATGAACACCGGCCCGCCCAGTGCGGCTGCGCCGACGAATATTTTCGCCGCTTTTTCCACCATGAGCATTGCCGAAAGCACCGCCTGCCATGTGCCGCCGAGCGCTATCACACCGTGGTTTTGCATCAGAATTATTCGCGGTTGGCGTTGATGCGTTTTGATGAACTCTTCGGTTTTGCTTCGGATAACGCGGGCCAACTTCACCCCCGGATCTGTGTACGGGACAAGCACAGACGCAACACCGCCACAGACAATCTCATCTGGCATGAGCCTGTTTGCAGCAAAATCAACCGCACGCGGCGAGCACAACACTTGCATGACAGTTGTGCTGTGTGTGTGCCCAACAAAGTTTATGCCAGGCAAAGACAACAGATACGCATGAAACACAGTCTCAACCGACGGTTTCTTTGCCTTTGGATTAACGCGGGCCGCAAGAAGTGCCTCGTCAATCTGCGTGTCAGTCAGGCCATCCTTTTCGAGCAACGGCAATACTTTGTCCACTCTGCACTCGACGACGTCCTGACGTTTTAATGTGCCGAGGCATGTGCCGCTTGCTTTCACGAAAAACGTGTTTGCATCGAGCTTGGCCGATGTGTTGCCTTCGCCAAGGATTGCAAGACCGCGTTCTTCGCGCCCGAGTTCATGTGAGAGTTTCAGTAGATCGTTAATGATTTGGTTGCGCATGTTGAGAGCTGTTTCAGGTCATTTCTTGTCCGCCGGTAACACTCAACGCTATGCCGGTTATGTATGCCGAAGCGTCCGAGGCAAGAAACACTAACGCGTTGCAAATGTCCTCGTAAGTACACCCCCGGTTCATTGGGACTTGATTAAGATAAAACCGGCGTACGTCTTCGAGTGTTTTTGCCCCGGGTACCTTGCCGGCTTTTAAGTACTGCACAAGTAGGCCTTTTTCGGGATCGGTCCAAAGTGGTGAATCGAGCAGGTTACCCGGACAAATTGCGTTGCACCGGATGCCGTAGGGTGCCATTTCCAACGCCACACTTTGCACAAGGCCAATCCCACCGAACTTGCTCGCTGCGTAGGCCGAGTTTGCCGCGCTGCCGCGCTTGCCGCTCTTTGAGTTGATCTGGATGATCACACCTGCGCGGCGTGGTAACATTACCCTGCAGGCGTGTTTCATTGTCAAAAAGCTGCCGAACAGGTTCACGTTCATAACCGCACGCCATTTTTCTGCGTCGGCTTGCGCAATCGGTTCAGCTATCAATATACCTGCATTCGCAACCACAATGTCCACGCGGCCGAACCGTTCGATTGTGGTGTCAAACAACGCTTTTACCTGTGGTTCCTGTGTCACATCAGTTTTGTAAGGGACAACGGTTCGGCCAGTTACTTTTGCGATATCCGCTGCGGTTGCTTGTGCGATTTGTTCCTGCACATCAGCAACCACAACGTTGCATCCTTCTTTGGCGAGTCGAAGGCAGATCGCTTGGCCAAGGCCTTGGCCACCTCCGGTCACAATTGCAATTTTGTCTTGCAGTGTCGGTGTCATCTTGCACTAAAGAGATGTTCCAACTCGGTCTCGGCTCTTGCAGTCCAACACCCATTGTCAAGTGCACGTGCAATGGTGGGATAAACCGTGCCAAGCTCACTTAACGGTGTCAACCGTAGCCCTGTTGCAAATGGGTACACAACAATTTTACCCGGCAACAAGTTACGTTCAACGGCACGAATTCCATCAATTGCGCCGTCCAGCCCGGCTACGGCAGCAACAGACAGATTAGTGTCAAGTGTGCCAGCCTTGACTTTCTCTAGCACGGTCTTCATGTCATCGAGTGTCGAACCGCTTGTGCCAACGAAGTAACAACCGCATTCGATGTACGTGTCCAGATCAAGCTCGGCTGTTACATTTGCTGGTATGCCGGCAAAAATGTTCAGGATTGCCCCCTGCGCAGCTTGTCGCACTGCCTGTGCAACCAACTGCGGAGACGGCACTAGCACAACAGCGTAACTGAATTTTTCAGTGAGTTGTTGCTTTGCCGGGTTGTAAATTTGCAGATCGAGTTTGTTTTTGGCTGCGAGCGGCGCAGCGAGCTTGAGCAACGTTGCAAGTCGTTCATCGTTAATGTCGCCCGCGAACACGCTTATACCAGGTAGACCTTGGCACAAATCGCGGATTACATGCATTGTGCCCATCGGTCCGGCTGCGCCGATTATGTTGATCTTGTCACCTGGTCGGATCTCGACTGTTTTGGGGATAACCCTCAGTGCTGCTTCGAGATCAGCGCCAATTGTGCCTACGATTCTGATGCCGCCGTAATGCACGCGACCGATCGGAGTGACAATATTGCGTCCGAACCTGTTGCCGCATTGCAGGATCACAAACAGCCCGCCGGGCGCCAGTTTATCAAAAAGGTTTTCCACAACTTGTGCTTCGCTGCCGAGGTAGATCACGTCGTCAAATTGAGCAGTCGGCAGTGTTTCGGGCTTGCACACCGTAACCTGAGACGGTCCGCCATAGGTGCGCCCAAGCATAGCAATTTGAGCTTCCACGGCCCGTGAAAGCCTGGCATCGGCACAGACAATCAGGCATTTGCCTCCTTGCTTGAGAGTTTGTCGTTGTTTTTCAGCGTAGGCGTCTTCGACACACGCCCACGGTTCGCACAGTGCAATTGCTGATGCCGACAACGTTTCTGGCGCGGGGATCAGCATAGATTCACCCTGCGGCGAGGTGATAACGCGCTCGTCCATTAGGACGAATTGTTGCAATGCGCCTTCGAAGTTGTACCCGAACGCCGAGTTACTGTTCGTCGTTGGCAACCACCGATAATCAGTTTGTACAAGATATCGTTCACCCGGTTTGAATCTTGTGACATTTGGTCCAACGGCGACGATTCTAACCACGGCTTCGTGCCCTGGCACGGTGGGTTTGGTATCCGGCACGTAATGTGGCATCTGTTGCAGCGCACCTGGGTCTATCCCGGCGGTGATCTGGGATTTACGCGGATGTGCCGCGAATTGCCGCAGCAGTTTTAAATCTGAGAAACACAAGCCGCATGCTTCAACCTTACACAAGAGCTGGTATAACCCCGGCGGCGTAACTGGCTTAGCCTCATTTAACACGAGTTGATCCGGGCCAATCAATTGTATGGCCCGTTGGTGTTTTGGAAGCTCAACTGCATTCACAATTAATGCCTTTCACTGTATGCGCGCAAGGATGGTATCCGGCGTTGTGTTGGGAGGCAAGTTGGCCAAGCGCTCTTCGTGCGCTGGCAATAGCTTGCGACCGAGTTGTTCGTAAAACGCATTTTTGGTTGCCACAGAACTGAAATGCTGCTGCGCCCAGGCGCTGAGATAACCAAACCTACTCTGGCGCTGCAGAACCGAGTGCCCGTATGCAATATATGCGCCTTTAAGAAACACAGGCACAAACGGTTTCAACTCATCCGCGTCAAATGAATCCACGAACTTGTTTCCTGGCGCGTTCATTTCGGTGCCGACTATGACCGGCAGGTGGTGTTTTTCCGCCAGTGCAATTAAGTCGTGCAGGTTTTGCAATTTTTGGTCTTTGGCGCCAGGCGTGAAATTGCGGTCGGGTATAATGTTAATGGCTGCTACACCGGTTGACATTGCCACTTGGAGGAGTTCCTCGATGCATTGTTCGCCCTCTGAAGTGCCATCCAGCCACGCCAGCGCCGGAATAGCGCCAGACTCAAGTACGAACCGGTTCATATCGGCCATCACAGGGAACGAGCCTTTACCCGGCTGCACATAACCGACCCCGCCACGCTTCATCGTTTTTGCGCGCAGCAGTGCTTGGAGCTTGTCCGGCTGTGTTGGGCAATCCCCAAGTTTCGATCGCCAAAACGCTGCGCGCGCTGCCATGTCTGGCAGCAACTGTTCGGCTTTCCGCACGTAAGCCTCGCAAATATGCCGTTCAGTTGCGTTACCGTTCGGTGTCAGAGGCAGCACGTCGCGCTCGTAGTCAAGCTCCACCGGCGACATGAACGCATTGACGCGTCTGACCAAGTCCCGGTTCCGCTGCTCGGCGGTGCGGCGCATACCGAGCAGATATTCAGCGGCGAACCCGCTGAGGTTTGCCGAGGTAAACCCCACGCCCATGTGATACGCAATGCCGGGTTCACCTGGCGAATTTATGACGCGGTCTGCGAACTCTGGCACGTACACGCGTGACTCTACACTTACACATGTTTTAAGCTCGAGCAACCTGCCTGCTTCAATGAACTCGTCCAACGCATCAAGCACATCGAAATCAACCACGCCGGCCACAGCTAGGCCATGTTTGCGCGCAAGCCACGCAAACTTCGACGGCGAATAACCGTATGCATTGTACGAAAAGAACGTGTGCACGTGCAGGTTCACGATCTGACGCGGTGTTTCCGGCAGTAAATTATGCTCTCGAGCAAGCTCGACCAGCCGTTCCAAGGCACGGGCACGTGTCCCTCGATCAAAATCATCCAGTGCACGTTCAAGTTGACTGATCTGTTCAGTGTGCATCGGCCAGAAGAAAAACCGACTCCGCATCCGAAAGCAATCCTGTTCCAGCAGCAGCCAAACTTTCCGGGCGGACGCTTCAAGCTCGAGTCCTTTGGCACACGAACAAGCCCAATAGCTAACGGGCAAAATGGAGAGTTAGTTTGCGTCCGAGCTGGTTTACGGTGGTTGGCTGTAGAGCCTGTTCTGTGGTAGCGCAGACTTTAGCGTGCGCCTTTTTCAGTCTTGCGTTTGGTGGGACTGCACTACAAACAGCCAGTTGAGCTGTCGGGACAGCACAGCAAATGCATTAATGCATTATTACAGTTGCAGCCGACCGAGACTGGCGGTTTGACGAATTGTGGGGCTGTATGTGGGTTATTGCAGACTCAGTGTGACGGGGTGGCTTCAGGTAATTTGACCGTCCAAACGCAGGTGTCACTCAGTTCCTGTCCGTTGTGCGTTGCGCGTGCTTCGATGACGTTTTTGCCAGGCTCAAGCTTTACACCTGGCCAAACGAAAATGCATGTTTGGTTTTTGACTTGTTTACCGATTGATTTGCCGTTCACGAACAGCTCCACATCGGCTGCGTTCGAGTACAATTTCACGTCCGTGACGAGGTTGGTCCGCTCGGTGAATCGGCGGCTTGTGATGTATAGGACTGGGTCATCCGACCAGTTCGCCTTATAAAAGTAGAATGCGTCCTTGCGCACTTTACGGTCGTAGGTCACGAGACCTTTATCGTTCAGGCCCTTTATTCCACCTTCGTTGCGCCACCAGCTTGTGAAATCGAACATGTTCCAGATGAACGTGCCCCAGATGTAATTGCGTTGGGCCATCTGTGGCCAGAGCGTTTCATGCACAATAGCCTGCCATTCCTCAGGATGCCACGGCCCGTCATGTTTCGGTTTGCGCGCAGGCAATTCATGGTGCTCGATATTGGCGCCTGCGCCATATTCACTTACGCAGTAACACAGTAACCGGCCTGTGCCGCGGTAGCTTTCGAGTCGCGCCGGGATCTCGTCCAGCTCACCCCATTCCGGATACCACCCCGGATATATATTCCAGCCAAGCCAATCGGTGATTTTGTTCATTTGCGGCCAGCCAAATGTGCAAGTAGCCGCAATTGTGGGCCGGGTTGGGTCTTCTGCTTTTGCTAGCTTGTGCAGGTCGGACAACAACCGATGCGGATCTGGGTTGTTCGGCCGTAGTTCGTTGTAAAGGCTCCAGCAAAAAATCGATGGGTGATTGATGTTTTGTCGGATCAAGTCGAGCAACTGACTCCGTGCGTTTTCGGCAAAGGCCGGTTCGTGGGCTACCCTGTCAACCAGTGGCAGCTCAGCCCAGACAAGCAGCCCTGCCTTGTCACATAAGCTGTAGAAATAATCACTGTGCTGATAATGCGCGCAGCGCACAGCTGTGGCACCCATATCCAAAATCAACGCTAGGTCTTCCTCTTGGTCTGCTTTACTGATTGCCCAGCCTTTATTTGGGCGGTCTTGGTGTCGGTTAACCCCTCGGATTGGATACGGCTCGCCGTTTAGCAGGAACCCACCCTCTGGGTCGGTACTAAACCACCGCAGGCCGAGCGGTTGGGTGACGGCGTCAATTACATTGGTGCCATCACGCAGCTCAGCAACGGCACAGTACAAATACGGGTCCTTACGTCCGTGCCAGAGGCGTGGGTTTTGAATGAACAGCCGCGTATGAAACGGCTCGGTCACGTTTGGTTGCGATATGATTTGTTGCTTGCTGTTTGTGATTTGATTGCCAGCGGCGTCCAAGACTGTTGCAACGAAAGTTAACTGCCGACGCCGACGTGTGCCATTTGACACCTGCACCGTCAGGTCAACAACAGCTTGTGTTCGGGTGACCAAGGTTTGCAACCACGCAACCCCAGGTGATCCGTGATCTGTGGGATCGAAACATACGTCTGCTGTCTCAATAATGTGGACCGGCCTATACAATCCGCCGAACACACAAAAATCACCGCTCAATGGTGCGATGTCGTTTTCAGCCGCGTTGCTCACGCGCACAGCCAACAGGTTCGTTCCAGTAGGTGAGAGTCGGCGGGTAATCTCGAAACAAAATGCACCAAACGCACCGCGGTGTTGACCGATCTGAGTTCCGTTGACGTAGACGTCGGCAACCGAGCCAGCCGCCTCGAACTTAAGGAAATATCGCCTGTTCTGTTTCCGCACGCCAACGGGTAACTTGAGCCGATACCAACCCGGACCGCGATAGTATCGGTTACCCCGTTGCGCGTCTTCCCAACCCCAATTATGCGGCAGCATCACAGTCTGCCAATCAGAGTCATCAAAACTCTGTTGCTCAGCTCCGTTAAAATCGCCCAGCTTAAACCGCCAGCCGGCATCGAGTCGCACGCTTTCTCGCCCAGTCACATGCACCGCAAATGCAGCACTGCACAGCCAAGTCAGCCAGACAATTTTTCCCCATTGCATATGACAGACATTGCAAGACGTGATCGCTGCACTCAAGGCAGAAATTGGCGTGCCTGGATTTTCTCCGGTTTGGTTAACCTTCGCCTGTCAACTTTAAGGGCGGTTCGACAGGTTTGATTTCGGGCAAATTTTTTCCCGGGATACTGCCACCCAGCTCGGCCAATCGTTCGCCTGCAGGGCGCAGGCGTGCATGATAGCTGCGCGCGGCATCATCAAATGCTTCGGTCGCCTTTCTTAAACCATCACCGATGCGCTCGAAGTGTTCGATAAAAGTCACAACGCGCTTGTAAAAGTCTTGAGCTGCCTCAGCGATTTTTCGTGCATTTTCGGTTTGTGCGTGTTGTTGCCAGCTCACGCTGACCGACCGAAGTATTGCGATCAACGATGCTGGCGTGGCTAGAATGATTTTCTTGCTTGCTGCCCATACAATCAGGTCGCGATCGCCCTCGAGAGCAGCGCTGAACAGTGACTCGGCCGGCAAAAACAGCACAACATAATCAAGTGCGTTCGTGAACTGGCTGGGATAATCGCGGTCGGCCAATGCCTTGATTGTACTTTTGAGTTTTGCTGCATGCGCAGCGAGCGCTTTCGAGCGCTCGGCTGGGTCTGCGGTATCAAGAGCACTCAGGAAATCCAACTCGGGGACCTTCGCATCCACAATGATTACCCTGTCACCCGGCAGATGAACAATCAGGTCCGGCTTGGCCTCGCCGGATTGCGTCTGTTCGCTGAAATCGCAGTGTGCACTCATGCCGGCTACTTCAACAACCCTACGCAGGGTTTCTTCCCCCCAACGTCCCCTTGCGCGATCTGAGCGCAGGACCATCCTGAACTGTTGCGTTTCCTGAGCTAACACCTGGCTTTGCTGCGCAAGGCTTTCGAGCTGCTTTTTTACCTCACCCAACGCGGTTGCCTGGTCGCGTACACTCTCGTGCAACCGTTTTTGGTAGGCTTCAAGTTGTTCCTTCAGCGGCTGGACAAGACTTCGGATTGCCTCCTGGCGCTGTGCCAGGTCGCCCTTGGCAGCCTCGTGGAATTTGGCGACGGCTTCGGTGATGCGGTCAATAAACTGCGGCTGCAACTCGCGCAGTGTGTCTGCGCTCAGCGCCTTGAACGCATCGCGCAACTCGACCAAAGTCTGTTCGCGTGTGCGTTTGGTTTCTTCGAGCAGTTGCTGTGCAGCGGCATGTTTTGCTTCGGCGGCGGCTCGTGCTTCATTTGCTTCGGTCAACCGATCGCGCAACTGCATCAGCTCATTTTCGCGTTGTGCAAGTTGCCTGCGAAGTTCTGCTTCTGCACCTGTCTTGCTGCGTCCGTACAACCAGCCTATGAACAGCCCCAAGAACGCACCAAAAACAAATGCAATTGCAAGTTGGAAACCGAGTGGCATGTGAAAAATCTACGTTGTAGCCGCGGCCGTTCGCAACCCGAAAGCAGCGTGCGCGTTTGCCACATTAGAATCTCAAGGAGCCGGCTTTGTAATATCTCGTTCACGGTTCAGATTTAGCCGGCGCGAAATAAACCATTGAACAGAACGCTTCAGTCTGCTTTGCGCTTAAACCCGAGTTGCCATGCAGGACTGTCCTGTGCCGGTGGTGGGATGAACAACTTACTCTTTCCATGCAGCCACCAACCGCACAAAACGATTCGTTATCCTGCAAATGCGCTTGTCGTCTAGCTCGTGCTGCGCGCCGTTCAATCCGGTTAAGGGTTTTATGTTGCGTCAAACCAATTCCCAGTGAACGCTAATAATGCGCGATGACTTCTATTTCAACCTTGGCGCCTTTGGGTAGGGCGGATACTTCCACTGTCGAACGCGCCGGATGATCGGTACCGAAATGCCTTGCATAGACTTCATTCATCCCGGCGAAGTCGTCCAGATCGGCAAGGAACACCGTCGTTTTAACCACATCCGCCAGTGTAAGGTTTTGGTCTGCAAGGATGTTTTTAATGTTCTGGAGTGTGCGTTCGGTTTGCGTGCGTATGTCGTCGCCGACAAGCTGTCCTGTGGCAGGGTCGAGTGCAATTTGACCTGAACAGAACAATAAGTCGCCCACTCGCACAGCAACACTGTATGGGCCGATTGGTGCGGGTGCGTTTGCAGGTCTGATGATCTTCTTTGTCGTCATAAATGTGCGCTGGTTAATTCTGTGTGCAATTTCAATCCCGCTCGTTGCCAAGTCAAGATTTACCATATCGAAGCGCGAACAGCAGCGCTAGTACGCAGTTGTTTTGGTACAAGGACGACCCGCAAATCAAAGTCAGGGTCAAAAGCCGCGACTCTGGCTGCGGTTGTCTGCAAATTTTGCGGGGGGCAACGCCAGCCGAAATTGGCGGCTTCCATTGTGCAGCACGCACATGTTAAATAGGCTTCGAATGGAGGGCGAGGGGCACCATTTCGTAGTTCGTCAGGCTGTTGTAAAACCACGCGGGTTGACGCTTATTGAGTTGCTGGTTCTCATTGCGATCATAGCGATCATCGCCGCGCTGTTGCTGCCAGTGCCGAGCTAAAAGCCACACAAGCGGCCTGCCTCGGCAACATGCGGCAAGGCTAAGAGCAGCCAATGGACAAAGCCCGTTGCTTGATGGTGTATCAGCGGCAAGCGCCTAGCCCTACAGCGATTTTGTGCGTGAGCATTACCGGTTCCCCGGTTGTCGGTGAACAAGGCTTCGAAAAAGGCCCAGCCGCGCTTTGACAGTTACCCGAGCGTAAAAATTACTTTTTGCCCAACGCGTAAGCCGAATTGTTTGGCGGCGCTGTCACGGTTAACCGCGATTTCAAGCAAACCGCTTGAGCCGAAAACTGCCACCGGTTGGCCGGCTTTCACTGAACCGTAAAACTCTGCCAGCGCGCATCTTAGTTTTCGCCCTATCTGGACTTGCGCACGCGCTGATTCGCTGGGGACAACGTCGGTTTCTGCAATGTTCGTAATCGCGTTTCCAAACCTGTCAATGTACACGATCTCTCCCTTAATCACGTTCTTGCGTTTGGCTGGTTCAGGCCACGGGAGCTTGACAATCTCGGTTAGTTCCGGACCGAGCATCCGGATTTGCAATCCCTTGCTCAAATGCGCGGCTACTGGGGCAAAGATATCGCGCCCATGAAAAGTACGGCTCAGAGGCTTTAGACGAAACCGTTCATTTTTGATCAGCCTCATTGTGCGGATTTTTTCGCGTCGCAGCGCCCAGCTCAAAACACCGTTGTCCGGCCCAACGAAGAAATAGTCTCCTGTCTCGACTGCAATTGCACCTCGTGCACTGCCAACGCCGGGATCGACAACCACCACGTGCACAGTGCCTTTCGGTGCGAATTTATAACTTGCAGCCAGCGCGAATGCGCCTGCAGAAATGTCGCCCGGCGGTATCTCGTTTGTTATGTCGATTACAGTTGCGCGCGGGTTAATCTTTAACATCACGGCTTTCATCGTCCCGACAAACCAATCCCGCGTGCCGAAATCTGTAATGAGCGTGATCAGGTCCACGCCACAAAATTTACATTGATCTGCTGCCAACCGGAACAGAAGAATCCAGGCGCGATGCCGCAGAGTAAGTTTGTCGTTATTACGGGAGTGTCGCGCGGGCTCGGCCGTGCGATGGTAAGCGAGTTTATTCGGGCTGGACACAAAGTTGCTGGGTGCGCTCGCTCAGCAGACGCAATCGCACAGCTTCGCGCCAGTTGTGGTTCACCGCATGACTTTGCCGTGGTGGACGTGTCTGCTGACGCTCAGGTAAGCGCATGGGCTGAACGTGTGCTGAAAGCCCACGGCGCGCCTGACCTGTTGATCAACAATGCTGCTTTGATAAATCACAATGCGCCGTTGTGGGAGGTCAGCGCCGAGGAATTTTCACAGGTTGTTGACGTGAACATCAAAGGAGTTGCAAATGTAATCCGGCGATTTGTACCTGAAATGATCCGGCGGGGCAGGGGTGTCATTGTCAACATCAGCTCTGGCTGGGGTAGATCTGCAGACGCACAGGTCGCACCGTACTGCGCAACCAAATGGGCTATTGAAGGCATGACATTGGCTTTGGCACAGGAACTACCGCATGGGCTAGCTGCAGTTGCGCTTAACCCAGGCGTAATTAATACGGCAATGTTGGAGAGCTGCTTTGGCGCAGCAGCAAAAAACTATCCGAGCCCGATAGAATGGGCAAAACGCGCTGTGCCGTTCATGCTTGAGCTGGAACCACGTGACAACGGCAAACAATTGACAGTGCCAAGTGTGCCGACCGATTAGCCGGGGCTGCTTGACTTGTTTAGTGCTGGCGGTACGTTGTTCGTGTGGCAAACACGAGCGGCAAAAAGAGAAGACCCCGCGCAATGTTGCTTGGCGTCGGGCTTGACTCAGACGGTCACAAACGCGTGACCGAAGGCCCGAACTTTTTGCTTGTGGGCGGTTCAGAAGAGACACACGAGGCAATGACCGAAAAGGTTATCAAGATAAACGAAAAGCTCAAAACCGCCGGTAAAACACTCGAAACAGTGAGCCGCGAACAGTTCGACGACATTGCACATTCGGTGGGGTTGCGCAAGGGCCCATCGAAAGGCCGATGAGCAGGTTTAACTAGTTGCGCGATCGTGCAAGTCGTGGGTGGGTATAACTGTTTTCTTGCTGTCTCATGTACGGTCAGTTACTTGTCAGAACCTTTCTGAAAGCTCCTGAAGTTTTGTTTCCATAGGTTCGCCAGGCTGCACGCAATGCATGGGGTAAAGCGTGCATTTGGCCATGATCAAATCTGCAAAAAGTTGTTTCCCGGCTAGTCGGCCAGTCTGAATTTGAGCGCAGGCGTATAGTGAGAGAAGTACAGGTAAACAACATTATAGAGTGATTCTACCCCAGCGGCGCGGGCCGCTCCCGGGCTTTAAGTGGTTGCTTTTCGAGTGCGGCTGTGACGTGACCACAAAACGCACAGGTTCTTCTTCGAAAAATTAGGAATGCGCGCACCGACCGCGCACGCGCTACGGCGGCCTAATCAGGTTTGGCTGAGACTTCCTGTTTGGACTTTCGACTGTTCACATGTGACGGTACCGGGACGTAACAGTGCGGTGTTCGTTCTGCTACAAGTCGGGAGAGGCCTGCTGTGGAACGGTTCGTTTGCACAGTAAGTCACCACAGGATGTTGTGCTTTCGGTTTCTCAGTTCCTACGTCATTGGTCAGGCACGTCAGTGTGCAGCAGAGCAGAACCGAACGCACTTGTGCACTAAAAAGTTTTGCGATGGATTGGCATTGTGCACACCGCACCCTTTCAGATTTATGTCACCTTGCGTTCTGGCTTGGGACAAGTAATGTTGTTGCCAATTTAAGTGCGCCGAGAACTGCATGGACGAGCAGTACTTTATTGACCTCGTTTATTTAGCGACATTTTGCGCAGGCGGGCTGGCATTTGCGCTGGCGCCGTTTGCTTTGGTGCGTTTATTGGCGCCACGCAAAACACGCGCCACGGCGAACAAGACCATGCAGCCTGTCGAGTGCGGCATAGACCCAATCGGTGATGCGTGGATTAGGTTCGGTGCGGTTTACTACCTGTACGCGCTTGTATTTGTGGCTTTCGCAGTTGACGTGTTGTTTTTGGTTCCCGTTGCGCTCGTGTACGACCGCAGGTTTGAGCTTCGGGATTTTGTGGAGCTGGTGATTTTTGTTGGTGTGCTGTCGCTAGTGATCATTTACGCGTGGAAGAAAGGCTACTTCGAATGGCGGATCAACAAACTAAATGCTTGAGGAATCACGCCGACGGATCGGCATTCGCGTCAGGCAACCAGATCCAGTTTGCTAAGCTGGAACAGTTGCTGGATTGGGGCCGAGCCAACTCGCTTTGGCCGCTTACGTTCGGGCTGGCTTGCTGCGCAATCGAGATGATGGCCACCGGCGCGTCGCGATTCGACCTTGCACGGTTTGGCGCTGAGGTGTTTCGGCCCTCGCCACGCCAGGCTGATGTGATGATCGTTGCTGGTACTGTGAATTGGAAGATGGCTGGCCCGATCAAGACTCTGTACGACCAAATGCTCGAGCCGAAGTGGGTAATTGCATTTGGGAACTGCGCAATTTCAGGCGGGCCGTTTGTGTTCTCCGGCCAATACGCCGTGGTTGAGGGTGTTGACAAACTTTTTCATGTGGACGTTTACGTGCCGGGCTGCCCACCACGGCCCGAAGCGCTCATTGAGGGTATTCTTACACTTGAAGAAAAAATCACTGGCAAACGCCGCTGGCCGAGGGTAAGTGCGCAATGAACACGCTCATTGAAGAACTTAAGTCAGCTTTTGCGAAGCTGGTTGTTGCAGGTGCTTCAAGTGCTATTTCGCATAATGCCAAACCGGTCGAGGTGCATACCTTTGATCCCCAATTGAAAGGGTATCACTTGGACGTCATGGTTCAAGCCGAGGCTGTGGTCGCCGCAGCCGAGGTCGCCGACAGGTTCGGGTTCGCTATTGACACAATTACGGGTGTTGACTGGATTGCTGTGGGGGAGATAGAAGTGGTTTATGACTTTTTCCATCCGCAGCACGGTTTGCATTTAGTAGTGCGCACGCGCGTGCCCCGGGATAATCCGGCGCTGCCGACAATTCAGGGTGTTTTTCCAGGAGCAAACTGGCACGAGCGCGAAACGCACGATTTTTTTGGCATAAGTTTCATTGGCCATCCCAACCTGACACCGTTGCTTTTGCCGGAGGACGCCAATTACCACCCTCTGCGGAAAGATTTCCAAAATGCAGCTCCAGCAACAAGTTGAGTTGACTGACGCAGCGGGGCAGGTCCGGGAAACGTTCGTGCTCAACGTCGGGCCGCAACACCCTGCCACACACGGCGTGCTCCGGCTCAAGCTCACTATGGACGGTGAGTACGTACTCAACGCCGAGCCTGTGATCGGCTACGTGCATCGTATGCACGAGAAGATGGGTGAGAACCGGACTTATGTGCAGTTTTTGCCTAACCCGAGTCGGGTAGATTACCTGTCGGCGATGCACTACATGCACGCTTTTGTGGGCGTGGTCGAGCGCGCCCTTAACATACAAGTGCCGCCCCGCGCCGAGTACATCCGCGTGATCACCTCTGAGTTGAACCGGATTGCAAGTCACTTGGTGTGGTTTGGTGCGTTTTTGCTCGATCTGGGTGCATTCACGCCATTGTTGTTTGCGTTCGACGACCGCGAAAAGATTCTTGACTTGCTTGAAAGCATCTCCGGCTCGCGCCTGACTTACTGCTATTACAGGTTCGGAGGGGTGTGCAACGACATTGACGAACCGTTTATCGAAGGTGTACGCGCATTTGTTAAGCACATGTGGCCACGGCTGAAGATGTACCACAAGCTTGTCACTGAAAACATCATCCTACGCAAGCGGTTAGAAGGCGTTGGAGTGATCAGTGCGCAGTTGTGTCGCAAATACGGCGCAACTGGCCCGGTGTTGCGCGGCTCGGGAGTTGCGTGTGATGTGCGTAGGCTCGAACCATACTCAGTTTATCAGCAGTTTGAGTTCGACGTGCCGCATTTTACCGAGGGCGACTGCATGGCGCGTTACAAGGTCAGAATGGAAGAAATCAGGCAAAGCTTGCACATAATAGAGCAGGCAGTAGCCAAACTGCCAACCGGCCCTGTGATGGCGGAAAAGGTGCCACGCGTCCTTAGGCCGCCAGCGGGTGATTACTATTTCGCGGTAGAAGCCGCACGTGGCAGATTCGCGATTCGGCTTGTCAGTGATGGCAGCGAGATCCCATACCGGCTGAAGCTACGCTCACCGTCGTTTTCGAACCTTGCGCTGTTTGGTGAGGCGGCTCGTGGGTTACTTTTACAGGATGCACTCGCGTTGTTGGGCAGTTTGGACCTTGTAATACCGGATGTTGACAGATGAAGGTTTCATGACGATTCCAGAGCCATACCGTTTGGTTGCGTATCTGATAGGTGCGTTGGCCTTCGTGGGCCTTAACGCAGCATATTTGGTATGGATGGAGCGAAAGGTATCGGCCCGGGTCCAACGCCGAGTCGGTCCGACTGAGGTTGGACCAGGAGGGTTGCTCCAACCTATTGCAGACGGGTTAAAGCTGTTAAGCAAGCAACTGGTCGTTTTACCTGAGGCCGACAGGGTATTGTTCAGGCTTGCGCCTGTATTCGTCATGGCCCCAGCACTAATGTGCCTTGCCGTAATCCCGTTCGGCGCAGGCGTGGGCGCACGCGATTTCAACCTCGGTCTTTTGTTGGTGTTTGCCTTCGGCTCGATCAATGTACTAGCAATACTGTTGGGCGGATGGGCATCAAGGAACAAATATTCAATTATCGCGGCTGCGCGTGTCGTGTCGCAAAACGTAGCATACGAAATCCCGATGCTACTTGTTGTTACGACAATGTTGCTAACCACAGGCACGATGAACCTGCGGGAGATTGTCGAGGAACAAGCCGGCGGAGTATGGAATTGGAACATCGTCAAGCTGGGCGCTAATCCGCTGATGCCAGTTTTGTTTCTGATCTTTTTTGTCTGCATGTTGGCTGAGACGAACCGTGCGCCGTTCGATATGGCTGAGGCCGAGAGCGAGCTCGTTGCAGGCGCGTTTACAGAGTACGCCGGCATGGGTTTCAGCGTGTTTTTCATGGCCGAGTACGCGAACATAGTTGTTGGTTCTGCAGTTGCAACAGTGCTTTTTTTGGGCGGATGGCAAAGCCCGGTGGGGGTACTGCCTGGTGCGTTCTGGTTTTTGCTCAAGCTTTATGTACTTGTGTCCGTAGTGATGTGGATACGCTGGACATTCCCGCGCACACAATTTTATAGGCTTTTGAACTTGTCGTGGAAGATTCTCATTCCCGGTGCAATCGGCGCACTGGTTTTGACGGCTGCTATGCTGAAGCTGATGTGAACATGATCGCCGCGCTTAAAGAGGTTTACATCGGGTTGCAAAGCTTGGCAGTCGGCATGGCAATCACGCTGAAACAGTTCTTCAGCCGGCCTGTGACAGTCCATTACCCATGGCAAACACTCGAATTACCCGCGCGTTATCGTGGCCATATCGTTCTTGTGTGTGATGAGCAGACCGGCCGGCTCCGATGCATTGCGTGCAAGGCATGCGAACGCATCTGCCCGAGCGATTGCATATTCGTCGATGGAGTCAAGCGTCCCGGTGAAACGCGCAAGTCTGTAACCGAGTTCAACCTCGATTTTACAAAGTGCAGTTTGTGTGGGCTATGCGTCGAGGTGTGCCCGGTTGACGCGCTCGCATTTTCAAAGCGGTACAACCTTGCAAGCACGCAAAAGTCCGACTTTGATGCGATTGACCTGTACAAGTTGGCGACCGCTAAATTCGAAAAATGAACGATTTTCCTGCACTTGAGTATCTAGCGCGCGCTGTGTTTGTGCTAGCCATGTTGGCAACCGTATGCGGCGCGTTAATTGCGGTATTGAGCAAGCGGATCATTCGCAGTGTGGCCGGGCTTGCATTGTGCTGCATCGGGCTGGCGGGTTTATACTATTTCCTACATGCACCGTTTCTTGCGCTGATGGAGATTCTGATCTATGTGGGGGCAGTTTGCGTGACAATCGTGTTTGCAGTCATGCTCGCTGAGCCGGATGAACCGCCACAGCGCGAATCGCGCACGGCAGCGCTTCTATGGAACGCTGCAGCTGTTGGCTGCAGTGCAGGGGTGTTTTATGCAATTGCCAAAACCGCACTCAACCATCCATGGCCCGCACCAGGGCACCTGGTCAAGCCGGACACGGTGCGCGAGATCGGCACCGCGTTTTTGACCACGCATGCTTTAGCGTTCGAGTTGATTTCAGTGGTGTTGGTTGTGGCGATAATCGGCGCGCTTGTGGTCGCGCGTCTGGGGAGGGCAAAATCATGAGTTTCGATTACGACAGACCAGAGCTTTACCTTGGTATTGCTGCGTTTTTGCTGGCCGCAGGTGTATTCGGTCTGGTTCGCCGGCGCACCTTCATTGGGATTTTAATTGCTGGGGAGCTGGTGTTTTCGGGGGCGGCACTTAATTTCATTGCTATGAACAGGTTCTTTGCAGGCGATGGTGTAACCGGTCAGGTTTGCGTGTTGTTCATCATGGGGCTTGCAGCCGCCGAAATCGCCATTGCACTTGGGATTTGCATAGCCGTGTACAGGCATCATAAAACAGTCGGCTCGAAAGATGTGGCTGAGCTGCGAGGATGACGGGATGCAAATTGTCCAAGACATACGGTTAGTTTGGGCAGTGATTACGCCGCTGCTCGGCGCGGTCTTGATCATCGCGACCGGCAAACGACCGAACCTGCGCGACACGTGCTCATTCCTTACAGCGGCTGCGTTGTTCGGTTTGGTCGTATGGATGATACCGGATGTGCACGGAGCTCAGATGTTGCAGTTTACCCTGTTCAAATTGTTTCCAGGCGCAAGTATTGCATTACGAGCAGACTCGCTTTCGATGATTTTTGCTTTGGTGGCGTCGTTTCTGTGGGTGCTGACGGTCTTTTATTGTGTCGGTTACATGCGCGGACTAAATGAGCACGCGCAGACACGGTTTGCCGCGTGTTTTGCGCTGGCGTTGTTCGGCGCAATCGGCTGCGCGTTCTCGGACAACATACTGACGCTATACCTGTTTTATGAGATTGTGAGCATCGCAACCTATCCGTTAGTAGCGCATCATCAGGACAAAGAAGCATACGAAAGCGGCAAAAAGTACCTTACGTACCTTGTGGGGGCGGCTAAGGCACTGGTGCTGCCTGCAATGGTTGCGCTTTACGTGTTTACTGGCAGCCTACAATTTGCACACGATGTGCGCACCGGGATCATCCCGCCGGATGCAAATCGCGGAATTGTCACGGCGCTATACGTTTGTTTTCTCCTCGGGTTTTCGAAAAACGCGCTTATGCCGTTGCACAACTGGTTGCCTGCTGCGATGGTTGCGCCCACACCGGTAAGTGCACTACTGCACGCTGTGGCAGTTGTTAAAGCCGGCGTCTTTGCAACTGTTCGCGTGATGCTTTACGTGTTCGGCGTCGAAAAAATGACGGCGCTGAATTTAGGAATGCCGACGGCTTATTTTGTGTCGGTTACAATAATTGTTGCATCGGTAATTGCGCTCACGAAAGACAACCTGAAGTTGCGCCTTGCATACTCGACTGTCAGCCAGCTAGCGTACGTGATATTAGGGGTGGCATTGTTAACTCCGGCAGGTGTTGAAGGAGGATTGATTCATATTGCAGCTCATGCGCTCGGCAAGATAACGCTGTTTTTCTGCGCGGGGGCGATTTATGTGGCGGCGCGCAAGCAAAACATATCAGAAATGCACGGCCTGGGCCGCGCCATGCCGGTTACTTTTGCTGCATTCGGCCTAGCGTCACTAAGCATGATTGGCGCGCCGCCAGTTGGTGGGTTTGTATCCAAGTGGTATCTACTACTTGGTGCGTTGGATGCGGGGTCGGTCTTGGTCGTTTGTGTGCTTGTAGTGAGCACAGTGCTTAATGCGGCGTATTTTGCGCCGGTCGTTTACCAGGCATTTTTTAGCCAGCCGGACCTCAGCGATCCCAACGGGCAGTTGCGCGAGGCCGATTTGCGAATGGTTGTCCCTTTGAGTCTGACTGCGGTACTCTCGGTGGCACTAGGGATTTATCCCAAGATCTTCATTTACTTTGCCAAAGAACTGTTCGCTGTTTCATAGCTATGGTCAACTGGATTGAATTTATGCGCAAACGACCGCAGACAGTAGTCCGTGTCAGCTTTGTCGTGCTTGCTGTGCTGGTCGTGTTGGATGCGATTCCGGGTGTAATTGGAAAGGAACAAGCTCACACGCAGCTTGAGCGGATACCGGGTTTTTGGGCTGTGTTCGGTTTTCTGGGTTGCGCATTGCTTATTGTGGCATCGAAGCTGTTTGGCCGCGCTGGCGTTGTGCAAAACGAAGACTATTACGACCGAGTAGGTGGAAACGATTCGAACGGAAAATGGCAATGAGCCTTTCTTGCATTACGCGTTATGTCTGATTTTTGGGTTCATCCCTCGTTGATATTAATTTTGGGCGCGCTGCTGTTGCGGCTTGTGCCGAAGCGGCTTAGGGGCGGGTACCTACTGGTTGTGCCACTGCTCGTGTTTGTGCGCGTTTGCACGATGCAAAAAGGCGTATTTGGGCAGGTTGATTTCCTTGATCGGTTGCTCACGTTTGGACGCGTGGATGCGCTTAGTGCTTTTTTTGGGCATGCGATGGCGTTGATAACATTCATTGGCACGCTTTACGGGCTGCACGTAAAAGAACCTGGTCAACACATTGCAGCTTGGCTTTACGCAGCCGGTTCGTTGGGCGCAATTTACGCAGGTGACCTGCTGACACTGTTCGTGTTTTGGGAACTGATGGCATTTACGTCGGTTTTTTTGGTTTGGTACCGGCGCACAGCACAAGCAGTTGCAGCGGGATACCGGTATTTGCTTGTACACGTGGCTGGGGGCGGATGTTTGCTTGCCGGTATAGTTCTTTATGGAAGCGCTACAGGCGGCAGTTTCAGTTTCGAGTTGTTCGATACTAGGAACATGTCGGCTGGCAATTGGCTCGTGTTAATCGGTTTTGCGTTAAATGCTGCGGTACCACCATTGCATGCATGGCTGCCGGATGCGTATGCGGAAGGGACAGTTGTCGGGTCGGTTTTCATGTGCGCAATTACAACCAAGACCGCAGTTTATGCGCTATGCCGTGGGTTTATGGGCCTGCCAATTCTCGTTCCGCTGGGTGTAATCATGGCGCTGTACGGTGTTGTGTATGCAGTGTTGGAAAACGACAGCCGCAAGTTGTTGGCTTACCATGTTGTGAGCCAGGTCGGGTTCATGGTCACTGGGGTTGGGCTTGGCAGCGAGCTTGCAATAAATGGTGCGTGTGCACACGCGTTTGCTCACATCATATACAAGGGATTGCTGTTTATGGGATGCGGCGCTGTGTTGCACATGACAGGCCAGAGCAAGTTCACTGAGCTAGGGGGCCTATGGCAAAAGATGCCGTTGGCACTTGTTTTTACTGTCATAGGCGGGCTTTCAATCTCGGCTTTTCCGTTGCTCAGCGGCTTTGTCAGCAAGCCAATGATCATAGCCGCAAGTTACGAGCTGCATCGTCCGTGGGTGGGCATGTTGTTGATGCTGGCATCGGTGGGCACGTTCTTGCACACGGGGTTGAAGGTGCCGTACTTCATCTGGTTTGGCAAAAACAATTGCAAGCCCGATACCTGGGCACGGGCCAAAGATGCGCCATGGAACATGAACGTCGCGATGGCAATTGCGTCAGGGTTGTGCATTTTCATTGGATGTTACACGCCGTATCTGTACGGCCTGTTGCCGTTTCCAGTGCATTTCAACCCGTACACCCCATATCACATTTCCGAGACGCTTCAATTGCTTCTATTTACTGGCTTGGGCTTTTTTGTGTTCCTGAGGAAACTTGTGCCGGAACCTACAATCAGTCTGGACACGGACTGGTTTTACCGTCGGGGTTGGAATCTTTTTGTGCGGTTTGCGAGGCAGCATGTGCAGCGGTTTGATAATTGGCTGGGTGAACTTTACCGCGTAGCCGGGCTTATACCGGTAACGAGTTTGGCGATGGTTGCCAATCTTTTCGACATCCGTATTGTTGACGGTTTTGTTGACGGCGTTGCAACGGCTGTACGCAGTATTGGCGCGCGATTTAGAACCGCTCAGCGCGGAGCAGTTCAAGAGAGTCTGACACTGGCATTTGCGTTTTTGCTGTTTCTGCTTGTTGCAGTTGCATTGCTTTTGTGACGGAAACAATGGACCTACTTAAGCATACCGGACCGATTCCATTACTGAGTGTGCTTGTTTTTGCGCCACTTTGCGGTGCAGTTGTGGCATTGGCACTCAGGAACGAGCACGCGATACGCTGGTGGACACTGGCTTTTACGCTCTTTGAAGCGGTGTTTTCGGTACAGCTTTATTGGAATTTTAACTTACAGACGGCCCCGTTTCAGTTTGTCGAGCATGCGCCTTGGATACCGTGGCTGGGCGCAAATTATGCGCTCGGCGTGGACGGTGTAAGCTTGTTGCTAGTGTTACTGACGACATGTTTGCTGCCGTTATGCGTGCTGTGTTCATGGTACCAAATTAAGCATCGTGTCAAAGAGTTCATGGTTTGCCTGCTGGTGCTTGAGAGCGCGCTGGTGGGCATGTTTTGCGCACTGGACTTTGTTTTGTTTTTCGTGTTTTGGGAGGCGGTGCTTGTGCCGATGGCACTCGTAATAGGCATATGGGGTGGACCACGCCGCTCTTATGCAGCACTCAAGTTCTTCGTCTATACAATGGCTGGCTCGGTATTTTTGCTTGTGGCAATCATTGCACTTTATTTGCATAGCGGTACCTTCAGTATCCCTGAATTGATGGCTGGCAAATTCTCCCGATCGTATCAGATTTGGGTTTTTCTTGCATTTGCAGTTTCATTTGCTGTCAAGGTACCAATGTTCCCGCTCCACACTTGGTTGCCTGCAGCGCATGTTGAAGCACCAACAGCCGGCAGTGTTTTGCTTGCGAGTGTTTTGCTGAAAATGGGCACGTACGGTTTTGTGCGGTTTTGCCTGCCTATTACACCCGAGGCAACCAGGCTATTTGCACCGTGGCTGGTTGGTTTGTCTGTTGCAGCAATTGTTTACGGCGGGTTGGTTGCGCTTGCGCAGAGTGATTTGAAGCGGCTTGTGGCGTATTCGAGCATCGGGCACATGGGGTTTGCGACGCTTGGGATTTTTGTGCTTAACAAAGCCGGGCTTGATGGCGCGATGTTTGTAATGATTAATCACGGCGTAACAACAGGCGCATTGTTTATTGCTGTGGGTATCATTCATGAACGGCTTCACACACGCGCGTTGGATCGCGCAGCCGGCCTCGGTAAGTTCATGCCTGTGTTCGCGGCATTATTTGGTGTGTTCGCGCTTTCTTCACTTGCGTTTCCCGGCACGAACAGTTTTATAGGCGAGTTCATGGTTTTGACAGGAGCCCTTGGTTGGGCGCGCGAGTTGTGGGACTCATGGGCAGCAAGGCTGGTTGTTTTGGCAGTGGCCGGGGTGGTGATCGCGGCGGCTTACAACTTGCGAATGCTCCAGCGCGTTGCGTTTGGAGGTGCGGTTAACCCGGATCACACCGGCGTAAACGACCTCGATGCGCGCGAATTACTGACGTTGTTGCCTCTGTGTTTCTTCGTTTTTTGGATCGGGCTAAACCCCGGGCCATTTATGCGCGTTTGGCAGGCAAGCGTTGAATCCCTATTGCAACGGTTTTGAGGCAGCACTGCTATGGATGATCCAATCGCATTTTTGCCTGAACTGATTTTTGGCGCGGGTGCGCTGGCGTTGTTTGTTTTGGCGCTTGGCAATGCCAACGTGGCGCACGCCAGGCGCTTGGCAGTTGGCATTGCGTTAGCAGCAGTTTTGAGTTGCATTGTGGCGCTTAGGAGTGATGCGCTTCTGTTCGACGGTACATACCGCGTGGACTTTTTTTCGCAATTCTTGAAGTTGCTTCTTGCAGTTGGGTATCTCGCAGTTGTGCTCGTAAGTGGCGAGCTGCCAGACATACGACCAGACGTTAAACCCGAGTACTTTCTTTTCGTAACATTGAGCGTTTCGGGGCTCGTGACGTTGGTAAGCGCGGCCGAATTGATTACAATGGTAATCTCACTCGAGCTTGTATCGGTACCACTTTACGCGCTTGTAGCGATGCGACGTGAAGGGGCCGACCGGCGTGCTCAAATGGAATCAGCCATCAAATACATTGTGTTTGGCGTGATGGCCACCGGGCTAATGCTGTTTGGGATGAGTTATTTGTACGGGTTAACAGGCACAACTAACCTGGGTGAGCTGGTGGTACGGTCACAACCAAAGATGCATTCAACACTGGGGGTTATTGGGCTTAGCCTTGCAATGGCAGGGTTGTTTTACAAGCTAGCCGTGTTTCCTTTTCATTTCTGGACGCCGGATGTTTATCAGGGCGGTTCAAACGAGACAACTAGCTTGATAGCCGCGTTGCCAAAGCTTGGGGCAATGGCGGTTTTAGTGCGATTCACAGCCTTGGCCGGGAATCAAAATCAGTCGCTGGTCTTGTTGCTGAGTTCACTGGCGATATGTTCAATGTTCTACGGTAACCTGATCGCACTAGTGCAAACCGACCTGAAACGGTTGTTGGGTTTTTCAGGAATAGCGCATGCCGGCTATGCATTGATCGGTATCGTTACGCTTGGGCATGATGGGTACACCGCTGCGCTTTATTACGTGACGAGTTACATGTTTATGATATTGGCCTGCTTTGTTGTTCTTTGCCGAACTGCAACCGAGGGTGAAAACCTCCGTTTGGAGGGCTTGGCCGGTTTGCATCGTCGGTCGCCGCTTCTTGCTGGCACGCTTTTGGTGGGTGTCTTTGGGTTGGCCGGCGTGCCACCGTTTCCAGGGTTTATGGGCAAGTTTGCCCTGTTGAAGGCAGCCTTGGCCAAAGGCCATCTGGCGCTTGTAGTTGTCACGGTTCTCAACAGCGCAATAGCTGTGTATTACTATCTCCTGATCATACGAGAGGCATTTTTTCGGGAGCCGATTGCCCACGGCAAAATCCAGCTAGACGTGTCGACGCGGCTTTTGTGTGCCGGTTTGGCCGCAATGGTAGTGTGGCTGGGTGTTGCCCCCGATTGGGTCCTCGACAAATTATCGCTGGGCGTCAAAGCGGCCTTAGCATTTGGCATGTGAGGCAAGATTCGCTTGCTTAGGTTCACGCGCGGTGAAAACATTGAGCGCTCGCGTGTAGATTTACCCATAATGCATGCCGATCTGCTGGAAACAATTGCTTTGTAGTGCACCTACATCACTAGCGGATTGGAGGGACCTGTGCTCCGTCGCAGCCGTTCAATTCCAAAATGAAGCTCGCGTGGAGGATTGCTCAAAATTTCGCCAATTGAGTGCCCGACCTATTTGCATCGGTAAAGGCTTGGCGTAGAGCTTGTTGGTAAAACTGCGTATATTTGGTCTTTGGAGTGCTCAAATTTTTTGGCTGGACAAGCCGGTCGGAAGACGCTAAATTGTTGCCAAATATATTTCGGTTCACAGTAACGTGTTATGGGAACCCTTTTGTCTGAAAAGACTTACCACCATTTACGCCGGAAACTGTTGGCTGGGGAATTGCACCCCGGCTCAAGGCTCGATTACAAGAAAATAAGTAAAGAGCTTGGTATTAGTGTAACGCCTGTGCGCGAAGCAATGGGTAAACTTGCTTCCGAAGGGTTGGTTGAGCTCGTACCGCGTGCGGGCGCGGTAGTATGCAAGCTTGGTCGTCAGGAGGCGGAGGAACTCTACGGTGTGCGCGAGGCTATTGAGACTTATGCCGCTGCGAAGGCCGCTACGAGAATCAGTACCGCTGTGCTGGAACAATTGAAAGTCTTGTTGGACAAAATGCACCGTTTGACAGAGGGTTTATCAGGCTCAAACGGTGTACTTACAGGCGAGTCTTTGGCCGAGTTTCTCGAGGCCGACCTGGGTTTTCACATGACGGTGATCGAAGCTGCAGGCAATGCGCGGCTCACGAAACTTGCTGCTGACGGCCACATTTTATCTCGAATTTTCGGCACGGAACGGTTCGGCCACAGCCGCGAATTATTGGAAGAAGCTTTGCAGCATCACCGAGCGATTTTCGAGGCATTGCAGAAGCATGATCCGGCTAAAGCAGGCCATATGATTTCTACCCACATCAACCGTAGTTTGGAACTGACGCTTTTACACCTAAATCATGCCGAGCACGCATCGTATTGGCAGAGGTCAGGCGAATCTGTGAGTTTTCCGCTCGTGACAACCTCTGCTAAACACGTAACATAAAGAAAACGAGTAACTTTTTACTTTAACGCCTTGCACTGCCGAGCCAAAGATGGAATTGCGCAAAATTTTGAAAAAAAATAGTTGCAAGTCCGGATATATTCGTGTATAGATGTATCAAAAAGCATTTTTATTGGTAGCATGAATACGCGCAGAATAAAGGACGGACCCGCCGATAAGATTCAGGAGATTGGGCATAACTTAGGTTTCACATTGATTGAGTTGTTGGTTGTAATTGGCATAATAGCGATCTTGGCTGGGCTGCTACTGCCGGTGCTTCAGAAAGCCAAGGTGAAAGGCCAAGCAATCGGATGCTTGAACAATGGCAGGCAGATCGCGTTGGCTTGGCGAATGTACGCAGATGACAATGACGACCGGTTGGTAGATAACACAAGTGGTGGCCGCTGGGGGGCTGGGACCGAGACTTATTTAACCTGGGGCCCTGAGCCATCGAATATAAATGTGGACGCGTTACTCGATCCCGAAACCTGTTTGCTTGCCAAATATCTGAAATCGGCTGAGGTATTCAAGTGCCCCGCCGATAAGTACAAGTCGCCAGCTAATCCCGGATCGCGCTGCCGCAGCATAACGATGAATTCCGCATTGGGTGGTAACTTGGGTGGAGTCGGGACTGGCATTCCTGGTCGTTCTTATTTTGCGGCGCGGAAGCTGACTGAGTTAGTATATCCGGGGCCTTCGCTTACCTGGGTTACTGTGGACGAGCACCCAGATAGCATCAATGACGCGGTTTTCCAGTCAAAGCCCGGCTACGGCTCCGGTGAAGCACGTTGGCAGGACCTGCCGGCCAGTTACCATAATAACGCATGCGGCTTCTCTTTTGCCGACGGACATTCTGAGATCAAGAAATGGCGTGACCCACGTACAATCCGTGGTGTGCGGATGATTTTCAAATGGTGGACAGGCGGGCCGGACATGATGGTGCCCGGCAGTGTTGACTATGCGTGGTTCTGCGACCGCATGCCTTGGCGATCCGGCGGCGCACAGTGATAGGGCTTTTAAGTTTGAGCGCGGGCCGAAATGGCCAAACGGAAGACAATCGCAGACAGGCCAGCTTAGACTCGGAATTAAGAGCACGATTAAGGGGCTAAATAACTTTTGTGCACGAGCGCACAAAGCTTGGGGCTCGATGTTAGTGGTACTTAAGCTGAGCATTTTAGCTTATTAGAAAGCCGAAAAGATTATGGCAGGAAGCAGTTCAACCCATGTGAAAATAGCCATGCATATGCAAACTCTATGTCGTGTTGTGAAAAAGATTAAAACCCTGAGCTTACGGTACGCGGTAAGCCGTTTCCTCACTTTGTGTGTATTGACAATGCTTGGGGCAGCCTCAGGACTAGCACAGCAGAACATAGACCTGACATTGTTTACTTTTGACCTGTATTCAGGGGTGAATTATTCGGGCGTGCATACAAACGGGTTTATTGTGGCAAGTACCAATGGAACAGCACCGGTTTACATGACAGTTTTGGGCGCGCCGGCGGGTGCAACCATCACTTTGTACCCAAACGTGATTTACCCCGAAGTGCCCACGATAAATTACGTGTCGAACATTCTGATGGTAATTGCTGTGACCAATGTGGCGGCGGGTGACTACCCACTGACTGTCAGAGCATGGGTTGAAGGGGTTGAGACCAATAATGAGACCATGACACTTCACGTAGGGGACTTGTTGATTTGGCGGGGTCAGGATCCAAACAACGTTGAGTGGTCTGCAAGTGCTAACTGGGGGCCTGCGCAAGCGCCTACGGCTGGCTCGAATATCAAATTCGAAAATGACGGTGTAATCACCAATTACGCGAGTCATTCGATTACGTTGGGCCGGTTATCGTATGTCGCTTACGCCAACCTTGTCCGTGAAACCGTGATTGCACCTGGGGCAACGGTTCTGGTGACAAATGGATTTATTGCAAACAACGAGACTGCAGGACCATCAAAGTGGGGTACGAACAATTTCGTCGGCAGCAGCGGAGCGAGCTTAATTATTAGCAACCCGGTGGCGAATTGTTCGTTTAACACGTACAACGGTAGCAATTTAGGCAATCAGTACGACCTTTCTCGTTTGGATAATTTCATTGTTGATGCAAATCGTTTTGGCATTGCTGATGTCAGCTTGGTCAGTGAAGGTTCGGTTGGCACTCAGGGGCCAAGGACTTTTTCTTTTGCGAGGACAAATGTCATCCGCGCTTGGTACAGCGTGCCAATGAACGAGTTCGGTCATTTCACAAATTCGATACAAATTTGGAACAATGAACAAGCTTACAACAACGGGGCAAACTTCACGCTGTTATTCGGGCTATGGAACGCATTCTTTGCCGACAGTTTCGTAATGGGTAGATGCCGTGTGGCAGGTGGGAGTACCATTGCGCGGTTCAACACCGCACTCATGTACACAACAAACGTTGTCGGCGGTGTGACAAATGTCGTCACGAATTCGTTTGTGGCTTACTTCAGGAATACAAACGGCGGCCGGATGTCGTTTTTTGGACTGGGTGTAGATTCGGGTACGAACGCCGTTTCTAGCGGCTCAGGTGCGCAGGCCGATTTCACAGGCGGCACGCTCGACATGCTCGTGGACACGATATGGCTGGCTCGGAACCGTGTGAACAGTACTACCAATGCACAAGCGCGGTTTCGAGGTTTCCTCACGTTTTCGAACGGTATAGTGGACGCCAATGTAGTGCGACTTGGTTATAAGCAGCATGTGACTGACGGTCGGTGTGAAGGCCGAATCACGATTAATGGCCCGGGAACGCTTGTTGTGAACGATTTTCTTGAATTGGGCTATTATGCCGGAGCGTACCGACCGGATATGAGTGCTGCAAATGGTCCCAGTGGATTTGGCGAGCTTGTTGTGCAAAACGGTGGCACAGCGCGGATTAATCGGGTACTAATCGGTACGGGTTCAGGTGCAAGTACACCAAACGGGATTGTGCTCGCCAGTAAAGGGCATCTAATTTTATCGAACACGATAGGTCCGATAGTAGAATCCAGCCCGACGTTGAGTCGGCTTTCCATGAGCGACGCCGAGCTTACCGTTCATATCCGTGGATTGGATCCAGTCATTACCGTATCGAATCTGGTTGCAAGTGTGCCAGCTAGCAGGATCAACGTCGCACTGGTAACGAATGTCGGGACTTACCCTGTAACCATTCCCATCGTGTCGTATGACACGTGTGCGGCGGCTAATTTTGTGGTAGGGCGGTTACCGTCTGGTTTGGTGGGCAGCATAGTGAACAACACGATGAACAAGGCGATTGAGCTGACGCTTACGACCAATGTACCGAAGGTATTGGTGTGGCGAGGGAATGTGAGTAGTGATTGGGACACGACAACGAAGAACTGGGTGACGGTAGATGGAGGTATAGCGACGAATTTTACGGATGGTGATTTTGTTGTGTTTGATGACACGGCGGTGCGGAGGACGGTGAATATCGCTGTGGATGTGCAGCCGGGTCAGTCTGTAGATATGCCAGGGATATTGGTGAGCAACAGTGCTGGTGGATATACGTTTGGTGGTTGGGGTCGTATAGTGGGAGGCACTAGGCTTGTTAAGGTTGGCACAGGGTCGTTGGTGTTTGATGCGACATACGAGGGTTTGGTTGAGGTAGTTGAGGGTAGTATGAGTGGCAGTGGTGAGGTTGGTACTGTGACTGTGGGCAGTGGTGGTCGGCTTGATTTTGGTGGTCGGATAAGTGGCGGGCTTGTGACTGCTGGGCCTGTGCGGGTGTTGAGCAGCGGCGAGGTAGTTGGGCCAGTGACGATTCAGACTGGAGGTTCAGTGACGAATTTTGGTGTTATCAGGACGCTTACAGCGCAGGTTACGATGCAGGCGGGCAGCTATTTGGTGAATGCTGCTGGTGGTTTAATAGATGCTCGTGTGCCGTGGAATGTGCCTGCTGATTCGACTTTGGTGAACAATGGTGTGATACTGTTGAGTGGGCCGATTGGTGGTAATCAGGGGCTGAACATTAATGCTGGAGGTACGTTGATGGGCACTGGGCTGATAACCCTTGGTCAGGAGGGAATGGGGAGTATCAATGATGCGCGAGTGAACATCAATGCGGGAGGGAGGCTTATAATAGGTAATGCGCCTAATCAGATTGCTGGGATGGGCATAGCGACGCGGTTAGACTTTTTCTATGGTTCACAGACGATATTTGATGTGGATCCTGCTGGTGGCAACGATGTGATTAGTAACAAGACGACGTATTACGGGTACGAGTTGCCTGGCAAGGTGAACTTTGGTGCCAATAACAGTCAGGGTGGCACGTTGTATATCAACCGGGTTGGCAGTGCACAGTTTACGCCCGGGCAGGTATTGTACCTGTTTGACCGTACGGACAATACACCTGACAACAGCATACCTGCGCCGCCTGGGGTGACGCCTGCGCCTGGGCCTGGGTTGGCATGGGACATATCTGACATGATAACGAACCTGACGCTGCGTGTTGGTGTGCCGCCTGTGCTGACTCGGACGCTTGATGGGGGGACGAACCTGGTGTTTAGCTGGCCGTGGAGTTACCGTGGTTGGCGGCTTGAGCGGCAGACGAACAGTTTGAGTGTTGGGCTTAGCACGAACTGGGTGACGGTGCCTGGGTCGTTTGTGACCAACTATGTGGTTGTACCGGTTGGGCATGGTTACACCAATTTCCCGCCCAACTCGGCAATCTTCTATCGGTTGGCGTACCCGTAACCGGCAAGACTGAACGAGAAGAAGACCCGGCTGTAAATATTTGGATGATGCTATTTTCTGAAGCGCGTACAAGAAAAACGCCTAAAGGAAAAGAGGTAGTGGTGTGAGTTGGTAACTTAGTGGGTAATGGTTTTAACGCCGGGACTCGGGGCCAATGTGGTTGACACAAAGCACGAAATCGAAGACCGAGTCTAAATACCGAAGCTGAGTCAGAACTTTAGGTCGCTTTTAATGGAGCGGTCGGTTTCACATTTGGCGTGTGGAAGAGGTCAAGGTGATGCGGAATAAATTTTGCCTTTTAAGAGCTTTCCGTGTGTGCTGCAACAACGTGATTCCGGCCAAGAACTCGAGGAACAAGCCTGACACAAAACAGTAAGCTATGAAATCTGGTCACGATGTTTCAGTGCGGTTTGGCGACACCCGGAACGAAGCGCCAATTTTGAGTCCCAATGTTTTGAGCGACCGGCCCGCCGCAGGGACGAAGTTTGGGGCGGCCGATTGGAGGGTAAGGGGATTTGCCCTTTTGCTTTACCTTTTGATAGTTTCGTTTGCCGGGGCGCAATCGGTCCAGTTCAGAGCCTCTCGGGTGCGAGCAACAGTCCCGCTTAATTCCACCAACACGACCTTGATTACAAACCTTGTGGTGGTGTCGGGGTTGAGCACGCCGGTTAATTTCGATGTAACAGGCCTGCCTGTTGGTGTGGGTTACACGCTAACGGATGCGAGCGGGAATCCTGTATGGTCAACGATGACTACAACCAACCTTTGGCTGTGGTTATACACCACAAATGTTCCTCAGGGCGTTCACACTTTCAGCCTCAACGGTTCAGGTGGTGCGACAAACAGCATCCGCCTTATCCTGCAAGCAGGTTATGTGTGGAATGGCAGTACTAATGCAACTGTGGATGGTGCAGGCTTGTGGTCTGACACGACCAAATGGTTGGGGGGCGGAGTCCCCAGTATTGGAGATGAGGTTGTTTTCACGGATCTTGGTGGGCAGTGGACAAACATGTTGGTGAGTGGAGGTGTTACGAATTACGTCGTAAATTGCATCGTCGACAGTGATGTGACCATTGGCTCTCTAAGATTTGCGCAGACCAATATGGGTTTCCAATCACATCATTTGCGGATTAATCCTGGGCGCACACTGCGGATAATTGGCACCAACGGATTCAGCCTCTTACGCGATTATGTTGAAGATATAGGTGGGGGAACATTGGGTTTTGGCACAATGTTCGTCACCATTTCTGGTGAGCAAGGAAGATTGGAGGTAAGCAACGCAAATGCAAATTTCTCGATCCTGATTCCAAATCAACAGCAGCCCACACTCGATATGTCCGGATTGGGAACGGTTGCGCTTGATGTTAATCGAGTCGCCCTCGGCGATTATCGGGCTTTCCCGAACTACTTCCATTATCAGAACGAGCATGGGTACGGCTCGTATCCGAGGCGGTGGCCTTGCCACGTTTTTTGGGCCCGCACAAACATAATTAAGGCGCGCTATGTTGACCCGCACGATTATACGAACACATTCATGCGGCAGTACGGTTTTATATGGCAAAACACTGAGAGGTTTGGATCGGGTGCTTCAGTAAATAACTTTTTCTACTTTGGCATCTCGAATTATATCGAGGCAGACGGAGTTTGTTTTGTTGGACGGTCCCAGGCAACTGGTAACAACGGAAGATGCGGATTCAACCCGGCATTTGCCGAGTTTAATCCGGTCGCCATTTTCCGCGGCATTGGTGGGGGCAGGATGCGGATGTTCTGCCTTGGTGATGGGGGCGGTACAAATCTCGTGAGCGGCAATACCAGGCCTGTTGTGGACTTTGCGTCAGCAAACGGTTATGTAGATATTCTGGCCGATCAACTTATCCTGAGTCGAGATGCAGCATTAATTACCTCTAATGCGAACCCCAACGTAGAGTCAACGTTGACGATTGGGAAAGGTGTCGTTGACGTGAACATTGCAATTCTCGGGTACCAAGAGCATCAAAGCAAAACAAACTGGCGGGCAATAAGTGGCGGAACGTCCCAGAACTACCGAGGTTATTGCCGTGGGACACTTAACCTGCTGACCAATGCTCTCTTTAAGGTCAATAACGCTTTGATTCTAGGTTATACCTCGGACACAAACATGTTCGCTTCGACCCCGGACGGCGAGCCTTACAATGGTTGGGGCCGGATCGTGATCAACGGCGGTACGCTAATGGCCAACGAAATCTTGGTTGATCCCGGCTTGGGGGTTTCAATTCAAAATTGGGTCACGCTTCAAAACGGTGGTCATCTTTATATTACAAACAAAGTTGGCAGGGCAACTAAAAAGCTGGAAGCGTTTACCACTACGGCCTCTTCACTTACGCTTCACATTAAAGGTGCTGATCCGATCATTTACACAACAAATTTGAATGCCGGGACGCCGCCCAGCACAATCAATGTAGCGTCGGTCGAGAATGTAAGTGCCTACCCTGTGACTATTCCGATCATAGCTTATGACACGTGTGCGGCGGCTAATTTTGTGGTAGGGCGGTTACCGTCTGGTTTGGTGGGCAGCATAGTGAACAACACGATGAACAAGGCGATTGAGCTGACGCTTACGACCAATGTACCGAAGGTATTGGTGTGGCGAGGGAATGTGAGTAGTGATTGGGACACGACAACGAAGAACTGGGTGACGGTAGATGGAGGTATAGCGACGAATTTTACGGATGGTGATTTTGTTGTGTTTGATGACACGGCGGTGCGGAGGACGGTGAATATCGCTGTGGATGTGCAGCCGGGTCAGTCTGTAGATATGCCAGGGATATTGGTGAGCAACAGTGCTGGTGGATATACGTTTGGTGGTTGGGGTCGTATAGTGGGAGGCACTAGGCTTGTTAAGGTTGGCACAGGGTCGTTGGTGTTTGATGCGACATACGAGGGTTTGGTTGAGGTAGTTGAGGGTAGTATGAGTGGCAGTGGTGAGGTTGGTACTGTGACTGTGGGCAGTGGTGGTCGGCTTGATTTTGGTGGTCGGATAAGTGGCGGGCTTGTGACTGCTGGGCCTGTGCGGGTGTTGAGCAGCGGCGAGGTAGTTGGGCCAGTGACGATTCAGACTGGAGGTTCAGTGACGAATTTTGGTGTTATCAGGACGCTTACAGCGCAGGTTACGATGCAGGCGGGCAGCTATTTGGTGAATGCTGCTGGTGGTTTAATAGATGCTCGTGTGCCGTGGAATGTGCCTGCTGATTCGACTTTGGTGAACAATGGTGTGATACTGTTGAGTGGGCCGATTGGTGGTAATCAGGGGCTGAACATTAATGCTGGAGGTACGTTGATGGGCACTGGGCTGATAACCCTTGGTCAGGAGGGAATGGGGAGTATCAATGATGCGCGAGTGAACATCAATGCGGGAGGGAGGCTTATAATAGGTAATGCGCCTAATCAGATTGCTGGGATGGGCATAGCGACGCGGTTAGACTTTTTCTATGGTTCACAGACGATATTTGATGTGGATCCTGCTGGTGGCAACGATGTGATTAGTAACAAGACGACGTATTACGGGTACGAGTTGCCTGGCAAGGTGAACTTTGGTGCCAATAACAGTCAGGGTGGCACGTTGTATATCAACCGGGTTGGCAGTGCACAGTTTACGCCCGGGCAGGTATTGTACCTGTTTGACCGTACGGACAATACACCTGACAACAGCATACCTGCGCCGCCTGGGGTGACGCCTGCGCCTGGGCCTGGGTTGGCATGGGACATATCTGACATGATAACGAACCTGACGCTGCGTGTTGGTGTGCCGCCTGTGCTGACTCGGACGCTTGATGGGGGGACGAACCTGGTGTTTAGCTGGCCGTGGAGTTACCGTGGTTGGCGGCTTGAGCGGCAGACGAACAGTTTGAGTGTTGGGCTTAGCACGAACTGGGTGACGGTGCCTGGGTCGTTTGTGACCAACTATGTGGTTGTACCGGTTGGGCATGGTTACACCAATTTCCCGCCCAACTCGGCAATCTTCTATCGGTTGGCGTACCCGTAACCCACCAGCAACGAGCATGGCAAGTTGAGCCGATGAAGATCGGGCCCCGACTGTGTAACGCAGTTGGGGCCTTGTGTATGAGATTTCGGATTTTAAACGGGTGAGTGTTACTTGGTTGAAAAGATGAAACTGATGCGTGAATTGATCGTAAAGAAAGCCACGGTGCAGATTGCATGGCTTTGTTTAGCAGCCGCTTTGGCAACTTATGCCGTTGGTGTGGAGCGGGCCAGGGTGCCTGCGTTCCCCGGGGCAGAAGGTGCGGGTGCGTTTACACCGGGCGGACGGGGCGGCAAGGTTTTTGTAGTGACGAACCTGTCTGACGGCGGTCCGGGCAGCTTGCGTGAGGCAGTTGAGGCATCCGGCCCGCGCATTGTTGTGTTTGGAGTGTCGGGTGCGCTCACATTGACAAACCGGCTCCAGATAAACAATCCGTACATTACAATTGCAGGTCAAACTGCTCCTGGCGACGGCGTTTGTATTCGTGGTGAGACAACCGAGATTAACACACACGACGTTGTTATTCGGTATGTTCGGTTTCGGCGTGGTAACCTGACCCGGCGCGATGATGCGCTAGGTGGTTATCCACTCCGGAACATCATAATAGACCATTGTTCGTTCAGTTGGGGTTTGGATGAGAATGTCTCGTTGTACCGCTGGATTGAACGTACACCAGATGGTCAAATGAAGAAACGACCTGTGGAAAACATCACAATCCAATGGTGTATCGTGAGTGAAGCGCTTGACCTCAACAATCACGCGTTTGGTGGGACATGGGGTGGTCGCAACGCGTCGTTCCATCATAACCTATTTGCCTGTAATACAGGACGCAATCCAAGCATCGGGTACGGTGACCACGTGGATTTCCGTAACAACGTGATCTTTAACTGGCGCCATCGCACAATGGACGGCGGTGATGCAAGTTCGTGGATCAACGTTGTTGCCAATTATTACAAGCCTGGCCCAGCGTGTAACCCGGGTGACATACGGTACCGAATTTGCAGGCCGCAGCACTTGAACATGTTCAGCGAAGCGCCTACCCCTGGCAAATGGTACGTGGCTGACAATTTCGTTGAGGGTTATCCTGAGGTAACTGCAGATAACTGGAAAGGCGGCGTGCAATTTGACGAGCCTGACATCGCTGCTGCAGGCGGTGTCGCGCAACTCATTTCCCGTGTTCGTGGGACTGAGCCGTTTCCGGCGCCCCCTATTAGACAGCATACAGCGCGCGAGGCATTCGAGGTTGTACTAGCAAAGGCTGGTGCCTCGCTACCCAAACGCGACGCCGTTGATTTGCGCATAATCGAGTCGGTCCGTACCGGCAGAACAACCGCGGGCAATAATGGCATCGTGAAAACGCCCGATGAAGCCGGCGGTTGGCCAGTTTACAAATCAAAGCGCCGCCTCAAAGACACCGACAACGATGGCATGCCGGATGCGTGGGAAAGGAAATTTGGCCTGAACCCGAAAGACCCAGCAGACGCTTCTATGGACAAGGATGGCGACGGTTACACAAACATCGAGGAATGGCTGAATGGTACCGACCCGACAAAGTTTATTGACTACACCAAGCCCGAAAACAACGTAAACACGTTGCATTGAAACGTTGCCAGGTCACAGTTAAGACAACTTTTTGCGCGCTTGCGTTTTGGCAGGTTTTGGTGTGGCTGTGCGCAAATTTGTGTAGTGCAGCCGAGTTGAAAGTTCTAACTGCGGCCACATTCGCACGCTACATCGAGTACTTCAATGCAATGGAGGATGAAAATGTCACCAATTTCATCCCCAACGCAGGTGCGTGGGCTTGGCTTGAGCAAAACATACCGTTTTTCGAATGTCCAGATGCGGAGACCGAGGAGATCTATTACTTCAGATGGTGGTCGTTTCGTAAACACATCAAACAGACCCCGGTAGGGTTTGTTATTACTGAGTTTCTCACGCCAGTTCGGCATGCTGGCGCATTCAACACGATAAGTTGCGCCACAGGCTTTCACATTGCCGAAGGCCGCTGGCTACGGAACGACCAGTATCTGGATGATTACATCCTGTTTTGGCTCCGGGGCAATGGGGGTAAGCCGCAACCGCATTTCCACAAGTACAGTAGTTGGTTTGCCGCGGCCGTGTGGGACAGATATTTGGTCAACTGCGATGCGGGCTTCGTCACTAATCTGCTGGATGAGCTTGTGGCGGATTACCGCACGTGGGAAACCGAGCGTCGTCTGTCGAACGGGATGTTCTGGCAATACGATGTGCGCGACGGCATGGAAGAATCCATTTCCGGTTCGCGCACCAACAAGAACATTCGGCCCACGATCAACAGCTACATGTTCGGCAACGCGCGCGCGATTGCTGAGATTGCGCGTTTGGCCAACAGGTCCGAGATAGCCGCCGAGTTCGACGCTAAGGCAGCCGAGCTGCGGCGCCTTGTGCAACAAGAGCTTTGGGACCATGACGCTCAATTTTTCAAGGTTCTTGTTGCTCAGCCTGACCCGTTAGTTCCGTACGTCCTTTCCACTGCTCGCGAGGCCATCGGGTTTGTTCCGTGGATGTTTCATTTGCCTGAACCGGCGAAAGGATACGAGGTTGCCTGGGCGCAACTGACAGACCCGAGAGGTTTCCGTGCGCCTTATGGCATTACTACCGCGGAACGGCGCCATCCACAGTTCCGCTCGCGTGGTGTGGGCACGTGTGAATGGGACGGTGCCGTTTGGCCATTTGCCACATGCCAGACGCTGTACGCACTTGCAAATGTGCTGCGTAATTACGCGCAAAAAACAGTGACCGCACGCGAGTATTTCGACGCTTTTTTGACCTACGTCCGTAGCCAGCGTGCGAATGGAAAACCTTACATCGGCGAGTACTTGGACGAGGTGACTGGCGACTGGATAAACGGTAGCGGCGGGCGCAGCCGGTATTACAATCACTCGACCTTTGCCGACCTTCTCATCACGGGTGTGGTCGGATTGCGGCCCAGGCCGGATGATGTAATCGAAGTTTGGCCACTTTTGCCAGACGATGCATGGGACTGGTTTTGTCTCGACGGCGTGAGGTATCATGGTCGGTCACTCACAATTCTTTGGGATAAAGACGGCTCGCGTTATGGCCGCGGGCCGGGCCTGCGTGTGCTTGTGGACGGCGAGGAGATAGTTCGCTCGGCCCGGCTCGAGCGA
>CAZKTA010000015.1:0-74014 GCA_964555645.1 uncultured Verrucomicrobiota bacterium
CCGCGCGCACCTCAAGGAGCAACTGGTTTTCCCGCTGGCTGATTTGCTCGACACTCACCGCTTGCGCCTGCGCCAATGGTTGGCCCGAACCCTGACGGAACTGCGCGCTGCGTTTCACGCCCGCGCCGGCCTGTTCCGACCGCAATTGGAATCCCGGGCACCCCCAGCCGGTGCGGAAACTGACGCCACGCGCGTGGCTGCCGATCTCGACCGACTCCGCGCCTGGCCGGGTTGAGAAGAGGATTTTGTGGGCAACCTTGCTCGTTTGGCGGCCTTGCTTGGGGGCGGCAGGGGTGTAAAGTGTGCTTGGGCAATGGAGTTTGCCCGCCGCGCGGCGAACCGTCCCGGTTCTTCGGGACTGATGACTCCTGCCGAACAAACGGTTGTGAGTTATGAAGCTGCTCATCGTTTCCGACATCCACGGCAACTGGCCGGCGCTGCAAGCCGTGCTGAAGGCCGAGCCGGATGCTGACGAAATCCTCTGCTTGGGCGACCTCGTCAATTATGGCCCGCAACCCGTCGAGTGCGTGCGCTGGGCGATGGAAAGCCTTGGCCCGGAATGGTTGGTCCAAGGCAACCATGACCGCGCCGTGGGCCGGAATGAAGACCCGCATTGCGCCGGGCCTTACCAACCGCTGGCCGCGGCCACGCAGGTAGTAAGCGCGCGGTTGTTGTCGGAGGAGATGAAGCAGTTCCTGGCCGGATTGGAGCCCCTGCAACGCTTCCAGTTGGGCGAAGCTGTGTTTATGGTCTGTCACGCCGTGCCCTCGGAACCGCTTTACCGGTATCTCCCGGCGTCGAGTCCAATGCCATTGTGGGAATCGGAAGTCCGGGGCGCCGGTTATCCCGATTTCCTGTTACTGGGGCACACGCACGAACCGTTGCAAACCCGCGTTCGCAAGACGCTTGTGGTCAACCCGGGCAGCGTCGGCCAACCTAAGCACGGCGACGCCCGGGCCGCTTACGCGCTATGGCAGGATGGAAAGGTCACGTTGCGTCGCGTCGCGTACGACGTCGAGGAAACCATCCGTGCCTACAACGGCCTGGGGTTGGATTCGCAAACGGTCGAAGCCCTGGCCGAAATCCTGCGCACGGGCGGACACGCAACCCAAGATCAGACGGCCGAAGAGTTGTGGCAGGCGTTCCATCGCAAGCACCCGGACAAGCTGGAGACGATGTTTTACCTCCAAAAGCTTCTCGACCGGCGCATCGGCGTGGACACCGACAAGCTGACCGATACCGACCGCCCACAGTGGGTGTTGAATTATTGTCGGGCATTGATCCGGGAAACGGCCGAGCTGACCGACTGTGCGCCGTGGAAATGGTGGACCTATTATCAGAAATTTGACAAACAACACGCCCGAGCCAGGATCCCCAACCTGTTCCACATGGTTGTTTCCGTGGCGCAGGTGTTGGGGATCCGCACCCGACGAATTGTTCGGCCTTTTCACCAAGAAGCACCGGCTACGCCTGTCGCCCCAGGAAGCCGGCAGCCCGGTCAAGAATGAAACCGATCACCTGCACATCTAAAACGGCCGATTTGAGCCTTACGATTGACGATCCACGCACTGCGGAAAAGCAGGGGACGCACATAAATCCCAAAGATGGTTCGGTGCTGCGACTCATCCCCGCAGGCGAATTCATCATGGGTTCGACTCTGGAGCAGATTGAGGCGGCGCGGCTCATTGACATCGGGGGGCACGAATTTATGTTGCTGGACGAGTTGCCGCAGTTCCGCGTGTTTGTGCCGGATTTCTACATCGCCGAGTGCACGGTGACCAACGAGCAGTTCGCCCGCTTTCTCAACGAGACTCAACCCTCACCCGACAAACTCAAACGCCTTGCCCCGGCGTTGGAGCATATCAAAGTTCCGAGGACCATGCGCGCCTCGCCTGTTGTGACGGACGCGTCGTCCGCCGTTCATAGCGATGTTTCCGACGGGACATCGGAAACCGCACGCGATGCGCGCGCGCTCCCACGGGATATTTATCAAGTCGTCCCCGGCTTCGAGCGGCATCCGGTGGTTCACGTCTCTTGGTTTGGCGCGGAAGCCTATTGCCGCTGGGCCGGATTGCGTTTGCCGACTGAAATCGAGTGGGAAAAGGCCGCGCGAGGCACGGACGGACGGCTCTATCCGTGGGGCAACGAATGGCGCGACGACGTTTTACGCTGGCACAACACGGCGCACAGCGGCGAAACCACCGCGCCGGTGGACGCTTACCCGCAAGGCCGGTCGCCATACGGCATTTTCCAGATGGCCGGCAACGTGGATGAGTGGTGTGCGGACTGGTATCAGTGGGATGTTTATCGCCGGTATGTCACGGGGGATTTACGCCCGCCGCTGACCGGCGAGAAGCGCGTGGTCCGGGGTGGCACGTGTTTGGGCTGGCAGAAAATCCGTTTCCGCTGTGCTCATCGGCGTGGCAACGACCCGGAGCTGGTGAACATCCACTACACCGGCATCCGCTGTGCGGCTGATGCACCGCCGCCAAGGCCATGACTTTCTACTGCACAAGCTGCTGGGCGGAAGTCGGGGAGTCGGCAACGATTTGTCCCAAATGCGGCGACGACATCGCCGCCCGACAAGCCCGGGCAAATTACGTGGAAAAGCTGATTGCCGCGCTGGAACACCCGGAGCCCACGACGCCCATCCGCGCAGCGTGGATACTGAGTGAACGCCGCGAACGAACCGCAGTCGAGCCGCTCTGCCGACTGGTCCGCGACTCGGCGGACGCATTCATTGTGGAAGCCGCAGTTGAAGCTCTGGGCAAGATTGGCGACAGGCGGGCGCTGGCCGTGCTTGAATCTGCCACCCAGCATCCGAGTCCGAGAGTGCGGCAAAAAGCGGCGCAGGCGCTGGCGGCTGTCGCGTCTGCAAACGGAAACGGATCCATCACGGCATGAACGCATGAGAAGCACCGGACTAACGGAGAGCTTGGATGACAACAGCCCCGGTGGACAGCATCCCCCGCACTGGCTGAACCGCACGGTGCTGTGCATCGGGCTGGCCAGCTTGTTCAGCGACTGGTCGCATGAAATTGGTACAACCGTTCTCCTGGCGTTTCGCGCCACGTTGGGCATGGCCGCGGCGTGGCTGGGTCGGGGCGTGCGCACGCCGGTGCGCGAGGCCATGCTGGCGTCCGCGGTCATGCCCGAAACATACGAGCGGCCTTTGGGTTCGAGCGGATGATTCGTCCTCCGCAGTAACCCCGCTACGGTGGGTGAATGGACACGCTGGGGGCAATCGTCACCCGGCCACCGCGGTCGTGCTGCCGGCCGCAGTAAATCATCATTACCCGGCGCTGTTTATGCTGACGCTGATTCAATCTTGCCTTGAAGTAGGGCAAAATCTGCCTTCCCGTTGCTCCGCAAAAACCCTGAAAATTCGCGCTTGCCGAGGCGGGACGAGAGACCTTAAATCTTCACCGTTCCCAACAACGCGGTATGTAACACCAAACACAAAACAGATTTGCGGCTTCGGCTCTTAATTGCATCGAAACAGGCAATTTCACGGAAAGGCCATCAGTTTTCGAGACACGCCCAGAAATGGGCGTGCCCGAAAGCGCTTCTTTCCGGGTATGCCTGTGCCTGATGCGGAGGTGGGTGAGCAGGACACGCCCCTGCAGTTTTCAGCGCGGCGGTTTTAATCGTGATGCATCGCCAAAGCGCGGGGAAACAGCGACGAAAGCTGAAAACTATGGAACCAGGACAATATCGTGCAAGGCAGCTTGTTTGGATACTGTGAACCGTTGGGTAGATGGTGACTCCGGTGTGGTGAAGTTGAAGGTGCTTAGTGCTGCAAGGAGCAAACAGCTACAACATACGCTCCAGAGCCTTTACTCAAGTGCACCTGTCTGGGGTCTTCGGACCTGAAGACCCCCAGACAGCCGGTTACCGCCCAAACTTGCTCCAGGCTGGCCAACCTACGGCCCCAGTCGGGTATGGCTTCAGACCAATGCAACTGCGCTACTTTGAACTATATCGTATGAAACCGGACCGCTAACTATTACGCCTGAAACTGGTCGCTTACGCGCGCGCTCACAGCACTAAGGCTGGCTGCGCGCGCCCCGCAGGCGCGGGGCTGCTCTCGCAACACTGTGCGCAAATGGCTGCGCCGGTACCGTTCCGGCACACCCAGCTTACTGCTGGCTTAGTCCACACGGCCGCAGCACTGCCCGCACAAGGTCTCATCTACCGTCGATGGCCCGCTGGTGCGGCTGCGACGCCAGAGCGGCTTTGGCGCTCAACGGCTCAAACGCGAGTTCCGTGTGCTTTGTGGCACCAGCGCCATCGCTCACATCCTGCGCGCCCACCGATTGGTGCGGCAGCGCAAACCTAAGCGCAAGACTAAAGGTTGCCTGCGTGCACTCAAAGCCCAATGGCGCTTGTTCTGTCAGGTAGTGGAAGTACCTGCAGGACATTCCCCGTTACTGGCCGCAGAAGCAGTGCTTAGGGCTGACACGGTTCCAGTACACTGTGCGTGAGCCAGTGAGCGGGTTGTGCTTTGTTGGCTATGCCGATGAGTTGTCCAAAAGCTACGCTGTGTTGTTGGCCGAACAGCTCTATGTGCACCTGGCCCGGCACGGTGTGGACCTACGGGAAGTGGAATTGCAGACTGACAACGGCACAGAGTTTCTGGAGGATGTGCATCAGCGCGGGTTACCAAGCACTGTGCTGGCATGGAGCAGCTGGCATCACTACATCCCGCCAAAGGCATACAGCTGGCAAAGCCATGTCGAGACGGTGCATTGGTTGGTCGAAGAAGAGTTCTTTGACCGAGAGACATTTGGCAGTCTGCAGCAGTTCTGGGCCAAGATAACCATCTACTGGTGGTACTTCGACCTGGCGCGACCGAATCGTGGCAAGGACAGGCTGGGGCCGGTGCAGATTCTGCGTATGCGCGAGCCGAACCTGGACCCGGCAATAGCTGCTTGGTGTTCAATTTGGCCTATGTGCGCTGCTGCGCCAATCTACCGCTCCCAACAGGGGGCACCATCTACCCAGCTATACCTAAACTATCAGACAAACGGGAACCGAGTCGGGCTGGGTCGGGTCATATTTCTCTGTGTTAAAACACGCTAGTAGCATGAAGTCTTTGCCTGTGTTTTTGAACGCATGTGGGGTACCGGGTGGAAAAGTGAATCGAAGGGCTTTATGAGCAGGTACCTCAATATCACGGTCCGCCCCAGCCAAACGGAATCGGACGAGTGCTGGACCGAGCACAACCACAATTTCAGTTCCACGTCTATGGTAATGGTTACCCCTAACGCAGCCTTGCGCTGTGAGCACCAGATGCACATTTTGTTGGCTGGGAACGATGTGCCCCGGGATCGGCTCGAAAACAACGCCACGCGCATCAATGGAAACCTCAACCGGTTCAATTACTACCTCGTTTTGCACCCGAAAATCTTTAATGAACAGCGCCGAAAAGTCAAAGAGCCGCAAAATGCGGCTCTTTGCATTCCACAGCGTAGGATTTTAATGCGCGCTAGCTTAATCCCAAAAACGGTTGTGCGCTCAAAAAATCAGCTGTCTCCCGAAGGTACCCGACCGACTCAGCGTTGCCCACTAATCACCTTCCGCATTACAGGAAAACCATACACCGAAGTAATCGGGGCAAAGAAGCTTTTTACCGATCAGCCTTCGTCAGGCTCGGGTCGTTGGATACTGTACTTGGCCATAAGCTCGTACAGAGTCGGCCGGCTGACGTCGAGCTCCTCTGCTGTACGGGCAATTTTCCATTTGTTACGTTCAAGGGCCGCTAGAATTACTTCACGCTCTGCAGTTTCGCGGGCCTGTTTGAGTGTTCGGCGCGCCAAACCCGACGCATCGCGCGGTAATTCCAAATCAGCCGGCGTAATGTGATTTCCTGAAGCCATGATAACAGCGCGTTTAACTCGATTCTCCAGCTCACGCACGTTACCTGGCCAGGGGTAGTTTTCCATGGCACGGATAGCAGCTTCACTGAACCCAACTACCTTTCCTGCGCCGTTGGCAGCGATAGCCTTCCTGAGAAATGCATTCGCTAGCAAGGGAATATCGCCCGGACGATCCCGCAGCGGCGGCATACGAATCACAACAACAGCAAGCCGGTAATAGAGGTCTTCGCGAAACAGACCGGATTCCATTGCTTTCTTCAGATCCGAGTTGGTCGCGGCTATTATTCGAGTGTCAACATTGATCTGTGTGCGGCCGCCGACACGCTCGATAAGTTGGTCTTGGAGGAACCGCAAAAGTTTGACCTGTAAGGTGGCAGGTAACTCGCCAATTTCATCTAGGAACAGTGTTCCGCCATGCGCAGTTTCGATCCGGCCCTTGCGCTGGATATGCGCACCTGTAAAGGCCCCTTTTTCGTGCCCGAACAGTTCGCTTTCGAGCAGCGTCTCAGGGATCGCACTGCAGTTAATAGCTACAAAAGGTCCACTCGCACGTTTACTCCGCCTATGAATTGCAAGGGCAGCCATTTCTTTGCCGGTGCCACTTTCACCGAGAATAAGCACAGGCACATCGGTAGTTGACACCTTCCGTATTGCGTCAAACACGGCTTGCATGGGCGCGCTGTCCCCCAACATACCTTCGAATTCGCCCACTGCAATCTGGCGTTGGATTTGGTGATATTCGCGCTCTAGCTCGGCAACGTAATATGCGCGTTTGAGAATCAACTTCAGCATATCAACATCAACCGGTTTGCAAAGCAAGTCGTACGCACCGCACCCGATTGCACGGAGTGCGTTTTCACGTTCGCTTTGTCCGGTGATGATGATCACTTTGGTGGATGAATCTGCTGCAAGCAGTTCGGCAAGCACCGACAGCCCTTCGTCAGGGTCAGATGGACGCGGTGGTAACCCCAAGTCCAACAACACAACCATCGGCCGCGCTATTGTAAACGCATCGAGTGCACCTGCGCGGTCGGCTGCTAGAACCACTTCGTATTCATCATCCAACGCCCATTTAAGTTGAGACCGAATATCTTGGTCGTCATCTACAACTAGCAACACTGGTTTCATGTTCGCCATACCTCCATAAATCAGGCAATGGGAGCCAGACTCGGACTGTGGTACCTTTTCTCACCTCACTTTCCACGGTAATTCGGCCGCGGTGCGCCTCGACAATTGCCTTTGCTTGATACATACCGATGCCGAGGCCTTTTTTTTTCGTTGTGCAAAACGGTTTAAACAACGAGTTTGCAATGAACTCTTGGCTCATCCCGCAACCGTGATCTAGAACAGTTAAAACAACACCGTTGTCTTGCGCGGCCGTTTCAACAACAATTTCGGCGCCAGGGGGAGAAGCTTCTCTTGCGTTTAACAGCAAGTTCGCAACAACAGATTCGAACTGTTTTGAATCTAGCATCACAGGCGGTACAGGCGCCAACTTTAGCTTGAAAACGACCTGTTTATCGTCACCTACAAATCGAACTGCACTGGTTACCACCTTGTTCAAATCGCTTGATACAAGCTCAACCCTATGACTATGCCGCAGCGTTGTCAGTCGCTCGATCAACTCATTAATATGCGTGACGCTTCTTTCCAATGTCTGCAGCGCTTCGGTCCGGAAAGCCGGGTTTTCAAGATGTTTTTGCATGTTACGAACCGTGAGCGAAAGCGTCGAGACCGTGTTCTTTAAATCATGCACAATAAACGCGGACATGGTTTGGAACGCCTCTAATTCACGCGCTTGAACGACCTTTTCAGAAAGGCCGATATTCTGCAGCCCAGCAGCGATGTGATTTGCAAGCTGTTTTAGGAGTTCCCAATCTTCTCCTGTGAACGGAGTTCCACGCACTCTGTCTCCCAGCACAATGATCCCTTCCAACTCACCGCGAGCAAACAAACCAATACAAAACCTATGGCCGCCACTCCTGAACAGCCCGGGATTGCTTTGCCGCAACAACTCACACCACGGTTCCGGCGATGCATCAATATCAACCGGTTCTTGGGACTTGCCAGCAGCAGCGGATAAACCCCGAACAACAGCCTCACCCAACCGCGCAGTTTGTTCATGCTCGGAATCCAGAGCCGTAGAAGCACCAAAAACAAGTGCCCCACCGGCTTTGTCATATAGCCAAATTGTAACCGACAACGCTTCAAAAACATCTGCAATAAGGCCTGTAACCGCACGGGCATATACCTTTCGATCGAGGACACCAGAAGTCCGTTTTGTGAATTCCGACCACACTCGGCGGTAGTCGTGTAAAGGCCGCTTAAAATGTTTGCTTACAAACATCCGCGTTGCCATGCGCACACGGTCTGAAAACAACATCACTCCTACGCCTACCGCGCCCACCAGAATCAACAAAGCTGTGATCGGTAAAGCCTTTTCTTTGCCCAGTCCAGTCACAACACGGGCAACCAACCCAGTCGCAACGAGATAGCCAGCAACCAACAAGACGGTGACAGACCGCTGCAACACCGCTGCCGAAGGATAAATATCAACCTTTGAAAACCTGCTCCTGTAAAGGGAAAATGCCAACATCAAACTTGCAAGAATAAGTGCCACGCCGTCCAACAAAATAAGCTGCCCCCTAGTAGCTGAATAAAGGACAGCCTGGCTGCTGGTGTAAAGCCGTTCTCCAAACAACAATCCGAGGCCAAAAACTGTGTACTTTATTTTCCATCTCGCAGTGCCAACAGCGGCACGGAACGTCCACTCCAGATTCATTAAGACCAATACCAAGCCAAAAACAAACCCGGCATGCACAACCCGTGCCGCCCATGTTAGTTGAAATACCCAATTGCCGGGTTCAGCCGTCCACACAGCGCCAACCACTAAATGCTTTCTCCATAAAAGCGCAAATCCGAACAGTAACCCGCCAAATATCAGCAGTGCCGGCAGCCATTTCTTCAAAAGCTCCACCCCGTTGCCACGCGCGTCTGTTACAGCAAAAGTTAGCCAACAAGCCGGCACCAATGCCAAACACACCAACGACCAGCGCTGGCAAATTACCATTTCCGCGGCTGAAGCGGCATTCCAACTCGATAGGTGGCAAACCCGCTCAAGCCCCAAAAGGACCATCCCCGCAAAAAATGACCATTCAGGAATCGACCGCGGTCGCCGCGTCAAAACTAATAGGCCAACTGCCAGTGCACACACCGCCGCAATCAATTGCGTTACCTCAAACGACCCCATAATGGCGCTTCATCTCCCTTGAACAGAATAAAACAAAACACAATCCTGCCCCACAACGTCAAAAGCACAGGTGAAACTTGAATCCGACTGAAGCTGACACCGAGTAGATATAGTTCTCGATTCACGGGCAAAGTCCACTTCGCAAAGGGTACTGTAAGCTTCACCAAACACGGGGCTCACCGATAAGAATGTGCGCTTTTGTCTATTTTACGCAAAGGCCTTTTTAACACACGGTTAATAAACATGTCCAGATGCTGTCGGAACGTATTCGAGGCCATTAATAATCGCAGCGACATCTTGCTTTGTGGGGGATGTTCAGAGCAACTTTACTCAGACTAAATAACGACCTCAACGAGTTTTACATTGGACTTACGGCCAAAAAAGAGCCGGCTTCCTTACCAAGGCTTTTTGCATCAAAAAGTTGTCCAATCAGTGGCTCCGCGCATAAAAGCAAAGTGTCATCAGCCAACAAAGACTGCCTCGCAATTAGGAGTCCAAGAACAAAGGTGAGGAAGCCGTTTATCTCGGGAGAGCGACTTCCTCTTGGTGATGCAAAGATGCTGTAGCGAATGCAGAGTTGCCCGCCTGCAGATTGGGTTCACAAACGTACAGCCGAGCTTGATCGCGTTTGCGCACGCGCCCCGCTGCTCAGCACCGTTTCGCTTTTTAGCCGGTACCGTGCCAACTATTCGGCCCATTAGGAAATTACACAACACACTGATAATCAAGTAGTTACGATGCCGTTTTACATCCTCCGCACGCCAGGCTCAGTGCGTTTGTGGAAAACATTCTGACACTTTATTAGTATTAGCGCACAAAATTACTGTAAAACAGTGTAACAGCTTGAAAATCAAGAGCTTGCGTATCATGTGCCCGAAATGCAAAACCGTTAATTTTGCCGACAGAATGCTGTGTTGGGATCTTCCCTTTGGGCTAGACAACGCACTAATACTAAAATCGTATAGTCACAGCTACAAAACGCCGCTCCTAATGAAGCTTGGGTGTACTCTTGCCGGTCATAACCGTTACTGTGTCAAGTAACTATAATTATGATTGTTCATTGCACCCGTAATAAAGTTGGTTCCGTAGAAGGTAAAGTTCACACCCACACCAGTTCCAAAACGCATAGCGACTGGGTGGGTCCGCTGATAATCACCACATAAATGGATTTGTTCCGATAATTGCCAAATGCAAAAAACACAGCAAACGCAAATCCAGTCAATTCAATTCCGAAAGTATGCGCCTTGCTTCGGCTGCCCAAGCTGAACCTGGCGCAAGTTCAAGCGCTTTTGTAAGCGATTGCTTGCTCTGAGCCTGTTGTTTTAACTTGTACTGTGCACTGCCCAGGTAAAACAGCAATTCTGCATCCTGTGGAAAACGCGCTGTACTTTCACTTAGCAGTTGTGCCGCATGTTGGAAATCACCGCGCTTGAATGAAATGACTCCCAAAAGCCGCGCAACTTGTGGGTCATGTGGAAATGCCTCGCGCGCTTTGAGCGCATGCTCGTACGCCTTGGAAGTGTCGTTCAAGCGGTCATGATAAAGAAATGCAAGCGCACGGTTCGCAGGAGTAAACAATGGCATCTGTTTCAATGCACTCTCATAAGCTTGCTGCGCACTAGCATAATTGCCCTGTTTTTCACGAATCACACCCAACACCATCAGAGCTGGGACATAATCAGGCTCTTTTTGCAGAATCTGCTCGACCTGATCAATTGCATGAACTGCATGCTCTGGCTCCCCAGCTAAGACCATAAGCTCGGCAAATGTTCTTGCTTTCTCTGCCAGCGGATGCTGTTTGCCTGCGGCAAGGATTGGCTGCAACGCTGCAATTGCATTGCTGACTTGGCCCACGCTGTATGCGGCCATTGCAAAATCAAATCTAACTTGCAGGTCGTTTGTGATCGCGTTGGCGCTTTCCTGTAGCAGACCAAAAGCCCACATGTGATCACGCGCACGATATGCAAGCCGGCCTAAGACATGTGCGGTGACGGGATCGTTTGGATTCAAACCACGTGCTTTCCGTGCCAGCTCAATTGCCCTTGTTGTATTGTTCAAATTCCACGCGTACAATTCGGCAAGTCGAACAAGAGCCGATGTGAGGTTCGGCTGAATCCTGATGGCTTTTTCGTATGTTGCAACTGCTTTTTCGAGTTCACCTCTGTGCTCGTAAGCTCGGGCCAATCGCAAAAGCACAATCGGGTCCTTTGCATCACGCTTGGCTTTTTGCTCCAACTCGGTGATCCGGTCGTGCCCGGTACCGCTTTGCTCGAGTATATCAAGCTTGCTCCGCGCTTCGGTTAACCAGGGTGCGTCTTTTGCTAGCAAAACCGCTTTCTGCAATGCAACCTTTGCTGCAGTTTCCTCGCCCAGCATGTAATGCGCCATACCCAAATGAAATAGCACTTCGGTCTCTTCAGGTAGTGCGCGCGCGCTTTCCAGTAATAATACAACCGCCTGTGGATACTCACCACGCCGGTACAGAACCCAACCGAGAGTATCGGCGTAGTATGGGTTTCGCGGTTCTGAATCGTATGCACGCCGTGCAAGGTCATATGCTCGGTCTAGCTTACCCAAATGCTCAGCATACAACCATGCCAGGTTGTTCTGTGCAGGTGCAAAACGCGGATTAACAGCCAAGACCTTTTCGTAAGCGGCAGCTGCTCCAGTGTAGTTTGAATTTGCAGCGTGTAACTGCGCAAGCTGCATGATCAAAAGCACATCGTTCGTATTTTGCGCGATCAACTGCTCGAGTCTCTCGAGTGCTTCCTTTTGCCTGTTTGCAGCTACATAGACCTGTGCGAGCAGCGAATTTGCAGCCTGAAAATCAGGTGTAATTTCTAGTGCTTTCTTTAGGACCGATTCGGCCTCAGCAAGGTTGGTCTGGGCAAAATACACCAGTCCAAGCAAATAAGGATAGACTGCGTTTGTCGGAAAGAGCCGGATTTGTTTTAGTAGGCGTTCTTTGGCTGTGTCGTAGCGCCTATCAGCTATGTCAAGCTGCACTAGCTGCTCCAACGGCAACACGTAGTCAGGTGCCAGGGCTAGTGACTGTTCCAAACACACGCGTGCCTCGGCATTTTTTCCTTGTTGCCGCAAAACAAGCCCCTTCAAAAGTGGCGGTTCTGGATTGGTCGGGTAAAGCCACGACAACCTTTCAAAAACATTGTAAGCTTCGTTTAGGTTCCCCCGTGCCCGGTACGCATCAGCCAACAACATATGTGCCTGTACAAAGCGCGGATTCCGCTTCAGCACGTCAGAAAGCGCCTGGATAGCCACGTCGCTATTGCCTTGGCGCACGTTTATCTGCGCAAGGAGCAAAGTTGCTTCTGGATAGTCAGGTTGAATGGCGAGTGCATCTCTGAGCGAGTCAATTGCACCAGGCAAATCGTTCACGGCCAATTTTGCCACTGCTAGACGATAATAAAGTGCCGCAATTCGCGGGTACGCCTTTACTGCGCGTTCGAGCTCGGCAACCGCTTTAGCAGGTTCACCCTGCGCTGTGCGCAACTGCGACATCATCAAAAGCGCTTCCAAGTTTGATCCATCACGCAACAGAATTGTCTTTAATATGCCCTCACAATCCGCCAACCTGCCCTCGCTCAGTGCCAGAGATGCAAGCCGATGCAACGCAGGCAGATAATCAGGTGCACGTTTTGAGATTTCCTCCAACAACTTGCGGCCCGCTGCAGCATCGTTATTGGCAATCTTGAAATCTGCGTACCGAAGCCGCGCAGTGGCACGTACCGGCGCCAGTTCAGAAGCCAACTTAAGCTCCGTTTCCGCACCATCACGATCATTCTTGAGCAACATGAGGTTGCCCAGAGCCAAGTGCGCGATGCTAGAATTGGGGTTTATTTGGAGCGCGCGCCTGAAATGTCTTTCGCCCCCATCCAGATCGCCCAAACGTACTCGGACCGTTCCGAGCGCAACATGGTACTCTGGACCGTCTCCTGCAGCGTCCCCAAGTCTTTCAAGGATTTTCTGTGCATCGACAAGTTCGTTGGTGGTCCGGCTGCTTTCGGCAAGCAAAACAAGTGCGCGCGCATTTGTCGGTTGCCGCTCTAGCACAAACAAAGCCTCGTGACGTGCCTGATTAACCTGGCCGCCGTCCAAAGCGCACCGGCCCAATCTAACGCGTAGCTCGAGGTCTTCCGGGAGAACATCCTTCAATTGAGTTAGCAGCGCAAAGGCACGGAGCACCCTGCCCTGTTCTTGTGCCATAAAAGCTAGCATCCGCAGCGCAGTAAGGTTGGTCGCATCAAAGCGTAACGCATTTAGGCACTCAATCTCGGCACGATCGTAGTCGCCAGCCTTGAACAGTTTCTCTGCACGGTTCAAGTGCCGGTCTATATTTGAGACGCGCCCACAACCAGTCGCCCCAGACCAAACCAGCCCAATCGCAAGAACTGTACTTAAAACTAAAAGCTTCTTGTTCATATCTGATTTTCCATACAAGCTCTAACCGCAATCGCCCACTGCACACTAATAAACTTGCAAGTTGATAGTCTCAGCTCCTTAGACGGCTGCACTCGTAAAAGTGCAGTTTTTCATGTCCACGGAACTTCCCCACGCAAATTCTGCAAGCGACCGCTATTGAATCCTAACGCTTGCGAAAGATGAATCGCAGTCAGACAACGAAAAACTCTCGCACACGCTGCACACGGGCACTTAACGGATAAATCCACGAGGCTAACTCTTACTTGGCTCGTTGCCGATCTTGCCGCCACTCTTGGCCTGATTTTCACCCATGCGCCGCTCAGTTCGATACAGCCAAATTAACAGCAAAAAAAGCGGGATGAGCGATAGCACAAAGAAAACCGGCCCGCCCCGGCGATGAATTGCAGAATCAATCATGGTGGGTGAAATGTGCACACATAACCAGCCGATAGTGTAAACTCGAAATCCGTTTCGTAAGATACCCAACGGAATTACAAACAGCGCAAGCAAAACCCGTCGCCAGTGCGACCGCAATAATAAGTGACCCGCCAACAGGCTCGTTATGAAAAGCACGTATGTGGACCGTATCCCGCTGCATTCTTCTGCAACTTGAATAGTTATACCCGGCAATTGAAACACCAGGCCGTGTCGGAACACTGTGCTGCCGGTTATCCAGAACAAAAAAGCCGCTGCTTCGGCTGAAGCATACTGTAAAAACACCTCGATTGCATTAACCATGAACGTCGGTAGCGGAACCATGAAAATAAGGAAAATCACCGGGAATGCTATTGGCCTCAGGAAAGACCAACCCAACAGAAACAATGCGCTGGCCCATAGCAAACACACAAAAGCAAAAATTGCCGCTGCAATTGCGTCGGTCCCTGGGTTTGTGACACCGCCTGCCTCTCCCTTAAAGTACGCGTGAAGTCCAACCAGGCCAATTGCCGCCGGAATTGCTGCAAATGCAGGTGACCCGGTCGGATTTTGCGGGAGTTCACGCCGCCTCATCCAGATTAGGTACGCTGTAATAACCGGAATCAAAGGAATGTGCGAATGTAGCGCGTGTGTGTGGGAAAGCCGCGCCAACCCAATCAACGGCCCGACAAAAACTGCGCACAACAAAACGCCAAATACAGCAAACAACTTTAACCGCCTCGACAAAACCCTGGACCCGGTTGCGGCTTTAGTGGTCGTGCCACCGGCTGAACCCGGTTGTTTTTTTTGCCAATTCACGGTTAGTATTTCCCAGAAGACCTTTCCATCTCGGCTAAACACACGAAAAACTACACGCTAGAGATTGCCTCTACGCGGTCTCATAGCCAACATCCACCGGATAGCCAGCGCGACCAGTCGTTGTCTGTAACCGCGTTTTGCCAAACTGTCTGAGTCCATCTCATTGATTCTTTAATATGAAGTTGAACGACCAGCTCCAAAGTCTAGTAAACCTGCTCCAAGCTGTGACAACCCATTTTAGCACAGGATCGCAAGCGTACAAATGCGCTTGGGGCAACAGTTGAGGTTGCGCCCCCAGCCTCAAATTAAAGACATGCCGGCTCCGCTGTTGGTCTGGCGTTAAAGGTCGGCCCGCCAAAAGTGCTTCAGCAATCGACCGATCTAACCCCCCGAAATCAACAACCCGATAACCGTGCTCGGCCGACCAGTAGATCGCCTCGACATTTAGAAGACAATTAGCGTGCAACGAAGGGTTGCTCTGGTCCCAACCTTTTTTCCAAAAAGTGCACCGCCCGCCGAACCCGATCATAAGCAGTCCCGCGACGTGTTTGCCATTCCAGTTTGCAAAGGCCAGATGCACATTTGGTTCAAAATTGTCCCACACAGCTTCTAACACCTCGCTGCGGGCCGGGCTCGGGGCGACGCCTTGCCGTCGGCAACTGTTCAACATTAGCTCGAAGAAAATCGACAAATCTGCCCTGGTCCCAAAACAAATCGTTACACCACGATTCCGCGCCTGCTTTGCCTCTTGGCGTGCCCTCCTATTCATTCGTGCGTCAATAGCCGGGCGACCGCACTTCAAGTCAACCACAGCAGTGGCACTTATCACACCGGGTACCGGCACCGGTAAAAATCCGCGGTTAGCTAGCTCAGCCGAGGAAATTTTGCTTTTATCTGGCAGCTGCAAAATAAGCCCGCGCAGTCCAAGGCCGCACGCAGCCTGGCAGATCTCACTGACTGCGGTCCTGAGCAAAGTTGAATTTTCTTCCACCAAAACGGGCCCTTTACTCACGTACCCAATCCGACCGAACCGTGTTTTTTTCCAAAGAATCTGCGCCCCCCAAAGATGCCCAGGTTCAATGGCTAGGCCAAGCTTGTGTGCGTGCCACCCTTCAAGGGCTTTCACGCGTGCCCACTTGGTTGACTGTTGAAACTGACCACATGGGTGAGTCTTCAAGAACTCTTCCCATTGGTACTCTAAGTCAGTTAAGGAAAGATTCGGGCGAACGCCAGTATGAACAGGCGCGTGCACGGCAAAACCTTGCTATTGGCGCCGTATAGCCAACACTAGCTCCGTTTGGCCAGTGAAAGCTCTACAATGTTAAAGTCAAATCCACTACCAGTTTCCAACAAGAGCAGCATGACGCCGGGGCAATAACCACTTCAGCGCAACCAGCAACACTGGGTGAACATGCAGTCGAGCAGGTTGACGAACAAGCTTCGCACCACGATGCAAATAATACATGTCTTGACTATTTCCGCCTTGATATGGCCGAAGAAATACTTGCCTGATTCCGGGTTCTTGAGCAGCGCGCCAACGTAATTCGTGAAACATTAACTCACCCAAGTTTCTCTTTAACGCATCAGTCTCTATAAAAAGCGTTGCATAGATCACTGTATCCCCGACCCGGTATGACACGGAGACACCATTTAACTTTTTGCCAGCATACCCGCCGAGGACCAACGGGTTACCAAAATTATAGATCGTTTCAACCCAGCGCTCAAAAGCTGGCCTTTTCCGGCGCTCTTTGAGGTAACCGTATCTGGTGCGTTCGTAGAACGAGATATACGCCTCGTATCCACCTCGTTTTAGTTCCCCAGGCTCGGTAATGGGTCGTACCACAAAAGTCGCTGCGGCCTGGTTAAGTAACTGACAGCGGCGCCGCCCCAATTGGGATTTGTGGTATCCCTCCAAATTTTCCAGAATTAGGTAATTCAGACTCGAGTTTGCTTTTTCAGTACTCTGCACGGCGTACTGCAATACAACAGGCCAGGAAAATGAGCCAGTAGGTGGGGTGCTATTGATTGTCTCGTAACAAAAGAGTGGCCTGAAAAAAAATGGCCGCACCCGACGCCACCAAATGCCGTCCACCTTCACAAGCTTCGCCCCGAGCTGTAACTCCAGCGTCGCGTACTCATCGGCTGTCATCAGCTTCCAGTGCATGGTAAAGCGGAGACCATAGACCTCTCTTCCACCTGTTCTCTGGCCTTGGCAAGTGTGTTCTCCTCTTTGCACCTTCAGGCCACTATATAAGACCCGTCTGCCTGTTTTTAGTCCACAACATTAGCACGGACGAAGGTGCGCAAGTGTAAAAACAACGCACCGTTGAGCTCATTTTGCAGGGGTGTATCGGATGTAAACTATCATGCAGCGTACCTGCGGCCCAACAAAGACCGTTTACTTCATCAGCCTGGTAAAAATTGTCTCCAAGGCCTCGCGGTGTGTTTCGCATACTACACAATTACGCGTGCCCAACAGAGCACGTCTCCCATAAAGCAAACCAAACAACCACCCACCTAAATTAAGTTTGCGCAAAACACGGTTATGACCCAGCACACCACTCAGATAACTGTGCATGTGCTCGCGGCAGTACCGAAGCCATTCAGCTTCAACGAAAGCATCGTCTTTAATCGCCTCTGATCGTTCTGCCAACGCCCTTAAGAACTCACTTTCCTTGTCCGGGGAAAGTCTTCGTGCACCAGGCAACGGATCTGATTGCACAAACGGTATCAATTCCATCACCGAACTTGCATCGTCGGCAATTTTGAGTTTAACCAAAAACCCTTCATGAAAAGATTTGCGCTCACGATAAATGGCTTCATCCATCACCAGTGCGCCTTGTCCATAGACTATGTGACCCCCTTGATAATTCTCGTACCCGCCCAGAACATGAGGATGCTGCACCACTACAGCCTTGGCCCCCATCTCGATCATGAACCTGCAAGTCTCACGAATCCGCGGAGTCGGCACATGAAATTCAGCAGAACCATGCAAAAGAACAATTAGATAATCAATTTGCCCTCGCTGACTGTTAACGTTTCGTACAAAGTCAATCAGATCAAGTGGATTGGCTCCTGGACGGTCCTTGTGAGCGATCGAAAACTCGCGTTCGGCAACGCCAATAACACCGACCCGCACTCGACCGAGCGGCCGAATCAGAATTTGCCTCGCCTCGGCAAGGTTGTTCCCCGCCCCAACAGTGGCTATGCCTGCCCTTTGGCAAACCGCCAAGGTATTCCGAAACCCGGCCTCACCATGATCCATTATGTGGTTATTGGCTAGGCAAAGCACATCTATGCCTGCGGCTTTGATCCCGTTAATGCAACCAGATGGCTCGCCGAAGACAGGTCCCGTCTTCGCGATTGGCGATGGTTGTTCGATGAGCGGACACTCCAGATTCGCAATTACAAGGTCGGCTTGCTCGAATTCAGGCAACAAATCATGGAACAGACTTTCTGCGTCGCCGCGTTCAAAATACGGCCGGTTACCCTCTATCGGACAAATGTCAGCTCCAATAATAACAGTTGGCATTTGTTACAAGACCTATGCGAAACGGGAAAACAGGCTATGGAACCACGACCAACAAACTACCGGCAGCACAATGGTAACTGTTTTTCTCATCGCGCGTACTAACAATTCCCACGTGTAGCCGGGGTTTTCCGCGCAGAAAAACGACAGTACCGACCCGCATGGTCAGCTAGCACGGGACGGAGTTAAATTACGTTTTGAACTGCCACTATCTTGAGTGGCCTCCCGATGATTACACAGAGCCCGCGCGCTTTCTCCAACAGCCCTATACCGTTGCACACAGACGCGCGCGAATGGTGGGACGGGCGCTGCCAGCAACTCAGCACATGTGCGGTTCAAACAAGTGCGATTGTGGATCGGGTCTGCCGCGTCTTGGGCAATACGTGGCACCCTGTTCATTCCCAGCAGCTCAACGGCATAGGGCGCCCGGGCTGTTAGCGTCCCACCCAACAAGCCGAGAAACTGCATCTCTGGGTCGGTGGCATAGGGCGTCCAAAGCCATGTCACCGAGCACCATTCTTTTCCCAGATTTGGATTCAGCCCGCTGCCCGAAGACTCCTTGGCAGAGTACCAATAGGCACCATCGATAACTGGGCACACTGCAATGCAATCTGTGTGGCCGACGCGCTGGTCGTTCTGCACTACGTAGCGAATACCCTCGTCTGTGAAAACGAAAAGTTGTGCCATTTGGTCCAGACAAGCCCAGGCCTAGGTCACATAACTCAGGCAACCCCCTACACAGCAAACAACATCCCTGAGCTTCCGCAAAGTTACCATGGGCCGTAAAAGTATTTCTCTTCACCCAAAGAGACGCTTGCTCAACCGGTTGCTAATGCAGTTGTAGCCGCACTATTTGACGAACGGATTTCTCGAAACAACCGCGCGAAGGTTTCTCTCAATTGATCACGGGCCCGGTCCGCCTGTTCTTTCAACTTCGGTCGGACTGCATCTCGCTGCCGGTAAAGCTCAAGTATGCGCGTGACTGCCTCAGATTCACCAATCCCGCGCGCATCCAACACCCAATCCCCCATTCCAACGGTTTCAAACACACCAACAAATTTCCGGCTATAAGCAATGCCTACAGTAGGGATACCTTGCGATAGGGCTGCGATACACGCATGCATGCGCGAACCTACGAAGAATTCGCACTGACCAATGACGCCTTTAAGCTGATGACAGTTGTAATCTCCAAAGACAACGCGCGTTCGCAGCTGTAGGTGTGGCGGCAGTGCGGCCCGAACGCGCCGGCATGCTTCTTGATCACTTTCTACGCTTTGAGCAGGAGCATACGTATGCGGGATCAACCATAGCTCTCCAGGATACTCCTCTAAAAGGGTTGCAGCCAGCCGGGGCAATAAGGCGCCATAGTCTAGCTTCAACCCAAACATGTTATCCCGCGTGTAACCGCCGTTGTACATGAGCCCATTGACGTTCAACCCGATCGGCGGCGTTCCCAACTTTGCGCCAGTCAAGACCGACAAGTTAAGTGGTGGGTCCGTCTCGAGCCGGCTTGGCACTTCTACCTCCAAGGCAAAGGCCACATCGGGGCTTAGCCAAACATACTTTGTTGGCCCCACGAGTTGTTGAGCCACCCACTGGCTTTCTCGATCTCGAGCCACGATCACTCGTGAACGCTTTAAAAGGTATTGCCCTAACCACCGCGTCCAGGCACGCTGGAATGGACCGTAGGTTTGAGGGAATTGCACAAGCTCACCTTTGACCAGAATTACAGTCCAAGCCACCAAGAACCCCAGCAAAAACCGGCGCCACCCATATAGGTCGCTGAAACTATCTCCCCCACGGATGTCGCCGACCACATCCATTTCTCGCAGTGCAACAATCCAAGGGGTGTGCTGAGCCAGCCATTGGCGCACCCGGGCCAGAGGAAGCAAACGGTACAACAGACTTGCAAACAATATCCACGCCAGATGCTCCTTCATCCTAGCGCGTGGAGAGAGCCGGTGGTTAACTACGCGAACCTCCAAAGTCTGGTTTCCGATCTGGAACGGCAACCGGCCTGCCTCGTAATGCCCCACGAACAACACAACTTCCTGACACCCGCTACCGATGCAAAGTGATACCAGGGACGCGGCCAACGCTCTCACCCCGCGATTACCAGCGCTCACCGGAGTGCCGAGTATTCCCACCTTCATGTTGTCCTGCCTACCAGAAGAAGGCAACCGACCACCAATGCGTTTCAGACAAAGTCATTTTCTCACCTTGTGTAGCCTCATTCTACCAATTCTAACTCGCCATACGCACGCGTGGTCAATCGAGTTAAGTCAACCTGCGTTCGCATCCAAAATCGTGCCTAGCACGTCATGACCAGCCGCCTCGCAAAACCGGAGCAATTCGTTCTTCTTGAAGAAGTGGTTTCAGCTACAGATATTTCGCCATTCGGTCCGCCTGCCCAAGTCCGTTAGTTTCGGCCACTGGCAGAATTGCCACTCGGACACCGTTTCTTTCCCACAAGAACGGTCGCCCAGAGTCCTGCAGGTTTCCCAGAGGCGTCCCCCGTGGCAATGTAAACCCGCTGCCAAGCCGCTTTAGTACACCGTAACCCCGCTGTTCCGTGACCAATAATGTTGTTGTTTGCGAGTCACAGCAATGCAATCCCAGCGCGCCGAAGCGCTTCTTACACACCAAGCAGGCACACTAAGGTTGGGGCCCGTTTTGCAGATCGGCGAAGGTCACTCAAGCAGGTGACTCTCAAGATCCGCCACCATCAGATCTGTCTTCCCAAACAACGTGAGCAGATTGTAATACCGCCTTTCTGCATTACCAATTCCGAGGTAAGACCGATTCGCTTTAATCAGACAAAGATCGGCATCTATCAACACCCCTGTCATTGCCTGTTACTTCATGGTTGAGCCACCCGGCGATAAATACAACCACATTTCAACGCCAACCTTAGAATTCCCTCTGACGCCCCATGCCCTTATATCCCATTGGATGTGTTTGCGCTACTTTGCATCATAGTCAGCGATATAATCCCATTCCTACAAGCGCCTATCACACCCGTTGCTCCAGCCGGTTGTTTTCATTAGATCGGCGGTGTGATACGCCGCATGGCTCAAGTGTTCTGCTTCTCCGTCTTTTCCACCGTTTGATAAATCTCAGCCGATAAACACCTATAAGCTCTTAATCTGCCGGCGCAATCTGATGCGTCGGACTTGGACCCTTATGTGCGTTTCAAGCGCAATCCTCTTGACCACGACGTGCCCGCTTCGCTGGGAGGGCAGGTCTAACCGATTGCATATGTATCCCAAATTCCGCTGTTGCCAGCCTTGACATATCACAGGTACCGGTTTGAACACCCCGAGAACACCAGCGAACCGGTCCCGGATGTTCCCACCCTTGGCCAGGATGATATCCTCGGCCGCGTTACGCTTACGCCGGCATCGTGGTTGGTTGGCACACAGGCCCTGGCCGAAGCCTCGCAGCGTTCGTTCTTTGGAGCCAGGTACGATCCCACTGCGATGAATAGGGTTCCATCCATCAAGTGCTTGCAGCGTCATTGGGAACCTCCTCTAGCCTTGAGATGAGAGAGATGCGCCCCCAGCCCATCTGCGCCAACGCACCAGGGTAGAGAATCCGAAGCATACAGTAGGCCCAGGGATAAAGTCGGCAATAAGCGGCCACGCTCACAATCTTTGCCCCACGCTTTAGCTTGAAATCATTCAATGAGGTTTTCCTAGATACGCCACCCAAATACAAAAATTTAACGCCTTCGGATTCTGTTGTGATGCAATACAATGTATGAACCAGCAGGTCGGAAACTCTATGACTTAACGCGTCACTATGACAGAATGTTGGTCCCCCTATGGCTACATCTTGCACGCGGTATATACTATCCACGCCTACCAGACGTCCCTCACAAAATGCTCCCAGAACCTTGACCTTGTCAGTAGAAAAGATGACTTCTGCCCATGAGGCAAAACGTTCTTTCCGCAACCTATCGGCCCTCCAATGATAACGGGTGCGCTGTTGGAAGGAGCAATATACTGGCCAGGCATGATCCACGAAATAACCGACGTTTGATATATCTCTCACTGCGAACCATTTCATTGCCCTCCGCACACCTTGTCGGAATTGCCTCGGACTATTCGCAAGCTCATATTCGCCCATCTGATCCCATATGATGAGCTGGATCGTCGAATTTGCAGCGCGCCAGTCCTCAACTGCATGCTGATAACCGCCCAGCCAGGAGGTCTTCGGTGCTCGTGCACGCCCGCGCTGGATTGTCGTAAACGGAAAGGCAGGGCGCCAAAAGCCAGGGCGCACCTGCCGCCATCCTACACCTTCCACCTCCACAATGGTCGCACCCAGCCCACGTTCGAGTCTGTAGAACTTTTCTAACGTCATCGGTTCAAGATTGGCACCCCAATCGATCCCACGATCTTGTCCGTGTGTTTTCTCGGACTGTCCCTGGCCTGCCGGCATAATGTTCTATGTTTTACCCGAACAGCGTGACCTGGCAGCGCTTTGCATGGTGTATGATTTGACGCGGTTTCGCCCGCGGACGTGATCAACCTGCGACAGTCACCTGGAACGTTTCCCGGCGAATCTTAGGTGTAACCCGTGCTTGCGCTTACGATCCCAGGCCCTGACGCACTTTCCTTGTTTTGCCGTGCAACCGGCCCGTTATCTTCTAAGCGTAAAGCTCTTTTTTCCAAGTGCCGAATCGGAATGCTGGCCGAGTTTCCTGTGTGCCCATCTGTCTGAGTGCCACACTGCTACAGCTGCCCAATCCGTTGCCGCAGGCTTAGCCCGACACCAAGCCGCAGCCTTATACCCACTCGAGGGCTCTCAATAACGACCGGCGACTCGGTTTTGTGCTTAGCATGTTTTAATCAATGTAGCAGCTTTCAGGTTTCGTGCTGCTTTATCTGCCCACGCCACCAAAGCCGACCAAGCTCAAAACGAGGCTCTGCTTGTAATACACCGCCGATGGCAGCTTTTGCAGACCAGAAAATCAACGTCACAGAGGAAATGTCACGTCGGTGTTCACCTGTGATAGGTGATAAACTAGCCTCTCGAACATGCCGACCATTGGCAATACCGGCCTGTAAACCCGACCCAGTTTATATAAGTGTAGTTCCCACATCGCGACTCCAAAAGCTTTGCCGCATCCGTTTTCGGGTCCGCCAATTCACTACGTGCTCTGGGAAGCCTTTCACCCCGGTACAGTCAAACCCACTCGCCTGCCTGAGCCCATCGACCAAGTTCGCAGGCTGAGTGAGGTCTCAGGTTGAACCGCATTGAGACGCCGACGAATGCCAAGGGCCGCCGCTCATACAATGCCGCAGCACCGCTTTATGATCACCTCTCCGGATTCCACTCCAGATTACACGGGCCTCGGCCCTCAGTTCAGGTTGTAAACAAACAGTTATGATCCCAGCCGCTAAAGCCCCAAGGAACGCCAGCACGAGCGAGCTCCACGCTGGAGATTCTGCGAGCTTCACCCCCAGCAGACCACTCGCACCGGCCGAGACGAGTATCCATAGCGTAGGACGAAGGGTCAGTTCCAACCGTAGACAATCTCTCTGCCATAGCCGCCATGCGCAAACCCAAATGGCCAGCAGTTCGCCTACCAACCCGCACGCGGCCAAAGTCCATAGAGGCCATCCCTGCGATGCAGCGACAAACGCCGGCACCAAAGAGGTTGCCCGGAACAAGTTGGCCACCAATTGGCTTTTGGAATCCCCCTTGGCAAGGTTTGCAACAGCCACCGCTATGCGCAACGAGCGAAATCCAGCGACTGCGGCCAACAATCCCATCAGCGTGCCTGCTCCTGCGTACTTAGGCCCGTACACAAAGCGCATGAGCGCCTCTGCACCTATCATCATGCCTGCGGTTGACGTCGCTGCATACAGACTCATTACACCCATGGCCTGCCGATACCGACGAGCAAACGCTACAACGTCATCTTGGGCCCGCGCTACCACAGGGAAAGCTACCGAGTTGAAAATGCGGCCGACAAGAAATTGCGGCGCCATAACTAAGGTCACAGCCGCTGCATACGGCGCCAACTCGGTCATGTTATAAAATGTCGCTACCAGAAACTGGTCACCCTGTATGATCCCAAACATTAAGAAGCCAGTCAGAATCAGCGGCCATCCAAAACGTATCATCCGGATGCCATACTCCCGGCGCCATGCCCATCGAAAAGCATTCTCCGCCCATAAGTGCGAGATGGCACAACCGAGAAATGCCTTGGCAAACAACAAAATCAGCACTGCCCGGTAGTCCCTCAGCCACGTTGCTATTGGCCAGGTTGCAAGCGTAATTATCAGCTGAGGCACGGCTTCTACAGCCGCAGCCGGACCAAACCGCAAGTGTCGCTCGAACCTCCGCACGTCCAAATGTTCCAGGCCTCGGACGAGCACAACTCCAGCCAACATGGTTAAAGCCCATGCGTGATCGCGAATGCCAAACCAGTCGGCTAGCCACGGCGCCAACGCCACGATCAAAACTGCACTTGCCACCCCGGCAACTGTTTGTAAAGTGTGTCCTGTCGCGACAAAGTCTGGATTGTCACCCTCCTTGTCCTGCACCAAAAACCTGCCCACGCTTAGCTTGGCAGTGAATTCTAGGAGACTCATAACCATACCAAACGCAGCAGCTAACCCGAAGTCTGCTTTGCTCAAGACCCGGGCCAAAATCATGTTCCGGACAAAAGACGCAATATAACCCGTGCCCTCAGCCAGAGTGATACACATGGTCCCGCAGACCACCTGTTTACGCAACGACATTACAGTAACGCGACGCCAAAACCACCGCTACCGTTTTGGTGTGGACAAGTGCTGCCCATGCAAAACTACCCGAAACTCAGCTCTGCAGAAAACAACCACATCGACACTAGTAGATTACAATCGAGTGGTACTTCTCTCCTCACGATCTCACACTATGCTCCCGCAGCAGCCGGTGTACACTCGGCATAGGTCTTCAACTTCACGCTTCGCATTTGCGGTTTATGATGAACCTATCGTCCGTGGGGGGAATGCATGGCAGAACTGTTGCAACCTTTGCCCATCCAAAGGTTGAGTAAAAAGCTCGACATGCTGAGCAAGCTTGTCCAGCGGCTCTAACCACCACTCCGAAGCTGCAACGGCTCGCTCCACATCCGGAGCAAACCGCTTACGGATGGGCTGGGCAGGATTACCTGCCACTACGGTAAAGGCAGGTACATCCTTTGTAACTACACTACCGGCTGCTATGATAGCGCCGTTCCCGATCTTCCGGCACTTGGGCAAAATGATGACCCCTGCCCCAATCCATACATCATTGCCGACCTCTAGAGGATTTGACTCTATGCCCGGTAACAGGTCTTCAGTAACCATACCCAAACGTCGCAGAAAGAAAATCGGATGTTGTGAAACATGGCTGACCGGATGATTGCGCCGTAAAATCTTTACATTGCTCGCGATACTGCAAAACCTGCCAATGACCGTTCCCGGCGGCAGATGCCCGGGTTTCAATCCCGGACTATACGAGTACATTCCAAATTCTACGCCATGGTACATCCGGGCTACTCGTCGCCAAGCAGGTGAAAACATAATGCCGCCTTCCCATCTAAGCATCACCGCCCGTAACAAAGGACGCAACGCTTCCCAACGATAGAGTGTTACACAGCAACTACCCACAAAGCTGGGTTTCATCGTCAATGCATACTGTCGAACTCGATTATTGGGGGGGAAAAATGCTCGACCATCCCAACGCACAGCTTCCATATTCTCAGCTTGTTATCTAAATCCTTCGCTCAATCCGGCACTGACTTGTACGCTTCGTATAACTTTATCCTACGCTGCCTCTACCTGTTCGCATGTCGTGTCTAGTGTTTCACTGTTGCCTGCGCAACCTGAACCAGCGTGCTGAGCCATCCAATGGAACGACCACTTCCCAGCGCGTTCCGACAAGCCTGGGTTCTGTTCCAACGAGCGACCAAGGGCCATTAGGCTCGGGTGCAGACTCTAGTGCCCACGTCCAAATAGACTCTGGCCAATGCAGACGTAATTTGCCGACTTCTAATAGACCGATCTCCAACGGTACCCGTTCTACGTACGGTAGCTCATAGGCTCCAATTGTGGCGCCGCCGACCCCAGCGCGCAGAAGCTTCGAATCTGGGCGAAGGCGCAAACCGTCATCCGCAGTGAACGGCACGCCATCCGGTCCCAAGGGATCTTCCATATTAACAAACCGTGGGTCACCGCCATTAAGCTCGATTGCCTCTGGCCATTCTTGCTTCGCGCCGAAGTCTGGTGGACTGCTAGCCACAAAGTTGCCACCCACTGTTGCCGTATTCAGGGAACCAGTAAACCGATACCACCCCACTTGCTCGGGTTTGACTTGGCCCGTGGCCTGTCCACAATCCACAAAAATATTGTTCCGCACTACAGCATTGCTCGCGTAGTTATCAGAATGCACGATTACAGGGTGACGCTCCACTTGCACAGCTACATTCCCCTCCTTCGCCACTCGCACAAAAGTATTTTGCTCGATAAACGTATTCGGCATAGCGACGCTCAGCCAACCAACATCCATAAACACATTGTGGCGAATGTAGAGGGGGCCACTAACTGTCGCGTTCAGTTTTTGCGCGTTAATCACACCAATCATCTTAAAAACCATGTTTTGGGTGAAATGGATGTTCTCGTATCGCACTGGCCAATTGTCGAATACGTCAGGAGACGGTTCGTAAACTCCCCATCCCAAGTTTCGGAACAGATTGCTGCGCACGACGTGGTTGGTTCCTGCCCAGAGTATCAAATCCCAACCGTTGTTGTTTTCGAACACGTTTCCTTCGACGACATGGTCCATACCTTGGATGAACATGTAGCGATATGACAAATTGCTAAGCGTGTTGCCACGAAACACGCATCCTCGGGTTCCACTGCTGAGTAAGATCCCGTAATTAGGGGAGCCGGTTATGTAGGCCGGTTTGGGACCGTCGTTCACAAGATTCGTCCCCTGAATTACCAAGACGTGATCGGTAACGTCCGCAATCACAAAGGAGGTTTGATTGCTTACCGCGACATTTGTGCCTCGCATCACCTGGATTGTCAGGCCCGGTTCAAAGCCTGCCGCTAGAAAACCACCTGAAGGGCTTACAATTTGGTTTGGCGCGCGAAAGTTCATGTCATCGCGTTTAATGGCACGCCCGTCCCGGATCCGACACGACAGCAGCTCGAAGTAAGATCCGCCATTATTGACGCGTACGTAAGCCTCCAGGTTGGACGCGTGCGAATGGCCCACAATGTCGAATCCCCGCACCGTTACATACGGATGATTAATGACCCAACCGCGCATGACAACCGTGCCCAAGGCCTCAAACACGATCCGGCGGTTTCCATCAGCGCCACCGCGCACCGTAGTTACGCGTTCGGGGTAAAAGCCGCTCAGCACGCGGACTGTATCTCCGGGGCCAGCCACAGAGACCGCCTTCTGTAAGGTTCGCCACGGGTTTTCTGCGGATCCGACGTTGGTATCGTTGCCCGTCGGACTGACATAGTAAACCGCCGCCGGCAGTTGACCTACTGCCAAAGCACATGTCAGAAACGCCCAGGACAACCATAAACGTAGCTGGTAGCCTGCCGGCGTATTTGTCCGCAGTGCAAACACTGTTCTTTGATGGAACAGGGTATTGCCGGTGTTTCTTTCCCCGCTGCCAGTGCTTGCCCCCACGCCGGTGTTCGCAGGACGATCCTCTCGATGCATCCGCTCAATAGTCATATGCAAGCCAAATTTTCCATTGGGGACGCTTCCAGCGATCTGGCAGCCGCGGTTGGATTCGCCGGTACCATAATTTGTGGTAACCGATACGCAGGCAGCTCTGGACGCACAAAGCGCAGAGTCGGCGAAGAACTGCCCCGGAGCCGTAAGCGGTAGCATGGTACTTCCATACCGGATGTTCCCGAGCACCCAATCGAAGCTTATAGACATAGTGGCCCAACCCTCCTTCAACCCAACGCCGACCTTCCCGCATTGCTTCTGTCAGGAGAAAAAAAAGCCCACTAGGACCTAGACTGAACCGATCCCACCGAGGATCTACTGCACGTGCTGGCAGTTCCCAAAACCATCGGTCACCCCAGGCAAAGGCGTACTGCCCACAAATCAGCTTTTCTGCTGCCCACACCTCAAGAATTCGTACCCTGCCATGGTATGCCTGTGCCTGAACTAACGCTTCGTTGTACTCTCGGCCGCGCGGCCATGCGTTAAAATGGCCTGTTAGGCCCTCAGCTCTCCACTGTAGCGTGTGCAGTTCGACGAACCGATGATAAGCCTCTTGCAACTCTGGCCCTGGCTTTTGGATGGTGACTAGTCGAACCGGATATTCTTTCTTCAGCATGCGGAACTCATACTTGCGCCGAGCCTTTTGTGCATTAGGCCCAAGGCGGGCGAGGTAATCTTCGGGATTCGTGGTAAGTTCAAACAAGCTATGCACCCCACTGACTTTGCGTGACCAACGTACCGCACACGGCATAGACTCAGCCTCGGGTTCCCAGCTACCCCACGCAGCGTGTGCGCCAGAGACTGGACCGATGCTAATCACGTCAACGCCTTGATTCACCAAGTGATGCGCTACCATACCCAGGCACAACCGCAAAGCCTCTGGCCGAAATGGCGGATCAAACACTTTAGGAGGAATATTTGCTCCAACCAGCCTCGCAACAGTCACGTGCAAAGGCCGCAAGCCGATGCGCTGCACGTATAGCGGCAGCAAGCCAACAATCTCGCCATCCTTGCGGAACCAGAACAACCTAAGATCGCACCCTTGACCGTTAAACTTGTACCACGTCTGTAACCAGTCCCACGTCATGTACACAGACCCACCCAGTTTTTCCACTGCCCCGTCCCATTCCAGTTGGCTCATGGGTAGTTCATTAAACTGCGCTGCGACGCCCCATTCCAACTTTGGATCCCCTGAGATACATGAGCTACCGAAAGGCCTGATTGCAGCTTGCTCACCTGGAATGGTTTTTTTCACAGTTGTTGTGGCTGCTGCGAATCTGCGTGATCTAATCTCCATGCATTAGCGAACTCGCATGCTGCTTGCTGAAGTGCTTTTTTGCCAACAGCGCAGTCATGATATGAACAGGACCAACTGGTAATTAACCGAATTGAGTGCGCGTTACTGACAAACTGTGGCTGGCGTGCGACTGTGGGCTTGATCACTGACCCTGAAGAACGCGCAACCGCAGCGGAGGTTCCAGGCGTGGCGTTCCAACATTTGCCGCGAAAGCGTATGGTCCGATATCCCAGGCACCAATGCGCGGCTTTCCCCCAAAATCGGTCGCAAACAAGCTGCCAAGGTTCATGCCACGGCCGATTAGTGGACTGTCTGCGAGCAGGCGGAAATCAAGTCGTTGCAAATCTACAAAACGCGGGTCGCCTCCGTTGATCCCATTTGGTTCCCACCATTTGCCCCACGTTGCCCAACCACCAGGGTTTCCAATTGGGCGTTTCAGTGGATCTTGTTCGACTGGGGCGAAACCTGCTTTGGCAACATAGTTATAATCGGCTATTACATTGGTCAGCTCCTGCGCAAACGCGTACCACCCCACGTTGGTTCGGGAGTCGCCGCAGTCAAGAAACACGTTGTTGATAACCTGGCAACCATGTGCGTAGTTTGTGCCGCTCCGTCCGCCATAAGTGCTGGCATAGTATCGTGAACCGAAGGACAAGGCGTGGCCGCCGTTGGTTTTGTTACAACGGTAAAAGAGGTTATTATAGTATTTTACCTCCGGCATGGTGCAACTGGCCTGCAAGGCGATGTCCACAAAGACGTTGTTGCGAAATGTCCAGTCTCGAATCTCTGGCACCAAGTTTCCCTCGAGTTGTGTCAATTGTCCTCCCCACACGCCAATAACCCAATTCCCTTCAATGACATGGCCCATGCTGCCATCCCCGTTGTTACCAAAGGTTTGAATGAAGTCTGGGTGGTTACCCACCCCGGTATAGATGTAATTGTTCGAGCAGATGTTGTAGGCCAGGTAATTGTGCCTTCCGAAGAGCCGGAAGAAATCCACTGCACCACCGTCATGTATGAAATTCCCAATGACGCGGTTGGAGTCTCCCATGACCGACGCCATAGTGATCCCCAGAACGTTACAGATCCGGTTGCTGATGATCAAACAGTAGCTGGCTACCTCACCCTCCCCAAAAGGCTTAGTACTCGGTGCCTGCCATTCGATCCCATATACACGCAGAGCGGAGCGTGCATCGAGCAGACAGTTAGAGAGCACTCCAAAGTGTCCGTTTTGGGCGAAATAAACCAACCGAGAGTACGCTTGGGTAACCCCGGTGATGGTCAGATTCTGCACCGTGATGTATGGATGCCGAAATGTGAACTGCCGTACCCCAGACTGCCCCTGCCCATCCAGTACGATCCGGCGCTCAGCGTTTCCAGCCCGCACACTGACCACTGCCTCATCATAAAACCCCGGTGACAAAAGTACCACGTCGCCTGGCTGAGCATCGTTCAGAGCAGCTTGCACTGTGCGGTAATTTTCCGGGACCCGCAATGTGGCAGCCCACGGCGTAGGAAGCCAGCTCAAAAGGAACAACCCACAAGCTGCCAGTAGCTTTAACAGCAATGTACACCGTTGAAACCGTCGTCCTAGCGCCGGGCTCATGAACGCCTCCTTTGCATACCACACTTAGGAAAGCAAACCCCATGCCTCGATTCGCCTATTTGTGAGTTTGGCATGATTGTTCCCCAGCTACCGGGTAGTCAGGGGTATCCAGATTATGTGCCGTGAAAAGGCTACCTGGCTGGCTAATCCATTACGGCACGGTCGCCAGTTGCGCCGTGGCCATGGGCTGACTAACGGATACGACGTTGTTTTCCATTGTGCGTTGCACTTTAAGGGTTGCGGTCATGGCCAATGTCAAATAAAGGAACATGATGGACTGGTCAAAGTATGCAACCGAGACACAACTTGCTGCATGGGCAAACAATCCTGCACCAACGGCCCACGCGAAAAACTCTCGGTCCGAGTCCTGGCCCCTGAGACTGGCCGTCACCAAGCCAACGTAGCGAAATCCACACCAGATGAGGCTGATGAATAGGAACATCAGTGGCAATCCACCTTTAACCCCCTGACCCAAATAGTGATTTGTAATGTCCACGTGATCCTCACTCCATGGCACTCCGTAGGGCAGCCAGTGACGTGTGTAGTCTGTACCTGCAAACCACCATTCGTTTATGTGGTTCAAAGCCGCCTCGATAAGTGCGGCCCGATGGTACGACGCGCTACTTCCGGTAAGGTCGATACGCGCAATCAGATAATAGGCCGGTGCCTTCATCACTAGTTCCAAAAGAACATAGCCTACCACAGCCGCAACCTGCAGCCTACGTGTCAGGTGCCGCCACCACCACATTGCCAATGCAAACAGGCTGAAGATCACGCTCAACAAGGGACCGCTAGAGGCCGAGGTCAGGACCATGATGCAGCACGCGGCCAGGCCCACCTTGGCAGAGACCGAGAATGTCCGCCAGATCCCGACCATCATGGGAATACAAACCGCCCCCACTGTTCCGGCCAGAATCGCATGGGCGAATGGGCCTTGAGAGCGGATACGGTTATTTCTTATGGCTGGTTCTTCGGGCACACCACCAAACATCGCAAACAGATTAGACCGGTTCAACTGTTCGTAAATCATGGCGCTGGCCACAGGCACCAGGACCCATGCGCTGATTCTCACCAGACGCATAAGGTCTTCTTCTGTCTGGGCGAAACACCTCATCAGAAAATAAATGCACAAAGCGTTGTAAACCATCCCGAGGTGGAATTCGAGGGTAGCTCCCGGCTTTTCGTGAAACGCGCTGACCAAGATTGCCCAGCCCGCCCACGTAACAAATAGCTTGTCCATCCCCACTAAGCCTCCGGCTGGCGATTCTCCCCGGATCAGCACCCGGACCAGTCCAGCTAATAGCAAGAGTCGGATTATGGGGAAATTTAGCCCGGCGAACTCTATCCCCTGACCTAAGGTCATGTAGCAGGCGCCGGCCAGTAGCGGCACAGGTGCCCATTTTCGTGGCAAGGTCCAAATGGCAACCGTGGCCACCAGCAAAAAGATTAACGCAAAAGGCGTCATGAACCCACAGCCGAACTGATATAGGGGACTTTGGCTACTGTTTCGCAGGCATGATAACTATGTGGAATGTCAGCCCGGCGTCCATGCCAAGCCCATTGCCACAATAACCGGGTTCGTTCCCAGCTTTGTGCTCGCTTATCTCGAACGTCAAACCGAAGAGTCCTGGTAAACCAATGCCAAATCCAGAGACCGACAATGCGCAAGCCGGCGGCCGTGCCCACTGCGAGTTTGTGACGCCAACCTGCCAAAGGCCCATAATACTTGCATATGAGCTGGTGGATCGACTGTTGCTTCATCAGCACAGAAAATCCACCGGGTGCTTTCTCGGTGGTTGTGCCACAAGCGTGAATGATGGCGCAATTTGCATCGTAATACAGTTCCCACCCTAAATTGCGCACAGTGCGGGAAACGTCCACATCCTCGGCATACATGAAGTACCGCTCATCAAACCAGCCGATTGCATCTAGAACCGTTTTGCGAATCAAGAAGAACCCGCCGTATAATTTCTTGACAGAGCCACTTTTAAGCGGGTCATGCCGCAACCAGCGTCCCCAGGGCCATTTGCGAAGCACGTTTGGAACCAACAGCTCTAGGAAGATCCGGCCCGGTTTGGGGAACCATTGGAGACCTAGCTCTTGCGCTGTACCATCCGGATAACGCATTTGACATCCAAGTAAACCCACCCGTGGCCGGGCCTGCAGACTTGCCACTGCCTTCTGAAGGGTATCCGGAAAAAGTTCTGTATCGGGATTCAGAAACAAGACCATGGGTGTATTTACCCACGGCCGCGCGTAATTGTTCCCGCGGCTGAACCCAAGGTTGGCTCCTGAGTTTACGACGGTAAACTCAGGAAACTCGGTAGCAGCCCGTTCGCGGCTGCCGTCGGCTGAATTGTTGTCCACCACAATGACCTTAACTGGAAACGACACCCGGCTATTGCGAATGGACTGAAGACAGCGGATCAGCCTTTCGCCTCCGTTCCAGTTGACGATAACAATCGTCAGTGCCAACTCGCTGGGGGAGTGCACATTCACAATTGACCAGCCTGTGGGAGCGGTTTTCGTGTTGATTTTTTACGGCTGTATTTCCGGTACAGTCGGTAGATCCACTCCGCCCAAAGCAACAAGCTCGAGTGTATGGTGCTAGGGCTCAACTCATACAGACCTAATTGGGAAACTTCGCTTCCTCCCATTCCGGCCTTGAAATGGTAAACGCCCGGGTTTGCAATCGGGTTGATGCCTCCCAAGTCATAAGCACGGCAACCGCGGGAGCGAAGATGCTCCATTATCCGCCATTGAAGTAGATAAGACGCTTTGGTTTTTAGACCTTCTACGCCGGTAGCGCCTAAGAGATAGTTCCCTGTCGCACCGACGCAACCGACGACTACCCCTGCGTGCCAGCGCCCACCAAGACCCGCAAGCGCGATAAACATTTTTTCATGCACACGCAATCCCTCTTGAATTCGGGCGAATTGACGTGGATCAACTGTTGTGTCAAAGCGCTTGCGCGCCATCATTTCGTCGTAAAGCTCCAGAAACTGACGGAACAATTGGCCGTCCTGACCCTCAACTACCTCCAGGTTATTGCGAAGTGCGGCGTTGAGTTGATTGCGCCACTTGGGCTCAAGCTTTTTCCGGATCGCATCGAGGGGCGGTGTCAGATCTACGCGAATGGTGCGGTACGCCGTCTTCGGCTTGTGATTTCGAAAGCCCAATTCCAGCAAGGTCGCATGGGCTGGTCCGGCTTCGGGATCTTCGCAAAATACGTTAGGAATCACGCGCAGAACGCAACGGCGACGCCGGACAAACTCATCCGCCAACGCTTCCAATGCTTTGCGGAATGCTAGCAAGTCCCAAGCGCTTCTGCGCCGCTGGACACATGGGCCCCATCGCACATAAGCCACACCACACCAACCCCAAAGTCGTAATACACGAACTTGTGCAACTGCGCTGACGTCATTAGCGTTGCGAATTACAAGGTGCCCGAGGTTGTGATCGCCCCAGCAGACACTGCCGTATGCGTAGGTTTGGTAGAAATTTGCATCGTCAAATTGTGCTAAAATTGTACTCCATACGCCGGGCTCAATTCGGACGCAGCTTGCCTTTATTTCCGTGCCAGTTGGGGTCTGAGTCGTCAGCGTCGTTTCCCCAATCATATGCTTTGGCTTTTGAATCTGTGCACAAGTCGGCTTGTATGCACTGCCCATCGGTAGCAACCCTTAACTTTAAGCATAAACTCTAGCTGGCTGTCCTTTGGCTCAACACTCACCCGTCCTAAGACCGTAGGGATCAAACCGCCATTCAAGCAAACCGGCTCGATGCTAAACAAGCGTCGATAGCCAACGGCAAGCGACCGATCCACAACCATAGGATTCCAGTCACCATAGGGGAAACTCAGCAAGTTGACAGGCCGACCGGTCAGGTCTTCCAGAATTGCTTTGGAATCGCACAATTCCCGATCCAATTCGGCCTGGGAAAGCCGCGACAGCCGCGTATGAGTCACTGTGTGAGAGCCAAGCGTTACCCCAGGCAGCCGGCTCAGTTCCTGGAGTTGCTTGACAGACATAATGCGCTCCCCCCAAAAAGGATGGTTCGGGGAACCGATCCAGGAAGGTCGCTGGCCAAGACAACCAGTGGCGACAAACACAGTGAACGGTAGCTTGCGTTGCAGCAGCTCAGGCACGGCATTTTCCCATACCGATACGTATGCGTCATCGAAACTGATACCCACCCAGTGATGTGCATTTGGAGGTGTACTCTCCAAGCTCCAAGGTTCAGCATGCTTTGTTAGCGTGTCCAATTGAGTTGCGAACGTTTCTTGCCACCGCACGGGCACAGCATGATAGTAAAGTACCACACCCGTGGACATTCTCCGACTAAGGCCGAGAAAACCGCGGCCTTGGTCAACCGCGTACACTGCCAGGCTGAGGCTCAGTTTGGCGAACCTGTGGAACATGCCCGATAGTGCCACCACAGTTTCAGAGTCAACATGGATACAAATAAAAACCGCTGGTCCGGCGAAAAATCTTTAGGCCGTTGTGGCAGCCCTTTGGAGCCCAGCACACGCAAGAACAGGTCTTCCATTTCAGGTGCGGAAATAGACCAATGTCGTTCAAGCGCAGGGCTATGGCGGTAGTAGTAATTCCAATTTGGCCACGACCCATCAGTTGAGAGCGATTGTCGCAGCGCCTGGAGTTTTCGCTTTACGCGCAGCCATTGGTAGAAAAAGGCCTCTTGCCAAGCCGGTGCTCCTACCACGACCCCAATATTGGCGTCCGGAACACGGATCAAACGCGTATCTGCTAACAACACCTGCATAAAGCGCAGAAACAGGCTCCGGTTGAGCTTGAGTCGAGACGGAATTTTTCTGTACACGCGCAAAACCTCCAAATCGGTAGCCGGAGGTGACCAACCGATAAGCCGTTGTGGCACCAGGCGTTGTTGGTTATCGCCCTCGTGATACAACGGGAAGGTGCGGAGTACTTCAATCTGGAAGAGCGATAGATCATCTTTGGCATGCCGCAGCTTTTCAGGGAAACTGGCGTCCCACCGCTGTCGGACCTGCCGGGCTAGAGGTGTGTCAAAATACCATCGCTGGAAATAGAATTCGTGTCGGTACGGGGCTAACAATTCGTGGCCATCCCACCAGCGTACACGCCGGTTCAAAGGCAACCCCTTTAACAGATAGTCGCAGTAACACCCGGTAAGCAAAACACTCCGGTGGTCTTGGTGTAGCGACTCAAGAACACCCAGGAAATGGTTATTGGCAAAGGTTCCCATCCCGCCGGAAATGCGCACGCCTGCAGGGGCGTGCTCGCCATAGTAATCAGGGTTACGCTGTATGGGACGAAACTCGATTCCTGCTGTTGCGGCGAGCTCTTGGGCTGTGCGCAATTCTCGGTTTGGCGCATCGTATAGGGTGAAGGCAACAATTCGTGATGTGTCTTCGATACAGCCCAGAATCAAGCGTGAATCCAAACCACCACTGAGGGCCACCGCAATTTGCCCCAACCGCTTTGAGGTGCGTCGTCGTACGGCTTGTCGCCAGGCAAAAGCCAGCGATTCCGCCAGCTCATCCGGCGTGATCGTTGGGTCCGGCTGGTATTGAATTCTGAAATATGAGCGCTTATTCAGTTGCCCATCCGGCAAACGAATAGAAAACACTGTGCCTGGTTCACACCCTTCGATCCCATTGTAATATGTCCACGGAGGCGTCACTGTGCTAGCCAGGACGAACTCTGCTAAAGAGACATCGTCAAGTTTCTGAGACCTGTCTACCGCAGCCGCCAGAATGTCTGGGTGCGAACTCCAGACACGATGACCATCAGCCGTCGCAACAAATACTGGAAAACAACCTGCGGGGTCAGAACGCAAGTGCAGCTGCTGCTTGGCAGCGTCATAAAGTAGGATAGCACAGTTGCCGCTAAGGTCGTCCCAGCCCATCGTGCCGGCCTGCTGGTATCGCCGCCAAACAACAGCCCCCGATAAACCGCCTCTTCCATCGCGAATGATTTCTCGTTCAGCAGTTGTCCATTCTGCTTCGTCCAGGGCAAGAAAACCTGCTACAACCGCAATCGTACCATCGGCTCGTTCCCAAGGCCGCCACAGGTTGTCCGGTTCATTCCATGTGACAGCCAGGCGGAACGAAGGCGTTTCCCATATGTTGTAAGAAAGGCGGCCTGACCAGCGCATCCTTTCCACGAGTTCCAAAAGGAACCGCTTGGCAGTGGGGCGGGTGTCAAGAATGAAATCTGACATTCCTAATATAACCAAGCTTTCTTTAGCACAGCAGTTGAGTTGCAAACCAAAGGCCTTACGAGCTGTTAGTATTTGCGCTCTGCCCTTGGCGTAGGGCGTATCCAAATAACTTCATGCCAGATGGGGCGGAGCCCAAGCGTTGAGACCACAAGCTCGGACGACCTCGGAGGTAATTCCACTGCTGCTGCCAAACATACCTTTGGAACGCAGGATCAACCACCCTGTCATAGCGATGCACAAAACCACTTAAATAACCCCATCCCAACGCAAGCCCACCTATTAGCCAAGGGTACCGCAAGGCCCGGCTTACGCACTTGACCAACATAAAAAGCGGATGATAACAAGCGACATAATTAGCCAAGCCGTTTTTTACCCAATTCCGCCACTGCCCGTCGGCCGAGCCGGTTTCTTTGAGCTGTTCAACCGTCAGTTCCACGAAGGTTCGGGTCTGCCAGCCTAGCATATTAGCCTTCAGTTCGTCCACGGTATCCCAGCCTGGAAGCCGCAGCAGGCCTCCAATCTGTTCCAGACACGTCCTGCGATAAATTTTGACCGCGCCTCGGACATGAAACAGCGGGTCGTCAGGCGACTCCGGAACGAGCTCATCACCCACCCGACGACAGATCAGCCCACCACCAATGCCTAACTGCGGTTGCTCTGCAAAATGCTGCAAACACCGCGCGAAGTAATCAGGGCCGAAGGCCAGGTCGCCATCTAATTTGACCAAAAACTTCCAGGAAATGTCGGCTACCAGCAGACATCCCTCTTGAAAGGCTTCCATCACGCCAGAACCAGGCAGACGATGACCTCGGTCGGGTCGGTGTAGGACTCGAATCCATTTATGTTGAGCCGCCGCGGCATCTGCTAACGCCCCAGTTGTATCAGTTGAACCGTCGTCCACAATCACCCACCGTACTGGGCGCCGGCTTTGCGCAAGAACAGACTCCATAGTCCGTGGTAACCGTGCGGCCTCATTACGTACAGGCGTGATTATGACGTATTCGTCCATCGACTGTTACTGCCATCGAGTTTTTTCCACTGGATCGGTAGTGCAGCTTTCGACACATGAGCTGCTTCGGATGGCGCGACGAAACTTGCGAGCAATCGACTGTACGCATCCGACCCAGTTGTACGAACCACGTAATTTGGCTTCAAACAAACGGCAATCATCGCCACTGTTGATCGGCACACGACGTAGCCGAAATGGATCTGCTCCAGGATATACGCAGCCTACGCGCGTCGTCACCGCCGATGCATAACCGGCAGCTTGCAGGACTTCTGAAAGACGCTTCACGTATTCTGTTTGCTCCGCCGGAAATGCATACGGATGTGCAAAAGCACGCACAGGCCTGCCTATGTGTTGTTCGATTACTTCCTTGCACGACCGCACTTCGCTTTCGATCTCCGGCCATAGAAGAGAAGACAACACCGGGTGGGTCACCGTATGCGCCCCGATCTCGAAGCTGGCCGAAGCTAGCTCGGCCACCTCTGACCAGATAAGACATGCCCTTCCGGAGACACCCGGTATGTAGGAGCCGCCTCGCGGCTGGAAACACAAACGTGAACTTCCAATAAAGCCAGTCGGCAGATATACAGTGGCGTGAAATCCATGGGATCGCAGAATGGGAAAGGCCACCTGGTAAACGTCATGAAACCCATCATCAAATGTGATCGCAACGGGCCGGGCCCCGATTGCTCCCTGGGATTTGTTGTCGCCCTGCTCCAGCCAGCTCAACCCTTCCGACAATGTCACCCCATGAAAGCCATGCTCACGCAGCCAAAGCATTTGCTCAGCAAAGCGCCTGGGGCTTGTGCAAAGTCGGTAGTACCCAAGCACACCGGCTTCAGGCTCGTCCGAGATGCTGTGATACATCAGCACAGGAAGGCGACGGCGATTAGCTCCATTCCATACCGCCAATTGTTGCAGCGGGTGGATAACCCGCAAAGTCAGAAATCGGTCAATCATGATCACGCGATTACAACTTTCTTATGCGTAAATCCCTGGCCACAATAGAATGAACCGCAGTAAAAATTCCCAGCTCACGAATGTTCTCAGCAACCTATTGAAATCTTGGGGGTGATTCGATTGAGCTCTAGCAGGCCTTAATGGTTATCTATGGCGGTCGTACCTGCACTGCCAGATGCCGTCAGACTGGGGCCGGCGGCAAATAGGACGCTCCATTTTTAAACCACACAAGTCTATGAGCATGTCCGGAGCAAGCTGGTCAGCAGGCCCAAAATACCTCAGCTTACAAACCCACCGCATCGGGGTGGGCACTGCTTCGGCAAGGGTGGGAAAGTAACAAAGGCTGCCAGAATAAGGCGAGCTTTAGGATCATTTCTCATCCACAGCAGTTGGCAGCTGTGAGACAAGTTGGTTAAACACATCATTTGTGCGCCTCAGAAAGTGTTGGTGGTTCCTCCCGTGTCGGTCCGGATGAGCCGCACAACCGGTCAACGAGCCCTATGTATTCATGTTTTTTGATCTGCCAGCTCTGTGCCAAAGCATACGATCGGCCTTTCTCGATGCGGCCAGCTGTTGCCTGAGGATTTTCGAGTACCTCCAGCACTGCTTTAGCTAAAGCCTCAGCGTCACCCGAAGGAAAGAATCGGACCAAAGAATCGTCGAAGTAATACCGGTCCACCCGGGTTTCAGACACCACCACGGGCACACCGAGAGCCATAAATTCCAGAATCTTGGTGCTGTAGGCTTCGTTGCCGAACGAATTTGCGCGTTTCGGCACAACACCAAGATCTGCGTTTGCCATTATGTCCGCGATTTGGTTTGCCGGTACAGGATCGAAAAATTGCACTTTGCCGTTGAGTCCTAATTCCGAAACAAGTGCAATTAACTTCGGTTTCATATTGCCTTCACCATAAATGTGGAACTCGGCGTTGGGGTAATTAAGCAGTACTTTTTGAAATGCACGAATTGCAATATCCAACCCTTGATGCCATTGCAAACCTCCTGGAAACAACATAACGATGCGGTTATCTTTTCGAGTGCGCTGCCGCGCATGAAATCTACGGCTGTCAACGTAATTAATGAGCGTTGAGCATTTACTGCTCGGTGCAGCACGTTGCGTATACTTGTCGAACCAAAGGTGATTGGCCAGAATCACGTGGTCAGCAACCCGTGCGCTCAATCGCTCAAAAAACATCAACATCTTTACGCAAAGAGATCTCGGTGACGCACCAAACTTGCTCGCATAAAATTCGGGTAATATGTCGTGAATATCCAAAATGACTTTTGCACCCATCAATTTCGGGATCAACGCGGAAAACACCAAAAAGTCCGGCACGTTATGGGCGTGTATCAGATCATATCGCCTTCGAAGATGTTTCCTCGTCATCCAAACAGATGAAGCCAAAAGGAAACGGACAATGGGTACGAGATAGTCGAGTTTGGTGCGTTGGTTTTTACCTGTGCGAGACTGAATCCGGTATACGTTCACTTTACCGATGGTTTCACTTGTCGGCTGCCCTTTACCCCGACTAAGCGCCAACACATCCACATGATCACCGTGCTCTGCAAGAGCTTCGGCGTATCGCATGACACGGTTATCAGTTTCGTAGTGCGAATATGTCACCATGCAAACTCGTTTCTTTTGCCTGTAACCGCTCATGCTGCAAGAGGCGCGAAAATAAGCTGCAACCTGCCGCGGAACTGCGTGCCAGAAACTACCTCCGTACCTTTCGTGAACATATCGAAGCAGTTCTGTGTACAAACCGGCTGTGGTGGTCTTAATTGTGGCTGGCTCTCCGTCGAAAAAGACATAATCCGGATGCACGTCCACCAACACCATCCCGCCATGCTTTGCTACCCAGTCGAGCTTGCGACGCCAAATGTCAATGTTTCGCTCTCGGAAAAGCAGGAACAACGTCAGATCTTGAGGCAACGTGTAAGGAAGCTCCACATAGCGGTTGCGTTGCACCTTTCGATTATATGTCTTTGTAGAATTTTTGACATCGTCAGGATCGCGCCTATCGTCATTTTGTTTTGCTGAGGTATGTTTTGCGACCCAAAACGGGAATATTGTTCCAACGCCTTGCGGTTGTGGCTCGAACGGGTCGGTGTCGAATGTCGATGCATCATACTGTATGGCCAGCTCGTGGAGCCAATCAAGCTGGTGGAGCATAAACCCCGCACGGAATCCTACCGCACCCCACTCATCAAGGTATTGGTTAATCTTAACCGCATGTTCACTAAAACGTTTCCTCGAGTTAAACAACTTGCCGTCGTGGTACAGGTCGTGCACGCCGACCTCGAATCCGTTGCGAACAAGCTCTTCACGCAGCTCGTGCGGTACACGGTATTCGCCCTCGGGGATAAAGTAGAACGCAGACCGGAAGCCAAGCGCCATTTCGAGTTTCATCAACTGCCTGACTTTTTCCAAGCCGGCTCGTCCTTCGACATCGTGCGTAAGCACAAAGGCAAATTTCTTTCCTTCCGGCCATCCTGGCCAATTTGTTGGTGGGATTTCCGACCCGGGCAAAATTGGCCATTCATTTGCGTGGCGGCGCAGCGCACGCTTTGCCATAGCACGGCGCACTACCATGCGCACACGCCACGGCACAAAGGGCTTGATGGTGTAATAGAACCGCCTGAAAAGCACAGCGTTATGCCAAATCAAATTACATTGAGCAGCGGGTGTGTCTGCCTGATCTTCGGTCCGGAAAAACAAAATTGGCAGGATCGCATCGCCGAGACGACCCGGCGCGTCCGAAGCGGAATACCGACCCAGAACACGGAGCGGAAGACCCCCATCCTCACATTACAGCGGAATGTGGGGCAGACGGCTCCGCGAGCCGTCCCCGCCTTGACGTTTGGGCCAATACAGTTTTCCGAATTCAAGTCGACTCGGACGAGACAAAGGCAGGCTCCGCCCCCGTCAATTCGCAGTTGCGATTGACTTTGTCGCACCAAACAAAATTGACGCATTTAATTTTTTCTCGCGGTGCTGCAAAACCCTTGATCTCCCCGTGTAAACCCGCGAGAAAATGCTGAGGGCAGACTTTTCAGTCCCAAAAACTGCCCGAACTAGACCGGCACGCCATGCAACCTTTCATGGTTGGTCCTCACAGCCCCAACCATGAATATGTTCGATGCGTGCCTTGGTTTTTTACGATCCCTCCTTTTGCGTTATTAATGCTCTGGCCATGGACTGTCATTTTCCGTGTGACACATCACATCAGCCTCACCCTCAGCAAAATCGTTCCTACAGTTCCTGGCTCAGCCGCTTCGGCAAATACTCACGGTATTTGTTCAACACCGCCGCGACGTTCGCGTTTGACTCATGAAGCAAAGCAGTAGCACGTTTCACAAGTTCATGGCCTGTGTGTTCGGATTCGATCACCATCAGTACCATGTCCATGAACCCTGCCAAACGCGGTGTAATGCTTGTTTGAGTAACCGGGGGCATGTCGAATATGATATAGTCAAAGTCGCTTGCCTTCATCTTCGGCACCAAGTGCGCAAACCGTTTCGGTAAAACTCGCGGCAGCTTTTGGTCATTAGTCCCCTGAACTGAAACGAGGTAAAGGTTGTCTTGGACCATTGCGTTGTCACGCTTTTCAGGCTCGAGCGCATCGGCCAAACCACACGCAGGTTTGCCTTTGGAAAAATGCTGTGCAGCTCCGTGTTCAGGATTCATGTCAACCAACAGAACGTTCCCGTCTCCTGTCTCAGAAAGCGCAGCAGCCAAGCCGGCAGCAAGTGTCGAAACACCAGCGCCATGTGTACAACTTGTGACCGCCACAAGTTTTGGCCGGTGCGTCATGTTCCGGACTTCAAAGTACGTGATCAACCGGTCGCGTAGTCCCTCGTAATAAGGGCGTAACCTATGCTGCGGGTCCCACGGAGCAACCTCGTCCGAACGTACCTGGAGAACGGAACCGCTAGATGGAGGCGGGCTAACATCGCCACTAGCTTTTCGTTTGCCATTTCGAAACAATGGCAGCAAACGCAAAACTCCGTCCCTGCCCGTATCCGGGATGGACATGCACAGCGGAATGCGCAAATGACGTTCTACATCTGCCACACGCTTAATGCTCTGATCCAGGAACCGTTCTGTAACAAAAGCCAAACCGACGCCACCAACTAAACCAAACACAAGTATTAGCGCCATTGGCTTCAACACATCTTTTATTCTTCTCCACGGTGGGGACGGCGCTTGAACGACACTGATATTTGTGACCTTGCCTGGGCCGAGTGATTCCTTCACACGCGCCTGCTCGAGGCTTGCTGTATAGTAACGATAATTAGCCTCTTCAAGTTCCCGCTTGCGCTGCAGTTGTATGATTGTAGGCTCAACTTCAACAACACGCGTCGCTTCTGCGCGTACTCTATTTAGTTGCTCGGTCAGTACGTTAATTTTTGCCTCGAGCGCACTTACGCGCGACACTTCCGCTGCCAAATCGTACTCGGTTTTCGCCTGCGCCGGCGCGGGCAATCCGCTGATAAGCAGCTCCGGGTTTTCCTGTTCAAGCTTTGACTTACGCGCCTGAATGTCTGCTACCTGTTGGCGCACGATCTTGAGCAACGGATGCTCCTCTGTATAACGCAACTGTAAGTCGGCCTGACGCTTTAACATTGTGTCTAGCTCGGCACAAACTGCGCGGTACTCTTCGACCACCGCAGGCACCAAAGCAGGTGCATTTGTATTGGCTGTTGCATTCAACGCCAGCAGCTTTTCGATTGCCTCAAGTGCGCTGCGTCTGCCTGCCAATTCGGCTTCAGCAGCAAGAAGTTCATCCTGAATCTTTGTGATTTGTCCGATATATGCGCGTTTTGTGTCATCAAGTGAAACTATTTGCGCCTCGGTTTGGAGCTTCTTTAATTCCTGCTCGGTTTGTGCTAGACGCGCACGCAGTTGATCAGCTTGCCGCGCGAAAAAGTCATCTAAAACACCGACACCCATGTGAATCTCGACATGTCGTTTCAAATATGTGTCAACAAGCGCGCTTAACACAGGTTGCACAACCGTCGGGTCCGGGTGCTGATATTGCACCCGGAGAATGTTACTGCGTCTTGGGACTTCAACCATGAGATTGTTTTTGACGGCACCTGCAGCAGCCGCACGATTTGTCCCACCACCAAGCCCGGCCAGAATGTTTTCTGCCCCGACAGCATCTACCACCTCATACGCAAGGTCTAAGCTGGTCAGGATTTCAACTTCTGAGTTGATGATGTTTTCGCCGCGCGTGTCCGGGCTTTTGACCTGCGCATCACTTGCTTCGGGCGAAATAGACCGTTCTTCTATGATGTAGCGGATAAGAATTTTTGCCTCGGATACGTACAGAGGCGGGTTCAGCAAATAAAACGCAACAGCCAGCGCAGCCGAGCCAAAAAAGATCAAAACGATCTTCCATTTGTGCCGGAAAACAATGTAATAAATGTCGGTTGGGGTAAGTTGCTGGCGAGTGACCTCAACCACCCTGGCCTGCGTTGTAAACGACTCCTTCATGACTTTTGGTAAAGCGGCTGAAATTTTCTGTTCGACATACTTTTGCTTATGATTTCACGACAGGTGCGGGTAAATCAGTGCCCCAATCAAACGCAGCAACGGTGTAGGCAACCGCCTAAAAATACCGTTGTACCAGCCCCGCTCACGATTCGCGTCGGTCACAAACTCACCCCTTGCAAGATCAAATTTATAATACGCAATTCTCTCCTCACAGGCGCCGAACCCGAGTTTGAACCGGCGCAGGCCTTCATTTGTAAGCGATGTCCTACCAAGATGCAGCGACTCTAATTTGTGTTCCGCAAACCATTCGATTGCTTGCCACATCAATAAGTTGTTGGGGCGCAATTGCTGGAACGCATAATCGGAAGCCCCATATTTGTATATGGCGCGACGGCCATAGCGCAGGAAAATGGCCGCCGCAATCGGTTTGCCCTTCCACCTTGCAGTTGCAACAAAACCAAATCCGCGCTCTAAAACATGCCGTGCGAGATTTTTGAAAAAACCGTACGGCTGTGGGGGTAATCCATGTCGCCGCCTTGTTCGGCAATGCAAACCGTAAAATTCGCGCACCGCATCAGTGTCAGTGCTGAAATCAATCGCTACACCCGCCTCTTGCGCTTTGCGGATGCCGCGCCGCACTGCGCTATGCAGCCTCTCAAACAGCGAATCTGCACCCTCGCCGAGGTTGACGACATGACCATAAAAAACCAGCGAAGGCGCCGCCCCTGGCAAAGCATCGCCATTACCCCGAAATTCGATGTATCGGCAACCGGATTCTCGCGCCCATTGAAAAGCCAGCTTGATGAGCTCATGTGGGTTGCCTTCAGGGCCGGCCAACACGCCGCAAAAATCGGTAAAAGGCAACGCGACCGCACGGCGACCTGAGAACGGGCTTGAAACTTTCATTACCGGCAACAATGCAACAAGCTCACCTCCGTAGAAGTGCGCAAAATAAGCGGGTTCATGTCCGTAGGTATCAACCAGCACACGCGCCCAAGCTGTGGTATGAAAAACCGTTCGGTCAGGGTGTGCATTCAACAGCGCGTCCCAACCCGGGTATTGAAGTGGGTCAACTTGAAGCAATAAATGGCGTCCGGCAAAAGCCTGAACGCGCTTGGACTCGCCGTTTGATGTAAAAATCGGTTTAAGCAACACACTCATGCTGTTTCCGCAGGTTCACCACATTGCTCAATTGTTCACACACATAACCAATCTGTTCGCGCGTCAATTCTGGATACATTGGCAGTGACAACAACTCCGCCGCGCATTGTTCAGCAATTGGAAACGAACCTACACCATAGCCAAGCCACTGGTACGCCTCCTGCAAATGAATCGGCACAGGGTAGTGAATTCCACAACTGACACCCCGTTTGCCAAGTGCATCAAGCACACTATCACGATCCGTGACGCGGACAGCGTAAACGTGGTAAACATGTGTGTTGTGGGGGGCCTCAATTGGTGTGACCACATCGTCATAACCTGCCAGTAATTTATCGTACACCCGTGCATTAGCACGGCGGCGCGCATTCACAAAGTCGAGGTTCTTCAGCTTTACCCGCAGCACCGCCGCCTGAATACCATCCATACGCGCGTTCCAACCTATCTTTGAGTGCACATACCTCTTAGCCTGACCGTGATCGCGCAGCATTTGGATCGCCAAACACAGTTCAGGATCGTTTGTGACCACTGCCCCGGCCTCGCCAAAAGCGCCCAAGTTTTTACCGGGGTAAAAACTGAAACAACCAGCCACGCCCATCGTACCGGCTTTTTTGCCTTTGTACTCTGCCCCGTGCGCCTGACATGCATCTTCCACAATTGGTATATTGTGTCGGGATGCAATTTCGATGATCGGATCCATATCGGCGCACTGTCCAAATAAATGCACCGGAATAATGGCTTTTGTTTTTGGCGTGATTGCCTGTTCAAGCAGACCCGGATCGAGCGTGTACGTGCGTTCTTCAATATCCACAAAAACTGGCCGCGCGCCGCAGTAACTGATGGCCTCGGCCGTAGCCATGAATGTGTTTGGCACGGTTATAACCTCGTCACCTGGGCCTACCCCCAAAGCAAGCAACGTCAGCCAGAGCGCATCTGTGCCGCTGCCAACGCCGATCGCAAAACGTGCCCCGCAGTATGCGGCAAATTCTTCTTCGAATTTGGCTACAAACGGACCGCCTGCAAATGCGTTGGAATCAATTACCTCTGCAATTGCAGCGTCGATCTGCGCGCGTAACGGCTCGTGATGCGCTTTAAGGTCAAGAAATGGCACCTTCATAACGTTTCTCCTCGGTTAACATCTTTATAACACGGGCTGGGTTACCTGCCACGACCGCATACGGCGGCACATCACGCGTCACTACACTACCTGCGCCAATTAACGCCTTTTCACCAATTGTAATGCCGCAAAGCAGTGTTGCACCCGAGCCAATTGACGCACCGCGCCTGACCAAGGTCGGGATACACTTCCAGTCTTTCTCAGTCTGCAGTTGGCCGTCGGCATTGGTCGCTCGCGGGTAAAGGTCGTTTGTGAAAGTCACGTTGTGCCCAACAAACACTTCATCTTCGATTGTCACACCCTCGCAAATAAAGGTGTGACTTGATATTTTGCAGCGGCTCCCGATTCTGGCACCCTTCTGTATCTCGACGAACGGACCTATTTTGACTTCGTCGCCGATCTCGCACCCGTAGAGGTTCACAAATGCCCCTATCTGGACGTTCCTGCCCAGCTTAACGTCTGGGGCAATTCGCTGCAGATTTTCGATTGCCAGGCTCATGCTGCGATTTGTGTGACCTGATAATGGGCCGCATCCCGTACCTGAGCTGCGTGCACCTCCCATGCTTTGCGGTCAGGCACAGGAAGACATGCACCCTTCTGTTTGAGCGATTGCGAGGCAAGCTCAAGGACTTGAATCACCTGCAACCCATTTTCTCCGGATGTACGAGGTGTTTTACCCTCGCGGATACACTCGATAAAATGCTGACACTCGATCTTAAGCGGTTCGTCCTGTTTGATATAAGGAATGTACACGTCACCATAGTGATATGAGTATTGGAACTCGGCAAATGTATCGTAATGCGGGGGTACTTCGACCCGCGCATCGTAAATCTTGATTTTCTCGTGCAGCGCAACGTCGTCATAGACGATCATCCGCCGTGACCCGACAAATGTCATTTCCCGGACCTTCTTCGGGTCAAGCCAACTGCTATGAATCGTTGCAGCCCGGTTTTTCCTGAATGACAGATAAAGCGTGCTAACATCTTCGATTCCGGGTGTAACATGCGCATCGCCACGACATGAAACAGAGACCGGCATCTCGTCCATGATGTACAGCACAATCGAGATATCATGCGTCGCCAGGTCCCAGGTCACATTAATGTCTTTTTGGAACAGACCCAGATTAAGCCGACGCGCCCCTATGTACCGAAGCTCGCCGATGTCACCATGATCGATGATTTCCTTGATCTTCAGCACTGCGGGCGAATAGAGGAAAGTATGCCCCACCATCAACACCAACCCGTTTTTCCGCGCAAGCTCGATCAATTCCTCACACTCGGCAACAGAACATGCCATCGGTTTCTCAATAAAAGTGTGCTTGCCCGCCAACAAACTCGCCTTTGCCATCGGATAATGAAACCGTACGGGGGTAGCGATGACAATTGCGTCAAGCGCGCCATTAAGGAGCGATTCGTAATTTTGCTCGCCTTCGACCTCAGGATAAAGGCGTCGCATATGCGCAAGTCGTTCCGGATTCGTATCACAAACGTATCTGAGGTTACATTCCGGTATTTGCCGAAGATTACGCGCCAGGTTCGGGCCCCAGTAGCCACAGCCGATGACGCCTATGTTAATCTGTTTTTTCATATGCTTTGTGCTGTTTACGGGGTTGCTTTTTGGACGATGGCTTGCTCGCCTTTCCGGCTTGCGAATAGAGATTCAAGAAGCTGCTGGACAAGCACAAAAGGCGTGCGTGCAATGATTAAAAGATCAAGCTTAAGTGACCTATGTTCCACGTACCATATGTCCATCTGGATCATTTGCTTGAATGTGGTGCGATTCTTGCCGTAGACCTGCCAGTAACCGGTCAACCCGGGCAATGTATCAAACCGTTTGCGCGCCCACTCGGGATATTCCTCATACTCGTACGGAAGACACGGACGCGGACCAACCAGGCTCATCTCGCCAAGCAAAACGTTTATTAACTGAGGCAATTCGTCCAACCCGGTTGCGCGCAGCAGCTTGCCAAACCCGAATACGCGCGCGTCACCCCCACGGTCCAGCTTCGTCATCGGCGATTCATTTCGTATCAATTGCTGAAGGTGGTTCTTATGCAGTTCTTGGTCGGCCCCGACCTTCATTGACCGGAACTTCAGACAGACGAAATGTTTCCCCCTGTAGCCGATCCGCTCCTGCTTGAAGAGCACTGGTCCCTTTGAATGTAGCTTAATGCCAATGGCGATTAACGCGGCCAAGGGCATCCAAACTGGAGCCAACAGAAAAATACACGCAAGGTCAAGGACGCGTTTCCAGAGCGGCAAACCTGAATCTGCTGCGGCTAATTCGATTTGTCTCCGCTCCACCTGCACTTGTTCACACGTCTGCATACATCACCACAGTCTAAGGTGGCACCGCTGTTGCTTGGCCTGCCTAAGGACAAGACGCCCATCATCTTTTTGAACAGGCGTCAGCCAAAACAGCTAGCACCGTCCCTTCTTGAGAGATAAAAAACCGGCAAAAAGTTCCGTCCTCCCCGCCCTCGTCATTTTGGCGATGGGAATTAAATCACACGGTCTTTTTGCCGTTTCATACGCCGCCAAGCTCCCGAACTCGGCGCCGCAATTTTTACCCCTCAACATCTTTGCATCACCTTGCCTGTTTAACTCGCACTGCAAGTTTGGTTTTTTGTCTCTAGCTTTTGCGACTTACTAGAATTACCACGCTACAATTATCAGCGCGCGCAAATGCAGCGTCAATCGGGTAAAACCCCGACCCTGACCTAGGGAAATTACCTACTGCAAAGCGTCCCTAACGGTGGGAACGCCTAACGTTGCACAATTGTTCAAGGTTTTGTGAGCAAACGTGGGGACTTACCACGCAGTTTCACCTGTAAGCGCATAATGCAACCGTTCCTGAAAGAGAGGGTTCAGAGACCCGAAAAGTGTTATGGACTGCATTGGAGGCACTTATGAGCGGTTCGATGCGTATGCTCTCAGCGCTTCATTTGAACGAAGCCGAAGCTTGCGCCGAATGACAATGCAATGTGCCTCGAGTGCACGTCGGCTAAGGCGGAGCCGGCGTGCAATTTCGGTTTGGTCGGCCCCTGACGCGAGCAGGCCTAGTATTCTTATTTCGCGCTTAGTAAGAGCTGGTACAGGCTTGCTCTGAACCACAGTTGCCTGATATGCTTTCTTGAGCATACGCGCTGCAATGGCTGGTGTTGTGTAGGCGTTCATGCGCGATACAACACTCAGTGCATGAATTAATTCGTGCTCCAACTCAGACCTGGGCAGATAACCGTTGGCACCCAACCGTAACGCCCGTTCTGCACATGCCTCGTCGTTCAAATCTGAGACGACCAATATGCGCAGCGCTGGAAATTTTGTCCTTAGGAAGTGAACAAGAGCGAGGTTGTTCACCGTTTCGCTCTCAAAATGCAACACTACAATATGCGGGGTTAACCTGGCAATCGCCTCCGAAACGTTCTGTGCATTTTCAAGCCCACTGCAGAGAACAAAATGTGCCTCGCGTTGAACAATACGGCTCAACTCGCTTCGAAACGCCGGGCAGCCTGAAACAACCAACACACGCTGTTTGGTCACGTCGTCACTTTGCAAAGTCAATGTATCCTTCCTGCCAAAAGGGCGCCTCTGAGTCTTTGTATAACGATCTGCGTTCAAATTCACTTGGCGTTTCGGTGACCACGCTGTTCCAAACGGATTTTGATCCTCGAACCATTTCTACATCAGACCTCCATTGCCTGTCCCGCGCGTCACCGCATAATCAATTCTGGCTGAAATTTTTGAATTGCCAATCGGGGAAAAGACCTTATACGCGCCTCGGAGCAAATCCTAGCCTTGCGCCTTGGACATAGGGGAAAACAGCACTCTTGCGTCCGCAGATTCAACACCGCTGCACAGCACCCTGCACAAGTTGTGCATGTCCGCTATCACTACAATATGAGGCCAATTTACAATCGACAACCATCACAAAGACGCTACTTGTGAGATTCACCCGCGAAGCTCAATTCAAGCACAAAATCAAGTCTTTTGCGCGTTCCCACTAGGCTTCGACATCCCCCACACACAGTGCTGCCTGAATCAAGCCTAGTCCATACGTGCAAGCAACGACGGCGTATGAACAGGTAAAAAGGCCTGAGAACCTTAACATTCGATGTTCCGGGTTGCGGATTTAGTAATGCCAACATGGCTGCGCCTACGCAGAGTAACATCGCCATAAGTGCAAGCGACCAGCTGTGTCCGGCTTGTGTCAACGATCGGAAAAGCGCGTTCGGCAACGGTGCCGCTTTTATGCGAAAAACAAAGGTCGAGACCCGCTTGTTATCGAATCTGGATTCATTGGCCCGGCGCTTGTCGTACCACCGTGACACGCAGATGCCCACTAAAGGCGGCCGCGTCGTGGCCGCACGAAAAAACATTCTGACGGCACCCTGACAGTAGAGGCAGTGGTAAACGTCTCCACACTTTTGGAGGTGCAACACTTTGCGTCTTCGTTTAGCGGCTCGGCGCGGAAACCTGCTGAGTGTTCAACTGCTTGCGCCTCAAATTTTTACCATCTTTGGTGGCGGCCTTGTGAAAACTAAAGCAAGATCCCGGCAATCGTAGCTGTTAAGTAGCTTGCCAGTACTCCACCGATCATGGAGCGCACGCCAAGCCTGGCCATCTCAGCTCGGCGCTCAGGCGCAAGTGAGCCGATGCCACCGACTTGAATAGCAATGCTTGCGAAGTTGGCAAACCCGCAAAGTGCATACGTAGCAAGGATAAAACTCCGCGTATCAACGGCCGTTTTCGGGCTAGTCAGCGATAGGTAACCGTAAAATTCGTTGAGTACAATTCGTTCTCCCAGTATTTGGCCAATGATCACGCAATCTTTCGCCGGTACACCCATCAGCAACGCGAACGGCGCGTTAACCCAACCAAGAATCGTCTCCAGTCGAATTGGGTTGGCCACGCCGAGTTTTGCCTGTGGCCAAGTTAAAATGAAATTCACGAGCGCAACCACGGCTACGAACGCAATTAACATTGCCATGACATTAATCGAGAGTTTCATGCCGTCACTTGCGCCACGGCACAATGCATCGAGGGCATTGACCGTAGTGCGTGCTGGGTCTTTCGGCACAACACCTGCCGTCTCACTCTGCTCGGTTTCTGGCAGTATGACCTTTGCAATCAAAAGCGCTGCAGGCGCACTCAGCACAGACGCCGTCAACAGATGGCCTGGCATATCCGGATGACCCGCGTCAATCCCAAGCTTTGCATAGACCGCCCCTACACCACCTGCAATTGTCGCCATGCCACTCGTCATCATGCACAACAGTTCGCTGCGGGTCATGCGCGCAATGTATGGCTTGACCAATAGCGGCGCCTCGGTTTGCCCCATGAAAATGTTTGCTGCTGCAGCGAGTGTTTCACTGCCGCTTGTGCGCATTGCACTGCGCATGAGCCATGCCATTGCACGCACCAATTTCTGCAAAATGCCCCAGTGATACAACAGTGACGACAGCGAAGCTACGATGATAATTGTACCGGTCACAAGCACGGCAAATATAACGGCGTTTTGCGGGCCAAATTTTTCCCTCAATAACATCTCGTCCGCAAGCGGCCCGAAGACAAATTTGCAGCCCTCGTTCGAAAACTGAACAAGCTTTTGAATTGCTGCGCCTGTGAGGCTGAAAACCGCACGACCAACTCCGGTCTTCAATATGAGCACAGCAAAACAAAATTGCAACGCAAGCCCCCACAAAACAGTACGCCAAGGAAACAGTTTGCGGTGAGACGATGCCGCCCACGCAACTGCAATGAAAGCAACCAAGCCAACCAAGCTGACCAGCTTCAGCGCCATCGGCTAACTTTACCAAGCATGGCCACCAACGGTCGAGTGGCAACTCCGCATCCAAGCCCCACAACTGCACAAAAATCCAAAGCTGCGCGACCACTTGGTGCATGCTCGAGCATCGAACACCTTTTAGCTGTTAAACACGTGACACTGCGGGGGCAGCATGAACGGTTTCACTTTGTGTGATGTACCAATTCGCTTGCGCTGACCAACGTGCTTCCTCGGCGCGCACCTTAAAAGCCCATAGCTATTGTCTAACCAACCGATAGAACTTGTTGCCCGTCGGCGTGAGTTGAATAAACTGAAGATTCGAGCTATTAGTTTTGTTTGTTGATGGGATTACTGGCCATGCCGCCGCACATTTGGCAAGGCGTTTATCGCCTCCAATACCAATCCATCTGCGGGCAACGTCTAGCTCAGCACCACGGCATTGGTGGCCGCCAAGAAAAACGGCCAACCACGCCGTAACAGGTTTTTGCACAGGCACAACTACGCAACCAAATCCGCCTACCAACGGGTTGGTTGCTGGTGGGCGTGATAGGCCCTGCGTCTGGCTGGCCGGTTATCACACTCACAGCGTACGCATTTCCCGTGGCAACGCCCCCACAACCGTTAACCGTCTCCACTCAACGTCGTGGCTTTAGGCATGTGCTGACCCTTAGAAGTGCCTGAAAGCCCAAAAGTAAAACCAGTCCGTGGATTCTTATGTTTTACCCCGTGATGTGTTCGGAAGTGTTGTTACTTGTTTGGTCTTTCTTCTGGCTCATTGTTCTGTGAAGCTTTTTCGGGCTTTTCACAGAGCATCTTCATTCACTCAGCCTTGCTTTTGGCGCCGTGAACCTTTTCTTTGACACGCTTGCGCATGTAGGGCGGGTAGTCAGCCTTTGCCTGAGATCCTTAGAGCCAAGCTGCCGCTGGCATCGTAAAGGCGTGCAGGCCGACGCTGTTGTTGTAAGGCATGGGCCTGCACTGTCAGGTCTGTCCCGGCGCTATCGTAGGCCATCAATTCACCTCGAAACGGATCATCAAGGCGTACATGTTGCGGCTTGTAAGCGGTGCCATCGGTGCTCGATCTGTTGTGGCGTCCACTACCCCATGTGTCAGAGTGGCGTCTGCTGTTCTGCAGACATTCAGCAGCTTGTCAGCTGATGCGCCGCCCAACTCAATACTATCGGCACGCTATGCAGAGGTAACCGTTTCGTCAGCCCGTTCAACGCCAACAATCGCGCTGTGCCCGCTCGAATGCAGGACAAAACTTTAGCTCTAAATATACGCCCATATAGCACGGCCCAGCCAGAGTGAGTAAGCGGTATTCGTGAACTAATGCTTGACAAAGACTGGTTTACTGCAGAAAATTTATTGCAAGAGAATATGAGGCGCACACGCCGTAATTTACTTGCCGATGCATTTACACTTATCGAGCTGCTGGTTGTAATTACCATAATTGCAATTCTCGCCGCACTACTTTTACCGGTCCTTGGCAAAGCTAAACAAAAAGGGCAAGGCATCGGCTGCCTGAACAATCTCAAACAATTGCAAATAGGTTGGAGTTTGTATTCAATAGATAACGACGACAAAATAGTGCGCACAGGTGGGATGCAATCGTTGGTCACAAACCCGAACGATCCTGCGGCGCAACCTGGTGGCTCGAGGGCGAACTGGGTGTTAGGCAGCGTGAATCCTAACGATTCACCGAGAACGATGTGTATTGATCCGCAGTTCATCATAAACGGGCTATTATTCCCATATGTCAAAACCTTAGCAGTGTACAAGTGCCCAGCCGACCGCAAGACAGGCCCAGGCGGCGTACCTACGGTCAGAAGCGTCTCAATGAACGCTTGGATGAACCCGATCTCGATTGAAATTTTTAGCCCGCTAAATCGCGTCTTCAGGAAGCAAAGTGACATCATAAATCCACCTCCGTCAAAGTGTTGGGTGTTGATAGATGAAAACCCTGGCACGATCAACGATGGCTGGTTTATGGAAGACCCAATTTCATACCCCAACACATGGGTTGACATGCCGGCGTGTTATCACCACCGAGCAGGCGGATTGTCTTTTGCAGATGGCCACGCTGAGATCAAGAAATGGACCGACTCAAGGGTGTTGGCCCAGACTTACTCTACTTTCACCCCGCGTGACATGAGTTCGCCCGACTTACCTTGGCTCCACGAACGCACCACTTCGAGGAGGTAGAAGCTGAAAAGTCTCAGACTTGGATGCAGCGTTACTCGTTCGCGCGTATTCCAGAACACGCGTGAACAATGAGAAGGTAAATCCTCAGTGACGCGATTGTCAGCGTAAACTATCCGCGACCGGTGTTAAGCTGAGGCACTGTGGCGGCTTTAAAATAGCAGCAAGACTCAACTCCTCTTTGCGTCGGAATACAAATCGGTTACGAGAAAACGACGCAGCGCCCGGTTGCAAACCATTTCGGGTTAGTCAAAGGCTCACACTAGCTTGCCAACAGATCATTCACATAGATGTGGCCCGGCACATCCAAGCCTTGCTACCGCAGCGCGACGTAGATGAAGTAGAAATAGCTGGCCGACTCTGGTACCGGCACAAGCAGATCGAACGTGTTCTGCAACATCGGAGCAGGTAAAGGACCGGTTGCTGGCACATAGACAAATGGCGTGTTCAGGTTCGGTGAGCCTTTTACGCCAAACACGAACCGGCTAATATAAGCCGATGGCCAACCAAATCTGAGCCGAATTTGTGCACCATCGCGGATCAATTCCACACGTGGTAGCTCGAACCTAGCTTGCGGCTGCAGCGGCACACCGAACAGGTCGCGTGGGTCGGAGCCGTCGAACATTTCTTGCAGGTTCTGGTAGCCGTCGTGGTCCCAATCGCCGAATGGGTCTGTTCCCGAGCCGAAAAAGAGCTGCTCCCACGTATCCACCAACAAATTGCCGTCGCGATCCGAATCACTTGCCACAGGCACACTAGTGAGACTGACACTGATCACTTCCAACGCAAGGCAACCCGGTGGATTGGTTAGGTCGGTATAGCCGCGCACGAGCAATAAGCTGCCTGGAACAACCCCAAAAGAGTCAGGCAAGTCATACGACGCCCCGTCATCCTTGTATAGTAGGACGACTGTACTCCCCCCGTAAGTGTGGAACCCGTCAGCCGGTTGGCCTGGCGCGGATGCAGTCGCCACGACGATGAGGTTTGTAACCGGCCGCGGCTGTACTGCACCAATGACTGTCGCCGCGCCCGTGCATGCGCTGGCAAAGATGTTAGAGAACGTGGACCGCGCAAGGTAATTGGAATCGTAAGTGCAATGTGTTAGGAAATACCGCAATTCGTCCAGTGGCGGGACAAATGCAGCGGGGTTGCTGTTGTTGTACGTGCTGCAGATATCGAAAATTTCGAGCGCGACGGCACGCAGGTTCACGATGTTACCGTCAGTCGAAGTCTCAACAAGGTTGCTTATGGTGCTGTAAACCGAGTGCATACGCCAACCTGGCAAACCGTTTGTGGTCTCCTTTTCGAGCCACAGCAGCACGCTTCGGGTTACATTGCTACGGCCGGCATCAGACGCGCGGAACGGGAACAACGTAATATTCGTGCCCCAAGTCTGACCGCGCGAAACAAGGATTTGCCCGAGCTTGTGTTCAACAAGCGCAGCAGCAAGTGTATCGTGCACAGTCAGGTCGCCTTTGCTGACTTCGCGGGTCAGGCTCGACCACGCATTAGATGCTGCGGCAATCCATGCATTCGCTTCGGTTGCCAGGTTTCCCCCACCAAAGCTGTACGGTATTTGCACAGGCACAAATCGCGGTGCAGACAACAAACCAACCAGTTCACGTCCAAGTCGTTTGTCGGCATTTGCAGTAAGGATGTCATAGTGCAGTTCTGTTGCTTCGACTAAGAGACGGTCTTCAGGAGCAACAATGATATTGGTGAGCAAACAAGCAGGGTTGGTCACGCCCGATATACTCAGGTTTGTCACAGCGCCTGCCGACAACAGGCTGCCCTGCACTGCATACACGCGCATTGGCGTGTCTGTAGCAGCGTATGTGGTCACGTTGGCCGGGCCGTCATAAGGCCTGGGGGTAACAGCCCGATTAAAAGCCGTCTTGAATTCGATCCTTGGCGAGTTGGTCGGTGCGCTGACGGGTGAAAGCGGGTCTGTCATCCGAATCAACTCTTCCAAGTCCGAGTACCCATCACCGTCTGAATCCGATCCACCGTTTGGGTCCAGACCCTTGCCCAGCTCGACAAAGTCCGGCACGCCGTCGTCATCTGAGTCCAACGCTGATGGCGGCTGAGCAAAACTGTAAGTGGCAGACTGGATGGCGGACTTGGCAAGGCCTGTAGGCGGCTTGGCATAAAACTGCACAGTAACATTAGTAAACAGGCGCACCGGCGCCGAGTACAACTGCCATGCCGCCGACCCGAGCCTGTAATACGCTTGATGCGTTGGATCGGTCGTGGTCAGGGTCATCTCGATGGCGTTCGCGTACCTTCCGGGGTTGGGGGCAATTCTGACCTCAGATACTTCGTCGCCTGCAGGCGCCCTGAGGCTGAACACAGAAATTATATTGGTGAATTGGTTAACCAGGCCAAAATTTGCCAGGGGCGGATTTAACCCCAAAGCAGTTATTGTCGGGTTTCGCAGACCGTTTGTGAGCCCGGCAAAACGCTCGGCTGTCACGGTAACAACAGGAGGCGCGCCGGTGTATCGGAATTGCGATGTCCAATCGCCCGCGTTCAACACGCGGACAAGGTGCGGATTATTTGTGACGAACGGCTCGTACCTGAACAGCAACACATTGCCGGGCGCAGAGAGCCTGCCTATGTACGGCAACTGATCACCCTGCCCTGCCGTGTAGGTTGTCCCGTTGAAATTCCACGTTTGATACCTGGTTGAGACGCGCGTACCCGGATCACCCGAGAAAAGCTGGAAATGCCCGTTCCCGAGCATGGCGGCCCCCGTAAAAGCCTCACGCGGCGCAGCGGTGAACTGTTGGACAGGCACAAAACGACGGAAACCGTCAAAATCGAAAACCTCAGCATTATAACCCCCGTCGTAAATAACCAGCAGGCGTGGATTCGACCCGCCCAGAATCACATAAACTCCCTGGATACGCTGCCCCAGAGTGTATGCCGCGGCTGGTCCCAGACTGAAGCTGCCTGGACTCAGCTCCAACACCTGGCGCACCACAAGTTGTCTTGTGCCAGGCCGGTAGGAGAGAAACTGGCTCAGCAGGTTTGTCGGGTTAAACCGCTCGACGATGTATTCACTGCCAGCCGGCAACTCTTGTGCGAATGTTTGCACGATACTACCCGAGCTAAGATCGTAAGCGCGGAATGTGTCCGTGGCGCCCCGGGAAATAACCCCTAACCGATTTGTAGTACCAACCTTCAGGCTTACACGGTTGGCCCGTTCGATCCGCGATACAGCGCCCACATCAAGAAGAATGCCAAAGCTTGTGCCGTTAGTGTTGCGCAGCATGGTTAGGCGGTTCGGCGTGCCACTGTTCCAGATGCTTGCACCAAACAAGTCATCGTAGGCATTGTTGCCCCCACCACCAATGTCAATGACACCTGCCATGTTTGGCCCTATCGAGCCGATGTACACCGCCACAGGCAGCACCACCGAGTCCGCGCCAGGCGCGTCAATGAGATTGAATCGATTTGCTTCAGGCGCGGTACAAATGAACGCATCGCGGTTCGTGGCGGTCAGTCTGCCAACGCCGATGCCAGTTACATTTTGGATTCCGGCGGCGCGCGTTGTTGCCCAAGTCACAACACCGGATGCAGTTTGATAGCCGATTCTGTACCCGCCAGTAGCCTTGTCCAAGAGCAACACGTCTGCGCGTCCGTCCCCGTCGAAGTCACCGCCGGCCTGGAACTCGGTGGGTGTTTCATACACCAAGGCCGAGGCGGAAAAGGCGGCAAGGCACAAGGCAGAAACCAAGCTCGACACAAATCCCAAAACCGAAATCCGAGATCCGAAACAAATTCCAATACCCAAATTTCCAATGACTGAAACAACCGGCCCACGTAGGCTGTCAATCATTTGGAATTTGTAGCCATGGCACATCTGAGCTTGGCCCGAACTTCGGGCTTGGAAATTCGAGTTCGGTTCGGCTCCCCGCTTGACGAATTTGCGATGGTGCCTCATTGGACCTCCATTTCGTTTGTGGGGATGACCTCAGCAATTTCGCCGTTCTTACGGAACCTAACCAGCAGGTATTTGTACCGTGCACCGGCGATGACCGGTTGTGTATCACGGACGAACACGAAAAACAGATGCAAATTGTCCTGAAGCACAAGCCGGTCATAAACAACGTAAGAATCGCGCAACAGGCTGTTGGTGTAACAGACGACCTGGTTGCCAAACACAACGCAGTAGTTTGTGATTTGATAGGCAATGTTCTCGAGCATTGGCGAGACCTGGACTATGTCACCAGAAACAGCCGGGAAATTGCTGTTGGGCATTTGGTACCGATAAAGGACCATTGGAAAGAGTTTCTCGCCATAGCGGTTTGTAAACACGAGGCTCATTGGATCGACCGGACCAGCAAGCCACTGCGGCTGCTGCCGTACTCCAGCAGCGCCATTCGACGTGAAAAGCGTTGCACCAACCAACACAACCGCACCTGTGAACTGCGCTTCCAACGCCGGGTAATAAGCCGCCATTGTGCCCAATGAAAAATTAGTGTCACCAAGCTTGAACTCACCGCTTGTGTTCAGAGGTGGCAAGCCGCGCGCCGGCCACGGAATGGTGCAGATGACATAGTTGGTATTTGCCGGATTCCACACAAACTCCTCGATGTTGCTCGGGTCGCCGACCGTACCGTCGTGTGCCACTGCCTTCACAAACACCGTGTATTTCTCGCCCAGCTCGATATTGCATGGGACGCTGAACTGTGGTCCGGGGCCGAAGCCCGGGCCGATGCGCGGTGTCAAGAAAACGTAAAAGTCATACGTGTTTGTCTCGCCGTTTATGACCAATGTTTGCTGCACCGGGTTCGGCTGCCAGATCGTGACCGGCCGCAACGCAAGGAAACCGGATGCAAGATTCGAGCTTACCGCATTTGGTTTACCTGCAATCCAAACCTCGAACCGTTCCAGACCAGGAGCCGGGCAGAACCATGTCATTGTCATGCCCGGATTGTTGGTCACGCCCGTGGCAATGAGCGGCGACAGCAAGGGTACCGGCGGCGGTGTGGCCGGCGCGGTGCTTACGCAGCCAAGTTTGACCAACGGACTCGGGTTACCATGCTCGTCAAGCACCTGCAGATAATAGCATATGGTTGCGCCGCTTGGAGGCGCACCGTCGTCCTGACATGAAAAACTTGGCGCACCGCCAATGGCGCCCTGGCACAGGAGCACCAACGGCCCGTCGTCAACGCGCCGGTACAAACGCCATTCCTGGCTGGTCGGCGTTGGATAACCGATAATGACGATGTTTGTGCGGAATCCGTCTGGGCCGATGGGATGATGCCGCCTGCAGAGGCCGCCGACAGCAGTTTGCTGCGCTTTCAGGCCGGCTTCGAAGTTAATCGGCACGATGTCGTTAATCCACGCTTCCTGGATATATACGGGGGTCGGCTCGGGCATGGTCGCAGACTCGCCGTCGGAAGTCATCGTGCTTGCCCATATTAACATTATTCTTCCCGCATTTGTGCTGCCGGTTGAGAATGTGTACGTGCGCGTTGTTTGGTCCGGCGAGTAAAACAACCAACCCGAAAAGTAACTCTCAACCGCCTGACCCTGCTGATTGAAAATGGCTACACCAAATGCCACTTGCACGATCTGTTTGCTGGAGCGCAATGCGTTGAGTCGGAAGGTGATTCCGCCTGGTTTGCCCGCGTTACCAATCGGATCGCCAATGTTGCGGAAGAAAATGTTCGGTTTTAAGCAATGGATCAGTATCTCGCCGGTGGGTGCGTCAGGGCCTACGCGATCACGCAACACACCAAACGCAGGCGCGCTGTTACCGGACAGGTTTGGCCCACACGCACCAATGTCCTGTGCGCGCACAGTGTACCAGAACGTGCGGCCCAGCTCCTGCGTAATTGAAGGCGAACCCGGCCCGCTATCAAGGTAACTGGTTGTAACCGGGCCGTTTGTGTGCCGCACAATGCCAATCAAGTTGTTGCTGGGGTTCCCGGCCTTGGCAGCAATCTCGTTGATATTCGTCCACCGATAAACCCAGTAATTTGTCACCGGATCGGCGGTGTTCGTGTTTTGGTTCCATATCACGCGCAAAAACTGCCGCGGCGTGCCACCAATGAACGAATAATCGTTCTCGACGCGAACGCCGTTAGGGGGCGCAGGTGGATTGCGGTCGCATACAGTCACCAATGTGCCAGGTGAGACCAATCCGTCCCGACCAAGAATATCGCGCGCAGTGACGAAGTAATAAAAACGCGCGCCGTTGGTGAACCCGAGGTTCACGTAGCCGGGTCGAAACCGCCCATCGTCATCCGAGTAGAAATACGTTTCCGGGTCGCCTGCAGGTGGCGGGCTAAAATTTGCAACGTTGTTTGTGCCAAAATCCTTGTCTGCAAGAATTGGCAGGTTGTTGCAACGTTTTACATGCTGCGGTGCAGACAATGCACGCGTAGTCAGGGTATCCGGCGACGGCGGTGTCAGGTCCCAACGGTTTGTAGCCGCTTCAGCATACGCTCTGCTCACGCGCCAGACATTGAACCCGTATTGTAACAGACCAAGCCGGCGCAGTGGGTCAGGTGTTGCCCAGCGCAATTTGACGTTGATGTCGCCCATGGGGGATGGATCCGGCACCTCGACAGGCGCGCCTGGCGGCGGCAACAAAAGAGGCGGCCCAGGATCGAGCGTGACTCGGCCAATGACACCCTGGTCAGTTTCAGTGCCAGGATCAAAAAGACGCACTTCGTATGTCGTGCGCCCACTCAACACATCTGCATATGCCACGCCAAGCGACAGCGCAACGCCCGGGTGTATCCGCGCCATGAGCAGCAGGTTTTGAAAGTATTCTTCTTGCATAACAGACCCGCGAATCACGGCCGAGACCTTCTCGGCACGCGAGATACCCGGCGATGGCATAAGCGCCTCAAACAAACTTTGCAGGTCCTGTTCGAGCTTGGCAGAGTTCTGCCCCAAGTTTTCCGCCCGGCGCAACAACGGCTCGATATTCCGCGGGTCGGTCTGTTGCGATACAACGCTTACCCGGATAAACGGCCCGGCCGAAGAAGGATCACCAGCCTTGGCGTAAACAGCGAAAGTGCGCCCGAGCACAAGCTCGGCCGGGCTGCCCTGCCACAACAGATATGCCCAGTACCTGCCGTTGCTGTCCTGGTAGGTCGTGCCTGCTGTCGAAATGAGATTGTCCAAGCCTTCTTGCGCAGTTGTTTGCACGACCAAAAGTGCCCCCAACGCCAGTGCCAAACACAAAAACCGCCAAAATGCAGCAGCAAAAACTAAACAGCAAAAGCGCTTTCCGAAGCCTAAGCCCGAAACCGCAGACAACTCAAACCCGCAAAGTGGGCGGCCCCAAACACCGGTTGATCGGTCAACCTGTGAGCAACCGCTACCGGGCATGCTCTGGATTTGCAGATTCGCGTTTCGGGCTTTTTCGTTCATATTTACACGTCAGTAGTCAATGTCCCAAGAACCGTTCTGATACGTAATGCCCACGGTTTTGCCGAACTTGACGCAGAACGGGCACCAGCCGACCTTGCCGCTGAGCCTGCCCTTGCCATTAAACCGCAGGTCATCACCGCTTTTGAGCCCGACCATCTTGACTTCGCCTTTGATGGTGACGATACAAAGTGCTTCACCCAGTACACCGGCTTTCATCACACCGCCGTACGTCGGTCCTTCGAGGAAGAAGAATGCCCCCGCGCCTATCCCAGCTGATATGTTGAACAGGCACGAGGCTGGTATGCCCAATACGGCTTCGGATATCGGAATCCAGCCTTCGCCGTACAGATAGGCGCCTGTGAACGGCGGCGACCCCAACACCGCCGCAACGTCGGGATCAATCATCTCGATTGGTGCAAGAGTACAGGTGCGGCCGAAGAAAATGCCACCCGCCAGATCGTATGACTGAAGTTTGATACCGCACATTGCGGCCAGGTAATTCTCGTACAAACCAAACGCAACTGCTGCATCGAGCCTGTAAATCTTGAACGACTCGAAATCTAACCCGCCAGTAACACTGAAGCTGCCGCCCATACCCAAAGGTTTGAACGGGCTGGTCTGGAAACTGAATTTGGTGGCCACATTTGCACGCAGGTCCGGGCTGATCCAATCCAGCTCGACATCGTTTGCGCCCAAGGTCACCTCTGTAGCAGTACCGCCGCTGAACCCGCAGCCGGGTGTGGCAGACGAGTCCAACTCTTTGATGATGAGGTACGCATTGAACTCCATTTCTTCAGGCACGCGCCAGCGGAACCGGCCGTCAAGCCGGAGCATCTTAAGTGAGTTGCCGTTTATCAGGGCGTGGCCGTCAATCTGGCCTGCGCCAATCACATCACTTAAATCCCCCAAAGCGCTGTTGATGGTCTTGTCAAGCTGAGCGAGTGTCTGGCCGATAAGCTGTCGGATAACGCCATTTAGTTGCTGGAACACGCTGTCAACCGCCTCACGATAAACGGTGTCCAAATCATAAACCCGCTGTTTGAGTGCGACTTGTATGTTTGCCGCAACAGCAGTCTCGAGGAAGCGCTCGCGGACACGTGCCCGGATTAACTGTTTGATCTCGTCCGCAGAATAGTGCACAAACGGATCGTCAACCGAGTAGTTTAAGCCGTTGAAGAAGGTGCGGATTTCCGAGCTCGCGCGTGTGGTTGCATTGGTCAGTTCGCCGGCTGCAGCTTTGAGTTTTGTATCCAGCTCCTGAGCGAATTCACCACCAAGCACAACCTTCGCACGAACTTCGCCCAGCGCAGTTTGAACCTGTCTGAGCGTGTTGACAATTTGCTGTATGCTCGGCTCGGTCTCTTTCATCAAGTTACTCAAGTGCGGCTCAGCCACCGCACTGAGGAACTCCTGGGCCAACTGCCCCACCAGTTCACCTACCAACTGCTTAGCAACAGGCCGCTGACCGCCCACCAGCTTCAACAGACCGTCCTTAACGGTGCCAAGCGGCACGCCATTTGTACCTTTGGAAACGGTGTCCGTAATTGCACTGATTGCATTTGTGATTTCGTCCAGCGTGTCTGACAATTCCTTGAGCAACCCGAGCGGCTGCGCAGCCCCATCAGCCAACGTGATAAATTGTCGTGAGACATTTGTGAGCACAGCACCGGTACCTGAACCGATCAGATAATTGGACAGAACCAAGCTTACACGGGCGGGGAACTGGTCTTTTGAACCTACAGGCAAAGCGTTCCATTCGGTTTGGAGCCGGGTATATAGCGCATCAACCGTCGGATCAACCGTACGCTTGAAAATCTCCTCGAAGAACTCGTCCAAAATGCTGGCCAACATACGGTCCAGGTTGGCGGTGCCTTCAAACAACACATCGCGCACCTCTGCACCCGCAGCATTTGCAAGTGCCTTGGCCACCCCCAACTCTCCCTCGATTGCGTTAAAGGTCATGTTGGCTAAGCTGATCTTGGGCAGACCGTCGTATTGCATGCCAAAGTCAAGAGATGCATTAGCAGGGTCCATGTAGGTGAGCTCGTGCTGAACTTTAAACACAAGCAAGTCGTTGGTGACGCTGAACAGCGACTTGAACGTGCGCGCGCTGTCGGTCCAGAGCAATGGATAGTCGAAGTCAACCACACCAAGCCACAGTTTCTGCGCGCGTGGATGGTACTGCTGGGTCGGGTTGCTGCGGTAATCCGTAAGCTTGACTCCGGGCGGGAAACCAAAGTTGTTGTCGTCGAAATAAGCCGCAGTAAAGAAATCGTCGCTGCCAACGCGCCAACCGTAGTTCGGGTTGCCCGAGCCTGCACGCGGCCAACCACCTGCCAACCAGATCGCCGGGGCTGGCGTTACGCCATTGGTGCGGGCGCTGGTATGCATATGCACTTTAACCTCCTCAAAGAACGGCACGCGCATTTTGGCGGCAATGTTGATGAAACCGACTGCAGGCAGATTGGCCGGGGTTGTATTCGAGTAACTGCTGTAATACGCGTCCGCCACGGGCGTAACCGTGTAAGCCGTGTTGGTCGGGCCGGTTACCTTAAACCGACTAGGCAATTTCAGCCGCGAATCAACCCCCGCAAGCCCGAACGAGCGCGGTATCAGATTGCCATTGGTCTGGAATCCCAAAAAGCCCGTCAACGGTTCGTCCACGTGGCTTGCGTAAGCGCGCACACCCACTACAAGCGAGCCTTTGCCGGGATCACATTCCTGGCCCGGATTGCTCTTGAACTGGATTGCAAGCGGCTCGAAGTCGGCATTCCACCAGGCTAGTTTCTTGAATCCCTGACTTGCCGGCGCCACCTTCGCCCCCAGTAACGCACCCACGCAACTGAATTTCATTTCCTCAAAATCAAGCGTGAAATCCGACGGGTACGGCACCTTGAGGTAGCCTGCTGTGCGCGAGTCAACGTTTTGGCTGTCAAGATAAGCTACGCCGTAGTTGGCGAACGTCACCAGATAACCCAGCAGATTTACCTGTGATGGGAACGACCCCGGAAACGACTCGTGCATACCGGACACACCGCTCAGCCGCGCGTAGTACTTCGAACAGCCGCTCAGCTCGTACGGCCCAATCGAACGGTTCGCCAATACACTGATTGCCTGGCGCCACTTGTTTGAATAAACGCGGAAATTTAATCCGGCATAATCTGCAAGCCCCAAAAGATACCCGGGCGAAATCGGCCGTTCGATGTAGGTTGGATCGCTCGCTGCCACACCGCTTAAAAGGATTGTTGCAGGGCCATACTCGGGTGGCTGTAGGCTCTGATCGCCCCGGACGAAATGACCCGGTACATGCAAAGCCGCATTGGTGAAATTGAGGACGCGCTGGGCAAATGTGCCAAGTCCAGGTATGTACCCCCAAGAAAGCGTGTGGCTTGGGCTGAGCGGTCCGTCGGCCACCAAACCGCCGTCGGTCGTAAACCGCAACCTGCCCTCAGTGGGCACCATAACCGGGTAGTTCGTCATTGCTGCAGCGTCACAGCCAGGGCACGTGGTTGTGTACGGAACACCAACGGAAACCACGCCCCGTAACGCGCTGTTTGTATCCGGCACGCACAAATCGCGCTCCACACGCAGTGTCCCGCCGTTTGTCCACACAATCCGCACATCGTATGGAAAATGCGTCCGGAACGAACCGTTGTTCAGCCGAGTTATGAAACTGACCTCCGCTGCGCCATTTGCGTTGGCATAGACAACTGGCGGGTTTGTTATGCCGGAGAGGTTGACAAACTGATAGTACCCGCTGTTATCGCGTTTGAATGACATGTTGGGTGGGTCAACCGTGTTCGATCCGTAATAGGCCTGAGAGTAGTTCTCCCAATAACGTGTGTGGATCACGAACACGTTCGATGCGCCAACCGTAAATGTGCCCGTGCCTACATTCCACGTAAGCGCATCAGCACCAATCCAAAGCGGCTTCGACTCTTCCGAGCAATAAACATACGTACCCGGGGCGTAACTCAGCGTCGCAGCTGTAGGCGCGAGATCTTGACCAAGGTTAATGTTGGCGAAATCAAGCTTGGCAGAATGATACCGCGCGGTGTCCAGATTTGCATCGTTGGTCGTATAACCAAACCCGGTCGGCAACGTGACAGTCACATTCGCACGCGCACCAGCAGTGCTCAACGTGACCGGCCCACGAGTGAACCGCACATTCTCAACCGTGGCGTTGTCAGGGCTGGGCGCACTCAGCACAACCGACCCGGATGCAAGCGTTGCGTTGCCGTTGACCAGCAACCGCACGCTAAGAGGCGTGCCGTCGCCGTACGTATGCGCTGGCTTGCCCACTACATACCCGCTGTAGTTTGTCACTGCTAAGACAGTGTTTACGAAACCCGCACCCAGCGAGCCCGGAGCAGGATGATTGCCGAGGCTGCTGAACCGTGTCTCGATCCCGCCAAAGTACAGCCGCCCATTGAAATGCAGGAGTCGTTCGGTTGTGCTGTTAGTTGCATTGCCCACCAAGGCAGGCTGGCCAGGCTCGTTCGTATGGGATACTGTCACGCGCAAGTAATACGTTTGGTTGACCGAGTCAAGCTGAGTCGCCGGCTCAACCGGCACATCCACGTTGAAGTTCGCCACATACGGCATAGGCGGGTTGGTCGATCCCGGCTGATACGAATAACTGCCTAGGCTGAGCAAAGTGCGGTTTGTTTTCGTTGCAACTGGCACACCGTTGCTGGCAAAAAGCGTATAGTCCAACACCACCGGATAAAACGTAAACACGTTAACGCCGCCGAAATTGTCGTACCGGTGCGTCTCTAAGTTAACCCGGAAAACGAAATTGCTCCGGTTCGGCGCGTTATTAACCATGTAAATCCGGTTGGTCTGCACACTGTTCAAGCGCGCGAGCAGATTCAACGCAGTGTCGCCGCTTACCATGTTTGTGAAATGGAAGAACTGGTACGGTCCGTCGGTGCGCATCAAGCCGGTGTCAACCCCGGCCCGGAACAACCTGCACTCGATCGTGTATGTGTCGTACGGATTAAGTCGCGCAGCAGGTCGAATGGCGGCGATATTTGTCAGAACAAACCGCTGACCGCCCCCGACATTCGCATTTGTCAGCAGGTTGTACGTGTAAGTTGCATTGGTCACGCCATTGGTTTCGAGGATTGGGAAAGCGATGCCGGCAGAGTTCAACAATCGGTATTGCAACCGGTAAGCAATGTTGCTTGCGGCAGGCGTAAAATTTTCAGTGGCAAATACAGCTCGCACACGCAGTGCGTCCCGGTTGAAAGCAGGACTGTTTGAAAGTGCATCGGCGTCAATCACATAACCGGTGTAGTTCGTGAGGCTCAAAACGGTGAACTGCTCAACTATCGGTGCCGTGCCGCCTGTCAGCTCGATGTCGTCCAGGTACCAACCTTCGTAGTTAAATATGTAGTCGCTGACGAACTCGAACCGCAACGTGCGCGTTGCACCCGCAAATGCGTTCAGGTTGGTCGCAAACTCGGTCCAGGTGCTGATCTGCAAGCCATTCGACCACAGTACCGTGCTGTCTAGCAACACACGGCAGTAATCCCATCCTGTCTCTATGCTCGGCACCAGGTTCCAGAACCGCAAATTCACTCGCGCATAACCGCTTAAGTTTACAGTGCGGCTCATGTACGCAGTCATGTAGTTGGTGTAGCGCGGTGCGTTGGTTGTCCCGGCGTAGCCTATGCCGGCGCAATAACCTTTCCAATTCCCACTACGAGGCGTGCCCCCACCAAATGCAGCGGCAACCTTCCCCCAATACGCAGGGCTGCCATTCGTGTTTTCATCCCCCACACTCCATGAACCTGGAAATGTCCCCTCAAAACCTTCAAACAAAAGCGTGCTTTGCGCAACGCAAACAACGGAGGAACCAAACAAAATGACCGCCGTTCCTGCTGCAATCAACCACATAAGCCGAACTTGACGTTGCAGCGCGGCGCATTGGTCCGCTGTCCTAGTTAGCATTAAGGCGGTCAATAATATTAAATGGGTGGCTTCACAACCACCCGCATTTATCTCTGCGGATTTATGCCGCAGACCGTTAAGACACCGCAACTATGACACATGCAAAATACCCGCGCAAGCCTTTTTCAATCGCTTAATTACCCCGATTCCAGGGAAAGCCCCGTCACCGTACCCATCATGCATACACTTGGTTAGAGTCACCCTGCTGCAAATTGACACGGCAACAACCGGGGTTGCCCGAGCGTCATTAAAAGCACGCATCACAAGTTAAAACGGTACCGACCCAGCATGGCGGACGAGCCCGGAAGAGAACGAGGAGTACACCACATGTGCCCCCAGAAAATGTTACTTTTTGTTGCCGCCGGCCCGCGCGGGAATCATTTGCGCACTCAAGCTCACGGATAACATTTTGGACTTGATCAGGCGCACGCGGCTGATTCGCCTCAAGAACGAGCCGATTGTTGCGAAGGTCGAGTTTCTCAGCCCGCGTGGAAACATCAAGGACCGTGTTGCGCTGGCGATGATCGAAGACGCGGAGCGGGATGGCCGGTTCCGGCCCAATTCCATCATTGTCGAACCCAGCTCAGACAACACGGGCATCGGCATCGCATTTGTCGGCCGGCTGAAAAGATCCCAGGTACGCGTCGTCATGCCCGAAAACATGAGCGTGTAGCGCAATAAACTGATCCGCCGTCTTGGCGTGGACCTCGTGCTTACGCCCGGGCAGGACGGCATCGCAGGTGCAGTCGAGCGGGTGCGGCAGATGCACGCCGACGAACTGCGTGTGTTTGTGCCGCGACAATTTGTGAGTCCGGAAAAACCGCATGCGGATCTTTCATGCCCTGGCAAATGCAACTAACCACGGGATCAACACCAGCGCACCGAATGCCAACCCGGCCAGCAGGTTAACTTTCGCGTTACCAGCCAATGGACGCGAACCTGCCAACACGGCCCCTATCACCACCCCACAAACGAAACCGCCTGCGTGAGCAAGTACATTCGACCGTGGCGATAAACCCAGCAGCACAAAAAGCATCACGCCGGCGAACAACCCGCCCAAGGTGTATCTGGGTGCATGCCGGGTTTTCCACCAAATTGCAACCGACTGCGCTGCAAGAAGGCCAAGCCCACCAAATACCATGCCAGATGCGCCCAGGGATACAGATTGCGCTGGGCCGACCGCCAAAAATAGCAGGTTCCCAACTACACCAGCCAGGTACGATGCAAGCAGCCCAACTCCGGTTCCGTATCTGCCCATCGCAAGGCCGAGCAACAACACACCGAAAACAAGGTTTGTTGCAAGGTGACTGAGATCGGCGTGCAACGTGATCGCCGTGAACAATCGCCACCATTGGCCGGCTGCAGTTGCGCTCAAGTCCATCACACCTGCGCGCGTGAACGGCTCATCCGCATTTTGCACCCAGAAAAAGCTAATCAACAGCGCCGCCCACGCAAAACTGCCTGCATCAAAGACGGTTTCGGCCTTAAACAATTCACGCCGCCATGGCCACGCGCGATTTTCAATCTGATACTGCTTAATTGCGGCAAGTGCGCGCTCGGAATCGGCTCGCGCAACTAGTAACCCCCAATGGGGCGGCTCCGGCGAAAAATCTATGACGCTTTCAATTTCCTGGCTCGCCAGCACCAGGCTCCAGTCCATGACCTGCTGTTGAGAGCGTGCCGGGATCCGCGCGACAATTTGATCTTGATCGAGCTGCATTTATCCAAAGGCAAGCTTAAACGTCTGCATGCCACGCAAAGCAATCTGTGTCGGGTATGGCCATTCAACACTGCGGCTTGGCGTCAAACCTGCCGGTGCAGCCCAAAACCTGTGTCTCGGCGACGCCCTTGACATGAGACACTTGATTCGTCTGACAGCACCGAAGGAGGTAACGCCTCTTCGAGCCGTACGCAACTCGTATATCTGTCGCTCCATAAATAAGGTGCATTCCGATTGTGTCGGCGACAATTTTTCGTCTTGGCGGCCCGTGGTCGCCTCTGTCCCGCATGTGACACACGTCTGTGCAAACGTCGTTTTTCAGGTCCGTGCCACGAGCGCAGCGGCTCAAAAAAGCGAGCTGAACAATGGCGCCTGTCTGCGATTTTACAGTTCTATCGGTTCACCGGGGTGCGCTTGGATGACTTTCATTTTGGGATATTGCACGCGGATTTGTTCTTCGAACCAGGCGCGTGCGGCTGTATTGCCATGACCGAGCACAACAACTCGAGGTGACACACGCCCGACAAACTCGAGCAGGTCTTCACGCTGTGCATGAGCTGAAAAATCGAAGCACTCAACCTCGCACCGGAGTGTCAATTCACCGGCGCTCTGGCTGAACTTGAATGTCTCACCGCGTTTAGCTGCGCGTAGTCTGCCCCCTGGTGTATCTGGGTCGGTGTAACCGACGAAAAAGATTGCCTGACGCGGGTCGCCTGCCATTTGTACGGCCAGGTCATGCGCAGGCGTGTTTTCGGTCATCATGCCTGCAGTGACAAGATAAATTTTGCTGCCGCCAGGTTTCATTGCATCGAGCTGGTTTTGGTCAAGCACAACCAGCTCAAGTGCCTCGCGCAGTTGCAGGTCACGATGGTGCCGCCATGTGCGGTGCGCTTCCAGGTCATAAATCTCGGTAAACACACGCCCAAGACCGCCTATGTAAATCGGCTGGCGCCGTAATTCACCCCCTTGCATCAGGAGCGCTAGCACAGCTAGCATTTCCTGTGTGCGTCCCAGTGCAAAGGTCGGTATGAGCACACTGGCCTTGCGCTGCTGGACACGTTTAAGCGCTTGAGCAAACCTGCGCATTTCAGTCTGGCGCGTGACACCTGGCGGGTTGGTACGGTCGCCGCGTGTGGTTTCGGTGATCAACACATCGGCTTTGACATTGTGGAACCGCGCCTTACGCAACAGGGTTTGATCGTGAAAACACACATCGCCCGTGTAAAAGAGCGATTCTTTTTTGCCGCGAACAAGTATGCCTGCTGAGCCTATGACATGCCCGGCATCGAAAAACTCTAACACAGGCGATTCGAACCCGGCACGCATTTTGTGGAAGGCAGCCCATTCGATCTGACGGTTGTATCTGAACCCTTGGAAAATCGGCGCAATGCGGTCCACCTCGTCGTGTGTGTAAAGCGGATAATCTTTTATGCCGAGTTCGTCGCGCTGGCGCAGCATAACGTTAACCGAATTATGCAAAACACGCTCGACAATGAAATAGCTCAACTCGGGCATCAGCACATGTGCACGCGGAAAATACTGCACTGCAACCGGTAGCATACCAACGTGGTCATGGTGACAGTGCGAAATTGCAATTGCATCAACCTCTTTACCTTTCACAAGGTCAAACATCGGCATTGCATCGCGTCCATCGCGTTTTGGGTGCATGCCCGCGTCCAGCAACAGCCTGTGTCCTTCAAGCTCGACAAACCATGCAGTTGCGCCAATGTCAGTGTCAGGGTTGAGGTTGATAATCTTCATACGATTCTTTGTGCAACACGCCGGTCAAAGCCAACGACCCTGTTCGAACGCAGCAGGCCTAACAGTTAGTTCGCCACCCTGTACACGGCTATAACACAAACCAACAACAACTGCTCAGACCGGGTTAGTCCTCCAAAAACAACCGCTCCTTTCACTTTTGCGCCTTCGGTTTAGGCGTGCTGGTTGTTTTGCCCTCAATCAATTTTTGCAGATCGTCAAATCTTGTGTACCCGGCAGGTGGATCGAACTGTTTCGCGTCTGGTCTTGACAGTTGAACATCCGAGAACCTGACCTGGACAATGGTTGTGAACTCGGTGGTTTGGATTTGCAGCGGGAATGCGTTCAAGTCAACTGCCTTCCAAATGAACACTTCGCGTTTCATGCCGTTCGGGTCGGTCACAATTGCCCGGGTTCTAATGCACTGTTGGCCATCGAGCGTTTCTCTGCCTAGCTCGATTGCTTGGATTTGTGTCTTTGAGGCTGCGTCAATCTGCTCTTTCGGCAGCTCGACCGCCACATAAGCGCGTCTGCCAGGATAAATCAGGAACATCCGCCTTCTGTCCGGCCGAGTAATGCTGATCACGCGGTCCAGGCCAAGCTCTTTCATCCGAGCTGCATCTGGTACAAGACCACTTCTACCCCGAATCTCAGCAAGGTCAACCTCAACCCTGACCTTGTCACCGAGCTTCGAGAATGTCATGGGTGTTGCCACAAGTTCATTCTGTGCAAGGTCAAACACACGCGCAACTGCCCTCGCCGAAAATGCAGGTACATCCCCTAGCAACTTCATCAACGTCGGGTCAACTGCAGCCGTGCCACCAGCCTGTGCCTGAGCGAAAAGTCCGCTGCCGGTACAAACCACGCCACACAAAACAACAATCCACACTACCCGATCTAAATAACCGCTTTTCATGCCGCCAACATTCATCCGAAGATACGCACTCTGTCGTTTATGTCACCAGCAAAAACTTTCTCACCCGCACCAAACTGCAAGATTCATCGGCCGGACGAGTAACTGCCGACTCGCCAAGTTAAACACATAAATGCGTGCGATTAATCCTTTGCCATGAACGTCGCAACCACGGGTCTGTGATCCGATGCAAGCCCCCAGTTTGATATGCTCAACACGTAACTTTGGTTTGTTACCCATTCACGTGCCATGCCCGGACTCAGCAGTACGTAATCAACACGCTGGTAGGTGTCTTCCCTGGCGTAAAAATACGTCCATGTTACCGTGCGCAATTGGCCTGGGTCGCTTTGACTGTTCGTGCCCGGTGTACATCTCTCGGCCGGGCGCGTGTCGATAAGTCTGAATTTGCCTTGCCCAATGAGGTGCCTGACCACACGCGAGTCTTTTGTATCGTTGAAGTCACCCAGCACAATAAGGTTCGTGTTCGGATTTTGCGCTAGGGCAGCCTCGATTTTCCTGCGCAAAATTTTTGCTTCCTCAAGCCGCATTTCCGCCTGGTCCGCTTGAGGTACCGGCACACGCGATTTCAAATGCGTGTTGATCAGGGTGAAGCTGTAATTCTGGTTCACTTTCACAGCGACTTCGGCGAACCCGCGTCTGACGGCAAATCGCCTGCCCCCAAGCAAGTATGAGTCGTTTGTGTGCGGCCTGCGTGCCGTGTAGGGAAACTTGCTCAGGATCGCCAAGTTGATGTTCGTGTCGTCCCCAACCACAAGCTCCCAGTACGGGTAATCAAGTCCTTCAGCTTTAAGCGCCTGGCGCAGCTCATGCAATGCATCTGGTCCACCCACTTCCTGCAATGCAAGCACATCGGCATTTATCGCCTTTATACAGTCCCGAACCGCTGCACGTGCTGCGGCTGATTTTGCGCGGCGGCCTTCGACAGGATGCAAAAGATAATTCTCCAGATTATAGGTTGCCACACGAAACAGTTCAGCGCCCCGCCCAGCCTGCAACCACAACAACACCAAGCACAACCAAACTACACGCCACGCACATTTCATCCCGGTTTTCTTACGGCCAAACACACGCCAAGTCAAACCGCCAAACATAGTCCACCTGCCCGCTGTGAATCGCGCACTCGCCACGCATACTCGCCAACCAATACATGCACCTGCAACGGCATAACCCACTGGACGCCCTTGAACTAGGCCACTATCATGAAGTCGGATGATGCGGACCCGAAAAACCAAGCTGAGGGTAGACAATGCAAATGGCGCAACTTTAGGTTACGAAGCCGGACTGTGGCGCATGGCCGACGCGTTGCGCGGCTCGATGGACGCCGCCGAGTACAA
>CAZKTA010000016.1:0-65001 GCA_964555645.1 uncultured Verrucomicrobiota bacterium
ACCCACACGTGGCCATTTGTGTCAACCACCAAGCCTTTTGGCCCAGACCCGCCGGATGAGAAAATCTGTGGCGAGCCGTCCTGGTTGGTCGTCCATGTGCCATCAGGGTACCAGCGGAATACGCTGTCGCTTTTATACAACGTTTGCCAGATGTAGCCATGACGCGGATCAACTGCAATGCCGTACGGAAACTCGCCTGGTGCATAAAGCACAACCCAGTCGTTTGTTGTAGGCGGCATTGTTGTCGGCGGTTGCAACCGCAATATGTTTTCTTCACTGGTGGACCATAAATTGCCCAACTTGTCGATTGCACCGCCATAACCACCAGCGCCGGCGTCGAACACCGACTCGGGCAGCGGTTGCCCGATCAATGCATCTACTTTCACATGAACCTTTTTAGGCTTCCCGCTGCCGGTGCCGCCAACCCAGATGTCATTGAACTTGTCCACGGCAATTGCACGCGTGCCGGCGGTCGGGACACGAACATACGCAACGATCGCCTCGTCTTCGGCAGTCGAAACGCCGCCGTAAGTGTCCACATCACCTGGGTTGTCCCACGGCAGAATGTCGGCCAACCCGCGCGAGGTGCGGATGAACCCGTCGCCGTCACGGTCTATGCAGGTGTTGTAGGCGGCGTTGCTCAACGCAACATACTGGCCGCGTGGATTTGGCACGTAATTTGTGCCGATCTTGTCAAATCTGCTTCCGCCGATGATCAGCCCAATGCGTGTGATCGAACCGTAGTTGGTGCCTCGGATTGCGAGTGTATCCTGCCGGTTTGCCACCCACACGTTGCCAAACAGGTCCACCGTCGTACGCGAGGGGCTGGGACTGTTGGGCAGGCCAAACGGCGCGGTCCGGTATTCTCCGACGACTTGCCCATTGGTGGTATTGATCCGCGCCACGGTGCCGCGATAAGAGCAGGCCACGTTGATGAACGGAAACTGCGGCGGCAGGTTAGTGGTGAATTGCAACTGGCCATCGCCCGTCCCCTGCACTGGCGCAAGCCCCATCATTGTGCCGCGCCTAAAATCTGCCACAGTTGTGTATGTGTACTGATACTGCTCAACAATCCAGCCGGTAACAGCCGACCGCGCAGACTCAATTTCGTAGCCGGCGCCATGGAGCAACGTCAGCGTGGCTGTTTCTGTGCCTTCGGTGTGTGAATCTGGCACGGGGGTCAGAGTTAACTCGAGCGCGGTCTGCCCAGCCGAGAAATTTACCGTGACATTCGTGCCGATCACAGTTGCCGGTGCTAGCGAGTAATCCATTGCATACGCGGCCGAGCCTGACAGACCGCATTGTACCTGCAACGGCCAACTCACGTGCCCACCCAACCGACTCAACTCGAACCGGGCCGTGTTGGTTGGGTACTGCTCGACTGCAACCGAATCAATCACACGAATGCTGACCAGTGGCACCAGCCGATCGTCAGTGGGGTCATTCGGGTTGGTGTGTGTGACCAACCGCTCGAATGCATCTGAAAATCCGCCGCCGTCTGTGTCATTTGTGATTGCCAGCCTGAAGTAGCACTCGGCGGCGGTAAGATTCGTCACAACCAGATTCGTCTGGCCGGGCAGTGTACGCAATACCCAAAACCAGTTCGTCAGATTAAACAAACCCATCGGCATACGGACTAAGATTCGTCGTGCCAAACAGGTCAAACACACTGTTCGGCTGTGGACTGTGCACAACAAAACACCCTGTCTGGTTCGTGACAGTCACGATTCGCAGCCACAGCACATTGCTCGGGTAACCCCAACCGCTTGGTTCTATACCGCCAACTTCACCTTCGGGTTCATCATCGCCCGGCATAGGTGGGCCAGAGTCGGTCGTACGAGTCAGGCCAAGCTCAAGTTCAACTGCACGAAGCGCAGTCTCAAACTCAGCCAACGCAACATAATCAACTGCGCGATCATCAACAATGAACGCGCCTTTGTCATCAAGCGGATAAACCGGCAACTTGAACTCGGCGGCAACCGGCGGCAGGACCGGCCAGGGCGGTTCATTCTTCTTGACTAACCAGAACGTGCCGGTTGCAGGCAGCGATTCAACTGGCAACGGCTCAAGTTTATCGAGCAGAGATGCAATCTCAGGCTCAGATTCGAGGATCCCTTTCCCCACCAGATTTACGCTCAGCAGCAACGCGCAGCCGACAGCCACAGGCCAGCTTAGGGCAAACCAGTTTGTATGTCTTGTTGTTTGCATCGTTAACGCAGATTAAAAATGCCAAACAACTCGTTGCCGGACCGGCTTTTCGTCTCACAGTCATCCCGGCAACTTTATCAAGACGCTACAATTCTTGTTGTCTGCCCCTACATTACAAGCCAAAAATCTTGTTTTTTCCGCTAAACCGCGAATCCCAAAAGCGAATTTGGACGGGCACGTAACGTCACAACCGCAACAACGAACACATGTGGGTTGCCTAGAGACATGCCCTGCGTTTTTTCAACCAGACAAGCAATTGGCGGGTGCGGCTATAGACCCCCGTCTCAAAAATCTTGGCAGTTCAGTTTGATACCTCGGCTTTCGTCTAAATTCCAAAACACTACTTGGCGCGGCATAGCGAATGACCTCAACTCATGCCAAGCTGTATTCTGTGTGTGGGTGCTTTGACAAAGGATGTTTCGCGCAGGTAAATCGGTTCAAGTCTATCGCCTGAGACGAATTGGTTCTGCGCTGCGGCAAGTCGGGCTATCCACGGTGCGCTTGGGTGCACCGGTTGCGCCGCGGCAAACCACTGGTGTATGTCGGGGCCGATCAACACATGGCTGGCGGCGGCTAAACGGCGCACCTCATCGAAACTCACAAGGCGCAGAGGCTCGGTTTCGGTCCCGCCGGCATCGTCGAGCTGGTAGCTTGCCAGATAAAATTCGTTTCGTTGCGCATCAATAACAACACTGCATGCACCGCGAATGCCGCGTTCCCACGCGCAGGCGACGATTGCGGCGACACTGCTGATCCCAACAAGCTTAACATTCCTTGCAAGCTGCCACCCCTGTGCAATTGCAATTGCGGCGCGTATCCCGGTGTACGAGCCCGGCCCGAGCCCAACTCCAATACATTCGATCTCGGTGCGGTCGAGCCCGGCCTGAGTCAACGCGTCCTGGATCATCCGGAACGGTTGCATTGTAGTGCCGCAGCCGGATTCGATAACCTCGGCGAGCTTGGTTGGAGCTGGCAGTTCAGCGAGCTGAAGCACCGCCTGCGGCCTGGCGCGCGGGTCCAACTCGACTGCAGCGACACTCCGATGTGACGATGAAAATTCAAGCGCCAAAATCTTCATAGCTGATCCGGCGTTGTGTTTCATTTGCAACCTCAATTTGCACCCAGCGCAGCCTAATACGGAACCTGCGCGCAGCCTGGGTTGGGTCTGTGCCGAGCCATTTTTCGGCCCATTCGATTGCTGTGATACCTTGCGTGTGCAGATATTGCTCGAGCCCAGCTCCAACAACCTGTTCAGGCGTATCGAGCCTGTACAGGTCAATGTGGTACAGAGTTAGGCGACCGCCTTCGTAGATGTTGACCAATGTAAAGCTTGGCGAGTGGACACGAGACAATGTGCCCAAGCCGGCAGCTAAGCCTTTGACAAGCTGTGTTTTACCTGCTCCTAGCTCGCCGTACAACGCGATCACAAGACCGGCGCCGGCTGCGCGTCCCCAAGCGGCGCCCAACGCCGCGGTTTGGGCCGGGCTATTCGAAATGAACGTAGCCATGCACAGTCAACGGTCGTGTGCCATGCTTGTCGCGGATTGTGAAGCCTTCGGTGGCGGTTATTTTGCCTATGCAACTGAGGCGCAACTTGGGGAACCGTAATTTCCAACTATCGAGCAACCGCACCGCATCACCGCTCGGCACAGTAAAAAGCAACTCGAAATCTTCACCATCGGTTAAAGCAGCGAGCAGCGCCGACTTCGGCCCGGCGCTGTCAACCGGCGGCAGTAGTTCCTCGGTTGTCGCACGAGCACGTTCGCGTGCAGCGCGGCTGATTGGGATTGCCTCAGCCAATAGCTCTGCCCCTACCTGGCTTGTCTTGAGCACATGCCGCAGGTCGCCGGCCAGGCCATCGCTCAGATCAATCATTGCATGCACGTCAAAGTGTTCGGTTAGCCAGTGTGCTTCGGCCAGGCGCGGCTCGAATTCGAGGTGTTTACCGGCTATAGACCCGCCGAGTTCGCCGGTTACAAAAATGGCGTCGCCCGGCTTCGCGCCGGAGCGCAGCACACACCGGTTCTTCTGCACCCAACCAATCAACGCAATTGAAATGACAACCCGGTCCGGATTGAGCGTGGTTTCACCACCGGCAATTGCAACGTTGTATCTTTTGGCAAGGGCGCTCATGCCGGTGTAGATGGCCTTGAGGCGTTCTGGGTCGAACTGTTTCGGCAGGCCAATTGTTACAAGTGCCGCTGTAGGTGTGCCCGCCATTGCGGCAATGTCACTCAAGCACCTGCCCAAGGCTTTGTGCCCGACCTTTTCAGGGGGTGCATCAGCCGTGAAGTGCACACTTTCAACAACTGCATCCGTCTTGAACAGGATGAACCTGTCGGGCAGGCCAAGGTCGAGCACCGCACAATCGTCGCCCGGCCCGACAACAACCGATGTGTTGCCGGGCAAGCCTGCGCAAAGCTTTTCGATAAGCTCGAACTCGGTCATTGTAGTTGTCACGTGGGCGCGCCTGATTGCATCAGGTGCAACATGCCAAAATTGATGCCGTTAAAGCATCCATGCGCAATTATTGGCGCAAGGAGCGTGTTTGTCTTTTCATACAGCAGCGCAAGCCCAACTGCCAGCAGTGTCAGCGGCACAAATGTGCTGAGGTTCATGTGGATCAGAGCAAAGAGACACGCCGTGCCCCACAATGCAATCCGTCTGAACCCGAGCTGTTTGATCGCTGTGTATAAAACGCCCCTGAACAACATTTCCTCGGCTACAGGCGCAATAACAATTGCAAATACACCTAGGTAAATCCGTTCGAACATGCTCCGGTCCAGACGCATGATCTGCACCAGGTGTTGTTCGGGCAGTTCAACCCTAAACAGGGCCAGCAAATGCACATAACCAAGCTGCAACGCAAACGCACCAACTGCCACTACAATGCCGAGCAACGCCGCTCTCGGTGCGTTTCTTAACTGAAAGCCGAACGCATCGCGCAGAGCCACATTGTGCTCACGAACAAACCACCAGAGCAACGCCAGTGTTGCCCCCTGAAAACTCACTGTGCCAATCACAATGCTCAAAATCGAGTCTGCCCGTGGTAAACTGCCGCTTGTAACCTGCGCAAAGGCAGCCAGGTTCAAGCTCAAGAAAAACGAGATCAACAACCAACCGAACCTCGATGTTGCGGGTTCGACCGGTCCACCGCGCAGCGCTAGAGCCAGTGCAGTTGCACCGCAAAGCAGTGCACCTACGCTAAGGCCGTAATACGCTGTGGTGCGTAGGCCTGCGCTCTCGGATTTGAACTCGGCCAAACCCGCTAGCACAGACCCCATGAAAACGCAAATAATTACCCCTATCAACAAACGCACCAGTGCCTCGAGTCGCCACGGTTTAGGTGTCAACACAACGACAGCTTAATCAACTGCCGCTGAAGTTACGACGCAAATTTTGCTGTTCTGCACGGTAATCGGCTAATGCACACAAAACACACGGTTACACAGCTCGAACCAGTGTTGTCGTGGTCAAAGGCCGGGTTCGTGTCCAACACGCGCCTGTTGGATGGGCGGGTGTGGCACTTGCTCTACAGCGGGTGATTCAGCGAATTTTCTCTAGGAAGAATTCTTTTGCTCCGCCGGATGAAGCAGGGTAAGTTTACCAGGTGAATAGGCTAAAAAACGAGAAATCACCGTACCTGCTCCGACACGCAACGAATCCGGTTGACTGGTATCCGTGGGGCGAGGAGGCGTTTCAAACCGCGCAACTTACAAAGAAACCAATCTTTCTGAGCATCGGATACTCGAGCTGCCACTGGTGTCATGTAATGGAGCGCGAGTCGTTTCTTGACCCTGCGGTGGCATCGTTTCTGAGCGAAAATTTCGTGTGCATCAAGGTTGACCGTGAAGAACGGCCTGATGTTGACAATGTTTACATGACGTTTTTGCAAGCTGCAACCGGGACAGGCGGCTGGCCGTTGAACGTGTTTCTGACACCGGACCGTAAACCGTTTTTTGGCGGGACTTATTTCCCGCCAGCCGAGCGCGGTGGCCGCCACAGTTTCATGCGCGTGCTCCAACAAGTGAACAGTGTCTGGCGCGAACACAGAGCTGAAGTCGAGGCTTCTGCAGAAGCAATTCATGCACAGCTCCAAGCTGCGGTAGCCGACCTGGTGCCAATGGGTGTGATATTGAGCGACGGCCTAGTGAAAAACGCTGCGCGAGTGTTCAAGCAGGACTTCGACGCGCGTTACGGCGGGTTTGGGGGACACCCGAAATTCCCACAGCCGGGCTTGTTGGGTCTGATGTTGCGCTGCGCAAAACGGTTCAACGACAACGATGCCTTGCGTATGACGTTGTTTAGCTGCGGCAAAATGGCCGACGGCGGCATACATGACCAATTGGGGGGCGGGTTTGCGCGGTACGCGGTTGATGCAGCCTGGATGATACCGCACTTCGAGAAGATGCTCTATGACAACGCACAACTCGCGCGTGTTTATCTGGATGCGCATCTGCTTACGCAAAATGATTCAGACAGATTTGCAGAGGTTGCCCGGGCAATTTTGGATTATGTACTGCGTGACATGACACATTCAGAGGGCGGTTTTTACTCGGCCGAAGACGCCGAAAGCGACGGGCACGAGGGCAAGTTTTATTGCTGGACCAGAGCAGAACTGCGCAAGCTGCTTACACCGGAAGAGTTTGATGTTGTTGACCGCTACTACGGGCTGAGCGACGAAGGCAATTTCATTGAACGCGGTCATCCGGAACCGTTACTGGGCCAGAACGTGCTGTGCGTGCGGCATCCGTTGCTCGGCGAGCCGCAAGCAATCAAAACGCTCGCGGCAGCTAAAGAAAAAATGCTCAATGCACGTGCACGCCGCCCACGACCGTTGCGTGACGAAAAAATCCTCGCTTCGTGGAACGGCCTGATGCTGGGTGCACTTGCGCACGCGTACGGCGTGCTCGGGGACGAAAAATATCTGGCTGCAGCGCAAAAAAATTTGAAGTTTATCCAGACACACCTCTGGCAGCCAACACGCTCGAGCGCGTCAAACAAGCAAACTAGTTACGGCACACGTAATTCTTCAGGCACGCTGTTCCATCGCTGGTGTGATGGGCAACACGACACCGTGCAGTTGCTTCAAGCATATGCGTTTGTGCTAGACGGCGTGATCGAGCTGTACCAGGTCACGCTTGATCCTGCGATACTTGAATTTGCAATTGCCATTGCTGAAGCAATGATCAAGCGGTTCTACGACGCTGAGACTGGTGGGTTTTGGCAAAGCGTACCAGACGCACCGGACCTGATTTTGCGGATCAAGGATGCGTCAGACACAGCGGAACCTTCCGGTAATGCAATGGCCACGCTCGGGCTGCTCAAGCTTGCCGCAATAACCGGCAGGGACGAATTCAAAACGCCCGCCGAGACAACGCTGCGTCTGTTTGCAGCGCACATGAACGATGTGCCGCACGCGGTGCCGTATTTGCTACAGGCGCTGGATTTCTGGCTCGATGAGCCAACCCGCGTGGTGATTATGGGTGAGCCGACGGCGCAAAAAACACGCGCACTGCTGCATGCGGCGCATTCGGTTTACGGGCCGAACAGGGTCGTGCTCGGAACAGCCGGCCCTGTGGCTCAAGCAGCTGCAAGACTTTCAAAAGAAGGCCAACCTGCAGCATGCATTTGTGTAGGCGATACTTTCGACCCGCCCATAACCGAGCCGACAAAGTTGCGTGAATTACTGGCCAAGCTGTGATTCAGCTTGCAAACCACGCGGTTCTGTAGTTCAATTCAACTGCCCCGGATGCTTCCCGGGTGACAGGGCGGCTGGGTAGCTCAGTTGGTAGAGCAGAGGACTGAAAATCCTTGTGTCGGCGGTTCGATTCCGCCCCCAGCCACCAAACGCTGGTGGCCCATCCGGCTGTTGTTGGTCAAGTGAAAACGCTGCACAGGTATCTGACGACCCAGGTTATCGCCTCGCTTTTGCTGGCAGTTGCAGTGTTTACCTTCGTTTTGCTTGTGGGTAACGTGCTTAAGGAAATCCTGGGCTTGCTCGTTACGGGCCGGCTTCCGGTAGGACTTGTTCTGCAGGCGATCGGGTTGCTGATCCCGTTTGTGCTCGTTTTTGCACTGCCGATGGGCCTGTTGACCGCCACGTTGCTTGTGTTTGGCCGGGCCAGCGCAGACGGCGAACTGACAGCCGCACGTGCAAGCGGCATTAGCGTGATTGCACTGGCAAGACCGATTCTTGTGTTGAGCGTGTTGCTGTGTGCAGTTTGTGCGGTGGTCAATCTATGGCTCGGCCCGCGCAGTCGCGTAGCATACAAAGAACTGCTCGCAAAAGCGCGTATTCAAATGGCAGGCGCGGTTCTGCCCGAGCGCAGATTTGTGCGTGATTTCCCGGGTTTCATTTTCTACGTGGGCAAAAACGAACGAGCAGACAACGGCGGCCAGCTCAAAGACGTGCTGGTTTACTTCGTAAGCGACCAAACAAACGTAACTGCAAAAGTTCGTGCCGCACGCGGGTCGTACATTATTGACGCAACCAACCAATCGCTACGGCTCAACCTACTCAATGCACGATGCGTGACCTTGGCAAACGACAGGTGGTTGCCAGGTTTCTTTGGAGAGTGGAGCTTTGAAATCAAACTCGCTGGCCCAACTGCGAGTAAACCGCGTGTGAGCCTAAGCGATATGACCTTCCCACAACTCCGCACTGAATTACGCGAACTAAAGGCCCAGACCACCGCGCCCAGGCACGCTTCTGATGGAATCACCCCCGGACCAGTGTCGCGCACACAGGCCGTAAACACAACAAGTGCCGATCTTACACTGCCGCTGCGCGTGCAAATGAACCAGCAGGTGTCATTTTCATTTGCATGTATTGGTTTTGCACTGGTTGGAATACCACTTGGCATCCGCATGCACCGGCGCGAAACGAACGTCGGTGTTGCAGTTGCACTTTTGCTTGTGCTGGTTTACTACAGCTTTCTGTCGCTCGGCCAGGCACTCGAGACACGACCTGAATGGCAACCGCACATGATCGTCTGGCTCCCAAATTTTGTTTTTCAAGCAGTTGGAGCAATCTTGTTATGGCGCGCAAATCGCGGATTTTGAATGGCCCCCCAAACTTGTTGCTTATCAAATTTTTCGGTGTTGACGATTTGTGGTTGGCGTGGTTGAAGTATGCACATGAACTTGCGTAAATTCAGTTCTGTAGTTTTTGTTGCCTCGCTGTTGTTCTGTATAATAACAAGTCGGGCTGAGCTGCGTCTGCCTGCGATTTTCTCGCACAACATGGTGCTACAGCAGGACGCGCAGGTGCCAGTTTGGGGCTGGGCAGATGATGGCGATACCGTCACAGTGACGTTTCGCAATCAAAAGATTTCAACCAAGGCAAAGGACGGTAAATGGATGCTTAAATTACGCAAGCTGCGGGCCGGTGGACCCGATGTGTTAACCGTTAGCACCAAAAACGCTACTATCCAATTCACGAATGTGACGGTTGGGGAGGTGTGGCTCTGCAGCGGACAATCGAACATGGAATGGCCACTGAACAGAACCGACAATGCCGAAGCTGCCATTGCCGCAGCCAAAAATCCGAATCTGCGACTTTTCACCGTACGTAAAACAAAGACGACCACACCCACAAACGATGTGGCCGGCACATGGGTCGAGTGCACACCTGAAACAGTAGCTGGCTTTTCTGCGGTTGGCTATTACTTCGGGCGCGACTTGCAAGCTGCGCGTGGTGTGCCCGTCGGTTTGATCCACTCTTCTTGGGGCGGGTCACCGGCAGAGGTTTGGATGAGCGAACAAGCGTTGGCGTCAAATCCGCGTTACAAGGCCGAAATACTCGATGGGTATGCCACAGCGTATCGCGACTACGAAGAAGCACTCGCTAAATGGCAGCAAAGCGACAGGTCAACCAGGCAACCAAGACCACCGCAGTGGCGTCCGACTGAGCTTTACAACGGCATGATTGCGCCGCTGATACCGTTTGCGATCAAAGGTGTCATTTGGTACCAGGGCGAATCCAACGCGGAACGCGCCGAGCAGTACCGCAGTTTGTTTGCTGATCTGATCCGCAACTGGCGACACGACTGGGGCCAGGGTGATTTCACTTTCTTGTGCGTGCAACTTGCGCCTTACAAAGCAATTAAGAACACGCCAGGCGAAAGTTCATGGGCAGAACTGCGCGAAGCACAATTGCTTGCCACAAAAATCCTGCCGAAAGTTGGCATGGTTGTCATAACCGATGTTGGCGATGAAAAAGATATTCATCCACGCAAAAAAGAACCGGTTGGCACACGGCTTGCGCTTGCTGCACGCGGCATTGCCTATGGCGAACGAATCGTTTATTCAGGGCCAGTCTTCAAAGAAATGAAAATCAGGGGGAACAAGGTTATCCTGCGTTTTGACCACGCCGGCAGCGGGCTCGAAGCTAGAGACGGCGAGTTGAAAGGATTCGCCATTTGCGGTCAGGACAAAAAGTTCGTCTGGGCAAATGCAAAGATAATTTCGAAAGACTCGATCGAGGTCAGCAGCCCAGAAGTACAACAACCGGTCGCGGTGCGGTTCGGCTGGGCAGATTACCCAGTGGTAAACCTTTGGAACAAGGAAGGCCTGCCAGCCACACCTTTCCGCACGGATGATTTTCCATTGATAACAGCCCGCAAAAAATAGCCTCAAACACTGCGCCGGTAAATCTTGTGCATGGCTGCCTGGTCGGTGGGCTTGATCAACATCTGATCAATGTTCACGTGTGCAGGGCGCTCTGCCACCCATAAAATTGCCTCGGCAACATCGGCTGCGCTCAACGGCACTGTGCCATCGTAAACTTTGCGCGCACGCTCAAGGTCACCTTTGAACCTTACAATTGAAAATTCGGTTTGAGCCAGTCCAGGCTCGATTATACAAACGCGTATGCCGGTGCCGCATAACTCAAGTCGCAACGCCTCCGTTATTTTGCGTACGCCGGCTTTTGCAGCACAGTATGCAGAGCCGCCCTCGTAAGCTTCGTGTCCGGCAATCGAACCGATATTGATGATTGTTGCGCCTGTGTTATGTGGCATTAGCGGTAGTGCAGCACGTGTCATTCGCAGCACACCGAGCAGATTCGTCTGCACCATTGTCTCCCAATCAGTGTCTTTGCCATCGGCAACCGGGTCCAATCCGTGCGCGCCCCCTGCGTTATTAACCAATACATGCAGGTTTTTCGAATCAAACTGCCCTGAGCGAATTTTTGTTTCTGCCCACTCGATGAATTTTGCCACGCTCGAAGTGCTGCACACGTCAAGGAAATTGACATGAACCTCGGCTGCACCCGCTTCACGCGCTTGTTGCGCGACTTTTTCGAGTTTCTCAACGCGCCTTGCGCCCAGCAACAGTTTGGCGTGCTTGCTGCCAAATGCTACCGCTGCAGTTGCACCGAACCCACTGGATGCACCGGTAATTAAAACCCATCTGCCTGTTAGCGGTGATGCCATGCGGTTTAAATACAGGGTTTGCGGCTTCGATGGGAGTTTTTTCAGCTTTCTCAAATCTCAACTCGTGCGGGAATTTTTCGATGGCCCCTGACGCGGCCCTCTTAAACTAGGAGGGTGAAAACTAGTCTGAGAATGTAGATGCGTCATTTTGTAGTTACGTCCCGCATATGCAAGACACCCGCACCATGAATTGCGTGCGGTTCTTTCGGTAGCGGTCGCACACAATCACAATAACTGACTCTGTGCAATAGACAAAAATCGCGCAGTATAAACAAAAAGGGCAGCTCAGAAGAATTGCCCGAGCTGCCCTGATAGTTGTTGGTGGTCCTTAAACAGTTTCCTCCATCATCATGCTGGCCAGATGTAGGTATTCTTTGATCTTGCGCCGTTCATAGCGATGTTTGTGCGATTTTTTCGGCTGTTGGTTCACCTTCCGGAATTGAAGTTTGGGATCACGGATGGCCTCAGTTATTGTTTCGGTCCTCTTACTCATAGCAGCTACCGTTGCTCCGTCAGCGCAGATTAGCCGGCGGAATTGTTGTTCCCATTGTTGCCAGGCCAGTACATCTTACCCTAGCTGACCCGGCGTTTTCCCTTGAACATTTGACGGTTCTAGCTCGCCCAATGTTCAACATTTGCTGTCTCCGAATAGCTACACCACACCTGCATGGCAGTTGCCCACTCGGAGACTACCCCGGTCCGATAAACAGCAAAAACTGCGCCAACCTTGCCATCCGACCCTAACCAACCTTAACCCTCAGTAACCCTCACTCAATTCTGTGCGCCGGCACAACCTTGGTTTTTTTCTGCCTTTTTATCGTCCGATTTAGTGCAACTCTTTTTGCAGCAATCTGATTTGCAATCTTTAGGACAGTTTGCCTTAGTCTTAGCACAACCCGACATGCTGTTTGTACATGCAACTTGTGCGGAGCTGCAAACCGCCTTGCTTTTCGGCTGGGCGCCGCCTTCAGCAAGAGCAAACCAGCCAACGCAAACACACACTGCAAACGCTGCCAAGTATTTGACCTGTTTCATAATGGGCTCTTTCGTTTTTTGCATACACTCCACTCCATCGGTCTGTTTGTCAAATTCAAGAAAAATCATTTACTGATTTGCCAGTTCGTCAATCAAATGCCTAAGTCCACTCACAACTCGCGCTAATTTGTCGAAATCGAGTTTGTCAGGTGTATCTTCGGCCTCGTGGTAATGCGGGTACCTGAAAGGCGCAGTATCCGTAACCATCACAGCCGGATATCCAACCTGCCAAAATGACCAGTGATCAGACCAATTGATCCCAGGCAAAAACTCCGGTAACGCACCGCCCTCGGACGGGAATTGCCCGGCTGCACGAAACACACCCACACACCGGTACACAAGTTTCCGATTCGACACGTTCCCAACAAACCCAATAAAGTTGCCGCGGCTCGGATAAAACAGCCCGACCGGGGGCGGGTATTTTTGACTGCCGGGCGTGTCACTGTAATACCCTATGCACTCCAAGCTGAGCATCGCGACGATCCGTTCGCCGCGGTTGCGGCATTCTTTCGCGTAGACGAGACTCCCCATTTGCTCGGTCTGGAAAAAAGGCGGTTCCTCGTTCACAAACGCCACAAATCGCAATGTTCGCTCGGGTGTACGCCCCGCCCAATCCCGCGCCAGGGCAAGCAACGCCGCCACACCACTGCCGTTGTCATTTGCGCCCGGACTGCCCGAAACCGAGTCGTAATGCGCGCCCACAACAACAATCTCGTCCGGGCCCCTCCTGCCCTTGATCTCGACGTACAGGTTCTCACAACGTTCGCTACTGACCATGTAGGCCTGACGCCGGACCTCGTAACCAGCGGAGGCAAACGCGTTTGCGATGTATTCAGCAGCGGCTTTGAGCTTGGCAGGATTAAACACGTTGCGCTCGCCGATCTCACTGGCAAGCACCGTCACATCACGCTTGAGTGCGTCACGCAACGCGACCTGGTCGGCTGTTAACTGGGGCAGCGGCCCACGGAAACTCTTTGACGGCATGCGGATCATGATCAGCCAGCACACAAAACACAGCGCCAGAACAAACGCGCACAACCAAAACAGATGTTTCAACGCCCTGCACGTGACAAACTGCATCTGCGCCAGCAAACCTCAACCGGATTTATTTGTAAAGCTTTGGCGAAACAGACGCCCTACCGCCGTTCAGAGCTTGCGCTGGGTATATTTGGTCTGTGTCAGGGGAGGCCGCGCATTTTTCTCTGGCTATTTGCCTTTGGTTGGTGTTGGATGGTGACAAACCTAAACAAGCAAACTCTATGAAAATTAAAATCACCATCCGAGGTGTCTTACCAATTGTACTGTGTTTCAGCCTGATGTATGCACTAGCCCAGCCCGCTCAACGTGGTATGGGCGCGGGCGGAATGGGAGGGCCGGGTGCTGGACCCAGCATGTCTGGCAGCATGAAAAAAGTCTTCGGAAAACACACTGCTTTCACTGCGAACGTTGAAATGCAGTTCAAACAGGGGGTAAACACAATTGTCATGCCGGGCAAGATGATTGTATCGGATGACAAGGCGCGGTTCGAAATGGATATGGCCGAGATGAAAGGCGGGGGCATACCACCCGACGCGGCGGCCAGCATGAAACAAATGGGCATGGACAAAACAATCACTATCTCGCGCCCCGACAAAGAGATAATGTACATGATTTATCCGGGCTTAAAAGCTTATGTGGCGCAGCCACTAAAGGACCCGGAGGCAACCAGGCCTGAATCCGATTTCGAGGCCGAGGTAACCGAACTAGGCAAGGAAACCATCGAGGGCCGTGCATGCGTTAAAAACAAAGTTGTTGTCACCGACAAGCAGGATCGCAAGCATGAGTTCACCGTGTGGAATGCGAGTGACCTTGACAACTTTCCGGTCCGCATCGAGACCGCCGACGATGGGAACACTGTCACTTGGCTTTACAAAGACGTTAAGCTTGCCAAACCCGACACTGCGCTGTTCGACCCGCCAACCGATTACAAAAAATATGATAGCCTAAAGGCGCTGATGCAGGAGCAGATAATGAAACATATGCAGCAGCAAAGCGGGACGCAAAAGTAAGCCCGGCTGTCGTGTCGTCCCAGCTACAAACGCGGCATAGTAAAAACAACGGGCGAAAGAACTAATCCGAAGCAGCCGGGGTCGCGAACCTGTAAAACTGCTTGCTCAAACGATCACCCTCACTGGCCGATGGATTAGCGTGGGAACTTCTTACCGGACGTGTGCCCAGCGATTTTGCTCGGTGCTGCTGCAAAAGATGGTTCAACAGACTGAGCAAAGTACGAAAATCGAAATCCAAAATTTATGGTCCAACTGGACCAAAAATTTCGTATTACCGTTGCCTATTGGCAATCCCGTGTCTCCGGATGCGCTGGGCACGGTTCTTCTGCCGCACAAGAGCCGCTAAAGTCGCAGCCGTGACCGGCTAGTTAGCGCGTCGATGCGTTGGCGCGCTGCGCAAGTTTTTACGCGAAGAAGCAGCCCACAGCGGCTTAAAGCCTGCCGGGATAGAAGCGCCCAAACGTCCCCCTGACATCGGTTTGGGCAGTGCGTGCAAGTGATGCGCTGCTGCAGCCTCGATCAGTCATTAGCCCGGCCGTTCCTGCGCTCCGGATTGCGCGGGTGATCATCGAGGTTGCGCGACAGGTACACGTGCCGTTTTTCTTGGCCGAAACCGTGTCTCCGGAAGAACGCCAACGCCTCGACGTTTTCTTCATCTGTGTCCACAAGCATGATGCGCGCGTCCCGCGCGATGAACACATCTGTGAGCTTATTCAACAGCCGCGTTGCCACGCCCATCCGTTTGTATCCGGGCGCAACGCCGAGCCATTCGAGCCAGCCATAGCGCCATGCGCTGTGTGGCTTTTCCATGATACTGCCCAATGTGAAACCCACGACTCGCTCGCCGGCTATTGCCACAAAACACGTGTCTTCGCTCGCATTGAAAAGCTGAAGCAGCTCGTCATCGTCCCAGCTCCGGTACAACGTGGGCAACTCTGCTGCTGTGAAAAGCTTCTGGCCCAACTCAAATACGGCGGGCAGATCATCCAGCCGCATCTGTCGTATCTCGACCGGCGGCATCTGGGCACGTTGCCGCCGCCGGCGCGTTCTAAGTTGAGTACTCATAAAATTTTCAAAAACGTTCGGGTCTGGTGTTGATTCATTGGGAAACCTTTTTTGAGAGCACCCGTGCCATTCACGGCCCGGGCGAATTTAACCTTGGTCGGCTTAGAAAAGTGACTTCACCGCTGCCAGCGCAGTATCGAGCTTGTCGGTGTCGCGTCCACCGCCGCGTGCGTTGTCGGGCTTACCACCGCCTTTGCCGCCTACAATTGAAGCAAGATGTTGGATTATTTTGCCGGCGTGGACTTTGCCGGTGAACTCAGGAGACACAGACGCAACAAGCGCAACTGCGCTATCTGCCACTCCACCTAGGACGACTGCGCCTTTGAACTGACCTTTCAACTCATTGGCGATGCTCTGCAGCGTGTCAGCATCCGCATCAATCCGCTCGATAATCACCGGTATGCCGTTGACCGTGCCGGCTTTTGTAAGAAGCCGTTTTGCAGTTTCAGCAGCCTGTTGTTGTTTGAGTGCTTTAAGCTGTTTTTCCAATGCTTTGAGCTGCTCGACAATGTTCTCGATCTTGCGTTCGAGCTCGGCTGGGGGCGAATTAACCTTCTCAGCAAGCGATTTGATCAACGCAAGCTCAGCTTGTGCGCGCCGGTACGCTTCAAGCCCTGCCACAGCTTCGATCCGGCGCACGCCAGCTGCAATTGCGCTCTCGCTCAAGATGCGGAACAGGCCGATCTGGCCGGTGGCACGACAATGCGTGCCGCCGCACAATTCCATCGAGTAACCATCGAGTGCACCTGGCCTACCGCCGAGCTGGACCACACGCACAACGTCACCATACTTCTCGCCGAAAAACTGCCGAATATCAGCGCGCCCTTTTACTTCCGCATAGGGCACCTCAGTCCAGCTCACCGGCGCATCCTCAAGGATACGTTCGTTAACCAGCCGCTCGACATCCGCAACCTGCTCTTGTGTCAGTGGTGGGCTGTTGAAGTCAAAAGTTAACTTGTCCGGTGCAACAAGCGATCCTTTTTGGGCAATATCACGGCTGACAACTTCATGCAATGCCCAGTGCAACAGGTGTGTGACGGTGTGATGTCGCTGCACAGCTTCGCGACGTACCCGATCAACCGAGACCGTGACGACTGCCCCCGAGGCAGGCGCAGTGCCAGAGCCGGCGGTCTGGTCCAGATCAATGAAATGCAGCCAGGTATCACCCACACGCTGTGTGTCAACGATACGCCAGATTTGGCTGCCGTGTTGTAGCTCGCCCGTGTCACTGACCTGACCACCCATTTCCGCATAGCACGGGCTGAGGTCAAGGATCACGGCTGTTCTTTCCTTAAAACTGACGACCTCGAGCACTGTTGCCGTTGTTTCGAGCGTGTCGTACCCGACGAATCTAGTGGGTGTGGCAGTTTCAATTTGAGACAGCTCGACGACAGTTTTCTTCTGTGCCGCGCGTGCACGTGCGCGTTGTTCTTCCATGAGCCGATTGAATTGCTCGACGTCCACGCTCAGGCCGCGTTCGCGTGCCATCAATTGCGTCAGGTCAAGCGGGAAACCGTACGTGTCGTAAAGCTTAAAAGCAAAGGCTCCATCCAAAGTTTTCTCCAACTTACCGTTTGGATTTCTTCTCAAAAACCCATACTTTTCTTCATCAGGGAGAATCTGCACTTCAGAAACTTGGCCCACCGTGACTTTCATCCGTGGGTCGGGGTGTTCGGAATCAAGGCCGGCGATTGCGCTAACAGCTCTTTCAAACAGTTCAATCCCCTTGTCCAAAGTTTTGTTAAACGCCTCTTCCTCATGCCGTATGACATCCTGGACATGGGCTTTGCGTGCTCGAACCTCAGGGAACACATCACCCATTGTATCTGCCAGTACATCAACAAGCTTGTAAAAGAACGGTTCGTGGAACCCGAGCGTACGGCCATACCGCACCGCGCGCCGCAAGATGCGCCGAAGCACGTATCCGCGCCCTTCGTTCGAAGGCAAAATACCGTCTGCAATTGCAAACCCCAGCGTGCGTATATGATCGGCAATGACGCGGAACGCAACGTCAACCGCAACTTGCGAGCTGCAGTCAGCTAGTGCGGTTTGGTTTGTGGGCACTGTGCAGCCGTACCGTTTACCACTCAGCCGTTCCAGCGTGTTAAAGAACGGCCGGAACAGGTCTGTTTCATAATTTGAGATTCGTGCATTTGCGAAATCTTTCAGGCCATTTGTGCCCTGAACAATTGCCGCCACGCGCTCCAGCCCCATGCCGGTGTCAACATGCCGCGCCGGCAACGGATCAAGTGACCCATCCGGGTTCGCATTGAACTGGATGAACACAAGGTTCCATATCTCGATGCACTGGCTTGAGCCTGCATTAACAAGCTTGCCCTGTGAATCTCCCCGCGGAGTCATGTCCACGTGAATTTCGCTGCATGGCCCGCATGGACCGGTGTCGCCCATCATCCAAAAATTGTCTTTTAAACCACCGAATTGGATGTGCACCGCTGGATCAAGACCGGCACGTCTGAAAATCTCAGTCCACACATCGTAGGCTTCTTGGTCAAACTCGCTCGGTTCATCCGGACCGGGCTTATAAACCGTTGCATAAAGCCGCTCAGGCGGAAATTTCCATTTCTCAACCACAAGCTCCCACGCCCATTGAATAGCTTCGCGCTTGAAATAATCACCAAACGACCAATTACCCAGCATCTCGAAAAACGTATGGTGATACGTGTCGAGTCCTACGTCTTCAAGGTCGTTGTGTTTACCGCCGGCCCGGATGCATTTCTGCGTGTTGGCTGCGCGTGTGTCCAAGCCGGGGATGGCACCCAGCCATTTCGACACGTCGGGTTTGCGTTGACCCAGGAAAATGGGCACGAACTGGTTCATGCCGGCGTTGGTGAACAGCAAGTTGGGACTGTCCGGCAGCAACGACGAAGAAGGCACAATGCTATGCCCTTTCGACTTGAAAAAGTCGAGAAACGACTGCCGAATTTCGGTTGCTGTCATTGCGAAAAAAGCTGGGGTTTTGCCCGAACCAGTGCCGGCAAAAATGCCAAGGTTTCTTCCCAAGCCAAAGTTGCCGTGCGATTGCCAGAATAGCATGCCTTGAGCGGTAACGCAACCGGTGTGACTTAACTAGCTAATAGTCAGGCAGTTACACCCATGAGCCCGCCCATCTGCCACACTCCAGTCTTCGAACAAACCAAATAACGAAGAAGCCGTGTTTTTAGGCCTGTACAGGCTGCTTTGGCTCGATTGGATTGCGGCGGTGTCAATGCCTGGCCAAGCAAAAAGGCATTGATGAATTTCACCAAAGCACGGACATCGTGGTAGTTGGCCTTCCAATTATGCGCTTTGCGGGTGTCTTTGGGCCGCCCCGCGCGGCTCACGGTTGTCGAACCAGATACCGCCCCGGTTGGTCTGCCGGGAAAGAACAAACCTAGCGGTCTTTTCAAGTACTGCGATGTATTGCGGCTCGGGTTTGCACCGGACAGCGTCATCGGTTAGGGCGGCCAACCACTCAGCTTGCACCCACCAAACCTTGTCTTGGACAGTGGCTGGCTGATTACGCGGTCCACGGTAAAAAACCTGCCTAACTCGATGTCCGCGCCGTATTTGACCGCATGCGCGAGATAGGCATCGAAGTGGCCCCAAGAAGCCAGCTTCCCCAAGACCTTTTTAGCGCGGATCATGAGCCACGCGAACTCGACGTTATGCCCGTAAGAAAGCTCAGCTCGCGCATCGGCACCGACAGGCTGCCAATCGAGTGCACGCAGCTCGGTTGCCGCGTTCGGGTCTGGTGGGTCGAAGTATTGCTGGTTAATTCGCACCGACTCCGCAAGTGATCGGACCACATCTACATCTTGCGCAACCTCGGCAAGTTCGGCAAATGCCTCCATCGAGTCTAGGTGCGTGTTTGCGCTTTTGCATCCGGCAATTTCAACTTCAACATGCACACTTGGGTCGAGGATTGACCGCCAATCACGCTCGAAATGTTCAAGCCTACCACCGTGCGCGTCGTCATGTGCGTGCTGCTGAATCAACCGATACAGCTCGATGGCGGCGCGCAGCGGATCAGGCTCACAACATGCGCGGTGATACTCGGTCAATGCGTAAATTGCAAACGCCTGACCGTAAAGAATCTTCCGGGCATCGGTCACTTTGCCGGCCAGAGCGGTCTTCCAAAAAAATCCGCCGTACACCGGGGGGACGGAAATGCTTTTGGAGAAACCTGAACCCTTGCGCGGCAGCTTTGAGATAGTTCCAGTTCGTGTCTCTGTATCCCGTTTAACCACACGCGCGAGAACGTCCATCGCATACGTGTTTGGGACACCAAATGTTTTTCAGTCGCCTGCCTGTTTCCCCGTCCGTCATCGGCCAAAAGAAAACCGCCGTGTTGCTTGTCCTGTGCCGTGTCGTATCAATAGTGCAAAATCTGGGTTTCAAACACTCGTTTGAATTCGCGCGCGTAACCGGCAAGCTCATCGGCCGCCCCCTTAAAAAGTCATGACAGTAATGTTTCACCGGCTCTTTCGATCTGTTCCGAAAGTATGCGAGACACGAGGTTCACCATTTCAAATTCTACGGTGCAGAAAATGGCTGGCCATCATGTGCAGCACCGACACTCCAGGCTTGGACTCCACTTTGTCATATAAAAAAATGTGGCTGAGCACTGGCCTAGCGATGCCAGATTTCACCCACGAAAAGCGTGGTTAAGAAGACTTTGCGCGGTCAGGGAAGATTTGGATTCAAGATTGCAAATTCTCTTGCGCTGTTGGGTTTTCGGCATGCCGCAAGCTGTTAGAAAAGCTGAGAAAAATTTTAGGCCGTAACGAAAATTTGGCTTGAAATTTTGGTTGGCTTGTGCAAGCTAACACTCGGACAGTTGCTCCGGGAATGAGCCCTGAGCGAAGCGTTCTTTGGCACATGCAAACGAAAGGATTTACCCTGCCATGTCCGTGTAAAGGCAACTAAGTCCTTGAACGGTAAGTAATGGTAAAAGGGCCTAAGCTCGCGGGGTGGCCGACATGCCGGTGGCCATTGTGCCTGGCCGGAAGCCGAAAGCCTCGGAGCCAGCCCATAAGTTGCTGTAATGTTCAGAGGAACAGTTACCACACGGCATATCGGCGGGGTAATTTTTTTGACAAGCGTTGTTGCAGGACTGCAATCTACGCTGCAACTGTGCGCTTGAGTTTGTGCTTTCGGGTTTGGACAGCACTGGCTAATTTTTTGGCATGGCGCCCGATGACCTTTTTGCCGGGCAACCCGAGCAGCAACAAAGACCACGCACTGCCGAACCTGTTGTGCGGCATCAGCCGCTAGCAACCCGAATGCGGCCGCGCGACCTGAGTGAGTTTGTCGGCCAGACGCACATCCTCGGGCCGGGGCAGTTGTTGCGTCGTGCGATTGAAGCCGACCGGATTCAATCTCTGATTTTTTTCGGGCCACCCGGTACCGGCAAAACCTCGCTTGCGCAAATCATAGCAAGTCAGACACGCAGCAAGTTCATCAGACTCAGCGGCGTCGAATCCAATGTAGCCGAGCTGCGGCAGGTGCTCGCATCTGCGGCAAACCGGCTCAAGAACACCGGCCAACCCACCATCCTGTTCATTGACGAAATCCACAGGTTCAACAAAGCGCAGCAGGATGTGCTCCTGCCGGATGTAGAAAATGGCATCGTGCGATTGATCGGCGCAACGACGCACAATCCATTTTTCTTTGTCAATGCGCCCTTGGTGTCGCGTTCGCAAATATTCGAGCTGCACCCACTAAACGAAGACGAAATCCTGACACTGTTACGCCGCGCCCTCTCAGATACCGAGCGTGGTCTCGGGCAGATGAATATCAAAGCCGACGAAGCCGCATTGCGGCATCTGGCGAAGTTGTCCGACGGCGATGCACGCAAAGCACTTAATGCACTCGAGATAGCAGCACTAACAACCGCCCCTGACAAAGACGGTGTTGTCCGCATTGACCTTGCCACGGCCGAGCAGAGCATTCAAAAGAAGGCCGTTGTTTACGACCGCGACGAGGACGGGCATTACGACACCATCTCGGCTTACATCAAATCAATGCGCGGAAGCGACCCGGACGCAGCGCTGTACTGGCTTGCCAAGATGATCCATGCTGGTGAAGACCCGCGGTTTATCGCGCGCCGGCTCATGATTTGCGCGGCGGAAGACGTTGGACTTGCCGACCCGATGGCGCTTGTGCTTGCGACGGCGGCTCAACAAGCAGCAGAATTCGTGGGTTGGCCCGAGGCGCGCATTCCGCTGGCTGAGGCAACCATTTATGTTGCAACCGCCCCCAAGAGTAACAGCGCGTACCTTGCCATAGACGCCGCACTGGCCGACATACAAGAAGGGCGCACGTTGCCTGTGCCCAAACACTTGCGTGATACACATTACAAGGGCGCCGAGCAACTCGGGCACGGCATCGGCTACGAGTATGCGCACAGTCACCCAGACCACTTCGTCGCACAGGATTATCTCGGTGCACTCAGGCGGTATTACAAGCCCACTGACCAAGGTCATGAAAAGAAAATCAAAGACCGCCTGCAACAACTCCGTGCAATGCTCGAGCGCGCCAAACAAACCGGACAAAAACCGCCCAAACCGCCTTCAAGGCCTGCCAAATGAAAAGCGAGTTCGCTTCTGAAAAAGCGCAGGTCCGAGCTACAATCCGCGCGCTCTTGGCGGCGATGACGCCCGAACAGCGGGCGATCGAGTCGAGTCGTGCCCGGGCACTGTTAACAGAACAACCGGTGTGGCGTGAGGCTGTGACAGTTCTTTTTTATGCGTCATTACCGGGCGAACTTGACGTGTGGCCTTTGGCAATTGAAGCGCTCCAAGCGGGCAAACGAATTGCTTTGCCCCGATTCAACAGTGCCCTGGGCACTTATCTGCCTGCGCTGATCACGGAGCCACAACATGATATTGTAGTGGGAAAGCTCGGCATCCGCGAGCCTGGACCGGCGTGCAATCCTGTGCCTGGTGATGAAATTGACCTTGTGCTCGTGCCAGGGGTGGCTTTTGATGTGCATGGGCACAGGCTCGGCCGCGGCAAAGGCCATTACGACCGCATGCTGCGCACTTTGGGTGGTGTCAAGTGCGGCGTGGCATTTGACCAGCAGCTTGTCAAAGACCTGCCTGTGGAACCGCACGATTATAAGCTCGACTGCATCGTCACACCAACGAGGTGGATCACGGCCACCAGAGATTAAAGCCTGCCTGCACCCGACGCAAAAAAAAGAAACCGTAGGTCTTGAGTGCAGCGCAGCAAAGAACCTTGTTTGGGCCTGTGTGCTATCGTTGCCGCTCGTAAAGGGCTGGTGGAATGCCGGTTTCCCAACCCTTGGGCGAGTTCCACGGACGCGGTGACAACTCGGAATTATCTTCAGTGGTGGCGCAGCCAGTTGTCAGGAAAACCACAAGACCGAGCAAAACTGACGTCAATAGGCACGCCGCTAGCGTTTTAACAAATTCGCCGCGCATCGGTTATGGCATCACAATGTCGCCTTCCATTATTTCGCCGAGCTTCCAGTTCGGCAGTATGTTTGCCACGCACCTGTCTTTCTCGACGGTGCGCACACGCACTTTGGCGATGAGTTTACCGTTACGACTCACCAGCAACTGGCCGTTTTCAACAACACCGTGGTCTTCACCAACGTCCAGCACGACAAAATCCCACTTTGGGTCCACCACTAATACTTTGCCGATTAAATCGGCCGGCAAAGGCGGTACAACCTCGCCAAACACATACCGCGCAAGCTCGTTAGTAGCTCTATAGTATTGGTAAGTGATGTGAACGATCTTGTTTGAGAGCTCTGCCTTTTCTGCCTCAAGCGAGCGCAACTGTGCCTGTAACGCTGCTAGTTGTCCGGGTTGAACGCCCGATATCTCCCACTGCACCAGTTTCGCCTGCGCATCGCTGAGGTCTTGTCTGAGTTTTTTAAGTTGCTCAGCCAGATTGGCAGCCTGTGCGCGTTGGGTTTCTGCCTCAGTAACAGCAGAATCTCGTTCGGTTTTGGCTGTGGCTAGCTCGGTCTCGACTTCCTTGAGTTTCTGCTCGGCTTTTTCTTGTGCGGCCTTAGCAGCGTTGCGTTCACGCTCGGCTTGGGCGCGAGCGTCGGTCTGTTCCTGTAGGTTGGCCTTGAGGGTGGAAATCCTCTCGCGGACCTTGACAAAATTCAACGCAGCCGAGACCAACCCGGCCACCAAGGCAATGATAAGAGCTATCCGGAATAACATGGTCTTGCAAATTTCAACTTGTTTTGCCCAAGGCTACCTTCACGCCCGAGGCGTGTCAACGCAAGTTTCACAAAACAATTTCAGCCCGAATTCTTGGCAACTTGACCAAGCCGATCACCTAATGCGTGAATCGGATGGCAATGCTCAATCCCAACCGGTGTATAGTGCGAGCCCACAAACGCGGTGCTGTTATTCTTTAGCCTCGCGCGCGGCTTTGCGGCACTGCAGACAGTTAACATGGTCAAAATTGTTGCCGCTGGCATGCAAAATGCCTAGCTTGCAAGAAGATTGGGTCGGTATCGGAAACAAAGTGAAGCATACAATAGTCCACTTATGAAACATCGTTCTTGGCTGATTGTCATGGGGCTTGGCTGTGGGTTGGCGTTGACCACCGGTTGCATTTTGGTTGCCGCCGGGGCGGGTGCAGCAGCCGGCGTGGGCACATTCGCTTACGTGCGCGGCGAGTTGAAATCAACGCTGGATGCGTCCTTGGACCGCACATGGCGCGCAACACAGACAGCCATGAAAGACCTGAAATTCGCCGTCACCAAGGAACAAAAGGATGCGCTCCAAGCCGACTTAACCGGTCGAACCGCTGCTGACAAGAAGGTCTTGGTCAAGCTTGTCAAGCTCACCAACAATGCCACAGAGGTACGGATTCGCGTGGGCACATTCGGAGACGAATCGCTATCAAAGCTTATCTTGGAAAAGATCAAGGCCAATTTGTAGCCGCATAATTAATCATCACCACACCTGACCAGGCCGTGTCCATACTGAATTGCCGGGGTGCCGGCAACGCTCAGCACGCGACTGGATTCGTCCAGGGTCAAGAGCAGCTCAACTTACAGTGCTTTTGAGACACCTTCTGAACTGGCGCCGATTTGTTGGCCGAGACCACCGGACAAAAGCCTGGCTCATCAAGAAACAAACAACGGCAAAATGGCATCGCTTACCCCTTCGCGGTAAGCTAAAACCCACTTTCCCAAAACCCGTAAAAAACGCTAAAAATAACGGTGCCGACATTACCGAAAAAACACCATCACAGGCGCGCCAATTTGTCTCAACAAATCGGCTTGGGTTAATCCCCTATGCGAAGATCGGGTCAAAAAAGGCTGGCAGTGTTTGGAAAAGCTTTTAACATTGTGGACTGTAAACTCGCAGTAAACCGGGAAACAGTAACGCAGAGTTTTTGTTTGGTGGAAGCGTTCGCGCCGGTGCGGTCAATTTTAAAGACCTGCCACGGCGCGGTGTTTTAGCTGTTAGTCGGAAAAGGCAGGCGACAGGTCTAGGAAAAACAGCAGTACTTGGACGTAAGAAGCTGGGGAAATACTATAAAAATTCGCATTAGGGTTGACGTGTTGGGTTATTTTTATTGTGCGGCTCATGCTAACAGCCGCTGGATTGTGTTAAAGAGACAATGCTTCGTACGTCGCCGAAATGCAGAATGACTTTATAAATGGGCACAACAACACGTGGGGCAACCGTACGTTGGCTCAAAGCTGGTTTGGGTTGCTGATTGCGGTTTACGGCTTTGCTGCGCAAGTTTTTGGGCTGGACTTAAGAGTTCAAGCTGATCCGACACGCGACATTGCCGAACTGCGCTGGTACCCGTGTTGCGCAAGGCCGGCTGCTTCATTTGAGATCGATTGTTATGCGGCAGATGGCGAAAGGATTTACACCTCGGTGGCGCTTCCATACCAGACGGCTTTGACATTAAGCAATGTGTGGGTACGGGGCATTGCGGTGGTCTGCGTCAAAGCGCTTTCAGCAGATGGAAAAGTGTTGAGCAGTTCCGCGCGGGAGGCAATCAACACGTCAATCTCGTCCCATAGCAAAGCTCGATATGACATGGCCTTCAAACGAGAGCGTTTAAAATCACTATCCCGCGATGCACAACCGTTTAACACGGGAATATTGGGACCGACCGCGAATTACCGCGGTACCGCCGATAAAAGCAAGGCAAGCGGGCTTGGCGAATCGTGGGCCAACTCTGAGTCTGCCGACGGCCCACGCCCCATTAATCAAATGCCAAAGGCCGACGTTGTTTTTCTGGTGGATGCAAGTGGGAGTATGGCCAGCAGACTAAACGCCGTTTACACAAACATGCTACTGTTTAGCGATGCGCTACAATTGGCCGGGATTGATTTTCAGCTTGGTGTTGTGGTATTCGGGCAATCCTCAGACGACGGCGCGCCGCAAATCATAGGGGACGGACTGACTCCAGATAAGCAGCAGTTTGCCGAGTGGATTGCCCCGTTAAATGATTGGACAGATTGGGGCGGGAACGAACCCGGGTTTGAGGCAATCAGACTGGCGATTCAGACCTACTTTTTCAGGCCAAACGCAAACAAGGCATTCATCCTGATTACCGACGAGGACAGTGATGACCTGGATAAAACTAACACGATAGAGTTGATCCTATCAAACAACGTGATCGTGCATGTGGCGGCTGATTGCACTTACGCCGAATCAGCAAGTCATTATTGCGATGAAACAAGCGTCCGGGGCGTATCGGGTGGGATACTAATCCAACCAATTGAAGGGCCGTACGACGACGTCATTTTCACGATTACCGGCACGCCTCCAATCATACGCACACAACCAGCCAGCCAAACCAACAGCTTCGGCTCAACTGCAACCCTAAACGTGCTTGCAATCGGGTCCGTACCGTTAAGTTACCAGTGGCGAAAGGGCAACACCAACTTGGCTGATGGAGACCGGATAACCGGCGCACAAACCGCCAGCCTCGTAATCAGCAATCTCTATGGTGGGGATGCAGGTGTGTACACCGTTGTTGTGTCCAATTCGTATGGCAGCGTAACCAGCGAGGTTGCGGTGTTAACCGTCACAGACCCACTGGTCACAAACCTACCAACTGAAGTCACACTTAATGCCGGTCAATCACTCCAATTGACTGTGGAAGCAATCGGCACCTTGCCACTGAGCTATCAATGGCGTAAAAACGGCACCGATCTCACCAACAGCGGGCGCATTACTGGCGCAACAAACCACACACTGACGGTCGTCAACTGCTATGGGGTTGACGCCGGCGAATACAGCGTTGTTGTGTCGAACTGGTTCAATTGCATCACCAATTCAATCGCAGTTGTGAAGGTTCTTGACCCTGCCATTTTGGCAAACCCCACGAACCAGAACAGAAACGTCGGCCAAACTGCAACCTTCAATGTGGTGGCAGTTGGGACAACGCCACTTGCGTACCGCTGGTTTAAGGATGACACGCAACTCATCGGTGCAACAAACGCAACGCTCGTCATTACCAACGTGCAGCTTGAACATGCTGGCGGTTATGTAGCAGTTGTAACAAATACCTTCGGCGCAGTTACAAGCGCAGTAGCCACTTTGGTTGTTAACATGACGCAACCTGACCCGAGTTTTAATCCGGGAGCAAACAATTCGGTGCACGCTTTTGCTTTGCAGCCTGATGGAAAGATTATTGTTGGCGGCGAGTTCACACAACTTGCCGGACAAAGTCGAACCCAACTTGGTCGGCTTTTTGCAGACGGCACGGTTGATCTGGCATTTTGCCCGGTGATCTCAGGGTTAGGCGACACCACCGTTAACTGCATAGCTCTGCTGCCCGACGGCAAGATTTTAATCGGTGGATATTTCGACCAGATAGATGGCTACAGTCGCACGAACATTGCCCAACTCAATCCGGACGGGACATGCGACACAACGTTTATGTTGGGCGCAAACAAACCGGTCAACTGTTTTGCACTTCAACCAGATGGCAAAATCCTCGTGGGCGGTTGGTTCGATAAGTTCGGCGGTTTGACAAGGTCGAATTTGGCCCGGCTCAATCCGGATGGAACCCTCGATACAAACTTTGAGCCGGCAATTGCAGGTGACGAAAGCGCCACCGTTTATTCCTTAGCAGTGCAGCTGGATGGAAAAATCATCGTGGCAGGCAGGTTTGCATCGGTAAACGGCCAGAGCCGTACCAACATTGCCAGGCTAAACCCGGACGGGTCTCTCGACCAAAGCTTTGCGGCGGTTGTGGGAAACGAGTATGCCTTCGTGCAAAGCGCGCTTGTCCAGCCAGACGGAAAAATCGTTCTGGCAGGGTGTTTCGACGCAATATGGGATGAAATCCGCGAAAGCATTGGCCGACTTAATTCGGATGGAACGCTCGATACAAACTTTAACCCGGGCACGGAGTGCACGGTTGATGCACTAGCCCTCCAAACCGATGGCAAAATGTTAGTAGCGGGATCATTTACACGGCTCGGTGGCGGCGCGCGCAGTTGCATCGGCCGACTCTATGCCAACGGAACACTTGACCCAAGTTTTATCCCTGAAGTCGGCGTGCTGTACAGCGCTGTGCACGCGTTGGCTCTGCAGGCCGACGGGAACGTTTTAGCTGGAGGCAGGTTCGATACACTGGGAGGGGTAAACCGAGCAAATCTCGCCCGGCTACTGAACACACCGGCCGCAACACACAGCCTGAACTTTACAGGCACAACACTTAGATGGTTGCGCAGCAGCGCAAGTCCCGAAGTTTGCTGGACACTGTTCGAGTATTCAACAAATGGAACCGATTGGATCAGCTTGGGGGTACCCACACGAATTGCCAACGGATGGGAACTTGCTGGAGTGCAGATTCGAACCTGTGGCGCTGTCCGCGCCCGCGGATGCACAGTAGGCGGCAAATTCAATGGCTCCACTTGGTTTACCGAGGACAAGCTCGTTGGCCCGGTGATTTTTGCCGGCCCAACAAGCTCAACCAATGTACTAGGCACAACCGCTACATTCAGTGTTGTCGCCGTCGGCATGTTACCCATGCACTTCCAGTGGCGAAAAGACTCCATACCAATCCCAGGTGCAACAAACGCAACTCTTGCATTACATAATATCCAAACCAATCAGGCAGGTTACTACTCTGTCATCGTCAGTAACAGCTACGGCTGCGTCACAAGTGCAGTTGCCCAACTTGTGGTGGTCTATCCCACAACAAACTTCGCTAACTCAACACCAATCCAAATCGCACTTGGTACAAACAGGGCTTTGCCTTATCCATCCCAGATTCTTGTCGAGGGTCTCATGGGTACAATAGACGGCGTTCGTGTTACATTGAGTAACCTCACGCATTCCGCGCCGGCTGACCTCGACATCGTGCTGGTCGGCCCACAAGGGCAGAAGATCATGCTCATGTCAGACGCAGGCGGCACAGTGCCAATAACAAATGTCACCCTGCATTTCACGATGGTTGCAACCAACGTTTTGCCCTGGACAGGGCAGATCGTACCTGGTTATTACAAACCAACAGACTATCCCCCACCAGACGCGATGCCCAGTCCAGCGCCAACCGGCCCGTACACGACAAACCTGGCTGTGCTTGCCGGAACGAACCCGAACGGCGCATGGTCATTATACGTAGCGGATGATAACCCCGACCACTACGTGGGCGTCATCCAAGGCGGATGGGCTTTGACGATCAGGACAGCTCCAGTGCCGCCACCGATAATTCACACTGCTGATGCCAGTTTCGGCTTCATAAACGGTTTGTTCGGCTTCAACCTGAGCGGTCCAGCCGGCTGGCGAGTTATCGTGCAAGGTTCAACGAATCTTCTCGATTGGACGCCAGTGGGAACCAATTGGCTCGGTACAAGCCCGGTTTACTTTTCCGATCCAGAATCAAGCGTGTACAACCAGCGGTTTTACCGCGCGGTTATCGTGCCTTGACCGAAAGTTGGTTTGGGCACGCTCGCAAAAGCGCGCTCACCATTTTTCGTAATGGACAGAAGCCGGGTTAAACCGTGTTCGAGCGGGTTTGTGTTCGCCCGGCTTGCCAAGTGCAATACACGCAACTGGAATCACTTCTGGGGGTATTCCCAAAATCTCTCTAACGCGGTTGATCCGGTTTTCACGTGGGTGAACCCCGAGCCAACATGCGCCCAAGCCAAATGCATGGGCCGCCAATAGCAGATTTTCAATTGCAGCAGCGCAATCCTGCAACAGGTAGCTTAATTGCCGGTCATGTGCCGACTCGATATCGCCGCACACAGCAATCGCAAGCGCTGCACTGTGCAACATCTGTCCGTTGGACAACACGCCCGCAAGGGCTTCCAGGGTCTTGCGGTCTCGCACGACCACGAACCGCCACGGGTCTTTGCACACTGCCGATGGGGCGGCCATGGCTGCCTCGAGCAGCTTGGTTACAGTTGCGTCATCAACCACGCCGGGTGCAAACACACGAATGCTGCGCCGCCCAAAAATCAGGTCCAACATTCCTTTGGTTTCTGTGTTCATCTTACTTCGTACTAATCGAAATTACTGAGACAAACCGGAATGTCCAGACTAGCGACGTTAAATCTTGCCGGACAGGCGAAAAATTTCACTTGGCTAAGGAACATTATTCGGGGGCACAAATTGCGCTTGTTGATCTCATCGGATAATTTGTTCACGGGCGTGGTTTGCGGACAAAGCGTTACCACTGGCCCAATCACGGTTAGGTTTTTCTCCAAAAAAATCAGTTGCATAACGCTAGGCTCTGGGGTAAAAATAACGCAGTCAAAGGTCTGATTGCTGCAGGCCGTCGGAATTTGGGTTGATGTGTCGGCGAGCAGCAGCTTCCCAAACTCAATAATTCAAAAAGCGGTTTTTCTGGGTTTTTGCCCAAAAAGCACGCAGGAACAGTCGGTTATGAGTACAGAAAAAGACAACGCCACCGAATACGGCTCGGGTTACCTCGAAATATCCGACAAGGGTTTCGGGTTTCTGCGCACGCCTGAACGTCATTACTGTCCCAAACCTACGGACGTGTTTGTGTCCCCGGACACGATCAGGAAAAATTCACTGCGCGAAGGGTGTCACGTGTACGGGCCCCTTCAGCCGCCGCACCGCGGCAACAGTCCGCAGCTAAAGGCCGTCGAGCGCGTCAACGACATGCCGTTCGAGGAATATCTCAAACTTGGCCGGTTTGAAAACCTTGTCACAATTGATCCAGTCGAGAAATTTAAGCTCGAAACCACACCCGATTTGATCGAGACACGTGTAATTGACCTTGTAACACCCATCGGCAAAGGCACGCGCGGCTTGATTGTCTCGCCGCCGCGCAGCGGCAAAACAACTGTGCTCAAGCAGATCGCAAATGCAATCACTGCCAATCATCCCGAAGTATGTGTTATTGTGCTACTGATTGACGAACGGCCCGAGGAGGTCACAGATTTTCAAAGGTCCGTCAAAGCCGAGGTTGTGGCGTCGTCTAACGATCAGGACCTGGACACACACGTGCGCCTGTCGCGATTTACCATCGAACGGTGCCGGCGAATGGTCGAATGCGGCAAGGACGTTTTTGTGCTGATGGACTCGCTTACAAGAATAGCACGCGCCTACAACAACGTGCTCGGCAGCAGCGGCCGCACAATGACAGGCGGCGTTGACGCGCGCGCGCTCGAAATTCCGCGGCGCATGTTCGCCTCTGCGCGCAAGATCGAAGGGGGCGGGTCACTGACGATTATTGCAACTGCACTTGTTGACACCGGCTCGCGCATGGACGAGCTGATCTTTCAAGAGTTCAAGGGCACGGGCAACATGGAACTTGTGCTCGACCGTAAGCTGGCCGATCGGCGGTTGTTCCCTGCAATCGACATCCCGAAGAGCGGCACGCGCAAAGAAGAGAAACTTTTCCCGAAACATCAGATCGAATCCGTACGCAAGCTGCGCCGCATGATGGTTGACCTCAACCCAGTCGAGGCAATGGAAACCCTCATTGCTGCGCTTAAGAAACATCAAACAAACGACGAGCTGCTCGCCAAACTCGACAGGGGTAGCTAAACCAAGGCGTAAATACGCCTGTTACACGACAGGAAATGACCGATCCTGACCTGATGCGCCTTGCACTGCAGCTGGCCCGGCGCGGCTACGGGCTGACTTCGCCCAACCCAATGGTTGGCGCGGTTCTGGTCAAGGGCGGCAGAATTATCGGTTGCGGCTGGCATCTCGGGGCGGGCATGCCACATGCTGAAATCGAGGCCATCCGGGACGCCCTGCAAAATGGTCAAAACACAAAAAACGCAACACTTGTAGTTACGCTTGAGCCATGCTCGACCTATGGACGCACGCCACCGTGCACCAAAGCAATAATTGCCGCTGGCATTAAACGGGTTGTAATCGGTGCCATTGACCCGAATCCCGCACACGCAGGCCGGGCGGTTCAGATTTTGCGCCGTGCCGGGGTGACTGTTACTGCCGGTGTGCTTGCTACCGAGTCCACGCAACTCAACGAACCGTTCAATCATTGGGTCGTGCACCGCACGCCGTTTGTGACTGTAAAAGCCGCAATGACACTTGACGGCAAAATCGCAACTGCAACAGGCGAATCGAAATGGATCACGGCAACCCGCGCACGCGCATTTGCAATGAAGCTTCGCCAGGGCGCAGACGCAATACTGGTTGGTGTCAATACTGTGCTTGCTGATGACCCGAGCCTCACAATCCGGTACGGGCTCAAACGGCTTGGTTCAAAACAACCACGTCGTATTGTGCTCGATTCGATGGCACGCACACCACTGCACGCAAAAGTGGTAACCGACAAGTTCGCGGCGCTAACCACAATTGTTGTAGGTGACCGCGCCCCGAGCGATCGTGTGATTGCACTGGCACAACGTGCGAACGTGGTAGTAGGGCCGCTGGTGGAAAACCGCAAAGCATCGGAACCGTTGCAAATAGATCTACACTGGCTGTTGAAAAAGCTCGGTGCACAGGATGTTACAAGCCTGCTTGTCGAGGGTGGTGGCGAAGTGAATGCATCGTTTTTACTAGGTGGCTTGGCGCACCGGATTGCATTTTTCTACGCGCCAAAGGTCATCGGTGGTCGTCACGCTTTGAGAGCTGTCTCCGGCAAAGGCGCAACCAGCCTTGCTGATGCAGTGCATCTTTGCGATGTTAAATGGCGCCGCCTGGGTGAAGACTTGTTGTTAACCGCGCGCGTCAAGCAGACAACAAATGCTTGAGCCGAAAACGGCGCACGCAGCATGCATTTTACAGGTTTATGTTTACCGGAATTGTCGAAGAAGCAGGCACAGTCGAGTGTGTCAAGCCCACATCAAAAGCAATTCAACTGACCGTACGCGCCCAGAACTGCGCGCGTGGGCTCAAGGTGGGCGGCAGTCTTGCTGTTAACGGCTGTTGCCTTACGGTTGTTGAGCTGAAGCGCCGAGCTGCTTTTGCACTGGTGAGATTTGATCTGCTCGAGGAAACTTGGCGTAGAACCAATCTGCAGTTTGTCAAGCCTGGTACGCTCGTGAACCTCGAACGACCGCTGCGCGCGGCGGATGAATTTGGCGGTCATTTTGTCACAGGACACATTGACGGCCTCGGCAAGATCACGCGCTGGGAACGAGTGGGTCGGGATTACATGCTCGAGATCACCGCCCCGCCAGAGCTGATGCGGTATATCGTTTACAAAGGGTCAGTTGCGGTTGACGGCATAAGCCTTACTGTGGCCGGTGTAACCAAACGCACCTTCCGCATCTGGATAATTCCCCATACGTTTGAGGTGACAAATCTCCGACAACGCAATGTCGGCGACGCGGTCAACATCGAGACAGACCTGATCGGTAAGTACATCGAAAAATTCGTCGGTGCTTATTGTCCACCGAAGCGTTGAACTTCCCAGCGCATCTACTTTGCCGAGTTCACCAAAACCACCTCTATAAGTTAGACCCTGACGGGACCTAACAGGATAAAGTTTGCTGCCTTCGGGCGCACGGAATGCGTGTGCAAAACCAATGATCGCGGATTGAGGCAAGACACGACACATGCTTGAACAGTGGCCCGGATTGCGATGAAAACACAACAAATGGTTGACCATATGCATTGTAGGCCGTTGAAGAAGCCATCTTCGCCTGAAAAAACACGTAAAAACCAATGATTTTGAGGGTGGGTCTTCCAGCAACATGCATTTTTTCAACGCCATGTTGTTTGTGTATCGCTGTTATCCAGAGAAGAAAATTGCAGGAGTTTTTGTTTTAACCGGCGGATGGCGTCGAGGTAAAGCCGACTTGCAAGAAGGCGATTGCTATGGTGGGGGCATTCGTCGTGTTTGCAACCTAGCCACGCCAATTTTCTTGGTGACATGCGAAACTACAAAGTACTGAAAACAGCCTCTTTCATAAAACGCAATATGCAAGGCAACTTGCTTGGATCGGAATATAGACCGCACTTGTGCGAAACGATTGTGACTCGCAATCCTCAAGCATGGAAAGCACTGGTACAAAGTGCGCAGGAAAATTTATAGCCGAATTGGGCCGAATCCACTTTTGCAGCCTGCTGCTACAAGCGTTCTGCACAAATGTAGTTGACTGGTGTCAGTCGCTTGTGGGTTAGCGCTCAGCCTGCGACTGGCTGCGAGTGATTGAGGAACCATTACTGGGACAATGATGGAACCAGACGAACAGCTGGCCGTTGCGCTGTGGGGCGTTTGTCTGTGAATAGAAATCCGAAGTGCCGTAATGTTGGTATTTGGTATCGATGTTTCGGTGCACAACTTCGTACACCTGCGATTGAGGCTGCAAACTTAAGTTTTTACCACCCTAGACCGTGCTTGATTTTTAAACTGAGTTTTTCCGGGTTCGGACTTGGCTCCGACAAAAAACTCGGTCGGCCTGGATGTGGAATCCATCGGCCTCCAAACGCAAGAGCCACTGGTGCGCATAGCAGGACTCGAACCTGCACGGGTTGCCCCACTGCCACCTCAAAGCAGCGCGTCTGCCAATTCCGCCATATGCGCACCGCTCGATTTTTACTAAAGCACCAAGCTGGCTTTTGGCAAGTGGATTTTTCTTTTATTCGCAGCCAGAATGCAGGGTTTTCCGTGTCGCACGGAACAAAAAACCGCAGAAACGCAGAATAAAGTAAAAAGCGCGCACAAAACAAAACCTGCAGGCTGAAATCTTGCCGGACGGCATTTCGTTTTACGGCAGCGCATAAGCGCGCGAGTTTTCGGCTCTTCTTCGGTATGCTAAACTCCACAAGCACACAGGTTCAGCGCTTACGCAATTCTTCCAGTTTTTCAGCAGCGCGACCGCTTTCGATCACCTCAAGTGCAATGTCCCAACCTTCGTTGATCGACCTTGTCCGACCGGCGACAAACAATGCTGCTGCTGTATTGAGTAACACAATGTCCCGTTTCGGCCCCCGTTCGGTCCGAGCAAGAATTGCATAGATGATCCGCGCATTCGTTTCGACATCGCACCCGCGCAGGTCAACCAATGCAGCAGGCTGAACCGGCAGCGCACACGGCTCAAATTTCGAGGTAGTAAATCCATGCTCGTGGTAAAACTCCGCAATTCTACTCGGGCCGAGTGTAGAAAGTTCATCCATGAAAATTCGCTGCGGCTGTGTGCCAAGTTGGGTTGCATCTTGCAGGTTACTGTGTACGTCTGGCACTTGACCGCACACAACCATTACGCGGGCTGTGCCCAGTGATTGCAGCACGCGCGCAATCGGCTCGCAAAACTCAGGTTGCGGCACACCAACCAGCATCGCTGTGGGCCTCGCTGGGTTCAGGAGCGGACCGAGAAAGTTGAAAATAGTGCGCTGGCCGCGCTGCGCGCACAGCTTACGTGCGGGCGCAACGTGTTTGAAGGCAGGGTGGAACCTCGGCGCAAAGAAAAATGCAAACCTGCGCTCTCGCAGCCAAACTGCAGCTTCATCCGGTCCGAGATCAATCCGCACGCCGAGCTTTTCGAGCACGTCTGCGCTGCCGCATTGCGATGTTGCGGCGCGATTACCGTGTTTTGCCACCGTGACACCTGCAGCGGCGCAAATTAGGGCAGTTGCGGTTGAAATGTTGAATGTGCCAAGCCTGTCGCCCCCTGTACCGACAACATCAAGGATTGCGCCGCTGCGGGTGGCAGGATCAAGTTCTGGTATGATAGCATAGCCGAGCAACTCGCGCACGAACCCAGCTATTTCGTACGGCGTTTCGCCCTTGCGCGCTAATGCTTCGAGAAAGTCGGCTTTTATCTCAGGTGCCAGAGTTTCGTCAACGAGCCCGGCAACGGCAGCTTTGATCTGGTCTGCGTCGAGGTCTTGCCCCGCACGCAATTGGGCTGTTAGTTGTTGGAGCATGGCGCGATTTTAATGCGCTCGGCCGAGTCCACTAAAGCGCAAAAGTTGAAAGACTCGGTGGTGCAGCTGCGCCTGCTCCGTGGCTCTGGCCAAGACTAAGTATGATCACGTTTGTAGGCACGATGCCAGATGCGCTCTCCGGCACAATCGCAGGACGATTGCGCTCCGCTGGAACTGAGGAAAATTCTCTCTGGTCATCTTACTTAGCAGGCTGCCTTTGATGTGAGAACACAAGCTCTGGCCCACCTTCAATCCAAAGCCACGAAAGGATTCGTGCGCATTTCACGGAATCCGAATGGTAAAAAACTTCTGCGGCACGGCAAATGTGATCGGATTCGTGAAGCCAAATGCGCCAGCGGCATCGAAAGTGCCGGTTGTTACCGCTGACCAGGCCGACACGGGCAGGGCGAGGTTTGTCGCACAGACAACGGTGAATGTGTACCCGGCCGGGCCACCGACACCGTAAGCTACAAAGTTTGTCCCTTCAATTGTTACTCGTGCAACACGCGTGTCAACGGTACCCAGCTTAATACCAAGCACACCTTCCGTGTAGAGCCGGCTTGAGTCCCAACTTAACCCGGGCCCGGGTGTCAGGGGCACAATTGAGTCGAACATGCCCGAGTAATTTGTCGCATAAAACAACTTGAATGCATCGCCAACCGTTGGCACACCCGGCCCGATGTTCGTCAATTGCAACTGCCCACCACAATGCAGCCAAGCCATGCCGCCGAGTGCGTCATTGGTCAAGTCAGAACCTGTTTTGCTGAGCCTGATAAAGATCATGCCGGAATTCGTTAACGCACCATGAATATTGAGTCTGCCGATAGCTTCGGGTTGGCCCGGCGTAAGCCGCCCACCAGGTAGCACAATTACGGCGTTTGCTGCTGTGCCTGTGCCGGCCAATGCGCCTGCGGCCGCTGTTACATGTGCGCTCTGCAGGCTGCCGTTGAGCCGGAGCATACCGTTACTAATTGAAGTTGTGCCAGTGTAAGTGCAAGCCGACCCGATCGTGAGTGTGCCGGGCCCGAGCTTGACAAGGTTGATCGGCGCGCCGTTCGTCGAGTTGGAGATCGGCCCGCTCAGAAAAAAGTCGCCTGAACCGCTGAAAATGTAGCTGCGCGCATTTGTAAGTGAGCCGATGTATTGGTTCGTACCGGCAAGTGTCAATTGTCCACTATCAGATTGAAGGATCACACGGTTCCCACCGACTTGAAGCCCGAAAAAACCGCTGAGTGTGTTTGTTCCTGCCACATTGCGAATTGCGGGTGTGTCGTTATTCCTGCAACTGACTGTCACCGGGCATGCAATCCCAATACCTCCAGTTGAGCCGTCCAATTCAAGTGTTGACCTGCCGCTGTTGTTGTTTCTGAGTAGGATTGCGCCCAACAGCATCGCTGCAAGTGGATGCGCCAGTCGTATCCGGCCGTCATCAGCCGAACTGCTTTCAGTGTCGAAATACAAGGTACCGCTCAACTTATTGCTGGTCGCCAGAACAAGTGTGCCCGGACCGGTTTTGGTCAACCCATTAGTGCCGCATAACGGTACGTTAATTGTGGCCGTGTTTTGCAGCACAGTTATGTAGGGCGCTGGCGCACTTAGGGTAAGCTCGGCGTTGTCGGCTGCGGCCAAGGTCCAGTTTTGACCACCTGCAGTGTCACCAAACCGCAATATGCCAATTGCGCGCGATGACTCCAGTATAACGGTGCGGTCAGCGGTGATATCAAGAGTACTGAAATCTGCCGTACTGCCTGTGCCATCTGCAACAAGCCCGTTCAACCAGTTCGTCGGATCGCCCCATAATCCGTTGGCGTCTGAAACCCAAACACCGCTCGCTGGCGCGTTTGTCTGCGGTACTTTAGTTGTGAACAGGCCGACGATCGCACAATTGAACGAAGTGTAGCTTGTGTAAGTGCCACGAAACCAGAGCACACATGGCTCACCTCCGTTACGACGTGGCACATACGGACGCAGATTGTCCACGGGCGAATTAGATGTGATCTGTTGCCACGTAAAACTCAGACCACCGTTTGTTGTAACACCGCGCCACAGTTCGTATCGGCCAGTTGGTCGGAGCGGCACATTTGTCGTGTCAGCCAAATTAAGCGGGTCTTGTGCATTACTTGAGATATAGACCACGCGTGTGTCCAGTGGATCAATGCATATGCCACCTGCGTAGTCGTCTTCAGCAGCGTAGAGCGGGCGGCCGGCGTGCGCGATGAACCGTTTCTGCCAGTTCGACCCCGTCCACCGCGCGTAGTAGTAGTAGATGCGGTCATCGAACCAGTTTGTGCCTGTGACATTATCGCGCTGTACCGTGAACACGCACACAGGGGCACCGTTGCTGTCGGTGGCGATTTCCCAGCACCACGCCCGAGCAGTGGGTATCCATTGGTTCGGGTCCGACTGCGGCGCGTCGCTGTACTGGTAAACAACCGAGCCGCGTTCACCCGAATCGTGCAGTATCGGCAGGTTCGTCAAGTATTTTAGGGGTGTACCGTCGGTTCTGAAAAAGGCGCCGCCTCGGTAATACATGTGGTAGAGCGAATTTGCAACGTCACGGGGGTGCCCGTCTGTGTAAAGAAAGTCAATCCGATCAATGTAGTCTGCGGAAAACTTAACGTACGGCCGTGTGCCGCCTGTACCCGTGCGAATGACGATTTGCGGTGCTGACCAGGTCGCGCCGCCATTGGTGGAGACGAACACTGTCGGGTTGTAATTCAGGTTGCGCGCAAAATTGTAAATGCGCCCCGACTCGGCTGCGAGTTGGAACAGGTTTGCATACGTCACGCCTGCGCCTGTGTTGGCACTAACGAGCTCGGGTCCCCAGTCTGTTGGTGTGCACGGGTTAGTAGAGCTGGCAAGTCTGTATGCGAAGAACCTGTCTGTGCCGTGCCTGGCGTAAACCGCGAGCATGGTTCGGTCCTGTTTGACCAGTAGCCCGGGCACGTTATGGTCATCGCGTTCGGTGCGTGTGCTTGTCCAAAGCTCGGTGCTCCGGCCTGTATTTAGGTCGAACGCACTCAGCACAGTCTTGCCGTCTGCAGCGCGCACATATCCAAAGTACAAAATGCCATTGTGAAACACGGCGCGCGGGTCGCTGTACCAGCACCATGCGCCGTCCTGGGCGAGCACGGCAAAATTCGTTTGACCAAGCGCAATCGCGATTTGCGCCAGATACGTGACAACCGCAACTGCGATTGAACGATGTGATGGCCGGCGACAGCGGAAAATAGTGCAAAATTCCACTTTTTTCGGGTTTGTTTGGGCAGGCCAGAACATGCAGCGAAGCGATTTAGGGTTTTCATTCAACCTCAATCACGTAAAACCGTTGGGGCATACCAAAATCAATCAAATTAGTCACCACAAAGCTGCCATCGGGATTAAAGTTGTTCGTGGCGATTCGTTCCCATTGGGCAAATGGCAGCGCAATGTTGGTGGTGGCACGTATGTAAAACGTCCAGGCCGGTGTACCACCCGAACCGGTCAATATGAAATTCTGGCCGGCTACTGATGCCTGCGTGATGACCGGCGGCACAGTACTGGCAACCCAGAGCGTGCCGTCTTTCATGAGCCGACTCGTCTTCCACACTAAATTGGACGCCAACTCAGGCAACGAATAAAAGGCAAAACCGCCACCGTAGTTTCCCGCACTAAACAGCCTGAATCTGTCCCCAGCAACAAATTCACCGCCGAGATTGGTGATTGCGAGTGTACCCGCACAGCTCAATGTACCCGTCACACGCAGTGTATCATTTGTCATGGTTGAACGATCCATCTTAAGGCGCACTGTGCTGCCGGGCTGCAGTGTGACCGAGTTGTTCACATTTAAACTGCCGATGCCGGTGCTGCCGGGCGCTAGCACACCACCGGCTTGGACTGTAACTGGCCCATTGACTGTGCCAGTCCCACCCAACGTTGCGCCCGAACTTACCGTCACTGCACCGGTGCCAATCGAGCCATTCACAAGCAAAGTGCCGCCGCTGACAGTTGTCGTCCCGGTATAAGTGTTGGTTCCAGCCAAGATCAGCGTGCCTGAACCTGTCTTGGACACGGTCACCGTGGCATTACCGTTTGCAATTACACCTGTCAGAGAGATATCGCCGCTGCCTTGGAAAGTAACCGTACGCGTGCCTGTTGCCACTGACGTAATTGTGCCGCCAAGATTTAATCGGCCGGCGTCGGATTGAATGATGTAATAGCTGCCGCCTACATTGATGGTGATGCCCCCTGCAATTGTGTTTGTGCCGGCCATGTTGCGAATGGCAGCTACAGTGTTGTTGCGGCCATTAAGCGAGATAGCCTGCGGCAGGGTTATCGATTCGGTGGAGCCGTCCAACTGTAAAGTCGAGCTGCCACTATTATTGTTGCGTATGAATATGGGGGATTTTGCGTTTGCAAGCACGCGGTTGTTTGCCACACGCAACGTGCCGTCATTTGCGGTCGTGCTGCCAGTGTCAACAAACACTGTGCCTTTGAACGTGTTGCTCGGACTGTTGAGAATCAGCGTGCCCGCACCTGACTTCGTCAAAGCGCCCACAACCACGTTTGCGGGTGTTGCCGGCGTCGAAAGCACACTTGCCAGGGTGAGCGTTGTGCCGCTCGCCACATTGAACGTGCCACCGCTTACATCCAGCAGAATGCCGCGATTCGGATCGTCCAGCGCCGTGGTCGCAGTTGTTTGTAGTGTGCCGCGGTTGAGCACGAGTTGATCGGGCGTGAACACAGCCGGGCTTGCCCCGAGTCGCGCCTGTGAATTTATCACAACGGTGCCTGCGGCGCCGGTGCCGATGTAAACCTTGCCCGTAAACGATGTGTTCGCACCGGACAACGTTGTTGGATTACCCAAAAACGTCAGAGACCCGTCTCCAGTTATATTTGCTGTGACGTTGAATGTGCTGTTGACAGCGTTAAACACACCGCCGTTGGTGGTCACATTTACGTTGCCAGTCAAAGTGCATGTGCCTGAGCCGCCGTGGTACACGGTGCCGCCGTCAAGCACGAGGTTCGACACTGTAATTGTGCTGTTTGCTGTGCCGTTGTAGATCAATGTACCCCCAGACAAGTTTAAGGACGTACCGCCGAAGGTAAAATTGCCTGATGCAGCCGGTGTGCGCAGTGTGAAGGTCAACGTGTCATAGGTATTTGTGCCTGCTGGCGGGCTTGCATTGTTCCAGTTACCAGCCCCATTGAACGAGCTTGCTCCCACAGCGTCGCTGTTGGTAAGCCAGACATTGGCTGCAGGGAAATACTGCGACCCAAGCAGATAGTTAGCCAACACCGCCCGCGGATCAAGCGCAACATTGCTGATGCGCACTTCGTGGTAGTCCGCATTCGCATTGTTATCTGCGCTCCACATTGATCGGCCGAGCCAGTTGTTGACGTCTTCGATTTCAGCCAGGCGGTTACTCACATCCAGGTATCCGATTGGGTAACCGTCGCGGTACCACTGCCACCGCCCGCCGGTTCCGGCGTAAGCGCCGACGCCAGCAGTAAAGGTGACAGTGTAAAGATGCAGTACGCCGATGCTGGTGCGCAGGCCCGAATCAATCCGGAATTGCGTGCCGCCGTCGAGCCGTGCCTCGAATCGTTGCTGATTGATGTCCGTACCGATAAACCCACTGAGCATAATGTTGTCCGAGGACTGGGTGATGCCTGGGGCGGGCGTTCCGGGCAATCCCGTGTATTCGCCCGGTGCGCCGTAGCCGTCCCCGGCCTGAATCGTCCGGCCGAAATCAAAGATGCGAGCCCAGTTTTGCGTCGAGAGCAGTGTAGCCCAGATCTCGATGGTAATGTTTGTGTGCGCGGAAATAATCCCGTTCGGCAGGTCAATGTAAGCCGACATCGAGTTCATCGGCACATTGCCGGTTGTACCGCCTGGGATTCGCAGGGCTTTCCCAGTGTAGGTAGCGCCGTTGCCGCGGACAACGGCTGGTGCGCTACCTATCAGATCGAAATTTGTCGTGCCGGCAGGTGCGGCGCCGGCTGCATTTGTGAATACCCAGCGCAAGAGCACATTGTTCAGGTTCGGTCCGGTTGCCGGCCGGCTGCGCCGGTCCGCCACGGGCTGCGGGCTGGGCAACGAATTATCACCGCCGTTGACCAATGCACCCATGCTGCAGTTGTTATTTGTGTCGCCGATGAGTTGAACGTTGTTAAACCAGATTCTGGGGTTTGTATAAAAGTACGGCGGTGTAGCACCGCCACTGCAGTAATTATGAAGCATGATTGTTTTAGGGTTTACGAGCCCGTCGTTGTGCGTTCGGCCATAGTTGTGGCCACCGGTCTCGTGTGCCAGCACAACATACCATACCGCCCCTGGATTATAGACGGCGTAGATGCCGGGCTGTTGTGCTACAGCCGCAATGCTACCGGAGTCACTGTTTTTCACCACGTACATGACAAGATCAGCTCCGACTGCTGAACCATAGGCTACAACATCAGCCACACGTGCATCGTTGTTTTGGAGCCAACCGACCATGCCGCCTGTGGTCGTCCAATCCACCGGGTCATTTGTTGATCGGTAGTAGCCGGCTATGCGGATTCGTGCGCCTGTGCCACTCTGACGGTTCAGAAAGTTATTCCCAATAACAGCGTTGGCAAGTAACACCTGTGCGTTTGCTTCACCCCCGACACTTGCGGCATAACTTGGCGCATAAGCGCAGAGCAGGTCAGCTTCGATCCCCGCGCAAGTGCTCGGGCACACCGCCACCACAAAACTCAAAAGCATTAAGAAGCTAAAATTTGAACGTCCGAAGCCTGCCATCAGGTCCTTTTTGGGATTTTGAGTTTTGGTCATTCGAATTTGTTTCGGGTTTCGGACTTGGACATTTCAACCAGTCTCATGGCGTTCCGCATACACCGGGCACGTACCGCTCCGGATCAATACTTTTGACAATGATTTCACCTGGTTCGCGCGGGTCGCCCTGCAGATAAATGCCGTCTGAGGGTGAAATAACAGTGAACGCCTCCCGCCCCCCTTTGAACGCAACTGTTACCATTGAATCCGGCCGACTAGACAAACGCCCTGCAAACGCGCCCTCAACACCGGACGGATGTAGGTCCGCTTCAGTTAACTCGACCACAAACTCCTGTCCGTCCAAGCCGGGTACCATAAGTTGCTTGAGCGGTACACCGATTGCACGGGCATGTTCAACTAACGCGTCAACGGGTTCCTTCCGATACACCAATTGCCGTCTTAGGATCCGCGCGTTTTCTTCAACAAGCCGCTCGTACTCCAGACTGTTGTGCGCAATCAGTCTAAGCACGTTTGTGTCCATAGCATCGGGGGTAGTCCATTCGAAGTACAAACTTTCACGCGCAACTGGCAGGGGACGCAACTGTGAATTTGGCCATCCGGATAAAAGACCGGCCTGCAAAGACGCCGGCGCAGTTGGCGGCTTCTGCGCGGGCGTGCTCATCGGCGTTGCCCATGCCGCGCGCTTTGAATTACGGCCACTCTCAGTACGGGCGGCGCGAGCCGGGACCTGTCGCATGCAAAACAACGCCACGGCTAAACACACCACAGCTCCGACGAACCAGACACTCCGCTTGAGCTTTGGTTTAAACCGCATGGCACACCTCATTGAATGGCTTGCACGCGGTAGAACCTGCAGTTGAAGTTGGTTGCTTCGGGGTCGGCGAACTCAAACAGCCCGTTTGTGTCGGCCACCGTGTTTGTGACCACCGACCACACCACTGGTGGGGTTAGATTTGTGGTGGTAAGCAGTTGATAACGCTGTGCAGCCGAGCCGATACCCGTAAGGTGGAAAATGCCTTCGCCGGATATTTGTGCTCCTGAAACCGAAGGCGGGTTTGTTGCAGCAATCCGCAATACTCCGTTAGGCAACCCGGTTGTGTCCCAAGCAAGCCCAAAGTTCAGCGCCGGTAACACGACCGCGCTAAAGCTGCCAGTTATAGTGTTTGCTTGGAACACGGTAAATGTGTCTCCGGGACAAAGTACACCATCCAGATTCGTCACAACGAGAGTTCCCCCGAGCGCCAGCGTGCCATTGATACGTAGAAAATCGTTTGTACCCGCTGCTTTGTTAAGCTCGATCCGGAGCGTGCTGCCAGGCTGGAATATGGCAGAATTGTTTACAGTCAATCTGCCGATCCCGACCCCGGGCGCGATTGTGCCCCCAGTAACGATTGTTACCGGCCCGTTTATTGTGCCTGTACCGCCAAGCAGCGCGCCTGATGCAACGGTAACAGCGCCCGTGCTGATCGAGCCGTTCACATACATTGTGCCGTTGCTGACAGCGGTTGTGCCGCCGTATGTGTTTGCCGCTGCAAGAGTAAGCGTGCCGGTGCCCATTTTCGCCAGGTGTATCGGCGCGCCGTTGGTCGAGTTATGGATCGGGCCTGCCACAAGATGATCGCCTGCGCCGGCGAAAATGTAAGTGCGCCCGCCGGTCAGTGTACCTATGTACTGGTTTGTTCCCGCAAAAACCAGCAGGCCAGAGTCACATTGATAGATTACGCGGTTGCCACCCACCTCGAGCCCAACAAATCCGGTTAGTGTGTTTGTGCCTGCTAGATTTTGAATGGCCGGCACGTTGACGTTCCGACAATTGATCGTAAGTCTGCTCGGCACGATTATGTTTCCGGCTGCCCCATCCAACTGCAAGGTTGAGCTGCCATCGTTGTTGTTGCGGATTCGGATATGTGAAACTGCTCCTGCTGCACCTGGGGCGGCGAACCGTACAATACCATCGTTTGCGGTTGTGCTGCCGGTGTCGATGTCCACCGTGCCACTGAGTGTGTTGCTGGCTGCTAGCACAAACGTGCCCGGGCCGAACTTGTTAAGCCCGTTTGTGCCCGCAAGTGGCACTGCAAGCGTAGCTGTGTTTGTAACGTAGATGGCCGGCGGCGTTGCTGTATTGGTTGAAACCAGCGTCAGAGCAGCATCGTTTGTGGCGGCGATTGTCCAGTTGAAGTATGGAGACGCAGTGTCACCGAACCGCAATGTGCCGATTGCACGCGACACATCAAGTGTAACTGTCCTGTGCGCGGTGATGTTGAGCTTGCTAAAATCAGCTGTCTGGCCCGGCCCTGTTGCAACCACCCCACCAACCCATCGGTTTGTTTCACTCCACAGCCCGTCTGCGTTAACACCCCAAACGCCGCTCGCGCTGAAAGTTAAGACCGGGATGGCCAAAACGGCATAACCACTTTGCCCAGCCGCATCCACAACGCGCACAGTGAACCAGTTTGTGCCACCATCAAACCCCGTCGGTGTACCCGAGATCGTGCCGTCAGAAGCCACACTTAACCAGGCCGGCCCAGTTGGCTTGCTGAATGTGAGCGTATCACCTGGGTCAGGATCAATCGCAAAGCCTGCTAAACTCGCTGAGTACGGCACGCCCTCGGTCGCCATAGGAAAGATAAACACACTGTTGGTGAACTGTGGGGGTGTATTGGTCAGTAACGCGGCAACCTGCGCAGCGGAGAGTGCGTAATCGGTTATGAGCACCGCATCAAGCACGCCATTGAAGTGCGGGTCGGCTGGCCACTGGCTTTTGCCGAGGTAATTGCACAACGGCCGCACAACCGATGGTCTAAGTGTGATACCAGTTGCTGTGGCTGCGAGTGTGCCATTTGTGTAGATGCGAGCTGTATTGCCTGCGAGTGTAATAGCGACATGCGTCCATTGGCCTACTGGCAGGCCGGCGGTCTCAACATACTGTTTACCGCTCGGGCCGTTTGTTGTGATGCCAAATTGTAATTTGCCTCCGGACGTGTTCGGTGTCAGAAACATGTAATGTGTTGTGCTGCTGCCGAAGTCGAATATCCGTTGCCAGGCTGCACCTCCGCGCCAGTTCACCCAAGCGGCGAAGCTGAACGCATCGCCACGCGCAACATTTTGCGGTAGTGTAACACGCGTTGTTGCGCCGTCGAATACCAACGCCATGCCGCGCACGCCGTTGGTGTAGGCCGGGCACCCAGTTGTAACACCGTTGTTGCCGTAGCCGGAGCTGTCGAGTGTGTCACCGTCAAGCTCGAGCTGCGCAAAACTGCGCGTGCCATTACCAGGCAGATTCTGCATGTACCCAACTGGCGACTGTTTGTCCCGATATACGATCCCGGCTGGGGTCAGGACGCCGTTGGTTGTGACCTGTCTGCATTCTTCGACCCAACTATAGATTGCGTAGCGCTCGACAAATGGTGTGTTATCGAGCATGTCAATCATGGCTGAAATACAGGCTGCCTGTTGTTCAAAGGTCGGGTCTGCACAGCTTGTCCAGTTCGCGCCGTTGTTCCATTCAGTTACCCAGAGCGGACGCCGCACATTGTCGTAGGTTGACTTCAGGAAATTGTAGAACTGGTTGGCTGCGCCCTGCGGGTCGGCAGGGTTATAGCACCAGTAGTAATGCAGGGCAACGAAATCCACGCGCAGCCCGGCTGCATCAGCCTGAGTGATGAATGGGTACAACCAACTGCTCCGGCCGCCGTCGGTTGGAGCAGGTGAACCCACGCGCAGGCCCGTGGCCAGCAGGTCTGGCCATGACGCAATCGCGTCTTCAACGGTCATGTTTGCTTGGTCAGACTTATCCGGTTCATTGTACCCGAGCAGGTGCACAGAACCACGACTACGCCAATCCTGGGATAAGCTCGGCCACCAACGGTTTTGCCGTATGGGCACGTACTCGAGGTCGCGTGTCGAGTTTTGGTTAAGATTCCAATTGTACCACCATTGAACGTTCAGTTGGCTGATGCCAGGGTCGCCCGCCACACCTTTCTTGCTCGACCAACGCCACGGCACAACGTAAACAAACCGCACCCGGCCAGCCATTTGTGCCGGTAAAACGCTCATATCCAGATCGCCGTCTTGCGCGACGTAATTGACACTCAAGCCCGAGCCGTTCTCCCACTCAGCAAAGGTGACGGCGTAACCGCGCTTAAGTTTGAACGACCGAATATTGCTGTTGAGCGCGCCTAGGCCGCTGCCGGTGTAGTAAGTGTAGTAGCCGAGGTTGGTGGATACCCCTGTGAAGTACGGCCCGCTGAACACTTGCAGTGGCTTATACGTCGCTGGATGCGGCACAACCACTGCGCCCATCGCGTAGTGGACAACCCTGCAGTTTGAATCCGCAACTGCAACTGCGCCACTGACCCGGACCTGGGCCAGTAGTGTGGAGACAACTGCAGATGGTTTAATTCCGCGGAAGACCAGGTATGCGTCAGGCGACTCAAGATAAATTGTCGAGCCTTGGATCGGGTTATTTGTGCCCGTGATATGCAACTCGCACTGGCCCATGAGTGTGACGGTTGTATTTGTGAGCCCCGGTACAGCATGCACACCGTTTGAAATCAGCAAAGTTTGCGCCATCACTGCGCTCGGGGACCAACTCAACAATACGCAAGCCACCGCAATTACGCCTGCGAGCAAGGTGCTCAAACATTGCTTTGGCTGCGCGCCGAGCCGAGAAATTTGAAACACCTGGTCTCTGAAGCTGATGGAACGCGCTAACGGCTTGTTGTGGTTTGCAACCTGCCAACTGGAAGAGCTACCATGCCATGCAGCCAAGAATCCGTGGGGTCGAACCGCTCGCGTTCGGTTTTCTCCAGTTTGGCAGCCAGACGCGGCAAGCGCGTTGCCCGTGCCACCCTCCCGATGAAGAAGATTGGATGACGGTTGCTTCGTATTAGAGGGTTGCGTATGAGGCACGTCGAGGTTACACATTCGGCCTAAGGGTTTAAATACTGATTGGCAGGTGAGCTTAAACTGCGCGCTCATACTTCACCACGCCGCTTTTTTTCGGGTGTGCACGAGCGCAATCGGCTCGTTCAGGGCCGATCCTGAGCGTGTTCAAGGTTAACTTTGCAACGTCTAATTCTCACGGCTTAGCTCTGATCTCATTCAAGCGCGCCTGCATTTGAGGCGGGAAATCTTTTGGGTCCTGGTACACATATGCAATCCGCATGCTTAAGTTCCACGAATGAATGAAAAACATCGTCTCGAACTTGTGCCAACTAACAGAGCCATCTGCAAACACTTGGTTCCCACCAATAGGCACTATGGAGCGCGTCCCGCGATGCTGTGGCATGCCTTCATATACAAACTCGCGTCCGGCAACTAGCCCACCCCATCTGCCCTCGATTTTCATCACCGGATCAGCCGCCAACACCCAATGTGGTTTGGCCTGGCTTAACTTGACCGGGCTGGGCGGGTTCCTGAAAGTACCGATCGGATTACTCCAATTAGTCAGTCCGCCAAAATAAAGCACGCCTATTACCCACTGGTCATATTGTTGTTCCAGTACAGGCAGGTGCGGCCGGTTGGCACAAGTCCACACGCTGGGTGCCTTTGCTTCTATAGTCAAGTTCACGATCTTGGCTGCACTGCGTTCCGGCGGATTCAAACAGTTTATGACAAAGTTGTTACCATCGTGCCGTGCTTGTATGACGCGGTCGTCGTACTCGGACGCGTATACTGTTGTGCCAATGCCGATTTGGCGCATGTTCGACATACACCTTACGCGTTTGCCGCGTTCTTTTGCTGCAGATAAAGCTGGTAGAAGCAACGCAGCCAAGATTGCTATTATGGCTATTACCACTAGCAGCTCGATTAGGGTGAACCCGCCGGCTGCTACATGAGCATACCAATTTGAGCTGGAGTACCTCGACTTTTTGCTTTTGGAGTTGTTCATAACCACATTCGGTTGAGCTGTTGGAATTATTGCAGCGCCCTCAACCTACGACAACCTACGCCCGTTGTTTTCAAATTGCAACCGCTTACCTGGATGCCGGCTCACGGATACCGCAGCCTGAAGAACACTGTACCATTGGTTGTAACAATTGGGAACACCATCATGTTTGTGCTGGCTGAGCCTGGTACATCGACCCAGTTTGTGCTGATGCCTTTATTGAGCGCATTTGTTTGTACCTGGAGTATCCAACCGATGTGACTTACCGGCCAGCTTAGGGTGATGTTACCCGCACTTACGCTATACGAGATATTGGTGGGCGTGCTCGGGACACCAGCCACCACACTCAGCACGCCATTGGCTGGGTTGAAGTTCCAGGCTAGCCCAGGCCCGGGCGTGCCCGTAATGTTGGCAAAGTTGCCAGACGCACCCGCAGCAGTGAACAACGTGAAGCTGTCGCCAATCACAAGCGGCTCACCGCTACGCACCACGCTCAATGTACCGCCGTAGGTGATGTTACCCGACACTACGAGTCGGTCGCTGGACAATGAACCGCTGGTCTTGTTGACCTTCATCTCGATCGTGCCGGTGTTTACCACATCCCCATACACATTGAACGTGCCATTGCCTTTGAGCACCTGCACAGGGCTGATTGTCAACGTGCCGTTGGTACGGCCGGTCACGTCAATGGCCCCGGCAGATTGAACAATGACATTTGCGCTGTTGGCTATCGAGCCGTCGCCAGCTAGGAGCAGTGTACACCCCGAGCCGATCATGGTGTCGCCGCTGTAAGTGTTGACGTTTGTCAGCGTTAACATGGCTCCGCCTGTCAGCGCAAGCGCTACGCGACGTGTGCCACCGCCTATGCCATCGACAATTGTACCGCCGAACATCGATGTGTTCGGCCCAGCAAGTGTCAGCAGCGAATCAGATGTTGTGCTGCTGTTGCCAATGACACGTGCGGTTGTACTGAATGTGGCGATACTGCCCAGTTGCTGGTTGTACCCAGCTAGGTCAAATGTCTCCGCTGCCACACCGCCGAGGCCAAACGTCAGGTTGCATGTTGTTGGCAATGCATTGTGCGTGCCGAGCCGCAATGTGCCGCTCGTGATGTTGTTGGTCACGAAGCTGTGGCCGCTTGCGGCAATTATCCAGGTTGCACCGTCGTCAATTTGGACTCGCGCCCAGTCAGGGTTCAATCTGATCGGCGCGCTGATTATGCCGGTGCAGCCCGCGCCGCTGGTACCACCACCACCAAACCCGCGTAGTATGAGCGAGCCTGAATAATCAACGTTTGTCACCGCACCCGCTATCACAAACACTGCGCCTGGTTCAGTGCCGAAGTTAATTGTGCCTTCGTACCCTGTGAATGCGATTGGGCCGGCCCAAATGTTTGTCACACCGCCTGTGCCGCGGCTGAACAATGCTGAGCGGTACGACGCATCTGATGGCAGTCCCACCCACACATTCGACACCGCCGTGCCGTCGGCAACTGTGATACGCGTGCCGGTTATGCCAGCCCCACCTGCTTGTGTGTTTACCGGCAGGTTTGTAACCGAGCCGAGCGCCTGCGGATGACCAATAATAAACTCGCCATTATTGATGGCGGTGAATCCGCCAAATACACCCGGTCCGCTAAGCTTCCATGCACCTGCACCGTCTTTTGTAATCATGCCTGAGCCAAGGTTGAGCGGTCCGGCAATTACGCCCAGACCGCCGCTGTCGCCTGTAAGTGTCAGATTTGCGTTAACTGTCGCGCCGTTAACACCTGCAACATTGCTCAAGACCAACGTTGCGTTGCCGTCAACATGGAAGGTTGAGTCGCCTACCAATGTGACCGGCCCGGCGAACACGGTTTGACCTGCGCCGCCTTTGCGCAAAGCTGGTCCTTGCAACACAAGTGGTTCGGCCGGGAAGTTAATATTCGCGTCCAAGTAAAGCAGGCCTGCATTAGTCGCTATCGTAGCGCCGTCAACAGTGCCGAGTGCAGCGCTGTTACGCGGACTCAACGTGCCTGCATTTACAAAGGTCAGGCCAGTGTAACTGTTGCTGCCGGTTAAGACTGTTTGCCCCGACCCGAGCTGTGTAACTGAACCGGCGCCGGTGATTTCGTTTGTGAACGTGAGCGCATCAGCGCGATTGAACACAAGCGCAGCGTTGTTTGTGATTTTGCCACCGGCGATCGTGCCAGTATAACCACCACTGCCAATCTGTAGTCTGCCGGCATTGATGAGCACGCTGCTCAAAATGTTGTCATTTTCGAGTGTCAAGGTGCCTGTGCCACTCTTTGTGAGTGGACCTGAGCCAATCACGCCGCCTGTGAAAGTGTAATCTTGAGCGGCGTTAACAACTGTCGCCCCAGGATAAACTATTCCTGAAATGTTTACGGGTGGTGTGTTATATCCTGTGTCGTCGAATATCGCAGTGTCGCCGCTGTAGAAATATTGATTTGCGCCGCCCAAGAGCCAGTTCGCCGTCACGCCGGTGTCCCACACATTTGCAATGCCGTCGCCGCGCCAGATCAAACTTACCGGTTGATGCAGCACGACAAGCTCGATTGCTTTGGCAACGGTGTTATTTGTGATAACAAACCCGGCGGGCACAGAAATGTTATTTACATCCCCTGAGAACGCGCCGTACTGGATGAGTGTGTACTTTCCGGCGCTGGCTGGTACACCTTGCAGATAACTCACGTTGAGCGTGGTTGGCCCGGAAACGGTCAGTGTGCTCGTGACAACGAGCAAGTCATTGACACCGCCGCCAGGTGTGGTCACATTGGCAAGCTCGTAATTCAAGTTCCCACCACCACCAAGCGTTAAGTTGCCGTTGATTGTAAGTGTGCCTGCGCGCTCGCCGGGTGCAATTACAGCGCCCCAACTATCAGCAATCGAGCCTTGAACCGTACCCAAGCCTGAGAGTGTTTGGCCATTGTTAAGCGTCAGGGTCGCACCGCTCAGGCTTGTCACATCCAAAACCGCCCCTGAACCAACGATGATATTTGTTGTTGAAGCAATAGAGGCGCCTGCAGCGAGCTTAAGGCTGCCCCCGAGGATACGCGTTGCGCCTGAGTAACTGCTCAGGCCGCCCAAAGTAAATGTGCCCGTGCCAGTCTTCACAAGCGACAGCGGCCCGCCACCTGAGTTGTTTATTCCGCCACCGATCGTGTCATCGGTATTGTACGCGCCAATGGTCAGGCTGACAGCAGTACTGCCTGCATGGTCAATCGAGCCTGAGCCACTGACCCGGTTCAATACCGGACTGACATTGTTCAGTGCGAGCACACCGTTGATAATTATGTTGCCTTTGCCGGGCCCGTTTGGAATGGCGCGGGCGTTGTTGAGCTGGAGCACGCCGGCATTAATAAGTGTGTCACCCGAATAGTCATTGACGGCACTGCTTAAAACCAAAGTACCATTGCCTGTCTTCACAAGCCCACCGTTCCCGCCCCAGTTATCCGATATGCGTCCCTCGACTGTGAGCGTATTGCCATCGGTCACGCTGAATGTACCCACACCCGAACCGTTTACCGGCCCGAGCAGAACGCCGCGCCCAGAGCCAAGTGTGAACGTTGCATTAGCCTCCAAGGTGCCTCCATTCAAAACGATGTTGTCAGGAAGGTAGCAACCGGGCGTTGGCCCTAAGTTACCAGCCGAAGTAATCTGAAGCGTGCCGCCGTTGACAACCGTTCCCCAACTGTAAGTGTTCGCTCCACCCAAAATCAACGTCCCCTCACCGGCCTTGACCAGGGTTGCGGCAACAGGGATCCCCAGGATGCCGGAATTAGCTGCCCCAACCGATGGATTTGCGAGACCACTTACATAATTGGCAATGACACTGTTAATGGTCACAGTCTGGCCCGCTGCTACACTGATTGTGCCTTCGCCAAAGCCAATGGGTGGTCCAATGGCTATCGGCCTGTCTGAGATTTCTGTGCTTGCTGTGAAGTTAAGCACGCCGCCGTTTATCACAACTGCTCCAGTGCCAAGGTTTGCCGCACTGCTGACGTTCAGCATTCCGCCGACCACGTAGTTTGTGCCTGTGTGAGAATTTGCGCCATTTAGCGTTACTGAGCCTGTGCCTGCTACTGTCAAAGCAACGCTACCGCTGCCGTTATCTGTAATTGTCGAGTTAACCACCAGCGGGTTCGTAGAGTTGTTAATGAGGATTATTTCACCCGGCACATTGTCCGCGCCACCTGCGGTGAACATGCCCGAGTTTGGACTCGTGCCGATTGTCAGACTTTGTCTGCCGCTGGGGGTGAGCACGCCACCGGTTGCGCCCAACCGGAGTGTACGGCCTGAGGTGTCAATAGTGGCCGCAGTTGTGGTGTTTTGCAGGAGCGTGTTAATGGTGGTTGTGGTTGCGCCCAGAGCGATGTTGCCACCCGTGCCCGGGCTGTTCAATCGGACGTTCGAACTGGCGCCGTCGGTGATCGTGCTACCTGTGGCGGCGATGTCGGTGTAGCCGGTGTAAGCTGTAATGGGGCCATCGCCGGCCCCGGTGGAATTAATGGCCCAATCGGCACCGGCGACCGTGGCGTAACCACCAAGGATACCGTGCACGTTCAGCGCGTCGGTGTCGGCTATGCCGGCTGCTGCAAAGTCAACCACACCGCCCTGGAACCTGTTAATTGCATTTTGACGCAGTACGCTCGAGCCACTCGTCCGGGTAACAGTCGAGCGCCCGGCAACTACGCGATTCGAGGAGACCACTTCCGTATGTGCCCCTGCATTTAAATTCAGCGTGCCGCCGGCAAGGTACAATGGCATCCCGTCCGCAAGTTTCGAGCTTTCAAAGGCAGAATAATCAAGGCTCAACGTCCCACCAGCAACCACGGTCGGCGCAATATAATCGTTGGTACCGTAGAACGTCCACGTGCCACTACCGCATTTGACCAATGTATTGGTCGGTGAAACAAGCTGTCCTCCAGTTAACCGGCCCGTTATTGACCCATTGCCAGAGCCTCGCAATGTGAGCGTGCGCGCACCGGCGGCCTGGATTGTAACTGTGCCGCCCAACTCCAAGCTGCCCGCCCCGTCAGCTTGGAAACCGTACATCACGCCCCCTGGCCCGAAAGCGATGGGCCCTGCAAGTTTATTTGCCCCGGCAAAGCTTATGAATGCTACTGAGAAGTTGTTTCGCCCGGGCAAAGTAACCGGGTTTGTTATTGTAATCCCTCCGACAAGTTCTATCCGCGGGCTTGTTTGGTTGCCGTTGTCGTTCGGCCAAACATTTGTGGACAACCCAAAGGCACCGCTCGACGTGACGCGAAGCCCCAACGTGGTGTTTCCCACATTGGGACCGACCTTGAATGTACCAACGACTGTGTTATTGCCCGACAAAGTAAGCAAACCAGCTGCATTTGCTATTGTAACACTAGTTCCTATCAAATCAGCCCCAATTGTAGCGTTAACATTGGCTGTGATGGTGCGATTGGTTAGAGCCAGCGTGTAGCCTCCGCCAGCGATCGTGTACCAGCCCGCTGCAGCGGCATTAAACGTGATGTTGCTACAGATGATGTTGTCGCCCAATGTCACCGTTCCTGCCATGCCGGTGCCAGCACCGAAAACCGCCCAGTCGGGAACACCGGTGCTGGTCCAGGTTGTGTTGGCTGTGCCGGTCCACCAGTTGTTTGCGGAATGATTCCAGATGCCGGAGCCGTCTTGCGCACCGGGCGTGCCCGGGTCCGTGTCCCAAGTCAAAGTTGCGGCGTAACCAATTGTGAGGCTCGAAACCGCCACCGCTATCAGAACGGCCTGAATTAAGTTTGGTCTTTTCATTGTTGCTCGATGGTCTGGTTTTTTATTTGTTCGTGCGTCGGAGCTCTTTTTCTAAATCGCTATTTCTTGGGGCCGCATCTCGGTTTGGCCGTCCAAAAGCCGTGTAGATTGTTGCGGCGCTTTTGGCCATGCCTGCTGCGGACCCAGCCTAAATTCTCCATGGACGCAACCCGAACTCTGTCTATCAAATTGTAATTTTTTTTCTTCGGCAAGTTCAATCATCCAAAAGGATGATTTTACCGCCTTTGGGCTCGCGAGACGATGCCCTCGGCGTGCACCTGGCTCCAAACCAACGAAAAAACCGGCCAATTTAACACTGGCCGGTTTTCTCACCTTTCAAACTGTAAAAGCTTACCGGTTCCTTCGCAGTTTTCTAATTACACCAAGCGTGCATAGCGCAACTGCTCCCAGTGCGATCGCACTTGGCTCAGGTACAAACGTTATATCAAGGCCATCGTAGTAAAGCGTGCCTGTAAAGGCACCGCCGTTCGGGAACACCATTGCGCGGTTCACCGTAAACGAGGCTACCGACGTATCAACAATTGACCCGACGAATTCATAAACCCCTGAGACCGGCGTTCCATTTGCGTCCTGTATATTCACGAGCGACCAACTTATCTCCAGATCAGTGGCGGTTAATCGTTTATATGTGAGTGCAAACGCATAAGTACCAGCCGGCGCGAAGCTTGGCGTAGGGTTATTCGTTATTGCCGAGCCGGTTGCGGGGGTAGTCGGTGTGAGCTGAGTTGCGCCGGAGATTGACCAGTAATTACCAGTGGCGCTCCGCTCATACGGCGCACCGCTAGGTGTGGTCTGCACAGGATTGCCGAGCCAATAACCGCGCCAGCCTGTATATACGGTGGGTCCCTGGCCAAGGTTATCGAACAAGCCAACACGCCACTGGATGTTACCCAACAAAGTTGACATGCCAGCAGCATTGACGTTTACGGTGTTGGTGTAAAAGCCCGAGAAAGTGATGTAATTACCAACCCCAAGTGTAAACGGGCCTACTGAAGCATGTAATGCGGAGCCACCTGTGGCATTTGCATAGGTTATTGCGCCCGACCACGGCTCGCTCAGTGTCCCGCCACCAGTTGCAACAGTCCAGCCGCTCACAGGAGCGCCGATGGCCGCAAATGGACCAAGGAATAAAACCGCCACAAAAACAGGAGCTATCGTTTCCTTTTCAATTATTCTGCGCTTATGCATAGCCTAGATTAAGCTTGTTTGGTTTTTAGGCTACGTGGGCAACCTTTGCCGACACCGGCGCCCCAGCCTCTGTCAGGCTTAATGTTTAACAGATCCGTACCCGAAAATCAATCCTACAAAAGTATGATTTTTTCACAGCGCACAGTTCTTGCCCATGCCTCTCATGCACAAGCTAAGGTTTTGGAGGTTGCGTCAAATGTTTGCTCGGGGCACTTTTTGCTCGTGCGCCGAGCGAAAAAAAGCTTCGTGAGGGTCTTAGCCATCGCGCGCGCCATTTTTGGTTTCGGGTGCGGCTTGGTTTGTGCGGCAGCGCAGCCAGCCGTCGAAAAACCCGATTTGCAGCCCGCGCTCACAAATGTGACGCAGATCCGTGGGCTGACCACTGCAGAAGCTGCACAAAAGTTGCCGGTGCGCCTGCGCGGCGTTGTAATAGGCGAGTCTGAAGCCGGCGGTGAAGGATTTGCGTTGCATGATGGTACAGCGAGCATTTACTTGCGAAGTTCAGCCTCTGTTGTGGCGCAATTGCATCCGGGCGATTTTGTCGAGGTAGAAGGCGTGACAGACCCCGGTGAATTCGCGCCATTTGTTCGCGTGCCTGCGTTGCGCAAGCTCGGCAAGGCACCCGTGCCAGAGCCGCGCCGCGTTACTTTCGACGAGATCGCCTCGGGTAGGCTCGACGCGCAATGGGTCGAGGTTTACGGGGTTGTCCGGCATTACGAGCCTGACTTGAAACAGCGCCGTAAATGCAGGCTCGAGGTGGCTACAGGTGGCGGCCGGCTTGTTGTGCGTGTTAACGTGCCCGAGTTACCCGAGCCGATAGTGGACGCAGAGGTACGGTTGCGCGGTGTGTGTTATTACCTGGTTAACAAGTACAGGCAAACACTTAGTCCACTGCTTGCCGTGCCGGCGGAAGTGCCAGTTGTAATTGAAGTGCCACCACCAGCCGAGCCATTTGCAGTGCCCGTGCAACCGATAGATTCACTACTACAGTTTGCCGCAGGCGGACTGTTCGGACACCGCGTGCGCGTGCGCGGTGTTGTTACTTGCACACAACCGCGCGAGTTTTGGATCCGCGACGAAACACGCGGATTGTGCGTGCGCACGCGCAATGCCCGCGAGCTTGCAGTGGGTGACTTGGTAGATGTGCTCGGGTTTCCCGGGCACGGCGGATACAGCCCAGTGCTCGAAGACGCGGTATTCCGCAAGCTCGCCTCTGGCCCGGCTCCAGCACCTGTCGTGTTGACAAATGCAACTGCTGCATTCGATCACGACGCAGACCTTGTCACACTCGAGGGCGCTTTGCTTGGGCAGGAATCAACCCTGCAAGGCTGGGCGTGGCTGGTACAAGCCGACGAGTTGAGTTTTAGGGCTGTGATACCCATCCGTACACAGTTGACACCCCCAAAAAAGGTCGAGCCGGGCAGTCGCGTGCGCTTGACCGGCATTTGCAATGTGCTGCATGAGGCCGAAGGGCCATCCAGCGGGATGCGCCAGCCAAGTGGATTCCAATTGTTGCTACGCGCGCCGGCTGACCTTGCCGTGATCAGTCCGCCTGCATTTTGGCACGGCAAACGCCTGCTGTGGATATTAAGCGGTGTCGTGATCGCGCTTTTGCTGTCAATAATCGGCGTGACAATTGCAGCGCGACTGCGCCTGCGCGAGCAGGCCGCACAACGCGCCATGGCCGAGGCGCAGTTCACCGCCGTCCTAGCCGAGCGCAATCGCATGGCCCGCGAAATACACGACATCCTCGCCCAGGGCTTGAGCGCAATTGTCTTGCACCTTGACCTAGTCAGGGACGAGGTCAAGGCCGTTTCGGCACGCGCAGCTAAACATCTCGAGATTGCACTCGAGCTTGCCCGGAACAGCATGGCAGATGCACGTAATGCAGTTTGGAACATGCGTTCGCAAGTGCTCGAGAATGGCGACCTGGCAACCGTGTTGCCGAGCTTGTTAGACCAATTGACAAGCAGCACCGGCATCCAAGCCAAATTCAGCTCAGTAGGGCAGCCGCGCCGGTTACCGCCCCTGGCTGAAAATGCACTGCTGCGCATATGCCAAGAAGCCATCACAAACGCGCTTCAGCATGCGCAGCCGAGCCGGATTGAAATCACACTAACGTTCAGCGACGGTTCTGTCTGCCTGCGCGTGAGCGACGACGGACGTGGATTCGTGCCTGAACAGGCACGGTCAACGCACAGTGGGTTCGGCCTGGTGGGAATGCGCGAACGCACCCTACAACTCGGCGGGCAATTCGATGTCCGGAGCAGCCCTGGACACGGCACCGAAGTGGTTGCAACTATACCTGTGCCGCAAACATAATTGACCGTGCTGCATGCCTATACCAGAGCCTGAAACGTGACTGCACCCACCCCATAAACATGAAAGCTAAAAGACAAATTAAAGTGATGGTCGTGGACGATCACCCGGCGTTTCGGATGGGTGTCGCCGCCTTGATCGAAAGCCAGCCTGACATGGTTCTTGCCGGCGAGACCGGCGACGGCAGGCAAGTGCTTGATGTGTATCGGCAGCACCGGCCTGACGTGGTCTTGATGGACCTGCGGTTGCAGGGCGCAAGTGGCGTCGAGGCAATTATTGCGCTGCGGAAAGAATTTACAGACGCAAAAGTGATCGTGCTCACCACATACGACACCGACGAAGACATTTATCGCGCGTGCCAGGCCGGGGTGAAATCGTATCTGCTCAAAGACACACCCAAAGAAGAAATCCTCGCCGCAATTCGTGCCGCTTACGCAGGCCAGCCGATCATGCCAAACAAAGTAGCCGACCGCCTCGCAAAACGGATGCTGCGCGAAGACCTCAGCCAGCGCGAGCTTGAGGTGCTTCAGGCGTTAGTCAAGGGCCGGAGCAATAAGGAAATTGCTGTTGCACTCGGCATTTCTGAGCCGACGGTCAAAACGCACTTGCAAAACTTGTTCACCAAACTCGGCGTGCAAGACCGCGTGGGTGCAGTTATCGCAGCAATCAAATACGGCATAGTCCATCTGGAGTGATACACGGTATGTGCCAGCGACTTTGTTTTAACACACTTCACAAGTCTAAACCGGGGCCAACCGTCGCAGCCGCATAGTCAACTCAATGAACCAACTTATCGGAATAGACATCGGGGGTACCAAGATCAAGATGGCTGCGTTTGCGCCTGATGGCCGGTTGCTCGCCAAATGGACCCGCCCGACTGAAGACAGGCCAACAACTGGTGTGCCGGCATTTGCGCAGACCGTGCGTGACATGCTCGCAGAGCTTGCGCCGGCGGGTTGTTTGGTCGGGCTGGCCGCGCCCGGTGTGCCCGCGCCGCACGAACGCTGGATCGAGTTTCAACCAGGCAAAATGCACGGGATCGAGCGATTTGATTGGACTGAATTTCTTGGACGCACGCAGCTCGTGCCGGTTATGAACGACGCGCACGCCGCCTTGCTCGGCGAGGCATGGCAGGGTGCGGCTGTCGGTTGCTCCAATGCAATTCTGTTAACGCTTGGCACAGGTGTAGGCGGCGCGATCTTGGCAGACGGCAAACTGCTTAAAGGCGCACTCGGCCGCGCAGGGCATCTCGGGCATGTGTCAATTCAAGACACGCCCAACCGCAGCATTTTCGGCACTCCAGGGTCGCTCGAGGCAGCCATAGGCAACTACACCGTCGCCGAACGCACCGCCGGCAGGTTCAGTTCAACCGAAGCGCTCGTCGGCGCCTGTGCCAAAGGAGACCCGTGCGCAACTCAGGTCTGGCTAGCTTCAGTCCGCGCGCTCGCCCGCGCAATTACATCTTTCATAAACATCCTCGACCCTGAGCTGGTGATAATTGGGGGCGGGATAACCCGCAGTGGCTCAATGCTGTTCGACCCGCTGAAGCAATTTCTCGATGACATGGAATGGCGCCCAGGCGGGCATCAGGTACGAATCGTGCCTGCTGCGCTCGGTGAATGGGCTGGCACATACGGCGCAGCAAAGCGCGCGCTTGAATTACAGGCGAGCTAAAAAACCAGCCAAACTGCCGCGCTATTTGCTGTGGATCCCGTGTCAGACCGCAGCCCGCTTTAGAATTAAACCGAGAGATTTGCCCTTTCAAGGGCACGATTAAAATCGAACTCGGCCTTGCGCGGTTTGCGTTGCATCATTGCGTTTGCTTCGGGATCGTCCACAAACGTTTCCTTGGCGGCGTCCCAAACAAGCTTGCGCTTAAGTTTCATCCCGATCCACGCCGCTACGCACGCCTGTAGAGTACGCACCGCATGCTCCACGGGTGCAATCGGGTCGCGTCCGGCAGCGATTCCTTCAAGCCAGTTAAGGTAATGATCCGTGCTGGCCGGCCAGCGAACCGCCCCTGAGCCGAGCGGTTCAAGTATCTTCGGGTCACTTGCACGCAACGGCCCACTGCGTTGCGTGGCTTGGTCGGTTACATTCGGGTCACTGCTTGTTACGCGCGCGCCCGAGCGCGAGCAAAACACCCAGCCTTCTGCCCCCTCGAAATGTAGGCCGTTCTCAAACTTGTCGTCTAATGCAACCAGCACATCGTTCGGGTACAGCATCTCCACGTGGTACGTAGTGTGAACTGTCCATACATCGTTGCTCATGAACTCGGCGGTTGCCTCGATTGTTTTCGGTCCGCCGTTTTCCTGGCCAATTGCCCAATGCGCAATGTCAACGTGGTGTGTGCCCCAGTTGGTGATCATCCCTAGCCCGAAGTCTTCAGTTGTGATCCAGCCGGGCCGGCCAAAACCATCTTGCGGATGCACGCGGTCTTCCATGTACGGTTGGTCAGGGGCGGGGCCAAGCCAGCGCTCGAAGTCGAGATTGCTCGGCACAGGTTGTTTTGCAGGCGGTTTGCCCTTGGGCCGGTCCAGACCAATGCCGATTCGGATGGTTTTAAGTGGACCAATACGCCCATTCCGAACAAGCTCGCTTGCGGTCCGGAACGATGACCACGGCTTTTCAGAGCGCTGTTGGCAGCCTGTCTGAAGAATCACACTTTTCGCACGCACCACCTTCCGCAACGCAATCGCCTCGGCTATGTCGTACGTGATCGGTTTTTGTACGAACAAGTGTTTGCCTGCCAGCGCAGCCTCGATTGCAATCAGCCCATGCCAATGGTCCGGTGTACTTACCACCACTGCGTCAATGTCAGGCCGCGCTAAAAGCTCACGGTAATCATGGTAAACCTGCACCGATACTTCGGACTCGCCCGAGCCCTTGTAAAACTCGACCACTTTGGCACGAGCCGATGCAGCTCGTTTTTTGTCCACATCGCATACCGCAACCACACGAGCCAGCCGATGCGCCATTACACCCTCCATGTCTTCGCGGCCCATTCGACCGCAGCCAATCTGCGCAACTTGAATCCGATTGTTAGGCCCGGGGTCAGCAAAAAGCCCGCGCGGCATGACATTCGGCAAAACAATTAGTCCACCTGCACTAGCTAGCGAATTTTTAATGAAACTGCGCCGTGAATGTTTTCTCATGCTTTAAGACCTGGTTGAGCCTAGGTTCATCACAACAAACGTATCTTTATGTTCCGAAAAGACACTTGGCTACCGTGTTCCTGCAGCAGTATGTGGCCATCCGGCCATTCACCAAACCCCGGTATGTTCCTAAATTTGCTTTGTGCGACGGCTTTTTTGAACTCGGGCGAACCACGGTCGTATTCGAGAATTTTGCGCCCGTTGAGCCAGTGCTCGACGCGCTTGCCACGCGACACGATCCGCGCCGTGTTCCATTCCCCAGGCGGCTTTACTTCTTTGGCCGAGTCTGGCGGCAACAAATCATAAAGCGCGCCAAGTGTGCGGTTACCGTTTCTGCCAAGTTTTGCGTCCGGATGCAGTGCATCGTCCAAGATCTGAAACTCGAGTCCGATCGCTGAGCCTGTAGCGGCTTTTGCCCCCGTGCCGGTTATCGGATCAAGATTTGGCTGTACGAAGTATTTTATGCCGCTGTTACAGCCGGGGGTAAGCTTAAACTCAACAACCAACTCGAAATCCGAAAACCGCTCATGCGTGATTATGTCGCCGCCGGCTTGTGATTCGCTGCTGCCAGTGGCAACAACTTGCAGCTCGCCATCTTTGATCTGCCAGCCGCGCTCGGGAAATGCATCCGTGCGCGGGCTGCGCCAGCCCCGAGTAGTTTTACCGTCCCAAAGCAGGCGCCAGCCCTCAGCCTTTTCACGCTCGGTAAGTGTGTTAAGCCCAGCCGCTTGCCCTTCAAAAGACACATCAAACGGTTTGATTCGGATGTTACGGAATTGGACTTTGAGTCCTTCTTTGGCTTTGTCTCTGCCGATGCTATGAACCTGCAACGCAATGAACCCACGCAGCGTCATCGAGTCGGTGAGCTGCGCGCGTAATTCGCCGTTGAGCCATGTCTTAATCTCTGGACCAACAGCAAGGACCCGCAAGTGGTTCCAGTCGTTTTGTTTACTTACCTTCAGGCCCTGGACCGAAAATGCGTTCGACTCACCACCGAGTATGCCCGGATAAAGCCATCCGCGCCGTGCTTCATCGTAAATACCGGCCGTCCATAACCGATTCCGCGGGGTCTCCATGTCAATCTCGACCTGGTAACCATGCACCCGCCCGGCCGGTACCTTGATCTGTTTGCCACCGACTTCAACCACCTTGTCGGTGTCAAAACATTGGCTCCTAATTTGCACACCCGAGTTCAGCGCAGGGTCAACCTTGAACTCAAGCTCAAGCTCGAAATCGCCGTATTCACTCTCAGTACACAGGAAACTATTCGGTGTGTCAGCAACTGCAACACCTACAATTACACCATCTTCAACGCTAAATTTTGCATTACCACCGCGCTGTACCCAGCCGGTTAGGTCACTGCCATTAAACAACTTGCTCCATCCTTCCTGGCCATACGAAGCATAAACCACCACACCGGCAACTAACCCAGCAAGTCCAACCCGTCGGCTCGCAGATATTCGCTTCAACAACTGCTGTCCGTTCACGCGAGCTGTTTACGAGATTGGCTCCTCCGAGGCAACTCATTTTTACACACCTCGATGCTATCTTCCGCTTTAAAAACAACGGACCCAACTGAAGCATGCCAACGCAAACGTATCCAGCACATCATGATGGAATCAGATTGGCGACGTCCACGCCATGCCTTGCACACCGCACACCGAACCTACTTGGCCATCTTGGGATTTCTCGGCCTTCTAACGCATCCACGCTATGCCCTGAACACTGCACATCGAACCCGGCTATAACCCACCACATTAAGCGGCCAACACGTGTGTTTTTTCCCGTCTGGCCGTTGAACCGCTCATCTTTTGCAATCCGCCGGCTCTGGCCTTCACGCCAGTCTTACAACCACACCACTTCCACCAAACACGTCAAAACTCATCTCTTACCCCTTTATGATTTATCGGTCTGAGCGGTCCCGCATGGGCGGGATTGTGTCTTGACCGAAACCTCCGATGAGTGATCCCTTCACCTTCCCTCACTTATTAAAACCCCAGAAGAAGCGAAAGCTTGTTGTATAGCCAAACACCTACTTTTCCGACTAGAGCTAAAAACACCACAAGCGTTATGATAAAAACCTCCCAAATGCTTGGCGGCCACCAAAAACGTGGGCGGCCATGCTTTTCGTTGCTAGGCCTTTGCGGGTGCAGAGCGCTTTGGCTGTTTCCCCAACTACCTTTTACTGGTTGGACCCTCGGATGCATAAACATTTACCCCAACATAGCCACTCGGCATGGCATTTGCATGGTAGAGAAACTTGCGCAGTTCTTCGCTTGTAAGTTCGCAATCCCGCAATATCTGGCCAACCAATCCTTTGCCGATCGTTTCCCCGCGATAAACTGGGACAACAGTCCGGCGACCGTCAGGGTGCCGAAGGAAAAAGTGACTGCCTTTGGATCGAATGACCTCGAACCCCAAGCGTCGTAAAGCACCGATCAATTCCCGCCCGGTTATTGCGCGTAACTTTCCGTTCATTAACCTATCGCCACCCGTTGCACGCCCACGAACTCCTTTGTCACTGGTTGTTCCACTTCAAGATACAACTCTATTGCCTCTTTGATCCGTTGCATCAACACATCCAAAGACTTCGCTTGTGTGTGGCATCCCGGTAACGCCGGCACCGAGGCAACAAAGTACCCGTCCTCGTCCTGTTCGATTACAACGTGGAATTCTTTTCTCGCGCCGCACGCCTTCTTCACAGCTCGGTTACACTATACAACCCGGAACAGGTTCTGTCAGCACCAAATCCGCTTGTTCAGCAGTACGTAAGGTTATTCCTCGAATTCCAATCAGCGTTCGCCCCCCCAACGGCCAAACAGCAAGGCACAGCGAAGATGCCAGCGGCCATCAGTAACCTGTTGACGAGCACCATTTCAACCCCGGTGCCAACCACACTTCGGCGCCTGGTGCAATGCAGCCAGCATTTTGCCACCTTTTGATAAACCACCCTTTCACCTCAGTTGCCGTAAGCTCCTTCGATTCGGATTCGAGCACCCCGCATTGAAAAGCGCGGTTGCCAGTACATGGATGCGGAAACGGCGGCGATTGAGAATCCCTTTTACGTAGCCGGGTGTGCCGTGCCTGCACCAGACAAGCGCGAATATATTCTCCACCTGACCGCTTTTGAGCAACCAACCTGTGACCGCTTATGCTTTAGAGTGGCATTCGCGCATACACAGGATCCAAAAACTGCACCCGGGAAACTCTACACCAAAGATGGATACAGTGAAGAACCGACCGCGAAGATAGTCCCCGGCACCCGACCATTAACAAGATGTTTCCGAAGCAAGCAAAGATCTGTCATGCTAAAGGCGCAAAATCCGCCTTTCTGCCGCCGTCATCAACTCCACTCCCTCGGTAAAGGCACCAACTAAAACTCAAAACGGTGTCTCTACTCCCCCTTTAAAAACAGACACTAGGTACCCTCACATCTCCAAAGCTATGTTTTGACCGGAATCCCTACTGGCGTTCCGTTTTGGGCAAGTGTTTATTGGTGGATGATCATCTTTACTTGCTCCCTCAACCGTGCAGACGGCTCAATATGTAAAACGTAGATTACACCGCGCAGGCCGAGCTTCCGAACTTCCGGCTCGACAATTGGTTGCCGATAACGGGCGACGTTTTCCCGGAACGCGTTTTTTGGCAAAATCCAATATAGAATTGTGGCCAAATTTCCAGTTTCAATAATTGGTCGAGCTCGCGCGGTACCGTACCACAAGAAGCTGCGCACCGTAGACGTGTTTAAAGCTGTGGTTTGGAATTTGCACTGGTCGTTTTTCAGCCCGTGTTCCCTGAGTT
>CAZKTA010000017.1:0-63506 GCA_964555645.1 uncultured Verrucomicrobiota bacterium
AGCTTTTGCATGGCAAAGCCGATTGAGAAAATGACGTGGTGTGTGCCGCTAACCCATATCGTGCCATTTGGTTTCAAAACTTTTTGGCAACGCTTCAACCACTCGTAATTGAAGTTGTAATTCTCATCCACGCCTTGCGACTTATCCCAGTCTCCTTTGTCCACCTTGACCATTTTCCCGGCGTGGCAAGTAATTCCGCCGTTGGAAAGGAAATACGGAGGATCCGCAAAAATGGCGTCGAAACGTCCATCGGGATATTTTTCGGCTATCTTGTCTAAAAGTTCGAGACAGTTGCCATGATAGAGCCAAAGGTTGCGTTCGGGTTTCGAGAAAACCAGGCGCGGCGCGCGCTTTTCATCGCGGGGTTCTACTGCGATTGTTCCGTCTTCGCGCAGTTCAAAATGTGTATGAGGAATTATTTTAGCGCGCAGAAATTCATAGCGCGATTCCTTCGGCAGTTTCTGCCGGTAAAGCGGTTTTAGCGGTTTTGCTTTGTTTTGCACTATAAATTCTTCAGTTGCTGACGTAGAATTGCTTTTCCAAGACTTTCAGTTTCGAAATTTTTTATACAATTTCTGCCTGTGCGTCTAGCTTGTGTTGCGTCTTTAACCAGCAGCTCTGCGCCAATACCATATGACCCCTCGGTTCAGCTCAACTGCGCCCTGTGCTTGGCGACACGGCTAATCAGCAGTGGCTTTTCCCTTGCTCGATCTGGTTCCCACGGGTAACTCAAGCCGCTTTGGCAGCGGGTTTGGCTTCCAACGCCGCCACCATGCTCTCAAAGATTAGCCGGCCGTCTGTACTGCCAAGGATGCCTTCGCAGGCGCGTTCTGGGTGCGGCATCAGACCTGCCACGTTGCGGCGCTCGTTGCATACGCCGGCAATGTTAAGCAACGAGCCGTTCGGGTTGGCCGCGTCAGTCAGGTTCCCGGCAGCGTCGCAGTATTGCCACAGGATTTGGTTGTTGACCTGCAGCTGCGCCAGCGTTTCGGCATCGGCGAAGTAGCAACCTTCGCCATGTGCAATTGGGATCTTCAGTAATTTGCCCGGGGTAATCTTGCACGTGAAAGGTGAATCATGAGTGGTCACCTTTAGGAAAACATGCTCGCATCTGAACTGAAGCGACCGGTTCCGGACCAGAGCACCAGGCAGAAGCCCGGCCTCGCACAGTATCTGGAACCCGTTACAGATGCCCAACACCAACCCGCCTTCAGCGGCAAACCGTTGCACTGCTTGTATGACCGGGCTAAACCGCGCAATTGCACCTGCACGCAGGTAATCGCCGTAGCTGAACCCGCCGGGCACGATCACTGCATCCGGCTTACCGAGGTCAGTGTCTTTGTGCCATACGTAGTACGCATCTTGACCAAGGACGTCCCGCAGCGCATGAATTGCGTCCTGGTCACAATTGCTGGCCGGAAACTGGAGCACAGCGAATTTCATTTATCAGTCTGAGGTTGTTGGACGGTGGTAAGTGTTAAGTGCGCGGTTCGGCCTTCGGACTCTGGGCGTTCGTGTCTCAACTAGCGGTTTGACTCGATTTCGAGCCTGTAATCTTCGATAATTGGGTTGCTGAGGAATCTGCGGCATGCATCGTCTAGTTGCCGGCGCGCGGTTTCCTTGTCCGTGCCCGTCAGTTCGATCTCGATATATTTGCCAACATGCACCGCTGCGATGCCGGTGTACCCCATGTGCGCGAGCGCGTTTTGGACCGTTTTGCCTTGTGGGTCAACAACGGCTTTTTTCGGTAGAATTGTGATTTTTGCTAACATAAAAGCTTTGCCGCGTTCCGGCGTCAAAAAGCGCTGTCATGTTTAACAAACAACCCGTGCTGCGCTAGAAAAATTCGCGCCGAATTTCCCGGCAGCACGAGCATATTTTCGTAGGCACGTTACTGTGTTTGGCGCTCGTTTTCCGGCTTACAACAGTTGCAATGGGCGCAAATTCATAGTTCAATCAAATGGATGTTAGCCAAACGCGTCATTCCGTGTCTGGACGTGCACGACGGCAAGGTAACACGCGGCGTGCAGTTTGGGCGCGCCGAGGCTGGTGAACTGCGGTTTGTAGGCGACCCTGTCGAGTTTGCCCTGCGTTACAACGAGCAAGGCGCAGACGAGCTTGTTTTTTACGACATCACCGCCAGTGCACATGGCCGCGCAACAATGATCGAAGTCATCGAGCGCACTGCTGCACAATGTTTCATGCCGCTGACAGTTGGTGGCGGCTTGCGCACCATAGACGACATGTTTGCAATGTTGCGTGCCGGGGCAGACAAGGTCAGTATCAACACCGCCGCAATAGAAAACCCGGAGCTGATCCTGCAAGGGGCAAAGAAATTCGGCAGTCAATGCATTGTTGTTTCAATTGACTGTAAACGTGTTGAGCGAGGCAAATGGGAGGTGTTCTCGCACGGGGGCAGACGGTCAACCGGCCTTGACGCAATCGAATGGGCAAAACGCGCAGTAGCACTTGGTGCAGGTGAAATTGTGCTCAACTCAATTGACGCTGACGGCACACGCGCCGGATACGACATCGAAATCACGCGCCGCATCAGTGAGTCGGTGCATGTGCCAGTTGTGGCAAGTGGCGGGGCAGGCTCGCTTGAACACATGGCGCAGGTGTTGATCGAAGGCCATGCCGATGCTGTCCTTGCAGCCAGCATTTTCCACTTCGGCCAATACACCGTAGGCGAGGTCAAGCAGTTTCTTGCGACTCGTGGTATTCCAGTTAGACGTTGAAGTTATCCTGCAAGACCGAGTGCAGCCGAACGGCGTGACTCGTCCACGCCGGAGACGACGTGAGTGTTCTGGGTAAATCGAGAAACTTTTTCGTGCTTAGCAGCCCTGATTTTTGCTAGTCTCAGTCCGTGATTGTTCAGCCATGAACTTTTACGATTTGCTTAAGTTTGACTCGAACGGGTTGATCCCGGCCATTATCCAGGAAGAAAGCACCGGCCGCGTGCTGATGATGGCTTGGATGAACCGTGTCTCACTCGAAAAAACAATTGCAACCGGTAAAACGCATTTTTGGAGTCGTTCGCGGCAAAAACTCTGGATGAAAGGCGAGACAAGCGGCCACGTCCAGCAAGTTAAGCAAATTGCTTTCGACTGCGACGGCGACACGTTGCTGATTCAAGTCGAGCAGGTTGGCCCGGCTTGTCATGAGGGGTATAAATCGTGCTTTTTCAGAACTGTGAACCCCGACGGCCTCAGTTACAGCACCACCGAGCCACAGATCAAACCCGGTCTTGGAGGGTCAAAACTGCCGCACGGCCAATCGCCCCCTGGCTGAGGTATTTTCCGGTTCCCAATGGTGACAAACTCGAACGCAAACCAGCTTGACTGATGGGCAACCCACTTGAGTTTGGCAGCGCAACGTACCTGATTGTGCTTGCGCTATTGCTGTTTGCGCGCGGGATGGATTTTTTGAGCACCTGGATTGCCACGCCGAATCTTGTGCTCGAGGGCAACCCATTTGCGCGCAAGCTCGGGTGGCGTTGGGGGATCCCATTAAACATAGCAATCTGCGTGCTGCTTGCCTTTTGGGTTGTGCCAGCCACAATACTCATTACAACAAGCGTGCTAGTTGCAGCGCGCAACTTCCAGTCTGCATGGTTGATGCGCTCGTTTGGCGAGCATAACTACCGCGACTGGCACACCGAACGGCTGCGGGAAACACAGCCTGTGCTGTTTTTGTTTTGTTTGATTGCACAGGTGGTGCTTTTTGGTGGGGTTGGTTTAGCGCTTATGTACTTTGGCGGGGCCAATAACCCGGCTATCCACACGGACACACTCACCGTAACACAGGCAATTGGGGTCGGTATAATAGCCTACGCAATTGCAGTAGGCGTTTTCACATTGCTTGGCATGTGGAAACTTTACCGGCGCGGTCGTGACATTGCAGGTGACATCTAAACATGTACAACCCAACACAGAACGAGTTTTTGAAACTTGTTGAGCACGGCAATGTAATACCGGTCACGCGACAGTTGTTGGCAGACTTTGAAACGCCATTGTCTGCCTATTTGAAAATTCGCGGCTCAGGTGAATCGTTCTTACTAGAGTCGGTCGAAGGCGGCGAACACTTGGGCAGGTACTCGTTTGTCGGATGCAACCCGCGCGGTGTGATCCGACAGTTGGGCAACCGTGTCGAGGTGATTGAAGCCGGCAAGGTAGTCGAGTCGTTTACCGTGCGTCCCAAACAGCCACACGACCCAAATGCAACTGTTGCAGAGCGTTTGCGTGCTCAGGCTCATGCATCTGTATCGGCAAGCCCGACCACGTTAAACGACGGCTTGGAAGCCGTCGAACGAGTGATGAACCGGTGCCGAGCTGTGCGTGTGGCTGGTCTGCCCCGATTCACCGGAGGTGCAATCGGGTTCATCGGGTACGAGTTTATACACGATATCGAGCCTGTGGTGCCGCAGCCGCCTCATGACGAGCTGCAAACGCCGACTCTGTATTTTTTGATAGCAGACGAGCTCCTGATTTTTGATCGGGTAGCACAAACAATAACCGTACTTGTGAACGCGTTTGTTGACGAACACGCCAGCCCCGCTGATGCATACGAAGAAGCTGTGAATGAAATAGATCGGTTGGTTACGCTGCTCGAGCAACCCATGCAGTATAAGCCTGTTACGGTGCCGGCCCATGTCCCTCCAATCAAATTCGAGTCCAATGTCACCAAAGAAAAGTTCCTCGCCAACGTGCTCAAGGCAAAGCAATACATAAACGCCGGCGATATCATCCAAGTGGTGGGTTCGCAACGGTTTTCCACCACGATCAAAGCTGCGCCGCTTGATATCTACCGCGCGGTGCGTTCGATTAACCCTTCGCCATACATGTTCCTGCTCGAGCTGGATGGGTTCGCGCTGGTAGGTGCTTCTCCTGAAATCCACGTCCGATGCGAAGATGGCCGGGTCGAGATCAGACCAATTGCAGGCACGCGCCAACGCGGCAAAACACCCGAAGAAGACCTTGCACTTGAAAAAGAGTTACTAGCCGATCCCAAAGAACGGGCTGAGCACGTGATGTTGGTTGACCTTGCGCGCAACGATATCGGGCGCGTGTGCGAATTCGGCAGCGTGCGTGTCAAGGATCTCATGGTAATCGAGCGCTACAGCCACGTAATGCACATTGTATCGTCTGTGGAGGGGCGGCTTGCGCCGGACAAATCCCTATACGACCTGATGCGCGCCACGTTTCCAGCAGGCACGTTAACAGGCGCACCCAAGATCCGCGCGATGCAGATCATATCCGAGCTTGAAGGCACAACACGCGGCCCGTACGGCGGTTGTGTTGGGTACTTCTCATTCAATGGGAACCTGGACACATGCATTACGATCCGCACCGCTCTGCTCAAGAACGGCATGGCCTACGTCCAGGCCGGTGGCGGTTGGGTCGCAGATTCAGTCCCAGAAACCGAGTTTCAGGAAACTGTCAACAAATCAAAAGCAATGCTCAAGGCAGTCGCAATGGCTGAGCAATTCACTCGCAGCATGTGATCCAACAACCGACCCGCCGACAATCTTTACTGTTGCGTTTTTACAGGTTGGCTGGCTCGAGATTACAACGCACTGTTAGCTTTTTCGCCTTTTAACCGTGCCATTCAGCCCGAATTACTTGGGTTAATGTGGAGCGCACATATTCTCTAGTGCAGTTTTGTGTCGCTGGCATAAAACAACACTCAAAACATACGTGTTCCCGAACTGACCGGCATGCTGCGCGCAAATATGCTGGACGCAAGGGTTGTCAGCGTGCGTGCACGCACAGGCAGGCATCTGCAGCAACACCGGGTACGAGCCTGCGCTTCAATCCAGTTTTTCGAGTTCAGTTGGCTGGCCCGTTCCATGCCTGCTATGCACGGGACAGCGCTCACGCAGTTCGCACCTTGCATTTTGGCAATGATGCGACTCTAAACCGTCACTGGTATAACTCCCTACTTTTCCGTAGTAGACGCATGTATCTGGCGGCTTTATCAATGGCGCTGGGACCTGTTGCCCAACTCGTTAAGTCCGCGTGTAGAACACTAGGAACCGCGGTATAAGCATGCCACTGGCTATTTCAACCATTGGATTTTGATTTCTTTTTCGAGAACGTTGAAGTCGGTGTCGCCAGTGACCAGTTTGGCACCCTTAACTTTTGCCAAGGCAGCGACGAAGGCATCGGCCATGCTCATTTTGTAAGCGGCTTTGTAGTCTGCCGCTAAGTCCGCCAGTTGCCGTGTAACCGGATAAAATTCAACCGGCAAGCCAGCCAGAACTTGCGCTGTGGCTGCCCAAACTTTAGGAGCGTCCTTTCCAATTAGCGTGTATTTGACCTCTGCATAACTGAGCTCGATCATTGGCACTGGACGGTCTGTGGCTGGGGGCTTTGTCAACAGTGTCTCGACAAACGCGGCCCACTGTTCATCCCGAAACCAGGTAACAAACGCAAAACTATCGAGAACCACCGGTGCAGCGGGCATACTTGGCTTCCTCGGAGTGCTTTTTCCGCGGCTTTGTATTCAGCCCATCATTACGCTAATGGTTTGGCGTAGGGGTTGCGTTTGGCAATACCACGACTGCGCTTTATCAGCGCAGCCGGCACGGGCTTCAAAAGAATGCCCTCCGGTGTAGCTTCAACGATAGCCTTAGTACCTCGCTTTGTGTCGAGCTGCTTACGCAATCGCAGCAAAATTACAACCTGGCACTTTGTGGTAAACCGGACGGTTTCTGACGCCCCATAATTGCTACCAGAAAAGAGAAGTCTCTTAACACCAATTCGGTGGGAACGCTTGCTTTCAATCAGAGCCAACTGTTACAAAAGCATCTGTGCTGCCTCATCAACTTTTGCAAAACTGTAAGGGATACCCTTACCAGTCCGGCGCTATACAAGCACAGCGCCCGTTTCCAAATTTGGAGTTTTCTGTCGGACTGGAACGTGGTTTAATTTGTGCGTGCATGAAAACATTTGCCGAGCTTGGGTTTCCCGGCCGGCTGGTAGCTGTCGAGGGTTTGGACGGCTCGGGTAAATCTACCCAGATTTATTTGCTGAAACGCTGGCTTGAGGCACGCAGTCTGAAAGTCTATTTCAGCGAATGGAACTCGTCTGAGCTGGTGAAATCGGCCACGTCGCGCGCAAAAAAACATGGGCTGCTCACCCCGACAACCTTCAGTTTGATTCACGCAACAGATTTTGCTGACAGGTACGAACGGCATCTGCTGCCGCTGTTGCGGGCTGGATTTTTGGTATTGTGCGACCGATACATTTTCACTGCGTTTGCGCGTGATGTTGTGCGTGGTTGCCCAGCGGATTGGGTGCGTGGAATCTACAGTTTCGCTGCATTGCCTGACGTGACTCTCTTTTTCAAAGCCGAGCTTGAGGTCTCATTGCGCCGCATACTCGATACGCGGCCGGTACTGAAGTTTTATGAAGCTGGGATGGACCTTGGATTGTCCACTGATCCGCAGGAAAGCTTCAGATTGTTTCAGAGCAAGTTGCTCGAGCAATATCTCGCGATGGCAAAAGAGTTCAGGTTCGAGGTCATAGACGCGAATCAGCCTGTCGAAGTGCAACAGGCTGTTGTGCGCCGAATCTTGTCGCGTCGGATCAAACTGGCGCAGTTTAAGTGTAAACGCCCGCAGCCGGTTACACCTACGCACGCGTCGTTTAAGAAAGGCGAACTTGGGGAACCAATTTGGTCAAATGAACGGTAAAATCAAATCTAGCGCAGCACAGCAATTACGACCCGCGCGCAGGTTTTACGGCCATGGCATACCGGGCGTTAACCCGGAGGAGTTGGTCGGCACGCTGATTGTCATCGAGGGCGCAGACGGTTCAGGCCGTTCAACCCAGATTACCAAGCTTGTTGATTGGCTCGAAAGCCATGGGTACGCAACCGTGCGCGTTGGGTTGAAAGGCTCGAACTTGGTGGGTGCTGAGCTTGCAAAAGCGCAGCAGGGTAACATTCTCAGCCGGACCACACTTGCGCTTTTTTATGCAACGGATTTTGCGGATCAACTCGAGGACACAATCCTGCCTGCGTTGCGTGCTGGGTTTATTGTGCTAGCCGACCGATACATCTACACGCTAATGGCGCGTGACATGGTACGCGGCATGGACGAGAAGTGGCTGAAAAATCTATATGGTATTGCACTCGAGCCAGATGCAGTCTTTTACCTGAATGTTGCGCCTGAAGTACTCGTGCAACGTGCTCTGTTCAAAAATGCCGCATTGGACTACTGGGAGAGCGGCATGGATATTGGCCTTTCACGCGACATGTTCGACAGCTTTCTCAAGTACCAGGCAGCAATGCAGCGTGCCTTCCGCAGGCTACAGGCAATTTACGGTTTTACCGTAATTGACGGCAACAGACCTGTCGAGACCATCAACCGCGAACTACGTCAAAAGATAAGCGCCGTGTTGCGCGGGCGTGTTCGGCCAAAGCCAAGCTGGCGCAGAGCCAATTAAAAGTCGGTCAGGCGTTTGTCTTGCCTTTTTGCCTATGCATAAGTGCCATTTGCGCAGGGGTAAGAAGCCAGTCCAATCGCGCACATCGGCCGAACCTAAGCCTATCGACTGAGAGTTTGCACAAGCTGCCTTTCTTGATCGAGATCGCGGCGTCGGCTCTGCCGGTCACAAGAACTGACACGAGCCGGCTCAGGTAAGGTTCATGTCCAACGAGCAAAACTGCTTCCGGGGGCGGGTCAATCCGGCGCAGGCGATTGATGAGTTTTTTCTGACTCGCACCCACGACAAGCTCATCGGCAAGCATAACTCGGTCCTGCAATTTCAAAGTCCGCGCCACAATGGAGGCAGTTTGTTTTGCTCGAACAAGCGGGCTGCTCAACACAAGACCGATCGCCACTTCCATTAAGCGCATTGCGCGTGCAACATTTTTGATCACACGTTTGCCTTTGGGTGTTAGCGACCGGTCAAAATCTGTTTTTACATTGGCAGTCTCGAGCTCAACTGCTTGGCCGTGTCTTAAAAGGTAGATTTCCATGCACCAAATCCTGACCGAAGTTGCACGGCTTGCAAGCAGAAGCAGGTTGGACTCTGGAAAGGTGCAGCTTGGATTTTTCTGGGAACCGGTCACGTGAGCGGACCGGTTGACGGTGTTGGCTCTGGTGGTCGGCCGGGTATTGAAGCAAATCATTGTGAGTATTTGCCTGTGGATTCGAGCTTTGCTGCCTTGAGACTTTCAGATACAACGCTCAGGCTGATGTTTGAGCTGCTTAAAACCGATTCGCGCACCAAAGCGCGCCTTGGCAGGCTCAAAACTGCGCATGGCGCGGTTGAGACACCCGTGTTCATGCCAGTTGGCACACAAGCCTCGGTCAAGGCGATCGACCCACGCGAGTTACGTGAATTAGGTGTGCAGATCATACTTGGCAACACGTATCATCTGTGCATACGACCAGGGACCGAGGTTATCCGTGCTTCGGGCGGTTTGCATGCGTTCATGAACTGGCACGGGCCAATCCTAACGGATAGTGGTGGGTACCAGGTGTTCAGCCTCGCCAAAATCAGAAAAGTCAGACCGCACGGTGTCGAGTTCCAATCGCACCTTGACGGTGCTCGACTTTTCCTCGGGCCAAAAGAAGCAATGCAAATCCAGTGTGTGCTAGGCTCGGACATCGCGATGGCATTTGACGAGTGCCCGCCGCATACGGCAACGGCGCGTCAACTCCGAGCAGCAGTCGAACGCACCATACATTGGGCAAGAGAATGCCGTGAACAACCGCGCGCTACCGGTCAATTGGTATTCGGAATTGTGCAGGGCGGCACGGACGCGCAATTGCGCCGGCATTGTGCAGAGGCGGTTGTTGCGCTTGGATTCGACGGCTACGCAATCGGCGGTGTAAGCGTGGGCGAACCAGAGCCGGAAATGATACGCGCAATCGAACTGACCGAGCCGTACCTGCCGGTTGACAAACCGCGTTATGCAATGGGCCTGGGCACACCTGCACAAATGATTGAAATGATCGCGCGTGGGATCGACATGTTCGATTGCGTCTTGCCAACGCGCGTAGCGCGCAACGGCGGTGCGTTCACGCGCAAAGGACTGCTCAGCATCAAAGCTGCCACTTACAAAAGTGATTTCGGACCGATCGAGGACGGGTGCGACTGTTTTGCCTGTCGGCATTTTACACGTGCGTATCTGCGGCACTTGCTCAACGTGCGGGAGATTCTCGGCCTGCGAATGTTGAGTGTTCACAATACGCGCATGTTTGTGCGGTTGCTTGCAGATGCGCGTACAGCAATTGCAGCCGGCAACTTTGACGAGTTCAGACGCGAATTTGTCGCAAACTACAAACCGTCACGACGCGTGCTCGCCGCACGCGGCACAGAGTGAGAAAACACTGCTCGGTCGTTTACCCCGAAGCCGTACCAAAGCTCTTTTGGCTCGGCAGAGAAAAGTTTTGCCCTACGGCGCGCAAAGCTGCAGGCAGGGCGCATGTGCTCCACATCCAACCAAGTAATTCGGGCCAAATGGCGCAGTCACAAAGTGAAAATGCCATTAGTCGGCCCAATTTGCCGAAAAATCTTTGGCGGTTCTGACAAGACGCAAGCGGGGCTCTCCGGTATCAAGGCCACTGTTCATCACTGAATCTGGCCGAAATAAAAACTCACCGACCCTGAATATTCGCCCTGCGCAATGTTCGGCTGGCCTTGCGGACCAGTTGTGGCTGCGTCTTTGAACTTGCTGCCCATTGGCGGGATCGCATGCAAAAATCCCAGCCCGCACTGCGGCAGGGTCACCTTTGTCTTACCTGCGATGTCATCCGGCGGTTGCTCGGGCGTAAGCACTTGCACGAAAGGAATGTTGTTGGGAACAACTGTGATCAGCCCCTCAGCGGTCTCAAGTTGCATGCAGCAAACGTTGGCAAAGCAACCTTTGAATTCGGGATAAATCCAGTCGCGCCAGCCGGTGATTGTGTTGTTGTACTCGTTTTCCCAGATGCCAAACGTGACACCGCGCAGACGGTTCTTCCAAACCCGATACGGTCCGTTGCCGAGCCAGCGTTTGCGTTTGACGAGCTTTTCCGGGTAATCGAACACGATGCCGTGTGCATCGTTTGTGCCAACACAGCGATAAGTGTAATCGCATATCACAGCACCATCGTTGCAAACACGCCAGACAAGTTTCTTCAACTCGCCTTCAAATATGGCCGTCAACACTACGGCGCCCTCGATGTTGGTCTTTTGGATGCTCACCAATTTTGAGCTGCCGGTAACCAGGCGCGGCCCAGCAAGCGAAATTGTCTGTCCGTTGCATTCTACGCTGCTGAGCAGACCAGTCTGCCTGCTGAACCGAACCTTGATCACTCCACCAGGGCCTGAAGTTAAAGTTTTGATCTCAACGGCATTCGCCGTTTCCGTCGCGGTCGGTAGGCCAAAGGATGAAATATTGGCTTGTGAATAACCACCTCCAAAATGCGCCGAAGGCCACACCCACGTCCACAACTCGCGTCCGTACGGGTCATCAACCCGCAGCGTGATCACGTTGGCACCGTCGCGATCCAAATTCTTGGGAATCGGCAGTGCCATTGTGACTTTGGCGCCCGGCGGCAGGTTCGTTACGGAAAAGGTTCCCTCGGCAACAACCCGGTTAATCGAATTTGTGGCTGGCCCCAGCCGAAGTTGGCGCGTTTGCCAGGTGAACCTACACCGGCTCGCATCAGTGAAGCTGTAGTGATTTTCGACTGTGAACTTGCCGTTTGGTTCGCGCCGAACCTGAATGGGCGACCAGATTTCTTTGATGGCGTAAAAGCTCCCCTCGCGCTGCCGATACGGGCCGACAATGCCGTCGGGTGCTTGATTCCCAGCAGTGTCAATTTCGCCGGTGTCGGGTCGCTTTAAGCCGTCGTCAGTTAAAACCCAAATAAACCCACCGGCGCAATTCGACTGGCTCATCATCATGCGCCAGTAATCTTCAAGGCCGGCGCCTGCACCGCCGTCGAACATGCCGTGCAAAAACTCTGTAGGCATGTAAATCCAGCCGTTGGGCAGATTGCTGTTGACAAGTTCCCGGCCTTCCTTTGCGTGGTAATACATCGGTGCACCCGCAGCGGCGATTTGCGCAGTCTCATACGCAAGGTAATGCGCGGTGTTGATACCGTTGAATGGTTCCCACGGATGCAGCACACGCCGCTTTTGGATATCGAACTGGGCGAAAACTGCATCTAAATTCGTGTTAAACCCGCCTTCGTTACCATTGCACCAGAACAAAATGCACGGGTGATTCACATCACGCGTGACCATTGCCTCCACAAGTTTTATGCCCACTTGGTCGTCGTAGTGATTGTGCCAGCCTGCTAACTCGTTCAGTACGTACAACCCAAGCTCATCGCACAAGTCAAGAAACTCGGCATCAGGCGGGTAATGCGACATGCGCACCGCGTTACCGTTCATGTCCTTGATCGTCTCGATGTCGAGCCGGTGCACAGCTTCGCTCAAACATCGGCCTGAATCCGGCCAGAACGAATGCCGGTTAACGCCTTTGAGAATGATTTTCCCCCCGTTCAGATACAACCCATCGCCGTCGCGCACTTCGAATGTGCGAAAGCCGAACCGCTGGCCGTACCGATGCAGCACATGCGCGCCATGTCTGAGCCGGACTTCAACACGGTACAGATTCGGTGTTTCAGCCGTCCACGCGCGCGGTGCAGCAACCTTAGTTCGCAGTGTCGCCTTCAGTGGGTCTGCTCCACCCAAGGCCGAGGTTGCAACCCGCAGTCCTGTTGAAAACGTGTCTCCGACCGGCGTGCCATCGAGCGTCATGATCTGCGCCTCAATAAACATCTCTGCATCTGCGCTTGTTATGCCGTGGACAAACACGTCCATTGCAAATACACCGTCGTGACGCGCGTCAATGGCAACGCGCTCGATGAACTGTGGCGGCACAACCTCCAGATAAACCGGCCTGTAAATACCACCAAATACCCAGTAGTCAGCTAGCCGCTCCGCCCTGTTAACAGATTGATTTGCAGAGTGCTTTGCAACTGTTACCTCAAGCAGATTGGTTTGGCCAAGCTTGAGCAGCCGCGTCACTTCGTACTTGAACCTGTAAAAGCCGCCCTGATGAACAGGCCCGACAACCTCACCGTTGAGCCGCGCTTCGGTGTCGGTCATTACCCCCTCAAACACGAGAAACACGCGTTGCCCAGCAAGATCTGCAGGAGCAAAAAAATCATGTCGGTAAAGGCCTTTTTCGTTCTGTGCCGCAGGTGAGTCTTTCTTGTAGTTAAGAGTGCCGAACCCGTGCATTTCCCAGTTTGATGGCACGGGTATGTTGGTCCAAAACCCAGAGTTCGCTCCCGCGGTACACATGAACTGCCACCGTACCGCATCGTCCTTACCTCGACCCGACAGGTAAATGCGCCGTGTCTCATTACCGCTGGCGTGTGCAGTGCACAGTACACTTAGCAGAAGCATCAAACATTTTAACAGGAAGATTGGGGTCAAGATGGAAAACACACACGGCACGCGCTGCAATTGCAGGATTTTCTGTTGCGCGCCGCACAGGCTGTCTGCCAACGGTTGAGCGCGAATTAGTTTTGCGGCACCGTGTTGCTCTGTGCACGGAACCCAGGTCTGAGGCTGTTTAGCGCGCCCCCGGACAACACACGCCGACGGTGTATGCGCGCTTTGTGTTGTTTGCAGCTTCAGTTGGTGTGGGGTAAAACCGTTCATCGGCCAATGACTGTAAGCTGAAGGCAGTTTGTTGGCCAATTCATTTTCAAATTGTGAGCGGCGCCACCGTAATTTACGATGCGCGCCGCTTGTTCGTTTCAGTGCGGTGCATGAAACCTAAAATTTCAGAAAGTGTCAGCAAATTTCAGTGCGCCAAATCGCCCGTACGCGAGATAATGGACCTGGCCAACCCAGAATTTTTCAAGCGCACAGGGCTAGATCACAAAACGATCATTTCATTTTCAGGCGGTTGGGTTAACCATGAATCGCCAAACGAATTGCGGGTGGCATACGCGGATATTGCGCGTGACACGAGCCGGTTCCACGCTTGCGGTGCGTACTCACCTACGATTGGCACCCCCGAATGCAGAACCGCTATTGCCAACTACGAAAAACATCTGTTCGGCTCTGACATGGACATTGGCCCACAAAACATTGCCATAGGCGCGAACTCGACCCAGCTCACCGCAAGCCTAATGCAAATCGTGCTCAGCCCCGGCGATAAACTGCTCCTGCCGGATCCGGCCTACTGCAATTACCCGGCTCAAGCCGCTGCGATTCAGGGAGTTGAAATCATTCGGTTCCAAGTCCTTGACGTGGCAAACTGGCGGTACGTAGCCGACGAAAAAGCTGATGAACTCGCCGCATTCATTCGCGCACAGAAACCAAAGATGATCTTGTTATGTGCGCCGGACAATCCGACCTCGCAGGTTCCTTCGACTCGGTTCGTCAAGGCCGCGCTCGACGCTGCAATTGACGTTGGCGCGTTTCTCGTCATTGATTTCGCTTACAAAGAGATCGTCTGGGGCGGTCATTACCCGGAATATTTCGCGTGGGGACCCACTGACAACTTTGTCACCATTCATTCGAACTCAAAATGGTGTCGGGGCCTGGGCCGGCGCCTCGGCTGGATCGAAGGCCCACCAGACATAATTGATGCGCTGGAGGCAAGCCAGGCTGCAAGCATTCTTTGCCCGGACACACTCCATCAAATGGCGCTTGCTGAGTACATCAAAAAAGGCGTCGCAACCAACAGCATCAAACCGTATATTGCGCAAATGGCCAACCGGTATGCGCTGGCCGCAACCCGCACCGTTCAAGCTGTGCGGGATTACCTCGGCATGCCGTGCCTAGAGCCGCAAGGCGGCCTTTACACTGTTGTGCAGACAGGCGTGGAAAGCTCGGCCTTTGCACGCTTTGCGCTCGAAAAAGCCGGTGTAGTTGTGGTGCCAGGTTGGGGGTTCGGCGACACTCTTAAAGATGCAATTCGCCTTTCGTATGGCCCGCTCGTGAACGAGCTCGAAAAAATTGACCTTGGTTTGCAACGGCTCGGGGCCGCTCTTGCAAGCAAGTAATACGGCCTGGTCACCAGTTCCGCATACGGACAACGTGGCTGAGGCAACTCATGGTAATTGCACAGCCCGATAGAACTTTTGCGGTGTGTTTGTCCAACCCCAGTCAACCACATGGTACGGGCTGCTCGGAAGCACACCGCTCCAGAGCGGCCACCATTGGTTGGCACCACTACTGATGTTGGTGGTGTATTCGAGCGTGTTTCTTGTTCCTGGTACACCCCAGTAGGTCAAGACCGGCACAGAGTTGCTCGCAGTTATAGTCAGCGCCGGGAACGGCCCCAGGCACAACAGCGAGACAGTGTACGCGCCGGGGTCCTGGTAATTCGAGTCGTGTAGCAGAATTGTGTATGTGCCCGTGCTCGGTAGGGTGATGCTCCCGGTGGGTTTGTCGCACACGTTTGTGGCAAGTAACTGGCCTGTTGGGCTATAGACCCTTGCACGCACACACAGATCCGGCTCAGGACTATATGCGCTCACAATCACGGTCTGGCCTGCAAAGCCGGCGAATGTGTAAATGTGAGTTTCAGCCCGCATTCCGATTGTGTTTGTGACGGTTTGCCCGCAACCGATCTGTGTGCCGCATTGCCCGGTCACAAAAGACAGGCTCAACCCATACGGACCTGTATCCTGGTAATTACCGTCATGCACACGGATTGTGTATGTGCCTGTTTCAGGCAAGAAAATGGCTGCACTCGAACCGTTGCAGTTTACACCTCCAATGTAATTGCCACTTGGACTGTGCACGTCAACTGCTGCACACAGGTACGGTGAGTCGGGTGTGTAAGTTCCATATGCGCTTACTACAACAATTTGTCCAGCTACGCCACTGAAAGTGTAGGTGTCAGTTTCACCCGGTGAATCGATTGCGTTTGTAATTGTCTGGCCACAACCAATCTGTGTGCCGCATTGCCCAGTCACAAACGACAAGCTCAACCCGTACGGGCCGGTGTCCTCGTAATTTCCGTCATGCACACGGATTGTGTACGTGCCGGTTACGGGCAACACGATATTTGTGCTTGCACCATTGCAACTCATACCACCGATCCAGTTGCCGTTTGGTGCATACACATCAACTGCAGCGCATAGATACGGCGAGTTTGGCGAGTACGTCCCAAAAGCGCTTATGACAATCACCTGGCCGGCTTGCGCGCTGAAAATGTAGGTGTCAGTTTCACCCTGAAAATCAATCGTGTTTGTGACGGTTTGGCCACATTCAATCTGCGTACCGCATTGGCCGGTCACAAAGGACAAACTCATCCCGTAGGCGCCTGTGTATTCGTAGAGTCGGTCGTGTACGAGGATCGTATATGTGCCGGTTACGGGTAACACAATGGTACCGGTTGGCTTGTCACAGAGGTTTGTCCCGAGCAACTGCCCGCTCGGGCTGTACACCGAAACACGCACGCATAGGTTCGGGTCCGAACTGAATGTGCTCACCACCACAACCTGCCCTGCACCACCGGCAAATATGTAGGTGTGGGTTTCACCTGCCGACAAAAAGCTGTTCGTGACAGTCTGCCCGCAACCAATCTGCGTACCGCATTGACCTGTCACAAAGGACAAGCTCAACCAATACGCGCCTGTGTTTTCGTAGATCCGGTCGTGAATGAGCACTGTGTACGTGCCGGTGGTGGGCAACACAATGGTGCCAGTTGGCTTGTCACACAGGTTTGTGCCGAGCAACTGTCCACTGGGGCTGTACACCGCTGCACGCACGCACAGCTCCGGCGCAGCAGCGTATGCGTTGAGCACGACAGCCTGTCCTGCAACACCGACAAATGTGTAGGTGTGGATTTCGCCCGCCGATAAAATGCTGTTGGTGATTGTCTGGCCGCAACCAATCTGCGTACCGCACTGGCCGGTGACAAATGATAGACTCAATCCATACGAGCCAGTATCCACGTAATCGCTGTCGTGAACCATGATCGTATAGTTGCCTGTACTCGGCAGTGTGATTGGCGGTGTTGCCCTGTCGCACACGTTTGTGCCGAGTAATTGGCCCGTCGGGCTATAAACCTTTACGCGAATACACAGATTGGTGTCTGCGCTCGCGCCGCTGACCACGATAACCTGGCCTGCGACACCGCCGAAGGTGTATGTGTCGACCTCCCCAGGTAAATCAATTGTGCTGGTAATTGTCTGGCCACAAGCAATCGGCACCTGTGCGCAGAGAGTTAAAGGCGATGCAAAAACCAGTGCCAAACCGACGGCGAGCAATGCTTGACTTTGCCAAGCCTTAGTAGACCTGATCTTAGCAATTTTCATTTTTGCCTCCTGCTTCGATGGTACCCTTAAGAACCTGCGTAAAAATAGCATTTTCTCCCCGCAACGCAAGCCCGCACTGCAATCTATCCGGCACCACATAAACCTTTAGCCCCCCCAACAAACCGTTCAGCCGGTGGGTGGTTTGTAGGGGCGAAACCCATGCGCGACCGGTATTTGTGAAATTGAACAACCACGCAAGCCTTACAGCCAGATGCTGAACATTGAGATGGTGCTACTGCAATTCCGGCTGCAACCGCAAGAACAAGTCGTGTCAAAGCCAGATCGACACCAGCCTGCGACCTGGGGCCCGAACCGTTAGGTGTAAAACGCTCAAAGCCCCTACACATTGTGCCGTACCGCTACCTACAAAAACTTCCGACGTAACTGTAGATGGCTCGGATCGGCCCCAACCGATCCGAGGGTGACACGGGTTTCTGTACCCCAACTGGAAAACATTATGGCCGGGGCGAAGCGTATTTAACAACTTTGTTGCGTGCGGGGACTGTTTTGGCGCTAAATCATGGGCCGATGCACATCCATGTAAAAGTAGGTTCGGTGTTGCGTAACTTCGTCGGGTCATTCACCGACATGCTTAAGTGCCCACTCGGACTATGGATTGTTATTGGCGCGTTTGTGGTCGAGTCAATGGCGTACTTCGGTGTGCTCACACTTATGACAACGTACCTGTCGGGTGACCTCGGCTGGGGCGACGCAGCCGCGAGTGTAACTGTCTCGATTTTCACAATGCTGGTCACATTGTTTATGATTGGGCTCGGCAGTTATGCCGAGGTATTCGGCCTGCGCCGCGCAATAATCTTTGCACTGGCGCTTACAGCGGCCGGGCGTGTGCTTTACAGTGTGGCACCACAATTAGGGGGCGGCGTAATCGTCGTTGTAACGGTGCTTGGTGCATTGCTTGTGATAGCCGCCGGTGAAGGCATCCTTCAGCCGGTCTGCTATTCCGGCGTCAAACAATATACAGACGGCAAAACCAGCTCGATGGGTTACGGCCTGATCTACGCAATCATGAATTTGGGGATAGTGTGCATAGGCGCCTTGTCAGCTTGGATCCGACCGGCCGTGCAGGACATCAAACACGGCCATGGCAATGTGCACAGGTTCGGCCGACCGTTCCTTGATTTTTTGGCTGGTTTCGCAAACACGGGCGTGCAAGCAGTCAACTGGACATGCGTTGGGATCACGGTTTTTGCCCTGGCGCTGTTTACACTGTTTTTCAACAGAAAAATCGAGTCTGCTAAGCTCCGGCCCGACACAGCAGAACAACAGCGAAAGTTAAATACGGCACCTTTGGCGGCTCGGCTCAAAACCTATTTCACCGAAGGCCCATTCTCGAACTGGCGGTTTATCTTTTTCATATTCATGCTGTTGCCGGTACGGACACTCTTTGCGCATCAATGGCTGACCATGCCCCAGTACATTTTGCGCGCGTACGATAAACCCGTAGCCGACAAGATGGAGTGGCTGGTCAACTGGATTAACCCGGCTATCATCTTTTTCGGTGTGCCGATTGCAACTGCGCTAACCCGACGGGTCAATGTTTACACAATGATGATTATTGGCTCGTTTGTCTCCGCTGCGCCGACCTTTTTATTGTGTGGGGGACCGAACCTGACGCTGCTGATCACGTACTTTGTTCTGTTTTCGATAGGCGAAGCGCTTTGGTCGGCGCGGTTCCTCGAGTACGCCGCTGAGCTTGCCCCACCTGGCCGAATTGCACAGTACATGGGTTTGGCTAATGTGCCGTGGTTGCTCGCAAAAGGAACAACCGGCCTGTACTCGGGCTTGTTGCTCGCGCGGTATTGTCCCGCGGATACACCTCCCGAGAATCTGCAAACAGGCACGCTCTGGTTTATCTACGGGTGCATCGCGATGACGTCGCCGCTTGGACTATGGCTCGCCCGCAAATGGGTCACAACCGGGTTACACCCGAGCCGGGTTGATGCGGCCGTAAACCGCTGAGATGGTAGTAGTCCCGTGTGCCGGGCACAGAAAGCGCTTTTCCAAGTCAGTTTTTTTGATCGCGGTTCGACTAATAACATTTTCACCTTGTAACCGTGCCATTTGGCCCGAACTGCCTGGTTGGATGTGGAGCACATGGCGGCCTGCGTGCGGCTTTGCGCGCCCCGGCGCAAAACACACTCAGTACACACTTGTTCCTGAACCGACCAGCATGCCGCGTGCAAATGTGTTGCACGCAAGGTCTGGCTGCGCGTGTGCACGCACAGCAAAGGCGCCGCCAGCGACCACCGCTGCAGCAGCGGGGGGATGTGTGCGCTTCATAATCCAGTTTTTTCGGGCTCAGTGGATTTGGTAGTGCTCCGCTTGCTGCGCATGGACCAGCGCACACGCAGTTTGTGCACTGCCTTTCGACAACGGTGCAATTCCAAACCGTAACTGGTATAAAGAGAAACCGTTCGACACACGCACACTCGGTATGTGGGCATTGAACAACGCAGTTGCGTTCTGAAACCCACACTTGGAAGAACAGCGACACAGGTTTGTTGCACTTAACGGGCACACCTGCAGTTTCCCTGAAGACTTTAGGATAAAAACCTGTCCACGTGCTTTTGCACCCGCCCCAAAAACGGTACAACGAGCACCTGACCAGAAAACAACAACCCGGGCGTGCTGCTGCTTGTTTGATTTGAAACACTCAGATAACAGCAGCACGCCTTAGTTTTAACGAGCTTTTCGGGGCGAACCAACAGCGGCCCTACGGCTGCCAACGTAACCTGAAGAATTGCGCCTGCCCAGTTACAGGCACAACATACGGGCTAGTTGCACCTTCGACCTTCGCGTATGGTCCAGTCACCGTTGGCGCGGACTCAAGCCAAAACGCCGGGTCCGACCACGTTAGCACCACATTTGAGCCTACCAACTGGATCTGAAGCGGAACTGGCACTGGAGCAGTCCCGATTGGATTGCCGTAGATTGTCACCAGGTCGTATCTAATTGTGCCGCCTGCGTTGCCACCGCCGTAGGTGCCTGTCACACCGACGTATCTGTCATCGCCGGAGCCGGTTGCAGTGCTCTCGAACTCGATGACAAGTCGCCAAGCGAAGTTGGGGTTGTTGGCTACGCCCGGTACTCCAGACAAGTCAACCGAATACAACCAGAACGCAAGGCTGGCATCAGTGTACGCAATCACGGGTCCGTCGATGAAATCGGTCCCGTTTGTGGTGTATTGGAACCGCTGATAACGGCTAGCAGTTGCACTGTGGCGTTGTTCCCAAGCGATCTTGATGTCTTTGTACCCGACCGTGCTGACCTTGAACTGCACGCCAACCATCTTGTTGGATTGAGCTGCGTTGGTGGGATAGAACTGTGTGTTCCAGCCGAAATTCGTACCGGTAAGCACGGCTGCTGGGTCCGAAAAGCTCCCAGTTGCAAAGTATGCATTTGTGCCGCCGATGCCGTAGCCGACAATTGATGCGGTACCGCTGCCAACGACGGGTGCGGGCGCAAACCGGTTGTCGTTTGTGTCGTTGAAAGTCCATCGCGCAAGCACTTGCGTGGGCACCGCAAGAACAGTCAGGCGTGCCGGGGCGCTTGTTGCCATGCCAAGTGCACCGGATACAACCATCATGTAGTAACCTGCGTTTGCAAGCTGGACGTTTGTGACGTTAAGCGCGTTTCCGGTTGCGCCTTCGATCAGGTTTGTCCAGTTAAAGTACCACTGTTGTCCCAGCGGCTCTGTGCCGGCTGCAGTGACATAGAAATTGGCCGTGTCACCAGGCATGTTCGTCCGGCTCAACGGTGTTGGGCCAGTCCGAATCGCCGGGTCAATCACGGTTAGAATAGCTACCTGACTTGTCCGGCTGCTGATTGCGTTTGTCACTACCACACTGTACCCGCCTGCGTCGGCAGCAAACACGTTGCTCACGTACAGTACCGGCGTTGTGGCCCCAACGATCTTTGCGCCGTCGTCGTAAAGGTCGATGCCATCTTTGCGCCACTGGTAGTATAGTGGGCCGGTACCTGTCGCTTGAACGGTGAATGTTGCCGTTGTGGCGGCTGCATTTGTCCTGCTCTGCGGATGACCAACAATTTCAACAGGATTGATCTGGGCAATGTCTTGCCAAGACAACGAAAAATTATCTATGCCGAATGTGTCCCGGCTGCCACTGCCTGTGGAATTACTAAGGGCTACAATCCGGATCCAAACCGGTTGAGCCTGGTTATCCAGTGCGCTACCGAATGAAATGTTCATGCGCGTGGCGCCGAAGGTACCTGGGTCCGGATAAGTCGCAACCGGGATAAACGTGGCTGGTGGGTCGCCGATCCCGTAATCAATCGTCCAAGTAGTGCTGCGCGGCTGCACGCTGAGCATCAGCATATCAAGGCTCAACGCGAAGTTGCCTCGACCAAGTGTGTCTTGGATTTTGAGCACAAAGGCAGCACCAGGATCGCCGTATGCACTGGTTTGTCGGATGCCAAGTGCGCGGTTGGTGGTAGCGGCTTGGATTCCGGCCGACTCCGTTCCGATAAAGTTCGTGCCGTAGTCAGACACGGTCGAGGCGTGATTACCAAACTTACCCGTCGTGAGTGCCCAATAATTCGAGTCCGGGGAAGAGTTTCCAGCCAGCCACGCTTGAATGGCGCCAACAGCATTGGCCGTGGCACCTGTGCGGACCGTCCATCCGTCAGGCAGGCCATCGGCAATCCCATTGAAGTCTTGGAAATAATTAGTGCCTGTGAGCACAAGCCCCGGTTGAGCACTGGCACTCTGCACGAGCAATGCGCCAAGCAGTATCACAACGCTAACTTTGCGAGTTAGGCGAGTTTTCATAGCTGTGAGTTTGTTGTTGGTTTTGGCTTTTGAGTTGGTTGTTTCACGGGTTCAACGCGCGGTACGGCGGATTCCAAATCACGTCCGGATTCAGCCATTCGAACCCGTTCGGTTGTTCCTGTTTAACTTTGCTTTGCTTAAAAAACGCGGCGTGTCCGTCAACAAAGTTCAATACGCCGCCCTGTTTTTTGGCGTGCCTGGCCGGGAACGCGCGCCAACGCGCCGCTGGGTTGACAGAGTAATAGTTGTTGCCGGGACTAAAGCCCTCTGAGGAATTAAATACCGAATCTGTCATGAGCACTGTCAGAGGTGGTTTAGGGATCTGCGTAATCTTTGGCATTGTTGGGTACGGAAACGCATCTGCGTTGCCCATGCCGGGCCGTTGCCGTTTAAGGTCAATGTTCATCACGTAGCTAAAGAAACCGTGGATACCGCCTCCAGCAACATTCATCAGGTCCGAATCCGGCATGGACGCAGCGGGGCAGTGCCACAATTTGCCTTGCCCACCTGGGAACGGCAGATTCTTCGCATTATCGCGCGGGTTACCGGTGGCATTTGCGGCGTAATTGGACAACGGGCGTTCTGCTACGTAACTTGGCCAAAGGTTGAACCACGCGTTGCGGTCCATAGCACCGCCGTTGCCCCCCGGGTACACGCCGGCTGCGTCCATGCCATCGCGCGGTATGGCGTCGTTGTTATCGTTGGCATACAATTGCTGCGCTAATCCCCACTGTCTCATATTCGACAAACAGTTGGCTGTTTTTGCCCTGTCGCGCGCAGCATTTAACGCCGGTAAAAGCAACGCCGCCAAAATGGCTATAATGGCAATCACAACCAGCAGTTCAATAAGTGTGAACGCTGCATGGTCATTTCGCCTGACTGGCTCAACCGGCTCGTTCAGTTTGGTTATCGTAACATCTTTCACCTTGCGCCGTGCACAAGCTCGGTGCGCAAAAGAACCTACTGTGCCCTTGGGGTTTTAGCAACATGGACGCACCATCAGAAAGCAAAAGTTTTACACAATTGTTCACATATTTTCACAAATGCGCCCGCGCGTAAAGCAACCCGGCCTGGCTGCCGGCTTTTAGCGCAACAAACCGGTACGATAATTACTTTTCGTGTGCAACCACGCCATACATAGCAAAAAGGTCCCCGGTGCACCCGCGCATAGTTCGAGCCGGCTGAGCACATGCGCATCTAGCCGGTGTGTTTCTCGCATACCTGCTTAGCAAGTTTTGCCATGTTACATTGAAAGGGTGTGTGCTCGGAAAATGCGCCCAAAAACCGTTTTACAAACGGCGAATTTTGTCGAGCGAACAACACAGCCTTAACCCGGTCCACCGCGTGAATGACTGGGAGGTGTGCAGTTGCAATCTTGTTGAAGGCAGATGAGTGCGCAGGACTAAACCGTACATTTTCTGGTTATTCCATATCGGCGATTTGCGTGACCGCGAATTTGGTGGAGTTGGTTAACGCTGGCGTATCGAGTCTGCAATTTTTTAAGTGCGGCTGCTCTAAGGCTAAGGCATCCGAATTGTAGTCGGGAAAGACTTGCGGTTTGGCCTTTTTGGTGGCAATACTACTGTTGGCCATTGGGCAAGCAATCAAACGCGCCAGCTCAACCTATGCCAGAGTAGCTCAGTGGTAGAGCAGGGGACTCATAAGCCCTTGGTCGGGGGTTCAAATCCCTCCTCTGGCACCAGATTTTTTCTGGGTTCGTCTCAGCGCTTTCAGCAAGTCAGTTTAACCCGAGCGCCAGGCCAATCTGCCTTGTTAAAAACGCCATGCTCCATGCCAGCAGTGCCATGTAGGTCCATTGTATGATGGGCCATTTGATCGAGTTTGTCTCGCGCCACATAACAACGATGGTACTGGCGCATTGCAATGCGAACACGTAAAACACCATCAACGTCAGCCCCGTAAGCGTTGTGTACACGGGTGTACCGTCGGGTTTACGCTGTGCTTTGAGTGTCTGGACAAGGTTCCGCACTGCAACATCTGAGCGATCGAATTGGCCGACGTTGTAAATAGTTGACATTGTGCTGACGAACACCTCGCGCGCGGCAAATGAGGTGACAATCCCAATGCCAATTTTCCAATCGAACCCAAGCGGCGCAATTAGAGGCTCGATTAACCGCCCGGTGCGCCCGGCGAAACTTTGCATCAGGCGCGTTGCATTTCGTTCGGCTGCGATTGCATTTTGCAAAGCCAATCCTTCGGCTGTGCTCAGGTCACCTGCAGCAACGTTTGCCTGCACCTCAGCCAGCTTTGCTTTGTACGTCTGCTCGAGCTGCGTGTTGCGCGGGTATGTTGCGAGAAACCATAAGAGAATGTTTATGCCCAGAATAATCGTGCCGGCGCGGTACAGAAATAGTTTTGCGCGGTCCCACATGTGCCGCAACACAGCGGTGAACATTGGCTTGCGATACGGCGGCAGTTCCATGACCACCATGGGCGGTTCGGCCCTGAGCAACGTGTTTTTGAACAGCCACGCCATCAAAAGCGCAAATACAATGCCGAGCAGGTACATGCCGAACAACGTCAGCCCCGGTAGTTTCAAAAAGCCGAGCACGCGCGCGTCGGGTATGCATGCCGAGATCAGCAGAGTGTACACTGGTAACCGCGCTGAGCAACTCATCAGAGGTGCAACCAGGCAAGTCACGAGTCTATCGCGTTGGCTTTCGATTGTGCGTGTGGCCATTATGCCGGGTATCGCGCATGCAAATGAGCTTAGCAACGGAATGAAACTTTTACCGGCCAGACCAACCTTGCTCAGGACCCTGTCCATTAAAAATGCTGCGCGTGCCATGTAACCTGTGTCTTCCAAAAACTCAATGAACAAAAACAGCAGCAATATCTGCGGCAAAAAAACAACCACGGCACCTACACCGCCCACAACGCCGTCAACAAGCAGGTCGTGCAGGTCGCCGGCAGGCACAATGCGGTCGAGCGCACTACCCAATAGCCCAACGCATAGCTCCAATGCAAATGTCGGTATTCGTCCCAAGACGAACATTGCTTGGAACATCAGCGCCATTATAACCAGGAAAATTGCCGTGCCCCACACACGATGCGTCAGTACACGGTCAAGTTTGTCTGTGAAACTTCCGCCAGCCTGCTCATGCTCGGTAGTTACAGCCTGTTGTATTGCGTGTGCGGTTGCGTACCTGGCCTCAATTGGTACCGTGCGCCAATCAATCCCAGCAGATTCAAGTCGTGCGCGTGCAGCAGTGACGGCGTCCAAGACAGTTTTAGGCAAATGTTTAGCGCTTGCGCTGAGGGCACGCGCACTGCTCAACAGCAGGAGTGCCTCTGCCGAAGCAAGCGCCGCCGGGTAGGGCCGGATCGTTCCAAGTAAGGTAGCCAGCGTGTCAACCTCGGCTTGGAACGGTTTGGGTAACTGGCAAAAGGATTTTGGTTGAGTCGGGTTCGGCTGTTGCAGCGCCGAAATTATTGCGTTGCGCAATTCAGGTATGCCTTTTCGGCCAACTGCAACTGTGGGCACAACAGGTACACCGAGCGCGTCGGCTAGTTTTGATGCATCAACTTGTCTGCCGTTGGCTTCGGCCACGTCCACCATGTTCAACGCAACCATGGTCGGGTAACCAAGCTCGATCACCTGCGTTGCGTAGTAAAGGTTGCGTTCGAGGTTTGAGGCATCCACTACAATCACAACAAGTGCCGGAGGCGGTACATCCGACTGGTGCTGCAACAGCACGTCACATGCGATCTGTTCCGCGATTGAGGTTGGGCGCAGGCTGTACGCGCCCGGCAGGTCAAGCACACGCGCGTTTAACCCGGCTGGTGCACCGCTGAGCCTGCCCTCGATACGCTCGACAGTTACACCGGCGTAATTACCGACCTTGGCGCGCAGACCGGTAAGCGCGTTAAACACCGTTGTCTTGCCCGTGTTCGGGTTGCCCGTAAGAACCACATACAACGGCTCTGCAGACTTGACGGGTGCACAAGGCGCAGGTGCCACGTCTCCCCCAGAAAACTGAGTTTCCTTGTGGTTGCGTGCGGGGTACTGTGTTTGGCTCATTTCGAATTCGTTTGCCTCGGCACCATGTCGCCAAGGCACACCCAAATCTGGTCGGCTTCGTGCCTGCGCAAGCTCAGATTGTACCCGCGCACTCGGATCTCGATCGGGTCACCAAAGGGAGCAAATCGGACAAGCTCGACCGGTGTGCCAACCAATAGACCGAGCTCAAATAGCCTGCGCCTGTCTTCGGCAGGCAACCTGATCTCGGCTACGGTCGCGCTTGCACCTTCGCTCAGCGCTGTAAGTGGTTTGGGTTCAACCGCCATTTAACCTGTACCAGTCAAGTCTTTGGGAAGCTCAACCAAGATGTTGTCTGCTAAATCTTTGCTCAACCACAGTTGAGTACCTGCAACCTGGCAAATGTAGCTAGGCTGGCGGCTCACCAGTTTGATTTGTCGGCGCTCCGCCAAACCCATCTCGCGCAACCTGTCTGCGTCATCAGCCGACACCGCCAACTTTTTGATGCGCACAACCGTGCCCGCTGCAACCTTGCTCAGCGGACAAACCGCTACAGCCGCACCAGGCTGGCGCGCTTTCGACTCGGCCGGCTTTTTATCGTGCATCGGCTGAGGATAACCCAATTGCGCACCACTGGCAAGAAACACTGGCCCCGACACGCCCGTTTTACAGTCGCAATAACCGCAAAAACTGTGTTCGTGGTGTGTATCTGGTACACAGTTTTTGCATCCGCGCGACTAAAAACGGTGTTTACACGCTTGCAGCCTTTATAATAGGTTATCAAGTGCATGACCGGCTCGATTCTCTCCGAGTGGTTGAGCGTGAGCGGCTGGGTTGATTTGGTGTGGTTGATCCCGGTCGGCGGCTTCCAGCTCTGGATGATGGTGCATGCAATCCTGAACCGCGAATGGGTATGGGCGGTGTTAATCTTCATTTTCCCGTTCTTTGGTGCGTTTTGGTATTTTCTGACTGAATTCCGCGCTTCAGGCTCACTCACACGCGGATTCGAGTTGCCGGGCGCCCAAACCCGCAAACGCATCAGAGAACTCGAAGCGCAGATTCATCACCTCGACAAAGCGCATCATTACTCGCAACTGGGCGACATTTATTTTCAGCGCGGCAAACTCGACAAGGCAGAGTCGTGCTATCGCGCTGCGCTTGAGCGTGATCCGCAAGACATTGACACTCGAGCGCATCTTGGGCAGTGCCTGCTGCGATTGAAGCGGCCTGCCGAGGCACGTGCATTACTCGAAGGTGTATGCGCTGAAAACCCGAACCACGACTATGGGTATTCGTTGATGGCGTATGCTGAGGCATTGAGCGCACTAGGCGAAACCGATGCAGCGCTCCGGGTCTGGCAACAGGTAACAGCAAATCACTCATACCCGCGTGCAAAAGTGCAACTGGCCGAGCTGTACATTGCCAAGGGGCAAACTCAACAGGCTAAAGCCGAGCTGCAAGAGGTGCTAAGTGACGACCCACACGCACCGGTTTTCCAGCGTAAACGCGATCGCCCATGGGTGCGCCGCGCAAAACGATTGTTGCGCCAGCTCGAAGGCTGAACCGGACAATCCAGCCTACTGCAGTTGAATTTGTTGACCCCCAACCGTAATTTCGTCTTCAGTCAATGCCGGGTTTAATTGCCATAGTCGGGCGCCCAAATGTGGGTAAATCAGCCCTGTTCAACCGGCTCGTCGGCCGGCGCATTGCAATCGTGCACGACGAACCGGGTGTAACGCGCGACCGCGTAAGTGCCGAGGCCGAGTGGCACGGACACGCATTTACACTTGTTGACACCGGCGGGCTTGCGCTGCTGCGCGGCGAAAAAGCGCACGACATAATCGTAGCCGCCACAGTGCAACAGGTGAACCTGGCAATTGACGCTGCTGACGTTGTGATTTTTGTTGTTGACGTGCAAGACGGTGTTGTGCCGCTAGACCATGAAATTGCACAGCGGCTCCGCCAGAGCGGCAAACACGTGATTGTTGCCGCAAACAAGGCAGACTCGAAACATGCTGCACTTAAAGCAGTAGAGTTTACCGAGCTTGGCTTCGAAAAAGTGTTTCCCGTAAGCGCAATTCATGGACACGGCGTTAACGAGTTGATGAAGACTGCAGTTGCGTTGCTGCCGGAGCCGAAACCCGCCGATGCATCCGCAGAACAACCCGCTGAAAGTCAACCCCTCAAAATTGCAATAGTCGGTAGACCGAACGTGGGTAAGTCATCCTTGATAAACGCGTTAATCGGCTCCGAACGCGTGATTGTCACACCTGTTCCCGGTACAACTCGTGATGCAGTTGACGTGCCATTCGAAATCGAGACAGACGGCATCCGCCAACGGTATATCCTAATCGACACAGCAGGTATCCGGCGCAAACGCAGCATCGAAAGTTCAGTTGAGTTTTTCAGTATCGCACGTGCTGAGGCCGCAATTGCCCGGAGCGATATTACTGTGCTTGTGCTTGATGCCGAATCTGGCGTGGTTCAACAGGACAAAAAAGTTGCAGGCTTGATCCAACAACACAACAAACCGTGTGTAATTGCGGTCAACAAATGGGACTTGTTCGAGCAACAGATCGAAACTGCAGCAAAACCACGCAGAAAAACAAAAGCCACTCCAACAGATCAAACGCCGCGCACGTTGGCTGGGTTTGCCAGATGGGTTCAAGACCGGCTTTTCTTTCTGGATTATGCGCCTGTGATCTTTACCTCAGCAGTGACAAAGTTCAACTTGGACAGGTTGCTCGAGGCCATACGGTATGTCGCGGCCGAATTACAGCAAAAGATTCCCACCAGCATCTTGAACCGAACACTCCACGACGCAATCGAGCGCAGGCAACCACCAAGTTCACAAGGGCACCGACTAAAATTCTTCTATGCAACACAAACCAAGCAGGCGCCGCCCACGTTTCTGCTGTTTGTAAACCGGGTCGAGCTGCTGACTGAGCAGTACAAAAAGTACCTCGCAGACCAGTTACGTCGTGCATTCGGTTATGAGGGTTGTCCGATTGTGCTTGTGGTACGACCGCGCCCGCGTCCAGGCGAACACCAAAAAACAGCCTCAAATGTATCGTGCAGGCCAACCAGCTAAACTGCGCAGGGTGCACTACACCCACAACCGCTAATCAATAACACACGCGGTTTGGGAAAACTTGCGCTGTACCGCGCTTGTCCTATACTCGGCGCCGGTCTCGGCAAAGACAGACTTTTTGATCCTGGACCACTGCGCATGAACAAGACCATCGAGTTTGTAATCTGGCTACTTGTGTGTTGTGCACTTTGTGCAAGTGCAGCCGGACCAAAGCATAACTGGGACCTGCACTGCGCACAATGCCACGGCACCGACGGCAAAGGCAAAACTAAGATGGGAGAAAAACTCGGTGTCAAAGACCTCACAGACCCAGCTTTACAGGCAAAAGTGTCGGACGAAGACATGGTCAAAACCATCAAGAACGGTGTACGGTCCGGTGGCATGACAAGAATGAAAGCCTACGGCGACGTGCTCACGGATGAGGAAATCCGGCAGCTTGTAAAGCTGATTCGCAGTTTCAAAAAGTAGTCGGCTGCAGTTTGAACGATGCTCACTGTACTCGTACGCTGCCGAAGGTTCACCTCTTCAACTCCAGCTACCAAGTCATAGCATTCGCAGCTTGAACAGCACCATTTGGCACAAATGACTTGGTTGGATAAGGAGCGCACCGTGCCCTGCGTGTGGGTTTGCGTGGCCCCCCTACACAACAACCTCAAAACAAACTTCTCCGCGAAACCACCAGCAATGCCGCGCGCATATGTGCTCGATGCAGGGCTTGTCTGCGTACAAGCGCACACAGGCAGTTGCCTCCAAGCCATGCTACCGCAGCAGCAGGCCGGGTGTGCACCTCAATCCAGTTTCCCAAGCCTCATTATTCCCCCGTGGTGTGCAAGCTGGGGTAAGCCCGCACTCGCTCGGGTGCGAAAAACGGTTGTGTACCACAATCCTGTTGGATTCTTACCAAACTGCAACAGGCTGTTCTACCAGCGACACGACCAGCCAAAGGATTTAGATTGCCCCAGCCGGCGCGGCAAGCCGGGCTACAGATTGGGATTAAGATTTTTTTCGTTGATCAAGCCGCCAATGCAGCCAGAATTTGGCAAATGAACGCTGCCGGCGCAAACTGCACAGCGTTACCGGCTGTGATCGAGCGGGATGAGTTGCCGCACTTGGTCGAGGTGCTAAAGGCCGGTAGATACACGGTATTTGGCCCGAAACTGGCCAACGGCGCCATTGTGTACGATGAACTGACCGATGCAGCCGAGTTGCCAGCCGGTTTGACCGAAGACCAACGCCCCGGCTCTTACAGGCTGAAGAAGCGGCCGGATGAGGCTTTGTTCGGTTATACAGTCGGGCCGCATTCGTGGAAAAAGTTTTTCCACCCTGCAACAGCAGTCCTTTGGCAGGCGCAGCGCACTGCAAATGGGTTCGACGTTTCCGCACAGCCCGGTCACACGCAGAAACTTGCGCTGGTCGGCGTCAGACCGTGTGACCTGCATGCAATTTCAACTTTGGACGGTATTCTTGCTCAGGGCACCTTTCGCGACCCGATCTGGACAACGTTGCGCAAGAACACACTTGTGATTGCGGTAAACTGTGTCGAGCCAGCTAACACATGTTTTTGCGCCTCGATGAAAACCGGGCCACGCGCAACCTTCGGGTTTGATCTTGCCCTGACGGAGGTTGTTGAGGGTGACCGACATTATTTCGTTGTGACGGCTGGCACAGACCGCGGCGCAGTGTTGCTAAGCAAAGTCCAGCACAGACCTGCACGGCCGGAGGAAAAACTCAAAGCCGACTCACTGCTTGCAAATGCGGCAACCAAGATGGGACGCAAACTCGACACAGCCGGCCTGAGAGATTTGCTGTACCGCAGCCATGAACATCCGCGCTGGGACAACGTGGCTGCGCGCTGCCTGAGTTGCGCAAATTGCACGATGGTGTGTCCGACGTGTTTTTGCACCACCGTCGAGGACACAACAGACCTGTCGGGCCGACAGACTGCCCGGGTACGAAAATGGGATTCGTGCTTCACGTTGGGTTTTTCGTTCATACACGGGGGCAGCGTGCGTGCGTCTGTACGGTCGCGGTACCGGCAGTGGCTTACGCACAAACTTGCCACGTGGCTCGAGCAGTTCGGCACATTCGGCTGTGTAGGCTGTGGCAGGTGCATCACATGGTGCCCGGCGGGAATCGATATCACAGAAGAAGTCGAGGCAATCCGACAAGCCGATGGCTCAAAACTGAGGAAGGAGGTCAAGTAATGGAAACCAAGACACTCGAACAATTGCTTGCTGAATCAGACTTTTTCAAAGACCTTGACCCGGCATATCGGCAGATGCTGGCCGGCTGCGGCCGCAACGTCGTGTTCAAGCCAGGCGAATACATGTTCCAGGAAGGCGAGGACGCACACGAGTTCCACCTGATCCGCAAAGGCAAAATTGCGCTTCAAATAAAAGTGCCGGGGCGCGGTCCTGTCACATTGCAAACCGTTCAGGATGGCGATGTGGTCGGTTGGGCATGGCTTGTACCCCCGCACAAAAGACAATACGACGCGCGTGCGCTCGAGTTAACGCGCGCAGTTGCGTTTGACGGGTTGTGCATCCGCTCGAAATGCGAGCTAGACCCAAAACTCGGGTACGAATTCTTCAAGCGGTTTGCGCTTGTGATGGCGGCGCGGTTGTCTGCGATGCGCCTGCAGCTTCTTGACATGTATGCCAGCTCGTAGCTGCACCACCCCAAACATAGCCATGCATGCCTCTGCAGACCCGATGCTTGTCGAGCAGTGGCGCGTGCTTCGTATTGTGCGCGAGACAGACGATACCTTCACACTCGAACTGCAGTCGCGAACCAAGTGCGGCCAAATGAATTTCAAGCCGGGCCAGTTTAACATGCTCTACGTGTTCGGTGTGGGTGAGATCCCAATCTCCATAAGCGGTGACCCGACACAGCCGCGGACTCTGCTGCATACAACACGCGAGGTCGGCGCTGTCACGCGCGCAATGCGCCGATTGAAACCTGGCGATGTCATCGGTGTGCGCGGTCCATTCGGAACCGCTTGGCCAGTTGATGAATGCGAAGGGGCCGACATTGTGATTGTAGCAGGCGGGATAGGCCTTGCGCCGTTGCGACCTGCGCTTTACCGGATTTTGTCCCGGCGCGACCTGTACGGGCGCGTGGTGCTGCTTTACGGTGCGCGCACACCGGCGGACATATTGTACCGGCGCGAGCTCGAGCGTTGGCGCGCACGGTTCGACCTAGAAGTGTATGCAACGGTTGACCGCGCGATGAGCGGCTGGCGCGGTAACGTGGGTGTTGTCACCACATTGATTCCGCGCGCGCCGTTTGACCCGTCGAGCGCAGTTGCGTTTGTGTGCGGGCCCGAGGTAATGATGCGCTTTACAGTTGAGGAACTGTTAAAACGCGGTGTTCAACCGCGCGCAATCTATCTTTCGCTGGAACGCAACATGAAATGCGGCACTGGCTTGTGCGGTCATTGCCAGCTCGGTCCGTTGTTTGTGTGCAAGGATGGCTCAGTGTTGCGGTACGACAAACTAGCCGATTGGCTGCAGAAATGGGAGGCATAACCGTGCCAAGGACAAAAAAACCGAAACTTGCGGTATGGAAGTTTGCCTCATGCGACGGCTGTCAACTGAGCCTGTTGGACTGCGAAGATGAACTGCTCGAGGTGTCCGGCGCAGTTGACATTGCGTATTTCCCCGAGGCATCACGTGCGGTTGTCAAAGGGCCTTACGACATCTCGCTTGTTGAAGGCTCGATTACAACCCCGCATGATGCAGAACGAATACATGCCGTTCGGCGCGGATCCAAGCTGCTGGTCACTATCGGCGCGTGCGCAACCGCAGGCGGCATACAGGCACTGCGTAATTTCAAGGATGTTAAAGAGTTTGTTTCGCTCGTGTACGCGACTCCGGCCTACATCCAGGCGCTAGGCAAATCCACACCCGTTGCAGACCATGTGTTTGTCGACTACGAGCTGCGCGGTTGCCCTATCAACAAAACACAACTGCTCGAGTTGCTTGGTGCCCTGTTGTGCGGGCGCAAGCCGAACATACCGACCTACAGTGTGTGTCTCGAATGCAAACGCAACGGGACTGTATGCCTGATGGTGGCAAGAGGTGTACCCTGCCTCGGCCCGGTCACACAAGCCGGTTGCAGCGCATTGTGTCCGACATACAACCGGGGCTGCTACGGCTGTTTCGGTCCGAAGGAAACACCCAATACAGCTTCACTTGCCACGGCGTTGGAAACACTTGGGGTAAGCAAGCCAGACATAACCCGCGCATTCCGCAGCTTTAACGCGTACGCGGAACCTTTCAGACGCGAAAGCACCGCTCATGAGCAGAAGTAACAAAACGCGTACAATCAAGGTTGATTACCTTGCCCGCGTCGAAGGCGAAGGCGGCCTGCTTGTGCGGATCAAGGGTGGTCACCTTGCCGAGGTAAGGTTTAATGTAATCGAGCCGCCACGTTTTTTTGAGGCATTTCTACGCGGACGCAGGTTTGACGAAGCGCCTGACATAACCGCGCGCATTTGTGGCATCTGCCCGATTGCATACCAGATGAGCGCAGTACATGCAATGGAAGCTGCGTGTGGAGTGACGGTGCCCGGGCAATTGCGCGCGTTGCGGCGTTTGATCTATTGCGGCGAATGGATCGAAAGCCATGCGTTGCATGTGTTTTTGTTGCATGCGCCGGATTTCCTCGGATACGAAGACGCGCTCCAGATGGCAAAGCGTCATGGTGAGCTTGTACGACGCGGACTGGAATTGAAAAAGCTCGGTAACAAGATCGTTTCGCTACTTGGCGGGCGCGAGATTCATCCTGTGAATGTGCGCCTGGGTGGTTTTTATCGAGTGCCGGCCAAGGCAGAGTTGCGATCGTTGGCCGACCCGCTCGAACGCGCACGTGCTGAGGCTGCAGCCGCTACACGCGCAATTGCAAAATTCAAGTTCACCGACTTCGAGCAGGACTACGAATTTGTTGCGCTGCGGCACCCGGATGAATACCCGCTCAACGAAGGCCGGCTTGTGTCAAACAAAGGCCTCGACATACCGGTCGAGGCATTCCTTGACCATTTTGCCGAGGAACACATGCCGCACTCGACCGCACTGCACTGCGTGCGCAAGGGCCGCGGCAATTATCTCGTCGGGCCGCTGGCGCGATTCAACCTCAACTTCGACAAGCTGCCGCCGTTTGCGCAGGAGCTGGCGCGCGGCGTCGGTCTGATACCGCCCGTGCGCAATCCGTTCAAGGGCATTCTTGTGCGGATGATCGAGGTTGTTTACGCATGCGATGAAGCGCTCCGGCTAATTTCAGAGTACGACCCGCCCCAGAAACCGCATGTCGAGGTGAACCCGCGCGCAGGTGTCGGACACGGCTGCACTGAGGCCCCGCGCGGCATTCTTTACCACCGGTACCGCATTGACGAGCACGGCATAATTCAAGACGCAAAAATTGTCCCGCCAACCGCACAAAACCAGCGCACAATCGAAAGCGACCTGCGCGAGTTTGTCACCCGGCGACTATCCTTGTCCGACGAAAAGCTTACCTGGCAGTGCGAGCAGGCAATACGGAACTACGACCCGTGTATTTCGTGCTCGACCCACGCGTTGAAGGTGCGGGTCCAGCGCGAATAATTCAACTTGCGCAGGCAGGTTGGATGCCCGAATCCCTTGGCGACGCGAACCAGTCCGACACGCGACGGGTGAAATGGCGGGCGAGTCTCCGTGCGCACCGGATTGCGAAAGAATACCAATCGCTGTTTGGAACTGCACTATTGTTGTAGCGGCGCTCTGCGAGCGCCGACAAACCGAACTCCCGGATGGCACACGACGGTCATAGACCGCCGCTACAGCGCAAAAGTAAACTGCAAATGGTATAATGCAGCATTTGCATGCGCTGACAAAAGTTGTATGCTACGGCCATGAGCGTTGCGAAAAGGCTTTTGCACACGCGCTATCGCGTAAACGACCTCGAACGCACGGTGCGGTTTTATCGCGACGTGCTCGGGTTGGAAGAAGTGCGCAGGATCAAATCACCGCGTGGGTCAGAGCTGGTTTTTCTGAAAGCCCCCTTGAGCGATGAACAAATCGAGATTTGTTACTTCCCGGACAGCGGCCCAGTGCAGGTGCAGCCCGACCTGACACACCTGGCGTTTGAAGTTGAAAGTCTTGATGCAGCGGAACGGCACATGGCAAAGTTTGGCATAAAATTTTCCGACGGACCGCATCTGCGGCCCGATGGCAGCGGGTTCGCGTTTATTGACGCGCCCGAAGGGTACGAAATTGAACTGATCCAGCGTGCATGTGCACGCGCAGGCGAATGACCGGGCGTACGTGAATACAAACAGCCAATCAACCTGAACAACCATGTTGTTGAGAGCGCGCAAGTTCGAGTTTAAGTTCCCCCGACCAACAATTGTGATGGGAATAGTAAACGTGACACCTGACTCGTTTTATGACGGGGGCAGGTTCTTCGACAGGGACAGCGCCGTTGCGCACGCGCTTGAGCTTGAAAAACAGGGCGCAGAAATACTCGATATCGGTGGCGAATCGTCCCGGCCGGGTGCCGAGCCGGTCAGTACAGAGGAGGAACTGCGCAGGGTGATGCCCGTGATTGAGGCGCTCAGCGGGCGTGTGCAGATACCAATCTCAATTGACACAATGAAACCTGCGGTTGCACGTGCGGCACTGCGCGCAGGCGCAAGCATTGTCAATGACGTGGGCGCAAACCGGTTTGAGCCGGACATGTGGCATGTTGTGGCTGAGTTCGGCGCAGCCTACATCTGCGTGCACATGCAGGGTACGCCGCTGACAATGCAACTAAACCCGGCGTACAGCAACGTAATCACTGAGATCGAAGCGTTTTTTGCAGATCGTATGGAGCGACTCGGCAAAGCCGGAGTTAAACCCGAGCACGTCGTGTTCGATCCCGGCCTCGGTTTTGGGAAAACCGTCGAGCACAATCTCCAGTTGCTGGCCATGCTGGACCAATTCAAGAAATTCGAGCGTCCTTTGATGATTGGGCCATCGCGCAAGTCGTTTATCGGTCGTGTGCTGGGTGTTGAACCTAGAGACAGGCTTATCGGGTCACTTGCATGCGCAAGCTGGGCTGTTACAGTCGGGGCAAACATCATACGCACACATGACGTAGCTGAAACCATTCAAACGGTTCGGATGACAGAGGCTCTCAAAACTTATCGCACCTGATGTGGGCGGTAATCAAAGAACATTGGCGATCTACGCTTGAGGTGATAATCCTCACAGTGGCGATCTACTACGCGTTACGGTTCGTGCGCGGTACACGCGGGTGGCCGGTGTTTTTCGGATTCGTTGTTGCGCTGCTGACAGTTGCGGTGGTGACAACCGCGCTGAACCTGACTGTTCTACTTTGGATTCTGAAAACGTTTTCGGCTGTGTTTGTGATTGCCGTGCTCGTGATTTTCCAACCCGAGCTAAGAAGCATGTTGGCCAAGCTCGGCAACCTACCTGTGTTTGTTACTGTTGACGAACAACGTGAAAACATCGAGGTAATAATCGAAACTGTCGAACGGCTGTCTGATGTACGGATCGGTGCACTGATTGCAATCGAGCAGAGCATTCAACTGGCCGATGTGGTCGAGCCGGGTGTTGTTGTTGATTGCGAGGCTACACCTGAGATGCTCGAGACGATTTTCTTCCCGAACAATGCAATCCACGACGGTGGTGTGATCGTCAAGGGCAACCGCATCACACACGCAGCTTGTATCTTTCCACTAACACAACGGCAGGACCTGCACGCGTCACTCGGCACGCGGCACCGCGCTGCCATCGGTTTAACCGAAGAAACAGACGCAGTTGTGGTTGTCGTGTCAGAAGAAACCGGTGCTATCTCGTACGCATACAAGGGCCAACTGGTGCGTGGTGTGACAGCCGAGGAATTGCGCGCATTTTTAAGCTCGGTGCTCGTGCCACGGGCGCGCGCACGCAGTTGGATCGAGTGGGTTCGTGCATTGACAACGCGCCCGGCAAGACCTACACAGCCGGTTGTCACAAAGTCCCAAACTGCACCCGCACCGGCTCCAACAAACAAAACCACAGCTTGACATGCGGCTAAAAGATTTGGTCCTGAAAGATTTTTGGTTGAAACTGTTGTCACTGGCTTTTGCGGTGTTGATTTACGTCACAGTGTCAACTGTTATCGAACGCGAGACCAACCTTGCCACAGATACACTCAGCATAGCGCAGTCGCGTGTTTTTCCGGCTTTGCCGGTGCTAGTTGTGTCATCTGCGGCCGACGTGCACGATTTCAAAGTCCAGCCAAGCTACGTCGAAGTCGAAGTACGAGGGTCACCTGCCGTTGTATCGAAGCTTACAGAGAAAGATGTGCGTGTGATAGTTGAGCTGACAGACATCAAATGGGCGGTTGGCCTGCGCAAACGTGTGGAAGTCTCAACTCCACCTGGCGTGATGCACGTGCGTGTATCGCCATCCGAAGTTGAGGTTGTCATGCCTACGAAAACCGAGTAGGAGGTAATAAATGGGTGCACCACAAAAAATCTTTGGCACGGACGGTGTCCGCGGCATAGCGAACATCGAACCTGTCACAGCTGAGACAGCGTTAAAACTTGGGCGCGCGGCGGCGCATGTGTTTAAACACCTTGAGGCGCAGTCACGCGGGCGCGGCAGGCACAAGATTGTAATCGGCAAAGACACACGGTTGTCGGGGTACATGCTCGAAAACGCAATTTGCTCCGGCATACTTTCAATGGGTGTGGATGTGCTGTTGATCGGGCCGTTACCCACGCCGGGTGTAGCCTATGTAACGCGTAGTCTCCGCGCCGATGCAGGCATTGTTATCACGGCCTCGCATAACCCGTACGCAGACAACGGCATCAAGTTTTTCAGAGCCGACGGCTACAAGCTCGACGATAAGATCGAGGACGAAATCGAGGGCCTTGTTTTCAGTGGCGAGATCGAGCATATCAGACCCACCGCTGAAGAAATCGGCAAGGCGTTCAGAATTGACGATGCACTAGGCCGGTATATCGAGCATGCCAAGGCATCGTTCCCAAAGGGCATGACGCTCGAAGGATTGCGAATAGTTGCAGATTGCGCCCACGGTGCAGCCTATAAATCCACACCTTGCGTGTTACGCGAGTTAGGGGCCGAAGTGCTCGTGTACGGCAATCAACCCGATGGCAAAAACATCAATGACGGTTGCGGCTCGATGCACGTGGAGTTTCTGTGCTCGAAGGTTGTCGAACACAAAGCCCACGTGGGCATTGCACATGACGGCGATGCAGACCGTGTCTTGATGTGCGACGAGAACGGCAGACTGGTTGACGGTGATGACATTCTCGCCATAGCGGCCCTTGACATGCTCGGACATGGCGCATTACGGCATAACACACTAATTGCAACTGTCATGAGCAACAGCGGCCTTGACGCTGCAATCCGCGCCAAGGGCGGCCATGTCATACGCACGCCGGTCGGCGATAAACATGTCATAGACGAAATGTTGCGCGGCGATTACAACGTCGGTGGCGAACAGAGCGGCCACGTGATCTTCCGCGATTTCAGTACCACAGGTGACGGTCTTGTCACTGCCCTGCAAATACTTCGCATCATGCAGGAGACTGGCAATCTGCTTTCGGAACTTGCGAAATGCTGGACGCGCTTTCCGCAGGTTGTCAGAAACATTGTCGTGCGCGCAAAACCGCCTTTTGAACAGCTCAACGGTGTGTTGGAGCTTGTGAGTCAGGCTGAGCGTGAGCTCAAAAAAATCGGTGGCCGCATTCTTCTGCGATATTCGGGTACCGAACCGAAAGCACGGCTCTTACTTGAAGGCCCCGACCCGGTGCTACTTGAAACATGGTCAGAGCGGATCAGTCATGTGATTCAAACCCAGATCGGTGCTTAACGGTATTTATCAATTCCGGTTCGCATTACACTGTGAGGATAATCTGATCTGCCTCATTGCATTTTAGCCTTGTAACTGCACCATTTAGCCTGAATTAGTTGGCCGGATGGTGAGTGCACGCTGCCCGTGTGCAGCTTTGCGCGCGCTGACCCAAAACACCATCAGAACATACTTGTTTCTGAACCGCCCGCCATGCCGCCCACAAATGTGTTGGACGCAAGACCTGTCTGCGTACGGACACACACAGGCGCATTCAGCGACTATCCCGCATGAACGGGACGAGTGTGCTTCACAATCCGGTTTTTCGGGTTCAGCGGACTATGCAGTCATCTAGCTGCTGCGCACGGCACAGTGCGTATGGCGGTTGGCATCTAGCCTTTTGGCAATTACGCAATTCCCAAACCGTAACAGGTATCAGTTGGGCCTATGGTCCGAGGGGTGCATCAGGCTCATGCAGGGGCGGTAACGGCCGATCTTGTCCTGGTAAAGGCTGAGGGATGCGGGGTGCCCCGCCCGGTCCTAGCTCTGGTCCACGTTGTGCCCAGGGCCGTTGTTTTATAAGTTCATCGAATCGCTCGCGTTGTTCCGGTGTCAACTCGGCGCGTATCCTTTTGTTGACCTCGGCCCAGTGTTCACGTAACTGTGGGCGAATGCTTTCGGTTATTTCGCGTGTTTTTTCCTGGCCTTCGCGCACGATTTGTTCGATGCGCATTCGTTGCTCGGGCGTGAGCCTTAATTGACGCTGGACGCTGAGGACAAACTCAAGTCGCCGCTGATCAAGCAGCGGACGCGGGTTTTGCCGGCCGTTACGCAGCAGTTCAGCTGGACGCGGCCGCCAAGTCTCCAGTGCATTTGTAATGCGGCGCATTTGGCGCGCATTTACGCGCTGTGCATGACTGACCATCAGGCCGCCGGTCACAACCCCGGCCCCAAAAATGACAACCGTTGCAAGGACAATTTTCCAAGTGTTCATAGGTCAACCTCCTGTTCGACTACGGCAAGCATCGCGCTTTCGAACTGATCGGCGAAAACCTCCTCTTCATTTGCGCGCGGTGTAACAACCATGAGCAACGCAATCGCCCCAACCGTTGCGGCGATACTTGCAAATGCGCCCCGGCACAGGCCGCGCGCCCAAAACATCGAGTACTTTTGCGCACTCAGTTCTTCTATGTGCGCCATGATGCGTTTCTCAAACGCAACCGGCACAGTGTCACTCGGCGGGTTTGCACGTGCCGCAGCTATCAGTTTTCGTTCAAGCTCGACCAAGTCCATGTTTACCACTCGACTTCTCAGACGCACCGTGCGTGCCTAAAGGTTACAGGTATTTTTCTGTGGCGATTTTTGCCAGGAGCCGACGCATCTCAGCCCGGGCACGGAACGCGCGCACTTTCACCAGTGGCACCGACCAGCCTGTCAGACGCGAGACTTCCTTAACCGACCGTCCTTCAATTGCAAGCAGCGTGATAACAAGGCGCGCACTTGGTGAAAGCCTCTCCAACAACCGTTCAACAAGTTGCCGAGCTGCATCGGCGGTTTCGCACGCTGCATCAGGCTGTTGACCGAAACGGTCGAGCCAGTCAAGCTCGGGCTTGCTCAGCTCTGAAAACGTAGTTTCGCGATTGCGCCGGTGCGCACGCAGGAAATCGTAGCAAGTGCGCACCGTAAGCCGCATCAACCAATGCTCGAAAGGCGCACTGGCACGGTACGTGTGCAGTTTCTGATACGCCTTTATCCAGACTTCCTGGACAATGTCCTCGACCTCGCTTTCACGCCGTGCATATCGTCGTGCAGTTGCAAACACGCGCGGTGAGTACTTCTTTACGAGCAGCTCGAAACACTCGGTCCTGCCGGCGCGCACAGCGGCAATCAGCTTTAATTCGTCCTGGTCCATTTGCCATGTCTGACAAAAGCATTTTCATCGCCAAAGCTGAAAAGCCCCGGCTCAGCATAATCAACAAGCGCAAACATCTTCTGTCTCCCAGCCGCGCGACGGAGAGCCCGGCGCGCGGATACGTTCCCGGTTAAACTTGCCGGCGTGACGATTGCGGACATGCGCCCGTGCGACCCCAATCGGCCAAGCCCATTTTTTGCAGAACCAAGCAGGACATAACGCAGTTGGTCCTCCGCATCTGAGCGGCTGAATTTCAAAGCGGCAGAATCGCCGTCAAGCATGCGCTGCCGAACTTTTGTTTAAACCGCTCGTCGAGCTGTTTGACAATTTCGATATTGTCGAAGATTGCGAATACTGTCGAGCCACTGCCACTCATTAGAGCTGCCAGTGCACCATTTGCACGCAGGAAATCCTTGTAAATCGCCAGAATCGGATACTTCTGGAACACGGGCACTTCGAGCGAGTTGTAAAACTCGGCTGAGGCAGTTTGCAGGTCTGTCGTTTGCAACAGCTCGATAAGTTTCATTGCACGCCCAGGTCTGCCGTTAAGTGCATGCGGGAATCGGCTGAGTTGTTGATACGTCCACACAGTGGAAATGCCAAATCCGGGATAAACAAGGAACAAACATTTGCCCGTCAAACTGCGGAACGGTTCAACAGGTTGGATCTGTTCGCCCCGACCAGTTGCAAGTGCGGGTTTGTCTTGCAGGAAAAATGCAACATCCGACCCCAACGCAACTGCCATTTGCTCAAGCGCGGCTTTTTGCAGTGGCATACCAAACAGTTCGTTTAACGCGAGTAATGTCGCCGCAGCGTCGCTGCTGCCGCCCCCTAGCCCTGCGCCGATCGGGATGCGTTTTTCAAGTTGGATGTTTACCACCGGCTCGATCTTTGCCGCCGCAAAAAAAACTGCCGCAGCACGCACGACCAGATTGCTCGGGTCGTTTTTGAGCCGTGCGTCGTTGCAGGTAAACTGAATTCCCTGACCGGTTCTTGTGAACCTGAGCGTGTCATACAATGCGACTGGGTAAAGAACAGTCTCGACTTCATGAAAGCCGTCTTGTCGCCTGCGGAGAACATTCAACAGCAGGTTGATTTTTGCCGGTGTATGTTTTTCGACTGACGCAGGCATAAAAAACGCGCCAACACACCCTGCTGGCGCGCATTACCAAATGGTCCAGCCCCCTGTAGGGCCGGCACAACAGTTCATTGGTTTTCGAATATCTTAAATCTGCTGCCGGGTAGCCAGGGCATTACGTCCCCACCACTGAAGCCAAGATCAACGTCGGTTGCAAACATCTGGCTCGCCGGCCGCCCGGGTTTGTACGAGTCCGGATACGCAGGTATGGCAGAAAGATAATTGGTCCAAATCGGCCTGTAAGACGGCAATGGGAACGTGACAATCTCGTACAGGCCAAGGCCCGTCCGAGCTAGTGTCCGGTTTAACCCCCGGACAAGGCCGGTTGTATACCCTGCTCGTGGTGATTCAAACAAAGCGGCCTGTTCAATGCACCGGCTCATCTCGCCCAGCCGTACGATCTCCAGTGTGTTGTTAATGCCGCGTCCGAGTTTTTTCTCCGGGCCTGCACAGCCGGCTGCTAACAGCCCAATTGCTAACACCGCGCCAATCAGACAAAATTGGTTTCGCATAAGTTCCGGCTCAAGCTTAACAGCGGCGCTGGACTTGTAAAGAGCCATTTCGCGCTTGCACCGAAATAATCCGGCTCGCAGCCGGTCAAAGCGCAAAATCTAGTTGGCATTGCCGGTTGCATTTGTATTGTTTGGGCGAGCAAACCAAAAGATTTTTATGGCCGCAAAACGTAAACATGTTCGGTATCGGGAAGACTTGTCTGAGTTGCCTGATTGGCTCAGGAAACGTAAATGCCCGCACAGGCATAAGTACCTGTCTGGCAAACGCATTTTGCCACCAAGCATCACTGGCAAAGAACAAACGATCACCCTGATCGAGGAAATGTTTCTAGCCTACAACGCTGCCAGGCTGCGTGAGGCTTGCCAGTTGTTTGTCCAAAAAATGCTCGAACCAAATGTCACAGTAGGCATGAGCTTTGCCGGTGCGCTCACACCGGCTGGGCTGGGTTGTTCGTGTATCGTGCCGCTTATCAAGGCTGGTTTTGTTGATTGGATTGTCTCGACGGGAGCAAACCTATACCACGACCTGCATTTTGCTCTGAACCTGCCGGTATACGTTGGCAGCTTCAAAATCGACGACTGCGAACTGCGCAAAAACGACATCGTACGCATCTACGATGTGCTAGTCGGCTACAGCGACAACTTGATGCGCACCGACGAAATTCTGCGCGGTATTCTCATCAAGCCCGAGTTCCAGAAGGAAATGGGCACGGCCGAACTACACTATCTGCTCGGCAAATATTGTGCGCAATGGGAAGAAGAACACGGACTCAAAGATGTCAGCGTGCTTGCGGCTGCGTATCGCGCAGGCGTGCCGTGTTTTACAAGTTCACCCGGCGACTCCACCATCGGCATGAACGTTGCAGGTGTCGAGTTGCGCGGAAACAAACTACGGATCAACCCATCAATAGACGTGAACGAATCTACTGCAATTGTGCTTGCCACAAAACGCGCCGGGGGCAAAAGCGCTGTTGTCCTTTGGGGTGGTGGCAGCCCGAAAAACTTCATGCTCCAAACCGAGCCACAAATTCAGGAAGTGCTCAGGATCAAGGAATACGGCCAGGATTATTTCATCCAGGTAACAGATGCGCGACCCGACACCGGCGGCCTGAGCGGCGCAACACCAAGCGAGGCCGTTAGCTGGGGTAAGGTTGACCCGAACGCTTTACCGGATGCGGTGGTGTGTTATTCGGACACCACAATTGCAATGCCGTTGTTCACGCATTATGCACTCGCAAAACATGCACCGCGTAAGCTCAAGCGCCTTTACGACCAGCGTGCGCCGATGCTTAAAGCCCTGACCAAAGAATACTTCCTGCACAACAAGGTTAAAATGCTCGACGGCAGTGATCCCGTGCTCGACTGAGGACGTTGTCCTAAAACGATTTCGAGGTTGAACCAGCCAGGTGGTTCGTGCCGCGGACGAATGCACAAACTGCATCTTTAAGGTTGAAACTTGTATTTCATGGGCGCTTTCGTGTGCGATTGTAACCGACGCAGCATAATCTGAACCCATAAACGCTTCATACACCAATACTACGGCTGTGGTTTTGCCAGACGCTGTAAAAATCCCATGGCCAAGAGCTTGCTTACCCATAAAACGGGTGCGTGCCATGCCCAGCGTAATGCAGGCAGGCGCAAACACACTCGCCAGCAGCCTCCTCAAAATCGGCCTGCTGCATGAAATTACCGGCTTGTGACGGAACCGCCGTTTCCGGGTCGCGCCATGTCTGACACTGTTCAAACAAACAGAGTCGCAGCCATAAACAGGCCGGATCCACAATTGGCAACTTTAAGAGCCGCTTTTCCAGCCAACGCTAATTACTCCAGTTTAGGCGCGGGTCCGCTGGGGCTTCAAACTCGCCACTAAACAGGTCCGAGAAATTTTTCTTTGTGGTTACGGTTGATGTGGCGTAGGGTTTTGCACCGCGGGCGTAGAGCGCGCGCAGAATCAAGTGCAATGAATGTTCTGTTAATAAGTCCGAAAACACCCGACACGTTCTGGAGTTTCAGACATGTGTTACGGCTTGTATCTCGTAAAGCTGCTTTCCCGCCGCTCGGTTTGTTAACAGTCGCCGCAATGTTGCCGCGCCACTGGCAGCTCAAGCTTGTTGACCTGAATGTAACGCGGCTTGACGAAGCCGACCTGCGCACAGCCGATGTCGTAATGATCAGCGCTATGCTCGTGCAGGAAGCCTCAGTGCGCGAAATAGCAGCGCGATGCGCTGCGCTTGGCAAACCTGTCATTGGCGGCGGCCCGCTTTTTACGACCGGGCACGAGTCGTTTCCCGAGATAGGGCATTTTGTTTTGGGCGAAGCCGAGGAGCTTATGCCGAAAGTTGTGGCTGATATCGAATCTGGCCGGTTACAGCGGATTTATGAAGCGCCGTCTCGGCCGAGCTTGAGCCTGACACCGGTGCCGCGTTGGGACCTGGTCAACCCGAAGGATTACGTGACCATGGCAGTGCAGTTTTCGCGCGGGTGCCCGTTCGACTGCGAGTTTTGCGACATCATCGTGATGAACGGGCGCGTGCCGCGCACAAAGGCACCTGCGCAGTTAATCGCCGAGCTTGAGGCGCTCCGGCGCATGGGGTGGAAAGACACGGTGTTCATCGTTGACGACAACTTCATCGGGAACCGCGCTCAAACCCGAGGGCTCCTGCGCGAGTTAATTGCATGGCGCCGCCGTACACGCACAACGATGACCTTTGTGACCGAGGCGTCGGTGAACCTTGCTGACGACCTGGAGCTGCGGCGGCTGATGATTGCCGCCGGGTTCAGAAAGGTGTTCATCGGCATCGAAACGCCCGCCGAGGAATCGCTCAAGGAATGTCGCAAGGTGCAAAACCAAGGCCGCGACCTTGCTGCGGCTGTGCAAACACTGCAGCGGGACGGATTCGAGGTCATGGGCGGGTTTATCGTCGGGTTCGACCATGACACACCTGACATATTCAAGCGCCAGTTCGAGTTCATTCAGCGGTCGGGGGTTGTAACAGCAATGGTCGGATTGCTCAATGCGCTGCCGCAGACACGGCTCTGGCAACGGTTGAAAAGCGAAGGCCGGCTCGAATCGCAAAGCACAGGCAACAATACGCAAGCCTGTCTAAATTTCAAACCGCGCCTTGCGAGAGAGTTCCTCGAGACAGGTTATCGCGACCTGATGCGCCGGCTATACGAGCCGCGTACGTATTATCGGCGAATACAAACGTTCTTGAAACATTACGAACCCACACGCGACCGATTGCGGCTCTCGTGGATTGACTTTTGCGCGTTTATCAAATCCCAGTGGCTGTTGGGTGTGCAGCACCGCGGGCGGGTGGCGTACTGGTGGTTTTTCTGGCGCACGCTCCTGCTGCAGCCGCATAAGTTCAGAGCTGCAATGGAGCTTGCGATCGTCGGCCTGCATTTCAGGCGCATGGCATTGCAATTGTAAACGTGCCGGGTGCGCCCGTGTGTTAGATCCTACTTCCTGGACAACAGCTTACTGCACACGCACGACTTCGATTTTGTTTGTGTCGCTCTCGCCTAACTCGAGCAGGGTGGCGTTTTGATATAGTGCCATGCCGAGTTTGCGTGCCGGCACGCTTGCGCGGTGTCGTTGGCGTTCAATCTCTTGCACGGCCAATACGTCCAGCGCAACAGGGTCACGCGCAAACCAAAGCTGATTTAGCACGCTCGAGTAATGCAACAGGCACCGTTGCCCGCCCTCGTATTGACAGATGAGCGCATCTGTGATGCTCAATACAACACGGTCGCTCAACTGCGGTAATGCATAAATTTCCGGTATTGCAGTTGCTAGCCGCTCAGCACTGACCTCAAACCGCGCGGTGTTGTCAACGCTGCCTAGTGTCAGGCTGTACAAGTGCCCAGCCACGCCTGCCAGGTGATTGTTCAGCAACGGTGTGATGGCGATAATCTTTGTGATTTGGCTGGTCAACAACCTCGACACATAGGAGTTTCGCCCGAGGACTTCACCGCGTTTGCCGAATTCCAGATCGCCCCAGACAAGCGTACCAAGAATCGGGTTTTCGTAAAACACAGTTTCATCGTAACCGCTTTCGGCTGCGCCTTTGACTCGCACGCCGTATCGGTCGGCAAGTGCAGTAAACCCTGCGGCTTGAAGGTCAGCATAGCGTTTGTCCCAAACAATTATGTTTGTGGGGTCAAGCCCGGCACTGAGCAAACTCTCGACAACTGCTGTTGCAACAGCTAGGCGTGTACCACAAACCGCACCCGGCGCAGTGTAAACCTTGATCCCAACAACATCATTGGACGACACGACGCTGCACCAAGCTGCTTGTGGCGTGGGTTTTCCGATCAGGTTTGTTATGGCCTTATGCACCAAGGCAGCAACAACATCAGGGCGCGGCTCGAACAAGTGCACCGCTGCGGCATCCTCAATCACAACCACACGCGCCGCTACGGCATTTGTGGGTGTGCCTTGGCCGGCGCAACACACCAGCCCGATCCATACCGAGGCAGCCAAGGCCAGGTAGCGCCCGAGCCTGTGCAACCGCTGCAGTACGATTTCTTTTTGTGCGTTTCTTGACACGCCAGGCCGGCGATGTTACCACCAGAAACGATGCTGCGAAACAAAAAGCCAACCGGCGCATGTGCGGCGTTCGTATGTGCCGTAGTACTGGCAGGTTGTGCACCGTCAGGCACAAAACTTGTGCATGACGCAAAGCACTTGTCAGCCCGTGGCAAGTACACCGAGTCAATTCAGAAGCTTAATTTAGCGCTGTCGTTTTTCCCGACAAACGCGCTTGTGTGGAACGAGCTTGGGTTGGCGCATCATTATGCAGGCAACATCAGTAACGCTTTGGAGTCTTATAGGAAAGCATTGACATTCAATCGTGACCTTGCCGAGGCACGGTATAACCTCGGTTGCCTGCTTTTCGAGCAGGGCAAACTCGATGCAGCGCGTTCGGAATTGACCACTTACACACTGCAGCGGCCAAAGGATATCGCAGGCTGGCTCAAGCTCGGGTCTGTCCAGCTTCGACTTCGCGACAGTGCCGCTGCTGAAAAAAGCTTTGGTGAAGCGCTCAAACTGGACGGAAAAAATCCGGTTGCACTCAACGGGCTTGGGCTGGCACTTCTGCAAAAGAACCGGGCTAAAGAAGCCGCAGACGCCTTCCGCTATGCACTTGACGCAGACCCGGTTTTTGCGCCTGCGATGCTCAACCTGGCAATTGTATCGCACACGTACTTGAACAATCGTATTGTGGCGATCGAAAAATACCGGCAGTACGCCGGGTTAGAACCACGCCCCCCAGATGCGCATATTGTTCTTGGCATAGCCGAACAACTCGAACGCGAGCTTGTAGCCGCCGCGCGCGCGGCTACACCTGAGCCGGCGGTTCAGCCTCCGGCCCAGCCTGCAACCGCACCAAAACCACAACTAGCCCTGACAGGCCCTGTTGCAGCAGCTGGTATCTCCAGGGCCGAGCCGATAGTGCAACAGCCCAAAACCGGTCAGCCGCCAGAGGCCGTGGTTGCCGTTGCAACACCTACAAGGCAGCCCGAGCCCACCAGAACAACCGAGCAGGCTCTGTCAAGGCCGGTCTTGGACACCACAACCGCTCGGACAGACCCAGCCGCGCCTGCCACAAGCGCTACAACCGCCCCGAGCATGCCGACGGTCTCGAGGCCGGCTGAACCTGAAAAGACCGGCTTATTTGACCGGCTGAATCCGTTGAACTGGGTCCGGGGTACTTCAAGGCAACGTCCCACGCCGCTGCCGCCCAGGGCAGGTTCTGCGCAGGCCACAGCCGAAATCGCACAACAAAGCACAACACAAGTTCAGCCCGTACCGGTGCCCCAGCCTGTTGTGCCGGCTGCTACCCCAACGGCTCAACCCAAACCGGAGTTGGTTGCAACTCAAACCAGGGCGGATACACCTGTAACGGTCCAAATCCCGCGTTATGCTTACGGACGCATCGCGAAGCCCACCCCAGGCGACCCGCAAAAAGCGCGGCTCGCTCTGGCAAAAGGCACAGAAGCGCATCGTGCGAAGCGCTTGAACGAGGCCGTCGAGGCCTACAAACAGGCAGTTCAAGCCGACCCGAGTTGTTTTGAGGCGTATTACAACCTTGGCGTGGCCGCACATGAGCTGAAAGCGTATCCGACGGCACTTGCGGCTTATGAAACCGCACTTGCGATCAAACCCGACTCGACACTTGCCCGGTACAATTTTGCGCTGGTGTTGCGCGACGCAGGTTATTTGCTGGATGCAGCCGGCGAACTGCAGCGAGTCGTTGCAGCCGATCCAACTGATACTCGGGCGCATCTTGCATTGGGCAACCTGTATGCCCAACGATTGGGCAATAGCGCCCAGGCACGTGTCCATTATATGCGCGTTTTGGAGCTCGAACCGGCGCATCCACAGGCAACAGCTATCCGGTACTGGCTGGCATCAAATCCGGGCTGAAAAACCGGTATAGAATTGGCTTACAACAGGGGTAAGAAGTTTGTTTGACCTTGGCTAATAGGTCGGGGCAATGCGTGCTGACCGGTTCTGGGGCCAAACCGGTCCGGACGCAGGTAGGTTATGCCCTGGGTTAGTCGAAAAACATCGTACTTTGTAAGCAATGGATATTGCGGCGAACTTACCGCTTAATTGGTTCGACCTGCTGTTTGCCTGCGTGCTGATTGCCGGTGTGTTGCGCGGCCGGAAGAACGGCATGTCAGGTGAACTGTTGCTGCTGTTGCAATGGGTAACAATCCTGTTTGCGTGCGCAAAAATGTATGAATCGCTCGGCGCCACGCTGGCTGCAACCGCGCAAATGAGTCGGCTCTCTTCGTATCTGATTGCGTACGTAGGAATTGCGATTTTGGTGAAAGCAATTTTCTCTTTGATCAGGCATGTGTTGAAGGGCAAATTGCTGAGCGCGGATTTCTTCGGTAAAACTGAGTATTACCTTGGGATGATAGCCGGTATGGTGCGCTTCAGCTGCGTGGTGTTGGTTCTGTTGGCACTGTTGAATGCGCGCCAGTTCACCGAAGCCGAGATACTGCGCGATCTGCAGTTCCAACGCGAGGCTTACGGCGCGCATTTTTTCCCTAAACTTTACACAGTGCAGCAGCAGGTGTTCGAGCGGTCCGCTACAGGGCTGTTTATCAGACAAAATTTGGGCGGGTTGTTAATAACACCTACCCCGCCAGAAAGCGTTAAGTTCCAGCGCCAAGAGTGGCAGCCGCCTTGGTGACGCATTGCATATTGGGCAGGTTTATGGCAGCTTGAGGCGGAGCATTCTCGATGGCCGGGTTCATTTCGCCAGCAACACTCGAACAAATTAGAGCTGCAAACGACATTGTCGACGTGGTGGGTGGTTACCTACCACTGAAACGTGCCGGGTCAAATTTTGTTGCCCTGTGCCCGTTTCATAGGGAAAAAACGCCTAGCTTTAACGTTAATCCACGCCTGCAAATCTTCCATTGTTTCGGCTGTCACAAAGGCGGTGATGTCTTCACGTTCGTTCAGCAGTATGAAAACATCGGGTTCATTGACGCAGTGCGGCGCTTGGCCGAGCGAGCGGGTATCAGACTCGAGTTTGAAAAAGACGCTGCCTTTGTCCAGGCACGGCATTTGAAGGATCGGCTGCTGCAAATTCACGAGCAGATTACACAACGCTGGCAGTTGTGCCTTGCAAATGACGCAGCCGGCCAGATCGCGCGTGATTATCTTGCAAGGCGCGGTGTCTCAGCAGAAGCAGCCAAGCTTTTCAGGCTCGGTTATGCACCCGATGCATGGGACGACACTGTTAATTGGGCCAAGAGCAAAGGGTTCGAGCTCGACCTAGCCGAAAAAGCGGGTCTGATCATCCGGCGCGAGTCGGGGGACGGTTGGTACGATAGGTTCCGTGGCCGGTTGATTTTCCCAATCTGCGATGAACAGGGCCGTGTAATCGGTTTTAGCGCGCGTGTGCTTGCGGGCGATGAAAAAACCGCCAAGTACATTAACTCACCCGAAACATCAATCTTCACAAAAAGCAAGGTCTTTTATGGGCTGGACAAATCCAAGCGCGCTTTGCTCGAGGCTGGCTTCGCCATTGTGTGCGAAGGCCAGCTCGACCTGATCAGGTGTTACATGGCCGGCGTTCAAAATGTTGTTGCACCCCTAGGAACAGCGCTGACATCGGACCATACCCGGATCTTGCGGCGGTATGTGGATGAAGTGGTGTTGTGCTTTGATTCAGACGAGGCTGGTCAGGCCGCCGCAGTGCGTTCTCTGGATAACCTGCTTGCGTCCGGTTTGGCGATCCGTGTTGCAGTTGTGCCTGCTCCACATGACCCGGACAGTTTCATCCGGGAACACGGTGCCGAACCGTTCAGACAGCTTATAACCGGTGCGAAGGAATTTTTCGATTATTACTTGGACCGACTATGTCGGCTTAACGAAATTACGACCCTCAAAGGCCGCATGAGTGTTGCTGAAGCAATGGGCGAAGTGGTAGCCAAAACGTCCAGCCCGATCCTCGCAGAAGCAGTAGCACAAAAAACTGCCGGCCGACTCGGTCTTGCCCCAGGCGCGGTTGCCGCAGGGTTCAAACGAATAGCCGCGCGCCTGCGGACTGGTAGTGCGCCAAGTGTCCCCGACGAAACGCCCCGGCCAGAAGTACAATTGCCGAGTCAGCTCGAGCGTTGGCTGTTGCGGCTGATGTTTTTTAGTGACGAAAATGCGCGTTGGTTGGCGACGTATTTTGAGGCCGACTGGGTTACACATCCGCATGTCCGGAACATTGTCGTGCGCAGGTTACAGGCTGTTACCAGCGAAACTTGGGAGGGTGTAGCAGCGTTCCTGGCGGGATGCACTGACGAGTTTGAACGTCACCTCGTGACTGAGGCAGCGACAATTGATCACGAAATCCCGGACCCACAGCGTCAGTTGCATGACGTGACGCGTGCGTTGCGGAACCAGTTCATTGATAGACAGCTCGTGCTGCTGCGCCAACGCACAAATGCACCCGATACAACCGAGCCGGACCGGCTTGAGGCACTGCGGCGGTATCAGGAACTTGTGGTCGCAAAGTCAAAGCCGCTTGAACCACGTAAGAGTGTATGAGTGTTACCTTACGCATTCTGCACAGAGCAAACATCCGGTGGTCCTTTAACAAAGTGTCGCCTGCAAAAAATGAAAACCTTGATCATTGCAACACGTAACCGGCACAAGCTGGGTGAAATCTGCGCTGTGCTTGGGGAACAATACCAGTACTTGACGCTGGCGGATTTCCCGGGTGCGCCTGAGGTTGCAGAGCAAAGTGACACATTCATCGGTAACGCAACGTGCAAGGCGCTCGAGCTTGCCCGATGGCTCGCACCGTCAATAGCAGATTTGAGCTTCAGGATCACTGGAGCAACCTATGTTGTTGCGGAAGATTCAGGGCTTGAAGTTGATGCACTTGGCGGTGCACCAGGCGTGCATTCGGCGCGATTCGCAGCCCTTGATTCGGGACAGACAACAAATTCACCCGATGCAGCCAACAACGCTAAACTGTTACGGCTGCTCACGGGTGTACCGGTGTCGAAACGCACCGCCAGATTCAGATGCGTGATTGCAGTTGTGCAACTCAAACAAACCCAAGCCGAACCTATCGAGCCGGTATATTTTGAGGGCGTGTGCGAAGGCAGGATCGGGTTTGAACTGCGCGGCACGGCTGGGTTCGGGTACGATCCGTTGTTTATCCCGACCGGGTTTGACCAGACGTTTGGGCAGTTGGGACCTGCAATCAAAAACCAGATCAGTCATCGTGCAATTGCTCTTGCCAATCTAAAAGCATGGCTCGACAAAATGCCGGATTGATTTTTAGGGTGTGCCAACGGTTGGATGTGTCTCTCCGCCGTCCGACCCGTTAAACGTAACTCACCTGCGCTGAGACCAGGCGTGGCGTATTGATTTGAGATTTAGCCGTTGACGATTTTCTTCTTACGGCCAATCTTCGTTGTGAAACGACTGACATGAAAACAGTACTTTTCGTGTGCACCGGTAACGTGTGTCGCAGCCCGATGGCTGAAGGCCTATTTCGTCGCGCCGTTCAGGGCAGGGACGAGTACCGGATTTTGTCGGCTGGCCTTGGCGCAGTTGAGGGCCAACCGCCAAGTGATTTTGCCGTAAAAGCCATGGCCGAGCTGGGGATAGACATCTCGAGCTTCCGCAGCCGGCCGTTGACAGTCGAGCTGATCAAACAAGCCGATTACATCTTCGGCATGACACACGGCCATGTTGAAGGCGTAATAGCGATGCACCCGCCTGCAGCCGAAAAAACGTTTCTGCTACGCGAATTCGACGAGACACTCGAGTCTTTCGAAAAAGACATTCCCGACCCCATCGGCGGTTCGTACCAGGTTTACGCCGCTTGCCGCGACCAGATCGAACAGGGCATTGCATCGGCGTTGAAGTTTCTCGAGCAGGCGGCCGGCCAGACGCTTGCACACAGGCACGTACCGACAAAACTAACAGTTGCACTGGGTGCCGATCACGGCGGGTTCGACCTGAAGGAGGCGCTCAGAAAGTATCTCGAAGACAGGGCCGTGAGCGTTACCGATTTCGGTGCGCATGCAAAAGACGCCGCTGATGATTACCCTGATGTTGCGCTGCCGGTGGCACGCAGTGTCGGCACGCGTAAACATGACCTCGGCATTTTGATCTGCACAACCGGTGTGGGCATGTGCATCGCCGCCAACAAGGTGCCCGGTGTCAGAGCGGCTTTGGCCTGCAACGAGCACATGGCCGAGATGGCAAGGCGCCATAACAACGCAAACGTTCTATGTCTTGGGGGTAAAACCACGGATGCCGAGCTCGCAAAGCGAATGGTGGAAGCGTTTCTGGGCGCGCACTTCGAGGGCGGCAGACACGAGCGGCGTATCCGCAAGCTCGAGTCGGTGTCCGGGTTAGCAGACCTGAGTTTGAATACAATTGACCCCGATGTAGCCCGTGCAATCGAGCTCGAACGCAAACGGCAGCAGGAACACATCGAGCTGATTGCAAGTGAAAACTTTGCCAGCCCCGCTGTGCTCGAAGCCCAGGGGTCGGTTCTCACGAACAAATATGCTGAGGGGTACCCACGCAAGCGTTGGTACGGCGGGTGCGAGCATATTGACACCGTCGAACAGCTCGCTATTGACCGTGCAAAAACGCTCTTCGGCGCCGAGCATGTCAACGTGCAGCCGCACTCGGGCAGCCAGGCGAACATGGCGGTGTATTTTGCCGTGCTGAAGCCCGGCGACAAAATTTTGACCATGGACCTTGCCCACGGCGGGCACCTGACACACGGGCACAAGGTGAACTTTTCAGGCCGGTTTTTCGAGGTCATCCACTACGGCGTGCGCAAGGAAGATGAGCAGATTGATTACGACCTGCTCGAGCAGCTCGCCAGGCAACACAAACCCAAAATGATCACCGTAGGCGCAAGTGCGTATCCGCGAATAATAGATTTTGCGCGCATGGCGCAGATTGCCCAAGAGGTGGGTGCATATCTAATGGCCGACATAGCGCACATTGCTGGGCTTGTTGCAGCAGGATTACACCCAAGCCCGGTGCCGCATGCCGACTTTGTCACCACCACAACACACAAAACATTGCGCGGGCCGCGAGGTGGACTGATCATGTGCAAGGCCAAATACGCCAAGGACATTGACAGCACGGTCTTTCCAGGCGTGCAAGGCGGTCCGCTCGAGCATGTAATTGCGGCAAAAGCAGTCTGTTTGCATGAAGCATTGCAACCGGCGTTCAAAGCGTATCAACAGCAAATCCTGCTTAATGCAAAAGCATTGGCCGAGCGGCTCAGACAAAACGGGTTCAGACTCGTCAGTGGCGGTACTGAAAACCACCTGATGCTGGTTGACGTTGGCGCGCGGGGTTTGACCGGTAAAGATTGTCAAGAAGCACTCGACCGCGCCGGTATCACAGTTAACAAAAACGCAATTCCGTTCGATACCCGGCCGCCGTTCCAAGCCAGTGGTATTCGGCTCGGCACACCGGCTGTGACCACGCGCGGCATGAAAGAGGCCGAAATGATCATCATTGCCGACATGATTACCGACGTGTTACAAAATATAAACGCGCTTGACACGGCCGCAAAAGTGCGCCAACGTGTGCTTGAGTTAACTGCAAGATTTCCCTTGCCGTATTGACAGACAATACAGCACTCGGGAGGCTGGTAATGATTCCAGCTTGAACGGGTTACGGCGGCCTGGCCCGAGCTAGGTTGTCGGGCTTGACCGCCGGCAGATTCACAATTGACAACGCGGCCTGGAACATCGGCTGCAAAATTTAATCCAGTTGTTGGAGCAATTGACGTTTGTTTATGCCAAGAACTAGCAAGAAAACCACCAAATCGAAAAAGTCAAAAAAGACAAGCACGGAGCCCGCCGGGCAACCGGCTGAAAACGGCGCGACTGAAACCGTGTCGGCGGCAGTAGCTGAACCAAACCCGGCTGAACAAGTCGAAGCACAACCCACTGCAACTGTTGCGGATGCGCAGACTGTCCCTGCTGAGGAAACCACGATTGAACCTGCGGTTGCCCAAGAAGAAGCAATCGCCCCTGAACAGCCACCTGCGGGCGAACAGGTTGTTTTACCAGTCAATGTTGCCAAGTTGCACGCAATGTCCATGCCCGAGCTTTTCCAGATGGCGCGCGATCTGGGTGTGGAAGACTACGCCGGCATGCGCAAGCACGAGCTTATCTTCCACATACTGCAAAAGAACGCCGAGCGCGCCGGAGTAATGTTTGCCGAAGGCGTGCTGGAAGTGCTCAAGGAAGGATTCGGTTTTTTGCGCTCGCAAAACTCGAATTATCTGCCGTGCCCGGAAGACATCTATGTTTCACCCTCGCAGATCAGGCGGTTCAATCTTCAAACCGGCAGCATTGTTGCCGGCCAAATCCGGCCACCGAAGGAAAAGGAACGGTTCTTTGCGCTGCTAAAGGTCGAGGCGGTTGACCATGAAGACCCCGAGATTGCAAAACACCGGACGCCGTTTGACAACCTTACGCCGCTGTTCCCAAACAAGCGGTTCATACTTGAAACCGCCCCGGAAGAATTGAGCACGCGCGTGCTTGACCTTGTCTGCCCCCTCGGCAAGGGCACACGCGGCCTTATCGTTGCCCCGCCGCGCACGGGCAAAACAATCCTTATGCAGAAAATCGCAAATGCAATCCTCAAGAACAACCCTGAAACCTATGTGTTCATCCTGCTGATCGACGAGCGACCAGAGGAAGTCACAGACATGGAACGCTCCTGTCGCGGCGCGGAGGTGATCAGTTCGACCTTCGATGAACCGGCCGAGCGCCACGTGCAGGTGGCCGAGATGGTCATCGAAAAAGCAAAACGCATGGTCGAACGCAAACGCGATGTTGTGATTTTGCTGGACTCGATCACGCGCCTTGCGCGCGCATACAACACGATCCAACCGCACTCGGGCAAGATTCTATCAGGCGGTGTCGACGCAAATGCACTACACAAACCCAAACGGTTCTTTGGCGCAGCCCGCAATATCGAGGAAGGTGGTTCCCTAACAATCATCGCAACTGCTCTGATCGACACTGGCAGCCGAATGGACGAGGTGATTTTCGAAGAGTTCAAAGGCACCGGCAACATGGAGGTGCACCTGGACCGCGCCCTGGTTGACAGGCGCATTTTCCCGTCAATAAACATCGAACGTTCAGGTACGCGCAAGGAAGAGCTGCTTTATCACCCCGACGAATACAGCCGCATCGTGCTGTTGCGTCGCGCATTGACAGGCGTGCCCGCAGTCGAGGCAATGGAACTGCTGCTGAACAAGCTTAAGAAAACCAAAACAAACGTCGAGTTCCTGTTAAGCCTGACCATGACAACGTGATGGCCAGCCCAGCGGAACCGGTCTCAGCCTCCAGCCCGTAAAGAACCCCGCACATGGACCAGCGGCTCGTTAAATAGACCAATCCGACTGTTGATGCTTGAGGCAGAAGCGCAACCGAACAAAATTCACCCGCACCAAAGTGTCAAATGCGGACCCTGATTAAATACGCTCTAGCCGCAACCGAACCCAAGGACCATATCGTCGTAAAAGGCTGGGTGCGTACTCGACGCGACTCGAAAGGATTTTCGTTCATCGAGCTAAATGACGGCTCGTGTCTCGCCAGCATACAAATAATCGCCGACCGCACTACAGCCGGCTACGAACACATTGCACATTTTACAACAGGTGCATCGGCAATTGTCGAAGGCAGTCTGGTGCCATCCCCCGGTAGAGAACAAAAATGGGAAATCAAAGCAAACCGAATCGAGCTGGTCGGCCCCGCAGATGCAACGTATCCGCTCCAAAAGAAAGGGCACTCACTCGAATTCCTCCGCACAATTGCGCACCTGCGACCACGGTCAAACCTGTTCGGCGCAATATTCCGCACCCGGAGCCGACTAGCTTTCGCCGTGCACGAGTTTTTCCAAAGCCGCGATTTCGTCTATGTGCACACGCCAATTATAACTGCCAGTGATTGCGAAGGGGCGGGCGAATTGTTCAGAGTAACCACGCTCAAGGGCAACATTGATGAAAAACCCGAATCTGATTTCTTCGCGCGCAGGACATATTTGACCGTAAGCGGCCAACTCGAAGGCGAAGCATTTGCGTGTGCATTGTCCAACATCTACACTTTCGGGCCGACTTTCCGCGCTGAAAACTCAAACACAGCACGCCATGCCGCAGAGTTTTGGATGATCGAACCCGAGATGGCCTTCTGCGACCTGGCGGGCGACATGGACCTTGCCGAAGAGTTCATCAAGGCAATGGCACAATGTACACTGGAGCGTTGTGCAGACGACCTTGCACTGTTTGCACGGTTCGTTGACAAGGAAGTTTACAACCGGCTCCAGTTCGTGATCGAACGTCCATTTGTGCGTGTTGCTTATACCGATGCAATCCAGATACTTAAACGCTCGGGCAAACAGTTTCAGTTCCCGGTCGAGTACGGCGTGAACCTTCAGTCCGAACACGAACGTTACCTGACGGAGGAACATTTCAAATCGCCTGTGACGGTTTACAATTACCCGCGCCAGATCAAGCCATTCTACATGCGGCTCAACGACGACGGCAAAACCGTTACCGCAATGGACGTGCTTGTGCCCGGCATCGGCGAGGTTATAGGGGGTGCACAACGTGAGGAACGACTCGACCAATTGCTCGACAACATGCGCTTTCACAAACTCGACCCGCAAGACTACTGGTGGTACGTTGACTTGCGCAGGTACGGCACCGTGCCGCATGCCGGGTTCGGCGTCGGGTTCGAGCGATTGCTCATGTTCCTGACCGGTGTGGAAAATATTCGCGACGTCATCCCGTTTGCGCGCACGCCGGGTAATGCAGAGTTCTGACCTGTACAAAAACAACGACGCCTAAATGCGAAGCTCCTGAGCCCAGTGCATTCGGCCTGCAGTAAACACGGTTGTCGCCACTGGAAAATTGTGCCCAGAAAATCGAACAGCCAGTGCTCTTTTCCTTGGTCTGCTCCAAAGCTGCCGGTTGCACTTTTGCTAAGCGTGGCGTTGTCCGGATGCAGCCCCGAGAAGATCACAGTTTACATCGTTCCCAAAGAAAGCCCAGTACTTGAGCGTGTGCAAAAGGAACACGGCACAATTGTTGACCTGACCAACCCCGCTCAAGCAGTGTCAGGAAAACTCGGTTGGACCGTGCCGCCAGGATGGATTGAACTGCCCCCGACACAATTTGCCCTCGCGCGGTTTGTTGTGAGTGGGCCGACTGGCCATGCGCAAATTACCGCGACTGTTTTGCCGGGCAACGCGGGCGGTTTGTTTGCCAACGTTAACCGGTGGCGTTCGCAGGTTAACCTCGAGCAAATAGTTGAAGCTGACCTTGCCAAAACCGTCAAAAACATTGAGACACACGCCGGCACAGCACAGGTAGTTGACTTCGTTGGGGCAGACCCGAAAACAGGCCGCAAGATAAGGTTGATCAGCGTCATGCTCCCACATGAGGACCGAACTTGGTTCTTCAAAATTATTGGCGAGGCCGAGGTCGTGGCGCATCAAAAAGACGCGTTTCTACAGTTCGTTCAAACCACACGGTTCAACTGACGATGAGATTGCTCTTTAACACACTATTGGCCCTGCTCGGCTCGCTGAAGCTGACAGTTGCGTGCCTGGCACTTGCCATTGTACTGGTGTTTGTTGGCACACTTGCTCAAGCCCAGTTGGGGGTTTACCGGGTACAATCCGAATTTTTCAACAGTTTTATCGTGTTTTGGTCACCGGCAGACAAACCGGGCGTGAAAATCCCTGTGTTCCCCGGTGGATACCTTATCTGCAGTGTGTTGCTTTTGAATCTGATTGCCGCACACGTTGTGCGATTCAAACCCAGAACGAACATGTTCGGTACACTATTGACACACACCGGCCTTGCGCTGCTGTTGCTCGGCCAATTTGCCACTAACCTGCTCTCCACAGAAAGTCATATCCGCCTCGCTGAAGGTGAAATGAAAAACTATTCCGAAAGTAGCACAAGCACTGAACTTGCCGTCGTGGATGTAACCGAGCCGGACATTGACAAGGTTGTATCTATACCGGCTTCGCTCCTTGCGCGTGCAAGCGGGGCGCATAACCCGGCAAAAGCGGCCATTAAACATCCTCAACTGCCTTTTTCAATCCGTGTCGTGCGTTACCTGCATAATGCACGGCTGAGCGAGCATCCGTTGCCTGGATTTGAAAAATCACCCGCAACACACGGTGTCGGCGCCCGATTTTGGCTGGGGCATGAGCACATTACACCCGGGCCATTCAACCGCGATGTGCCCGCAGCGCTGATTGAGCTTGAAGCGCAAACCGGCTCGATCGGTTCGTGGTTGGTCTCAGAGCTAATTCCACAGCCGCAAACGGTCGAGTTCAACGGACGAACTTGGCAATTGAACATGCGCCCACTCAGGCATTATCGGCCGTTCTGGTTGCAGCTCATCAAGTTTACACACGAAAAATACCCGGGCACGGATATCCCACGAAATTTTTCGAGTCGCCTCAGGCTAATCCGACCAGACACAGGCGAAGACCGCGAGGTATCGATCAAAATGAACAATCCACTCCGCTATGGCGGTGAAACATTTTACCAGGCTGGGTACGACGACACCGAACCGCACGCGACGATTTTGCAAGTTGTGCGTAATCCTACCTGGCCCACCCCATATATCGCTGGTGCAATGGTAACTTTGGGTCTGGTGATCCAGTTCACAGGACGGCTGTACGACTTTCTAACCAAACAAAACAAGACATGACCCAACTCATCCCAAAAGTCGTCCCGTGGGTGTTACTGTCATTGTTCGTGGCGCTGCTCGGCCCGGCGCTTGTACCACGGGCAGAGATAAGTTTCCGTTATCGTGATTTCGGTCGTATACCCGTCATGTACAACGGGCGCGTGCAGCCTTTGGACACCCTGGCACGCAACACACTACGCCAGATCCGTGGCACAACTGCTATCCCCCTACGGGAAACAAAGTCGTATCAGCTCTGGCCCAGACCGGAAAAGCTCGGCGCAACACCGTGGCTGGCCGAGGTTTTGATGAATCCTGCCGCTGCAGATGCGCGTGCGATCTTCTTGATTCATAACCCCGAGTTGTTGGACGCACTCCAGCTCCGCTGTGCAGGGGTGCAACGCTCCGGCTTGTTTTACTTCAGCTTCAACAACCTGACCAATGCACTCGACAAAATCGAATCTGAAGCGCGCCAGGCCGCCAACATCGAGCCACAAACAAGAACCGCTTACCAAAGACAGGTTATACGGCTATTCAATGCCTTGGTTGTTTACCAACGGCTTAAAAACAGCCTGCAACCCAATGACACAGCCAATTTTGCCGCTGAAATTGCCACCTATGAAGATTCCATCAGCCCCGGCGTCGCGGCACTTAAAGCCCGTAGCGCAGGTACAGACTTTGACCAGGCTGCACTCGACAGGTTTGTAGGGTTCCTAGCCCGGTACGAACACATGTGGAGAACTGCCTCGGTGTTGCTTGTGCCGCCCCACATCAATGAGCCCACGGACAACTGGCGTACCATAGGTCAAGCCCTGTTCGAGTCAGGGCTCAGCACAGGCGAAGTTCCAGTGCCGGTCCGTGCATTTGCACTAATGACAAGCGCATTCCGGCAAAACGACCATGCCAGTTTCAATTGTGCAGTGCACGATTATCTTACATGGCTCGAGACGAATGCTACGCATGCCGTCGCCAAAGCCAAAACCGAGTGTTTCTATAACAGGCTCGAGGCTTTCTTACGCGCGCTCAAAATTTACCTGGGTGCATTTCTGTTTTCTACTGTTGCAATGCTGACGCTGGGCGTGTGGCCCATCGGCTCGGAGACATTCAGGCGGTCGGCAGCCTGGCTGTTGACACTTGCATTCATTATTCACACAGCCGGCTTGATGTTACGGATGTGGATCGAACGCAGACCACCGGTGACAAATCTTTATTCTTCTGCGGTATTTGTTGGTTGGGCGGCCGTGTTGCTGGGACTCTTGATCGAACGTAAATGGCGGCTCGGAATCGGGACTGCAGCGGGAGCTTCTGCCGGCTTCATAACCCTTATCATTGCGCACAACCTTTCGCTGGGGGGTGACACAATGGAAGTGTTGCACGCCGTACTGGACACGAACTTCTGGCTTGCCGCACATGTTATAACCATCACACTCGGGTACGGCGCAACGTTCATGGCCGGTCTGCTCGGCATTCTCTATGTGCTGTTGGGGTTGTTCACACCGCTTTTGTCGCGTCAGCAAGGTGTGTCCGACAATCCATTGCCGCCCACACAGGCCGCCAAACAACTCACACCTTTTGCTGTCGAGTCGCCAATCTCAACACACAACTCTTCGGCCTCGACAAACCTTGGCGCTGCGCTCAGCAGGACGATCTATGGTACAGTGTGTTTTGCGTTGCTGTTCAGTTTTGCGGGGACCGTGCTGGGGGGCCTTTGGGCTGAGCGTGCCTGGGGACGGTTTTGGGGTTGGGACCCGAAGGAAAACGGCGCGTTGATGGTTGTGCTCTGGAATGCAATCGTGTTACATGCACTCCGGGCCGGGTTGGTGCGTGAACGCGGCTTGGCCAACATGACCATTTTTGGCAATGTTATAACAAGTTTCTCGTGGTTTGGCGTAAACATGCTCGGTGTTGGGCTGCATTCGTACGGGTTTATGGATGGCGGTTTTAGATGGCTACTGTTGTTCGTGTCCAGCCAATTCTTTATAATCGGGGTGGGCTTGCTCCCACAAAAACTCTGGCGCAGTTGTCGTGTCGCGTGACGCTGCACAACCTCCACAAGTCACAGCTACATCAGCGGAGCACGATTCGTGCCCCATGCACCAAAAATGCAGCGTGCGGCACTAAACTTATCTTTTAGGGCACAATCACACGCAATTTCTGGGCCTGGACCGTAAAAGTAACAGGTAATTGCCCGGCAAATTCGCCATCAACTTCAACAGGTACGTGTTGCGTGCTCTCGAGTCTGACAGTCTCTGCCTTGAACCTGCGCACTGCAGTGGTGGGTAATTTCCTTGTAACGAGCAACACAGGACCGCATAACAAAAGCATCCCATAGCTCGCTTTAGGGAAAACGCATACGTCAAGCATACCGTCGAATGGCGTTGCCTCAGGAAAAACGCGGAATGGCCCACCGTAGAGTCTGCCGTTCCCCAACAAGACCAGCTCACCGTCAGTTTCGACCTCGGCAGTTTTGACCCGAATTTTTGGTTGTTGTTTACGCAATGCTCTCAGTCCAGCCAAGACATACGCAACCGGCCCAACAACCTTTTTCGTCCCAAAATCCACAAGTTCAATTGCCCGGGCATCGAGTCCTGCGCCCGCCATTTGAACGAAATACCGTTTTTGGATTATACCGCCTGCGCTGAATTCAGCTGCCGCAATGTCAACCCATATCTCCGTGCCGTGTTCAATGATTTCCCAAGCTGCATGTACCTTCGACGGTAAACCCAGCTCGCGCGCAAACACGTTCATTGTGCCCACTGGCAAAATGCCTAGCCGCGTTTTGGCAGGTCCATCCGGCACACTGCAAATGCCATTCACAACCTCGTTAACTGTGCCGTCGCCTCCGGCTGCAACCACAGTGTCAAACCCCTCGCGCACAGCGGCTGCAGCAAGTGTAACAGCCGAATTTGGTGCCGAAGTTGACCTTAGCACGGCACCTTGTCCGAGCAACTCGATGAACTTCCTGAACCGGTCGGCTTTACAACCCTTTGCTGCAGGATTGAATATGACGCAAATCGGCACGAGCAAGTTTGTTGTTAAACCCTATGCAGGCGTCTAGCCAAAAATTACGTTGTCCAGAGGTTAAATTGTCCAAAAGCAAAGACTGTTGAACACCGAAGGTGTTCTGGGTTGAATCTTTAAAGCGTTGAACCGTTGACACAGTGAAAGAAAGCTCCGCAGACGCTGTTGGCTGGCGAGGTTGTCATGGGTCCCAGCCGACGAAATAGAATTTATAGTCTCACAAAAAAGCCGGGGCGCAGCCAAACTCGAACCTGCGCCCCGCTTCGATTATGTGTGGCTGGTTGTCGAGACAATTAGTCCTCTGTCCAGAGCGTGGGTACAAAACCGCGATACGAACCGATCCGGGCAAGGTTTTCGTCGTAGTGGAAGTTGAAGTGACCGTTCATCTTGACCGTTTTTGTAACGCTTGCCCCAACAAAATCGTAGGTGTCGTTGCCGCCGCCGCCCAATGTGAAGTCTGCATTTGGCGCATAGATCGCGCCTGTAAATGATGCGTTGCCGGACAACTTTAGCTCCGTGTTGGTTGGCAGACCGAAATAATAAAAGTTCGCTGCGTTACCGCTTTCGTTAACCACGCCTTGCCCGGACACTACGAATCTCGCACCTTCCATGTACAATTTGAGACTTGCGCCGGGTCTGATCAAAATC
>CAZKTA010000018.1:0-29225 GCA_964555645.1 uncultured Verrucomicrobiota bacterium
TAAGGCGTTCGCGGACAGGACACTCCTCAACGCCACGGCGTTGTACAGGATTGGAGCGGAGTTGACAGCTCAAGTGTGTGCTGGTGCTGCTTCCACGTTACGCTTTATTTTAGATTGGAGGTCTCAGATTGTAAGAAGAGAGCGGCTCGCAGATGCGCTTTGCCATGGCCTATTGTCTTCAGGCCAAAGCAGATGGTTTTTCCAGGGCGGGGTGGCCGGCAATCAGGGGGCTTGGCTGCGGTTTGTCGAGATGTCGGAATGACTGAGCTAGCTGGTACACCACTAAAGTTGTCTGCCCAAACTGTGCACCTGAGACCAGTCCCATGGTTAGGGTCAGCGTGGCTGTGAGAATACGGTGGGAATTGGCCATGCAGCGAATGAGTGCAGATGTCAAAGATAAAGGGCCAGTGTTTCTACTGAGCGTAGCCGGGCCCTTTAGGCGGTGCCGCAACGTCTGGAAGGCCCGGTTTATGCCCGTTTAGGGGCTTTGGTTTGAGTAGCTGCCGGTCGCCAACACTTTTGGGAGCCGGCGAACGAACCACGAACGGTCGCGCAAGGCAATTCTGTCGTACGAAGCATTTGCTAAAGACATCACTGTTGGCGTGCTTTGCTTCTGGGTATCAGCAACTTATTTGCCCTACTGATTGTATAATTTCAGTGGCGACCGTTGACGAAATCATACAACCGCTTCATGTGCTGTATTCACTCTGCTGTGAGGTACTGCACTTAATTTAACGGCGCCTTAGTCGGTAGCTGTAATGCACAGGCGGAGCTGCATGCGATACAGTGGTCTGCGGCGATGCTGCGGCGGGTCGAGTTGCATTGCTTTTTAGATTTGGCGTGACGTACGGCACAATGCGCTTGATCAAAACACACAAAGATGGAGTCAGGCACAGACCTAAGTCCATTGTTGCGAAATGAGGCTGAAATTGTTGCTGAGTCGTTGCTGAGTATTCCAAAAGATGCTGTTCGGGTGTCTGGTAAAGAACGTTTTCGTGTGATGGAACAATCCACTTCATGCGTTTGAGTGATGATAGCGAAAATGTTGGGTGTGGCCATGGGTGGTGCGCTTTTGCGTGGACTAGTTAGTTGTGCGGAAGGGAAAGGTTCTCGCAGCCGCGGCTGCAGTCGCTGCACAATGCAACGCGCGCCTTCAAACCTACGGTAGTGCGGTTGATTGGTTTTTGCCAGCTGGGCCGGGCCGGGTGCAAATAAAGCCCAGGCCTCCGTATAGGTTGGGGTTGATTCGAGTGGGCCGGTTGCCCGGTGCTAGTAGGTGTAACTTGGTTTTTTCGGGTTTAGCCAGGCACACGGCGGCCTGAATCAGTTGTTAAATTTTTTTGGCGACAAGTGAAAAGTGGTTGTGCTAAGTTTGTTGCGCACCAGTCTTCAGGCTTAGGAGAGGTGGCCGAGTGGCTGAAGGCGGCGGTTTGCTAAACCGTTATACGGCCAAAAGCCGTATCGAGGGTTCGAATCCCTCCCTCTCCGCCAGGCTGACTTGTCCACGCCCCAATTGGTACGGTGTTATACTGTTCGAGCTTTTGGCGACTTGAATAAAGGCAGCGTTTTATTGGTGAAATCCAGATGACCGGCGGTACGTTGGTTGTTGTTTTGGTTGTGGGTGGTGAGGGGTAAGATGCGGATATGTTCATGTTTAACGCTACTAGATGGCATGGTTTGATCTTCATTTGATGTATGGATGGTGCGGCACAAAGCTGAGACAGGTTTTTACTGGGAGCTGTACAACGCCAAGACGGACTTGGTGAGAACCTTATACGTCACAGCAGACCGGCAATGTGAAGTGCCTGCCGACTTTTCTGAGGTGTTTCGTGTAGTACAGCCTGCCAACCGCGCGCTGCGCCGGCTGCGACGTTTTGGGGCAGGTCATCGAGATAAAATATTTCGGCACCGGCTCTGCCTGTCAACCGCTCGACTACTTCGTAGAGTTTTGGGTCGGGTTTCATCACACCGTGCTCGTAGGAGTACACATAGCCGTCGAACTCGACAAAGAACGGGTATGTGCGCGCGATGAACTCGATTGTGACCTCGTTTGTGTTTGAGAAGATGTATGTGGGTACGCCGCGGCTGCGCAACTGCCTGTTGAGCTGTATCATCGGTTCGATGGGCGTGAACACATCGCAGAATGCATTGACGAATTCATCGCGCGTGCCGGTATAGCCTATTAATCGCTGCAGCTCGTTAAACAGATTGTCTGTACCGATCTTGCCGCACTCGAACTTGTGGATCAGTGGTGAATGGTTGATGAGGTCGAGCACTTGCTCGGCTGAGACAGTACTGCGCGCGGCGATCCGGCGCGCGGCGATTGAGTAATCGAACTTCAGAAACACGTTCCCAAGATCAAAAACCACAATGCGTGCCTGTGACATAACCCCTTTTGCGTGCAAATTAACCTGTTCAGAGAACCACAGTCTCGGGCTGGGCCGGGCAAACCTGAAAAGACCACGTCATAAGGATCATCTCAAATCATTTCGCGGCGTCCTTCCAACGCGCGACTTAATGTTACTTCGTCTGCGAATTCAAGCCCTGTACCAGCAGGTAAACCATAGGCGATTCTTGTGACTTTAAGGCCCTCGCGTGCTAGACGTCGTGCGAGGTAAAAACCGGTTGCGTCACTTTCAACGTCTGTGCCGAGGGCGATCACGACTTCTTTGATCGGCTCGGTTTGCAGCCGTTTTTCAAGTTCGGTAATGCGCAACTGTTCGGGCCCGATTTTGTTGATGGGCGAGATTTTACCGCCCAGCACATGGTATTTACCGCGGAACGCGCCGGTTTTTTCGACCCGTAACACGTCGGTCGGTTGTTCAACCACGCACACTAAGGCGCTGTCGCGCTGTGGATCGGTACAAATTGCACAGGGCGATTTGTCGGCTAATGCACCACAAATTCCGCAGGGCTGAATTTGCGCCCGGGCACGGAGCAGTATGTCTGCCAAATGTTGCACGCTGTCAGTCGGGCTTTGGATAATGTGCAATGCAATCCGTTCGGCCGACCGCGGCCCGATCCCGGGCAGTTTGCGTAGCTCGGCCACGAGCGCGGTGATTGGTCCTGGTAGATTCGCCATGTGACATTCGTTGGACAAAGCTATGTACTGCAAATGCTCAACAATAAATCCTACCCTTGCGCTTCGATGATCTGGCCTTTGAAGATCTCGAGCGCTTTGGTGATTAGCGCGTCGTTTTTGAATTCGGTCAACGAAATTTTCATCGGGCCACTTTTCATGTTGGGCGTGGCCGGCTGAGCGGCATTTATTGTTTCAAAAGCAGCGGTCGAGCGCCGTTGAATGTGCTCCTTACGCGCAACCCATCCGTCAGGGGCGGGTGCAGTCACAATTTTTACCTGTGTACCAGGGTGACCAAGTTCAGCCAGCTTGGCCTCGAGCAGCGAACGGTCGCGTTCATTATCTGCAAGGTGCATGTTGCCTTCCTTGGCTGGGTCAAACCCGATCGTGAATATTCCGCCACTCAATGAAATCGGGTGTGCTTCCAGAAAACGTGTGCTGGTAAAAGGGCTCACCCGGCCAACGGTTTCAAGCAGCTTGGCCCATAACTCAGTCAACCAGTCGGGCGGCATTTGCGCCGGGCCATTAGTAAGCGCTGCTTGAGAGGCATGTGTACCTGTGTGTTTACGCTCATGTGTTTCAGACTTTGCAGTCGGTACAACCGGCTTTGAACCGGGCGATTTGCCGCTGGTTTGCCCCCCAATAGTCTCGTTTTGAGCTTTATCCTGCGGCGGTTGCAGTGCCGCAGCGCGCAACTGTGCGAGGGTACGTAACACTGAATCGAGCCTAACAGCGTTCCGTACTTCGGCGGCCTTGAGCAATGTGACTTCGACGAAGATCTTTTTTGATACGACATCACGATACCGCGACTCTGCGTCTGTGAGCACTTCTATCAGGCGGCGCGGTGTTTCATCGTCAATTGCGTTTGCCTGCTTTGCAAGTGCATCGATTTGCTGCTCGGACAGTTCACCGAGGTCAAGTGCATCCCGCGATATTTTGTAAACCATCAAATTGCGGAAATGCCCCAGCAGATCTGACAGTAATCTGCCGAGGTCTTTGCCACAGCCGGCAAGCTCATCAACGTGTCGCAGTGCGGTTTGGGTATCGCCGTTTATTATTGCTTCTGCCAGCTCAAGTATCTGGCTTTGCGCAGCTAGGCCGAACATGGCAAGCACGTCTTGCTCATGGATTTTGCCGCCGCAAAAGCTGATTAGTTGGTCAAGCGCACTTTCGGCATCGCGCATTGCGCCGTCTGCACCGCGCGCAATTGCGTAAAGGGCCGCCTCATCGGCTTGAACCTTTTCGATTTTTGCGATCTGCCGAAGTCGTTTGACGATCAATGCAGCCGGGATGCGCCGCAGGTCAAACCGCTGGCAACGCGACATGATTGTTGGCAACACCTTTTCAGGCTCGGTTGTTGCGAACATGAACTTCACATGCGGTGGTGGTTCTTCGAGCGTTTTAAGCAATGCGTTAAACGCTTCTTTGGTGAGCATGTGAACTTCGTCGATGATGTAGATTTTGAACCTGGACGCAGCCGGAGCGTATTTGACCGTGTCTCGTAGCTCGCGCACCTCGTCAATGCCGCGGTTGCTTGCGCCGTCTATCTCGAGCACGTCGAGTGACCTACCCTCGGTGATTTCCTTGCACCGGGGGTCGTCATCGTCAAAATCAACACGCGGACCGTTTGTGCAATTCAGGCACTTGGCAAATATGCGAGCGATTGTTGTTTTGCCCGTGCCGCGCGGGCCGCAGAACAGATACGCATGCGCAAGCCGATTTTGTTTGATTGCGTTTTCAAGTGTGCGCGTGACATGTTCCTGCCCGACAACGTCCTCAAACCGTTGCGGGCGATATTTACGTGCAATGACAAGGTATGACATCGGCGGTTTATCGTGCGAAAAATTAATCCGCTGTTTGCAGGCTAAGAAATTTTCGACTAACACCGAAACTTGCAGCCTGCAAATTTCTTGTGCCAGGGTAACCACAGCACATGCAGAGCATACTACCGTTGCTGCCTTCCGGCCCTGGCGGGGTTCGTAAGTCCGCATTCTGTGGGCCCTGGCACCTGAGAATTTGGCCGCGCAAAGGTTAGTCATCAAGAATTTTCCGGTAAAACTTCCGGTGTTGGTAATCCGTTTAAACGTAAGCACGGAGGAAAAACGCGTTGCACAATCTGAACCCGCCAAAGCACTGGCAAGTCGTTCACCATTGGACACTGCTGAGCAGTTTCTGAATCAATACGCGCGCACTCCCGTTGAAAAAAGGCCTTCGGGTACTTTGCCATTGGCGTGGTCGAAATGACACTTCCTTAAGACCGCCCAGAAAGCGGCGTTCCACATGACCATATGCCGAAAAAAAACAGATTCAGCGAATGGCGTAAAAAGTGCCCGGTCTCATTCGAACCTGTTCGCCGATAGCATTTTCGCCTTGTAACTGCACCAATTAGCCCGAGTTACTTGGTTGGATGGGGAGCGTACGCGGCTTGCGTGCTTTTTTGCGCGCCAGTGGCGCTAAACACCATCAGAACGAACTTGTTGCCGATATGACCAGCATGCCGCGCCGACAGGTGTGGGAGGCAAGGCCTGTGTCCGTGCGTGCACGCACAGGCAAGCGCGTCCAAGCTGCACCCGGGGACGGTTGTCCTCCCCAAACCAGTTTTTCGGGCTCAGCGGACCAGGTAGTCATCTGGCTGCTGGGCGCACAGCAATGCACACGCAGTTCACGCCATGTCTTTTGGCAATAATGCAATTCTAAACTGTAACTGGTTTAACAGGCTGAAGAAGAGGTCACCCTCGATCGGAAAACGAGCAAACCTAAAGGGTTTACCGATTTGCTTTTTAAGAAGTTGCTTTAACGACAGCCGCTTAACACGAACCTAAACATGGCCAGGGTGACGTATCTTAGTGTCCAAACCTGTGTCCAACACATGGACACACTGTCCAAAAATGTGACCTGAGGAAAATGAGGCGGCCTCAACTTGTTTTTGCAGCGACACTGGACCTTCTGCGCGTCCAAATTCCGGACATAAATTAATGTTACGAACGGGCTTAAACATTTGGCCAAATATGATAACTACCTGATAATGTAGGACTTGCTATTGCTATTTCCACCCAAATTTGTTTCGAGCGGGTGTCTGTGCCCTGAATTTCGGCCTCTGCGGTGCCGGACAGTGTCCAAAAATAAAGCACGCATTGTAAAAAAGGGTAAAACGAGCCAGTGATAAAATTTTAAGTGGCTCGGTTTTTGCTAAACACAGACGCAAGGCCAAAGGGTGCATGGTTTGAGGTTAAGGGCCATGGCAAAAAATTGGACATAACCGTGCACTCCGGAAAGTGCCGCTGCGGAGGCCGCGGCGATCAAAAACAGAAAAAAGGGGGTTTAACAAAGCGAGCAGACAGCGCCGTATTTTATGAAACGCGACGCAAGTGTTCTAACTCAATTGCGGCAGCGGGCCGTGTTCTGGTCACGTGGATTCTTGCCGCTGCGACTTCACTCTCGGATTTACAAGGCAGCCGCCTGTTGGCTTGTTCTGGGCGTGTTGCTGTTTGGAGCGGCCTTGGGCCGTGGGTCCGGCATCGAACAAGCGACATTGACTTTGCAAGAAGGATGGAATCTGGTGTCGCTGCCTCTTCAACCGACCAACACCAGCATTGCGGGGGTACTGGCACCGATTGCAGGTAAATTCGATGCGGTTTGGACTTACGCGAACGGTCGTTGGTACGGGTACAACCCCGCTGTGCCAGGGCTGAACGATCTTAGGACGATGGTTGCGGGCAATGCATACTGGATTCGGATGCGCGAAAACGCTGTCTTGCCTATAACCGGTCTGCCCACGGTAAACGCAGTAAATTCGTATGAAGGACAACCACTTCAGCCTGGGTGGAACCTAGTGGGGTACAGTTCCGGGCTTGCCCAGGACGCTGCAATTGCATTTGCGCCAGTCGCAGGTCAGCTTGAGCTGGCCGCGGTTTATTCAGGTTCAGGTTGGTTATTGTACAGTCCTGGCAACCTAGTTGGTAGCACCTTGGACAGTCTGCGCCCGTATCAAGGTGTATGGGTGCGTGTCAATGAAGCGAGCAAATGGATTGGGCCAAATTACCGTGGCACAGTTGTAGATGCTGTAACTGGCAAACCTGTGCCCGGCGCCACGGTTGCGATTGACGGGATCGAAGGCGAAGTTCGTACCGATGCACAAGGTAGCTTCGTCATAATGGGTATCCCAGACGCGCCGGTTCAAGTACTGTCGGTTGGTGCAAAGGACTACGAGCCGGCGGTTATCACTGCGAGTTTGCCATCCACAGGCGCTGGTGGGTCAGCATCTCAAAACGTGACATTGTCACTGGCGCCTTTGCGAAAGCCAGGTGTGTGTGAGGTTTTGGTTCCGCAGAACAATTCGATATGGATGCAGCAATAACGGCCTTTAATCATATGAAACGTTATCGGCTTAAATTCTCGGGCGGCACGATCTTGAAGTCGGCCCGGCTGGTTTGTACATACGTGGCGTTATGTTGTGCCGGTAGTCTGGTGGCACAGACATGTGAACTGTATCCAATTGCGCTTTCTGCACAGACGCTGAAAGGCGTTACCCCCGGGACAGTGCTAACCGACATTTATAACGGCACGCAGCCTGGGAATTTCGGCTGGCTTTCATGGACGGGCGAGCAGAATGTACCGGCACTAATTCGAAGTTTGAAGCCGCCGGGCAACAGCGCTGCGTATGTCAATCCGGATAATCCAGCCGACCGTCAATTAAACGTTGGCGACTGGGTACGTGGCCTGTCTGGTATTGACAACAGCAAGGATGTGCGCAGAGCGCTGGACCTTTTACTCACGACAGACATTATCGTGCCGATCTGGGACCAAGCACGTGGCAGTGGTGCCAATACAGCCTATCGAATCTGTGGTTTTGCACAGGTGCGACTTCTGAGTTATCGGCTGCCGAGTCAAAACCGTATTACAGCGCGGTTCATTGGTTATGTGCAATGTGAACCGACCAATACGCCGCCTGTTGCCTACTCACTGTCTGTCACTAGCTATGTAAACACGTCCGTGCTTGTGAACCTCACCGGGTTTGACCAAGAAGGCAGTCCGCTCTCCTACATTGTGGTTGATCAACCTGCCAACGGGACACTGTCTGGTACACCGCCAAATTTAAGCTATAACCCAGCTCAGGATTACACCGGTACCGACTCGTTCACGTACAAGGTGAACGACGGTGTGAGCGACTCGGCGCTGGCCACAGTTAACATTACAATACTTCCGTTGCCACGCGGGCTTGTAGTTGATGCCGGGCCAGACCAGTTGATCGTGCTACCTGCTAGTGCAACGTTGAACGGCGCGGTTTATAGTGTGTCTTCGCCGCCAGAGACAAATTGGACAGCACAATGGAGCGTTGTAAGCGGCCCAGGCACAGTAACGTTCTCCAACCCTGACAGCCCTGTTACAACGGCAACGTTCAGCGACTCAGGTGTCTATCAGTTGCGGCTGACAGCCAGCGGTTACACGACAACTGCAAGTGACGATGTGGTAGTAATCGCCAATGCACCGCCTGTGGTCTGGGCGGGGCCAAACCAAACAAACATTGTGCCCGGGCCAGTTACGCTGCTGGGATTTGCCCAAGATGATGGCCTTCCCACAAACGACGTGTTGAGTGTTGCATGGACAAAGCTTAGCGGACCCGGGACGGTCACTTTTTCAGACGCAGATGAAACAAATACAATGGCGTATTTCTCGGTGCCCGGGCAGTATGTATTACAGCTAACTGCTAATGACGGTGTGGCCTCGGCCAGCAGCGAGGTAATTGTAGTAATCAACCCAGGTGACCCCGTACCTGGACCCGGCTTTTGCGAGAAGCCAGCAATCCCTGTCAAAGGCTACACTGCATTGGGTCACCCGAGCAATTTCATGCACGATATTATTTTCGTGATTGATACCTCGGCGAGCACAAGGCGCTTAACGGGGTTTGACTTGAACGGAGATGGTAAGGAAGATACGGTTTTCGAGGCCGAGGTTGAGTCGTGTCGTCGGCTTGTGCGCATGCTGACGAATTGCGCGAATATCAGGATGGGCGTAGTTAAATTTGCGCGCTACAACACAAGTAATGCGCCTGTCGGCAGTATATCCACCGGCCCGCCTATCCCGGCCCAGACACGCATCGTTCAGCCAGTCACAAACGACTTCGCATTGATTGAGGCTGCGCTTAACGTTGTGGCTGCTGAAGGCGCAAAAGGCGGAACACATACTGCCGCAGGAATTGACCTCGCGATTCAAGCGCTTACAAATGCGCCACCGGTTGGGACGGACTATTTGGTCACGCCGACCAGACACATTGTGTTGCTAACAGACGGCATACCGACCTTACCGATTGAATCGGGCTGGACTCAGGAACGCGGTGACCGGCTTGCAACTTTACAAGCTGCCGAGCGCGCTGCTGCAGCCGGCATACGACTTCATCCGGTTGTAATTGACCCTGAAGAATACGCCGAACGCAGGCTCACGACCATGCCTACCGCACAGGCGCTAACGGGCGTGGCAAATGAATTGATTCGAATCAATGTTAACAACATAAACCGGTTGCCTGAACTGTTGGCCAGCTTGTCTTTTGTCGGCAGTCAGAAGGTAATTGTAATTGATCGTAATTCTGGGGCGGTATGGACAATCACTGTTCAACCAGACGGTTGGTTTGAGGCGCTGTTGCCTGCTAGTATTGGCACAAACACCTGGGAGTTTAGGTTCCCGTCTGGCGACTTGACTTCAGACCAGATCGTGACCCGTACGGTTACGTTTGTGGTGTACCCACGTGGCACTGTGGTGGACGTTGCAGGTTTATCTGCATCTAATCCGGCAGTGAGCGAACTTGCCTATCTGGAGCGCCCAACAGGCGGTCGTCTTCACGACACCGGCCCTGAATTATCGCTCCTGGCTGTCTTAACTAACAAGGCACCGGCAGCGCGTCTTTTGCCGGGTGTCGAGAGTTTCCGCACCCTTAGCGGGACCATGACACTAGAATTCATCTTCAAAGGTGCAGGGTACAATAGCGATGTCGGTTACTTCCTGTTTGACCCGGCAAATCCACCCAAAACAGCTGCTGAGGTGTTGGCAAGTGTCACCGAGACAAATGTGTTCCTCAACTCCGGCATTGTGCCGAACAACAACCTGAATGTGACAGGATTGACAAACACAATACAAGTTCCCGCTGGCGTTGCAGTCGGATTGTTCATGATTCCGAATGGGCGCTTAGCAGATGCCAAGGCCGGGCGTGGCAATCCGCCACTGTTTACGCTGGCCAGCCTTAATCCCGGCCAGTTCGACCAGGCCATGACCTTCTACGATCCGGTTGGTAATCAGATCATTTGCGCATTCGAAGACATCAACATCGTCAGCGGCGCCTCAGACCAGGATTTCCAAGACCTTGTCTTTACGGTTAAACCGATTGATCCGATGCCGCTGTTAACAGAATGCCTTGATCCCTGACACCTATGACTAGCAAAACCTGATTTGTTATGAGCACGCAAGTTTATCATTCAATGTTACGGTGCAGTTTAGTCTTGGCGTTAACTGTTGGGGCGTCTGTTGCTTGGGCGCTCATTCCTGAGCCGGATGCAGTTGTTTACGGTCAGGTTTATCACCGATTTAATCAGCCACTGCGCTCGACTCAACCAGGCGGAATAATTGTGATTGCGCAGCTAAATGGTGCAACAATCGCCACAGGCGTCGTTCAGACAAGTACCAACTACTTTTTGTTGCGCGTCCCAATGGACGATGGCGCAGAACCACGCTTGCTAAACACAGCTAAACCGGGTGATACATTGCGCATTTTGGTGAGCAACACGGTGACTGCGGTGGTTTACGATACAGGTCAGGTTTGTCCGTTGCCACAGGACCGCGGGCCGGTTGTACAGATGAATCTCGCTGTTGATGCCAACGTAGTCGGTGTTGCGCCCGATTCAAACGGTGACGGCATTCCCGATTATTGGGCGGCGTATTTTGGTTTTAACCCGGCTGCCCCGATCGCAAGCATGGACAGTGACGGAGACGGATTTTCGAACTACGCAGAGTTCGTGGCTGGTACTGATCCCACTGACCCGGCGAGTAGATTTGTTGTGGCCGTGGCGCTTCAGCAGGGTGCGCCGGCCAGGTTGAACCTGAGTTTTGGACCGGTTAAGACATACCGCACATACAAAGTTTTCGTCAGCGACAGCCCGTTGGGGCCGTGGACAGAGGAACTAATGATCCAGCCAGCCTCAAGCGAACCGCAGACTGTCATTTTACCCGTGGTGGACACTGTGCCTAGCCGGTTCTTTAGAATTTCAATCCACTAACGGATTTGGCGAACCAAGCCTGCAGTTTTTGAGCCACCTGCCTCTCGCGTTGGCCGGTGGCTTTTTGTTTGGGGCAAGCCATTCGCAAACTTTCTTTGAAAGTCACCATTTACCCGCTGCGTGTGCGTTTGGTTCGGCATAACACAACGCAGCTATTACTGCACAGTGCCTTATGCTCGGGGGAATTGCGTGGGCAGATTTTCAGTTGCACGGCGTTTATTGGTTGCAGGTCTACCTGCTGCGTGTGTGGCCCTTGGTGATGTAAGGTTAGTGCTTGCTTTTTGGTGGTGGCACGCCGAGACTGTCCGGACCGATATGGTTGCAAAAACTGGTTCTCCAATAACGATCGAGCAGGTCTTTGCCTGGTCAATCAAGCACAAGCAAAAGCTGTTGATAGGCTCAATAGCTGTTTTGGCTGTTTGCTTGGTGACCGGATTTTATCTCTGGCAAAAAACTCGAACTAAGGAAATCGCTGAAGTCGAGTTGTCGAAGTTGCGTCCTACAATCTCAGCTCAAGGCGAGATAACACCTGTGCCAGCTTCGGCTTTACTGCGAGTGGCGGATAAATATCCCAAGACGCCCGCCGGCTCTCGTGCGCGATTACTAGCTGCCGGGGCGCTATTTAACGAGGGCAAGCTTGCTGAGGCGAAAACACAGTTTGATAGGTTTGTGCGTGATTACCCAAAAAGCCGGTTTCGCCCAGACGCGCTTTATGGCAGTGGGTTGTGTCTTGCTGCATTGGGCAAACCGGCCGAGGCAATGCAGATTTATCGTGAAATAGTCGACAGATATGTGGGTAGTCCGGTTGTGCCACGCGCTAAACTTGCACTCGGCAGGTTGTTAGTCGTACAAAACCAAATTGAACAGGCCAAAAAACTTTTCGAAGAGGTTGCACACGCCGAAGGCGGTGGTCTGTTGGCGTATCAAGCTGAAATCGAGCTGGAACGGTTGCGCAGAGGTCAGCTGCTATCTGGCGCAGCCGCGGGACCTGAATTGCAGCCTTCACGCCAGAGCACGGACTCTGGGAACAGCGCAAATTGATCAGATAGGAAAACTGTGCTGCGGTTACGGCGGTTGATGACGCGATTACGCTCTTGACCGAACGAAACCGATTGGGCCGGGTCCAATCATCCTGAGTGTTGTACGCTTGAACAGGGGGTGAGAAATGAAACTGAGCATCATTGGCACAGGATACGTCGGCTTGGTGACAGGCACTTGCTTGGCCGAGGTCGGCCACAAAGTCATCTGCGTTGACAACGACGAGGCAAAAATTCAACTGCTCAAGGCAGGCGGCATACCGATTTATGAACCTGGCCTTGAAGAACTTGTCAGAAAAAACGTGGCGGGTGGTCAGTTGAGTTTTTCGGCAAGTATCGCCGAAGGCGTACACAACTCGGATGTTATCTTCATTGCTGTGCCGACTCCGCCGCTACCGGATGGCTCAGTTGACATGAGCTTTATCGAGAAGGTCACTCGTGAGATTGCCGCCGCGATGGACAGTTACAAGATTGTAGTGGATAAAAGCACTGTACCGGTCAAAACAGGTGAAAAAGTGGCCGAAACTATCCGGCGGTTCTGCAAGGCCAAGGTCGAATTTGACGTGGCCAGTAACCCCGAGTTCCTGCGGGAAGGCTCAGCAGTTGAAGACTTCATGCGTCCAGACAGGATTGTCATAGGCGTGCTGTCACAGCGGCCTGTAGCAGCTCTTAAAGAAATTTATGCACCGTTTAACGCGCCGATCCTTGTTACGGACATTAACTCGGCTGAACTCATCAAACACGCATCGAATTCGTTCCTTGCACTTAAGATATCTTACATCAACGCAATTTCAGTGATTTGCGAAGCCACAGGCGCAAATGTCCAAGAAGTCGCAAATGGTATGGGGCTGGACAAACGCATCGGGCGCGCCTTTCTGGATGCATCGCTGGGGTTTGGCGGCAGTTGTTTCCCAAAAGACCTGAGTGCATTCATAAAAATTGCTGAGCAGGTTGGGTACGATTTTGCCCTGCTTAAAGAGGTCCAACGGATTAACGCGCTTCAGATGGACAGGTTCGTCAAGAAAATCACTGACACGCTCTGGGTGACCAAGGGCAAAACAATCGGTGTGCTCGGCCTTGCGTTTAAGAAAAACACCGATGACGTCCGCATGTCGCCTGCAATCGAGCTGTGTCATAGACTCCAACAGCAGGGGGCGTTGCTCCGTGTCCATGACCCGAAGGCAATGGGAAAAGCCAAGGCCGTGCTCAAAGACGTCACGTTTGTTGACAACATGAACGACGTCCCTGAGGGTTGCGATGCGCTTGTAATCGCAACCGAATGGGATGAATTCAAACAGCTTGACCTCGAACGCGCACGCAGAACGATGGTCCAACCTATTGTCTTTGATGGGCGCAATCTGTTTGACCCGGCCGAGATGGAACGGCTCGGCTTTATTTACAAAAGCATCGGCAGATAAAAAACCCGGCTTTGCAAGCTGTATGTATCAAGCCTCACAAGGAAAGTGAATTTTGAAGCAACTGGCTGGCTGTGCCCGGCAATTTAGTGTCTGACTCTACAAACACGATGAGCGAACCTGTTGAAGTTGCGGCCGCGGTCGTGTTTAACGACGGAAAAGTCCTCATCGCACAGCGACATCCGAGTGCGCATCTGGGCGGGCTGTGGGAATTCCCGGGCGGCAAACGCAGACCGCATGAGACATTCGAGCAATGCCTCGTGCGCGAGCTACACGAAGAGCTTGGGATCGAAATCGAGGTAGGGCCGTTGCTCGAGAGCGTTACGCATCAGTACCCCGAGTGCACTGTGCACTTGCATTTTTACGTTTGCAGGTGGACAGGCGGTGAGCCTAAACCGCTTGGGTGTAACACATTCAGATGGGTCGGTCCGGATGAACTTTACAACTTCGAGTTCCCAGCTGCAGATGCCCGACTCGTCGAGCTGCTCCAGTCAAGGCGATGGCTTTGGGAACAGTGACATCTAGCGGGCTGGAGGTTCACAGGGCAAAACCATGCTTGCCAATCGGGCAGTCCGATATGTAAAGGCGGCCAAGCGAACCCGGCTCTGCGACGGCACTAGAACTTTAAAAACAATACACCGTTTGCACCCGGGTTACGTCAAAACACACACCTGAAACCGCGGGGCACATTACAGCGCTCTGGGTCATTGTGCCGCGACTGCCGGTTTACGCTCAGGGGTACTGGCTGTAAAGTCTTGGAATTTAGGTTGCCACCACAAAACAATTGCATTGCTCAGCAGGATGGATTTTCTGTATGCATCGTGTTCGGGTGGTCATTTGTCATCATCACGACAGTCGGCTAGGCGACAAATTCGCGGTTAAACTAAAAGAGCGCTTTGTTACACGCGACCCTGTTTTCGCGCTGTTTGGCACTTTTGCTGGCCTTGTTGGAGCCTATTCATTTAAACCACAAAGTGGGGATGCATCAGAATAACCCAGCTCAAGACCGTTATGCGACAACTGCAAACGCTGTGTTCCGAAATTGGCGCGCTTAAGAAAATGCGATAATAAGTGGCGTAACTTGTCACCTGCGACAAGGTGTGGGGGCCAAACCAGTTCAGGCGCATGCACATATCTATGGAGACAAATGCGCCACGCAACTTCGTGTGAACCGCCGGCAGCCTCTTAATGCGTGGCGGCATGCACGAATTCGGCGCCTGCTAGGCAAAATGGAGTCGCCGGGCGAGCTATGCTGCCGGCGGGGTTGAACAAGGCCGAGGTTTCGTCAGGACCGGGTTTTGGAAGTTGAACGTTTGGTGGCCGATTGCAGCTCTTGTTTCTCTTCTCCGACTTGCTCAGAATTCGATGTCAGACTATAAGATTGGATTCATGGTGTTGGTCTGGCAGACTAGCCGTGGTTAAAGCTGCTAGCAGACCGGTGCCCCGATTTCACAATGCAGTGGAGCATTTGTACAATACGCTAAGGGTCGGCAGGAATTGTTTCTTGGGCGAAATCCTTTACAGTAAGCATGTGCGATCTTAAAAATTGGGCAGCGAAGAATAAAAAATATGCCGCAGACGGCAGGCATCAGAATGAGAAGGGGTATATTTTGTGCACTCTAAGATAGTGCGCATAGACTATGCTGTGATTCAACCAAATAGTGGCCGTTCATATGTCGCTTCGTCCAATGTTATTTGCCACGCGTATTGAGCCGATAATTGCTGCAGCAAGATCAGGGCAAGTCGAGCTCGTTACCAGAATTGTGGATTGGTTCAGGACCAACCTTGACGATCCAAGCCCTGCAACCTTGGAAATGGTTGAGCGTGAAGCAAAAAATCTGCTCGGCGGCAACATGAAAGGTCGCCCGGAATCTGAAGACCACGTGTACATAATTTCTGCTCTGGCTGAAGTTCTCGGTGTTCAAACCCCCGATGTTATGATCGCAGATGGCACTTGGAAACAGAGCGCGTGGTACGACTACTATGATGGTATAAAACTTTTCATAGATGAGGTTACAAGAGACAGGTATGGTCAACTCGCACTATGCAAGCGCCCCATATTCGGCTCGAGGATTGACACAAACTGGGCATATTACGGGTATCTGTTCAATAACGAAGCCCAGCAATTGTATGCAGGCCTGGCCCGCATTGCGATTGCGCATCCAGAAATTGCATCGGCCAGTTTCGTTGACGGATTTCACAACGAGCTTGTCGGCTGGCTGCGCCATGTCGTAGAGCGCAAAACCGATTTGTGGCTCTTTGCTTCGTAGATGGCGGGTTTTCGTTTTGCAAAGATTTCTCCCGAGTTTCCATACTGACGTATGCCTAACCGAAAGGCATGAAGCAAGAGATACCACTACCTTCTTGCCCTGGGTCTATGTGGCGGCTGGTTAACCGCCTTTTGCGTAGATCTTTCGATATCATGATTGGCGGCTGAGCACGATTTCATACAATTGCGGACATAGGAAAAGCCAGTTTCGAGTCCAACGATGGGGTATTCGTTGTGAGTTGGGAAAAATGCTCAAAAGACAATGTCGTGAGATTCTTGGCAGTCTTGCTATATGTGGGCGTGCTACTGTTGGTTGGGTGTGGCCAGGTAATGCACGAGTCACACCCTAGTTCGGATTAGGATACGCGATGGCAGGACCAGATGGACAATTACGACCGACAGCGCAAACGAGTTGACGGCCATTTGGAAAAAACAGATGAACACATTTGCCGCTTTAAGGAGATCCTCCAGAGGTGGAAGCAACACAGTCAGCAGTCTGACAAAGTCTCAGACAAATGCGAGAAGCAGATGCGCAGAATAGACGACATACTGGCAGGGGTGGGCAAGCGACATTGCCTTAGGCAAAGTGAGGGTTGCAATGCTTGACGATGGCACAGGCACGAACATGCGCCTTTGGTGTGAGTAGTGGATCTTGCGTTACCGAGCTGCAATGCGGTGTGTTGTTCAAGGCGAAAAACCAATGAAGTACTTTGCAAAATGCGGCTCTTTTTTTCTTTATGTTGCGTAATCTGGCATGTGTCTCGGCTTTGCTGCGGTCGTTGTCGGTTGTTAGAACGCAGCCGGCGCAGCCAACCCGAACCATTATCCTTGCGGCTGTGACACCTGACCCGGATTGCCTATTTTGTTTTATTCGCTGGCAGTTCACATGTATTCCAGTCTCGGCAGTTTGCATACCTCGAGATCTGATGAATGGTTTCCAAGAGCTTCGGTCATTCACGGTGGCATAGCCGCGATTTACTTTAGTTTACTCGTGTTGGTCGGCATTTTTGCGTGGGCGGTTACCTTTCAGGTTTGTGCATTTGTGCGGCATTTTTTCTTGGGCATTTACGCACAGTCATGCTTTATCGGTTTTTGTTTGATGCAGGTTGCCCCCAAGCAATTTTTTGATTGGCGGGATTGATAAGCACCTTTTCCGAGCAACCGTAGCGCAGGCGAATGGTGCGATTTTATTTTTTGCCTAAGCAGCCTAGACGTGCAAAATTGTGGGCAAACCGAGTGAGCAAATGCTATGCAACTGAAGTTTGACTGGCTTATTGTGTTGGAAAATCTACGGCGCGGGATAATGGTCACAGACGTTAACCTAGACCCACCCCGTGGCCCGCGTGTTATTTATGTGAACAGGGCGTTCATAAAAATGAGCGGCTACAGCCGCGACGAAATCATCGGCAAAACACCGCGAATCCTGCAAGGTAAACACACCGACCGTGCCGTGTTGCAGCGGCTCAAGTCAGCTCTGCAGGCGCGTCAGGTATTTCATGGGCAGACATGGAACTACCGCAAGAACGGCGAACCGTTCATGATGAACTGGACCTGTTACCCGATTTACGGTGAACGCGGTAAACCGGTTTATTTTGTGTCCGAACACGAAGACGTGACCGAGCTTGAGGCATATCGGATGAAAGAAAGGCTGCTTGTAAATCCCTTCGACCCCGAGGCAAATCAGTTTTTTACGGTTCTGCGCGAATACCGCGAAAGCAAGGCCCGGCGTCAGGGCCCATGAACCCTTTTGGACCAGGCCGAAAGCTAAACCTGCCCAACCAGGATTTATAACTGCAATCGGACCCGCGCCTGCGGATGCCTGCACCATAACAAAAAAATGCACGGCAGGCGCTCCGCGTACGCAGCATTCAATTACGGTGTCCAACGTTTGCAACAACAAACGCCGCGCAGAGACCTGTGCGCCATGCCTTTTTTAACGTGGATGCGCGAGACTGTGCCCCAGTCAAAACTTTGAAACGCTCCGGGTTGGTGGGGCGGATCTCAGGTGCAAAACTGCCTTAGTGAAAATGCCGGTCAACTACTGACACCTTCAGCCGTCACCGGCGCCGCGTTTTAAACGAGGTGAACCGAGCAGCAATCAAATAGCTTTACCGGCTGGGCCCCCGACGCGCTCACTACATTTTTGTTAGTTGCGCCTGTACGCATGGGACAAGGAACGTTTCGGTGCGCAATTAGCATTGCATACGCAACCAACGGGGGCAGGCTGGCGTCTCCGGCGGTGATGCATTTGAAACTTTGTGCGTGACGACATGCCTTGTGGGTGGTAATCAAATCAGTAGGAATGTGAAGAACGGCAAACCAACACACGTCAATGCAGACTGGCCCGTCACAGGATACTAATATGAACACAGCACATGCACGTGCTTTGAGAGCATTTGCGCGCAAGCTTGCGATTGTCCTGGTATTTCGGCGCGCAATGATTTGGGCAACTGCGTGGTTGTTCGCCTTGGGCGTTGTGATCATCGCTGCGCGCGTTTCAGGCGTGCAACCATCTGGATGGCTTGCGTTCGGCGGGTTGGGTGTCGTTCCGGTTGTGATTGGCGCCGCGGCCTATCAAGTGTGCCGGTCCCCGTCATTTTCCGTCATTCGCGCCAATTACGATCGGCTTAACTCTTGCGGGGGCGTTATCATGGCCGAGGAAACAGCGGACATGACAGAGTGGCAGGCGCGCTTGGGTGACGCCCGCGTACCTGGTTTGCGTTGGCGTTTTGGCCGGCCGCTGGCCGTGTTCGGGCTGGGTGTTTTGTTTGTAGGGGTTGCACTTATGTTGCCTGAAGGCCTCACACGAACTGGCGCCGCGCGACCATTGGAGATCGGTCGGCTGGTCGAGGAACTGCAGGCCGAAGTTGAAGCGTTGAAACAGGAGAAAATCATCGAGCAAAACAAAGCCCTCGAACTTCAGCGACAGTTGGCCCGGCTCCAAGATGAATCGTCAGGACATGACACGCACAAGACTTGGGAAGCTCTCGACCACATCAAACAATCCAATGCCGACGCCGCGCGCCAGGCTGCCGAGGAGGCGTTGAGCAAAATTGCAAGTCTCACGCAGGCTGAAGCACTGGCTGCAGCGCTCCAAAAGGCGATGGAGACGGGGTTGAGCGCAACCGCAGCAAAGATGGCTACGTTTGATCTGGCTGCGATGCTAAAAGCAGCAGGACTCGAGGATGGTTTGCTGAAAAGCGAGTTGCCCACAGACCTGTTGTCTGGTTTGGATGGGTTGAGCCCGGCGGACCTTGAAAAGCTGCTAAGCTTGATTCAGTCCACCAAGTGTACCTTCAGCAATGCAGTTGCCCGGCTTGCAAACCTGAAACTTGTAGATGCGAACCTGCTTTCAAAGTGTCAGAACGCGGGCCAGTGTCCGAACACGGACGCGCTGGCGGCGTTTCTTTGCCAAAACACGAACGGGTGCGGTTCATACAAAGAACTTGTGGCCTTGTATAGTCGCGGTGGCATTGACCGCGGCCGCGGTGACGCGCCAATGACATGGACAGACGGCACAGAGGAGGAGGGAGCAAAGTTCAAGGAGCAAACCCTTCCGGCCTCGGTTCGAATGGATGAGGCGCAACTGGTTGGCATCAGCTGGGCCGCGCCGGTTGAGTCCGGAGAAAATGTTGCAGCGGGACACGGGGCGCTTGACAGTGCGACAGCGGGTGGCGGTTTGGGACATGCATCTGTGATTCTGCCCCGGCACAGACAGGCAGTGCAGCGGTATTTTGAACGCGACTGACAATGACGAAAAGCCCCGCCAGTGCCTGAATGTGGCCGGCGGACACGCGTTTTTTCCAAAACTTTGGCATGGGTTTGGTGTCAAACTAATGAACTATGGCAGATAACATCCTGAAACCCGATGAACTCGCGCCGGCCACAGAGCTGGTGAACAAAGCGTTGGAACAGCTTGACCGGATTTTGCTTGGCCGACAGCAGATACACCGTCTGGTGTTTATCGGGATTTTGAGCCGGGGGCACATCCTGCTCGAGGGTGTGCCGGGTTTGGGGAAAACGGCCCTGGTTCGCACGATTGGCCATGTGCTGAAGCTCGAGTTCAAACGAATTCAGTTTACGCCAGACCTGATGCCGGGCGATGTGGTGGGCACGCACATTTTGCAGCAGACCGATTCGGGTCGCCGCGAAATGGTTTTCCAGCCCGGCCCGGTTTTCACCAACATACTGCTTGCTGACGAAATCAATCGGGCTTCGCCAAAAACCCAATCTGCCCTGCTTGAGACCATGCAGGAGAATTCCGTCACGCTGCTGGGCACCACGCGCCCGTTGCCGCAGCCGTTTTTTGTGCTCGCTACGCAGAATCCAATCGAGCTGGAAGGCACTTATCCGTTGCCAGAAGCGCAACTGGACAGGTTCCTGTTCCGGCTGTTTTTTGGGCATCTAGAAACCGAAGTTGTGGACAGGATTATTTTCGAGCGGCGCCGGGGCGAATTGCCGCCCCCAAACTGGCAAATGGAACGCGCGCAGTTAGATCTGTTGTTTCAGACAATGAACAGAATTTACCTGCCGCGCCCGGTGTCACGGTACATAGCCAGATTGGTTTCGGCAACGCATCCAGGAGCAACAGAAGCAACCGACTCGGTTAATCGGTATGTTGCCTATGGCGCTTCACCGCGCGCGGCAATCGCGATTGCCGAGGCTGCACGCGCACAGGCATTGCTTGCAGGCAGACCGACTGTCGGGTTCGAGGATGTAAAAGCCGTGGCCGAACCGGCGTTGAACCATCGCATAATCCTGAATTACCAGGCGCGTTTCGACCGTATGACACCATCCCGGTTGGTGTCAGAACTACTTGGCCATGTGGATGAGACAGGGTTAAACCTGCCGGCTGACGTTGAGCTGGCGTCAGCGAGCGAACGTCCATGACCCTTGAACAAAATTTGCAGAAAAAGCTTTTTGTTGCCGCAGGCAGGACCGCCGGGTGCGTCCTTGTATTTTTGATCACCTGTGCGGCTGGCTCGCGCGCAGAACAATTTGGCGACATTGTCGTCACGCCGGTAGTGTTGCATCTGGGCCAAACTTTCCATGGTTACGTCGAGTACCGGATTTTGCTGGAAAACCACGCGCAGCGCGCGACGCGTCGTGTGACGATGGTCTATCCGGATCATGCTTGGGTGTCGGGCAATTGCATAAGCAGATTGTCAAGGACAGTCGTGCTGCCCCCGGGCGCACGTGCAGTAGTACCGTTATGGCAGGCGCCACTTCGTGCTGAGGGCAACAAATTGGTGCGTGTTGAGGTTGATGGCGCCGAGGTGGGTAAAGTCTTGCTGCCTGGCGCTGCCCAACACATGGTTGGCGTTTACTCGCGCTACGCGGGTGTACCGCTGCGTACTGTGATCCTCGTCAGCCGAAGCCTTGATCATGCAGCGGCAGAAACCGTGTTCCAGGGGAGCAAAGGGAAGTTCACCGCTGCAATGGCCACGGGCCCACCGGATTCAACCTACAGTGGCGGTATGGTTCCAACAGCATGGGCTTGTGACATGTCGCTGACCGGTCCACACTGGATCGAGTTGAACTACAACCCGCCACTAATTGCCGACCGCATTCGTATCTACGGACCAAGGGCACCATCATTCACGGACGGTACGGTTACATTGACCGGTGTTTCAGGGACAAACCTCGTCGTTATCCCAGTTTCTTCAAAAGCGCCAACAACGGCAGGTTCGGGTGGTGCATCGAAGTACAGGGAATTCTCGTTTCCGGTGACTGCTGAGCCGGTGCAAACGGTGCGGTTGGAGTTTGGTTTTGCCTCGGACGGCATAGATGCAGTCGAGCTGGTTGGTCCTTCGGGCAATGCATGGGCTGCGGATGCACATGCAAGCAGCTATTATTCCGCCCCAGCACATTCGTATAGTAGCGGGTATAATGAACGTTTCTGTTTGCGGGCCGAACTGCCGGTCACCGAGTGGAGTGAGCACTGGCTGGCTTACACCCCTTATGACGCTGTTTTGGTCAGCAGTGCAGACTTGCGCGCCATGCCGGCCGGTGTACTGGAGGCATTGTGGCGGTACGTCGAGTGCGGCGGTAACCTGTTTGTGTTTGGAAGTGTGCAAGTGCCTGAGCCATGGCAGTCGCGATTCCCGGCAATGGCAAGCAACACAATTCAATATGCAGTCGGCTTCGGACGGTGTGTGGTGATTGAGAATCTGCACCTGAGCAATTTGGACACCGACGCAATAAGGACACTCCAGGACATAGTTGATACACAAGCTCGGTTTTGGAAAGAGTTGCCGAGAGACGAAACTGCGAATTCATCCTTCCGTGTTGTGGACGATGTCACGGTTCCTGTGCGCGGCATGGTATTGCTCATACTCGGGTTCGTAATCGTAGTCGGACCTGTGAACCTGATTGTGCTGTCGCGGTTGAAACGGCGCACATGGATGCTCTGGACAATTCCGGCAATTTCGTTCCTGACATGTATGCTTGTGTTTGCATACAGCCTGCTGAGCGAAGGCGTCACACCGAGCGTGCGGCTCGAGAGTCTTACCTTGCTCGACCAGGCAAACCGTCGCGCCACAACACTCGGCGCAATCGCATATTATTGTCCGCTCACACCAGCTCAAGGATTAAGGTTCGATTATCAAACCGAAGTCACACCGCTTGTGGAACAGTGGTCGTTTGGCGGCTCAGCCAACGCGCGTGAGGTTGATTGGACACAAGGCCAGCACTTGCAGCGAGGCTGGTTGACTGCGCGCGTACCGGCGCATTTCTTTGTGCGTAAATCCGAGACGCGTCGTGAACGGTTGCAAGTCGAAAATGCGCATGGCCAATTAATTGTTGTAAATGGTCTCGGAGCGCCTGTGCGCGCACTGTGGCTAGCCGACGCTGCCGGGAAAGTTTTCGCGGCCGGGCCGATCGCGGCGGGGGCGCGCGCGACGCTGACACCGGTGGCGGTTCCCGCAAAAGTCTCGGGCGCATTGGGCCTGGGCGATCTGCTGACTAAAGCAAGCTATGGCGCGCTTGTTTCGTCGCTGACCAACAACACCGTGGCGCACCTCAGGCCGGGCACCTATATCGCCGAGCTGGAGAGCAACCCGTTTCTGGAGAATGGCTTTGGGCAAAATGCAGAAATCAAATCTGTGCCGGCTGCAAACGTCGTGTACGGGATCTTGGATTCGCCCGTTTCGATTGCGTCCACGGAAACTCTAACAGGGCGTTGACCCAAAAAAATTGCTTATGCGGTTCAGGATTGGAAAAGCATGCGACATGCAAATTTGGACCGGCGCTAATAGCCGTTCAGTAAACAGCCGATGACTGCTAATTCTGAAAAACCAGATTCAACTAACGAGGGCACGCGGACCGCATGCGGTTTTCGGCGGTTCGCCGCAGACAACCATCGCAGTCCATCCGGGCTGGCGAAAAAATTTTTGTACCGGCAGGTGTGCTACAAAAACACGCGTTGTGGACTGTCGAGCGAGCCGCCCGACAGCCTCGCACTGACGGGAACAACAGCAGCGTATGCTCCCCAACCCAGTTTCCCGGGCTAAAAGCGAATTCCATGAAGGTCGAGGTCAAAAACTTGCGGAAAGAATTCGGCCCGACAGTGGCCTTGGACAACATCTCGTTCTGGTTTGAATCAGGCAGAATCTTCGGCTTTGTCGGCCCGAACGGCGCCGGCAAAACCACGACCATGCGCATAATCGCGACAGTCGAAGATCCAACCGACGGCGATGTGTTCATTGATGGTATATCAGTTTGTGAATACCCGGAGCATGCGCGGCGGCTAGTCGGCTTTGTCCCGGATACGCTACCTGCTCACGGCGACATTACAGTGCATGAATACCTTGATTTTTATGGCCGCGCTTATGGGCTGGAGCGGTCTCAGCGCAAACAAGCCGTCGAAGCAGTCGAAGAATTCACCAATCTGACTGACATCCGCGACAAAACACTAAAAGCGCTTTCCAAAGGAATGAAACAACGCGTCAGCCTCGGGCGCGCACTTGTGCATGACCCTGCAGTATTGATTCTGGATGAACCGGCTGCAGGGCTTGATCCGCGTGCGCGCATCGAGCTGCGCGAGTTGATGGTACTGTTGGCCAAACGCAACAAGGCAATTCTCATCAGCTCACACATTCTCACCGAGCTGACGGAAATTTGCGACGGTGTGGTCATCATCGAACGCGGCAAGATTCTTGAGACCGGTACGATGGATGAATTGCTCAGGAAAAGCGCGCCACGCCGAACCGTTGCAGTGCGATTGCTCGATCACGATGACCAAGAAATAAACCGCTTGCTTAGGGAACTGCTCCAAATGCCGCACGTTGAGAACCCCCGTACGGTAGGCCAAGAAGTTCATTTTGACCTTTCCGGGGATGATTCGGCAAAGTCGGGAATATTGGCGGCTCTTGTGGCAAAAAACTTCCAGATAGCCGAATTCCGACTAACCAAGGCGGATTTGGAGGATCTCTTCATGAAAGTCACAAAAGGAGGCGTGCAATGAATGGTTGGCACAAAACGATTTACGATTTATGCCGGCCGGGTTCGTCCTCGAACCCGTGTGGCGACAGGCACACTTCCCAACCCGGTTTTTCGGTTAAATCAAAAGCCCGAACTACATGAGAACCGCCATTGCCAACCTCACGTCTCGCCTGGCCAACTGGCGCCAATGGGAGTTAAATCCCGTGTTGGTTAAAGAACTGCGTCAGGCAGTCCGCAATCGGACAGTCACGGGTGCATTGTTGATGTTGTTGGGTGCACTGCTTTTGGTTTCGGTTGGCGTCGTAGTGAGCCAGCATTTTGCAGTTGACGATTACCTGAGCCTGGGTGCGGTTGTGTTCAACATTTACCTGGTCATTCTTACCGGCACAAGTTTCTTGTTTATCCCGATTTATTGTGGCGCGCGTTTAGTCGGCGAGCGCGATCCGGCAAACCTCGACATGTTGTACGCAACCACGCTTACGCCAGGGGCAATCATCCGCGGCAAGTTCCTTTCCGGGGCTTATTTGGCGCTGCTTTTCTTCAGTGTATGCATGCCGTTCATGGCGTTTACATATCTGTTGCGCGGGGTGGATTTACCGACAATTTTTCTGATCCTTTCGTGTCTTTATGCCCTTGTGTGCGGTGCTATTATGGTTGCAATTTTCGTGGCATGCCTACCGGTCAGCAAAGTGTTCAAGATCGGGGTCGCACTGTTTGCTGTGTGGAACGGGTTGACGCCAGTCGTGCCATTGATGTTTTTCCCGTGGTTGAATGCGGGGATGGGCATGAGGTTTGGTACAGGTGAGTTTTGGATAGGTCTTTTCACCGCTGGAGCCGTCGCAATGGCTTTCTTTGGCCTGTTGTACTTTGGCTCAGTTGCACTTGTGTCACCTGCGTCGGCCAATCGCGCTCTGCCTTTGCGGCTTTACGCCACAATAATTTGGGCGCTTGGGGCGGCAATAAGCATGTTCTGGGTGGGCCGCAAAGCCGATGTTGAACTGATTTTACCCTGGGCAATTACGACTTTCTTCCTGATGGTGCTTGCGTTGCTCGTGCTGGTCAGTCAAAAAGACCAGCTTAGCTTGCGCGTGCGCCGGGATATACCGGCTGCCGGCCCGAAACGGGCGCTTGCGTTTCTGTTTTTCAACGGTGCTGCGGGCGGGTTGCTCTGGGCAATGCTGATCTTGGGGCTGACTTATGCAGTGACGGGTGTCTTTCTGCTGTCAGGCCCCGCTCGGGCTGCAAGCAGCAGCATTATGTCGTTCCAAGAGGCTAATCGGTTTTTGTTAAAGTCCGGCGCAGTGCTCGCATACGCGCTTGCCTACACACTAATGGGGCTGTTTCTGCACCGCAAATTTCTACCAAATCGCGCACCGAAAACTGCAGCGCTGTTTGTCATGTTGATTTTGGGGGCTGCCATATTACCATATACCGTGCTGTTTTTTTTGAACCGGCTTTCGCTTGAATCGTTCCGGGAATTGCAACTTGGCAACGTGTTCAACGTATTCTCCATTGAAGACGACGCACATTTGAGCGCGCACCTGACTTTTGCCGCAGCATGGTTGGGGGTGGCAGCACTGCTGAACTTGAAATGGTTCGTTGCCCAGGTGAGAAACTTTTACCCAATCGAACGTAGTGCCGTGCCACAGGTTCAATCCGCACATTTGACGCCTCCGGTCTGAGACATGACGACTACTTATGGACGACGCCATCCGCCAGGCCCTGTTTGAAGGTGAGAAACTAGGCGCACGCTACGCGCTACAAATCCCGCAGGTTGCACCCTCCGGCGCGTTGGGATTGCGCCTTGGCCGGCGTGCTGGCACGTCCATTGATTTCCAAGACTACCGCGAATACCAGCCGGGCGACGATCTTCGGTTTGTGGATTGGAATGTCTATGCCCGCACAGACCGCATGGCAGTAAAGTTGTTCCGGGAAGAAGTAACACCGCATCTGGACCTGCTGATTGACGGCTCCCGCTCCATGAATTTGGAAGGCACCGCCAAAGCGCAGGCTGCGGCACGGCTGGCTGCGGCGCTGGCCACTGCTGCAGCCAACGCGCAATGCACACATGCAGTGTGGATTTCAGGAGACGGGTTCCACAGGCTGACCAATGATACACAGGCGCCGTCCAAATGGGCTGGGCTCCAGTTCACCAGTACTCGAACAATTGACGATGCGCTCGAGCTGTTGGCGCCGCGCCTGAGACGATTGGGCGTGCGCATCTTGATAAGTGACCTGTTCTGGCCGGCAAACCCGTCGCATACGGTCCGTAGGCTCTGCTCGGGTGGAGCAGCATTGTTCATTATCCAACTGTTGGCGCGCGATGACGCTGAGCCGCCCGTTTACGGCAGTGTGCGGTTGGTGGACTGCGAGACGGCTGAAGCAAGCGATGTTTACGTGGACGCGACCGTGCTGCGGCAGTATCGCAATAACCTCGCACAGTGGCAGCAAGCATGGGCGGACGCCTGCCGCCAATGCGGCGCGATGATGACAACCGTCGTCGCGGAAGACACGGTAGACCTGCTGACCGGACTCGAGCCTGTGCAATTACTTGCGCCAGCTTGAAATGAGAGCCGCACTCCGAACACGTTGTGTCGGTGAAACGTCCCATGCGCCGCACGGGCATCACGGAAACAACCTGCGCAGGCTCCCATGATACCAATCTTCATCTATCCTCTGGCCCTGCTCGCTCTGGCTTCATTGCCTGTGCTTGCGGCCATCTACATTTTCCGGAGCCGGTTCAGGCGTCGCCCTGTGTCAAGCCTCATGCTGTGGCGGTTTCGCATACAACCGCGCCTCGGTGGTTCGAGGCGACACCGACTGCAACTGCCCCTGATTTTTTTTCTCGAATTGATTGTTCTGGTCCTGCTGGTCACGGCTTCTGCAGGACCGCAATTGAAACTGCCGCATCATGGCCGCCCGCTCGTTGTTGTCCTCGACGATTCAATTTCGATGCGTGCCGTGTCGGATAACCAGTCTGCGCAGACGCGCGCAGGCGAGTTTTTGGAAAAACTGCTGCAGCGCTACCAGCCGCCGTACACGCGTCTGATCTTGGCCGGTAAAGAACCCCGCATCGCTGGCCCGCCGATTCGCACGCGGGCCGAGCTGGTCGAGCAGCTCAAACAATGGCAATGCTGGTCAGCGGCGGCAGCGCTTGATCAGGCCGTTGGTCTTGCTTCCGAGCTCGGCCGGGGCCGGGCCAATATATTGGTTTTGACAGACCACGCACCCACGGACGCGAATGTCACAGGCAACAGATTGCACTGGTGCGCGTTTGGCGTGCCTGCCGCAAACGTTGCCCTGGTCAACGCCACACGTTCGCCGCATGGCGATCAGGACAGGTGCATGCTCGAAGTGTACAACGGATCAGTATCCGTCCAACGGCCGCGGCTCACAATCTACGCCGCCACAAACACTGTGCAGACAATGCAATTGGAGTTGGGCCCTCGCGACCGGCAGCGGCTCGTGTTTAACATCCCAGCTTCAGTCCCATTGCTGCGTGCCGAACTAGAACACGATGCCCTGGCTGAAGACAACCTTGTCCAACTCCTCTCGCCGTTGCGCAAACGCGTACGGGTACGCGTCGCGCTGACAAATTCGGTCCTTGCCGAGCTTGTTGAGCGAACGCTGGACGCAACAGGTCTGCGCGCAGCAGTTTCTGAAAACCCCGAACTCGTCATCCACCAGTTGCCTGTCGAACAATCTGGGAGCGGGACCTGGACATTGCAAGTCGTCCAACCAACCGACCCGACCGTTTACATCGGGCCGTTTGTGGTTGACGCGGCGCATCCGCTTGCCCAAGGCCTATCGCTGCATGGTGTAGTTTGGGTTGCGCAACCAATGACAAACCAGCTCGGCGAAGTGCCGATTGTTTTGGCGGTCAACGTACCGTTGCTGTCGGCGCGCGAAGATGCTCTTGGGCGCCGACACATAACACTAAATTTCGAGCCCGACGCTTCAACGCTCCAGCACACACCCGACTGGCCGATCATGTTTTGGAACATTTTGAACTGGCGCGCTTCGCAACAGCTGGGCTTGCAGGAAAACAACGTTCGTCTGGGCGGCGAAGTGCTTGTCCATACAACCGGCGAGCCGGTCGTTGTTGGTTACCCCGATGGCGCTGTGAAAACCGTTGCTGGGACCGCCGGCCAAGTGTCGGTTGATACGCCCATGCCCGGGCTGTACGTGATCACGATCGGACGTGTCACCAACTCACTTGCCGTGAATCTGCTAACTGCCGATGAGTCAAATCTGTCAGCTTGCAAAACCGGGACCTGGGGGACTTGGCGTGAAGACGCCGAACGGCAACTCGGAGAATCATCCCTGGTCTGGGTGGTTGTTCTGGCGGCGCTGATCGGGCTGGTGGTGCACCTGTTTCTGCTGGCTACCGGAAAAGGAGACGCATAATGGTTGTCCTGTTCCAACCTGCATGGCTGTTGTTGCTGGTGCCACTTGCTGTGGCGCTATGGATCTGGCCACCACCCAACAAAGGTCTGCGCGTGTTGCGCGCGGCGGTTTTTGTTCTGATCGTGCTTGCGATGGCGCAATTCGCATTGAGGTTGCCTGACCGAGCAGGAATCGTAGTTGTAGTGGCCGACCGAAGCGAATCCATGCCACCGAATGCCGCGGCTTCACAAAAAGAAATAATCGAGCTGCTGCAAAAGACAATGAAACCGCGCGATTTGCTTGGTGTGGTGTCTTTCGGTCAACAAGCGGTAA
>CAZKTA010000018.1:29235-61188 GCA_964555645.1 uncultured Verrucomicrobiota bacterium
CACGCCACAGCGCGGCGGGTTTGCAGGTTTTACCGCCAAAGTCGATGCAAACCAATCCGCTCTTGCGGATGCAATTGACACTGCGCTTACGCTGATCCCTTTGGACGCGGGCGGCCGAATTCTGGTGCTGTCGGATGGCAAATGGACCGGGCGCGATCCGGCCGGCGCAGCGGCGCGGGCTGCGGGCCGCGGCGTTGCCATTGATTATCGGCTGATGTCCAGGCCACAGATAGGTGATGTAGCCATTCAGTCTTTCGTAACCCCAGACGTGGTGCAACCCGGCCAGGGCTTTGTCCTGACGGCGTGGGTGCAGTCGCCCACGGATCAGCAAATCCGTTATCAGTTGCGACGCGGCCGCAGTGTCATCGCCGCAGGCAGCAAACATGTCTTAACTGGCCTAACCCGACTCATGTTTCGCGACATCGCACCTGACACCGGCGTTTGCGAATATGTCGTGGCTGTCGTTGGGCCCGAACCCGATCCTGTTCCCGAAAACAACCAGGCACGTGCACTTGTTGGTGTAGAAGGCGCGCGTCCGATGCTGGTAGTGTCATCCGCAGGTGAAAATTCCGGCCTGGTCAAGTTGCTGCGTGCCTGTGGCCTTGAAATAACGGCGCGCACACCGGCGCAGTGTCATTGGTCACTGGAAGAGCTGGCCTGTTTCTCTGCTGTGCTGATTGAAAATGTTTCCGCTAATCTCATTGGATTCACCGGCATGGAAACACTCGCGTTGTGGGTTGAGCAAACCGGCCGCGGCCTGATGCTAACCGGCGGCCAGAAGGCGTATGGGCAGGGCGGTTATTTCAAGTCGCCCTTGGAACGCCTGTTGCCCATCTCGATGGAGATGCGGCGTGAACACCGGAAGCTTTCACTGGCCGTTGTCGTTGCGCTTGACCGTTCGGGCAGCATGGCCGTTCCGGTTGGCGGCGGCCGGGTCAAGATGGACCTGGCTAATCTCGGCACTGTGCAGGTGCTGGACCTGCTCTCGCCGATGGACGAATTCGGCGTAATTGCTGTGGACAGTTCGCCGCACATCATCGTGCCCATTGACACGGTCGAGAAAAACGCCGCGCTGCGCGGCAAAATTCTTTCCATAGACTCGATGGGTGGCGGCATTTTTATTTACGAGGCGCTTTCGGCGGCCGCGCGCATGATCATCTCCTCAAAAGCCGGGACCCGGCACATCATACTGTTTGCAGATGCCGCCGACTCCGAGGAACCGGGCCAATACAGGGAACTGCTCGAAAAATGCCGTGAAGCAAACATCACCGTCAGTGTAATCGGCCTGGGCACTGAAGCCGATGTGGATGCCGAACTGCTCAAAGACATCGCGCGGCGTGGTGGTGGTGAATGTTATTTCACTGCCAATGCCGAGGAAATCCCGCGGTTGTTTGCCCAGGACACTCTTACCGTGGCGCGGAGCACGTTTGTAGAAGAGCCGACCAAATTCCAGTTCACCGCAGCTTACGGTTTGCTTGGATTGCCGTTGGCGGCCGACCCGCCGGCGTTGGGAGGGTACAACCTATGTTACATCCGGCCCGAAGCCATGCTGGGGGCTGTAACAACGGACGAGTACGCCGCGCCGGTTGTTGCGTTCTGGAACGCCGGCAGCGGCCGCGTGCTATGTTTCTGCGGCGAGGCTGACGGCAGGTTCAGCGGTCCATTTGCCAACTGGAATCACATAGGCGAATTCTACTCGACCCTCGCCCGCTGGACGGCAGGCAAGCACGCCAACTTGCCAAATGAAATGCTACTCGTACAGCAAACCCGCGACGGCGCATGCCTCGTGCAATTGCACCTCGATCCTGGGCGAAAAGCTGAAATTTTCTCGGGCACACCTCGCGTGCGAACGTTACACGGGTTGCCGGGCGCCAAACCGGAAAAACTCGAGACCGCAATGGAGTGGAAATCGGCCGACCTGCTCGAGGCCGTAATCCCGATTGCAGGCGCTGAAACTGTATTGAACACGGTTGAAGTACCCGGCCACACGCCCGTTGCACTACCACCAGTGTGCCTGCCGTATTCGCCAGAGTTTGCCCCTGAACAACCCGGGCGCGGCGCAGTAGCCCTGGCGCAGCTTGCCGCAGCCACGGGTGGCCGCGAACGCATCCACTTGCCTCAAATCTGGGCCGAGCTGCCAGTCAAACGCCGATTTGTCGAGTTGACGCCATGGCTGCTCATCGTGGCCGTTGTACTGTTTTTGCTGGAAATTCTTGAACGCCGCACCGGCTGGCTGTTCCGGTTGTTTGTCCGCAGACCGGCCATGATCGAACCTGGTGCAGCAGACGAAGAAATCGAGCCAAACAAACCAACACAACGCGCGCTACCGCGTTTGCTGCGTCGTGCAGTGCGAAAGGCGGCCGTGCGTAAACCGTCGGCCCCCGCAGTAGCGACCAAACCGCACGCAGCCGTCACAACGCCATCTGAACCTGCTCAGAAAGAGGCTGCAGCCCCGGGTTCAGACTCGGCCAAATCAACCTTTGACGTCTTTCGCGAAGCACAGGAGCGCGCCAGCCGCCGCACGCGAAAGGATGGGTGATCGCAAAAGACTGACTTTGCACAAATGCCTCAGGCTGCACGCCCATCTTGCACACCATGAGGGCGTTCCCAGCAGTTGTGTTGACCGAAATTCACATCGGCAGCGGCTGGCCGAAGCCGTAAAACGCAACTGACCCCAAAAAACGGTTGTGAATTCGTTTCTTGTGCATCAGCCGAGCAGGCTGGCAGGCCAAACCCGAGCCGTTGCCCCCGGCGTCGAGGCACTGCCTTGGCCCGACTTTTTGGAAAAGCTTCTGCCGAACGTGTGACAATGAAGGCCGCAAAAAGCGCAAGAACCGTAAAACAAAAATACCCGCCGAACTGTTTTTTGCGGCTTGCAACGCCCACGTGCGCCATTTGCTTTCGCGCTTTGGGAATAATGGAACCGGTCACGCAACCTGAGACCGCGAGGAAAGCCGTTGACGATTCGCCACTGGCGACACATCCTGCGACAGGAAGTTTAACAAAAGCAGCTAGGACTCGACGATTCACACTCCAGCCACGACAGAAAATGAAAACGTTCGTCAGAATCCTTGCTACAATTTGCGTGCCCTTGTTTCTGGTCGGATGTGCACAGCGCACTAATGAACGCGCGGCGCGGCTGGCGGCTGAGGCTGCACGGCATCTGAACGAAAACAGATTCGAGGATGCATATCAGAATTGCAGCAAGCGGCTGATTTGCGGTCCGATGCCGCTGAATACCAGGTTGGGCTGGGCATGGCAGCGGTGAAGCTCGGAAACAAAGAGGCGCCAGCCGAGGCGCACGCAAAAAGCCGAGCGCATTTTGGCACGCGAAGCTCGGCGCGACCCGGACAAAATTGATGACCATGCGATGGTGCTCGCGCTTCTCGGGGGAATTGAAGACGCAAAGCGCATCTTGCGAGAAGGACATGAACGCTTACCAAATTCCAAAACTTTGCGGCAAATCACCCCCGATCCCGCAGTCTTTCTTGCAGGACTGCAGCCCTATTCAATCGAAGACATCGAGCCGTCCGGCGCAGCGAAAAAAGCGGGTCAACTCATTCGGAAACAAACGCGATGCCTGCGGCAACCGGGCCGAACCCATGACCCCTTCGCTCACTGGCATTACCGGTTACTTTTTGTTGTCAGCAACTCGTTGACCTTGGCCATCACCTTGAAAGCATCAGCCGCGTAGAGCACGTCTGCCTTGCCGCGTGCCCAGCAAATCACTTGCCTTGGCCAGCCGACAGGTGACGCTCCGCAACCTCAAGAAATTCGGCCGCCCATCGAAACACTTGCCGGGCTTGCTTTGCGGTAACGGGCTGTCCAATGCCGTAGTCACCGAGGTTGCGAAAATCTTGGGCATCAAGCAGGTATCGATGAAATCGCGCGTCGAGCAAGCCGGTCTTGGCAAATTCCTTCCCAAAGGCGGCAATTACTGCCGCATGACTGGAAAACGACAATCCCCGACCCAACAGCAAGGCTTCGGCAATATAGACATCGCATAGTAACCCCGAGACGCTGCAAAGTCCGGGTAGCCCTCTTTCAAAAGCAAGCCGGCCGCTTGCAAGCTCTCGCGGACCTTGGCCAACAATGGGCGAAGCGCCTCCTTCACACTGGCACCCCCTCACGTCGTATGTTCAGAAAGAATGGACTGCCACTGCGCTCATATTCTTCCTCAGTAACGAACACGCACGAAATGACCACATCGTGTTAAAGAGACGACGCAGCCACCGGCGCTGATTTGCGCCGCATCAAGTCGCCGTAATCAAATTTGCCGCGCACCACGATCAGCACATCCAGATCGGAATCATCGCGCGCCTCGCCTCGCGCCTGCGAACCGTAGAGAACGACGCGAACCAATTGTGATCCCAACACGCGCTTCAACTCCTTCCGCAGTTGAGCAAGAATCTATTGGCATCGTTTTGTTTTCATCGTTCCAAACATAACGCAGCAGCGTGGCTTCAAACAAACACAAAAGCTTTTGGCGTTGCTGGCGACTCCGAGCCTGCCGTAAGGGTGGCTGTTATTTCTGCGCCGACAGCAACTCATTGACCTTCGCCATCACCTTGAAAGCATCCGCCACGTAAAGCACGTCTGCCTTGCCGCGTGCCCAGCCGCAGTTCGGATCGAGATTGATGGCACGGCGTTCTGTGATAAACCGCCATCCGATGGTGTGGGGTTCTTCGCCGTGACAACATGTGGCCAGTCCTTTTGGATGGCGTGGTGTTGCGCCGGTTTGGCCCACTTGGTTCATGTGCGACAGAAACGACAACACGGACTGTCCCTCAGCGCCGAGGTCAACGAGTGATTTTGTGCTGCCAAGGGATGCACCGGTCAGCTTCAGGAAATCCAAGATAAGTTTTTCGGCTTCTTCGAGGTGGACTTTGCCGTCTGCTTGTTTTTTTGTCCAGCCCGCCCCCGCAACAAATAGTAGCGTTGCGTCTGGTTGAATGGTTTGGAGTTGGCCTGTGCCGACCGTGTGTTCACGAACCCCAAGTACGGTTGTCCGACGGCATGTTTCGGGTAGATCAACTCTCAGTAACTGGACTTGTGCAGTGCCGGGTTCACACTGGCATGGTTCGAGGCTGCCTGGTTCAACTAAAATAAACCACGGACGGTGCATGCGCGTTATGGTTGCTTCGATGCGTTGGCGATAGTACCAGCGTGTGAGCACAAGTGCGCCGTTTGCCTCACTAACGGCTGTGATGTGTGTATCGGCGCGGCCGCCAAGTCTGTGTGCAACACCTGGCAATACGCGGTTCCAACGCGCTGTTGCGGGTGCAACAACAATAGTTGCCTGAGCCGCCTTGCAAATTGCTTCAGCAGCAGCGGCGTCGGTGGCGTACCGTGACTGCGCAAAGTCTTTGCTGGCCACGCCAAAATATTTCGTAGCAGGACAGGAAGCGATCGAATCGGCGGCGGCTTGGACAGTTTCCCCGACTAAGCCGACGACAAGGTTTGATCCCGGAATGGCTTTGTTCAAAGTTCTGGCTGCCCGCAGTGCTTCACGGGCAGACTTTGCCAGTGAACCATCCGGCTCGGTGTAAGCGATTAACAAGACGGTTTCCATATTCGAGATTCGTTTGGTATGAACGAGCCACCGGCGCGTCTGTTCGGACGCCGCGGCGCGGCGTGCATACCAGTTTATCCGGTTAACGACTCAAATGTTTAACTGTCCATTGGTTTAGCCTATTTCTTGATCCACTCGACGATTTCCTGTGCGATTTCTTCGGGCGGTTTGTCCTTAACGATTCTAGTTTCACGGACCTGTTTTGGTACTGCAACAGTGACAAACCGCAGCCCTTCACAGGCAAGCTTGATCGGTTTAGCGCGTTGCAATGCTGGCATTGCCGTGCGCATGTTAAGCATGCCGATCTGCGGGTTATTTTTTGGCTCTGGCAAGGTACCTGTAGCCCAACCAATTAGAATTGGCGGCCCTGCACAACGCGAAACCAGATGTTTACCACCTTCGATCCGTTCGATGACGTCGAAAGACCCGTCCGTGTTCAGCTTCAGCTCGTCAACACCTTGGAATTGGTCGGTTATTCCGAGTCGTTCACCTATGATTTGCATGGTGACACCTGCACCGCGCGAGGCTGATTCCCAGCCGCCGAACACAAGTAAGCGTTGCTTGTCCAAGCCGGGTATTTCAGCAATTGCATCAGCTAGTGCAGTAGCGACATCGGCTGCGTCTGTGAACCCGCTTGCAGGCCCGTCAAGCGCAATAAGCTCGAATGGGACCTTTTGTGCAACGGTCATCATGACCTGTTGCAATTTTGCCTTCGGCGCGAGGCTCACAAGCCAAACCTTGCTGCCAGGGACGGCTTGGGCAAGGTGCGCAGCCTCATATAACGCGTGGCTTGCCCAAGGGTCGAGCACAGCAGGCAACATCATCTCATTTTTCAACGCCGGGCCACTTGAGCTTGTCACCGGCTCCAGTGTTTGGAGCGGGTCGGGCACGATGCCGGCACATACGACGATTTGGTATTGCATTGTCATAATTCAACAACCCTTTGTGGACGGCTGTGATTGAAAACTTAAGTTAGGGTGGGTAAGCAATCTATTGCAAATTGCATCGCAAACGTGGTTTGTGATTTACACAGCTTCCTTTGCAATGTGTTCTTCAAGATTGGTACGCCCGGATACCTTGTATCCACGGCGTAGTCGGTCAGCGTGACACGGGCGGACAGCAAGGTGTAAAGTGAGGTATCAAGTTGCGCGCAAGCGTAAATGAACCGGCTCAAATCATTAGTTCGACCCGGCTTGACGCCGCAGTTTACCAAGAAAGCCTTCGGATATTTTTCGGCTGCCTGCTGGCAATGAAAACAAGTTACGCCCCATGGCTGTTGCTTGGCAGCCATGTTGTTGTGAACGCACAACCGGTCATTTTCAGCTTTTGTTAGCAACGCCTTATAATCAACCGTCGGCTCGCTCATACAAGACTTTACCCTCCGTATTAATATCTGAAACAAGCGAGATCAACGAGGTCTGCTCGTGCCGTACTTCTTCGGGCGGCTTAACAATAATGTCCGTGCTCCACCACTGTCGCTCGAACAGTTCGCGGATTTGCGTTCGCCGCATAATTGTGGGGAGATTTGGCTGCATCTCAATAAACAGGTCAATATCGCTGTTGCTGCGTTGGCTGCTGGACCGGATGATGCAACGCGGATTGATGACTCGACAATCTTGCGGACGATTTCCTGTATCATGGCATCGTCCACAGATGTGCGTTGCAGTTGTTTCAATTCCGAGTTGCTCATCGCAGCGATAAGCTAAAGGCTTTTGGTGCTCATCGGAAGTTTTTTCCGCGAATCGCTTTTCAAGCATTAACCGGCAACGCAGCCACACCGTCTAGGCAACTGGATTACTCGCAAAAATTTCGGCGCGGTCAATCAGGTGTAAAAGAACGTAAAGATGGCAAAATGGGCTGGTTGCTCGTTGGGTTTTTTGCGTTTTCTTGCGGCTACAGTTTTAATTGACCTGCTCTGGAGCGATTGACTGGCCGCTATTCACTGGTGTTAGGCGCTTGTCAGCAAATTGGCAGTTGGCGGGTTGATCTCGGCAACAAGCAGCAAGGCTAGGTGTTCAGTACGGCCGGCTCTTTTCGCCGTTTGGGTGAGTTGCAACGGCAGATGAACCCCTGAAACAGTTTTGGTTGGGCGCAGTTCTTTTCGCACCCGCCAGACGCCGGGTGCCAATGAAAAGGCCGCAAACACGGTAGTTTTGTCCAACAACTACCCTCTTGAATTTTGCGGCGCGCCTAAAATGCGTCGCGGCCCCCGAAAACAGTGGAAATCCGGCCTTGCGGCTTTTATCTTTGCTGACCAAACCAAAGACATGCGCATGAAACAGCGTTTAATATTTCCGCGGAACTACAAGTCGTTGCTGGGTGTTACTGAGACCGAACGCGCCATCAAGGCGCTGAAAGATTTTTTCGAGTTGAACCTTGCCACAGAGCTAAATCTGAGCCGTGTGACAGCGCCGCTGTTTGTGCGGGCTGGCACCGGCATTAACGATGACTTAAACGGTGTCGAACGGCCTGTAGCATTCTTAGTCAAACACATGCCAGGCGTGCGGGCTGAGATTGTGCAGTCACTAGCAAAATGGAAACGCCTGCAATTAGCCGAGCTAGGAATCAAACCTGGTTACGGTATTTACACCGACATGAACGCAATTCGACCGGACGAGGTACTCGACAACACGCATTCACTTTACGTTGACCAATGGGACTGGGAACGCGTCATCACACCGCAGGAGCGCACGGTCGAGTTTCTCAAAAAAATCGTGCGCAAAATCTACGGCGTGATCAAGCGCACCGAACAATTCGTTTACGAACGGTACCCAATGATCGAGCCTGAGCTGCCCGAGGAAATCACCTTTGTGCACGCCGAAGAACTTCGTGAGCGGTATCCGAAGCTTACCCCGCGTCAGCGTGAAGAAGAACTACTGCGTCAAAGCATAGCCGCGTTTATCATAGGCATAGGCGGCGACCTTGGCGACGGCACAATCCATGACGGACGCGCACCCGACTACGACGATTGGTCAACACCAACTCCGGACGGGCGGCGTGGCCTTAACGGTGACCTTTTCGTTTGGCACCCGATTTTGAAGTGTGCGTTTGAGCTTTCCTCGATGGGAATCCGGGTGGACAAAGAAGCACTGCTGCGTCAGTTGAAAATCCGCGGCTGTGAAGAACGCAAAAAACTGTATTGGCACCGTAAACTGCTTCGGGGCGAAATGCCATTGTCAATTGGGGGCGGACTAGGCCAGTCTCGCCTATGCATGTTTTTTTTGCGCAAGGCGCATGTTGGGGAGGTGCAGGCGAGCCTTTGGCCCGAGGCAATGATCGCAAAGTGCCGACGCCACAACATACGGTTGCTGTGAACGACAAGCTGGCACAGGCGCGCATTTGCAGTTTACCCACGCTGCGCATGTTGTGCATTGGACGACCTAAAAACTGCTGAGAAATGTTTGAGCACACCGCCCATGCGCTTTGGCATTTACGACATATACAGAATTTTCCAACCGAAGTTCCGCCAAAAACGGTTTCAATTGTTTCTGGAAATGTTCAAGCCAGATGCGCGCACTAGGATTTTGGACGTTGGCGGCACCGTCTATGACTGGGCTGCGTGTGGTCCGCTGGCATCACAAGTCACCGTTGTGAATATTGCGCAGGCGGATTTGCCCCCCAAGACGCATTCGTGCTTTGCCTATGTGATGGCTGATGGGTGCAACCTGCCGTTCCGCGACCAGAGCTTCGACATTGTGTACTCGAACAGTGTGATTGAACATTTAGGCTCTTACGAAGACCAAGCTCGATTCGCACGCGAAGTGCTGCGTGTCGGACGTGGTGTATTCGTTGAAACACCAAATCGTTGGTTCCCGGTCGAACCGCATTTTGTGACGATGTTTTTTCACTACTTGCCAAAACGACTACAGCGGTTTTTTCTGCCGCATTTCTCGTTTCGGGCAATTTTCAGGTCGGGCGACAATGTCAAGCCTGCACAGTTGTTTAGTCAGTTACGGTTGCTGTCGTTTAAGGAAGTGACGCTTCTTTTCCCTGGTTGCATGATCTATAGGGAGCGCCTGTTTGGGCTCACGAAAAGTTTAATTGCGATTAGGCAGCCGTAACTAAAGAGCCAGAATTCGCCCGAGCAGCAGTTAAAAGAATTTTGGTACTAGGAATTACGATTTGAACGTCACATGGTTGGCTTCGATGAACCCAAGTCGTTCATTCACGTCGTTGGCACATTATCACATGCCTTCGTAGCATTGGTAGAGCCGGTCATTGAGGTAAACGCGAAACTTTTCGCCAAAAAGCGGTTTGCGTTCTTTCTCGACCCTGATCGTGATTTGGTCTTTGTCGTCTATGTGGATGACGTGTGTCTCGGTCACGGGTTCGTTGAATAGGCGTCGGGTCCGCTTGACCTCGCGGTGATTGACTTTGATGACAGTTTCACCCAGCAACTGATTGAAGCTGAACTCGATCAGATGCTTTTCTGTGCGGCCTACTTCAATATAAAATTTCATGCTTGACCTCCAAACTATCAGGAAAAGCAAATTTATTGCCAAGTTCCACATAGCCCAAGCCAAGTAAGCCGATGAGACAGACCAACCCAAAAATCGTTTTTGTGCAGCCTGCTATAAGGCGGCTCTGCAAGGCCTGTTTTCGATTGAGTTTTAGGCATCTCTTGTGCATTGTATGTTGCCAAACAGTTGGTATTTGAGTTAAACAAGTGCGGATGCCGACTGTACCTGAACAGCTTCACCAAGCACGCTTGGCGCGGCACCTGACAATCCAACAGGTGGCCGACATTACCAAAATCAGGACAGACCATATTCGCGCGCTCGAGGAAGGTCGGTACGAAGTTTTTTCAGCTCCGGTTTATGTGCGTGGCTTCGTCCGCAGTTACGCAAGCTTGCTCAAGCTCGATGTGCAACAGCTCATGGCTGCGTTAGACGCGGAACTGAAGCAGTGCCCAAAGTTTCAAGAGCCTGAGCTTAGGCCAACGCGCCGAATCAGTCCGTTGAGCGTTTTCTTTTTCCGGCTGAGTAAATTGAAGCTCAACAGACGAACTGCTCTGTGCGGCAGCTTAATTATTTTGCTCGCCATGTTAGTGGCTCTAGCTGTACTGCGGCAGTATCAAGCGCGTCGTCATCTTACAGAGGTTACACCTGGAGTTTACGAACCTGCCAACGTACAGGCAGATACACTGCCTTTACCACAAACTCCACCGCGCAGGTAATGAACCGAGGCTCTATTGGTTTACGTTTCGCTGAGGTAAATACGCCGGTTGCGCCACAAATAAATTGCACCTGAAAATGCCGTCAACACAACCGCTAGCCAAAGCAGTGCTGCTGCTACTGCTGGCCACCACGCTTTAAGCAGGTCGAAAGTGCCTGTTCCCCACTCGCGCGCAGCTTCAAGAATAAGCAATGCAACAACCGTAATTGTCTGGGACAATGTTTTGTGTTTGCCGTATTTCTCGGCAGCCAGGACGACATTCTTTGACATCGCAAGCAGGCGCAGGCCGGTTATGACCAGCTCACGCGCAACGATCAGAACGACCATCCAAGCCGCCACCTTCGGATAAACAGCGTACTGGCCGATGTGAAACGCAATAGGCAACGCACCGCATGCATCGGCCTGCATGTGCCGTTCGGCCAGCGCAATGAACGCCGAGCAGATCAGCACTTTGTCAGCCAGCGGGTCCATCAATATACCGAAATTCGTCGTGAGATTTCGACGCCGCGCTATCAGGCCATCAAACACGTCTGTAATGCTTGCTATCGTGAACAGCAGCAGAGCGACTGTGTCGTTAAACGGCACCTGGATGAAAATGGCCAGGACAAACAGCACGGTTAGTACCAGCCGCGACACAGTCAGTTTGTTGGGTAGATTCACAGCGGTGCTTTTATAGCAAAAGCCCAAAGAAATCAAAGCCGCAAACGGTGTTCATGAATCCATAGTGCAGCAGGAGTTTGTGCCCAAACTATGTGCCTAACTTACTGCTGACTTGGGTCCACGACCCTGCCAAAGAACAAAATCGCGCCGCTGGCGTTGTCGCAGATCAAGAATATGAATGGATGATCTGCCTTGAAAACGTTGTGCCTACCTAAAGTTACCAGCGTCAAAGTTGCACCAGCAGCTTTTGTCCCCATCTCGTTCACTTCGACGAATGCATTGTGGAACACATCTGAGATGAACAGGTTGGTTGTAGCATTTATGCCGGAGAAATCTGCGTCCATGCCGAAGGCCGATGCCATGCCAATGTGTTGAAGCGTTTTTATCAAATTGAATGTTTGGGTAATTGTGAACCTGGGAAAATAGACCTCGGTTTCACGCGGCGTGCTTTCGTTTAGTTTGGCCAGCCAAACCTTGAGATTTTCTGGAGTAAGTTTTCGTTCAAGCTCGCGCAATGCGCTTGCTCGTGCGTCAGACAACGGTTCCTCGCGTTCGGGGAGAAATATCACCATCGAGAGGTCTTTCCCAGAATACGGCATCTCTAACGTGTGAACCGAGTAATCGTCGCTGTATGCGGTTTTGAAGTCTGCCTTCTGATACATCATTGGCACTGTAACGGTCTTGTCTGGGCTGACGTAAAACGGCGCAGGGCTAGTATTACGCACAGCAAATTGTTTTAGCCATTTACCCTTGATGAAGTAAATTGCGTTGCAAAGAACAAGGCGGGCAAGCTGTGTTACCGCGCTTGGCGTGACCGCATCGGTGATTTTCCGGTTTGTGCGGCTGGCGACTCACTGGTTGATCTCGCTGGCAGCAGCGGCGGGTGCTTTGACAAAATAAACTTGGCGCGCTTCCCCTCGGTAATGGTTCTGGACTATGTCCAAGAATGTCTCTGTGTATTTATACTCACGTTGGCACCAGAGCGAGTTTGCCATGACCAGTTGTATGCGCTCCCAGCGCTGGAGTTTGTCCATTCGCTTGATCAATGCACCAAATGCCACATGAAGCTTATCTTGTGGCAAATCGAAGTGAAGCGTATCTGCCATCTCGGCAGCCGTTTGACCGCGCGCGCCTGCATAAGTCATTGCCATTGCGGTGGAAATACTGAGTGGCGAGAAAAACAAATTGCCAGGTTCAGTTCCGAGCTGGTGATAAAGTTTAAGCGCAAGTGCAGCGTTGCCGTTTACGATTGATTCAATTTCAGCCGAAGGACTGAACGGCACAGTACGTGCGCGCAGCGCAAACATGGTTACGTACACAACAGCAGCAATTGCAATAAGTCCCAACAGAGAACCTGCTAACATTGTTTTTTGTCGGGTTGAGACGCCCCACCTGGCCAGTAACCATTTCGCTGGTTGTGTCACTAGTTTAAACATGAGTCCGCCGATTGCGCCGAGCAGCACGAGCCACAGAAAGGCGCATAACACTACCCACGAGAATGCTCCTACCAACCCTTCGCCAAACGGCATAAGCATTATTGTTCCAAACAGCCGCAGATGTAGTATGCGCGCGAAATTGTTGAGCTGGACCATTACACCCCAAGGCGGAGGGGCAACCCAGAGTACGAGCAGGATCAGCTCAACCAAGAGCCCAGTTAGAATCAACTGGCCAAATAACCCGATTCGGAAGAAGCCCTGCGTGGGTCTATCGAGTGCGCCGGCTTGGCATTTGTCATGTTGGTACATTAACGAACCTCAAACCGGCTCGGCAATCAGATCGTAATCGGTGTGCCCGATAACTTTTACCCAGATAAATTTGCCTATCGGCAGCGGTTTTTTGGCAAAGCGCACAAACACAACTCCGTCAATCTCAGGCGCATCTGCTTCACTGCGTGCTACCAACCATTCACTTGCCACGGGCTTTGATCCTCGGGCAGTTTGCTGCCGTGTGGGGGCGTGTTTCAAGTCAATGGTTATCTCGCTGGGTTTAGCAGTACAGTGTTTCTCAACCAGCACTTTAATTACTCGGCCCACATATGATTCTGCCACTTGGCGCGCAATTTGCCGTTGCACACGCATCAGTTGCTCGGCGCGCGCGCGTTTTACGGAGGCGGGCATTTGCCCAGGCAGCTTGGCGGCAGGTGTTCCCTCCTCACGTGAGTAAGCGAACACACCAAGCCGCTCGAACCGCATCGCACGCACAAATCCGCATAGCTCGTCGAAGTGTTCTTTTGTTTCCCCCGGGAACCCGACAATGAAACTTGTGCGGATAACCACCCCGGGTATGCCGCGCCGGATGCGGCTAATCAATTCTACAATCTGCTTATGCGACACGCGCCTGTGCATGCGTTCGAGGAGTGTGTCGTTTATATGTTGCAACGGTAGGTCAACGTATTTGACCACTTTTCTGCACTGGGCAATTGTGTGGATCAACTCGTCTGTCCAATGCGCCGGGTGCGTGTAGAGCAGCCGAATCCAAAAATCGCCCGGCAACGAATCTAGTTTACGAAGCAAAGTGCAGATCGAGACGGTTTCGGCCTGCCCATATTTGATTTTACCCTGGGGCGTGTGCCGGTGGGCAAAATTATGCCCGTAATAGGCTGTGTCCTGTGATATCAGGTTGAGTTCTATTGCGCCATTTGCAAGCAGCGTTTTTGCCTCAGCAATTATGTCGGCTATAGGGCGACTCCGATACCCACCTCGAATGAAAGGTATCGTGCAATAACTGCACCGATTGTCACACCCATCGGCGATCTTAACGTAGGCGTAGTGCTGCGGTGTGAGTCGTAGCCGCGGCGTCGTGTGCGCGAGGATGTAGCTCGGGCGCGGGTTCACCTCAACTAGCGGCGCGGTCTGAACCATGGACTTATCTCGATCGTTCAAAACCGCGTGAAAACTAGCTGTTGCAGCTTTTGCGACCGGTACCGGACTAAAGTTTTGAATTTTGAATTTGGTTCGTGTTTCGTATTTCGTGTTTTGGATTTTTACGAGTCTGCTTGCGACTGCAGCACGAACAATTGCACCGGCTTTCGTGATTTGGTCTATTCCCATGAACGCATCTATCTCGGGCAACGCCTTGGGCAAAGTTTCACTAAACCGCTGTGGCAAGCACCCGGCCACAATCAGCGCTTGCGTCGGCCGCGTGCGGTCCCGTGCAGCCGCAAATTGCAAGATTGTATTAAGACTTTCCTCTTTTGCAGCGTCAATGAACGCGCATGTGTTTATGATGACTGCGTGTGCATCTGTCGGGTGGTTCACAATCCGCATGCCGTCACTGAGCAACTGGCCTGCAATTACTTCGGTGTCAACAAGGTTCTTTGGGCAACCCAAAGTAACGATGTTCACACTCAGCTGAACCGGGGCCCTCGGGCGAGTCATCTTCGGTGCAAGGGCAATTCTGCGATGGCCAAAGTTTTGGTTCACGGACGCTTTCCAGCGAGCCAACCGACCCAAAGAAAAACCAGTTGGCGATGTGCCAAATTGCGCGGGCTAAAGCTTGCCTAGTTTTTTGAGTGCAGCGAAGCTGCGCTTAATCGCTGCGAGCGGTTCTTTGCTTGTCTCGTGCTCGACGATGTACCACTCTGTGCCGCCCCCGGATTCGCACGTGTCAAAGACCGCTGCCCAGTCTATCTTGTCCTCACCAATTATGGCTTCTGGGTCGGCCGCATGCGCCTTCAGATGAATCGTGCGGGCGCGCCCCGGATGTTTCTTGAGTATTGCCACCGGGTCCGCACCACCGGCCGCACAGTTGCCTGTGTCAAGCTGCATTATTACCTGCGGTTTTGTGTTGCCGAAGAACAGGTCCCATGCAAGCTCACCGTCGAACTTCGCGAAGTCATGCGCGTGCGCATGATAGCCGACAAACAAACCGTGCTCTGCAACCTTGTCTGCAAGCCCGTTGAAAGTCCGCGCCAGCTCGAGCCATTCCTGCTTCGATTTTGCCTGCAGCCACGGCACAATCAGGAACTTGTTGCCGATGACGCGGTTGAACTCGATTGTTTCGGCGAGCTTATCCCCCAACAACGAATCAAACGGCACGTGCGAACCGCATGCAACAAGTCCGTTGGTCTCAAGCAACTTACGGATTTGGTCGGCGGTATGCCCGTAATAACCTGCAAACTCGACACCCTTGTACCCGATCCCTGCCACGGCCGCGATCGTGCCGGCAAAATCCGCCTTGCATTGCTCGCGCACCGAATAAAGCTGCACACCGACTCGGATTTTTTTCCCAGGTGCATCAGCCGCGCTACCTGATCGTATTGCCAGCGCCACGCCGGCCAGTCCTATGGAACCGCGCCTGATAAATTCACGTCGGCAAATGCCCGATGATATTGTGTTTGTGTTCATCCTGAGCAAGGGTTACTAGTTTTTGCTAATTTAGTGTTTGCTCAGGCACATTAAATGACAAACACCTGCTCGGTCAAGAATGGCCATACACGTTCGTGCATTTAAGTTCCCTCCGCGCGAAGTTTTTAATTTCGCGCAAGTACCACTGCAACAAGGCTCAGTACTCGGTCGGTGCCTTAAGTTTACTACGAGGGCGGCGCCATAGTTTGGACCTGGTTTGTGCGGCTTCGTTCGGATTCGGCGGGTAGCCCGAGCTCGGTTCGCAGGCGTTGCCTTGCTTCGGGTATCCAGCCGGTGTCGGGGTCAAGCAGCCGGTTCAGCACTTCTTTTTCGGTTTCTTCAGGAGGCGGGATCCTGATTCTTTCTCCGCTATCTGCGGTGTCGCGTGCGTACCGCTGATATATTTTTCTGGCAAACAGCCTGAACCCCTCTGCACGCTCGTATTCACCAAGCACAAGTGCTCTGAAATAGTTATATGCGAATCCTTCGAGGATTGCTTTGACGCGGTCGCGTGATGTCTCGCCGATGTCTTCCTGCACACGGGCCAGGGCATATTCATCCAGTGTGATCTGGCCCGGTTTTGAGTTCGTGTTGCCAGTGATCAGGTTGTCATTTGGATAATTTGCTGCCAGGTAATTGAACCATTGCTCAGCTTCACGCAGGCGTGCATGTGCATACAGAAAATACACTGCATCACGCAGGAAATTTCGGTGCGCACGTTTTATGACATCGCGGTTTTTTTCGTCCTCGGCAGCCTGTTCCTCGTAAGCTGTGTTCACCTTTGGTATTATGTCAAGGTTCGGGCTCAGCTCAACTGTGCCCGCGAACGGGTTGAAGACAAGCTTGCCGCGCCTGAAACTCATTTGCATTGATTGATAGATTACGCGGCGCAACTGAACCAGATCATCCTTGCTCACTCGCTCAGGGTTAAGTTTGGCTTTTTCAAGCCCGACTGCAGCCCAGTAAATTGCTGATGCCTCCGGTAACCGCCATTCCAACGGACCGAACCGTTCGTCCAACTGTTTCATAAACTCAGGGTCCATTTTGAGCTTCTCACGGAGTAGAGTTGCGCGGCGCTTTGCATCGTCAGTTTTGGGCTCAATCAACTCTGTCAGGTCAACCTTGTTGGTTCCCAGTACCTCGGCCATCAAACGCGCCCATTCACGCTTATAGTGCATGTGCGCATCGTCGAGGTTATCCCCCATCTTGTGTTGGAAAAACCACGCCAGCTCCCGATGGATCAACACGTCATTCGGATTGTACCGTAAGCCGTGGTCACGCAGTAGTTCGGTCCCGCGCTGGACCCAGCGCCAGCGATCTGCGAAATCCTTAAACTTGACCGAGATGTTGTATGCCATGTTCCACGCCTGTACCACCCAGACTTGTGGGAACCGCGGCTCGAGTTTCGTAATCCAATCGGCCAACTGCACCATCTCGAAAAACTTGTCCTGGTCCTGTAACTCCATTGCACGCATCCAGAGTGCATTTGAGATCAGGCCGCGGAATCCACCCAGTGCAACAGTCGTGAATGCAAGCACAGGGGGCGCATTTTCGAGTGGCGCGGTCCGCGTCAATCCAAGCAGATCGCGGTCGCGATTAAGCGCGTGTTGAACTTGCGATGCGCCAGCCAGGGACGCCACCGCAAGCAACACAAGCAAAACCTTTTTTAATCGTGCGCCCATCTGAGTTTGTCGTATCGGCTTAATCCTGCCGCTGTCACAATCCGGCTACGAAATAATTGCATAACTCTGGTACGATTACCAGTCAATATAAGTCAGTTGTTCAACTCCTTGACTATCTTTCTGCCGGCAGATATTCGGGAGACAGTGTTGAAGCCAAAGAATTTGTTTTTGTTCGGTCGGCCTGGTGTGGGCAAGACAACTTTGTTGGTCAATGTGGCCAAACGGTTGAGCTGGGTGCGGCTGGGTGGATTTTTCACATGCGAAATCCGTAAGGCCGGTAACCGCGTTGGGTTTCGTGTTGAAACATTTTCGGGAGAAGCTGCTACACTGGCGCATGTGTCTTTTACACACGGCTTGCATGTTGGTAAGTACGGCGTTGACGTTGCCGAGTTCGAACGGGTTGGTGTAACTGCACTTGAGAACGCAATTAAAGCTGCTGATGTGATTTTGGTAGATGAAATCGGTAAGATGGAGCTGTTTAGTGAGCGGTTTCGCGTGGCTGTGGTGTGCGCACTTGACGCACCCAAACCTGTACTTGCAACTGTGATGGCCTATTCAAACGTGTTTGTTGACGCGCTCAAGGCGCGCCCGGATGTAAAGCTCATCGAGGTTACGGTGTCGAATCGCAACCGGTTGGTTACTGAATTGGCGGATGAGCTTCAGAGGCTGATAGCGTGAGCGTGGTTGTACCAAAAGTGCACTTGGTTGATGCAGCGTTTGGAAGTGCAGTGCGGCGGTAGCTTTGTTTGTTGCCTGAGTTGTTGCCAACATTACGTAATTTGTGTAGCGCGTGGGGTGTTGTGTGAAACGTGCAGGTGGATTGCCTTGGCGCGCGTAAGACTTTTGCAGCTTTACAGTTAATGAACAACCGACTCGCACAAACTTGAGGAGCGGTCATAGTCCAAAATGCGCAATACGGACACCGGCTACTGCGTTGCCTGGCCTGAGGCAAGCTCGCGTTTGCTGAAGGTGAAAATGCCGAAGGCTGCCAGCATACCACCCAGCAACAGAACGATCTGAGCGACGGCACGCAACAGCTCTGTCCAAGGAATGCTCCGGCCTGTGCTTAACAGGTCAATTGGTGAGAATGCCCTGGCAAAGTTAACAATCTTAAGCAATGCGGCGAAAAGCGGTACAAAAACGATATCCAGGATGTTTGGGCCGCCCCCATTTTCGGTGGTGTCAATGAGGCCCAGGGTGCCTTCTGAGACTACGCTGCCTAATACGCCTGTTGAAAATGCAACAACCAGCATTGCCATCGAGAAAAACGCTGCTACGGGAAACGAGAGAAAACTTGCTGCAGCAAGGCCCAAGGTGGCGAGCAACGTCATCCAACAAAATATTATGCCCAGGCCGCGCATGTAGTTGAGCGTAAATCCGCCTGCCGGATAAAGCACCTCGATACCGTCTTCAATTGGAAACAGAAGCGCAGTGTTGTTTAGGTTTAGAAATGCAATGATCATTGTTCCGTCGTCGTCGAACAGGTTCGGCGGCAGTACAAACTCGTGAAATGTATCCGGGGCGAGGCTCATCGGTTCGCTTCGCCAAATGCGTGTTGTGTCCGGCACGCCCACCTGCCACAAACCGGTAAAAGTACCTGACGTACTATATTCGGCGCTGTTGAATTTGATGCGTAGATGCAGCGGTTTATCACGCAGGAAATTTTTTGCCATGCCGAGGTTTACTTCCCATGTTCTATACGTTCCGGGGGGCACCAACTGGTACTCGGCTTTGATCTGCTCGCGGATTTGTTTACGCACAAGCTCGAGGTCAAACTTTGTAATGGTTGTTTGCTGGAGCCGCTCACGCAGGAGTTGCTCAGTTTCAGCTTCGATCTCGGCTTGGTACGTGGGCGGTTTGACCGAGCCGCGTGCAATCAGTACTTCGTTTTGCAAAATTTCCCGCTGGTCAGGGGGCAACCGCGCGGCGCGCCAGTGCAATAGTACATAAACGGCTGCCCCGCTTAAAGCCAGCAAAACTGCGTTAAGGGAGATGATACCGAGCCATTTGCCGAGCCAGATTTGCCAGCGTGCAACCGGTTTCACTGCTACGAGTTGCACCTGGCATTCTTCGATGTCGCGTGCCAACGTCCCGCACGCAAGCCACAGTGTGCATAGCCCAAGCAAAGCAGTTATTGTGGTGAGTGTGTAGGTGAGCAAGATTTGGGTAAACCCGCGCGCGGTGCCGTCGTCTTTAATCACAATTGGCAGGCAGACAACAACAACCAACAGCAGCGATGAAACAACTACAAACAGTTTGAACCTTAAAGCTGCTTTCCAGGTCAGGCGCGCTATTGCAAAGAGCGGTTGCATTGCATGATTACCACTTAGTGAGCCGGCCGCAAACAACAGTTAAACGCGTGCGGCTCAGCCCCGCGTGCGTGTCTGCGTCATAAAGGCCGGTTTGCATAACCGAGCTATGAATGCTAGCCATGGGTTATTTTTGTTTGCCAAGCAACGAAGCTAACTTTTCGTCTGCTTTGGAGAGGTCAACCTGTTCCTTCTGTGGTTGTGGCGTTGGCTGTGGCTGCGGTTGTGCTGGCTCGACTGGTTTCGTGTAAGCCTCTAGTTTTTGTTCCGCGGCTGCCGCTGGCTCTTGTTGCGTAAGGACAGCAACCGGTTGCGGTTGCTGTGTTTGCGGCAGCGCAAGGCGTTCGAGGATTTTTTCCGCAGGCGGTCTTTCTTCTGCCTCAGCACGCAGATATTCCGCAATTCTGTGACCGGATGTGGCCCCTGAGGTTTCTGCTGCGGCTGCACGAGCGCGTTCGACTACACTCAAGAAAAGACTTTCGAGGTTTTGCGTCGGGTTATCCAGCTTAATATCGGTCTCAGGCACAAACTGTTTGACCGCGTTTAGGAGGCGTTCGAGCAACTCGCGAGTCAACACTGGCATCGTGATCCGGATGCGGTCCGGGCGTGTGAGCAGTTCTTGCAAGGTGCCGATTGCCTGAACACGGCCGCCGTAGAGGATCAGGACGCGGTCGCACACGTCTTCGACGTCGGCTAGCAAGTGACTGCTTAATATGACAGTTTTGCCGCGGCTGGCCAGTGTGCGTATTAAGTCTTTCATTTCGCGGCAACCGATCGGGTCAAGCCCGCTTGTCGGTTCGTCCAGCAATATGAGGTCTGGGTCGTTGATCAATGCTTGTGCAAGCCCAATTCGGCGTTGCATACCTTTAGAGAACTCGCCCACCGGCCTGGTACGCGTCTGGCTGAGGCCGACCATTTCGAGCAGTTGCTCGATGCGCTGCCGTCGGTCGGTTGTGCGCAGCCGGAATAAGTTGCCGAAAAAGTCAAGTGTCTCGCGTGAGTCAAGATACCGGTACAAGTAAGATTCTTCTGGCAGGTAACCTATACGCGATTTTGTTGCCACATGACGTGGTGAGCGCCCGAACACTTCGATGTGGCCTCTGGTGGGGTGGAGCAACCCGAGCAGCATTTTGATGATTGTTGTTTTGCCGGAGCCGTTCGGGCCGAGCAGACCGAATACTTCGCCACGCCGCACGTCGAAGTCAACATTGTCAACGGCACGCGCTTTTGGTCTGCCCCAAAAATCCTTGAAAACTTTTGTCAACCCGCGCACCGAAACCACGATGTCCACATCGGTTGCATCTGTGGTTGTCTGGGTTTGATTTTTAAGGTTTGGGCTTTCCATTACTCAAGTTTTTCAGAAATTCGCATTCGGCAACTTTGAAACCATGCACGAGCACTATGCCGGTTGTGGTTGCAATTGGCCTGCTGCGGTGTGGTGCCGACTTGGTGGCTTGGGCATCTGGGCGGACACGGGCTGGAAATGCTCGAGTTCTTCGCCCTTGCGCACCAGTCGTGCGCTGTTGAAAATCACAATGAGCGAGCCTGCATTGTGCAAAATCGCTGCAACGATCGGGTTGAGGTACCCGAATGATGCAAGTGTTAGCCCGCCAATTATGAAAAATACGCCGAACAAAAAGTTTTGGTTGATAACAGCGCGTGTGCTTCGCGACAACTTCACTAGGAACGGCAGCCGTTTTAAGTCATTGTTCATGAGTGCAATCGTGGCGGTATGAATGGCAACTTCGCTGCCTGCAGCGCCCATTGCAATGCCCATGTCACCTGCAGCAAGTGCAGGTGCGTCGTTAACACCGTCGCCCACAACAGCAACACGGTATCCTTTGGCCTTGAACCCACGCACAAACTCGACCTTGTCCTGTGGGAGGCAATCGCCCTTGGCTTCTTCGCATCCGATTTCACGTGCTACGCGGCTTGTGACGGCTTGTCTGTCGCCCGAGAACATTGCGATACGGCGTACACCGGCCTGTTTAAGCTCGGCAAGTGCGTCCTTTGCTTCGGCTCGGGTTTTGTCCTCAAGCCCAATCCAACCCATGCATCGGCCGTTGTGCGCCACGAAGATTAAGCTCCACCCCTCAGCTTCATTCAGGTCAACCGACTTCATCAGGTCGCCGTCGATACCGTTTTCCCTGAGCCATTGCGCGCGGCCAACCAGGACAGTTGAGTTGTTCAGGCGCGCTTTTACGCCAAGGCCGGCTGTTTCGGCAAAGTCTTTCGGCTCGAGCAACGGTAGCCCGACTTCTTCGGCTAACGCATGAAGCGCTTTTGCGGTGGGGTGGTTACTGTATTTTTCGGCTGAGGCCGCAATGCGCAATAGCTCGGCCGGTTTAATATCCGGCGCAGGGGCGAGTCTGCTCACCGCCAGGTCGCCTGTTGTGATGGTTCGTGTTTTGTCGAATACGAACGCGTTTATGCGCGCTGCCAGCTCGATATCGGCAACGTTCTTGATTAATATGCCGAGGCGGGCCGCAGCAGAAAGCGCGGCGACCATTGCGGTTGGTGTAGCCAAAATGAATGCACATGGGCAAGCCACAACAAGTACCGCGATCACACGGTTTAGATCTTTTGTGAACGCCCACACAAGTGCACCGATCACAAGCACAAGCGGCGTGTAAAAGCCCATGTATTGGTCAACTATCTTCATTATGGGCAGTTTTGTCCTTTGGGCGGCCAAGATCAGCTCGCGCACGCGGCCAAGTGTGGTGTCTTCACCTGCGCGGGTTACCTTGACCTCGAGTGCACCAGTAAGGTTTTGCGTGCCTGCAAAGACTTCGTCACCTGGTTTTTTGTCAACTGGCAGTGATTCACCCGTAATTGTGGCTTGGTTGAACGAGCCTTGGCCACTGACAATAACACCGTCTGCAGGCACGTTATCGCCGGGCCGGATGCGGATTAGGTCACCCGGACTGAGCTGTGTGACGGGTACTTCTTCTTCCTGGCCATTGGGCAGGATACGTCGTGCTTTTGTTGGTGTGATGCGGATCAACGATTCGATTGAAGCGCGTGCGCCCTCTGCTGTGCGGGTTTCGACGATCTCGCCCATGAGCATGAAAAACGCAACTACGCCTGCGGTTTTGTAGTCGCCTGACGCAAACGCAGCCAACACGGCTATGCTGACGAGTTCATTTATGCTGAGGATACCTCGGGCGACGTCTTTTATGCCCGTGAGTACGATCGGGTAACCGAGTATAACCGCCCCAACAAAGGCACTGAAGCTTGCGACCGTGTGGCCTTGCTCGAAGACCCAGTCAACAATGAACCCGTTTACGACAAAGATCACACCTACCAACGTTTGCCAGAGCCGGATGGGTGCGTGTTCGTGATCGTGCTCACATCTGCGGCCACACACCGAGCATGTGCCCTCGGGACCGATATGGTCGTGCTCGTGGTCAGCAGCAAGCTCAGACCGACTTAAAAGACGTGTTATACGCATACATGATTGGCGGAATTATCAGGCCGATAAACCTCTGAATCATTGAATAGTTGACCCCTGAAATCTTTCGTGCCGGGCCAGCAAAGCGGTGCACTCGGTGATTGCAAAACCGTTGGAACACCGTTGCAACGGCCAGTTTTAATCCCGAGCGATGTGCAAACCAGGTATAGTACTGTGCGATTCATTGTTGTGTTGGGCCGCTTGTTTTGGGTTTGAGCGGTTCACGACTTAACAATAACCGCAATTCACGCGTTTTGCCATCGACACGCTCCGGCAGGAAAATTTTATCCTGCGCAGTCGCCAACATGCGTCCGAGTGTTTCGGTTAGCAACTGCAGTTCGAACAGTTGCGGGTTTTGCTTGTATTGGGGCAGTAATTTTTGGAACCGCTCGGCTTCAGCCGCGATTGTGGCAACAAGGTTTGTGCGGTCAGATTCAGCAGCATTGACTAGCCCGGCTGCGTCCGCGCTGGCCTTACTGAGCACCTGATTTTCGTAACTGCGTGCTTCGTCAAGTAGCTTGGCGCGCGTGACCTCAGCCTGTAACACGCGGTTGAACGCATCGCGTACCTGACGTGGCGGGCGGCTCTCGACGTCGCATTGTTCGACTACTACACCAAGGTCGTGTTGTGCCAGAAGCTGCTCGACACGTCGGCGCACAGCTTCTCTGAACCCGGCAATGTCACGCACCAGAATATCGTCCACATTAAATCGCGCTGCTGTGTAAAGCAGTGCGTTATCGAGTGCATGGACGATGTTTGACTCGGCATTTGCAAATCCGAACACGTACCGGATCGGGTCTGTGATCCGGTAATACAACACCGCTCGGCAGTGCACAATGTTTTGGTCGGCTGTCAACACGTATCCGTCCGCACCGGGCACAAGCCCCGGACCAGCAGGCGGTTCGGTGCCGGCCAATTCCTGCTCAGGTGTGGTTGTGTACCAGCCTGTGGTTGAACGCACAGTTTGAATTTCAGTAACGCGAATCCTCCGCACCTCATCAATCGGATACGGGAACGACCAGTGCAAACCCGGGCCAAGCAATGCCTTTTCACCTTCACCAACTGGTTTGCCGAATCGCAAAATGATGGCGCGTTCCTGCGGGCCGACTGTGAAAAACCCCGACGCAAAAAACACCACCAACAAAAGCAGCATCACGAACTTGATCAGGCCAAAGCTGCTGCGCAGTGCTTCAGCCAGTGCTTGTGAGCCTGCGTCTTCGGGTGTAACCGGTGCTGGCACAGGCTCTGTGCGCTCAGGTTTTTTGGTTGGCTGTGAACCGTTCATTTGGCGTTATTTTTGCACCTGGTTTGTTTGCGCGCGGCTTAACAGGTCAAACGGAGGCGTTTGTTGGTCGAAAATCAATGTTGTGCGTTCCTTGAGCGACGCCTCCAGTGCGCTTAGTCTGAACATGAAATTCGCAAGCTCAGGATGTTGCTGGAACGTTGCGAGTGATTTTGCTGCCTCGGCTTCGCCAAGGCCACGAATCCGGGTTGCTTCAGCCTCCGCACTTGCAAGCAGCTCGGCTGCCTTACGGTCTGCAGCAGATTTTATCTTGGCAGCCTCGGCTTCACCCTCGTTTTGGAACTTGCTGATTAGCACTTGGCGTTCGGATTGCATGCGGTTAAACACCTCGGTCGTCACACTCTCGGGTAAACCAAGCTTCTTAAACCCGACAAACTCGATTTGGATACCGTAGTTGTTTGCAGCGACCTGACTTTGGACGATCTGCAAAATCTCATTTTCGATCTCGGTAAATTTGGCTTCAGCCTCGTTGGCGGAAACAAGGCTTGAAAGTGGATGACGGCCAATAACTGCGCTTTTTGCAGTGCGAATCAAACTGCGCAGGGCTTTTTCGGCCTCGGTTACTGAGCCGTTGGCGAACTTGGTAAAGAATGCCATTGGGTCTTTTATGCGCCAACCTGCATATACCATCGCCAACAGATTAAAGTTATCGGCCGTGAGCACTTCGTCGAATCTATCGTCCTCGAAGTTCTGGATGCGTTGGTCAAACTTATAGACCTTCTGGATTGGCCACGGCAACTTTAAGTACGGCCCGGGCCGGTCTATTGGGTCCTTTGGTTTACCGAGCGTTGTCAGAACTGCAACCTCAGACTGTCGCACCTGAAAGGTGAACAGCAACAAAAAGAATATTACTAACAGCAGTACGCCAACTGTGATTGAGAGCGGATTACGTTTCATAGCCACTACATCGAGTTACTATTATTGGGGCGTTGCTAAATCAAGCAGATCAGGTCGGATTTTGTCCTGTAAATCAAACTGGATGACATCCTGTGTGTTTGAGACGAGCAAAATGTATTTACGCGAACCGGATGCAGCACGCACAAACGTCTCCAGGTATTTGCGTTCGGTGTAAACCGACGGGGCGGCTTTCCATGCTGGTACCTGGTTCGTAAACAGTGCAGCTTGCGCAAGCGCGTTCAGTTCACGTTTCAATCGGTATGCCTCAGCTTCGTTGAGCAGCTGGAATCTGCGGGCATCGGCTAGTGCGTTGGTTTTGATTGCATCGGCCTGAGCAGACAGGATTTTTGCCTGTTTCTGCTGGATTGCGCCTACAACCTTTTCGTAATGCGGCGCAACCTGAACAGGGGGATGAATACCGTCCAACCCGACAAACAGAATCTTAACACCTAACCCTCGGCTGTCTGCTGCGGCCTGAATGCGCTCGCGCAAAACCTGGGCAGCGTCCCACCGGCCGTACGACATCACGGCACCGAGGTCAGCGCTGCTCAGGTACCGCGTTATTTCGCGCGTTGCGATGTTCTCAAGCACCTTGGCCGGTGCAGAATTGCTATATGCCCACGCAAGCAGGTCCGTGATCTGGAATTGTACAGGTATATTGACCGCAAGCAGGCTCACAGGCGGACTGCGTTTGGGGGCAACAACATTTGTCTGTTCCACAGGTGGTGTGCTCGTCTGCTGTAAGCCGCGACCTGCAACGATGAAATTGTCTTCTTTACCGTGGGTGGACGTCCAGAGAACTGTCTTAGGCAGGTCTTTTTCTTTGTCGAGTGTCATGCCTATGAGAAAGCTTTGCACCTGTTCGGTCCGGTGCAAATAAACCTTGTCAATCGGCCATGGGAGTTTGAGGTGGCCGCCTGGCCCAAGTATTTGCCTGCCGGGCACTGGTTTGCCGAACCGCTCAAGCAGTGCCTGTTGCCCAGGCTCGATAAACACAACACAAGTCGAAAGCAGCAACACCAGCAGTTGCACAACCAACAGCTTGGCAAACGCTTTTTCGAGGAACTTGTAAAACCACGTCTCAGAAACCTTGAACCCGAACTGGTAATCGAGCGCTTGCGCTGCGGTTGTCACAAGCCCCTCGGGTTGTGCGAGCAACCCGATCAACCGGCTTTCATAGACTGGACGTGTGACCTGGCCTTTAACGCGCGGCCGGTATATCTCCAGAATCAACGCTATCAATGTTTCGGCTGCGATTACACCCAACAAAACGCACAGCGCACGCGCAACGTAGAAGTCCGTTCGTGGGAAACCTGCTTGGCCCACTGCAATTGCGGCACCAACTGCAAATGCCAAATATGCGCCCAATAACACAAAAGATGCGCTCGGCCGCAACAGCGCATTGTTTTCAAGCCGGGCGAGTGTGGCCGAAAACTTACCCAGCAGGAAAAGCACTAGCGCAAACAAGCCGAAAAACGCCATTGCCATCGTTGGTTGGCGCATTGGCATCGGGGGCGCTTTGCTCAACCACGCATTCAGTAGGTACGCACCGCCGGCCTCGAGCACAAACAGCACAACTGTAAACCCGGGCACGAAATATCGCTCGAACTGCTCACGCGCGCGCCGTGCTGGGAACAGCTCGGTTTCCTTTGTCTCGAACAAGCTTGTGCTTGTACCGGTCCGCGTGCGTGTGAGTTCTTCGAATTCGAGCTTTTCGAGCTGCTCACGTTCGACAAGGCGCAACTGAAACCAGCTAATCAGCGCCACCAGCAAACCAAGCCCCATGTAAAAGCTTGTGACTTGGCCGCTCAGACAGTTTGCGTGCCGCGCAGCGGCATAGCCCGCTACACCCACGGCAAGCATCGCCAGCAGGTTTACAACTGCATTTTTCTGTGCACTGCGGTCCATTCGCTTTTAGGATGCTCAAATCAATAATTACACGCCTGTTTTTGCCCTTGTTAAGCCGAGCATTGCCGAGCCTAGCTCAACTCGCGTTCTTCAAAAAGTGCAACCGCCAAGGCAAGTGCAGCCGCAACATAACACAACATGTAAACGGCTGCTTTCAAAACGTATTGCCATGGAAAACCGGTTTTGCCGGTCTCCAAAACGTCTGCCATCCAAAAAAGTTGCCAGTTCGGCGTTAAGGTGTAAAGCACACCAGCAAAGCGCGACCCGCCCATGCCAAGCCTGTTCATCGCGGCTTTATCACTCGAACTGATATTGTCCTGTTCGGCTGGCTCGAGCCTGCCTGAGTTGTCCTTGTCATACTTGGCAAGAATGGTTTTCAGCAAATTTTTTTGCTCAGGCGACCATCGTGTGCTCAACAGCTCGCCGCGCAGGTCCTGTTGCCAGACCGGTTGCGCGCGCCTGCCAAAAAGGTAATCAGACATCAACCCCAACAGGAAAAATGCCGAGCAAACCGCCAGCGTAGGGATCATGTCCAGCCGAGTCGAACACGCCAACGCCAAAGCAGCCAAAATCCATACCGCAAACAGGATCAGGATAGCCGCCGGCACAAGTCGCCAGTCAACAGTGGCAACCTCGCCAAGGCTTTGCATTTGCTTGGTGAACTGCACAATTACAAATGCTGCCACTGTGACGGTTATTGTCAGCGTGCCTACTGTGGCGCTTACGAACGGCTTGTGTAGAAAGAAATTCACAAACCCACCAAACGCATACGCAACCGCCACACCCAGCGCAAATATCCCAACCGCAGCCAGGTCTGTCTTACCGTAGGCATCAAATGCCATCCGACTCGCTACAAGCGCAGCTACCGTTGTCACATACAGCATTACCGTTAGTGCACCAATTACACCGACATATTTGGCGATCAAAAACTGCGCACGCCCGACGGGCTTCGATAGCACAGCCAGGGCCGTGCCCGACCTAAGCTCGCGCGACAACGACGTCGATGCACTGAGCACTGCGCCCAACAGCCCAGCCAAAAACATTACCGCCAATACACTGTTCTTGACCAGTTTCGGCTCGTTGCCAAACGCAAAGTAATACGGTGTGGCCAGAAAAATCTCGAATACGGCAGCACTTGTCATCAACAACAGGTACACCGGTTGCCTGACCAGTTCCATGAACGCATTCGCAGCTATTGCAACAAACTGCCGCATATGCCTTGGGTCAGACATAGCTTACAGCCAAAACGTTGAATTGTAACCAACGAAATGATCGTAGCAGTGTGCCGTGAGACGCCCAGCTCAACTGGCTGTCCGCTTCAGCCAGCGGCGACCTTCCCCAGAAATAGTAGATACAGAGCGAGGAACCACAACAACGAACAATGGCCACGACAACAAACACAAAATCCAAGTCACCGCTGTCGGAATCCAGAGCTTAAGAATCAAGTCGTGTAACTGGTGCTGAGCGGCGCTCGAGAGATTAAACGGTGCGTTCCACGCATGGATCTCTCGGGAATAGGCGGTGGTTGACCGTGTTGCCCCTGACGAACCAACCTTTACACATGGCAGCGGTTTGGAACCTTGGAGTTAAGACCGTACGGGTCTCCCGGTGGGGCTTGCGGCATGCGACGGGCTAACCCTGCTACTCACGATTGTCCTGTGCCGGGCCGAGAGCCTCAGCAAATGTGGTCGGGTCAATCTAGCCGGGGTTGCAACTGACTGTGAACGACGTCGCATCGCCTGGCCCAGACATTTCACCACTGTGAGGCGGTGAGGATTTGATGGGCAGGAACCGAACCGATTAGCTCTTAAGCTCAGAAAATGCTGATTTTTTTCAGTGCGCAGCCACAGTCCCTTTTACCACTGTTGTTTTGTCGCGGCGTGCCAGCCACAGCACTTACAGCCTCTAAACCACTGCCCAAGGCGCTTAACACCTGCCCGAAGATTTTCTGGTACGGATAGCTACTGCAAGGCAGCAGCTTCACCCGCCGCGTGTTGCACACCACGCAACCGCACCGAAAAATGCGCCCGGTTATGCCAGGTCCGGTCGCCATCGGCCACCAGCCGCAGCTATGCCTTATGCCTAGGGCGGTGGGCTGGAAGGTGTACCCGGCGGCATCCTGCGCAATACGCGCCGCGGCCAGCCGGGGTAGTTCGTCGTACACCAGCGGCAGCAACTCAGCCGAAGCGCCACCTTTGCCCCGGTCAACAGCTTCCAGCACACGGGTGCTCTCGTTCATCGTTTGGCGCGGCCGAAAATGCAACCACTTTGCTAGCCTGCCTGACTGAAAGGTGCCTTTTTATGGTCCGGCCGATGCCTACCTTGGGAATAGTTTCGGCCGGATGGTAGCTCCGATAGTATTCGAGAGCCTGTAGCTCGTGGTACCTGCTGCAACTCGGTTTTTCGGGTTCAAGCGATGATGGTTGGGGATGCCAGTGTTGTCGCCGCCGGGGCGATGCCCAATGCGCTCTGGCAATGGGAGGGTTGTCAGCTATCCACCGGCTTTTCCTTGTAGCCCAGGCGATGGAATGGATTCACCACGCTCGAGACAATGTTGCGGCAATGTGCAGCGATGCGCTTCAAGAACCGAACGTATAGCGCCAGCGCCGCCGCATCCGCGCTGCTCAAGTCCGTCACTTTGCCGGACACAATGCCCTGAATGATGGCGTCGCAGGCGGACGAAATCTCCTGTTTGTAATCGGCCATCAGCTCGCGCGCCAGGTCTTCGTCGCTTTCCTTGAAGGCTTGGATCATATCCCTGAAGACCCTGTTCACGTCGGCTTCGATGGTCTGCAACGCTGTCTCTTGGCTGCCGCCGTGCAGGCGACCTGGATGGTGGACGGCCAGTTCATAAATTCCCTTGGTGAGGTCGCCGATGCGTTCCACGTCAATGATGACGCTGACCAGTATGAGGCCGGAGGCGAGGTCGGCCCCGCCGGCGATGGTCAGGTGGGTCATCACTTTCTTGCGCACATCGCGTTCGTAGGCGTTGACCTGTTTGTCGGTGGCCAACACGTCCATTTCGATCTGGCCGGTGTCAGATTCGCGCAGCGATTTGACGGCCGCGTTGAACATCTTCCAGTCCAGATCAAGCATGGCGAAGGTTTCGTCCAGGGCCTGTTGGTAAAGGTTATCCTGTTTGAAGAGGTTGATCACGGTTTTCCACATAGGCATCTTACTCGAATAATATAATTAACAGCAACGGCACTCCAAAGAAAGTCAGCACGATATAGACAAATGGGATGAACCGGTTGCGCGCCGCCAATTCAGCCAGCCATTCAGCCAGCCGGATTGGGATGCGTCGCACTTGTGGCAGCGGCCAGATGAGCAGGATGCCAAACACGTTGAACAGCAGATGAGCGAACGACACAGTTACCGCCGCCGGTTTGCCGGTGGCCAGGGCGGCCAGCATCGCCGTGACCGTCGTGCCCACGTTGGCTCCCATTGTGTATGGGAAAATGTGGCTCAAGCGCAGGATGCCCGCCCCGGCCAGCGGCACCACAAGTGAGGTGGTGATCGAACTGCTCTGCACGGTCGCCGTCAGCACCAAGCCAAAAAGCATCGCGCGGCCGGCGTTTTTGAACAGGTATTCGTCGAAAAAGCTTTCCACTTTCTTGAGCACGAGGCTGCGGAGGATCCCCACCAGCGCCGCCAGCATCCCAAAGGTCAGCAGCAGTGAAACCACCAGCAGCAGCCAGGGCCAGCGGCCAAAGAGCGCCGACAACAGTTCGACGGCCGGTTTGGTGATCGCTTGGAGCGGGTTGGCCAGCTTCAGGCCGCCCACGCCCTGAAACAGACCGGCCAGAACCACCGCCGATTTGGCCAGCACGCCCGTAAACACTTCCAGCGGAAAGAGTACCAGCACCGTGCAGACGTTGAAGAAATCGTGGATGGTAGCCGCGGCGAAGGCGCGCCGCAGTTCCGTGGCGCGCCGCACGTGCGCGATGGAAACCAGGGTGTTGGTGATGGTGGTGCCGATGTTCGCCCCCATCACCATGGGAATGGCGCCCTGGATGGAAATGGCCCCGCCGGCCACCAGGCCCACAATGATGGACGTGGTGGTGGAGGAGCTTTGCACCAGCGAGGTGGCCAGGATGCCGATGAACAGGCCGACAAAGGGCGAGGCGGTGGTTTTGAGCAGTTGTTCCGTAAACGACTTGCCGAACAGCTTGCAGGCCTGACCCATGCCGCCGATGCCAACGATGAACAGGTAAAGGCAGGCGACGATGCCCAGGCACTTGGCCAGCAGCACGATACGGGCGCGGTTAGAATTAGAACTCGTCACGCGGGCATTACTGTATTTATCCGGTCAGCTCAGGACAACATTGTTCGTTTGCGAGTTTGCACAAGCACTTCAGCCCGAATGACCGCCTGGCTGCAAAAGCATTTTCACCTTAAAACTGCACCTAATTAGCCCGAATTACTTACTTGGATGTGGAACGCGCGCGCTCCGCGTGCAGTTTTCTGCGCCCTCGCGCAACACCCTCATAATAAGCTTGCCCGCGAAACAACCGCATAACGCGCCGAAAGGTGCTAGACGCAAAGCTTGTCTGCTTGCGGGCATGCATACACAGGCAGGCGCCTGCTAGTGTTGTTTGATTGTCAGTTGTGAGCCAAAAGATTAAGGCTCAACCAAACCACAAAGCACGG
>CAZKTA010000019.1:0-58863 GCA_964555645.1 uncultured Verrucomicrobiota bacterium
GGGACACATGGGTCTTTCGTGACATGCGTTTTTCGTATGCATACGTGGGCGTGTGTAGCCAACGGGATAACCCGCTGAGTTTTTTGAACTGTCAATTTGTGAATTGCGGGTATGGCATCCTCAACGAGTCTGGGTGGCCATTGATGTTGCGGAACTGCTTGTTCAGTAGCTGCGACTGGCCGTTGAACAGTGGCGGCCCGATTATTGGAGAACATCTGACAATCAACCAATGCCGCACTTTGATTTATTCTGGTCCAGCAGGACAGGTTAGCCTTACCAACAGTGTGTTTGTCAACGTGACCAATCTGGGTGTCACACCCAGCGGTAGTCACAACGGGTTTTTCAATTGCCCCACTTTCGGGCAAAACACAACGGTGGTCACAAACTATCCGTTCCGGAGCAGCGCCATCGCAAACCCGTACTTAGACACCGAGCATTATCTGGATTGTTCACTTCTGCGAGACCGCGGCAATCGCAGCGCCGCTGAAGCCGGGCTGTACCATTACACCACGCGCGTAGACCAGGCGCGCGAAGCAAATTCTGTGCTCGACCTCGGTTTCCATTACTTAGCGGTTAATGGCAATGGACAGCCTTTTGATTCGGATAGCGATGGCGTGCCAGATTACCTCGAGGACACCAATGGCAATGGCACGGCCGATTCGGGCGAGCCCGACTCTGGCCGGTACGTTGTGATTTTGCATCCGCTGGACTCGGACCTGTCCGAGGCACAACGCAGGCGTGTTGTGCAGCAAACACCAGGGGGTGCAAATCGGTGGCTCGCCACGTTTACTCCGGGCGCGCGTACTGTGATCATGGCCGGCCCGGCCCGCACGAACTTTCAGGAAGTGCATCTTGGCACGACTTATTGGGTGTTCCTCAACAGTACAAATAACCCCGGCGGAAACGACCTGCGCAACACGAATTTGCCTGGTATTTGGGTTCGGACGTTGCCCGAGCCGTTTAATGGCACTATTCCAACCTTCTGGCTGGATGCAGCTTTGGCGGCTAACAACGCCGGCGTTGACGATGTTTTGGCCATCGCATGGCAATACATTTCAGACGCACAACCCACGCCAACATGGGAAAACTACGGGACCCAGGACCGCGGGGATGCACGATACGGCCCGCTAAAAGACCTGAACTGCACCGGGCCGTGCGAACGCTATCCAGGGGGCGACTTTAACGATTATCTAGGCATCCCGATTTACTGGCCGCCCCCGGACAATTTCACGGCTTATCCAAAGTACAACGCCGCGTGCACAAATAACCTTGACTGCGCCACAAACAACTATGCTTTCAGCCTGGATTGTTCGGGGTTTGTGAGAATGGTCTTTGGCTACAGACGCAATATGGAAGGCAACGGATTCATTGACAGTGTGCCACTTTGTTACAGCACCAATGCGGTAGGCCTGCCCCGCAGGGCGGATTGGCAATTCAACTTCGGCCCGGGTGTTGTGATCATACCGCACACGTTTGATACCGTGCCGACTAACTTCGCAAAGTTGCAAGTCGGAGACCTGGTGTTTTTTGAGTACCCGAATACGGCCACATACGATTACGACGCAGACTATGAGATTGATCACGTGGGCATATATCTCGGCCCGGGCAGGCGCACGGGCGGGCTTACGTACCATTACTTTATCTCAAGCCGTGCGAAGCTTAACGGGCCGACCATAGGCAGCGCAGCTTCAGGTTGGGGCGGTCAATCTATATTGGACGGTAACCCAACCACATTTTACTGGGTGGGCGCATACCGGTCTGTTCGCAGGCTCTAAAGCTGCTTTATATCACTAAGGCGACAGCGGTTGCCAGTTGCGGAGCCTCCAGCCGGACGGAACTGTAGGCTGGTAGAGAAGTTTGTGTTTTTGTACGTAGCGTTTGCATTAGCCGGTTCACCCCGGCGCCGGGCATTGTCATGTCTACGATGTTATAAACCAACGCACAGTCTGCGTTTGTAAAGCTACCCACAACAAAGATATTTGTCCCTAAGACTGTCCGCACATGTGCAAACACGTTAAATTCGGAGACTGCCCTCGACCGTGCTCCCAACTATCCTTTGGTTTGAACTCACTGTTTGACGAGCCGGAAGAACAGTTGCGGTGCGTTTTGCGGAACGGTGTACGGGCTTGTGGCACCTGGCACGTTGGTAAACAGGCCCGTGGGACTAGGTCCGGCTTGGAGTGTGAAGGCTGAGTTGGTCCAGCTCAGCACAATGGCATCGCCAATAAGCCGCGCTGTTAGAGTAATAGGCATAGGTAAGCTTGCCAGATCAAGCCGGAACACTGTGCCCAAGTCCCAGTTGCCACCGCGCACTGTTGTGCCGTATAGCGCGTCGCCGACTAGGACAAGATCACTGTCCGGATACGCCCCGTCATTGCCCGTGAAGTGTTTTACAACCTCATACCCATTGCCGTCGGTGCCGAGCTTGAACACGACTCCAAAGTTCGACCGCCCGCCGGAGTATGTTGTGCCATAAAGCGTGTTGCCTACCAATGTGAGACATCTTGTTGGGTTCGCGCCGTCGCTGCCAGTGAAGTGCTTGAGCACTGTGTAGCCAGTGCCGTCAGTGTTGAGCTTGAACACCACTCCCAGATTCGACCATCCGCCATGATATGTCGTGCCGTATAGTGTGCTACCCGATAACGTGAGAACCGGATTCGGATGCGCTCCATCGTGGCCTTCAAAGTGTTTCAGCACGGCCAGGCCAGTACCGTTGGTGTTGATCCTGAACACTGTGCCTAGGTCCGATTCCCCGCCGGAATAGGCTGTGCCATACAGTGTGTCGCCGCACAGGACAAACCCACCATTCGGCTCGTTACCGTAACGACCATCGTAGGGCGGGTCAGAGTCGCACCAGTCGAGGTTTGTCAGTGTAGTGAATAGCGTCCCATCGGTGCTTAGCCTGTAGATGCTCCAACCGCACTCGCCCCATGACGCCCAATAGACCATGCCGTCGGCCACCAGCGGTTGTGCGTAGGCACTGTTCCAACCGGTATCGCGCAGTATAGTGAAGCCCGTCCCGTCTGTGTTCAACTTGAACAAGCATGAATAAATATCATCCACGCCGTAGTCGGCTGCTCCGTAAAGCGTGCCAGAGGAGAATGCCAAGCCTCCGCGTGGGTATTGCCCATCGGTAAGTTCGCCGGTGAACTGTTTCAACACTGCATAACCTGACCCATCGGTATTGAGCTTAAACACCGTCCCGGCGTCCCGACAGCCGCCACGCTCTGTTGTTCCATAGATTGCGTTGCCAGACAACACCAAAGCGCCGCGGGGGTTCAGCGCATCGCTCATGTAAAACTCCTTCAGCACTGTGAGCCCGCTGCCGTCGGTGTTTAATTTGAACACCGTCCCGAAGGCCGGGTAAACCCGGCGCTCAACCCCATACGATCCCAGAGTGCCGCCGTACGCCGCCGTCCCGTATAGGGTATTGCCCGCCACCAACAGACCGGCATTGGGTGATGATCCATCCGGGCCGCTAAAGCTCCAGATATTAGCGTAGCCCGTGCCGTCTGTGTTCAACCTGAAGATAATCCCCCTACTGTATGACTCGAGCGGACGCTGGGCTGTTCCGTAAAGTGTGCCGCCTGATAACACTAGTCCGCGGGGATGTGTTGCCTCCTCACCATTGAACCTTTTGATGACAGCGAAGCCGGTCCCGTCTGTGTTTAGCTTAAACACGGTCCCGTACCAACCGCGGTGTGTGGTGCCGTAGAGCGTGTTGCCGTCCAATACCAGAGTAGCCCAAGGATTCTGTCCGTCGTTGGCAAAATGTTTCAATACCGTGAAGCCGGTCCCATCAGTGTTAACCCTGAACACCGTGCCGTAACCCGAGTTGCCGCCTGAATAGGTCGTGCCATAGAGCACGTCTGCTGACACTGCCAGCCCGCCGTAAGGGTTTTTCCCATCGGGACCTGTAAAATTCTTCAGCACCGTAAAACCGCACCCATCGGTGTTAAGCTTGAACACAGTGCCGCAATTGGAGTTGCCCCCGGCATAGGTCGTGCCGTAGAGCGTGTTACCCGAGAACGCCAGGCCCACTTTGGGATTTGCGCCGTCACTGCCGGTAAAGTGCTTCAACACGGCGAACCCACTACCGTCGGTGTTTAATTTGAATACAACCCCGAGATTCGATTCACCCCCCGAATACGTCGTGCCATAAAGCACGCCGTCGGAAAGTGCAAGCTCGCCGTTTGGCTCGGCGCCTTCAAACCGATTAGTGAACCATTTCAATACTGTGAATCCTGATCCATCAGGCTGAATTTTGAACACTGTCCCGCCCATTGCCCCTTCCGGCCCAGCGGTGCCATAGAGCGCATCGTCTGGCCCTTGCACAAGGTAGCCTTGCGGGCAAAGCCCGGTCATGTTGGTTAGGATGCCGAATGATTTGATAACTGTATGGACTTCCGCATGTGTGCAGAGTATGCCACAGAGGCCGATACTCAGAACAATAGCGCTCTTTTTTAACCAGTTCTTGGCCGTTTTCATCGTTCAGGTTCCAAATGACTTAATCCTGTTTTCTAGATACGGCTCGGCATTGACTGCCCCGAAAAACTGCCCACAGATTTGAAAAATTTTGCAATTTATCTCACCTCACTCGATTTGGCGCAGTTACGCGTATTCTACACATTTGAGAGCTAACAGGGACCAAGACCCAAGTTGCACCCCAACGGCTAATCAAGAGCGAGACGGCAGTACTGCGAGTTAAAGCTCCCCGCCCATGCTTGACCTGCGCATACCCAAACAACGAAGCAATCAGACCCGACACGCTGTTGATTCTAGCACATATTGATCTAGGAGTCGGAATGTTCGCCGGCTGTAGCTTTTGAAAAGTCGTGGTGCAAGATGTCGTTTCACTAAAGTCCGAATAACAGCGCAGGTTATTGCGCGCGACTGAATAACAGGTTTCTCCCACCGCATAGGATGGCGATGCCCCCGAGCTCAATAGGCTTATCCTGCATTTCAGGGTTTTCATGCCCCATAGCTATGCAAGCACAAACAATACCCTGAAAGAATGATTTGCCAGCGCTTGCGATGTTTTACGGACCGTTGGTAAGGTTAAGACCAGAGTCCGGCGGATGGGTATTCCGTCAGAAAACGACTCGCTGAACGTGTGTTTCGTACACATGCCCACGGTGAAATCCAATTTTTGGACATTCATTTCCAAAAAACGGGCACTGTACGGCTGGTTTAGTACTGGCAAGATTTTGAAAAGTTCACTCTTGGCCAGGAGAAAGATGTTTCACAGTTTTGATTATGCAAACGGCGCGTATTGCGCCTGAGGTTATTGACCAAAAATTAGAGTAAGCTTAGGACTTGGCCACAGACCCTAACTTTGCTCGCAGTGACACGCAACGCCACGCAAATATTACGCGCCAGATCAACTGTGGCTGCATGCAATTGTCGTTTCAGTACATAGCTAGGCCAAAACAGGCTCATACTTTGAGGGCACACATACACCGGTGAAGTCGTCCATTTAACGGGACGTCTTAGCGCCTCTGGTGGGCTTTTGGGTTGAATCCAAATCTGGAGGATGGGAACCGGTGACCTTGTATTGACTACCCGCACCTAGGCCAGAGTGAAAATTGTAAATAGCTGCCGTGAAATATATCCCCCCGAGTATTCCCAGATCGAATTGGCGTTGTCATCTGCTTTCACACCATTCCGTTTTTTTGTGTCGTCAGGCGGCCGGGATCACGCTGATCATGCGAAAGTGGTTTTTGACAAAACCAACTATGAGATGTTTTACAAGGCTTCAAAATAACGACAGAGACGCCAACTATGGCACTGAACTGCGATGGACGTGTATGCAAATTGCGTTTGATTTGTACCCGTAGCAGTTGGTGCCGGCTTACTATTGGAGCGGTATTGTATCAGGACAAGTTTGATGGCAAAGCCGCAGCCGAAGACACGGGGCAGCGGATTTAGATCGGTATAAGCCAGTATAATCCTATTGAGACAGGCTGCTTGACGGTGCGGATCGAGCAGCACACTGTGTCGCCGTATTTTGATCTTGACAGTAATGTGTAATGGGGGTGGTTAAGCGTTGGTCGTTTGTGGGCGAAGTTGGCGCAGTGTGCACTGGCAGTTCAGATGTTGGACTTGCACTGGGCTGGGCCTGGCACAGTTGACCCAGCCGAGCTGCGGGATAAGACCAAAGAAATCGAAGACACGCTCGAGCCTTTCAAGTTCTGGCCAGTAAAAAATTTGGCGTTTGTTTTTCGTTTTAGTGAATGCTTTTCGTGGTGGAGCTTTTTACTGTCTTCTGTACAGGTCAAGATTGCTCCCGTAAGTGGTACATGACGCTGGCGTTTGAGCTGTAGCAGCCCAGGTAGCTTGCAGGTTCTATATGTCCGCGCATAAATTCTCCGACATCCGGTAGTTAACACCCAATGAAAACAGCCGCATTTATCCGTGTGATCAACAAATGTGGTGACCTTGACTTATGTCGAAAATCTTTTGCGCGGCTATATAGCACTGTTGATTCGGTTGCGTGGCGCACGGCAGCACCGTTGACGCATGATTTTGTTTATGTGGGTCTTAGCTTGGAAAAAGTTGCAGACGAGGTAACCTTGAACTTGTGAGGACCGACCTGACACCGCGTGAACGGTTGTTGAGTGCGCTTGAGCATCGTGAGCCGGACCGCGTGCCGATTGATTTTGGGGGTTACCAGACGGGTATCCACAGAATCGCATACCAAAAACTGCTCGATTACCTTGGGCTACGTGAGCAAATCGAGGTGATGGACATTGTGCAACAGCTTGCAAAACCGTCTGAAGCAGTGCTCGCGCGGTTACATGTTGACACGCGATATGTGTGGGCCAAACCCGCCTCAAGTTTTAAAGGCCAGATTGTTAAGAGAAAAGACAATGGACGTGTCTGGTACGATTTCACGGATGAGTTCGGTGTGACGTGGTCGATGCCGGGGGAGTCACCCTTCTATTATGACATTTCTTTCAGTCCGCTTGCTGGGTTATCGCTGGAGCAGATAAAAGAATACCCGTTTCCCAAGGGTGATGACCTAACCCGGTTTGATGGGTTACGCGAGTGTATCCTCACTTTGAAACGCGAGACGCCGTATGCGGTTGTGAGCGGTATTTCCGGTGGGGTGTATGAGACATGCTGGTACATGCGCGGGCTTGAGAACTTGTACACAGATATGCTCCAGCAACCCGAGGTGTTTGAAGCGATCATAGAGCGGGTGTTGCAGTTTTGGCTGGACTGGTTCAAGGTGTTTTTGGACGAAGCTGGTGACATTGTGGATGTGATTATGCTTGGAGACGATCTGGCTGGTCAACGCGGGCCACTTTTCTCGCTGCAGATTTACCGTCAGATCGTTAAACCGCGTCAGAAACGACTCGTGCAATACATCAAGGCACGTACGCGTGCCAAGATATTGTATCATACGTGCGGTTCAGTTGCGCAGTTTATACCCGAGCTATTGGACAATGGCATTGACATACTCAACCCTGTGCAACTTTCAGCCCGGGACATGGACGCTGCCTGGCTCAAAGCCAGGTTTGGTCAGCAACTCGTGTTTTGGGGTGGTAGCATTGACTCAGAGCACATTTTGCCAAACGGCAAGCCGGACCAAGTCCGCGAAAATGTCCGCCGACACATCGAGCTGTTCAAACCGTGCGGCGGTTATGTGTTTGCACCTGTGCACAACATCCAAGCTGATGTACCGCCGGAGAACGTGCTGGCGATGTTCGATGCAGCCATCGAATACGGTCGGTATTAAAAAACCTGACCGGTTTGCGAGATCGGCTCGAGCCAGGACAAGGCCTTAGGAATGATTGTTTTAATTTCCCAAAGGCGTCCTCAGAGTTATCCGCTTGACCTTTTGGGTTACGCACGGTTAATTTAGCCCGTAAGCAAATTCATGTTCGCGCAACTTAAAAGCCTGTTTTCCAACGACATCGGCATAGACCTGGGCACGGCAAACTCTTTGGTTTACGTTCGTGACCAAGGGATTGTGCTGCGCGAGCCGAGTGTAGTTGCAATCCAGGCGGGTACAACGAACGTGTTGGCTGTGGGTGAAGAAGCCAAACGCATGTTAGGGCGCACCCCCGGAAACATCGTTGCAATCCGGCCAATGAAGGACGGCGTCATCGCCGATTTCGAGATAACAGAGGCGATGTTGCGGCATTTCATTCAAAAGGTGCAGAACCGCAAGTTAATAGCGCCGCGAGTTGTTGTAGCCGTGCCATCTGGGATAACCGAGGTTGAAAAACGGGCTGTGAAAGATTCCGCCACGCACGCCGGTGCGCGTGAAGTGTACCTGATCGAGCAGCCAATGGCATCCGCAATTGGCGTTGGGCTGCCAGTGCATGAACCAGCAGGCAACATGATCGTTGATATAGGCGGCGGCACGTGCGAGATAGCCATAATTTCACTGGCTGGCATAGTGTTCAGCCGCAGCCTGCGCGTTGGCGGTGATGAAATGGACGAAACGATCATCGCGCACATGAAGCGTGCTCACAATCTGATGATTGGCGAACGCACCGCAGAAGAGATCAAGATTCGCATAGGCTCGGCTTATCCGTTGGAACAAGAACTGACCATGGAAGTCAAGGGCCGCGACCTGAGCAGCGGTTTGCCCAAAACCATTACCGTGCGCTCAGAAGAAATTCGCGAAGCCCTAAAAGAGCCGCTTTCGAGCATACTTGAGTCAATCCGGATCACCTTGGAACGTTGTCCGCCTGAGCTTTCGGCAGACCTGATTGATCGCGGCATAGTGATGGCAGGCGGCGGGTCGTTGCTGCGCGGCATAGACCGGTTGGTAGCCGATGAAACCGGCCTGCCGGTTCACATCGCTGACGATCCGTTGAGTGCAGTTGCCGAGGGCACAGGCCGTGTGCTCCAGGAATTACACTTCCTGAAGCGCGTTTCATCAGATTCAACGGTGTAACTCTGCGTTGCGTTCGCCACGTTGTTTGCCTGTGGCGAACTTGACACGCACACAATACAAAACTGTAGGCTTGGTGGTACTGCTGACGCTGGTGCTGCTTAATTTGCCCAGCAAAACGGCAGAATCGCTCAAGTCTGCATTGGCGAGTTTATTCCTTCCGTTGATCGGGCTTGCTAGCTCGTCTGAAGCACTTGCCGCAAATGCAGTTGACAAAATTACGCCAAGAAAGGAGTTGGCAAGGCAAAACAACCTCTTACGGCAAGAAAACCAACAATTGCGTGCGCTCCTTTTGCAAACTCAAGAACAAGCACGCGAAAATGCGCGATTACGCGAGCTGCTTGCCTGGCAAAAACAAACCCCATGGAACTTGAAGGTTGGCCGTGTAATTGCGCGTGAGCCAGCCAACTGGTGGCGCGCGGTACACATAGACCTGGGCAACAAGGACGATGTGCGTGAAAACATGCCAGTGCTTACGCCTGAGGGTCTGGTGGGCCGGGTGGGTACAGTCGGGCTGGCCAGCGCACAGGTGCTGCTTTTGGGTGATCCGAACTGTCGAGTCTCGGCAACCGTCGAAAACGAAAGGCGCGACACGGGCATTATTGGCCCGGCTGGCCCGATCCCGACCGACATTGTCGAGCTAAATTATCTACCCCGCACTGCGGATGTGAAACCCGGGCAAGCTGTTGTCACCAGTGGTTTGGGCGGAGTTTTCCCTAGAGGAATTCCGATCGGCAAAATTGTTGATGCGGCCCCAGCACAGGACGCCATGCACATGAAAGCGCGGGTTAGATTGTCGGCAAACTTGAGTGCACTCGAAGAAGTGTTTGTATTGATGCAATGAGCGATCAAACGATACTGAACATTCAGCCAGCCGCACGGCAAACAGCCGTACCGCACGGCGATGTGCCCCTGAGGACACATGCGGACTCTGCCAAGCCATGAGATGGTTCAGGGTAATTTCGGTTTTGTGTGTTGCATTTGTCGGTGTGTTTTTGCAGGCAAGATGCGAGTTTATACGACATTTGCTCGGGGCACAGCTCGACGTCCTGCCGCCGCTTGTGGTTTACACAAGCCTGACGGGCGGGCTTGGTCTGGTTGCGCTTGTAGCGGTCTGGGGCGGGTCATGCCTTGACGCGCTTTCGGCAAATCCGCTCGGCATCAGCATTCTGCCGCTGTTTATTGTGGGGCTTATGTTACATAAAAAACGCAACTTGATTTTGCACAGTCAATTCACCGCCAGATTTGTTCTGGGAGCAATCGCAGGTGCAGTTGTACCTGGGCTTACTGTGCTACTGTTGCTCAGTGTCGGACACAAACCATTGCTCGGTTGGGGATCGGTCTGGCAACTACTTGTTATGAGCGCAGGCGCAGCGGTGTTGACACCAGCCGTTTTCAAGTTGTTCGAGCTTGTTGACCGCGCTTTTGCTTATCAGGCGCTCGGCCAGACAAGCTTCAGACACGACCGCGAAATTAGGCGCGACAAAATACTGAAAGTAACAGACTGAGCGTATGCCGATTTACGACCAACTGAAAAAAGCCGACCCGCAGATTCGAGCAATCGGACTGCTGATGTTAGCGGGTCTGGCGGTTCTGCTGGTCGGTCTCTGGTGGATACAAATTGTGTCTGCAGCCGAGTATTGCGCACAGCTCCAAACGCAATCATTTCGTACAGTCCGAATTCCGGCTGTGCGCGGCAAGGTTCTGGACCGGAACGGCTTTGTGCTAGCTGATAACCAGCCCAGTTACAACGTTTGCCTGTATCTTGAGGCGTTGCGCAGCGCGTTCCAAGAAGCTTACAGGAGTGAACTTGAGCTTTTCAGAGAAAGCCTGCGCACAAACTCAATGCAAAACACGGCTAATCAAACGCATCGCAGACAAACGCAAAAGATTTCTTCCAGCGACAAAGCGGCGCTACGCAGACGCGCACGAGCCATCGTTGTGAGCAACATCGTTGCACAGTTGAGCACGCGACTCCAGTTGCCTGTGACATGGGATGAAGCAAAGTTCGAGCGGCATTATGCTCAGGCGTTGCCGTTGCCTTTCCCGATGTTGGCAAGTCTGGATCGGGCTTGTTTGGCACGGTTCGAGGAACAATCAGTGACACTGCCCGGACTTGAATTGGACGTGTTGCCCATGCGGGTGTATCCACACGGCACTTTGGCTGCGCATTTGCTCGGCCAGGTGCGACGCGACACAAGCTCGGCGGAGGGCGAAGATGCATTTTTCGATTTTCCGTTGCCGGTGTATCGTGGGGTGGTTGGTATCGAAGCCGGGTTCGATCAATACCTGCGAGGGCGTGCAGGCGCTAAGTCCGTTCTGGTGAACAATCTAGGTTACCGTCAAGCCGAGACGGTCTGGAGCGAAGCGTTGCCAGGCGACAACGTGGTTTTAACAATCGACGCAGCTATTCAACAAGCTGCCGAGAAAGCCCTGGCACGGCTCGGCCAGGACACACGCGGCGCAGTGGTTGTGCTCGACCCGCGCAACGGCGACGTGTTGGCGCTTGCGTCAAGTCCAACCTATGACCCGAACGTTTTTGTACGGGGCGTGACGCAAGCCGATTGGGAACAGCTCAACCATGACAAACTGCGTCCGCAGATCAATCGCGCAACGCAAGCAGCTTATCCACCAGGGTCAATATTCAAAATTGTAACCGCACTGGCTTGTTTGGAGGCCGGACTGGACCCGGCGGAAAAAATCTACAACTGGCCATCGCCATCAAACCCGAATCGTGGCCACATTCGAATCGGACGCCGGATCATTCACGACACTGCACCACCTGGCGAATACGATTTCAGACGCGCCTTGCTCAAGTCAAGCAACACGTACTTCATCACAAACGGGCTTAAGGCGGGCATCCATAACATCATCAGAATTGCGCGCAGATTTCACTTCGGCGAACGGACTGGTTTACCAACACGACAAGAGGTTGCTGGTACAATCCCAACCCAAAAACAAATCGGCAGCTACTGGTATGATGGCGACACAGCCAACGTGTGCATCGGCCAAGGGCCTGTGACTGTCACACCGTTGCAAATGGCGGTTGCAACCGCTGCAATCGCAAATGGGGGCAAGGTGTTTTGGCCAAGAGTCGTGGACCGTGTGCAACCGCAAGATGAACTCAGCAACAGACCGGTTCTGTCTTTCCAACGTGGCCGTATCCGAAGCGAGCTTGGCGTGCAACCGCGCCACTTGCAACTGCTTCGAGATGCAATGTTGGCTGGCGTGGAAGACCCTGAAAGCACTGCGTATGCAGCTTTTCATCAGTACAACCGGCCGCAGCTCAAGACATTGCGTGTGTGCGGCAAAACAGGCACCGCCCAGGTCATGAACGAGCACAACCAGGTCATTGATCACATCACATGGTTTGTGTCGTTTGCGCCCTACGAACAACCGCGATACGTGGTCGTAGTCATGGTCGAAAGCGGCGGGTCCGGCGGCAGCACGTGCGCGCCCGTGGCGCGCGATATTTACAATGCAATCGAACGGCTCGAATCCGGGAGTGTACTTGCTGCAGGTTTAGCCTCAGAGTGAAAAATGCATGTGACCGTCAGTCAAAAAATTTTGTTCATGCCGGCGCCTCGGCGGACCAGGAGGCAAGCGGCCGCGCCACAAGAACGGTCCCGACATTCAAAGAAAGGCTCACGCAAATGATCAGTGCAAGACTCTATCAACTCCGCGTCCAGGCCGACAAGGTACAACTTGTTGCGCTGGGGGCGTTGATGTTGCTTGGAGTCACCTTCGTTTACAGCGCCACAATGGCCGGTGAACCGCTCGGGCTGCTCCAACGGTTCACCGAATCGCGGTTTGTGGATTTTATGCGGTGGCTAGGTGAGCGATTCTTTTTCAAACAGCTCGTTTGGTACGCGATTGGCGCAGCGGCTGCCGTAGCAATTTGCCTGGTTGATTACCGTGTCTTGGCGCGCTGGTCACTGGTTATTTACTGGGCGAGCATAGCATTGCTTGTTGCAGTTCTTGTGCCCGGCATAGGCGCTATGCGGTACGGTGCACGACGCTGGATTGACCTTGGGCTGTTGCAATTTCAGCCCACCGAATTTGCAAAGCTGGCAGTGATTCTTGCACTGGCACATTACCTGAGCCGTCCCAAAGACGAGTTAAAACAACCCGCTGTGTTTGCAAAAGCAATCGGCCTGTTCGCGTTGCCTTTTGTTCTGATCTTGAAAGAACCGGATCTTGGTTCTGCAGTTGTGCTTTTGCCGACAGCACTTGCCATGCTGTATGCAGCAGGCGCGCCTCGGCGGTACATGCGCATGTTGTTGGGCACAATTTGTCTGCTTGGCGCGCTGTTCTTAGTTGATGTGCTGTTTGCACCGCCGCATTGGCAGATCAAATTGCAGGAGTACCAGCGGCGTAGGTTGTTGGTGTATTTCGGCCGAAGTTACACGCCACCTCCGGGCGCGTCTCAAGCTGAGATCGAGCGCCTTCGCAAACAACAGCTTGACGATGCTTATCATGTGCGCCAGGCACTGATCTCAGTGGGCTCGGGTGGACTAACCGGCAAAGGCCTGCGCAAAGGCACTCAGAGTGCACTCGGTTATCTGCCGCGCACTGTTGCGCACAACGATTTTATCTTCTCTGTCATTGCCGAGGAGAAGGGATTCGTAGGCAGTGTTACTGTGCTTGCGCTTTACGCGACGGTGCTGTTCACCGGCCTGCGTATCGGCTCACAGGCACGTGACCGGCTGGGCAGGTTGCTTGCAATTGGCATAGTTGTCCTGCTTTTCAGTCACGTGTTTATCAACATCGGCATGAACATACGGCTCATGCCAGTCACAGGTGTGCCGTTGCCACTGCTTTCGTACGGTGGAACGGCTGTGGTTGGCACATTGATTGGCATCGGGCTATTGCAAAACGTTCACATACACAGGAAAGGATACTAACCATGAGCAACAAAAATCTTTCACGACGTCGTCGTGGTCTGCGGTTCCGTCCAACTGGCGGTTTGGGACGGACTGCTCAAATGCCACAACACGAGGCGTCACAGGCACGTGCTGCGGCTGAATCAGAAGAGGCACTGCACGAAGCTGTGTTTGACCAGCGCCACGAACGTGAAATCGAGCGCGCCCAAGACATCGCAGCTGGCATTAAACAAACAAATCGCCCAACGCACGACCAGCGCAATACCGAACAACCCTTCCAGGTTGCCGAATCTGAACCAGTGCAAGAGAAACATCAGCCAAAAACTGAAACTGTTTCTGCAAAGCCATACGAGCCTGTAAAAATTCCCGAGCAGCCGCCAAAAGGCATCGTTGAAAAACTGCGTGTTGCGGCCAGTGCACTCGTTGAAAAGGTCGAGCGCCTGATCAAACCGCGTGCGAAAAAGGTACACAAAGAAATCATCATCAATACCGAGCCGCTCGAAACTCGAGTTGCACTGCTGGAGGAAGGCAGCTTGGAAGAGTTTAACATTGAGCGCCCGGGCGATGAACGGCTCGCCGGTAGCATTTTCAAGGGCCGAGTCCGTAATCTTGAAGAGGGACTGAAAGCAGCTTTTGTTGACATTGGTTTCGAGAAAAATGCATTCCTGCACTACTGGGACATCGTGCCGACCGGGCTTGATAGCAGCGTAGAGCTTGTCGAGCGCCCTTCCGCACGGGACCGCAAACGCGACAAGCCGCGCATAACGCAAAAAGACGTGCCGCGGCTATACCCGCCCGGTAGCGAAATAGTCGTGCAGGTCACAAAAGGCCCAATCGGTACAAAAGGCCCGCGTGTAACAACAAACATCGTGTTGCCAGGGCGGTTTTTGGTGTTGCTGCCCACATCGGATCAGTGCGGCATATCGCGCAAGATCGAAAATCAACAGGAACGACAACGCTTGAGAAAAATCCTGCGTGAACTTGCAATTCCGGAGAACATGGGGGTAATCATGCGCACTGCAGCTGAAGGCCAGCGCAAAAGGTACTTCATACGTGACCTTGCGCTGCTGCTCGAGGAATGGCGAGAGATTCAGGAACGCATCAAATCCATGCCAGCACCTGCGTGCGTGTATCAGGAACCCGACCTGATCGAACGCACCGTGCGTGATTTTCTTACCGAGGACGTCGAGCGGATCGTGGTGGACAATCAGGAGGCGTTCAACCGCATCGTAGAAATGATTTCGAAAATATCGCCGCGCTCGGCCCGCAAGGTTAAACTTTATACCGAGCCGCAACCTGTCTTTGATAGGTTCAACATCACACCCCAACTTGAAAGCGCGTTTGCGCGCAAGGTTGCCCTGCCAAGCGGCGGCTACATCGTGATTGATGAAACCGAAGCGTTGGTTGCAATTGATGTAAACACGGGCAGCCACAAGAGCACAAGCCAGCAGGAATCAACCATTCTCCAGGTTAACCTCGAAGCTGCAGCCGAAATTGCACGGCAACTGCGCTTGCGCAACATCGGGGGGTTGATCGTGGTTGACTTCATAGACATGAAATCAAAACGCGACCAACAAACACTTTATCAGCGCATGAAAGAGGCGCTGCGCAGAGACAGGGCCAAAACACATCTTTTGCCAATATCGGCGCTCGGCCTGATGGAAATGACACGACAGCGCCACACCGAAAGTGTGCATCAAGCCGTTTACGACGATTGCCCGTATTGCCTCGGACGCGGCAAGGTCAAAAGCCCACTCACTATGAGCGCCGAGATCCAGCGTAAAATAATCGAGATCTTACGCAAACGGCCGCGTGATGAATCAGATTTTCAGCTAAGAGTAGTCGTGCACCCAACAATCTTGGAGCGGCTCAAACACGAGGATGAAAAGCATATCATCGAGATCGAAAAACGATACTTTGGCAAACTTACCTTCAGGGCTGATCCGTCATTTCACCCTGAACAATTTAAGATCATCAACGCTGCAACAAACGAAGAACTTGCAAGTGCTGGGTTCGCGACGTAGAAGCAGTTTACTGCAGAGGACCAGCCCGGCACATGTACGGATTGACTAATTGGTTTAGTGTGGTTGACCGTGGGCGGCGAAATTCGGGGGCGGATTCGCACCAGCCCATGTGCCCCGCACATAGCTCAGACCAATAGCCACATATGCACAGTGATTGGCGCACCTTAAACGGCTTTTATAGTTGTCAGGCACTCTTCAAAATCGCAACTTTACATCTGGCGTATTCAAACCGCGCGCACGACAGTGTATGCTACGCAGCCGCTGTTGGTTGGTGTGATGTCCCGGTTCGGTACTACACAAATGGTTCGTACACACTGAATCTCGATGCAGCTTGAGGACCATCTGGGCGATATAATTCGTAAAGCACGCGCGATGCGCGGTGTACCGGTTGCTGCTGCCGCTGTTGCAGCAGGGTTAACGGAGGCTGAGTTTGCTGCGTTTGAGGAATCGGGTGTCGCCGGTAAAAAAATTGACTTGGTCGGTCTCGCCCGGGTGCTTGGGTTGAACAAAGTCAAGCTCGAGGCAATTGCAGCCGGGTGGATGCCACTGCAGCAAAACTTGGCCAGATGGCGCAGACTCGAAAAGATCAGCTCCGCCGTAGGGTCGAACACGGTCAATTGTTTTTTGGTTTGGGACGAGCCGAGCGCCAAAGCCGCGTTGTTCGATACCGGTTGGGATGCGCGTCCGATTTTCGATGCGTTAGAGCTGAACCGGCCGGAGTTGACGCACATATTCATTACGCACATGCACAACGACCACGTGGCTGCGCTTGAACAAATACGACGCAGATTCCCACAGGCGCAGTTGCATTCGGGTATTGAATTGGCTCGGACTGATCACCCGGTCAACCCAAGAGCGCAAATCGAGCTCGGTCAGCTCAGAATCAGTGTGCGCCCAACACCCGGCCACGCAGATGAAGCCCTCAGTTACATTGTTGTAAACTGGCCGGACAACGCGCCGCCAGTTGCAATTGTCGGCGACGCGATCTTTGCGGGATCAATCGGCTGGGGATTTAAGTCATGGGAGCTTAGCCTGCGCTCGGTTACCGAACAGATATTGAGTCTGCCAAATGACACTTTGATCTGCCCGGGTCACGGCCCGCCGACGACTGTTGCGCAGGAGAAAGCACACAACCCGTTCTTTTAACCGAAACCCAAAGCTTGACTGGGGGTCGCACACGGCTTGCGCGCGGTTTCGGCGGCCGGCCGGAAACAACTTTAACCGGTTGCTTGCCCCATTCCGGACGGTCTGTCGGGCAAGCCCAGTGCACTGACCAAATAGCATTCATGCTAGTCAGCCCGTGAGCCGCCAGCCACCACACGGCAGTCTTGGCGACAACTGCCCCGAAAGCTTTCGGAAGTCGGCTCGGCGGTACGGGTGTAAGCTTGGCTGTTTGCAGAACAGCCGGCTCATTCAGACTTGAAGTTACGCTTTTACGCCTGCTCGCGGATTGCAGAAATGACGACGGCATACAGTGTGTTCGTGGCTGTGCTCTCGTTCATGTGCTGTGCTACGAATTTTTCACGCACGGCATTGAACTGGCTACTCTTCGCTTGGATCTCAGCGCCGCTGCCGGGCGTGCTTTTCGATAAAGGCCATTCGTTCCTCAGCGGTCATTTTTGCATCGGCTCGGGCAGGGCTTCGGTGTTCAGCTTTGGTGGGTCGAAAGTCATTCGCCCGGGCCACGTCCAACAGATCCCAGCTTGCGTTTTGGTAATTGGCCGGCGTTTTCCTCGGGGCGCGCTGAACAACAGCCCAAGATGCAGGTGCCAGCGTGGTAATGATGGTTTTTTAAACCGCCTGACGCGCCACACCCACTCGGCCTTGCACGCCGTACGGTGGGTAGGTCTTGTCCAACTCTGGACCGAGCCGCGCGATCTGCACGTCTTGTGAGGCTGCGATTGCAACCACGACATGGTTCTGGTCTATCATCATGTATTCACCATCGGCCAGCTCGGGGTCATCATTCCATTTGGTTTTTACCCCCTAGGTTTCGTTGGCGCAATTAATCCTGTTTACGACGGTGCCTTCGGTAATCGCCGCTTTGCACGCTTCAGCGTAATGAACCGGTTCTTGCGTGAATGGTTCGTTGCCAACGATAAAGATGGCCTTGTAAACGTCCGCCGCCGGGTCGCAAGCAAGGTCTTCCCTGTGCGTTGGAAGACCAACCAGCAATATTCCTCGCCGCAACTGGTGCGCTGTGCGAACAGTTCCTCGGAAATTTTGCCGAGGCCAGTGGTCAACGGCAGGCCCTGCTGAAACCAACCCGATTCGCGCGAGAGCCGTGTATTACCGTACTCGTGAAGCGCCACCTGCACCTCTGGCGCGAACACGGCCTTGCGGCGCTTTGATGAACTTGTTGCAGATCTTCCATAGCTGGCTTTAAGCCTGCTCAATCAAGTCGTCCATGCTGTTACTGGAATCCACTAGTGAGGCGATTTTGGACCAACGGCATGTTGGTTCATTGCGCAACAACGGTCTAGGCCGGGCCCTTCGCTGCGGTGCAGTTAACAACGGCACTCATCGTAATGAGTGTGAATGGCGTGTCGGGTTTTGGTTTTTAGTTTTCCATTGGATGCCTTCTGGTGGACGTAAATTGCGTGTGCTAAAAATCTCGGGCTGCGCGCCAATGACAACACGCCTTCAGCTTGTCGGGGCCACCAATCGGCCCAAGAAGAGAATACTCCCGGTTTGGCGCTCGCGGATAATGAACAGAAACGGACGGTCAACGCGCAGTTCTAAGGGCCGAGTTGTCCCAACCGCAGTCACCCTTATCGTGACAGCCGTGGCTGCGGCGGCTTCAGTGCCTTCCTCGTTGACATCTACAAAGGCTTGGTGGACAACGTGGCTAATAAATAGATCGTTGGCGTGCGAGATTCCAGTAAAGTCGGCTCCGCGTCGGAATGCAGAAGGCATCCCCATTGCTGCCAGCACGTCGGCCAATTCCAAGCGGCAGTTCAGCTTGAACCTGGGCAGATAGACAATGGCATCTTTTGCAGGGGCCTTGTCGAGTGCTGCCAGCCACGTTTGCAACCTGGATGCGGTCAACTGGCTTTCGATTGGTTCAAGTCCATCCAATGTCTTTGGCAATAGAACCACAAATGAAAGGTCTTCACCTGCATAGGGCAGCGCAAAAAGCACAGCATCGCCCGCGGTGTGAACTGGCACCTGCAAAGTTTGCCTCATTAAAGGCACTTTTACTTGTCGTTCTTTCGTAATGAAGAACGGTTCAACTTGCGTTGCCTCCGGGCTGAACTGGGTAAGCCAGATGCCTTTGAAGTAAATCGCATTGCAAAGCACAAGCCTTGTGAGTTCGGTAATCTGGTTTGGCTGAATTAGATCCCGGATTTTGCCATGCGTCTTTTCCTCGATCCACGCGTTGATTTCCCCCCGGGTTTGCTCCGGTTTACCCATGAAATCCACCAACCGTAGTTCAGCGCGATAATACTTCAGGTTTAGGTCCAGGAACGTGTCTAGGAACGGATACGTTCGTTCGCACCAAAGCGAGTTTGCCACAATTAAATTGATCTGTTTCCGCTTTTCAATTTGTGCAAAGCGCTCGCTCAAGTCTGCAAAAGCGCGGTGCAGTTGGGCCTGCGGCAGCGTGAAGTGAAGCACGCAGGCCATTTCCTTTTCGGTTTGCCCGCGTGCGCCTGCATAAGTCATCGCCAACGCCGTGGAAATGCTATAAGGAGAGAAAAACAGATTCCCACCCTGCGTTCGTACCCGATGGTAAAGATCAAGCGCAAAAGCTGTGTTGCCATCCACTACCGGTGATGCGGCGCTGGTGCCGGTTGCAGCCAAAATCAAAGTGCCAACTATTAAAGCTGCACACCAACGCCGTCTGCTGTTAGCCGGTGAACAATGCAGGTGAAGAGCCGTCGTTTTTTCCAGTGGGGACATCTTCGTTATCTGCTCATCACATTCCATTTTCATAGGTCTCCTATCTTTGGTTCATTCATAAATCTCGAACACTGAGCCGTCCAGCACGAACTGAAGCATTTTGCCCCGGTGTTTATGCTGAACTTGTCAATCTGTGGGCCCTTAGGCAGGCGGAACAGGTAAGCGCCTTCCAGCCGTGATGGGTTCGAATTGTAGAACTCCTGGTCCACGGATGTGGTGGCGACATGACTGCCAATCTTCATGTTGACACGGTGGTAGATGACCTCTAGCGGCGCGAAGATGTAGGAGCGTGGTGCCGGCCAGGGTGGCGGACTTGGGCGCGGCGGCGGCCGCCAATGCGCCGGGTCAACAACAATAAACCCATCCGCCTGCACCTGTGGCATGGGCAAACCCGAACCGGTCAACAGCACCAAAGCCGACAGTGGCAAAAACCGTTCCATGTTTCATTGGACGGAGACGGCGGGGGAAAGCTCCCGAATCATTCGGACTCCCGAACCCGAAAATCTAGAGCGTTCCATAGCCGCTGTAGCGATGCGTCCCGAAAACCATCCCAATTCACTATGAAATGCAGCCGTTCAGTGTAACAAACCGCTTCATAATTCATGGAAATACTCCAGGGCGAACGGCTGAGCGCGCACGGTCTGCGTGCCGGTTTTCGGTGCCCAGCCGAAAACACCATTCGCTGTCTGCTCCTTTTGGATTTGCCGTTGCCCCTCAAAATGGCATTGCCTTAAAAGTGTATGTTCAGGCCTGTCCAGCGAAGCCGGCGGCTAGTACCGCTTCATTGGCTGGGCGGGTCACATACGCTTCCCAACATGGGTTTCAGGGCGAGTTGCCTGTAACACGCTTTCCTAAACTCGGAGCTGTTTCAGTTCGTGGGTTAAAGCTATCAGTGGGTTGGTGTCAGCAAACCGGCGGGGTGCTGGGCCAATTGCTCGAGAAAGCTGATCCATGCGTCCATGCCAGCGCCGGTTCGAGCTGAAAGCTCAAAAACACGCGCCTGTGGTGCTACACGAGCAATGTTTTCGCGGGCTGCGCCCAAATCGAAACCGGCAGGCCCGACCAAGTCCGTCTTGGTGATCGCTACTGCAGCACTGCCATGGAAAATTGGTGGGTACTTGAGCGGTTTATCTTCGCCCTCGGTCACAGGTAACAACACTACTCGACAGTCCTCACCCAGGTCATAGCTAGCGGGGCAGACAAGGTTCCCGACGTTCTCGATAAACAATAGCTCAAGCCCATCTAGCTGTAGTTGCTCGAGCCCGGCAGCAACCATATGTGCGTCCAAGTGACAAACCGTACCGGTTGTAATTTGCACGGCCTGCACGCCGTGTTTGCGGATCCGCTCGGCGTCGCGTTGTGTTGCTAGGTCGCCCACGATAACTGCGCAGCGTCGTCGGCCTCTGAGACGCTCGAGTGTTGCCTCGATCAACGTTGTTTTGCCTGCTCCAGGCGAAGAGACAATGTTGATAGCCCTGATCTTTCTTGCGCGTAAAAAGCCGCGGGTTCGCTCAGCCAGCTTGTTGTTGTGCGCAATAATAGATTCGGTGACTGAAACCGTGCGTGCTTGTGCCGTCTGCTCTTGCACAGGCTTATGTGTGTGCAATGATTCATGTGGATGCGAGTGGGAGTAAACCCGGCCACGCGCGTCTATGTGCGTGTGCCAGTGCGTTGTATGAGCCGAGTCAGGCCCGGTCACGTTAAAATTGCTAGCTTGTCCGCAGCCACAATGTTCGCACATCGTCTTGAATCTTGAATCATGTTAACCGGCCGGCCGCAGGCCCGCTGGACTTACCGAACTGCCCGGCGTTGGCCGGATTGTGTTGCGCAACGGTATTTTCGCCCTCGACAAAAGCAAGCTCAAGCGCTGTGCCGCCACCGCGTAACACCATCGGCCAGCCACAACGTGCGCATTCGAACTCGAATTGCGCCAGCTCGAACTCGACCTGACAATTTTCGCACCAGAAGCGTGCCGGCACAATTTCGATTTGTAGCTTTGCATCTGCTGCAACCGTGCCGGACCGCAACACTTCGAAGGCGAACTGCAGCGCCTCGGGCACCACGCCGGATAACACGCCAACACGTAGCCCGATGCATGAGACGCGCCCCAGGCTATTCTGCTCGGCCACACGCGCAACCGTCTGCAGGGTAGATTGCATCAGATCAACTTCGTGCATGGCGCAAGTTGTCCCGGCTCAGCCGGTTTATTCATCGGCGTCTTTGACGCCCTGCATGCGTTTTGTTGGACAACCGGCCCGAAGCCAAGCATGCACAAACATGTCGAGGTCACCGTCCAACACCGCGTCGGTGTTGCTCGTTTGCACGCCGGTGCGCAGGTCTTTGACCATTCGATACGGCTGCAACACGTAACTGCGGATCTGGTTGCCCCAGCCGATGCTGCCTTTTTCGCTGTAGTACCGCTCCATTTCGGCGCGTTGCTGGTCTTCGCGCAGTGCATGCAACTTGGACAACAGCAAGCGCATTGCTATGGCGCGGTTCTGGTGCTGCGAACGCTCGCTTTGGGAGGCCGCAACAATGCCTGTCGGGATATGAATGATGCGCACGGCTGTCTCGACCTTGTTGACGTTCTGACCGCCTTTACCCCCCGACCGATACGTTTCAATTCGCAGTTCGTTCGGCGGGATCACTATCTCGCCGTCGTCTTCGCGCTCAGGGATCACATCCACACTGGCAAAGCTCGTGTGTCGGCGTTTGTTGGCATCGAAGGGCGAGATGCGCACCAGCCGATGCACACCCCGTTCGGCTTTGCAATACCCAAATGCATGCTCGCCGCTAACCATCATTGTTGCGCTTTTTATTCCGGCGACTTCACCCGGCAACGCGTCAATTACCTCGACCTTCCAGCCGCGCGATTCAGCCCAGCGCTGGTACATGCGCAATAGCATCGCCGCCCAGTCGCACGACTCGGTACCGCCTGCGCCGGCGTTTATGCTCAGAATGCAGTTACGCTTGTCGTGCGGGCCACTCAAGAACACGTGCAGCTCGAGTTCATCAAGCTCCTTTAAGAACGTGCCGAGCTCGCGCTCGAGTTCGGGCAGGTGCTTGGCTTGCTCGGCTTCAGGTTCGGATTCAACCAACTCCACCAACACGCGCAAGTCATCAAGCCGTTTTTGCGCCTTGAACAGCGGCTCGATTTTGTCACGCAAACTGTTTGCTTCGGAAATGACTTTTTGCGCCTGTTCCGGGTTTACCCAGAAACTCTCGGCGTTCATTTGCGCCTCAAGTTCAGCCAGGCGCGTTTGCACGCTGCCTACGTCAAAGAAACCTCCTTACTGCCGCCAGTCTATCTACTGCTCCAGCAAGCTGTGCTTTGAACGTGTCAGTCATGCGCCCCAAAATACATCAATCCAGCCAAAGACGCCAGTGCCCAGGCGTGTCGGGTCTATCAGCCTGCACTGTGCAGGTTCAAAGATTCGAACCGATTTTTTTCGCGTTGACCACGTTCAACCCGAGGTGCAGTGAGCCAAATCCCAGCCCTGCTCAACCCGTAATCCAACATCGAGATCCAAGCATTATCTGGAAAAAAGCTCCCTCTAAGCCGATTGTTGATGATCCTTGCGGCTACCTGCGAGATTCGCGTGGCCTTTTGTTAAAGTTGGCAAGTCGGGCAGATGATTGTGGGTGACACCGGCTGTTCAAACGCGCTTGTTATCACGGGCGGTGGCGTGCTGAGATCTGGTCAGCTCCCATCCTTCTGACTTCTTTCGTCAGAGACAACTGAACGAGGCAGCCGAACCACCAGCCAGTCGCATTGGTCGCGCCTCCAATCGGAAACAGCGTGCGCGAACAAGGCTGTGCCCATGCCGACGACGAAGTAGACTCGGATAACCAAATAGATCTCTGCTCGCAATGCCGCAATCTGCGCGTTGCCGGCAGCAACCACCAACTGCAATGCACTCGCGCCCGCCTCCGCCCTTGCCGTCTCAGAAATCCTCAGAGCCTCTGGTGGAAGCTCAAACGCGCTGCGCATCACGGCGCTTAAACGAACAACCGCAAGCAGGAGAATCAGACCGAATACAAAGCAACAGATAGCCAGCCACCGCCACGCATGCCAATGGCGGCTGCGCTTTTCCATATGAGCCGCGTAATCGAGAAGCACTTGCCGTTCTTCGGATGTGAGGTTGACGCTTTGCATGAGCGCTAACGGTTCAGTTCAGGTACTGCCGGTGCGCCGAACGCGCCGATGGGATCACCGAGCGCAGCTTCCGGATTGTCCTCAGAAACGATGTGTTTGGCGTCTTAGTTCATGAGCCAGAGACGGTGTTGGAAAACAGGTTAAGTACGACGACGCCAGCAACGATGAGTGATATGCCTATGATTGCTGGAAGATCTAGGGACTGGCCGTAAAGCACCCAAACGATCAGCGCGATTAAAGCCACACCCGCACCAGACCAGATTGCGTAGGCAACGCCAACTGGAATGGTCTTGAGCGCAAGAGAAAGGAAGTAAAACGCCGATGCATAACCTGCGACGACAATTGTTGAAGGCCACAGGCGAGAGAAACCATCTGACGCCTTTAGCGCAGATGTACCGATTATTTCGCTAACGATTGCTACGGCAAGAAATACCCACTGCATTGCATGATTTCTAGGATTGAGGTGTTCCACCACTAAGTGTTTTGCTCTGACAACTTGATAATGGCATGGTTTTCAGGTAACCAAACCCGAAGTTTGCTATCAAAAGGTCGGGGAGCATTAGCATCGCACAATGCTTGTGTCGGATAGCAAATGCGGTCAAGCGGATTTTCGTGTCGCCTGTTGGACCAGATGCGGTGGATGTTGCGGCTGCACCATTGTTCGATCCACACCCAGTAGTCATATGCGGCTGGGTTGTGCAGCAGGGTCGGTTTCGCTGGCTGCAGTTGCAGTTGACCCTGTATCTGGGTGAGCTGGAAATTGAGGCGATTCTTGAGGCATCTGGCAATGCAGGCGTAGTTGGCACCTAGGGTCAGGCCGCACGCTATGCTTGATTTGAGAGTCCGGGTTGCGGATTTCAGATGCAGGTGCAGGCGTAAGGTGGTGTCTCGTCGTCAGGAGGTAGCGCGTGGCTCAATTTGTGACTGGTAAGTCGGTTAGGGCAACCTCCCACAGGGTAAAAGACCGTGGTGACCACGCAGATATACCTACACCTGATTGGCAAACGGATCCGAGCGTGGGAGGGCCATCGGATACAGATAAGTGGTGAGTTATTTGAAGCCAAGATACTCTCAGTGCATTACTCACCGCGCAGGCATTCTGGGTATTAAACCAATCGAGGGTACACGGTGGTGACGACGTTCCTAGCGTGAAGCTGGCAAAACAGTGTCTTTTACACACTGGCCAAAAGCTGGCGTAGCACATAAGGCAAAATGCCGCCGTGCCGGTAGTATTCGAGCTCGATGGGAGTATCGATCCTGCATAGCACGTTTACGCGCTCGATTGCGCCTGAGCCGCGTCGGATTTGGAGTGTCAGTTCCTGTTGAGGCCTGAGGTCGGGGCCTAAACCGAGCACATCATATAGTTCGCTGCCATCGAGCCTGAGCGTTTGTGCATTTGTGCCAGGTTTAAACTGTAGTGGGAGCACCCCCATACCGACGAGGTTACTGCGGTGTATTCGTTCGAAGCTTTGCGCAACTACAGCTTTAACGCCCAGCAATGCCGGGCCTTTGGCGGCCCAGTCGCGCGAGCTGCCTGCACCGTACTCTTGTCCGGCAAACACAACCAATGGCGTGCGTGTTTGGGCGTAACGCATTGCGGCCTCGTAAATTGTCATGCGCTCGCCGGTGGGCTGATGAATTGTGAATCCGCCCTCGGCGCCGCCGAGCATGAGATTTTTGATGCGTACATTGGCGAAAGTACCGCGCATCATGACGTGGTGATTTCCGCGCCGGGCGCCGTAGCTGTTGAAGTCTGCGGGGGACACTTGTTGTTCGATAAGGTACCGACCGGCGGGTGAATCTTTGTGGATTGCACCGGCAGGTGAGATATGGTCTGTGGTAACGGCGTCGCCGAAAATTGCAAGACACCGCGCGTCTCTGATTTCGGCGATCTGCTCGGGGTAAAGGTCGAGCTGCTCGAAGTAAGGCGGTTCTTGGATGTATGTGCTCGCGGGGTCCCATTGATAAACCAGGCCGCTGGGTGCACGTAGCTCGGTCCAGGTGGGGTTATGCCCGGTTACATCCGAGTAGAGCTTCCTGTACGTAGCCGGGTCAACTGCCGTATTGAGTAAATGCCGTATCTCAGTTGTGCTTGGCCAAATATCACGTAGATACACCGGCTGACCATCTTTACCTGTCCCGATCGGTTCTGTTGTCAGGTCAATATCAACCCGCCCTGCCAACGCAAATGCAACGACAAGGGGCGGTGACATGAGGAGGTTCGCCCGGATACTAGGGTGCACGCGTGCTTCGAAGTTTCTGTTTCCGGACAGAACTGCGGCTGTTACCAGTTCATTTTCGACAACTGCCTGTTCGATGTGTGCTTCGAGCGGGCCAGAGTTGCCGATACACGTTGTGCATCCGTAGGCAACGAGATTGAACCCGAGCTGGTCAAGGTATTGCTGCAATCCTGTGCGTTCCAAATAGTCGGTCACGACGCGTGAGCCTGGGGCCAGAGACGTTTTCACCGCTGGATTTACAGCCAGGCCGCGTTGGACGGCTTTTTTGGCGAGCAAACCTGCAGCGAGCATCAAGTTCGGGTTAGACGTATTTGTGCAGCTTGTGATAGCGGCTATGAGCACTGTGCCATGGCCAATGTGGCAGCTAAGGTTGTTGTTATGCACCACGACATTGCTGGGGGCAGGATGCTGGTTGCGCATCTCGCTTTCGCTGGGCTCGACAGCCGGTTCGCCTGCGTTGGCTGGCCAATGTGTCCTAAACTCACACGGGTTTAGCCCGCTTATGTTGACGCGTTTATTGAGCTCAGCCTCAGTTTTGCCGTATCCACCTTCTTTGACCGGTCGGGTCAAGGCTTCAACGAAGGCGCGTTTGAGTTTCCCAAGTTCAATCCGTTGTTGAGGTTGTTTTGGCCCTGCTACGCACGGTACCACAGTGCCTAAGTCAAGCTCGACCACAGCCGAGTACGCCAGTTCACCAGCCTTTGGCATGCCCCAAAGGCCTTGAGCGCGGTAGTACGCTTCGTAAAGCCTGCACTGTGCTTCGGTCCGACCGGTTTGGCGCATATATTGGACGCACGCTTCGTCGATTGGGAAAAACCCGATTGTAGCCCCGTACTCAGGTGCCATGTTTGCCACAACTGCGCGGTCTGCCACTGGCAGGTAGGCTGCCCCTGGGCCGAAAAACTCGACGAGCTTGCCCACCACATTTTTCTTACGCAACAGTTGCGTGACTGTGAGGGCAAGATCAGTTGCAGTGGCGCCTTCGGGCAGTTCACCTGTAAGGTGCACACCGACCACATCGGGCATGAGCAAGTAAACGGGTTGACCAAGCATGGCTGCTTCAGCTTCGATCCCGCCCACACCCCAGCCGACTATGCCAAGCCCGTTTATCATGGTTGTGTGCGAATCTGTGCCAACCAATGTGTCGGGGAAAAACAGTCGGGCTTTCGCTCCATTCAACCTGATTTCGTTGTATAGCACACCTTGCGCGAGGTATTCGAGGTTAACTTGATGTATGATGCCTGTGCCTGGAGGTATGATGCGCAGGTTCGAGAATGCCTGTGTTGCCCATTTCAAGAACTCGTACCGCTCGCGGTTTCGTGCGAACTCGATCTGGAGGTTTTTGGTGAAAGCATCGGCGCTGCCCGCAAAGTCAACCTGCACAGAATGATCAATCACAAGGTCAACCGGCACAATCGGCTCGATTGTTTTTGGGTCTTTGCCGAGGCGTTTGACTGCCGAACGCATCGCAGCGAGGTCAACCAACAATGGCACACCGGTAAAATCTTGTAGCAAAACACGGCCGACTACAAACGGTACCTCGGCAGTGCGTTGGTCGTTTGGTTTCCAGTTTGCAAGCATTCGGACGTGTTGCTCGGTTATCCGGCTACCATCGCAGTTGCGTAGTACTGATTCAAGAAGCACACGCAAGCAAACCGGCAGAGTTGATACCGGTCCGACGCCGGCACGCTCGAGCGCCGGCAGTGAATACAAGTATCCTTCGACGCCGGTACAAGTGTCGAATCGTTGCAATGCGCCAAAAAAATTGTGCGGCTCGGCCATTTTCTAATCAATTTGCCCAGTCAAAAAAGCTGGTTCGCAAAAACCTGAAGTGCTTACGGTACACTGTCAAGCCAAGGTTGCGAGGGGCAATCCTATGGCACAACAACGCAAGTTGGTATTCCCCCACAACTGCTTGTGTTGATGCGATGTGTGGTTTAGGATTTGGCGTCTGTTGCGTCGTGGTCGGTATAGGCAGGTCCACTCTCATCCCAGCCTGGCCAGTGTGGCCTTGATCGCGTCAAAGTTCGGCAGGTCTTTAGGTGTTGGCGTCTGTTCGCTGTATTGAACAATGCCGGCCTTATCAATCACAAATGCGGCGCGTGCACTGACGGAACCCAAACCCAGCAGGTCATCAAGCAACACACCATACGCCTTTGCGGTAGTTTTATTGAGATCACTGGCCAACGTGATTCCGATTCGTTCCTTTTGCGCCCAGGCTTCCTGCGCGAACGGACTGTCAACGCTTATGCCGATGACAGCTGCATCGAGTTTTTGAAACTCGTTCAGACCCGCTGTCACGTCGCACATTTCTTTCGTGCACACACTTGTAAATGCCAACGGAAAAAACAACAGCACAGTGTTGCGTTTACCAAAGTTATCGCTGAGCCGCACATCAACAAGGCCATCTGGTTGTTTCGACTTCAACGTGAAGTCAGGTGCTTTTGAACCGACTGCTATAGCCATGGCATTTGTTATTTTGCGTTTACGGTTTTTGCGACGCACAAAAACGGCGCCGCATTTGTTCTTGAACCTCATGCACGACGCATTGTGCGTCAAGTGACAAATCGTGTGACACCCGAATCCTCAGCCACGCGGAAGGTTATGCCGGGTCACAACCCCGAATTCACCAGACGCGGGTTGCTGAGTGTTTGTAGTGCAGCCTTTAGGCTGAAGAATCACAGGCTAAAGCCCGCCCAACAAACCAGTTGTAACTACGCGGCAACTTCCTGAGTTGCACACAGGGGCCGTGTTTAGTTAGCTTGTCGGCAGCCAAAGACATGAAGATTTACATCGACGGTAAATTCTACGATAAACGCAACGCCAAGATATCGGTTTTTGACCACGGTTTGCTCTATGGCGACGGCGTGTTCGAGGGCATCCGCGCTTATAACGGGCGCGTGTTCAAGCTCAACGAACACATCGAACGGCTTTACTGGTCGGCAAATGCGATCTTGCTGAAAGTCCCGATGTCGCCCACCCAGATGAAGCGCGCGGTGCTTGATACGTGCCGCGTGAATAAGATTTGGAACGGGTACATCCGGCTGGTTGTAACTCGGGGGGAAGGCAACCTCGGGCTTGATCCAAATAAGTGCAAGCGCCCAACCGTGATTATCATTGCAGACAAGATTCAGCTTTACCCGCCGTCCCTTTACCGGAATGGGATGGCCATTATTACGGTGCCGACCGTCCGTAACCTGCATAGTGCACTGAACCCTGCAATTAAGTCGCTCAACTATCTGAACAACATCCTGGCCAAGATCGAGGCAAACATTGGCGGGTGCGAGGAGGCCGTGATGCTGAATGCCGAAGGGTTCGTTTCGGAGTGCACAGGCGACAACATTTTCATAATCAAAAAAGGGCAGTTGCTAACCCCGCCACTATCTGCCGGCGCGTTGCGCGGTATCACGCGGCAGGTTGTGATAGAGCTTGCAGGTGAGCTTGGTGTACCTGTGGCTGAACCGAACCTGACGCGGTACGACCTGTTTAATGCTGACGAGTGTTTTTTGACCGGCACAGGCGCTGAGATAGTGCCTGTGGTGCGCATTGACGGTCGTCAGATCGGCACGGGCAAACCGGGGCCCATCACGCTCAAACTTGTGGAGCGGTACCATGCCTTGACGAAAAGCTCGGGCGAGCCGATATACAAGTAGGACAAATTATGCTCTGTTGTTTTTGCAAACAGAAAGAGGCAAAGGTGCACTACTCGAAGGTCGAGGGTAACAAGATTCAAAAGCTCGACATGTGCGAGGAATGCGCCAAACAGAAAGGGTTCGATGACCCGACCGCGTATGCGTTGGCGGACTTGCTGTTGGGTCTAGGGGCGACCCAGGAATTCGAAGGCGCAACTGGTGGCACCGAGCTTAAATGTCCAAAGTGCGGTTTTTCACAGACAGACTTAAAGAAAAGCGGTCGGCTTGGTTGTCCCGAATGTTACAATACATTTGCCAGCGGACTGGAGAACCTGCTCAAATCCATGCACAAAGGCACGCGCCACGTTGGCAAAGTGCCCATGGCAGCACAACAAACGCGTGACATAACCGAGCGAATCAAAAGCCTCCAGAAACGGTTGGACAAGGCAATCCAAGACGAAAATTTCGAGCAGGCGGCATTGCTCCGTGACGAAATTAAGCAACTAAAAGCGCAATTGGCGCATGGGTCGCTGGCGCAGCCGATGTAAACGACTCGATAAAAAGATGAAACTAACCGAGTTCCTTCTTCCACCAACTGAGTCGGCCCGGCGTCTAGGTCCGCATCATCCTATTGTAATGTCCAGCAGGGTGCGGCTGGCACGCAATGTCAAAGGCGCGCCTTTTCCGGGCTGGGCAAAAAAGGCGGACCGAATTCGCGTTTTTGAGAGCTTACGGCCTGCGGTTGAGTGTTTGTCAGCAATGACAGGTGCTTTCTCAGAAGCGATGGAGAACCTGTCTGCGTTAGATAAACAAATTCTGGTCGAGCGCCATTTAATTAGCCGTGAACATGCGGCAAAGGGTGCGGGAAGCGGTATTGTTCTGACCCGCGACGAATCAATCTGTGTGATGATCAATGAAGAAGACCATCTGCGCATGCAGGCGCTCAGACCCGGCTTCAGGCTAAAAGAGGCCTGGCTTGCGATTGACAAGATTGACACTGAGCTTGAGAAAAAGATCGAGTACGCTTTTAGCCCGACACTAGGTTATCTAACTGCCTGCCCGACAAATGTTGGCACGGGCATTCGCGTCAGTGCAATGTTACACTTGCCCGGGCTTGTGTTGGCCGAGCAGATCAACGCTGTGATTCAATCTGTTGCGCGACTTGGCTTGGCTGTACGCGGGCTTTACGGCGAAGGCACTGAAGCGCTCGGCAACGTGTTTCAGGTGTCCAACCAGATGACACTTGGCGAATCGGAGCTGACCATTGTCGAGCGGCTCGAAAAGGTTGTCGCGCAGATCATCGAGTCGGAACAAAACGCGCGCGAGTCGCTTTTGGAGAAAAAGGCAAAAATGGTTTACAACCATGTGGGACGCGCCTACGGCATTTTGGCAAATGCACACAGTATATCGTCCAAAGAAACACTGAATCTGTTGTCGTTGTTGCGGTTGGGTTTGGACTTGGGTTTGTTCCCGGGTACAGAAAAATCGTTGACGGATGAGCTGTTTATCTTGATTCAACCTGCTCATTTGCAACTGCAGTTTGGCGAAAAATTAAGTCCTGATGAACGCGACATATTGCGTGCGGACCTTTTACGCGAGCGCTTGGCAAACCTAAGCCGACCCGTCACAAAACCGAATAGCCCTGACCCGAGCAGTTCTGCGATGGACAAAAAGCCCTAGTTGTAGCATCTTATGCGGTGAACCATGGATGACGACGCTCTAAGCAAGTTTACCCCGCGTGCGCAACAGGTGGTTGCACTCGCACGACGTGAAGCCGATCGGCTTAATCACGATTGGGTGGGGACTGAACATTTATTGCTCGGCCTGATCAAGCTCGGCCAAGGCGTTGCGGTTAACGTCCTTCAGAAAATGGGTCTTGACCTGGAAACCATTCGAATGGAGATCGAAAAACACGTGCCGGCCGGCCCGAGCCAAAAAACAATAGGCCGTATCCCGCTTACACCACGTGCGCGCAAGGTACTCGACCTTGCGCAACGTGAGGCCAGAGAACTTAAACACACCTATATTGGCACCGAACATATTTTACTTGCGTTGCTGCGTGAGGGTGAAGGCGTTGCTGCGCAGGTCCTCAAGAACCTTGACCTGGACCACGAACAGCTCAGACAAGAAATACTCAAAGAGCTTGATCCGAATTTTGCTGCTCAAGAAGAACCGGCCGAGGCGGGCCAAAAAACTGCTGAGCGAAAAGGCGAGGTCAAAACACCTGCCCTGAAAGCTTTCGGCCGTGACCTGACCGAGATAGCGCGCCGCGGCGAAATGGACCCTGTGATAGGGCGCCGGAACGAGATCGAACGCGTGATTCAGATTTTGTGTCGGCGCACAAAGAATAATCCGGTTTTGCTTGGTGAAGCCGGCGTTGGCAAAACTGCGATCGTCGAAGGGTTGGCTCAGGAAATCGTAAAGGGCAACGTGCCGGAGTTGTTGCGTGACAAACGGTTGATAACGCTTGACCTTGCGTTGATGGTGGCCGGCACAAAGTACCGTGGCCAGTTCGAGGAGCGCATCAAGGCCGTCATGGACGAAATCCGGCGCGCCAAGAACGTGATTGTTTTCATTGACGAGCTGCACACGATTGTGGGGGCGGGTTCGGCAGAAGGCACGATGGATGCCTCCAACATAATCAAGCCCGCACTAAGCCGGGGCGAGATGCAATGCATCGGCGCAACCACTCTCAATGAATATCGCAAGTATATCGAGAAAGACGCTGCGCTCGAGCGCAGGTTCCAGGCAATCAAGGTCGAGCCACCCACTGTCGAAGAGACAATCCAGATTCTGCGCGGCTTGCGTACCAAATACGAGGAACACCATAAGGTCGAGTTCACAGACCGCGCACTCGAGGCCGCAGCGCGGTTGTCAGACCGTTACATAACAGACCGTTATCTGCCTGACAAAGCGATTGATCTGATGGATGAAGCCGGCGCGCGGGCGCGGATCAGCGCTATGACACGACCGCCTGAGGCAAAGGAAATCGAAGCCGAAATTGAGGAGATAAAGGCCAAAAAAGAGCGCGCAATTCGCAATCAGGATTTCGAAGGCGCCGCTGCAATGCGCGACAAGGAACGGCAAGCTAAAGAACGGCTCGAAGCAGTGCTTGCCCAGTGGCGTGCTACGCGCGAGGAAAAACGCATCGTGGTTGATGAGGAAGACATCTTGCATGTTGTGTCCAAGTGGACCGGCATACCGCTCAAACGCATGGAAGAAGGCGAGGCACAACGGTTGTTGGCCGTCGAAGAAGAACTGTGCAAGGTTGTAATAGGCCAGCGCGAAGCCGTGGCTGCGATTTGTCGTGCGCTGCGCCGGTCACGAGCCGATTTGAAAGACCCGAAACGGCCCATTGGCAGTTTTGCTTTGCTCGGCCCGACCGGGGTGGGCAAGACGCTCCTTGCCAAAGCGCTGGCCGAGCATCTGTTTGGCGACGCGCGTGCGTTGATCCAGCTCGACATGAGCGAATACATGGAGAAATTCAATGTATCGCGTCTGGTCGGGTCGCCGCCGGGGTACGTCGGGTACGAAGAAGGCGGGCAATTGACTGAAGCCGTTCGGCGCAAGCCGTACTCGGTTGTGCTGTTTGATGAAATCGAGAAAGCGCACCCTGATGTGTGGAACATTTTGTTGCAAATCCTTGAGGAAGGCAAACTGACCGATAACGTCGGCCGAGTGGTGAACTTCCGCAATACGATTGTGCTGCTGACTTCGAATGTCGGGTCGGACACTATCCGCCGCCAATCAACGCTCGGCTTCTCCCCCATATCCGACGAGACAAGCTACGAAAAGATGCGCGAGCGCATTCTCGAGGAAGCAAAGAAGACCTTCAGGCCCGAGTTTTTGAACCGGCTTGACGACGTGATTGTGTTCCGCGCGTTGACCAAACCGGACCTTATTCAGATTCTAGAGCTGGAGGTTGGAAAAGTCGCAGACCGACTGAAACACAAAAAAATCAAGATTACACTCAGCGAAAAGGCCAGAGAGTTCCTGGTTGAACGCGGGTACGACCCCAACTACGGTGCGCGGCCGATGCGCCGTGCCGTCGAGCGGCTACTTGAAGACCCGTTAGCTGAGGAAATCCTGCGCGGCAACATTCATGAAAATGAACCTGTGGTTGTTGAACTTGAAGGCGACAAGCTCGTTTTCACGCAAAGGTCTGCCGCGCCAGAGGAAGGTGCAGTAGCAAGTTGACGTAGCTCTGCAACCCCGTCGGCCCGTATGGGATCGGCTCCGGGATTCAATCAGTGCCGGAACACGCCGGCAAAGACCACAGGCTTGTGTCTGACCTTAAAAACTTGGAGCGCGGTTCTTATTGCCAATTGCTTCCGGGAATTACCTAACCGAGCAGTTGACCTACACAGGCACATCAGCCAGGATCGTCAGCTTGTGTTGTTGCCGAGTCGGTTTATCGCGTGTGCTAGCGTTTAACTCAGCGTTGTCGCGTTCGCAGATATGAATGTGCTTTACACAGAGTTGGTTGGGCAATAAATTAGGTGCGGCATTTAACAACGGAAAGATAGTTGATGGCAAATACACTGCCCAAATCAAAAATAATTGAGCAGTTCAGGTTGCATGAGCGCGACACTGGTTCAGCGGACGTGCAAATTGCTTTGCTGACGGCTCGCATCAACCACCTGAGCGAACATCTGCAAAAATATAAGAAAGACTACAGCTCACGACGCGGGCTGCTGAAAATGGTAAGCCAACGACGCAGGCTGCTGGAATATTTGCGTGAGACCGACTTTGAACGGTATCAGGCTATTACACGAAAGCTTAAACTACGCAAGTAACCCGCAGTCGGCCGCCATGCAGTGCACGGCCCGCAACCTTTTTTCGTGTCCGTGCGAGCGAACCGACATTGTAAACCACGATTTTTGCTCTGGTAGCGTGCCACAGGCAGTTTTTTGTTCAGAACATTGAAACAACCACAACTATAACCAAAATAATGCCCGCTGCGCCCGGGCGATTTCATTGAATCCCGAACATCGAGTCGGGTTTCACTGAAGTTACTCGGCACAGCGGGCGGTATAAACTGAATTATGTCAGAAAAAGTAACCGCCCAAGTGGGCGAAACCCAAATCACAATTGAAACTGGCAAACTGGCAAGACAGGCCGACGGCGCTGCTCTAGTTCAACTTGGCGAAACCATAGTGCTGGTCGCTGCCGTCGCCGCCGCCAAACCCAAGGAAGATGTTGATTTCCTGCCGTTGACGGTTGACTACCGGGAGAAGGCTGCTGCGGCAGGAAGGTTCCCCGGCGGCTACTTCAAACGCGAAGGCCGCCCGAGCGAAAAAGAGGTTGTTACCTCACGGATGATTGATCGGCCGTTGCGCCCGTTATTTCCCAAGGATTGGCGCTGCGAAGTCCAGGTACAAAGCATTGTGCTGAGTGCAGACGGCGAAAACGATCCGGATGTGCTAGCTGTCAACGGCGCATCAGCAGCGTTGATGTTGAGCGACATACCGTGGAACGGACCCTTGGGCGCAGTGCGAATAGGTCGTGTTGACGGCAAGTTCGTTATTAACCCGACACATTCGCAGCTTGAAAAGAGCGACTTAGACCTTGTTTACGTTGGCAGCGAAAAGGAGCTTGTGATGTTTGAAGGCTCAGCACGCGAGATCAGCGAGTCAGAGTTCATGGCTGCACTTGCCTTTGCGCATGAGGCCTGCCAGCCGATGATCGCCGCCCAAAAGGAACTCGCAGAGCGCGCAGGCAAAAAGAAACGCGCGTTCACGGCGCGTGTGTTGCCAGCCGAGCTGTTGGCGGAGGCACAGGCATTGACTTCGGAGCGTTTGGTCCGGGCGCTGCTTACGCCCGGTAAACTTCCGCGTGAAACGGCTGTCAACCAGCTGTTCGACGAAGTAAAAGCAAAGCTTGTCGAGAAGTTCGGGGCAGAAGTTGCAACTGAGTCTGTCCTTAAGGAACTGTTTCACAGGATTCAGCGTGACACTGTTCGCGCGCTTATACTGGATGGTGAAAAACGAATCGACGGACGCGCGTTTGACGAAGTCCGCCCGATACATTGCGATGTGGGAATATTGCCACGTGCGCACGGCTCAGCCCTGTTCACCCGGGGCGAGACACAGGCGGTGAGCCTAGCCACGCTCGGCACTGACGAAGACGTGCAGGAATTTGACGCATATACAGGGGGTGAAACAGAGAAAAAGTTCATCTTGCACTACAACTTTCCAAACTTCTCTGTGGGTGAGACAGGCCGAATAGGCGGCCCTGGCCGACGCGAGATTGGCCACGGCGCACTGGCTGAACGCTCGATTGCACCGCTGCTGCCATTGGATTCGTATCCGTACTCGATCCGTATCTCGACGGAGATAATGGAATCAAACGGCTCGACCTCGATGGCGGCGGTTTGCGGCGGATCGCTCGCGCTGATGGATGCTGGTATCCCACTGGCAAAACCGGTTGGCGGCATCAGCATTGGGCTTTGTACCGAGTTCGATGAGGCCGGTAACATTGCCAGATACAGACTGCTGACCGACATAATTGGCGCCGAAGACGCATTTGGCGACATGGACTGCAAGATAGCAGGAACCGAGAAAGGTATTACTGGCTTTCAGCTTGATCTGAAACTGCCGGGCATACCGCACTCGATTATGGCGGAGGCGCTCGAACGGGCCAAAATAGCGCGAATGCACGTACTTGGTGAGATGAACAAGGTGCTGGCTGAGCCACGCAAAGAGATCAGCAAATACGCACCGCGGATACTTACGCTCAAGATTGATCCTGAAAAGATCGGTGCATTGATCGGTCCGGGGGGCAAAAACATCAAGAAGATCGTGGATGAATCCGGCTGCGAAATCAATATCGAGCACGATGGCTCGGTCAAGATTTTCTCGGTATCAGAAGAGGGAATGCGTATTGCGCGCGACGCAATTCTTGGGCTTACGGCCGAGGCTGAGCCCGGCAAGATTTATAGGGGTAAGGTTGTTACGGTCAAAGACTTCGGCGCATTTGTCGAGTTTCTGCCCGGCCGAGATGGGCTGGTGCCAATCAGCGAGCTTGCAAATTTCAGGGTTAAAAAGACCGAAGACGTCGTCCGCGTTGGCGACGAGATCTGGGTAAAGTGCCTTGGTGTAGATGAAAAAGGTCGCGTCCGATTGTCGCGCAAACAGGCCATGGTCGAGCGCGCCAAAGAACTGGAACGTCAGCGACCGAAGGAACAACCAAAAAAGCACGAGCAGCGCGGCAGATAGTAGGACGGCCCCAGCGCGTCAATTTGTGAGGCGGCCGGTCCCGCTCCTGAGCTGGATTCCGTAGCGGATTTGAGAGGTGCGCGCCGTCGGCGTTGGTTAATTCTGTTTGCAGCGCAGTCTTGTTCCCCACCACAATTCAACCACCAAAAGGCGGGCCAGAAGAATCATGGCTCTGTGCTTGCACTACCGCATTACGCAGCAGTTCGGGCTGAGTTTCGTTATCCCTTCAAGTATTGAGTGTTCGGCTTGTTCGTCGTGGTAAGGATTCAGGTTACCGCGGTGCTTGCCGCGGGTTAGAAACGGCCTAAGCCCGTTTCAAAAACAGCATCACGCTATCGCCGTGCTTAAGTGTTTTTACCACTTGCCAATGGGCCGGCACTGCCAGCGTATCGCGTCTTGCGTGACCGAGTACAAACCGGCCATCGTCGGTCAGTAACCGTGGCAGGTGCGGATTGTCCAAGAGCCTTTGTGCAAGTGAAGTTGACCTGTGACCAACGTTTTTCTCGCCGTAGGGCGGGTCGGCCAGGATCAGATCGAACCGCTGGTCTGTTGCTGCCAACTGCGCAATTGCGCTGAACACATCCTGGACGCGCACTTCAATTGCATCGGTTGGCAAACCAGCAATACGCGTGTTCTGCCGGATAAACTCGGCGTGTTTATTCGATTTTTCGACACATACTGCCGCAGTAGCACCGCGACTCAGACAGTCAAGGCTTAACGCGCCCGTACCGGCAAACAACTCAAGCACGTGCGCGCCTACAACTCGTGTGCCCAAGCTGTTAAACACGGCTTGTTTAATAAGATCCGATGTCGGCCTGACTGCACCGCCTTTGGGCACCTTGAGAATCCGTCGAACAGCTTTACCGCCGGTAATTCGCATGAGACAAATTGAACCAACATAGGCCGCTGCTGCCAATGCTTGTTTTCAGTGTGCGTGCCTGTAGGTTGGGTCCGAGGAACCAAATTTGTCGGTGCGGTTTAAGTATGGAACAGATTGAACCGCCAGACTTGCATTATCTGAACGCTGCCATTGGATGGCTTGAGCTTGGTAGCCCTGCCGAGGCACGTACCGAGCTGGACAATATCAGCATGGTGAACCAGATGCACCCAGATGTGCTCGAGGTGCGCTGTATGGTTTACGCCGAGTTGAAAGATTGGTCGGCAGCACTCGCAAGCGCACGTGCGTTGGTTGAGCGCGCACCAGACCGCCCGAGTGGATGGTTACACTTTGCCTATGCGCTGAGGCGTGTGCCTGGAGGCGGCCTGCAAAAGGCGTGGGAGGTGCTGCGGCCGGCCTATGACAAATTCCCGGACGAACCGATCATTGCCTTTAATCTTGCGTGTTACGCCTGCCAGCTCGGCCAATTGACCGAGGCACGCCGTTTGCTCAAGCGGGCATTTGCAGTTGGAGACACCGACAAGTTAAAACAAATGGCGCTTACCGATCCCGACCTTGAGCCGCTATGGCCCGAAATAGGATCGCTTTGATTCAAAGTGCGTCTTCAGTTTTTTGCTTATCCCTCACGGAGCACCTACGGCCCCAAAACAACCAAAGCAAAAAAAGCGCAATTCCCGCCCCGGCAATATCAATTAACACATCGCGCATCGCACCTTGGCGCGAGGGCACAAAACTCTGGCGAAATTCGTCAAACACTGCGTACAGCGCCGTAAGAACGAGCGCCAGACGCGCATCTGCCCAGTGCCAGGTTAGCTTGTTTTTTTTTGAAGATTTGGCAAGTGCGCGCCAAAACAACAACGCCAGAACACCGAATTCGACTGCATGTGCGCATTTGCGGATACAAAGAATAATTACGCTGGCTTGGTCCTCAGGTATGTTCGGGAAAAACCATCGGATGATCGGCCCCAGAATGCGTGACGTGTTCGGAACTGAAAGCGCATTACCTGACCCGGAAAAAATTAGGGTCATCCAGATAACCACAGGCAGCCAATATCGGGCAAAGGACGCTATGCCGGACACGCCCCATAGCAAACAAGGCCAAGGTCGTTTTGGCAAGAGTTTGCTCCGGCACAGGCTCGGTTGTCCGGGCAGGCCTTAGGTTGTGATTACAGCGTGCTGGATGCTTTAAGCGCTTCAGCCCGGCCTTCGGGTAACTTGCCGAGGTGATAGATCAAAAATCCGTGTAAGAATTGGCGCAATTCAGTTGTTTGGGTATCCGTTGGATGCAGCCGCGGAAGCGCGTCCCAGTCACGCTCGATCAGGTATTTAACGATCTGTTTCGAGCCCGGGCTGAGATGCATTTTATCCGGGTTGGGTTTAAGTCCCAGCTCCGTCAAAAGCTTCAGTTCAAATGCAAAAATAGCATGTGCACCAGACGGGTTAGAGCACAAATGCGCCAACAATCCCAAAAAGAGATTGAACATACCTGGTAACGGTGTTTCGGTTTCGGTTGTTTGCTCGATAAGCGCAGCGCAATATGAAGCCTGTTGGAGCCGCCCAAGACTTGTCCGCAACACAGGATGTGTTTCACGTACGCTCACCTCTTTGAGTGTATGCAGATCGGCCCGCCTGCTGCGGTAGAAGTTTAAGTCGCACAAATAAAACAGGTCCAGTTTCCCCCTGAACGGCGAGTTTGGCCTATGTGCGCCCTTGGCTGCCGTTACGATTCGACCGTGTGTGGGGGTGAGCCAGTGCACAAGCAGACTGGTATCAGTCAACGGATAAGTCCGCATCACTATGCCTATGGCAGACTCGATCACAGGGGCCTATGCACCGGTATAATGTGTAGCCATTAAAGCGTTACAACACGGAACAGTTTGACGGCGGCCGGTGTTACATGTCGGGTGCACTTGTGGTTTTTGGCGTCTGTTAAGTACGGGTGGCAGAGGTTGGCGTGAGTGGTTGTGTTCCATAGTCCGGCGAAACTGAGCCAAGGCTGATTATGTACTTGATGCCTTCGGCAACAGACATGTCGAGTTTTGTGACCTTGTCTTCAGGCACAAGCACAAGAAAACCCGTTGTTGGATTTGGCGTTGTAGGGACAAATACGCACACGACCTTTTCTTTGGTTTTCGCCTGAACTTCTTCGTGTTGCTCGCTTGTGACGAACCCAACTGCGTATAACCCCGGACGCGGGAACTCGACCAAGACAACCGTTTTGAATGCGGTTTTTTTGCCGGACGTGAGCGCTTCATTGACCTGTTTGACCGTGCCGTAGATTTTGTTGAGCAACGGCACACGCAACATCGTATTGTCGAACCACGTAATAATGCGTTTGCCCATATAGTAGCGCGTCAGAAGACCAGCCAAGCAAACCAACAAAAACGCAACTACAAATGCCATTACGCGCCAATACCATATCATCGGGCCGCGCCCGTCGTCCGTGTGCGTAATTGCGCGCGGCATAAAAAAAAGTAGCGTGTCGGTAAATGCGGCGATTGTGCCAAAAAGCCATTTGACGACCGCCAGTGTAATTACTGCAGGCAAGACCACCGCAAGCCCGGTCACAAAACACGCGCGCCAGTGCACAAAAAACTTTTGCTTCACGACGTGGATTTTAGGTTCTAGCAGCTTGTAGCTCAAGGCAAAGGGCCAAGACCGGTCAATCAACCCACTTCAAAATGTCCGCTTGCGCCGTGTATGGTTTGACAAATGTGCAATCTTACATCCAAACGAACTTCAAGACGCGCAGTCGCTTGCGGAACCGCAGTTGGAAGCAGTTTTTTGTGAATGTGTGGGTTAGACCCGGCACAGACGTTGTTAATGACGCAGGTTACGCTCCCATTGCGTCAGTTTAATCGCTGAATCTGCACATGCGACTGTATCTTGTTACTTTCTTGGCACCATGCCCGACAGACCAGTCTCTTTGTCGCTCACTTGATAAGTGCTGAGCGTACAGACGCACTCGAAAATGCAGCTTACCTAACCCACCACAGCTGCAGCAAAGTTGTTTGCTGCTCTTGAAGTCAACCTTGAAAAGCGATCTGGTCCACGTTTTTGTGATAAGAATCTGATGCGGGTAACCAGCGATCAGCGGCCATCGGCATGGCCGGGTTGACGCTCTATACTTTTGAGAGGGAATTCGCGCGCAATTTGACGAAGCAACTTGTCTTCGAGCTTCTTCATTTTGCGGCGGCTGGCCGGTGTTTGATCGTCGTAACCGAGCAGATGCAATACGCCATGCACAAGATACCGACTAAGCTCCGCCTGCCACGAGGTGTTAAACCTGCGCGCTTGTTTGATTGCCTCGCTCACACAAATGTAAATCTCGCCGTAAAGTTCGCACTGGGATGGTTGGCACGGGTCAAACGCGTGCATGTGATTGGCCGGCGCATTGCCGTAGTCAAAAGCAATCACGTCTGTCGGGCCCGACTGCTGCAAGAACGTTTCGTTTAAGTGGGTTATTTGCGTTGTACCAACCAGGCACACCCCTAATCTGCAGGAAGCAATTCCAAGTTGTTTTTCGAGCAGCGCAGCGGTCATTTTGCGCAGGAGCGGCGTGTTGACACTGCGGCTGCGCTGGCGATTGGCTATTACGAGGTCAAACCGGCCAGGAAAATGCGCGCGCTTGATTTTAGCTTTTCTATTGGTCATGTGCCTAACGACCTTGCCCTGGCACGATGTTCCTCGTAAGCGGTAATGATGCGTTGCACCAGCGGATGCCGGAAAATATCGCGTTTACCAAGCTCAATAATTGCGATGCCTTCGACGTCCTTGAGGATCCGGTGGGCCTCGATCAGGCCAGATTGCTTGTTCGGGGGTAGGTCAACCTGGGTTTCATCGCCCGTGATAACCGCTTTTGAGCCGTGGCCGAGCCGCGTTAGGAACATGAGCATTTGTTCGGTGGTCGAGTTTTGCGCTTCGTCCAATATGATGAACGCGTTGTTCAGCGTGCGCCCGCGCATGTAGGCAAGGGGCGCAATCTCGATTACGTTGCGTTCCATCTGTTTTTGGACTTCCTCTGCCGGCAACATGTCGTAAAGCGCATCGTGCAACGGCCGGAGATAAGGCATGATTTTCTCGTAAAGGTCCCCGGGCAAAAAACCGAGCGCTTCGCCTGCTTCAACCGCCGGGCGTGTCAGGATTATACGCGAGACCTTGCCTTCACGAAGCGCCGCAAGCGCCATCGCAACTGCCAGGTAGGTTTTGCCTGTGCCGGCAGGCCCGACTGCAATTGTGATGTCGTACTTGCGGATAGCGTCAACGTAGCGTTTTTGACCGGGTGTTTTGGGTGTTACAGACGGCTTTTTATCCGAGGTACAGATTCGGTCGGCCATCAAATTTTTGAGGGCGTCGGCCCCTTCATTTTTGATGACCTGCAATGCATGCGCAAATTCACGGTTACGAAGCGGCACACCCGCTTTCAGTTGTGACTCAAGCTGCATGAAGAGCTGTTTTGCACGGTCAATTGCCGCGGGTGCACCTTCGAGTTTGATCCAGCCGTCACGTGAAGTAGCTTTAACACCGAGTTCGTCCTGCAACGCTTGCAGATTACGCGCGTCGTTGTTGTAGAGTTGTTGTGCGAAACGCGCGCTTTCGAAATGCAAAGTCTCCGTTGGCATGTGTTAGCAGCTTGAAGAGTGTCGAACCGTCAGACTCACGCGAATCCGAAAGCTAGCTACCGACCGGGTCAAACGCAAGCCGAGCAAAGTGCGGTTTGTGGACTTTGGACTAATGCGCAGTTTGACCTGCATGAACGTTGAACGGGTCATTTGGCAAGTGCAGCTCGCAACTTTGCGGCTGTTTCAGAGAGTGCCTCAGGCAGCACGGTTGTGCCAGCTAGCACAGGCATGAAATTGGTGTCGCCCGACCAGCGCGGCACTACGTGAATATGCACGTGTTCAACCACGCCTGCGCCTGCAACTTTGCCAATGTTGATGCCCACGTTAAAACCCTCTGGGTTCATCACCTGCTTCAATGCATTTATACAACGTGTGGTGAGTTTCATCAAGTCGGTGAGTTCATCATTGGTTAACCCGGTGAGATCCGCACACTGTTTATATGGCACAACCATCAGGTGCCCGGCAGTGTACGGGTAGCGGTTTAGCAGGGCAAAACATGTGCGCTCGCGTGCAATGACATAATTTGCCTCGTCATCATTGGCACGTGCAATACAGGTGAAGAGCGATCCATCGGCCGGCAACGGTTTTGGCGCTCTTATATATTCGATGCGCCATGGTGCATGCAAAGTTTCCATGGCACAAAAACTATCCCGACCCTAGGCCGCTGTCAAAGCTCAGGCCGGGCATGTGCCGACCGGCTGTTGCGCAGCAAAATTTTTATTCTGCTCGGCTGGGGGCGGGAGTCTGTTGCGCCACACGTACACTAGCGCTTTGATTGCCAGCTCGACAAACAGGAACGGTTTGGCGATCAGGTCTGTGCCACCACTCATCGTAGTGTTTGCGCGGCTTTCGAAATCGTTGATGGGTGTCACAAACACAACGGGCGTGTGCGCGTAATCGGGCAAGGTGCGGATTTTGCCGCAGAGTTCGTAACCGGAGAGGTCAGGTAGATCAACATCCAGCGCTATGAAATCGAATTTAGCCCGGTTAACAAGTCTGAGTGCAGCATCGGCATTTTCGGCAATCACACATCGCAGCTTTGCCTTCTGCAGTGCGTAAACGATCGCACGACGCGAAATGGCTTCGTCGTCAATAACAAGCGCAGTCGCAGTCGGTATTTCACTTGTGCCGTCAGTTGCCGCATTGGTGAACAGCACCCCAAGAAAGTCAACGCCCAACGCCATCGTCCGGAGTGTCGAGGCGTTGATGTTCTTTGGTTTTTCACGCAGTTCTTTTGTCAGCGCCTCAAGCGCAGCCGATAAATGCGCGATCTGGACAAGGCCAGTCAGCCCTGCATTGCCTGTTAGTGCATGAAGTTTACGCTGTAGTTCGTACAGTTGGTTGAGTTGTTTACCTTCAGCTTCGCTTTTAACGAATTCCTGCAGATTTGTCCGCAACCCAGTCAGCACTGTTGGCAGCTCGGCAACGAATTGCTTGCGCAGCTCAGCAATGAACTTTCGATCGGCTTCGGCGGCCTTAGCCAATTCGTCGGCCGGCTCAGGCTTTGCCTGTGCACCGACCTGAGTTGGTTTCTGGGTAGCTTGGGTTTCAGGACGTGGCTTCGATTCGGCGTAATCTTCCAGGACGCTGTTCACGATCTCGACCACGTTTTTCGGCGTGCAATTGACCTTTGAAAGACACTTTGTTGCACCCGCCCGCCACGCTTCGCTGACCATCGCGCTCAGATACGCGTTGGTAAGCACAACAACAGGTATATGTTGTGTGTCCTCGTTTGCCCGGATGTGCTTTAAGACCTCCACGCCGCTCATCTTCGGCAGGATGAGGTCCAGTATGATCACGTCGGGCATGACACTGTGTACCATTTGCACCCCAGCCTCACCGTCCAGCGCGATTGATACCTCGAACCCGGCTGCAGCGAACCTGTTCCTGTAGATATCAGCAGCAACAAGGTCGTCCTCGACTAACAGTAGTTTTTTCATGGCTTAAGTCTTAACGGATGTTTTAATGGCGTTTTTTATGTTTTGCTCGTTGGCAAAGAACTCTCTGACGCGCTCGAACTCGCGCAGGAGCTGCTCTAAAACCGGTTGTGCTTTGTCTAGCGTGCCATCCTGGCCGATTCGTTCAAGTTCACGCAAAAGCGGCACAAGCCGTACCACACCGCAGGTTGCACTTGCGCCCACACAACTGTGCGCAAGCCGCCTGACAGTGGGTGCGTCTGCACTTGCAAGTGCGGCCTTGATCTGCTCGAACTGTTCTACTGTTTGGCTCAAATACAACCCGATGAGTTCGCGCACGCTGTCTTCGGTGCCCTCGGTCATGCTTACCAGCCTGTTAACATCAACCGGGCTGGGCTCAGCTTGCTGAGCCTGGCTAGATCCGTTTTGCTGTGACATGGTTGTGTTTGGTTGAGCTGATCTAAGCGTTTTGGAAGCGACTTCATTATCGCTTGTTGCAACCGGCCCCCACCGTTCCAAAATCCGCCGTATATCCTCAAGTCGAACCGGCTTTGCAAGGTAATCATCCATGCCGGCGTCAATACATTTTTCCCTGTCGCCAGCCATTGCACTGGCCGTCATTGCCACAATTATTAACGGCGGCCTGTAGTTCGGGTATTGCGCAGTTTGTTTCTGGCGTTCGCGAATTGCGCGTGTGGCTTCCAACCCGTCCATTTCTGGCATCAACACGTCCATGAAAATCAGGTCGAACGGCCGTTTATCTAGCGCAGCCAATACCTCGCGGCCGTTGGCAGCCAGATCCGGTTGATACCCCAACTGTTGCAGCAACCGAACTGCGACTTTTTGATTTATCTTGTTGTCGTCGGCTACAAGAATTCGTAACGGCAAGCGTGCCGCCAGTGTCTGGTCCGGTTTCACCTCTGGTTGCTGCGGTGGCGTGGCGGGTTTTGCGCCTGAGACAGCCTGCCGCAGCGCTTCTTTGAGCCGGGCGGGTTTGACAGGTTTGATCAACAACCCCACAAAACCCGCCGTCGCAAATTCCACCGACTCGGCATGCACGCCAATCGGGCTCAGCAGTATTAGCGGCATCCTGTTGCCGTTCGGCAGCTTTCGTATCTCGCGCGCAAGCAGTAGCCCGTCGAATCCGGGCATTTCCATGTCAACCAGGGCCAAATCAAACTTTTCGCCGTCGCTAAGCCATCGCAACGCTTCTACCGCACTCTGGGTTGCGCGTGGTGCCATACCCCATGCACTGGTTTGTGTAATAAGCATGCGACAGCTTGTTGCGTTATCATCAACAATCAGCAGCCGCATATTTGCCAACTCGGGTGTTGGCTTTGTCTCATCGGGGGCAACTGCCTCCGGAACAGCCTCAAGTGGTAGCGTGAAATAGAAAGTTGACCCTCTTTGCGGGACACTCTCAACCCACATCTTGCCGCCCATCAGCTCGACTAACCTTTTGCTAATGGCAAGCCCCAGACCGGTGCCCCCAAACTGCCTGCTTATGGTTGCGTCTGCCTGGCTGAACGGCTGGAACAGCCGCGCAAGGCGCTCGGGTGGTATCCCGATGCCGGTATCGCGCACTGAGAACTGCAAATGCCATACAACCGGTCCGGTTGCCGAGTTTGATGCAGTTTGGCCGGCCTGGTCTGGCCCGGGCAAAGCCGCCGGCAAAGCAGGGGCGTTTACACTAACGGCAACTTCGCCTTCGCTGGTAAACTTAATTGCGTTGCTGAGCAGGTTTACAAGCACCTGGCGCAAACGCACAGCGTCGCCGCGGAACTTTGCGGGTATCTCGTGGTCAACAATACATGTCAACTCGATCCTCTTCTCGCCGGCTTCGGGGGCAAGCACGTCCACGGCTTCTTCCACACATCTGCGCAGCTCAAATGGTTCCTTGACAAGTTCGAGTTTGCCGGCGTCTATTTTGGCCAGATCAAGGATGTCGTTTAGTATTGCAAGCAACGAATTGCCGCAAGAGTAAATTGTCTCGACATAACCGCGCTGTTCGCGTGTGAGCGCTGTTTCCAGTAGCAGCCCCGCCATGGCAATCACGCCGTTCATGGGGGTGCGGATCTCGTGGCTCATCTTGGCCAGGAAATCAACCCGCGCACGCGCGCTGCGTTCGGCTGCATCGCGCGCAACGACCATCTCATGGTATGCTTTTCGGAGTTGCTCGAGGGTGTGTTTGGTGCGCAAAACAGCCTTGAGTCTTGCAACAAGCTCAGACGCGTCAGCCGGGAAACGCAGGTAATCATCAGCCCCCAGTTCCAGTAATGCTAGCGTTGCACTGGCCGAATTACCGTCAACGATTGCTACCACCGGGATTGACTCGGCTGACGGGTCCTGCCTGAGCTGTTTTATGAGTTCTATAACACCGTTATCTTGGTGACGTGCGTCCAGCAAAATCAGGTCGCACTTACCGTTCTGTGCCATGGCAAGCGCCTGTTGCAAATCGGTTGCGTAATAAAACCCTACGCTTGCTTGTGAGAGCAGCGGTGTGAGTTGCTCTTGTACCTGTGCATCTCTACAAACAACCAGAATGTTGTGACCAGCGCGCATTTTGCTCTAACGCTGCAATTGATGCGTGTCTTTGACACTCGACTGCGTCGAATGCACTTTTTTGGCTAGCACTTTTAACACCACATCGCGTATTCGGCTGATTGATGCTGGTGATTCGCCACTTGTAAGTGTGCGGTCTACCCCAGCGCGTTGTGTCTAGCATGGGGAAATGCGGTGTTGTTGCCCCGCAATGTGACACGAGCTGCAAGTTTTTGGACATGAACAGGCTGGTGTTTGACCCGACCGCGCACAACCGCGCGCACAAAGCCGTAAAGAAACGTTGCAAGAAGCTGGTCAGCCTGGCTAAATTTCGCACATGATTCAGGCTGAGCTTAATCGCAAGCCCGATTCAGAGGTGGCACCACCGGGTGAACTTTTCATAACCGCTTACAGGTTAATGCTGCTGGCGCGTGTGCTGGATGATAAGCTCGCGAGCCTGTACCGGAGCGGCAAAATTTATGGCGGTTGTTTCCTCGGGCGCGGCCAGGAAGCACTTAGTGTGGCGTGCGGACTGTCTTTACGCAAAGGCGACGTGTTCGCCCCTATGATCCGTGATGCCGCGGGCCGACTCGCATTCGGTGAAACCGTCCTGGACGCACTGCGTACGTACCTCGGGTCACGCCTCGGGCCGATGCGCGGCCGCGAAGGCAACGTGCATCGGGGTAAACCAAAGGAAGGATTGCTCCCGATGATTAGCCATCTAGGAGCCATGATCGCGGTCGTAAATGGCGTCCTGTTTGCACGTAGATTGAAAGGGATAACAGATACAGTTGGTCTGGCATCAATTGGCGATGGCGCAACCTCCACCGGTTCATTCCACGAGGCATTAAATCAGGCTGCAGTCGAAAAACTGCCATTAGTACTGGTAATAGCAAACAACCAGTACGCATACTCGACGCCGAACTCGCGCCAGTTCGTTTGCCGCTCGCTCGCAGATCGCGGCATTGGCTATGGAGTCGAGTCGGTTGAACTTGACGGGACAGATCTAGCTGCCTGCCTAAAGGTTATTGGCGCGGCAGTTGCCCGTGCGCGCGCCGGTGCAGGACCGCAACTTGTTGTCGCGCAGTTGCTAAGGCTCTGTGGGCATGGCGAACATGACGACGCAAGTTATATACCGGATGAGCTGAGACTTTCACCTGTTGGCCGTGACTGTCTGGAGGTCGCCAGCGAACAACTGCGCAAGTTAAGTTGGGCGGACCAAGAAACCCTGAACGCATGGCGCGCCGAAGCAATTCAGCAGGTTGACGAAGCCGTTGCAACGGTGCAACGCGAGCCGGCACCCGACCCGGCCGACGAAGACTGGACAGCCATCAGCTCGCGGCATTTGATTGAGGTGTTTACCGAACCAGTGGCACCTGTCAAACCCAGTTGCGCGTTTGACCTTCCATGAGCATCACGTACCTTGAAGCAATTCGCGAAGCGCAGGCGCGCGCCCTTGCTGAGGACCCTCGCGTGTTTATCTACGGACAAGACGTGGGTGCGTTCGGCGGCGCGTTCAAGGCAACCAAAGACCTTGCAAAACAATTCCCAGGGCGCGTTATAGACGCACCCATCAGTGAAGACGCTATTATCGGCCTTGCAGTTGGCGCTGCAATTGAAGGCATGCGCCCGATTGTCGAAATCCAGTTCGCAGATTTTTCAACTACCGGGTTTAATCAGATTGTTAATCAAGCCGCAACGTTGTTCTGGCGCACACTTGTGCCTTGCCCGATAACTATCCGGTTACCATCAGGGGGCACAATCGGCAGCGGCGCGTTCCACAGTCAATGCATGGAATCGGTTTATTCGCATTACCCGGGGCTGATTGTCATGACGCCTGCGACCGTCGAAGACGCTTATAGCATGTTGCTTGAGGCGGTTGCAATTGACGACCCTGTCATTTTCTGTGAGCACAAATACCTCTATTACCACCTGAAATCGGAAAGACTGCCCACAGAAGCTTTACCGGTTGGCAAAGCGCGTGTGGCGCGTGAAGGCCGTGACATGACAATTGTAACCTATGGGGCGATGTTGCACGAGTCGCTTGCTGTTGCAGATGAACTCGCAACCGAGGGCATTGAAATCGAAGTGATCGACCTACGCACGGTTAAACCGATCGATACAGACACTGTCTTGGCGTCGGTAGCGCGTACCGGCAGGTTGCTGTGTGTCGGTGAAGGTTGGCCTTGGGGTGGTGTAACGGCAGAAGTAATTGCGCGTGTTGCATCCGAGGGATTCAGCTTGCTGGATGCACCCCCTCAAAGGCTTAATGCAAAAGACACACCGGTGCCGTTCCACCCAAACCTGTGGGGTGCCCATCGGCCAACCGCACGCAGCATTGCAATTGCAGCACGTAATTTGTTGCGTCTATGAGGCTTTCCCAAAAAGCCATGCAGCCAGTGAAAGTCGGCCGCTGCACATCGTCAGTCTTGCAAGATCGCATGCAGGCGGACGGCAGCCCGTACAACCAATGCAGTTGAGCATATGCCGCGAATACCGATCATCATGCCGCAGCTCGGCGAGTCAATAGCCGAGGCAACGATCATCAGTTTCCTTGTTAAACCTGGCGATACTGTCCGTGCAGACCAGGACATTATCGAGGTGGAAACAAACAAGGCCACCATGAACGTTACCGCACCGTGCTCTGGGAAAATCGAAATGTTTACCGCACGACCCAATGAAAGTTTTCCAGTCGGCGCGGTATTAGGGTATATCGAGGCAACTCCACAAGAAGCTGCGCGGCTCGGGTTAGACACTGCGCCTGCACCAGCAGCCGAACAAACGGCTGATCTAACTGCGCATGCTGAACCGCCAGGTGCACGCACTAAAGCAGGTGTGCAACCGACTGTGCGCGGTTTGCCGGTGCCTGCTAATGCCGCGGGTGTAAGTTACATGTCACCACGCCTTAAGGCGCGGATGCTCGAGCTTGGTCTGCATGCAGCCGACCTGGCCGGTATCGCAGGCACAGGCAGTGGCGGCCGAGTAACAATCCAAGATTTCGAGCGGTTCCTCTCGAACCTCGAAAAACAGAAACTCACGCGCGCATCACCAATGCGCGTGACCGTCGCAGACGCAATGCGGCGCAGTTGGACGCGTCCAATCGCAATGGTTGCACTACCGTTCAACCTTGACCCACTCCTCGCACACCGCAAAACACTCACTGGCAAGCCCGGCCCTGCGCTTTATGTGTTGCGTGCACTTGCAATTGCGCTGGCAGAAAACAGCGCGCCCGCAGGCCGGCTCGTAGGGAACCGAATCGTGCACCCGCCCTCGATAGACATTGCAGTGGCTGTCGAAGCCGAAGAAGGCGTGCTTGTGCCGGTTATACGGCAAGCGGACAAAAAAACACTCAAAGAACTTGTCGAACCGTACAACGAACTAATCAGGCTTGCGCGTCAACGCAAGTTGCCACCTGAAATGACAGGCGGCTCGATTGCAACTGTTACAAACTACGGCACGTTCGGCCTTGTGCTGGCGACACCTATCCCGTTGCCTGAACAAACGCTTGTTTTGGGACTTGGCGCAGGCCGGAAAGCGCCGTTTTGGGACGAGACAAAAGGACAGTTTGTCCCTATTACTGAAGCTAACTTGACACTTAGTTTTGATCATCGTGTGCTTGATGGGGGTGCAGCTGGGCGCCTGTTGAAACGCGTTGCTGACCTGCTAACAAGCCCCGACCAGTTGTAACGACAGTTTTGAGTAGCCAGCCCCTCAGTGAGCGAAAACAGCTTACAGCGGCGGAAACTCTGAGTCCGGTGACTCAAACAAAAAACTGTGCAAACGCACTTAAGCGTGCACAACAAAACCTGCGTTTTTAGTCTAGCCTCGAGGTTTGCATGGCTGGTTGGCAACACGCTGGAGCCTGAGCAGGAAATCAACACGCCAAACTGTGGACTGCAAGCTCACATCCTAGAATGTTTACCACGAACATGTGTTCATAATTCAGCCTTTGGCCTGCTCAACACAGTGCCTAAGCCCGCTACCGCACCCGAAAGCGTGAACCACAAACCAAAAACCGTTTTTAGGCAAAACGCCCTCATATTCCAATGCTTTTTACGGGCTCAGAGTGGGCTTGGAGTGGTGTACATTCAAAAGGGCACATGTGTCCTTGCACAAATTCGCTCGAGTCTCATCAAAACCAGAGCTGACTGTTTGGGGGATTAAAGCAATTGCTTTATGCGCATGGCTGCAGGCAAACACAAAGAAAACAAACAGTGACGGGCCTTTTGCAGCCCGTGTGTTCTGTCGCGGCTGTAGAACGGTTACGGAATTCTTGGAAGTAAATGAAACTCGGCGCGCACATGCCAATCGCAGGGGGCGTTTGGCAAGCTCTTGTGTACGGGCGCCGCATAGGGTGTGAATGTGTCCAGCTTTTCCTGAAGAACAATCTGCAATGGACCGCCAAACCGTACGGCGCAGAGACGATCATTAGGTTTAACCAAGAACGTGCCCAAAGCCAGTTTGCGCATGTGTTCGCGCACGCGGGGTATCTAATTAACCTGGCCGGACCCGATGCACCAAAACGTTACAGGTCAATCCAATCGCTCATTCAGGAAATCGAGCTTGCTGCAGCATTACAACTGCCATTTGTTATCTTGCACCCGGGCGCGCATCTTGGTGCTGGCGAAACTGCGGGCATCGAACAAGTGACACGTGGCTTGGATGAAGCGCTCCGTGCAACGCGGCAATTGTCTGTGCGAATTGCACTTGAGACAACTGCAGGACAGGGAACTTGCATCGGATACAGGCTCGAACACTTGGCTAAAGCGTTCGACAAAGTCGCGCAGCCTGACCGGCTTGCGCTGTGTCTCGACACTGCGCATCTTTTTGCTGCCGGATACGATATCCGCACGCAAAAAGGATGGGACAACGTAATCCAACAGGTTGATTCGTTGATTGGCCTTGAACAAGTAGTTGCCATTCACTTGAACGACTCGAAAGCAGGACTCGGCGCGCGCATTGACCGACACGCGCATATCGGCATGGGCACACTCGGCAGACGCGCTTTCATGCACATCGTGAATGATCCGAGGTTTAAGGACCACCCCGGCTGCATCGAGACACCTAAATCAAAAGACTTGCAAGAAGACATCCACAACCTCGCTGTCCTGCGCTCGCTGATTAAACTGGAATAGAGATGTGTGCTGCCGAGCGTTTGACAAGCAAATCACCTTTGCAAAAGCTGTCCATTGTTCTGCATTGCAACCAAGCTCGGCCACTTAATCATTGTTTTTTTTAGTCGTGGATGCGCTTGGTTTACGGCGGAGCTTATTTTGCAGCAAAAGCCGCCAAACCATGAAAAATGCCTCGCGCACAATGTGTCCCGACATTTTCGATCGGCCCTCGCGTCGTTCGGTGAACACAATCGGTACCTCGACAATTTTCATCCCCTGCCGCCACAGCCGATGCGTGACCTCGATCTGAAAACTGTAGCCGTTTGATCGGATCGTATCGAGGTTAATGCTCTGTAGTGCGCGTTGTCGGAAACATTTGAATCCGCCTGTAGGATCGCTAAACGGCATGCCGGTAACAACCTGCACGTATTTGGCGGCGCTCTTGCTCAGGATCAGCCTACTCAGTGGCCAGTTCATGATCCGAATCCCACCAAGATACCGTGAACCGAGCACGCAATCTGCGTCTTTCGCAGCCTCGATCAAGCGCGGGATATCAGCTGGGTCATGCGATAGGTCGGCATCCATCTCGAGGATAAACTCGTAATGGTGCTCGAGCGCCCATTTGAACCCGGCGACATACGCCCTGCCCAACCCCTCTTTTTGTTGCCGATGCAATACGTGAATAAACGGGTGGAGCTTCGCTAGTTCGTCTGCCAAAGCGCCGGTGCCATCCGGTGAATTATCGTCAACGATTAACAGGTCTACCTGGACCGGTAGTGCCAATAGCCGGTCAACGAGCGGCCTGATATTGTCACGCTCGTTGTACGTCGGCACAATGACAAGCGCCTTGTTCATGCAAACCCTATTTGTCGTGCCCAAGCTAACCAAATGCAACAATGTAAACAAGGCCGGTCATTAGTTTTGTGGCCTGAGAAAAAGCTACAGAGTTGGCTTTTCGGGGTGTGGTTGACTGGTTTTTAGGCTGAAAAAAACTGTGGGCCGCTGGTGTTTGGTGAACACGGTAACTCACCATATTTTGTTCAGTGGAAAAGCTCGCAGGACATGGTTCGAGTGTTGTGTAAAAACCGCAGCTTTACAATGGCGGACCTTTTCCAGAATCTTATCTGTACGTTTGATCCGGACCAAGGGACACGGGTTCTCGTTGTTGCAGCGGATGTAGGCACCGGTTGCAGTGGCTAATCCCACCATGCTGTGGGAACTTCGGCGCTGGCTGGCACGCTAGCCAACTTGAACCGGAGCAATCGGTCTTTGCACATACCTCAACTGTTGGCGTGTCTGCCACGGACCCAATGCACTTCAAAATAAAGCCTGCCTTTTCAACAAAGCAACCCCACCACGCAAAATTCTATCGTACAGATGCCCAGCACCGAATGCGTTCGGGCCGGCTACAACCAGCCGAGTGCAGATACATCGGCGATGTGACTCTAGGGGTGGCAACAGATTGCCATGGCTTGCGGTTGCAGGGTGGTTGCAGAACATCGGAAATGCGTAGCCATTGATACGCGTGGTTGCCAGGCGCAGTTCCGACGCGTCCAAACCTGCGTTTTCGGAAATTTAGGTTTACTTTCCCGGGCATTTGATTGTTGGCAGGGGCGCTCCCACACGACATGGCGCAACCCCTCGGCTGATTACCACGTGCAGTGACGCCGAGACCAAAATTGCAGCACTGGTTGGGTTTCGGATTTTGATTGCGCCTGAATCACCGTGCCCAAATGAATCCGCGCTGGTCCCACCCCACATAAAGTTTGGATTGGACAGGCGTCAATATCTGTGGGAAAATTGATCTGTATGCAAAAAACAATATTTACAGGGGTCGTATTGACCAGGGCGGGACAAGTAACGTCTGCATGTGGTAGGTTGGCCGTCGAAAAAGTTCCTAGGTTGGTTAGCGCGGTTTTTGCGCTGGTCACATCGGGTGCAGTTGTGCTGGCACAACAATTTCCAATTGCAACGAATCCGGCTGTGTTCGAGATGTCCGGGGGTGCCGTGTACGACGGCACAAACTATCTGGTCGGTTACATCGCCGGAACGAACATCTACGGCCAAGTTGTCTCACCGACGGGGCAATTGGTCGGAGTGCCGTTGCTCATAGCGTCGGCAAATGTGGGTTGGCCGGCAGCAGCGGGTGTTGCCGGTGCCAGGACAAATTGCCTGGTTGTATGGTCGGATTACTCGAAAACAACCGGTGTCACCATGTTCGGTCGGATCGTCAACTACGGCACCGGCACAATGGGTCCTGCGTTTCCGTTGCTGTCTGGGGTGGGGACACATGGTTTCCAACGTGTTCGCGATGTTGCCTGCGACGGTACGAACTACGTTGTGGTTTGGGTGGATGCAAACGATAAGGTGGGCGACGGCCTATACAGCAAAGTGTACGGCCAGTTTGTCAGCGGCGCCGGAACGCTTCTTGGGTCGGAATTTGTTGTTATAAGTGCCGGTGCTGTCTTTGAAGATATTGCAGTAGCGTTTGGCCGCACCAACTACTTGGTGGCCTGGCAAGAGCGTGCAGGTTCAAACCACGACACTTACTGCCGCACAATATCGCAAGGCGGCACGGTGGGGGCCGCTCAGAAAGTCAATACGACCGCGTCCATGGACCGTAACCCGGTGGCGATCGGGTTCGACGGGACGAATTACCTTGTTTTGTGGAACTGCACGACCAATTACGACGGACCAGGCGAACTGATGCTGTATGGCAGGCTGGTTTCACAAGCTGGCACGCCGGTTGGACCTGAACTCGTTGTGACAACCGACCCGTTGTCGGTTTTCCCTGCAGTCGCATTCGACGGTGCGAACTACCTTGTCCTCTGGGCAAAGGATGTGATTGCTACAAACCACACCGTGCAAGCAAGGTTCATTGACCGCGTGGGTAGTCCGATTGGGCCGGTGTTTACTCCGCTAGCGAACCAAGGCACAAACGCACCGCTGTTTCCGCAGCGCGGTGTATTGTATGCAGGCGGTAAATTTTTGCTCACAGCTACGTTCGGGTCTTTCATGACCGGCACGGGCGGCGACATTATAGGTTTGGTTGGCGGTGATGTGTACGGCAGGTTTTTCCCGCGCAGCACCACGCCGCCTTGGTTCACAAATGTAGCAATTGTGAACGGGCATCTTCAGGCGCAATTTCACGTTGTGCCTGGTGTGTATTACACTCTGGAAATTTCCACCAACCTGACTACCTGGGTTGCGGCTGATGTAATTGGAAGCGACGGCACGAATGTATTGTACCTTGCGGATGATCAGCCACCGGAAGGCAATCTGTTTGTGCGTGCCAAAATGGGTTACTCGCCCTCGTTTAAGCTGTGGTTTTTTGAATTTGCGTACGCCGGCGGGTTCGGCAGCGGTTATACGCCGGTGCCATCGTACCCGGTTACGCTGACGAATTATTCGGCTGCATTTGGTGTGCGGGGCGACTTTTATTATCCGCCGTCAGCCAACGTGCGGTTCACCGGGCCACCAGGCTCTGGATTGACCAATACACCGGCTTGGCAGTCGTACGGTGGCACAGACTGGATGCTCTACCAATCTCCACCTGTGCACAATCCTGCGGCTGCACCGGGGGGCACATGGATTGTGAGCTATAAAGGCTCAAACGTCACTTTCAACGTGCCTGATCCACAAGCCGCATCGCGGTTGGTTATACCGCTGCCCACTGTGAACGTCAGCGGCGATGTTGTCCTGAGCGTGAGTTGGGTTTACAAAAACGCAACCAATGGCGCCACACTCAGCGGACCGCCAGCTTACATGACCAGTATTCAGCTACAAATCGAAGGTGTCGGCGGTGCACGGCTCTACAATTCGCCAGAGCTATTGCCGAGCATAACCAATCACACGCTGGCATCTACCGTAAACTGGTCGAACGTACGGACGCTTTACATGGCATACGGCGACACGCTCGGCAACCATTACGTTGTAACGTTCACCAAGCCGTAAGCCGACGGTTGCCCGCCCAAGCAAAAACAGCTCCAGTTCAGCTCCGCCTGCCGACGCGGGACCGAGTTGAGAAAAGCAACAGCTTCGACAAGGCAGTTCCGGTTCATCGGACTCGTCTTTCACCAATTTGGTTGGCTGCAGTGTTGGATTGCCGGGGGCCAGAGAGCAAACTTCGTTCCAGAGCAAAATATAGGGTTGGTCTGTCAGAACCAAAAGAAATGGTTTGCAACTTTTACCGGAGACATTGCCGGTGTCAAAGGCACACATCAGGTTATGTGCCGGTGGCTTTGTCGGTTGGATACCTTAGCACAACGTCGTCGCGAGGTAGAACTGCTCACGTGCAGCGTCCAGCAAAATGTTTGGTTGATGACCTCAGCTACTCAATTGGCCTGGGTTTGACCATGCAAGTCTTCGCGGGGGCGAACTACACGCAGGTTATCGCCGGTGTCTTCCATATCGTAAAGTTTAGCCCGTGCATTGTGTCCGAACGGATGATGCAGCACCATCATCAGTTGGCCTTCAAATGTTCGGAACAACATACCGTGCCCGCTGTCGCCGCGTACAAGCAGTTGGAGTTGTTCCCAAGGACCAGCAAGCTTGCCTGACTGCGACCGCGCAACAGTTTGTACATAGCCGTCTTTGTCGTAGCTTGACCAAAGCATCAAAAGCTGTCCTGTCTTAGTCCGGAACAGTGCGGGTCCATCAGTGACGTAATGATTTTCGCGCTTGGTCGGTTTACGTTGTGCATTGATCCATGGTGCATCCGATGCTTTGAAAAGATGGATTGGCTGAGCTGCTGCATCGGAAAGATCAGGTTTGAGCGGGATGGCTTCCATCGTACCGTCAATTATCTGGACCCACTCATGCGCATACACCATCCACGGTTCACCGTCTTCGATGTAAAGAGTGCCGTCCAATGTCATGAAATCAGCCGGGGGAACAGGTGCATTGGTCTTCAGCATCACAAACGGGCCTTCGGGTGAATCCGCCACGGCAATGATCGTGCCGCGCATATGCGTGATGCGCCAGGCATCAGGCGGCCGGTCTATGACACGGTCTGAATTGTGAAGAGTTACGAACAGGTAAAACCTGTCGTTGTAGCGGTGCACTTCAGGCGCCCAAGCACCCTGGGTTGGGTTTGCCCATGTGCCATCCGGGACCATGAACACTATGTACGGCCCTTCCCAGTTTTGCAGGTCTTTGCTCTTGTAAGTGACAGTGCCGGAGCGGTTCGTACCAACGATTTGCGGTCGTGCAGCCGTGTAGAGATAGTACGTCTTTGTCTCCGCGTGCGCCAGAATCCAAGGGTCATGGATCGGGATTTCCGGCAGGCGCAGCCCTTTGCGCACAAGATGTGGTTGTTGAGGATCTGCCAACGCACGCGGTGCCGCTGTATCATCGGCTGTGACCATATTTGGCACTTCAGCGGCTACCAACAGCATCGCCGTGATACAGAGCACTTTCCAAAAGCTGGTCATAACTCGAACCGGTAGATTGGCCGCGCCTGTAAAGAACGTCAATCCTTCCGGATTACCGCACGGGTCATTGCTGACACGCCGCGGCTACTACACCTAAGGCCCACCTCACTAACTGTGTACACATGACTCTGGCCACTGTGTGCACACAATGAATCACCCCCAAACCGAGAAAGCCGCCTGTGATTTTGTGTGACCCAGCTCATTTCACTTTGCAGTTGCTGCTTATGCTCTTGCAGTTTGAGTCGGATCTGCAGAAACGAGCCTAGAAGATTTGCGGTTTAGTCATTCGGAATTGTTTCGAGCTTCGACATCCGAGCTTTGGATTGGGCCGGTTTTATCCCCACACTATTACGGAGCTATGCAACTTGCGTGCACGGTCTGCCTGCTCGGCGCTGTGGGCGGCTTTGCGCCTATGGCCGTGAAGCGCATCAGTTAACACTGGCAACCTATGAAAAACGTTGCAGGCCACTGATGCACCGGGCTAGAGTTTAGCTAGCACCCACACAGAGCAAAAAATGATCAGCATCTACCAGAACAATTTGCCTGGTGTGGTGAGCGGTCAGCCCCCAAACAGCGCGCGCAGCATGGCAATTCACGCGCTGCTACTACAAAGCACTGAATCGTGCTTATGGCTTGCAAACCCTGAAAACCGAAATTGTCCGGAGCCGACTTACCAGCTGAGCGACTATTGGCACCCCACAAAACGCAAATACATTCAACACGCCTGCCTTAGCGCCCAGGGCAAAATCAAAGAAACGCCCAAGCACAAGTTTGCTTATAACCTGCTGCACCTACTGCTGGTGCGGCAGTTTGGCCTAGGGCCGCAACGTTCCACGACCGAACGATGTTGCTCCGGGCAACAGCGCCATGCTCAAGTACTTGGCAACTTGAAATATCCCGGCAAAACGTTCAGGCTACTGAGGTGCCCTGCACGGGCAGATTGGCGCCACGCAGTTGCACGGCTGCTGCTCATAGCAATGCGCGAGTCATGTGTAGGCCTAGTTCGCACATGCACCAATGCCAAAAGCTAGACCATGAACACGCTGTTAACAGGGCAAATTCTTGAAGGCCACTTCTGGCCGGAACCGATCCCTGTGCTGGCCAGCCAAAGGCTCGGCGTTCGCATCAAGATCGACGCCGTACGAACCAAAAACGGCGGGCATTATTCCCCGGTCCTATCCGCAGCAGATCTGGCTTGCGTCAAGGTCTTCACCGAGGCAAGTCGCGACTTCAAAGGTAGAGCCGAAGCTGTGTTTTTGGCCATCGAAGCGCACCGGATCCGGTTCGCCCGCTAGTTTGATCCGCTCTTTGCGGTCAACGTGTCGCAGGTTGACCCGCTGCCGCATCAGATTGATGCCGTCTACCACCATATTCTGG
>CAZKTA010000020.1:0-104 GCA_964555645.1 uncultured Verrucomicrobiota bacterium
TGACGAGCAACCTGACATTGACGCCGTTTGCTACATAAATATTGCCGCTGTTTGTTACAACGTAGTCGCCACTTTTAGTAAACACATAGTCGTATTGTACACCA
>CAZKTA010000020.1:114-58289 GCA_964555645.1 uncultured Verrucomicrobiota bacterium
AAAATCCGACCGTTCTTGCCAGCCAACTTAAAGTCGCCTGTGACGAGCAACCTGACATTGACGCCGTTTGCTACATAAATATTGCCGCCGATATTGCCGTCGCCGCTAATACGGTAGTCGCCACTTTTAGTAAACACATAGTCGTATTGTACACCATCAATGGTCTGTCTGCCTTCGCCTTCTTTTTTGACTATGTATTCCCACAACCTTGTGTCGGGTCGTGGGACAGGCGGAAACACAACGTTCATGTCATTGGCTGACCAACCGGGTTGAATACCTCTGTTTCCGCCTTCGACCCAGGCACGGCTGCCGACCGACCCGTTCGGTCCTATTCTAATGGTGCCGCCCGGCCCTGTCTTTGCCTGTCCTTTGATCTTAGCGTTGCCAATGTCTAGTGTGTTAATTATCTCGCCGTTTGTTACCACATCACCTCTGTCCCTAGTCTTATTGACGTTGTTTTTAGGATAAAGGCCATTGTCGCTAAAGTTCGGGTCAGCAGAGTCGAAGCTGTCGGTTGTCACGTTATTGCCGTTCAGGTCAATCGTTGAGCGCGCTGCCATTGCCACGGCAAACATAGAGTCAATCCTTGTGAACGTACGAACTCTTCGCGTCTGGTACCCGGCAGGAACCTGTACACCTGCAGATGCGAACATGATTCGCGGTGCTGAGGCCTGTAACCCAGGCTCATACACATACCCAATAGATTCAATTATTGGCGTCAGGCCAACAATGGTTATCGTTACATCGTAAAAATTTTGGCCTAGATACCTGCGTGGGCAGCCGTACCGGTTGTTCCCGAGGTTTGTCCACCCGTTGACAGCTAAGTTATTCGTGCCCTCAACAGGATCAAAGTACGGCGCGTTACGGTTCAAATGTGATAACCCCTCTTCGATGCCAGCCTCAGCCACCACAATTGCCGCGTTCCAACTCTGTGACTTTGCCACAGAGATGTTTTGCGTCTGTGTATAGACCAGGTAACCGGCAAGCAGTATCCCTAGCACAAGTGCACTGCACAGGCTCACAATCAGAACACTGCCAGCCGAACCTTTGTTTTTGTAATTTATCGGTTTCATACCACACCTCGCTCTGGTTTAGTTACGCATGCAGATCTTTGCTGTCTGCACACTTTCAGTTTGTAGTTTTGTCCCCTTGATCGTTCGCGAACAACGCCAGCTCACATCAACAAGCTTGCATAAATCTGCTTGGTAAATACCGGCTAAATTTGTCGCCGGGTAGAAATCAAATCTGCCTGGGATCGGATTGCGCTGGTAAATTAGGAACCGTAGATAATCGCATTCAGTCAGTAGCACCTCGACTCGATCTGGTACCGATGGACCATATCTATAGCGCGTTACGTTCCGCGTATTCGGGTCCCAAACGTACATAATGAAGTTGGTTTTTTGAGCCCCAACCGCATTTGTATCTGTTGTCCTGAAGACCAGCAGATTTGTCGAATAAACAACTAGCGCGACACTTTGCCGGATATCGCGCGTCATCTTGTCCAACGCAGCACAACTGCGCCGGTTTAAGTCCATGTAATTGCCTATGGCCACGAAACTTTGGTTGCCATACATGAAAAAAGTTGCAATTGCACCGAAAATGATCGTGCTGGCCGCCATTGCAACCATCATCTCGGTCAGGGTAAATCCACGGCCCCGCTCCGATCCGCTCATTTGGTAGATGTTATTGGCTAGCTGCATTTGCACGATCTTTCAGATCAGTTGTAATACACGTAGTTTTGTAAGCCCATGCGCCCAACCAACGTTTGCATCTGCCGAGTGCGCACAATCCTGTTTGTCCCAATTCTGTTGGTCCAGTAAATGGTTACCGTCACAAGCCGCATGTCATTTGCGTAGTTCGGCACAGGGTTCGGAAACGGGACATTACTGATTGTGACAGTGCCAAAGTACAAAACACCCGGCGATTGGTTCGCATTCGTAAGAGGGAAGTAATAGGCAGTGAAAGTCGTAGGGATCCAGTTGCTGTTAACAAGCTGATCCCAATTATAGAGGCGTAGTCCTTCCAACCGCTCAAGCATCACCTGTGTCGCTCGCAGGTTTTCGCGCGCTGCTTGTGTCGCCCTGAAGCTCATTGTTAGTCCTGCATAAATGCTCCCAAAGACTATCAACACAATAACAGCTCCAACGCACACCTCCGCCAGGGTAAACGCTGCTGAGTCAATCCTCCTTTGCGCCGCTTTGAAAAAGCACCTCATTGTCTCACAACACATGCCACAACCACACCTCCAAGTGCGTTCTGGCACACAGCTTTGGCAGCATACGCCTTGCCAAGCTATGGGATTTGCTGCGGGGCGTCTTTTGCACAACCGACTTGCAGCGAAACTTCCACAACCAACAAAACCCTTTCAAAATTCTGGCTTTTTCGGCACGATCAACGTCCAACAACCATTACCCACACTCATGAAAAAAATTCAGTTCGGCACTTTCATACCCTCTGCCTAAGATACGGACAGCAGTGTCCAGATTTTATCGCTGCTATTTCATTATCCCAGATTTTGTTTCCCCAAACAAATGCTCACAACGCTTAAATCATTACACGTAACACCTTACATATGAAGCACTTACGACTATAAAAGTACCACCTATATCAAAATTCGGGTCTCCATCACACCGCTTGCCGATTAGAATGGCCCCAGGCGCAAACACCCGAACCATCTAAAAATTCTAATCCCCACACCCAATGCCGCGTATCGCCGTCTCTGTCCACACTGAGCTGTTCGTGAAACGCCTGTAAGACAGCTTTTACAGCTGCAACCAACAATATCTCGGAAGACAGAATAACTTTTCTCAGCTAAACTAAAAACGTTCGCTGTTTTTCAAGCGGCTCTCCCTTCTAAACGCTTTAGTTTGGGAGCAGGCAGGCAAGAAACGTCTGGCATCAGCGTTGCCGCGAAAGAACAACAATCCAAAACTACAATCGGATCATTTCGAAAGCTTAGGATTTACAACGCTGCCAAGTATCAGAAAGGCCCATCGGATTCCAATGTGCCAGACTATGAACTCTAAGACCGTTGGCATCGAACGTCTTTTCAACGCCTAAACTTTAACCATACAGCCAAAGCCGCAACGTCCGCAGGGCTAACACCTTGGATTCTGGCTGCGTGCCCAATTGTCTCAGGCCTGATCCTGGTTAGTTTTTGCCGCGCTTCCGCACTTAAACTTGGCACACTTTGAAAGTCAAAATCAGGAGGGATTAATTTGTCTTCGACTTCTCTAAGTCTTTGTGCCTCCGCGAGTTGTCGCTTTATATAACCCTCGTACTTTACAGCGATCTCGACTTGTTGCATAACTTCGGCCGAGAGATAAGTGTTTCTCGTGGGTAAATCTCTATAAGTCGTTCCCGGTCTGGACAGAATCTTGGCCAATGGTTCTCCGTTGAACCTGGTATTGTAAAGCCTCGCTATTTCTGCCTCGATCATCTGCCGCTTTTTTTCAACAACTTCGTACTTACTACGCTTTATCAAACCAACCTTGTAACCAATAGGCGTAATCCGCAAATCAGCATTGTCTTGCCGCAGCAAAAGCCGGTATTCCGCCATTGACGTAAACATTCGATACGGCTCATTAGCGCCCTTGGTTACCAAATCATCAATCAACACACCAATATAAGCCTGTTCTCGTCCCAGCACGATTGGTTCGAGACCTAAAACGCGGCGGGCAGCATTTATCCCGGCTATAATCCCTTGGGCGGCGGCTTCTTCGTATCCTGACGTCCCGTTAATTTGACCAGCCAAAAACAGATTTCGGCACACCTTGGTCTCAAGTGAATGATGTAATTGTGTGGGCGGACAATAATCGTATTCGACCGCGTAAGCTGGGCGAAGCATTTCAGCATTCTCACATCCGACGATAGTTTTTATGAGTTGCAGTTGGATCTCTACGGGTAGAGAAGTCGAAAAACCATTGACGTATATCTCTTCGGTTGCAATTCCCTCTGGCTCAAGGACGATCTGGTGCGTTTCCTTGTCCGGGAACCGCATTATCTTGTCCTCAATTGATGGGCAGTAACGCGGTCCTACACCCACAATTGCACCCGAATATAGCGGCGATTTGTCAATGTTCGCCCGAATGATTTCGGCAGTCCTTTTTGTTGTCCGGGTTAAATAACAAGGTTTTTGGCCGCCTGCCCGCGCTAAGATAGAACCTGGCGGATATGGTGTCCTTATACCATTCTGCTGGTCATGTCCGTGTTCCACGTGGAACAAATCTTCTTTCCAAAAGCTAAAAAACGGTATCGGCTCATCGCCATGCTGTGCTTGCGTTTTGGAAAAATCTATAGTTCTGCCTAATAAACGTGGTGGCGTTCCAGTCTTTAATCGCCCAATCTCTAACCCAATTCGCCTTAAAGAATCTGAAAGTTTTTCTGCACTGGCTTCGCCTAATCGGCCTCCATTCAGCCGATTGAACCCAATATGAATTAACCCTCGCAAAAACGTGCCAGTCGTCAAGACAACTGTTTTCCCCAAAAACTGAATTCCCAAGTTGGTCCCTACGCCATATGCCTCTTGGTCTTTGACCAATACATCTTCGACCAAGCACTGTTTCAAATCTAAGTTCGGCTCACGCTCGCACACCCATTTCATCCGAAATTGATAAGCTTTTTTATCACATTGCGCCCTGGGCGACCACACGGCAGCGCCTTTACTTGTATTAAGCATCCGGAAATGGAATCCACACATATCCGCAGCTTTACCCATTTCACCCCCAAGAGCATCAATTTCCCTGACAAGCTGCCCCTTGGCTGTGCCGCCAATTGCCGGGTTACACGACATCTGCCCGATGGTATCCAAATTTGCCGTCAATAATAGCGTCTGGCATCCCAATCGCGCAGCCGCCAATGCAGCTTCTATTCCAGCATGCCCGGCCCCGACAACAATAACGTCGTAATGTTTGGGATACGTAATCATCGCTAACGTTGCACACAAATTAGCACGCATCACAGTTTGGCACAAAGCGACAGTACAATAAGTGAGTCTTGTGGCAGCGATAAGGCTATCTTATTGTATTACACGTTATTTCATGGTAAGACTGCCGTGGTTTGTATCAGGAGAGTACTTGCTCCGTTGTTTCAAGTGGTGAGTGAAATGAGGCTGGGGCGTGTGCTTGCTAGCAAAAGAAGGCTGCCTCTCGGGGGAGCTCAGGTGGTTGTAACCATATATTATTCTTTGCAACTGGCTAATTTCCTAAGGCGCTGGGCTTGGAGATGGTAATTACGAACGTTGAGCGAAGTAGGTGTAATCAACTGGGCCGAATGTGCCAGCCTGTTTTTCGAGTGATCCAAGGAAGGAAATGTCTATGTTGCCTGAATCGAGTTGCGCGCATAGCTGAGAGTGGTTTTTTAGATGTACGGTCAGTCTGCGTATTGCATACTCCTGATTAGCACCAGTATAAATCATAAAAGGCCAGTCGCTTGATTGGGCCAATAGTAGCTCGCGCGCCGCTTGGTTGAGCGCCTGGCCAATGATTGTATTTGCTCGAATGAAGTGGGCTGCAAGCTTCGACATCCGGTTTTGTGCAGTATTCAAATGAGGATAAATCCATGCAGTTTTTTCGTTTAGCCAGGGCGATAGATAACCTTCCTTCCCCCAACTTGATAAAGCCGGTTGCACTACCTGACACGTTGAATTTGCGCGCAAGTAATCCGTTGGCGTCAAAAGAGTCACCACATCTTGGTAAAGCGCCAGTTTTCGGACGGACCGGTCGAGAAATGTTGGCCCTTCAAACCACCAGTGACCGAACAATTCAGCATCAAAAGGCATGACGATTATTGGCGGACGGCTTAGTACTGCTGCCGCGGTTTTTATCTGCTGCAGTCGTGCATTAACAAATTCTGACACGTGATCGTCTATGGCACGAGACGCCGCCTGGGGGTCGTAACAGTGTTTTGTCACATTTTTCCCTGTAATGGCATGGTATTTTATGCCCGTGGCAGAGCGCGAAGTTGGTGTTGGCAGGTAAGGCGCGAGATATTCGAGGTCAAGATCGAAACCAATGTCGCGGTAGTAATCACGATAACGCGGATCGCCGGGGTACCCTGAGTGCCGGCTCCACACTTGTCGTGCAGATTCTGAATCGCGCCCGAAGACAGCAATGCCAGCAGGCGTAAACACAGGGGCAAATATGCCATACTGCGGTTGCGGCTGTGCATTCAATAACCCGTGCGTATCCAAAACGGTCCATCTTATGTTTGCTTCGCGCAAAACTGGGTCTATTTCAGGTGCATATGCGCACTCCGGAAGCCAAAAACCCACAGGTTCAGCTCCAAAAAATTGACGATAACAATCACGAGCAATTAAAACTTGCGCTCGAAGTGATGGCGTGTGGCGGGCAAACAAAGGTAAAACTGCGTGTGTCGCTGCAGTGGTGACGATTTCGATCATGCCCTCGTCCCGCAACCGCCGGAATTCGGCAATAATGTCACGCTCACACTCGATATACGTTGCGTGGAGTGTTTGGAGCCGGTCTTTGTAAAACTTGGCAAGCCAGTGTAATTCAGGGACTAGTCGTGTTCGATGTATTTCCTTATGGGCCAGTTCAATTAGCCAAGCCAAATAATGCTCGTACCGCGCAAGCAATAGCGGGTCTCGCAACATTACACACAGAGTGGGTGAAATCGAAATTGTCAGCCGCGCACGAATACCGTCCCGCACCCAACCGCGCACGACCTGAACAAGGGGCAAATAACATTCCGTGATCGCTCCAAATAACCAATGTTCCTCAAGACACCTCTCGTATTCAGGATGCCGCACAAACGGCAAATGCGCATGGAGGATTATTGCAATGTAACCATGCATAGAGCTGACTTAACTCGCTTGATTAACCTGTCCGCACTGCTAGACCACAAGCAAGCTGACACTTCTCACGCAACAAAAAGCGCTCTTACACTGGGGCAAGACAGCACAATCATACTAAATACGTGCTCAGCACCGTGCCAAAATGCATGAACACGCATGCTGCACCAGCCATTACAAGGCAGAATGTGTAATGCGTGCGCCTTGCCAAGCGGTACCCTGCTAAAAACAACAGTGCCCCCAAAGCCCCACCCAAAACCACCATTAACCCGGGCAAGATAATGAAAATTAAACCCCAAAACACACAACACCTGAACCGATTTTCCCTCGACTCCGTCTGAACCAAAAAGCATCGGTAGGCAAAAACACAACATGAAACAAAGGCAAACATGCAACCAACCCAGCCAACAGCCCCGCCCTGACGTAATGAAAATAACGTCGGCTACCGATCCTGGTATTCGTCTTGGTTGATTAGTTGTTGCCCAGCCGCGAATTAACCCAACTGACAAATATCAACTTTTCTGACGACTTTCTCTCTCAGCAGTGTACTTGGTCAAGCGCGTGAAGCTGAAATGTGCGGTTCTCTTCTCCTTTTTGTCTGCTGAAACAGCTTCGGCGACTAACTCGTGTTGCCCATCCGGCAATGCAATTCGATAACTGAACGTGCCGTCTGGTCGCAATTTGACCGGCAATCCACCCAAGGTAACCTGTGCATCTGGTTCAGTTGCACCGTAGATAACAAGCTCTGCGTTAACGTTAAACCAGAACTGCTTGCCTTTTTCCTCTTCGCCGCCCGGGCTTGAAATGCCATGTTCAATCGCGCCTCTTATGATTTGAATAGCAGCTTCAGAACCTATCTGGCGCCCTGGTTCGGCCGTGCTCATTCCAATGCCGCGCTGTTCTTCAGGTGTCTGCCCCTGTTCAACGGCCTTCGGCTCTTGTAGTAGTTCACGATCCCCAGATCGAGTTTCAGGCACAATGTGACTTGGAACAGCCGACTGGATTACGGCTGTTGCGCACATCGCCTCTGCCATTTCGGGAAGCGGAATATGCTCTAGACCGGCTTTCGCTGCCGACGCGGACGATTCTGGTAACGGAGTTTCCAATGGAATGGTGGCGAACTTTATCGGCTCAAGTGCAACACTTTCGCTGGGCGGAGTCGTAACTATGGCCGAAGTCGAAATCCGTACCCAATTAGCGGCTTTGTCATTGTAGCCAAGCTCAGCCTGATACCGCGCCCCGCCAAAAGGCACATCCACAAAACAATCATATGCGCTCGCTGCCAGTTTTACTTGTGCAACCAAGCGCCCACCAACTTCACCTGCATAAACACGCAATACAAGACTTCCGTCGGCCGAAAGCGCGACATACTCGCGCCGTTGGCGACCGCTTAAATCCCAGTGTGCATACAGGCTGTGCGGGTCGCGCGCAACAAGCATAACCTCTTTTGTGCCTTCAAGTTCGATTTGAGGTTGACGTTCAGGCCGAGGCGTAGGTTCTGTTACGATTTGAATTTTGTGTGGTCTGGCAGTTTCCCCAGGCACCTTGAGCATTTCAACATGTGGCGCGTCACCTTCCAGAAGAATAGGTGGTATTGTGACTGCCGGCTTACGCACTGTGCGTCGTGGTGTGCGTGTTGTTCTTGGTGCTTTGGTCGCCTGTGTTCCAGCCTTCTTACCAGCCTTAAGACGCTGTTGCGGTTTCCGCACTTTGGCAGTAACAGGTGACTTTGCTTTTGCGCGACCTGAAGTTTTCTTGGCACGCTGCCGCGGACGCGCCTGCTCTGGTGGTCGCCCACTCAAATCAGATGATGATTTTTCCAGGTCCATAGATTAAGTTCGGCCATCAAAAAATTTCCGCTACTTTAACAAATGCCTATCGCGTAACAATACTTTGTCTACGGAAAATGCACCCTTTGCGACCTATAGCTGAGTTGCGCGCTGGCATTCTGCGTGAATCAAGCTACATGCGGGATTTTTTCTACGCAACGGGATTTTAAAAACCTGCAAGCGGCCGTCCCAAACTACCACTGCGCACAAGCCAGGCCTGCTCAGGCACCCTGAACGACGCTCTGTCCAAGAGCAACGGTGTTACAGTTTGTGGTGGCTGGGCAACACTGTGGATTTGTAACCGGGAAGTTTTGCCAATCATCTGCCATTAAAACACAAAGCCACGGCGTGGATACGACTTGTTATGTAAAGCTGACTCAATTGCAATGCGTGGAAAGCAGTTTCACCTCAATAGCTGCAGCTAAAAATACCTCACAAAAGTTTTGCTCTTGACAGTTTCAATCCACCTCTTGCGCAATTTGTCGCGAGCTTGTGTGAGGAGCGTTTTTTCGATCTCATCGCGCACCTCGCTGAGCGGCCTGATATGTGCTGGTGATTTTTCCTCAACAAGTACAATGTAAAACACGTCGCCAATGTGACGTTCCGAGCCGGTATCTGCCCCTTCCAAAGTTTGCTCTTCAACCAAACGTTCTTTTTTTGTTTCCGGGTCGGTTGCGAAGTGCCGAATCGTGACTGGTTCGCCGGAATCGTCGTACAGGCAAATCCAATAATCTGTCGGTTGCCCTGAATACCCAATCAAAGGACCGACTTTGCCGGGCTCAAGTTCAAACACAATGTCAGACAACCCTTTGAAAAGCTCAGTACGCGTTGCCCAGCCCCATTCACCGCCACGTGCCCGTTGTGATCCAGTCGAGTAAACCGACGCCATCTCAGCGAGTGACGCGCCATCTTTAATTTTTTTGAGAACTTCGCACGCAAGAGCCTTTCGTTGCTCGAAGCTCGGTGCCGCAGTCCGATCCAACACAATCAAACGCAATCTCACCCTGTCTTCGACTCTAAACTCATCAGGGTTTTCTTTGTAGTAAGTCTCAACCTTGTAAGGCGACACGATCAACTGTGCAGAGACATTCTTGTCTAGCATCGCATTAACAATTATCTGCTCGCGCACTTGCCGACGCATCTTTTCGAGTGTCATTCCCTCGGCACGCAATGTCCGCACAAACGTTGCCCTGTCACCGTACCGCTCCTTGATTCGCGCCTCCACAACCTCGTCAACAACCTTATCGGGCAAGGTGTACCCTTTCGAGTTGAACTCGTGCATGATTAACTGGCGCTCGACCAACTGTTCAAGTGCGTCAGCAAGCGTTTTGGACGCATGCCTCTGGAACTCTTCAGACCGCCCACCTAGCCTTGTGCGGAGCAGGTCAATCGCCGGTCCCGCAGTCGCACGCACCTGGTAATCTGTTATGACTGCATCGCCGACAACCGCACGGAGGCCGTTGACCAACTGGCCTTGTGCAAAAGCTGTTCCTACACAGAACAAACCTGTTACGATGCTGAACGGAACCTGCCGCATTTAAAGTCGGCGCAAAACCTAGCCCGATGCACTTCCTACGGTCAAGTCAAACGCCCTGAAAAAACAAACTCAAAGGTTGCAAGCTCGAAACAGTCCTCCACGGCTATGAATTGCTCAAACTTTGGTAGACTGTATGCGGCCGGTGCTAAACAAAATGCTTTTCTAGTGCCCTGTAAAAGTCAGATCGCCTAAGTAGGCAAAGCTTGGGCTTCTACGGGCTAGCATTGCGTTTTACCGGCAAAAAACTTAAGTGCCTCCTGCCTCAGTGGTTTTATCGTAAAGACTTCATGGTTACTTAACACCGGGTAGCACATTTCGGTTTGCTCCAAAGCATCTGTCTATCAGGTCCCGCAACACGCGGGACTGGCAACAACCATTCCTCACACCGAACCGTGTACTATGAACACTTCCCGAAAAGTAGCGACGCATTGCCTCATGCGTCTGGACATTTCGGTCAGCTCGGGGAGCCGACCCTACCAAATTCACTCAAAAGATAGAGACGCGTTGCCTCACGCATCCGAATTATTTGTTGGTAGGGACGGCTGGGGCCAGCCGTCCGCAATCAATCGGAGGGCCGACTTCAACGTCGGCCGAGTCATCCGCGGGTGGGGGGCGAAATTCAACCCTCCATTGAAACCTGCAATAGCACATCCGAAAGTTAAACCGCAGAACTGCAGAGTGTTGTGTAGAAAACAAAAACCAGGGCGTTGCGGTCATGCTACCGGCATATAGTGCACTGTTGCTGTGGCCTTGGTCCTGCATGGGCAGCACAAACCTACTAGTGTTTTTCCATGATGTGTAAATGCGTGGGTGGTGAAACACTGGTTGGTACTGAACCAATTAAGTTTCACGGGAACCAATGGCCACTATTATGCCGTGCTTATTGACACAGCCGGGGCGGAACACCCGACGCCTCATTGGACGACCAATACCAGCCATCCGGCCTTGTATGTTACCGGGACGCACATGAGCGTACAGGCCTACTTCAGGTCGGTGTGCGACCCCGTCACAGAGTTAATTCCGATTGAAGTTCGCGGGTTGGGGTCAAACGGTCAACTGTTTATGGCGACAGAGTACCTAGGCTACTATGGATTGGATATTAGCGCGACATCTTCGGTTCGGCTTACGGCGAGCAGGGTTGATTTTTTCAATCTGCTGTATATCCGTTGGATGTATCGGGTTCCTGGCAGGACCGAGTTCATCTTGGCCGGCACAAGCACAAATCAGGTGTATGTGAGCTGGCGTGTGCCTACGACGGCTAACCTGTATCATACGGTTGTAGGTGTGGCCTGTGGGAATGCGAAGGGCCGTACCCAAGAGAGCAACATCGTGGCTGGGATTTGGAACTATTTTACAGATCGTGACGTGCAGCTGTGGGACTGTACCCGGGCCGATGCGGTACTGGGGGCCGAAAGCGCTTGTCCAAGGGCTTTTCCACACGGCCGATTTGGTTCGTGAGGCCGATGGCCGCTGTGGGGCATGGGCGGACTTTTCCCAAATACGCCAGCTGTCCCCACCGGCATTTCGGGGCGTCAAATCAATGGGCAACCTCTCAGCGATCTGGGTTTGCTGGTTCCTACATTGGCTTTTGTTGACTTACCACCCGGCAGTGGCCGATACGCTGTTTTGGGCCAGTACCTCTTCTGATCTCGGCCCCATACCGACGTAAGGAAACGGCGATTTCCTCGAACCTTAAACGCCCATCAAATAATGGAATGCTCGGGCGCGTCGCAAACGAACGCGTCGTGAAACAGTCCGGCGAACCGCTTTCGTGCATTTTTTGTGAGTTGTCTGCACGGTTGTTGGTGGGCGAGTTAAGACAATAGGCGGTGGACGTGCGCAGGTCAAAAACAGAAGGTCGAGTACGGATTCGGGTCGAAACATGATTGTGCTGGGCTGGGGCAACTGCGGGCTGTTTGTGCCTGGGGCAACGGGAGCTGAATTGACACGAAGCTCATGTTTCTGTCAGACGAGCCGAAGTAATTGCGTTGGGTGGGTTTTTATCACGACAGAAATCTTGGTTCACTTTAACCAAAAAGTTGTACAATGTAATGGTGGTGGGGGTACACGTTATCCTGTTTGGCCTACTGCTCGGCTTTTCTGGTCTCCGGATTGGGGGATTTTTTGAGGATTTGCAGTGGTCTTGTATTAGCTGGACAGGCGTTGTCGAGGGCACACGGATGGCCAAAGGCTGCGTCCGCACTGCGCCTTAGGAAACGCTCATTAGATGTGTGCGGAAACCGCAAAAAAGCAGCGCGCGACAGGAATTCTAAAGCGTCTTTGAGTTTGAAGCTCGGGCAGTTTCGAAGCCGTGGTGCAGGATTGCCAGAGGAGACTCTGTCAATTTGCAGACGGTACAAACACCAGCGCCCTTGACACAAATAACACAGTGTAACTGAGGGTGCGCGCGGTTCGCGTTGCCGAATGCGGGATGTGCTCAGGGCAGTGTCCTCAACTGTGGTTTTTGCCGGTGTGGTCGAATTCGAAGAAAGGATCTGTGGCCAAGACACTCACATATGTGCGGGGACCGGCGACGCGTGCAACCCCGGATTACGAAATGCCGGGATTAGCTGGCCGCAGCAAGGTATGCTGTGCTTAGGCCGGGGTTGCCCACCGGAATGTGGTTCTGGCACTTGCTTGGACACAGGTAAAGATCATTTAGCGAATTTTCTGAGGTATTTGACGGCTACGGCAAGGTCCTTCGGCCAAGGAGCAGTGATAGTGATTTGCTCGCCTGTGACAGGGTGCGGTAGTTGGAGTTTCTCGGCGTGCAACGCAGGCCGGTTGATCAACGGGCGTTCGGTCTGACCGCGTTTTAGCTTGTAATCTGGCTTGAGTCGAGACAGCAGCAGTGGCGCGCCGCCGTAGGTTGAGTCGCCCACAATCGGCAAGCCTGTATGCTGTAGATGAGCGCGGACCTGGTGGGTACGTCCGGTCAGGGGCATGCACTTGAGCAAAGCATAACCGGAAAACACCTCGAGCACATTGAAAATTGTTTTGGCTTTTTTGCCGCGTGCATTGTCAACTCTTACCACACCTGGCGTTTTTGGGTGTTGGGCGAGCTTGGCGTCTATTTCGAAATGTTCTTTTTCTGGCCGGCCGTGCACCAGCGCGACGTATTGTTTGACTGGTATTTCCGAGCCGAACAATTCGACCAGTTTGACCAGTACAGGCTTGCTTTTTGCAAGCAGGATGATGCCGCTTGTGTCGAAATCCAACCTGTGCGCATTCATCAGGTAGGTAAGGCCGCGTTGTTTTGCCCACGGTTTGCCCTGGGCAATGCTATCGTGTAACAGGCGCATCAGGTTTGGCCTGGTCGGATCGTATCTGTCGGGGGAGGTCAAAAGCCCTGCGGGCTTGTAGAGTGCAAGCAGGTGATCGTCCTCGTAGAGTACCTCGATTTGCCAGAACTCGTGTGTAGCCTGCCAGGACAGTTTCACCGGCAAGTGGTGTGCAGGCTTAGTTGTCATGGCTTGGAAGTATCTCTAAATTGCGCCAGCCTATCTGTTCGCACAACGACCGGCTTGGCTCGAGCTTGTGCTGGTGTGCATCGGGCAAAACCGGCCCTGAGCAACATATTTCACATGTTCGATTTACTGTGCTTGGCGGTTATGGCGCCTGGGCACCATTTGATGCTGCCTGGCGTGTGCGCTCGGCCAAAGGTGTATTCTGCAAAGCTTTTCCGGCTTGTGCACGCAACCATGCACTAAACGCTTCCTCATGACCTGACCGCCGCAACAGGGCGATAAACTCAGGCAGCTCAGCTTCCATCCGTTTATCATCAACCGGCAAACGACTCTGCGCGTGCACGATAAATCCACCCATTGGGGTGGGGACAAACTGGCTGACCTCGCCCGGGGCAAGTTTGAATGCGGTGTCTTTGAGCAGCGCGAGCGGGACGAATCCATCAACGTCCGGCAATGCGCGTGTGCGGCGCGAGAACGGCTGTGTAAACAGCAACTTGACACCTGCCTCACGACAAACTGTTGCGAAGCTTTTGCCCTGGGCCATCCCGTTGGTCAGTGTACGATAAAACTCGTTGCCTTGACGGTGCGCCAAGGCCAGCGCTTGCTGGTACTTCAGGTCACTTAAGACCTGGTCACGAACAGTCTCAAGCGGCGGAATTTCAGCAGGTAACTTTTTGTCCAACGCAATCACATACACACCGTCTTCGGCGATTATTGGGCCTTTCAGTGGGTCATCGTCAGTCAGCTCGAATGCAGCATTGATAAAAGCCTGACCCACCTCAAGCCCATCCGGCGGGTTGTAACGGTCAAACGGCGTGGTGACTCTGACCGTCAGGTTTGATTCTGCTGCAAGCCTGTCGAGATTAGACGCACGTAGGGGTTCAATATCGAACAAAACGTTGGCAAACTCGACGGCTTTTTTTCGTGCTGCACGCAGGCCAGCAGCGCGGCGCAGTTCTTCCTTTATTCGCATTTTTGCTTCCTGCGGCGAGGCGGCGTCGCTGTAATAATTGGTGCCGCGTTGCTGGTAGATGGCCTCGATCACAACCTCAAGATTTGTAAAGCGCATGGTTGCCTGGGGTGCATCTGGTATCAACCCAAACTGCACCAGAGCAGCCGCATTTGTGAGGCTGGCCAGTTCTTGGTCTGCCTCGGCTAGGAAATTTGTGAGGTCCCAACGCAGGTACCGTACTTGTACACGCTCGGGGATTTCGTATCGTGCAGCATTGTTCGAGTAATATTGTGCAAGTTGTTCAGGCTTAACTTCGACACGATCAAGATAGTTTGTGGCTGGGAACACAACCAATGCAACTGTCAATTCTTCACTTTCATGCCGATAGATTGCCCTGGCTTCATCCGGCGTGATCAAAGTGCCGGTTAATCCAGCCAGATTCGCAAGTTGTTGTATGGCAAGTTCATTGTGCAAAAACCGCTGAAGATCTGCGCGTGTCATTTGCCCCGGGAACAGCACTTCGCGCTCGAATGTTGCAAGCGACGGGGCTGCGCCGCGTTTGTACGACTGCAACACCTCACGAGCAACTCGAGCCACAGCTTCACTGCTAACACTGATGCCCAGTTCATGCACTTGATGCAACAACACGAGCCGGTTATACGTTTCGCGTTCCTCGTTGTAACCGAGTTGCTGTGCAGCGCGGTCTCCGGCCGGCCACTCGCCATGTGTAAACAGGTATCGTAACCGTACTTCCTTACGCGCCTGATTAAACTGTTCTTGCGTAATACGTTTGCCCGCAATTGAGCCGAGGTCCGGCTCAGGCCCAAGCTCAGGTGTGCGCCTGCTGTAAGGCGAAAAATACAGGACAAAACTGATAATTATAACTGGTACGACGACCAACCAAAGCCATTTCTGGTGCTTTCGAATTGTACCGATCATATGACTGAAAAACTGCTTGGCCTACACCCTAGACGGCGTGGGTAAACATGGTCAAATGCAAAAAACTTAACTGATTTGAATGTTGAACCTGCCGACTCGCGCCAAAACCGGGCTAAAATGCGTTTCCTGGATTGCCAATGCTATTCTTTCTTTTTCAGTGGCGATTTGAGAGTATCGAGCAGTTTTTTGCCGGTTTTTTCGACTGTACCACCAGCTTCTTCAATTACGCCCTTTGCAGTTTCTGCAACAGCCTCGATGCCGACACCAAGAAAATCAATGCCCCTCTTCAGCATGACCCTAGCAACCAGACCCGTGAAATCACTTGCGGATTTAACGTTTTTGAGTTCTTCGTTGATGTCGAGTCTGACATCGCGATTACGACCCGGGTTTTTGAGACTCCTGAAGCGCACTTGGCCAACCTGCAGCTTCAACGTGTCTATTCCAACAAACTCGAGCGCTGGTTTACCTTCTTTTCCAGACTTAGCCTCAAATTCTTTTTGCTTTTCGAGCAGGTACTCGACGTTTTTTTTGCCCTCGGTGTTTTCCACAATATTCACGTCCGCCAAATGAAATCGCACCAGCCGCAAATGCAACTTGCGCGATACCAATGCGCGCCGGTCGTATTCGACGTAAATCTCGGGAATATCAACAAAACGCGAATCATCGAATCCTGGCGGATTGTAAATTCGTAAGCTCTCAATTTTGACAACCGGCCTGTTTATCCCGATGTCAACCGAGCCAATCGTGGTGCGCATGCCTGTCTGGGCATAAATTTGTTTTTCCATCATCGATTTGACGATTTTCCCCCTAAACAGAACCACCAAACCGATCAAAACCACCAGCACAAAAACGATCCGGATTACCCATTTAAGGAGCTTCTTCATGCGGTACTTATGCCATAGCACCGTATCGTCCGCCAGCATTAAACTTGTAGCCAAAGGAGGTACCTGCCAACATCTCAGCCCGGCACGTACGGCGAGCCGAGACGCGCAAGAAAAACCGTATCGTTAAGCTCGCGGCCGAATGGTCTCCTAATCGTCAATGTTCAACACCGCTTCCTGGTTGAGGGTTGCTTTCCCAGTCGCCGTCAGCCAGCAGGTCGGTTATGTTTTTTGCCATTGTATCGGCCAAAATGGGCAGTGCCTGGCGCTCTGCATTTGCAAGGTCGGCCCCGAGGCGAACAAGAGTAGATGATTGGACTTCTTTTTGCAGAATAACTCTGCCGGTGGCAATCTCGCGTGCCACAACATGCACTGTCAATGCCAGACGGTAATCGAGAACTGAAACTGCATCAGTCGGTTTGTAACTCAGCTCGGTGCGTTTGTAATCAACGATCCTGCCGGTTACTGCAACGTCGGCATCACCTTTTGTGGTGAGCCTGTAGGTGCCATTGCGCTGGATCTGTTTGCGCAACGCAGCAACCAAAGCGTCTGTCAGGTGTGGCTCGTGTGTTTGATTTGCGAAAGGTTGGACTAAGATTGTCTTCGAGCCGGTGCCAAGGCTCGTGGTTGGCCCGAGCCTGTAACCCACACAACCGCATAAGGCCAGTGCTGTTGCACAGATAAAAAAGACCTGCCGAGCCGGTTGCATCTATTTGGTTGCGGCCTGAGTGCGTTTCATCAGCGCGTCAATCCGTTGGCGTGCCTCGGCGGCATATTTTGAGCCTGGGTCCTGTAACAGCACCTCGTTGTAATAGATGAGCGCACCGCTGTATTTGCGGTGTTTCTCGTAGTACTTGGCGATCTGGAAGCTGCCGCGTGCCTGTTCGGTCTTGAGCGCACTGATGATTTTTCTGGCTTCGTTCACCCGCTCATCATTCGGGTACAGCGTGATGAAGTCCGTCAATGTAGCGATTGCCTTTGCAGCGGTAGTTTGGTCATACTCAGCTTTAAGAGCCTGTTTATAATAAGCCACCCCGGCGCGATACAGCGCCTCGGCAGCAATTTCGGGACGATCAAAGTAACGATCTACAGCCACTTCGTATGCTTTTACAGCAGCAGGATAATCTTTGCGTTTCTCGTATGCCGCGCCGGTCTTTAATTGCGCAGCCGGGCCAACCGCACTGTACGCACCGTTACTGACGATTTGTTGGAACATGGCGGCTGTTTTACCCATGGACGGAAAGAATGGTATCCGCCCCCAAAGCTTGAACCATTCGCCACCGAGAAATCGCTCTGCGATCTGGAACTGGCGCTCGAGCGCGGCTTCGCAGTGTTCACTTTTCGGGTATTTCTCAAGCAGTTTCTGGTATGCGCGGAAAGCGCGTTCATGTTGTTTTTTGGCTTCGTAGCATTGCCCGATAATGTACTGTGCATCCGGTGCATAATCCGAAAGCGGCCATTTGGTAATGACCCTGCGTGCTGCGCGCAGTGCAAGGTTATAATCACGATCGGCAAATGCTTCCTGGGCAACCTCAAGTTGCTCCTTTGCGCGCAGGCGGCGCCATTTACCTTCGGTGCCGACCGGTTCGTAGACCCAGCCTTCACCGGGCTGGTAAATCAACGGTGCCGGCGCGCGTTCGACAAACATGAACACGGCAAGCAAACCTACAACCAACTGGATTATTCGGCGCAGCATCGGCCAGACCGTATCGTGCACCCGTGCACAAGTCAAGATTCGCCAAGCAAATGCTCCCGGCGCGCCCGTAACGGGAAAAACTACCCATGCGTTTGGGGTTCCCCCTAGAGCAGGATATCACACCACGGGCAACTCGAAGCCTGGTTCTGCCCTAACCGCGGTACACAATAAGCACCCCAAAATCCGTCAGCAGCTTTTGCGAGCCGATGTCAAGATACGTGTAGTTGAGTGTGTTGATGCTGATGATGTTTTCTTCGCCCACCTTCGCGAGGAAATCGGTGACAGTCTCGTCGAACCTGTCGCGGCCGACCTCGACGCAGTCGATTCGTCTGATGGTTTTGACGCGGACCCGTTTTTCGGTCTCCTTGGCTGCGAATTCGAGCGGTTTGAGAGGTTTACTGATCAGGCTTTCGGCCGGCTTTTCGTGGATCGGCACATGAAAATGTTTCTCCTCCTTAGCCGCTGCGGAAGATGCAATTGGGTTTATAACGTGAGCTTCATGCCCATGATGATGTGCCGGAGGCGGCGGCGCACCACTTACCCGTACGCCGGGCGCAACCGGGCTGGGGACAACAAGTTGCTCGTTGCAGGTGGGGCAATTCAATTCGGTGCCGGCAGCTTCGCTGTCAACCTCAAGCTCCTGACCACAATTTGGGCAATTGAACAGTATATCCATACGCAGGCCTTTTGCTTAACCGGATTTCGGTGCAACCATAACCTTGCGCACCGGCTTTTTCCAGCGGAAATTTTTGTGCGGCAATCCTGATCGGCAGACGTGAAGCCCGATTTTGGACACGACATGGTGACGGCCTGATACTAGCCAGTTCTGCTACCTGAAAGCTGGTTCGAGCTGCCTGATCCTCGGGTAAACAGGCGAATTTGTTCCGGTGCGGTTCTTGACGGTTTCAAACACACGCTTTGCCTCGGCGGGGTTCACCCAGGCGACCCTCTCGCAGTAATCGAGCTCTAGACATGCACGGCGCGGGTCATGCACGCGGCTGCCGTAAACACTGAGCCAGTTGCTCATTGCAACCGGCCCGGCTTTGACAGCCTGTTGCCACGACGCCTCAAGTTGGGGCGGCATCCCGGTTAGAACGGTCTGGCTTTGTGTGTTGGTTTGTTGTTCATGTTGGACAATCTCTTTGACGTGCTTTTCGATGTGCCGGTACAGCTTGTAGCCGGCAAACACAAGCAACGCAAAAAACAGCATTGTGGTAAACCGGTTCACGAGTCGTCCACACGTTGAATGCGTGCGCCCAACCGACGCAATTTGCCGTCAATGTTCTCGTAACCGCGGTCAATATGATAGATGCGATTTACCCGGGTTGTGCCTTTTGCTGCCAGACCCGCAATTACAAGTGCGGCTGAAGCACGCAGGTCACTGGCCATAACAGGAGCGCCACTGAGCGGTCTGCCCCCTTTGACAATTGCGCTCGGGCCTTCAATTTCGATGTCTGCTCCGAACCGGGCAAGCTCGCTCACATGCATGAATCGCGACTCGAAGATTCGTTCGGTAATGATGCTGATCCCAGGCGCAAGCGTCAGCAACGCCATCATCTGCGCCTGAGCGTCAGTAGGGAACCCTGCATAAGGTAACGTCGTTACGTCAACTGCCTTGAGCTGGCCGCCCGGTTTAACGGTTAGCACAGTGCCCTTGCGTTCAACTCTGACACCGGCCTCGTTAAGCTTGTCCAACACAGCATGCATGTGATCCGGACGCGCCCCGGTAATGGCGACCTCGCCGTTTGTTGCAGCAGCGGCGATGGCATACGTGGCCGCTTCGATCCTGTCCGGAATGATCTCGTAGTCGACCCCATGCAGTTGTTTCACACCAACGATTGTGATTGTCGGGCTGCCTGCGCCGGTGATTTTTGCACCCATTGCGTTCAGGAAGTTTGCCAGGTCAACTATCTCGGGCTCACACGCTGCGCTTTCGATCACAGTTACACCCTCGGCAAGTGTTGCTGCCATCATGACGTTTGCCGTGCCGAGCACGGTCGAGCCAGCGCGCCCGCCGAGGAACATCTCGGCGCCAACGAGTTTCCGTGCATTGGCCCTTACGTAACCGCCTTCGATTTTGACTTTTGCGCCCAGCGCCTCGAATCCCTTGAGATGCAGATTGATCGGGCGCGCACCGATTACACAGCCCCCTGGAAGCGACACCAATGCGCGGCGCAACCTGCCAAGCAGCGGCCCCATCACGCAGATCGAGCCGCGCATCTGACGCACAAGGTCATAATCGCACACTGGATTGATCTTGCGTGCGCGGATGGACACAAAATCAGCCTGGAAATTCACCTCCGCCCCGAGCGAGGACAATATCCGGCACATGAACCGCACATCGCTCACATTCGGCACGCGCCGCACCGTGCATGGTTCGTCGGTAAGCAACGCCGCTGCCATGATCGGCAACGCAGCGTTTTTCGCGCCGCTGATCTGCACTTCACCATGCAATGGTACACCGCCTTTTATGATAAAACTTTGCATACGCCGTTAACTTAACCGCCTGCAATGCCGGAAGGTGTGCTTCCGATAAAACCAATTCCGGCCTGACGCACTGCCACAGGACCGTTGCGCCGCCTAAACCCGCCGCACGGTCAGAATTCTGGCGTGTTGATTATAGTCCCGGTCAACACTTACAACAACCCAGTTGTGGCGCTGAAAAAGCTCGCAGACGGCCTGTTCCTGGTCGTCCCCGAACTCGAGCATGAGTTGGCCGTCGGCTTTCAGCAGTGCACGGGCCTCGGCAGCAAATCTGCGGAAGTAATCAAGCCCATCCGGGCCGCCGTCCAGTGCCTGACGCGGTTCGTAATCGCGCACTTCAGGCTGCAACTGGCCAATTTGAGCGCTCGGAATGTATGGTGGATTGCTAACTACTAGATCAAACAACAATCCTGCCGGCAAACCACCGAGATCATCGCCGTGCAAAAATCTGATGCGATCAAGTACACCGTGCCGTTCCGCATTTTGCCGGGCCACCGCAAGTGCATCTTCGGATGAATCAATTGCCCACACAAATGCGTGCCGGCAATGCACCGCCAGCGCAATTGCTATGCAACCGCTGCCGGTACCAAAATCAAGTGCGGTAACCTGCTCAACCGCACGGCTCAACAGAAATTCCCAACTTTTCTGTGCCAGCAGTTCGGTTTCCGGCCGCGGCACGAGCACATGCCGATTCACCAGCAGCTCAAGCCCACAAAAATTCGTGCTGCCAATTATGTACTGCAAAGGTTCATGTTGGCCGCGCCGTTTGACAAAATCGCGTAGGGTGGCCAGCTCCGCTTCGCTAAGGTTGCGGTCGAAATTCAGGTATAGGTTCATTCGGGGCATCTTCAGCACATGTGCAAGCAACAGCTCGGCTTGCAACCGTGGTGATTCGATGCCCTTTTTTGTGAGGAACTCGGCACTTTTTTGAATAGCCTCGAGCACGGTCACGCCCGCAATTTTAAGCGGCTGTGCCAAGGCCAAAAAAGATAAAAACCAAAAATTTCAGTCAGCCGCGCACCCTAGCGCGCCAATGTGCAGGCCTTTAATTTGGAGTGTTTGCGGTTTCTCGCACGACAACCAGCGTGCCAAGCCGGCTGGCAAATTGGCGGCTCAAGTTTTTTCTTCGATCAACTCGCGCCTGGCACCGCCCAGGAGTTGTTCGACAAAGCTTGTCGAGTAAACCCCACGCCGGAAGTTCGGGTCCTGCAAGATCGCTTGTTGGAACGAGACGGTAGTTTTCACACCGGTAATAATGTATTCGCTCAACGCACGGCTCATTCTGTCCATCGCTTCGCGTCTGTCCTTGCCGAAGGTAATCAACTTGGAGATCAACGAGTCGTAGTACTCGGGAATCACGTACCCGGCGTAAGCATGCGTGTCAACCCGGACCCCGCGCCCGCCGGGTTGATAATACATGTCAATTCGGCCCGGGCTGGGCCGAAATCCATCAAACGGGTCTTCGGCATTAATCCGGCACTCGATGGCGTGGCCTTGAATTTTTACGTCACTCTGCGAAATACGCAGTGGCTCACCCATTGCAATTAAAATCTGTGCTTTGACAAGGTCAATACCGGTAACCTCTTCTGTGATGGGATGCTCGACCTGGATGCGTTTGTTTACTTCGAGGAAATAGAAGTTGCCTAGCCCATCAACAATGAACTCGACTGTTCCAGCCCCAGTATAATGCGCCGTCTCAGCAATCCGAATAGCAGCACGCCCCATCTTGTCCCTGAGCTTCTTATGCCTGAACTCGAGCAACGGGGACGGTGTTTCTTCGAGCACCTTTTGGTTGCGCCGCTGGATCGAACAATCGCGTTCGCCCAAATGCACCACATGGCCTTTTTGGTCGGCCAAAATCTGGAACTCGATGTGGTGACAATTCTCGATGTATTTTTCGATGTAAACAGATGAGTTACCGAATGCCCTTTCAGCCTCAGTTCGCGCAGTGCGGTACTCTCTGACAAGTGAAATGTCGTTGTGGGCAGTCCGCATACCACGACCACCACCGCCTGCAACAGCCTTGATCATCACCGGGTAACCGAGCCGTTTCGCTACTGCCAACGCTTCCTGTTCGTTTTCAACCACATCGTCTGAGCCAGGCGGAACCGGTACACCAGCCTTTTTGGCCAATGCACGGCTCACAGCTTTGTCAGCCAATGCATTCATCGCTCGTGAGCTAGGCCCAATAAACCGAATGTTACAACTCTCGCATACATCGGCAAAATGCGCGTTCTCAGCCAAAAAGCCGTACCCGGGATGGATTGCATCTACGTCAGCTATCTCGGCTGCACTAATAATGCGGTCTATACGCAAATAACTTTCGGTGGCCGGGCCTTTGCCGATGCATATTGCTTCGTCAGCCAATTGCACATGCATCGAGTTCACATCCGCCTCGGAATACACAGCCACCGTCCGGATGTTCAATTCTTTGCAGGCCCGAATGATCCGCACCGCAATCTCGCCCCGATTGGCTACAAGAATTTTTTCAAACATGGGCCTTGGGCACTACCCTGAACACGTTTTGCTTGTGCTGCTCCACAGCCGGTCAATTACGCCTATAGTGGTCGGAGCTTGAACAGCGGCTGACCGAACTCGACAGGTTTGCCGTTGTCAACAAGCACCTGTGTTATGACACCCTTGGCTTCGGCCTTAATCTCGTTCATGACCTTCATCGCTTCAATGACACATACAACCGTGTCCGGGTTCACCTCGCTGCCTATCTCGACGTACGGGGCAGACTCAGGCGAGGGCGCTCGATAAAATGTGCCGATCATAGGTGATTTAATCTCCAGCTCGACTGGTCCAGCCTGGGCAGCCGGTGCTGCTGCTGGAGCAAGCGCCTGGGTAGCTGCAGTAGCTACAGGCCGTCCGGGTACCACGACTGGACCCGGTTGCTCTTCCGCAACAACCGGATACGGTGTCTCCGGCAACCGTTTAAGCCGGATTTTGAAATCCTGACGTTCAAGCTCGAATTCGGCGATCGCATTTCGCCGCATCAAGTCTATGATTGCCTTAATATCCTTCAGATCCACGGCTCGTTCACGTTAAAGTTGAACCTGAATTGACTTTGTTAGCCCGTTTAAAGGGCCGTTCGCTTCCCAAAAAAAGCGACTTTTGTTTCCCAGTACCCAATCATTTTCCGGGGGCCTCACTTACCACACCACGAGTTGCTTTGTCAAGGCCCAAGAGCTCAGCAGCCCCGAAAGCGTTCGAGGCCTCATTTTTTCACGAAACCGCCTTTTTGCGTGTAACTGTAACGTTAACTGCGGCTTCCAGCGCCAAAATGTATGACATCGGGCCGAATCCAGAAATTTGGCCAATGCACACCGGCGCAATCACTGACTCGCGTCGGAAAGATTCACGTGCGTAAATGTTGCTCAAGTGAACCTCGATTGTCGGTACGGCTGCAGCCACAATCGCGTCACGTATTGCGATGCTTGTGTGTGTGTAAGCGGCTGCGTTTAGAATTATCACATCGTGCTGGCGTGTTGCCTGTTGAATCCAGTTCACCAAATCCGCTTCTGAGTTGGACTGCTTGAAGTCGAGCGTGGCGCCCAACTCGGTTGCCCTTTTACGCATTGCGGACTCGATCTGAGCCAGTGTCATTTTGCCATAGACGTCCGGCTCGCGTTGGCCAAGCAAATTCAAATTTGGGCCGTTTAAGACCAAAATCTTCATCGGCGCGCCAATGTTAGGCGCAAACTGGCTGTTTGTCGAACGTTTTTTGGTTGGCGCGGATAAGCCAACCAAGACTTGCGAATGCAAGCCAGCTCAGCGCAGGTATGTAAAGCCCGAACTCGACCAAGTTGTGAATACACCAGCCGAGTACACCCAGCCAGACAGCGAAAATCACCCAATCACCCGACAGGCCCTTTCTGGGATAACCCGCACGCAAGCCACCGACGATAAAAAGGGTGTAAAGCGCAAACCCCGGCAAACCCGAGTCGGAAGCCTGTTGAAGATAATCGTTGTGTACCATTCGAGCCATTTCGGCCTCAGGCCGTTTCCGGGCTGCATACTGGATTTGAAAAGTGCCCGGGCCTGAGCCAAACAGCGGGTTATCAATAGTAGTGGCAACTGCTGCCTCCCAGTAGTTAAACCTGGCAACGACACTGGTGGCACCGCGTTTGAAGTATCCACTAAACCGAATGGCAAACGCGCTTAGCCCGATCACAAGAACACAGGCGAGTACTACAAGCTTCATCCACCGTGCAAACCGTAGATGCAGCAGGCCAACTAGGCACACCGCTAAGGCAACCAACCAACCGCCTTTTGAGCCGGTCCAAACCAAGCATGCCAACGCCGCTACACCAAATACCAGCATCAAAAAGACGCGCGCGCCGGTTGTGAAGTACCGTTCCAAACTCCAGATAAACCCCGAAACCGCAGGCAAACACAGCACAATCGCACTTGCAAAAGTGTTCGGATAAAACAGCGTGCCAAAGACCCTATTGCTGGACATGCGTTTGAGCAGCTCGGGCGGGACATCAGACAAATTCGGGTAAATGTACAACCAAAAATGCTTGCGTGTGCTCTCCAGTCCGCCGAAGTGCTGGTCAAGCCCCATCGCAAGCGCAAGTCCAAATCCGCATGCAACGCCTAAGTACAAAAGCATAGGATACCTGAGTTGCCCAAGCACGAGGTACCCCATGTAAAAGCAGGCTACGCACGCGGCAAAGTGCAGCAGTGTAATAAATGTCAGGTTGGCGTTAACTGTTTGTGTGGCCGCAATAAGCTGCCAGCAGAACCACAAGATAGGTAGCACGGCTATCCTGCGTAATCTGAGATCGCATGGGCGCACGCAAGAAATACCTAAGCAAACAACCGCCAGCAACAGCCAGTAACCGATGCGAATAGGCCATGGCATCAGCACCCACTCCCAAAACTCGCTCGGCAAAAGCACGATCTTGTCCAAAATTATCGGGTTGCCGAACTTGAGCAGGGCAAACCCGAGCAACGCACCGTAAAACAGACAAAAAACGCGCAGTTTTCGGCTTGGGTATGGTTGTTGACCCGCAGCTTCAAGCACGTTTGTCATTGGGCTGTTCGGGGTTTTCCAAGATGCAGTTTCAGGAAACTGATTTCCAGGGCGAGTGTCTCCTGTACATTCGTGTTGAACAACCATTGCAATTGCTCGAGCGTGTGCAGGTTTTCGAGAGCCTGGCTGGGCGTAAGTCGCTCGGCAATTCGGCCTGTGCCACATCGCTCCGGCAGACTTAACAAACGCGGGTCAACGGTAAGTGTCTGCAGCCATACATCGCGGAACCACACCTGCAAGTCGGCCACAAGCGCGGCGCGTTTTTGTCTATAGGCGGCCTCGACTGCAGCGTCGAGTTCTTTTTTCCACTTTTCTCTGAGTTCGGGTTCGAGCTCAGCGTACTCGTCGGCTCGAGCCAGGGGCGACAGTTCATTCAAGGTCGTTTCGGCCTCCGCCCGGAGTTTTGCGAGTTTGCCTGCCACAAAACCGATCAATTGATAGCGGTCGAGCAGGCTTTCCTGTGCAGCAGCGGCGCCTACACCAAACTCAGCCAGCCAGTCCACACGCGCGTCATTGGGCACACGTGCACCGGCGCCAAAACTGAGCCGAATACACCTCGACGCAATCGTATCCAACACACGTTGCGGGTCCGTAGTGAGCAATAGAAGTACTGATTGCCCCGGGGGTTCTTCGAGCGTCTTAAGGAACGCATTTGCCGCCTGCACATTAAGACGGTCGGCCCCGACCACAATACCGATCTTGTACTGTGCTTGCGCAGGTTTGAGACTCAGCTCGCGCATCAACTCGCGAATTTGGTCAATGAGAATCACGCGGCTTTTCGATTCAGGTCTGAGCCAGTGCACATCCGGGTGTGATGCTTTATCAACCTTCACGCAGACCGCACATGCGTCGCAACAATCAACCGGCGCGTTTTTGTGCCTGGCGGGCTTCAAGCAGTTGAGGGTTTTTGCAAACGTGCGCGCGACTGCTTCCAACTCATCAATCTCATGTCCGGTGAACATGTACGCATGGGCAACCCGCCTGCGTTCAAGCGACCGTTGCAGCAGCGTAACTGCCTGTTGTTGCGTTGGAAAATCCTTAAACGACATCGGTATTCAATCCATGACCTCGCGCAACACGCACCCAAGCCGCGCGATGCCGTCGCGGATGTGCCGCTCGCTTGCATTGCCGAAACTAATCCGCATCTCGTGATTTGGTTTCGGACGCGTCGGGTCGTCGCAGTAACAAAACTCACCCGGTACATACAAAACATCCCGGGCCAAAGCAGTCGTAAAAACTTTTGATTTAACGCCGGTTTTGACTGCACGCGGCAATCTGGCCCAATAATAAAGCCCGCCGGCAGGTTCCCATACCTCAACCGAATTAGGGAAATGCTTCTGTATCGCACGCCGCATCAGGGCGGCCTTTTGCGCGTAACGGCGTTGGATCCGGGCGAGGTGTTCGTCGTACTCGCCTGAGACAATCGCCAGCGCAAGCAATTTCTGCAGCAAGCTTGACGTGCCGAAATCGTGACTTGCCTTGAGCCATAACACAGGTTGACATAGCGACTGCGGTAGAATACCGAAGCCGACCCTGACACCGCTTGCAAACGGCTTGCTGTATGTGCCGGCGTAAATTACCCGATCCCAATGATCCTCCACCGCAAGGGCAGATTTGATGTCGCTACCCCTAAAACGCAGTTCGCGGTAAGCCGCGTCTTCAAGCAGGTAAATCGGATGCCCAGCGGCAGTTTCATACCGGCGCAGCACTTCAAGTGCGTGGACCTTCTTTTCGAAGCTTGTGGTTACACCGGTAGGGTTTTGGTAGTAGGTCACAAGATAAATCAGCTTTAACCTGCGCAACAGCCCGTCGTGTTTGAGCTGTTCCAAAACACACCTCAAATGCTCGACATCCAATCCGTCATGGTCTATGCGCACACCCCGACTGCACACACCGCGCGCCTGGAGTATGCCCAAAAAAACAAAATACGTCGGGTCTTCCACCAGCACGATATCACCTGCGTCGCATAATGCCTCTACCACTAAATACAGCAACTGTTGTGAGCCGTTGGTGATGATTATGCGATCCGGTGAATGCGTCTTGTGCGGGCTAGACGAGCCGTCGAGCACGGAAAAATCCGCCGCAACCAACTGGCGCAGCACCGGGTCACCTTGAGTGGTGCCGTACTGCAGGGCTGTTTGACCATGACTACGCGAGCGCAACAACTGATTCATTAACCGCCGACACGGCTCTACGGGCAATGTGTCCGTGTCGGTAAACCCAGCAGCCAATGAAATCAACTGGGGCCGCGTCAGCGCAAGCTCCATCAGCCACGAAATTGGGGGCGGCCCAGGGCGCCGCCCTAGCTCGGATAAAGCGGTGGTTTTCATTACAACCATGCACTAGCTAACCAAATTTGCCCCTGACCAAGCAAGCCCGCTTTACCCGCGCAGAACAAAAATCAGGCCCTGCATTTACCTTCTGTTGCGGCCCGAAATGCGCATGCTGACCGTGACAAAAGAACATTGAAAAACATGCTGGCAAGCCGCCTTCATTCGCCGTTGCTGGTTCAACTCCGGTTCAGCTCCAGCAACTGCAAAAACTTCTCGATGCCCTCGACGAAAAGTGCACGGTTAGAAAGCGGATTGTTATGGTCGCCTTCCAACTCGCAAAACAGTTTAGGTTCGTTTGCTACAGCATAATTCGCCTTAGCATGGTGAAAGCCGATCAAATCATCCGACCTGCTGTGCATTATAAGCACCGGTACGTGGATCTGCGGCAGTTTACTGGCCGTATTATATTTATTACCGACCAGCCAACGCGCCGGCAACCACGGCATCAATTCGGCACCTATATCAGCCAGGCTGGTAAAACTGCTTTGAATTACTAGTCCACAAATTTGCTCGCGCAGTGCAAGCTCACTTACAACACCGCCCCCAAGTGACTCGCCATAAGCTAGTATCGCATCGGGTTCAAACCCCTTTTGACGTAGCCAATGATACGCCGCTTGCGCGTCACGGTACGTGCCCTGCTCGCTCGGTTTACCGCGACTGCAGCCGTAACCGCGATAATCGAACGCAAAAACTGCAACGCCACACTCAAGCAACACCCGGTACAACTCCAACCGGTGGCTTATATTGCCGCCGTTACCGTGGCAGATCAGCACAACGTACGTGCGCCGTAGCGCGCGGGTGTCCGCTGGGAAAAACCATCCGTGTAATTGTATCCCGTCGGACGTTCTAAATGTCACATCCTCAAATGCAAGACCAACTGAATCCGGCTGCGCCGCAAGCTGGCGCGTCGGGAAATAGACCAACCGTTGTTCAAGCCAAGGCAACATCGTGTAAATAATCAATGCGCTCAAAACAAAAACTGCCACTAGCCGAGCGATGCGTACGCGTGGTCTCACTGTGCTTGAGAATTAGCCGGCGCATCAGTTTTTTGTCTTAGCCACGCCAGCGCAACCAAAGCAGCGGCTGTTTCAGCGTCTTTTTTGCTTTTGCCACAGCCACGACCCAACTCGACCCCGGCATGTTCCACTATGCACTCAAACACACGGTCGTGATCCGGTCCTGTGGCTGCAACCACCTTGTATCGGGGCGGCTCTGGCGAGTGCGCTTGAAGCAGCTCCTGCAGTTCGCCCTTTGGATTTTCGATCATCGGCAACTCGGGCAACTGTCCCAGGGCATTGTTAAATCGGCTCAATACAAACGCACGCGCAGCTTCAAACCCGCCATCGAGAAATATTGCGCCGATCACAGCTTCAAATGCATCGGCTATGCTGGAGACACGCGTGCGGCCACCTTGTGATTCTTCGCCCCGACTCAAGAGTAAAAACTCGCCTAGCCCAAGCTGGCGCCCATGCTCAGCCAACGCACGCCGATTGACCAGTTTGGCCCGCGCCTTGGTAAGTGTGCCTTCACAAAAATCGCCAAACCGCAAATACAGCTCGGCACTCAACACAAGTTGCAGGACTGCATCTCCCAAAAATTCAAGCCGCTGATTATGCTGCAACGGTGTACCGCGTTCATGCGCCACAGACGGGTGCATCAGTGCCAACTCTAATAACCCAATATCCCGGAACGTGTACCCAAGTCGCTGTTGAAGGACATCCAAATGCGGCACAGACAAATTCTCAGTTGGAAGGTTGCGTGCTTGCTGCAATGGGCCCGGCTTGCAATGATTCTTCTTGGGCAGTGTGAACTTGTTCGGCGGCTTCTTCCGAGACGGCCTGGCCTGAACACGATTCGGCATGCTGATGCTGTGATTGATCTTGTGGCTGTGGCAAGCCGTGTTCAAGTAGGTCGGCTACTTCGCGCTGCACATGATCAAGTTGATCAAGCCGTAGCTCAGGGTCCGGGATCGTAAACATGTCACCGGATTTGTGATGCTCGTAAACAAATACACGCCGGCCATCGCGCACGAACTGGTCCCGGACCTTCAAAACCCTTTTGCGTTCCAGCATGACAGCCAAAATGTAACTGGCCGGTTGATAGCGTGTGTCACCTAGCTCGAGCAATTTTCGCAAAAGTGATTCGGCAGTTTCCTTGTACAGTTGGTCGGGCCGTTGTGGTGGTGTTTCATACACGCCTTGCCAGCGCGATACAAAACCAGGGGCATTGCGTACGCCTGCGGACTCTTCTTTGCGCCAACACGCCTCGCAAATATCACGCCGCCGAAACCGCGGTTTATCGTCAAACAACAACGTGTGATACGTTTGTCCGTCGGCAAACCGCTGACCGCACGAACAACACGCTCGTGCGCGGCCCTGTATGTTCCAATCGTCCATACCAAGACTCGATAACGCAACACAGGTTACCAAGCAGTAGCGCGCTTTCAACCCGTTTCAACCACACATAAGCCGACGTACCGCAACCTGGCCAAAACTGTTTTCAAACTGAAAATGTTCCCAGAATGACGTGGCAAACTTCCGGCCGAAAGATATAGGCTGTTCCGGCGGTGACTGAGTAGGTGAAATTTACTTGAGCTCACTTTCCGATTTGCAGTTGTGGCACGGTCTTCTGGGAATTAGTCAGGCCGGCCGATAGCCCTCTGAAGTAGGCAAGAAGGGTCTGTAGGTCGCGCACGTAAAGGAGCACAAAAACCCAAATTGTAACGCTCAAATAAACCAATTTTTCGTGCAAAGGAATGCGTTTGCGACGGAAATAGAAATGGATGCCGTTCTTCGCAAATAGAAATGCTTGGAAAGGGGTGAAGCGCGCACTGCCTTTGAACCCGGACGTGGCGGAAACCTTGTGCATTACCAACGGTTGCTGAATGTAAAGGTTTTGGCACCCCATGCTGTAATCCAAATCATCGTAGTAGATGAAGTAATCCTCGTTCATCAAGCCGTGTGTTTGCACAAACTCCTTCGCCATAAACATTGAACAACCGATACCGTATTGCGCAGGTTTTAGTACAAGCCCTTGCTGGGCAACCTTCGCAACGGGTTTAAGCTTGTCCACACTTTTTGGAAAGTTGAACACAGGCAGGTCGTACAAACCATTTGACCATACTTTTTGTCCGTCAGCGTACGTGATAATGGAGGACAAGATTGCGTTGGCACGGTCAAGATTGTGCTCGGCAAACGCGCGCAGGAACAAAGCTATGGCGTCTGATCTGATCTCGGTATCGTTATTGAGTATCCAGATAAAATCCGCGCCTTTTTCCAAAGCTATCCTGATACCTGCATTATTCGCCTTGGTGAAACCGGCATTGTATCCGAGCGGATGCACAAGCACAGCAGATTGCTCGGAGGCAATTTTTTCCAGGCGCAGCAATTCGGTTTGATCCGAGCCATTATCAATAACGATGATCAGCAGGTCTCGGTGCCGCGTTGCTAAAAGCGAATCAATGCAGGCTTTCGTAAAGTCAAAGCCGTTTCGGTTGATCAATATGACTGCCAAATTAGCGCCCATGCCAAAACAAAAAATATCTTATAACTAACTCACATCGTTGATTACCGAAGCCCAAATTGAGGGCATGTTCTTGTGCACTTCAATATGCTTGAAGGGTTTTCCTCGTCTGGCACCAACCTTCTTAGCCCATGCAGCCATACGCGCAAGACCAACTTCCAATGGCACATTCTGGATTAGATCGCCAAAAACCGCCCGCACCCGGTCATGCGATGCATAAGCATGTTTGACTTCGTTCCTTGGTGGTAAATACCTGATGTTCGGATGCACACCCATCGCCGCCGCAACTTTCTCGGCAAGTTCCAATACTGTGCATGGAGTGTCGGCTCCGACATTGAACACCTTATTAAAACATTCGGGTCGAGTAATGCTCGCGGCAATGATTGGAGCAACATCATCAATGTAACTAAATGCACGCGTCTGTAATCCGTCCCCAAAAATCGTCATCGGCTGATCCTGCATTATCTGATTAATGAAAATGCCGATAACATTGCGATACGGATCGCCGATATTTTGGTTTTCTCCGTACACATTGTGCGGCCGAAAAACGACATAATTAAGACCGAACATCTCATGAGACTCGCGCAAGTCCAACTCAACAGCATACTTGGCTATTCCGTACGGATCCTCGGGTTGCGGTATCATCTGCTCGGTCATTGGCACAACGTTGCTGCCGTAAACCGCAATTGATGAAGTGAAAACAAAGCATTTGACCTGATGGTTCACGGCCGCATTAATCAGGTTTACACTCCCAAGCAGGTTGTTTGTGTAGTTGAAGTGTTTAATGAAATGACTCAGTCCCTCGGCAGCATAAGCCGCCAAATGAAACACGTACTCGAACTGGCACTCCGAAAAAAGCCGATTAACAAGCGCGGCATCGGTGATAGACCCTATGACAAGTTTCGCTCCAGTAGGAACTTGGTCTTCAAAACCCCCACTAAGATCATCTAACACAACAACCTCGTATCCCATCTTGAGCAGGTGCCGACTGACATGCGAGCCGATAAAACCTGCGCCCCCAGTCACTAAAACGTGCGAATCCATGGGGGTATTGTAACGGCTGATTTCATCTTGCCAACCCTTTTCAAGACGGCAGCTTGTAATTCTTAGCCGGGTGCACCGGGCAGGCTGTTGAGCAAGTTAGATTCGGGCGAAAAGAATACCAAAACCAATACGCTTTTTGCACTCAACTTTTCAGAACAGGCGTTTTTTCAACAGCCTACCTGTTTGTGCAATGCGCTACATACCTCACGTCCTTGGCTCGGCCCAGGTTCGCAAGAATTTGTCCTGAGAAAACACGTTTACACATTTGGTTACTCGGCCCGAAACGCTAAGATGGCAGTTTACTCTGTCAGTTCGATAGCCCAAGCACCATGCAGCCAGACTCTGGGTATCTTCCAGCAGCAGCGTCATGACCTGGGAAAACCGCGGTTCAATAGCGTCATCCTGGTAAAAAATGTGAAGCTAGTCAGTCTAAACCGCAAACTCGAGCGCGCGATTGCAATTGCCAAACAAACCGAGCCGCTCCGGATTTCGGATGTATTCAACAATCGCACCGTCAAAACCCTGCACAATTCGGGGCGTCTCATCGGTTGACCAGTCGTCCAGCACAATGATCCGGTCCGGTTTGAACGTCTGGACGGCAACCGACTGCAGTGTTTGCAGCAGAAACGCTTGCCCGTTGTAAACCGGAATAACGCAAGTAATCTTGCCGCTCATTCGGGAACGTTCTACCGCACCAGGCGGCGTTTCACAAGCCATCTGGGATTTTCGCTGCGTCAGATGGATTTTTTGACAAACAAATCGGGCGGTGGCAGAATTCGTAGTTGCGGCGTTGCAAAAGCCGCAAGAGCTAATGAAAACTTTTTTAACCAACCTGTTGATAATCGTGTCGTTGGGGCTTTGTATTCTTATTTGGCATCAATGGGTACGCGAAGGTAAATCACGTCAGGAAATCCAGGCGCTCACCGATACCATTCATGATCGCGACGAGACAATTCAAAGTCTGCAGGTAACGTTGCGCAGAAACGAAGCCGAGATAGCTAGGCTTGACGAGCTAAAGAATCAGTTGAAAGCGACCGTCCAGAGCAATTCGGTTGAAATAATCGAGTTGCGGCGCGAGCTGGACACCGCAAAGGCCGAGCTGGAAAAGCAAACGAGGCTGGTTGATGCTTACAAAGATGCACTCGAACAGGCGAACGAAAGCATCAAGAAACAAAATGAAGACGTCCTTCGCCAAAACGAGGAGATGAAAAAGCTTGCCGAAGAAAGAAACGAGATTGTCCTCAAATACAACAAGCTGGTCGAAGAGTTTAACGAGCTTGCTAATAAGTGGAATGCCCTTCAGGAAACACTCGCGAAAACGAACCAGCCTGCTCCACGCAAATAAATCCACCCTTCATTCTCGGCGCACGTACTTTGCATCTCGTGGCCTTGCCATAACTGGCAAAGTCGAGCTTTATAGCATTTTCACATTGTAACTGCGCCGTTTAACCCGAATTACTTAGTTGCATCGGGAAAAGCGCACGCACCCCACACCGGTTTTGTGCGCCCTGGCGCAAAACACCGCCGGAGCAAACTTTTTTCCCGAACCGACCAGCTTGCCGCGCGCAAATGTGCTGGACGCAAGGCATGTCTGCGTGTGTGCACACACAGGCAGGCGCCTCCAGCGGCACTTCCGCAGCAGCGGGACAGGTGTGCTCCACAATCCAGTTTTTCGAATTCAGTGGGCTAGGCACTGCCCTGCCCGCTATATGCATAGGACAGCGCGGACGCCGATCGCGCCCTGCCTTTTGGCAATGACCCAATTCCAAACTGTAACTGGTATTACTGGTTGGAAGGCTTCTGCGGACTTATTGCAAATGAGACCTTTTGAATGCCGGTGCGGCGTACCAGGTCCAGCACGCGAATCACCGCGCCGTGCGTTGCATCCTTATCACCGCTGATGTATACAGGCACATTTGTGTTCAGGCGTAACTTATTCGATAAGTACGCATTTAACTCAATCAAGTTGACCAGTTTTTTCTCGATGTAGATGTCACCGGCGCGGTCAACGGAAATGTTGACAATGTCGGGCTTGAAATCGCGTGTGGCTGTTGTTGCGGTGGGTAGGTCCATCTTGATTGACTGCAAGCGCACCATGGTAAGGCTGGCCATCATAAAGGACGCCAGCAAGAAAAACATGATGTCAATCAGCGGGATGATCTCGATCCGCGCTTTCTTGTGCGGTAATGGCGAACCAATCTTCATGTCAAAACTCTAAATGCCGCCACAGAAATTACAGGTCGAGCCAAATGCATTTTAGCCCTGGTTCTCCACTTGCACCGCTTGTGATACAACACCGCGGTGTTTTGCGGCATTGACCATAATTTCAACGTTTGTAGCCGCCGATTCCAATTCGAATTGCAAATGCGCCGTCTTGCGCGTGAAATAGTTGAACGGGATTAAAGCAAAAATTGCAATTGCAAGACCGCACATAGTGGCGATCAACGCCTCGCCTATGCCGCCTGTGATTTGGCCCATTGCACCCTCGACACTCGCACCGCCCAGCGCAAGAAATGTTCTGAAGATGCCCGCCACTGTGCCAAGTAACCCGAGCAACGGCGCAAGTGTAACCAGAGTATCCATCACAGTTAAAAATCTGCCAGCGCGTTGCAGCTCGGCGCCGGCGGCAACCTGCAATGCGCCTTCCAACGAAATGTGGTGATGATTCAGCCCATGATAAATCATTCGAATTACCGGGTCCTTGGAATCCTTAGCCAATTGAATCGCCTCGGCAAAGTCGCCATTCTCGAGCGCAGCAAGGATCTGTTCCAGCTTCTGGGGATCGCGTCTGAGGCTTTCGCGCCACCACCAAAACACACGTTCGCCTACAACCGCAACTGCTACAATCGCAGTCACCAAAATGGGCCACATGATCGGCCCGCCTTTTTCGAAGTACTCAATAAGAATGTTCGCAAACATAACTAAAACAACTTAACCGCACGACAACTCGCTCTTTTGCTGCAGTTTTCTGTTGTGCAACTGGGCGCGAGAACTCATTGTCCAAAACGCATTCACAAAATATATCGGCCCCAGCCTCAAGCTACGCAAGCACTTTGTTTCTAACTATTGAATCTGGAAAATGATAGGCACTAGATAATGCCGCGTTTCACCCGGTGGGAACCGCCAACGGTTTTTAACCCAATCAGCCGCGTGTTTGTCCAAACCCGGCCAACCCGAACTGTCACGCACGGTAACCGAACTTGGCACACCGCTAGGCTCAACAATCACGTAAAGCATCACCTTGCCTTGATGCCGCGCCTGCAATTCTGCGCGCGGGTAGGTCGGGTCCGGATAATACCCGCCAGTGGCTACACGGGGGTTAAACGTAGTGGGACGCGGCGTGGGTGCAACCATTTGTGCCGGCGGCGGCGAGGCATACCGTGCCGAGGTTGTCACCAACACAGGCCCTTTCACAGGCACAGGAAACGCAACACTTGCTGGGTTAGCCACCACAACAGTCGGCACCACCGGCTGGTCCGAAAACTCGGTGCTCTCAGGTGGCAACTCGGTTTCATCGGCGGCGATTTGCTGTGGTTCCTGTTGTTCCTCAGGCGGCGTAAATAGTTCCACGGGCATTGTCTCAGGTATTTCGCTCAGTGGCCGGTGAATTATCTTGGGCGGGTTAAGCCCGACCAAACCAATCGAAAGGAAAAGAATACAAACCGAGTTTACCCATGCTAGCAGCATGGTTTCATCCCGATAGCTCTGCGGCAGGCACAGTCTGGCCAGACCGGAGCTGAGCTGATAACTTTGGGTTCTGGCAGCCAATGCCGCAGCCCGAGTCATATCAGCACCTGGTGAAAGAAAATCTTGGCTCACTTTACAGCAAACTCCGCCTTCAGAAACAGTATTATAGCATCAAGCCAAGTCTTTGACGCTTCAAATAAGTACGCGCGATCCACGCCTTGCAAACAAATACATCTAAACATCTAAATGCAACCCGCTCAGTTTATACAGACAGACCGTCGCAAATCACCAATCATAACAACACTTTTGTGGCGTGATACTCGGCACTTTTTGCATCTTTATTTTTCTGCATTTTTTGCGAAAAGCGGCTCTTGCCCGCGCGACCAACCCGGAGCAAAACCAGCCTAAAATACATTTAAGCGGCACCTTTTGCAACTGACCAGCCGTTAAAAGACAAAAAATTTTTTCTTTTTTGCTTGCGCCGAACCAGCCCCATGTTTAAAAAGCAAAAAATTCTTCGCGCTCACAACAAAAAATAACCGTAAAGACGTCATGAAAAAAAACACCTTCCGTAACGGGGTTTTCTCGCACTGGCGTAAAGCAATGATCATTGCTCTGGTGGCACAATTGGGGATACTGCCAACGGTGTTTTCCCAACAAACCGCCGGGTCAGACGAAGAACAACCAACTGAACTTAAACCGGTTATCGTCACCGGCACATATTTGGCGTCCGAAGACGCAGCCGGGACTCTGACGATAACCCCCATCGAGCTGGCACAGCCTCAAAACGTAGGCTACCCCACAGTAGCCGACGTTTTGCGTACCAAAGCTGTGCAGTACGCAGGTGGTACAGGGGTGGTGAATCCCGGGTTCGGCAACGGCGGGGACGGCAGTGCACAGGTTTCGCTGCGTGGTTTGCCGCCGGACGCAACCTTGCTGCTCGTAAACGGTCGGCGTACCAGTTCATCCGATCTTAATCTGATACCCGAGGCCGCAATTGAGCGAATCGAAATCCTCAATGACGGCGCATCTGCCGTGTACGGGTCGGACGCAGTCGCGGGTGTGGTAAATATAATCCTAAAAGAGGAGTACAGCGGCGTAAAACTAGGCTCGTACTATCTGAACACCACCGAGACCGATATCAGTGATTGGAAACTAAACGTACTGGCGGGCACAACTACAGAGAAAAGCAAGTTTGTAGCCTCGCTCGAGTACGCCAAGGCAAATGCACAGATGAGTGTAGATCGGGATCGGTCAAGGCCGTTACCGTTCCAGACTTCTCAGACATCAAATCCAGGCCGGTTCGTGCGCGCCGGTTCACTTCCTTCGGATCAGATCGCGCTGCGATGGAGTCTGGTACCGCAGAATACTCGCGGCTTGACCAATGCAAGCCAAATCCCCACCGGGTTTGACCCTATAGCAGTTGTAACTGTGCCCGCGGGCAGCAACCGAGTTGCATACCGCAATTACATGGAGCAACAACTCAACGCAGCTCTACCGGCTGATTCACCCGTCCGGTATGGCAACACGCCAGCGTTGTTACCGGGGTTCTCTGAAGGTTTCCCTTATGGCGTTTACACGGTTGGTTATCGTCCACACGAGAAATACGCCGGTTATTTCTCGGCACAACATAAAATCTTCGATGAAAACCTGGAGGGCTTTATGAGCGGTTACTACGCGGCAAACAGCTCAATGAATCAACTTGCGCCCTCACCATTGAGCGGGTTCATCGTCCAGCCATCAAACTATTGGTATCAACAAATCTTTCCTGCGGCAGCCAGTAACGGTGTCCCTATGACAGTGGCATATCGCCCAGTTGAAGCCGGTCCACGAATAACCTACACAGACTTCGAGAACATTCATGTTGTGCCCGGTTTAAGGGGACGCATTGGTGAAAGCTCATGGCATTGGGAAACAGGATTCCTTTTTGACCGAACTGAGGTCGATGAAACACAAACCGGTGGTATTCTTACCGAAGTATATTCGGCACTGCTTGCGGACCCGACTACAAATGCATGGAATCCATTCGGTTATACGCCCATCGGCGGGACAAGCGTCGTCAACCCGCAGTCTACTGTTGAAAGCATGGTAGCGTCAGCCACTACCAAGTCGGTCGCAACAGCATTGGGCTGGGACGCAAGAGTTAACGGGGACATTGTCAAGCTGCCCGGGGGATATTTGTCAGGTGCCGCCGGCATCGAGTACCGCCGGGAAAAGCTCGATTTTGAACCTGATTATGCAATCCAAAACCAAGCCGTGTTCCCGTTTAACCAGCAACTCCCACTGCATGCGGTACGGGATAGTATGGGTTACTTCGGTGAATTGCTCATACCGGTTGTAGGCGAGGACATGAACGTACCAGCTGTTAGCTCACTGTCGTTTTCAGCGGCAGCACGGTATGAAGACTTCTCCGATGTTGGTGACACGGGACTAAAGCCACGCTTCAGTTTCCGGTGGCAGCCAATCAATAGACAAGTCACGATCCGTGGTTCGTATGCGGAGGGGTTCATCGCACCCAGTTTCTGGGACCTTTACCAACAACCCGGCCAAGACTTCATTGAAGTATACAATCCATATACCGGACTTCGTGAACAGCCGGAAAATGCAGTATTGGTGATCGGTAATCCAAACCTCAAACCAATCGAAGCGGAGAGCTGGATGATTGGCTGCGTAATCGAGCCGGAAGCACTCAAAGGGTTGTCATTTGCATTTTACTACTACCGGATCAAACAAACTGGCATACCGTTTGCGAGCGCACAGTACATCGTAAATCAATGGTATAACTATAACCCGTCAGATCCGAGAGACCCGACCAACCCGTTTGGTCCCGATGCAACGCCTAGCCCACAAAACCCGCTGGGTGCTCAGGTTGAGCTAAACGAGTTGGATGAAATCAGCCAAATCCGAAATGTCGGCCCCATTAACTCTGGCACGCGTCTTACCGATGGCATTGACTTGTTGGCTAGTTACAGGTGGGAAACTGACATTGGCGCCTTCACACTGGCCGGTCAAGCCACACGAATCCTCACGTTCGAACAAGAGGACTTCCCTGGTGCCGGTTCAATTGATTATCTAGGCAAATACTGGGGCCCCGGTGCAGCTCTTAGTGACGTAAGCTTCCCAGAATGGCGTGCCAACATTACACTCACATACGAGTACAAACGTTGGACCGCTGCAGTAGCATGGAACTACGTTTCTAGTTACGAAGAAGACCCAACTCAGCAAAACTGGCAGGGTGGAGATTCGTACTCGCGCGATGTTGGCGACTACTACACGTTTGACCTGCGCGTCGGTTTCAAGATACCCAAGATCGAGGCCGATTTAATGGCCGGTATCAACAATATATTTGACGAACCGCCGCCACTGGTGGAGAGCAGTTTCGAGAATGCTTACGATCGCCGCGTTGGCGACATTCGTGGTCGGATGTGGTTCGTGTCACTGACCAAAGAGTTCTAAGTATGGCATAGGTCTCCTCTCAGAAAGGCCGGCGCCGCGTGCTCGCGGCCCGGCCTTTTTGCTTTTAACGGGGTTTTTTCAAGTTATAAGAGGCCGGTCCATATAGGCTGCTTTTCGTGGGAAAACACTGCTTATTCGCGCCTGATCATTCAGAAACGATCATTACTACCCGACAAGCCGCCAAGTACAAACGGTAAACGCTTATCCAAATCGGTTCAGGCGGGCCGATGTAAAAGGCACGCTTGCGGTGCATGTGGCCCTGGCACATATTAACGTTGGCTGTGTATGAAAAACTTTGTCCGCAAATTAATGCCAAAATGTATGGCGCTTTGTGCGTGCGTACTCGCAGCGGGAATTTGTTCCGGCGGTGAGACAATGTGTGCTCCAACCAAAAAGCCGGCCAAAAAAGAAAAGGTAAAACCTGTACTTCAAGAAAAGGCACAGGCCCGGCAAGCCAATTCGAAGCTGGTTGAAGTAACAGGCTCCAGACTCAAATACAGAGTCAGAGATGGCGAAGAAAAAACTGCCACGCCGTTGACTGTGACGGTGCTCGACCCGAAATCGCCCATCAACAGGGGTTACGCCAGCCCACTTGAAATGCTCACCAAAGTGCCATCTGTTTACCGGGGCCGATAGCCGCCAACATTGCATCAACGAAAAATCAGCGTTTGCTTTACTGTTTTGGCGCACATCTAGGCGCGGTATAGTCAAGTCTTAATGATAGCTTGCTGAAATGGCATCAATCGTAATTGCCTGGGTGTGGCCAAGCACAGCCGTGCCCGTCACACGCAAAGCCTGCGCCTGCGGAATACCCACCTGGCGGATGCCGCTCCCACCAACACCTCCTGGCCCAACACGCGCTGCGATCCCTGCGGCTTCTTCACCGCACTGCGCCTCAGCCACAGGCTCGACCAACAGTTGGCCGGTGAAAATGACAGGTTGGTTTAATGCACGGTTCGTGCCGGTTACACGGAAGAAATAGTTCTGGACTGGTGCACCTACAAAAGGCTCATGCGCTGTCTGCGCATTGACACTGCCTGAGCCAGACGCTTTGCCGGGCGCGCCAAATCCACCGAATGCAACCTGGTCACGAACTGCACCGCTCACTGTGCCAGTCACGTTTGTCAAGATGCCGCCGCGCAAAAGTTGAATCGGCTCTGCCGGTTGGACAAAGCCCGTGTAAGCTGAGCCGTCCTCGTCAACGACATTTAATACCGCGCCGCGCTGTTCGATCTTGAACGTATTCAATATCTGGGCCGAGACCGTTTGGCCCGGCGCTGCACCAGGCGGTACCTGGACAGCCACATTCCTGAACGCCAACACTGTTGTATCCAGGACGCCTTCCGTAACTACGCCTGATGGTTGAATTTGGTCGGGCTGTAACGCAACAATTGCCGAGGTAGCTCTTGCTTCAGAATCCGAGGGCGTTAGCGTGAACGTTGCTTCTCCGCCAAGTCCGTGCCCACCTGTAATCACAATGCCAAGGTCCCGGCTCACAGTCATGGTCGCTTCAAGCTTGTCCTGTTTTGACTTTTCACCTGGCCACATACCGTTCACCGCAGAGACCTGCGCCCCCGAGAAGGTCGGCACGGCTGGCGTCAGGCTTTCAGCCTGTAATGGCAACTCTGGCGCTTTAAATGAGTCTGTAGTGCGGCTCTTTGCAGGGGCAATTTCTTGGGTGGCTGTCTGGGCAGGTACCTGCTGAGCCGATCTTACATATGCCAGCTCGGCTTGCTCGGACCCGACTTCCGCAGGCGGGTGCATTGAAACAAGCGCAATGAGCAACAACGCCGCTGCACAGCTTGCAATGGCAAGCTTACCCCAGTGCGCAGCAACAAACTGCTCTAGCCAGCTACGGCCTTCAGCCGGTTCACTGCCAAACTGGCGCGCAACCTCCGCCTGCAACTGCTGCCGCATTGCGAGGCCCAGCTCAGGCGGTTCGCCCGCATCACGCTTGCGTTTCTGCGCGTATGCGCGCAACAGCCTTTCAATTTTACGCTCAGGTTCAGTCGCCATGCTTCTGTGGTTGTTGGACGGAAACCACGTTATTTTGCCCTTCTGCGCCTAGCCGGCGCACAATCTGTTCAAGCCTCTCAAGGCACCGGCTCAAGCGCGAACTGACTGTCTTAACATTCAAATTTAGCACACGGCCAATTTCTTCGTAGCTCAGCTCGCCGAAATATCGCAATTGGACAAGCTCGCGACACGGTTCACCCAGCTCGTCAAGCGCACGGTCAATCATGGCGGCTTGCTCGGCACTCATTAAGATCTCGTCCGGCCCGGGCGCATTCGATGGCGGGTCAAGCGCAATGCCTGTGTCTGCATCTTCAACACCAAGCGGTTCGTGTCGTTTGCCAGCGCCGCGTTTGGCAGCATGTTGACGCTCGCGATAATCACGCGCTTTGTTTGTTGCAATCCGGAACAGCCAGCTCTGAAACCTGCATTGCCCTTTGAAACTGCGCATGTGCCTCACAACCGCCAGAAAAGTTTCTTGGCAAATTTCTCCGACGTCTTCAGGTGTGAAATTGTACCCGAGCTGGAATATGAACCGCCATGCAGATGCGTAATGCGTCTCGAACAGCTTGTCCCAGGCAGCCTGTTCACCTCTGCGGCACCGCGCAAGCAACCGAGCTTCCGCTTCAGAGTCCATGCTCAGCCAATACTCTAGCAGGTTAACCTGTACTCGTCAGCCGGTTTTATCTCAAATACAGCGGAGCGTGCCTTAAAGATTTTCCGTCTAATCGAGATATGAGCGGCAAAAGCGCGGCCTGCGATGTTTCGCAGCCTTTTGCAGTGCCCGATCCAGAATCCGGCGGCACCGGGGGTGCTTGCGAGCCGTTTTTCTATTGTCCGACACGAACCTTGCAACACTCCGCTCGACCCATGCCGGTTAACAACCCAAGTCAAAACTATTCGCATCAAACGGTGTTAAAACGAATATGAGCAAGCAGATAAACCACCTGATTCGACTGCTCCGATGCAGTTTGTTGCTCACAACAATCTTCGGGCTGGCCCGGCCCGCACTCCTCGCGGACCCGGTGTTGGTGCCCTCAGGGTTAATTGCATGGTGGCGAGCCGATGGCAACGCACTCGACGCTGTCGGTGCTCATCATGGCATGGCATTGTACGGCATCAAATTCGGCCCGGGTAAGGTGGGGCGTGCCTTCGACTTTGATGGCGCAAGTAAAAACCGCATAAGTGTGCCGGATAGTCCACAGTTTAATCTGACACAGGCGCTGACAATTGAAGGCTGGATTTACCCCAGACAATACACCGGCATGGTGTTGTTTCGTGGCGATACCAGACCGGGTTTTGACCCGTACTATTTGCAGCTTATGGATGGGCATATCGTGTTTTCGTTCGACACCCCGCAAAACCAACGGGTTAGCCTCGCTGCGCCAATCCAGCTTAACCAGTGGCAACACGTTGCGGCAACCTTGGGGCGGCAGGGTAATATGCGCATTTACATCAACGGCGCGTTGGCTGCACAAACAAACACTGCGCTACGGCCTTTGGGCGAACTGGACCCTGCATCCGAACCTGCCATCGGCATAGGCAATCACGGGGGTACAGCTTACGATTGCCCGTTCAACGGGTTGATAGATGAAATTGCGCTTTACGCACGTGCACTTACACCGCCCGAAATCAAAGCCATCTACGACGCTGGCAGTGCTGGTAAACGACTCGATACAGCCGTAACACGCGCACAAGCGCAAGCCGCACTGAAGCAAATCAACTACCTCGCTCAACTGTCCGATACTGAAGCACGAGTTACAGCCGACCTCACCCTCGAAGCAACGTCCAAAGCCGAAGCCGTGTTAGACCTGTTCAGTGGCGAGGTTGCATTGGTGCCGCCGATGAATCTGCCATCTGCTGTCCGTATCGAACGCGACGGAAATCAATACCGCCTGTTCGTCAACCAGCCCGGCAAATACCAGCTTAAACTTGATCTGTTAGCCAAAATCGCCCGAGCCGAGCCGTGGAACCGCATCGAGTTCAGGGGCCCGCCTGCCGTTATTGCATCAGTTACAGCGCAGGCAACCGGGCGCGACATCGAATTGCAATTGCTAGGCGGTACCGTGCTCGAGACCCGCCAAACCGGCGACTCGGTCCGGCTGACTGGGTTCCTCGGCGCAGACCGCACAGTTGCGTTGCGCTGGCAATCCAGAGCTGCCGAGGTCGCGCGGAAACCACTCGTAACGGCCGAAACAATTGCCACGGCTTCAATTACCCCCACTGTTATCAAATTCGGTACTCAACTCAAGTTCGACATCCTCCAAGGCAAACTGCCCAAGCTCGCCATTGCACTGCCCGCTGCGCACGCACTGACGCGCGTTGCAGGCGACCAGATTCGTGACTGGCAGCTTACCAACGATGGTAACCGCCAAGTCCTCAACATCGAGTTCATTCGCCCGTTGGAAAAAGCGTATCAGCTCACAATTTCCACTGAGCAGACCTTCGAAACCACACCATTGGACGTCGTGCTTGAGTTGCCTCAACCGCTCGAGATCGAACGCGAGACAGGTGCGCTTGCTGTTACAGCCGAAGACGTGCTGGTCCAGATCGGCACCGCCACCGGTCTGCGCCGGGTCAATGCAGCCGAAGGCACACTGGCAGCGTTCAGATTCAGCGACCGACCAGTTGCGCTTCCGCTCAGGCTTAATCGTATCGAGCCTGTCATTGCCGTGGCAGACCGCGTCGGCATCAAACTCGAGGAAACAAGGCTGCTTGTATCACATGCACTGACCTTAACAATCGAAAAAGCCGGGGTTTATGGCCTCGAGCTGACGCCGCACCAGACCATGACAGTAACAGATGTACGGGGCAACGGCGTCGAAGACTGGAAGTTGGCGGATGGCAAGCTCCGCGTGAGTTTCGCAAACCGCGTGCTTGGCACGCGCAGATTGGACGTACAACTCGAACAACCACTGAAACAGTTCCCGAACCAGATCCTGATCCGTCCATTGTCTGTGACTGGTGCATCAAAGCAAACTGCCCAAATCGGCGCTGCCTCCGCCCCAGGCATACAGCTCAAGACCGCCGACTTGATCGGCCTGCGCGAGGTGCCGATCGGCACGTTGCGAATGCAGCGTGCTGCCGGCGTCTTACCGGCAGAATCCGAAACTGCCACCGCGACACCAGCGGGACGCACTGACGAATTACTCGCGTTTATTGCCGAGCATGGCGACTGGGAACTCGCCCTTGGCTGCGAACGGCTGGTGCCGCGCATTGTGGCAGACGTGTTCAATCTGGTCACAATTGGCGACGGGCTTGTAGGCGGCAGTGCAACTATTCGCTACGGCATCATCAACCAGGGCGTGCAGCAGTTCAGGGTCAAACTGCCTGGTCACCTGAAAAACATCGAGTTTGTTGGCGCGTATATCCGGCGCAAAGAACAAGCAGATGAAGTTTGGACCATCACTTTGCAGGACAAGGTTTGGGCCGGGTACACGCTGGTTATCACTTACGATTTCCAGTTCGATCCGCGCGGGGGCACGTTGCCAATCGGCGGTGTCCACACGCTTGATACCGAACGCGAGACCGGCTCGGTTGCCATCACAACCGCAGCAAACCTCGAGCTGAACGTCAAAACCGCCTCCGAACTGCTGCGCAGGATTGACGAAGCCGACCTGGCTGCTGCGGATCGCGCGCTTATCACGCGGCCCGTACTGCTCGCTTACCGATACACTGGGGGCGATTACACGCTTGCGCTCGAGGTCAAGCGCTATGACGAAGTGCACGTACTGTCGGCTGTGGCTGACCGCACGCAACTGACGACCGTCCTGACCGAAGCAGGCGAACTGCTCACTCAAGCATCGTTCATGGTCAAGAACAATGACAAACAGTATCAGCGGTTCAAACTGCCCGAAGGCGCCACATTCTGGAGCTGTTACGTGGACAATCAACCTGCAAAACCCGAGCGGGATGGCAACTGGTTGCTCGTGCCGCTGCCACGCGCAGCAGATCGCGATAAGCCGTTCGCGGTTGATATTGTGTACGCGGAAAACAAAGGCGCATTGAAGGGTTTAACCGGCAAAAGGCTACGCCTCTGTGCGCCGGTAACCGACGTGCCAAACACATATGCCGAATGGCAACTGTACGTGCCGAGTGCATTCAGACTGGCAAGCTTCGGCGGCAACATGACGGTCGTACGTGGCACAGTTTATACGCTGCGTGATGCATGGCGTGCGTTCATCGAGTTTTACGCAGACTTCATTCGCCGTGGCGGCGGTGCGTTGCTCATTGTCGTGGGAGTGATGCTGCTAATAATTGCGTTGGTGCTTGCCGCGTGGCGACGCGGATTCAAAACGCTGGTCACATGGTTGTGTGTGCTGGGTTTGATTGTGCTCATGGCGGCGATGCTCTTGCCGAGCCTCGCAGTCTCAAAGAAAAAGGCGATGGGCATTAGCGCAACTAGCAACCTGCGCCAGCTCTCAGGCGCATTAGAGCAATTCGCGCTCGAAAATGCCGGCCGTACACCAGCATCGCCGGATGAACTCAAAGCGTACTTGGGCAGGTCAGGCGCCGAGCGCGCGCTAATTGACCCGCGCTCGGGCCTGCCGTTTGTGTATGTTGGGGCCGGCGTGCCCCGCGACATGCTCAGGGGCGATTCAGTGGTTGCATACTCGCCGACTGACGAGGGCGGCCGGCTTGTCCTGTTTGCAGACGGCAGGGTCGAAACCGTCAGCCGCCAACGGTTTGATGAACTTGCCCGGCGCGGGTTCACGGTATTCTCAACCGAAGAGCAAAAAACACTGACAGTGCAGGATGCAACGATTCGGGCTGCGGCACAAGTTCCACGTCAGCCTACATTCGACCACCGCATCGTCGGTTACGTAGAAAGCTCCTTACCAGGGGAATTACCAAAGCCATCTGCCGTTGCTGAACCTGGCGGGTTTGGTGGCGCTACACCCGCATTTGCAACGCCTTTGCCCACCGCGGCTGGTATCCGGCCAATCAGAATTGACATCCCACGAGCCGGCCAAGCGCTTATGTTTACCAAGGTGCTTAACGTCCACCAAGAACCGCTCTGGATTCAGGCCAAGGTTGGCGAGTTGAAAACATTCCGCCAGATGCGTGCGCTCGCTCAGGTGTGCGTTTTTGTGGTCGGACTGTTCTTAATCCTGTGGTACTGGCGCCGTGTGCCGCGGCGCAGCCTGCCAATCACAATTGGAGTTGCCATGATGTTGGGCGCTGTTGCTGACCTGTTGATAGGATGGCGCACACTGCACATTGCGTTCATCATAATTGTACCGGTGGCAAGCCTGGCACTCATTTTCTGGCTGCTCCGGATGCTTTGGCGCCGCACCGTGCCTCCAGAAGGCTCGGCCGGCCACGTGCCTCCAAATGCGCCAACAGCCACACCGCCTGCAGTTGCCATTCTCACACTGTTACTCGGTGCTTCAACAGCGCAGGGGGCTGCCCTGTCTGCGCCAGACATGACCACCGCGTCGGCCGCATCGGTTCTCGAAGCCAAATACACAGGCACTGTCAATGAACGCGTCGCGCAATTGGATGCCACACTCCGTGTTGCCGCAACAAGCCCAAATCAGCAACTCATGCTGTTCGGTGACGAAGTCGCGGTGCAACAGTTCTCAGCTTCATCGAAAGACGCAAAGCTTGTCCGGCAAGGACCGAATGTGCTCGTGTTGCTGCCGCGAAAGGGGCAAACAACATTGCACCTGAAACTGCTTGTGAATGTTGGCGGCGACGCAACCAAACGGTCTCTTGCATTCAAGATACCCGATGCGCTTACCAGCTTTGTGTCTCTGGACGTTGATAGTCCCGAGGTTGAAATCGAGCTGCCGACGGCGGTGTGGTCAAAGCGCACTGCTGCAGGCCAACAAACGCGCATCGAGGCGTTGTTCGGCGCCAGCCAACGGGTTGAAATGATCTGGACACCGCGTATCAAACGCGCCGCAGAAATTGCTGCCACAGTGTTTTGCCAGAACACAGCCGTTTTGACCTTTGGCGCCGGCGTGATGAACACACGTGCAGTGCTCGAGTACCAAATTGCGCAAGGCGAACTGCGCCAGCTCCGCGTGCGTCTGCCGGCTTTACACCGGCTGTTGCGTGTTGAAGGCGAGTCTATCCGGTCATGGGAAGTTAAGGACGACGCCGGCCCGATACTGGTTGTTGAGCTACTTAAGGGGTTCACAACTGCGTATCGGCTTGGCGTTGAAACCGAAACGTCACTGGGCCCATTGCCGGCGACTGTGAATGTGGAAATACCGCATGCGCTTGATGTCAAACGCGAGACCGGGCATGTGGGTTTACGCGCAGAAGATGAGCTTGAGCTAAGCATTCGCAGCGCCGCAGACCTGCAACGCGTGGACACGACCGAATTTGCACGTGTGCTCGGCCATGAACCGCCGGGTGTGTTTAATGCGTTCAGGTTTTTGAAACCCGAGTTTGCGTTGCATGTGAGCGCGGCGGCTGTTCAGCCCCAAATCGAAGCACAGGTGCATAATCATGTTACGGTTGGTGCCGAGCAGCTCAGTATTGCGGCTGCAGTCAATTACACAATCAAACGCGCAGGTGTGTTTGTGCTCGGGCTCGCGTTGCCGGACGGGTACAGCGTCGAGACGGTGAGCGGCGGCAAGATTTTGCAATGGACCGAGCGTACCGTTGAAGGCACGCCCGTACTCGAAATCACGCTCAACGAACGTACCGCTGGCGCTTATATGTTGCGTGTGGGCATGGTCCGGCACCTCAAAGAGTTGCCGCATGCGCTGCCGGTCGGCGGTGTGCATCCGCTGGATGCGCAAAAGCTGACTGGGTTTGTGTCCGTTTCTGCCGATCAAGGGGTGGCATTGAAGACGGCCGATTTCAGTGGCCTGACAGAGATACCGGTTGCTGTGCTCGAAAGCAGTGTTGGAGTTGCAGCCGCCACGATCAGTCCAACCGGACAGCGTATCCCGATTTCCGGCAGTGCACTATCATTCAAATACATCGCCACCGAGCCTGTGGCGCGTGCGCCGTGGCAACTTACAGTTCAAACAGAACTGCTCGAGCCGTGGGTCCGGGCCGAAGTTGCAAACACCTTCACCGTAAGCGAGTCACTTGTTAACTGCCGCGCGCTTGTGCGGTACGATATTCAAAATGCGCCTACCAAACAGTTGGCCGTCCAGGTGCCTGCCTCCGCCAAAAACGTCCAGATCTCAGGACCAAATATCCGGCGCCGCGATAACAACGGCACACTGTGGCAGGTCGAGTTACAAACCAAAACACGCGGTGTTTACACGCTCACCGTTACCTGGGAACAGCCGCGTGATGCCAGATCGGGCACAATTGAACTGCAAGGTGTCACCGTACACGGTGTCGAGCGCCAAACCGGGTTTGTGGCGCTTGCAGCTCGTCCGCCATTGCAGGTTACCCCAAAAACAGCAGCAGACCTGCTTCAGCTCGACACTCGTGACTGGCCGGACTGGGCCGGTCAAGCACCTGAAGGCGTGGTGCTTGTCTACCGGTACTTGCTGCCCGGGTACAAGCTTGTGCTGGGGGTGGACCAGTTCAAAGAAGCCGAGGTGTTACAGGCGTTGGTTGACAATATGCATCTGACAACTGTTGTCGCCGATGACGGTCAGGTGGTAACGCTGATGACGCTGGCGGTCCGCAACAATGCTCGGCAGTTCGTCGAGATCGAGTTGCCAGACAAATCAACCAACGTGTGGTCGGCCTTGGTAGCCGGCCGCGCTGTGCGCCCAAGCGTGCGCGCAAACAAATTGCTTGTACCGCTGGAGCGTTCCGGCGCCGATGGCGCGCCCGTAACAATCGAGCTGGTGTACACAGCGACAAACCGCTGGCCAACACGGCGCGGCCAGGTAACCTTCCACTCGCCAATGCTGGACATGCCGGTCAAAGCCGCGCGTTGGGACCTGTATTTGCCCCCTGACTACGCGTACTCCGACTTTGACGGCTCGATGAAACCCGAGCCTGTGCATCGGCCCGAGCACACGATTTTTTCGCTGGCCGACTACGTTCAGCAGGAATCTCAAAGACGCGCAGCCGTCGAGCTCAGGGTGAAATCCGAACTCGGCACCGCAAAACAGAAGCTTGCCAAGGGCAGTGTGGATGAGGCTTACAAGGATTACGAGCGTGCGCAGCAAGCATACGGCGAATTGGGTGGGCGCGAACTAAAAGACTTTGGGGTTGAATTGCGCCGTGCACAGGTTAGCAACCTGTTGGAAGAACAACGCAGGTTCGTGGTCGCCAATGTTGCACCGGCGCAATTGCCAGAGCAGACCCGGCAACAGGACGTCACATACGAAGCCACTGTCGCCGAGGCGCAACTAACGAAACTGCAGCAGGCGCAGCAAGCCGCAGCCGCACGCGTGTTACCGTTGCGCGTGACCATGCCAACGCACGGCCTACGCCTCAGCTTCAGCCAGATACTGCAAACCCAACCGGGTAAACCAATGACAATCGAGTTCACCGCTGTTAACACCAAGTCGGCCGACTGGTTTGGCCGGATTTTGGTTTATTCAGGTTGTTTTCTTGTCCTGTGGCTGCTGGTGGCAGCAGTTGCAAAACGCCCTGCCGGCAGCAGCGAAACCGTTTGAACGCGCTGCTCACCACAAGGCACACTGCGGAAAGAAGCGGCCAGCGTGGTACCTATGCACCAGCCGCTTGTGCGTCGCTCCGGAATATGCGGTTTCTGCACACGAAGACATCCAGCCTCGGTACACGAGCTTAGTCTGACCTAAATTCCTAACATGCACACGATTGCACTGAGCACACGCTCAAGAGCTTGTTCCGGGAACGGCATTATTCGACTGACTATCCGCGCGTTGTCACCCTTCGCCATTCCAATCACATTCACTACGGAGCCCCGACGCAACCAAAGGCGGTTTTGGGAACGCTACTTCGCATTTGCCACCACTAATTTCAACTGTCTTATGTGCGACAACGCTCATGTTGCGGCACCGGCAATCGGAAAAAGGTGCCTTCAGCAATTCCTCACCACAAAAGCATGAAGATGCGCTGTTCAACCATCAACAGAACAATCGAAAGCCACCGAACGCGTACAATTTTTTGTAGTGCCTAAAGCACAGCATTTGGCGACTGGCGAGTGCTCAGACCCAAAATCTTCAAGTCGAAGCAATAAAATACCACCAACAATCGAACTCCTGCCGTTGGCGGTTTTTTCGTGCGGCAGCGCCAACAGGTCGGATATCCTGCCGCAACGAAACGGCGATACTGCAGCCCCAGCGTCTCTAAAGAGACGGCCCAGATGCATGCTGGCTGAAATCCAAATAGCTGGTTTTGAAAATGGCGCCTGATTTGGTTATGCAATTCGAGTTTGCAACGGCTAGACAAATTGTTTTTGGCGAAGGCGCAGTAAATCAACTACCTGCGCTTGCCGGTGGCCTTGGCACGCGTGCGCTTGTTGTAACCGGACGAAGCCCAGAGCGCGCAGTGCACGTGCTTGATCTGCTCAAGAAAACGGATGGGGTACTGTCTGTGACCACATGCTCTGTTTCGGGTGAGCCAACGGTGGACTGGGTCGAACACCAGGTTGATACTGCGCGAAAGGCGGGTTGCGACCTTGTGATCGGGTTTGGAGGAGGCAGCGCAATTGACGCTGCCAAGGCAATTGCGGCGATGCTCACCAACGATGGCGCGGTGCTAGACTATCTGGAAGTGATTGGCAGGGGTAAACCGTTGACAAAACCTCCCGTGCCGTTCATCGCGATCCCAACCACAGCAGGCACAGGCGCCGAGGTAACACGCAATGCAGTGCTGCTGTCGCCAGTGCACAAGGTCAAGGTGAGCCTGCGGAGCAGGCTGTTGTTGGCGCGCATTGCGTTGGTTGACCCGACACTCACTTACGGGTTACCCCCTGCGCTGACCGCCGCAACCGGCATGGACGCGCTCACGCAACTGATCGAGGCGTACGTCTCCTGCCGCGCAAATCCGATGACAGACGCGCTATGCGCCGACGGTATTCAGCGTGCCGCGCGCTCTTTGCGTGCAGCAGTCGAGCATGGCAAAAATGCAACCGCACGCTTGGACATGGCCCTGGCCAGCATGTTCAGCGGTATTGCACTTGCAAATGCTGGTTTGGGCGCCGTGCACGGGTTTGCAGGTGTGATCGGCGGCATGTTCGGCGCGCCACATGGCGCAGTGTGTGCAGTGTTACTACCGCATGTTATTGCGACTAATGTGCGCGCGTTGCAGGCACGTGCACCCGGTGCCGATGCACTGCGCAAATACAATGAAGTTGGGCGATTGTTGACGGGGCGACCCACTGCGACTGCAACCGACGCTTGCCACTGGGTTGCAGAGCTTGTGCGCGCGCTTGGCATCCAGCGGCTGGGCGCGCACGGCGTTTGCGAGGCACACATGGCCGACATCGTTCAACAGGCAGCTAAAGCAAGCAGTATGAAAGGCAACCCAATTGTACTCACACCGGACGAGATGACGGAAATCGTCCGCGCCGCAATTTGAAAGGGAACCGGAACGCTGGGCAACCAAGCTAAGCCATTCAGATAAACACACAGTTGCTGTGGCTGGCCGTACGCGAGCTTCACATTGCGCGGCGTGTTTACCAGAGCAAGTTCACCTGGCGCAGCGCGAAAATTGTGTAACTTTATGGTATCGTTGTGCCTCTTAAGCACTTGCCCGAACGGGCGCAATTAGACAAAAATTGCCGGAATGGCTGTTGTACGTAAGAAAACTTTGGGTTGGGCAGTCGCTGCCGCGATCGTACTAGGCGCGGCTGCGTACTGGTATTTTGCGCACGGACGCGAAAAGGAACCTGAATACCAGACTGCAGTTGTGGCGCGTGGCAGTCTAACGCAGGTTGTGACTGCCACGGGCCAGTTAAACCCAATGACAAACGTGACCGTCGGCAGTCAAATTTCCGGTATCATCCAGAAGATCTACGTTGACTTTAATTCGCCTGTTAAAGCCGGTCAGGTACTGGCTGAGCTTGACCCTGCAACTTACGAGCGTGCAGTTGCGCAAGCTGAAGCTGAGCTTGCAAGTGCTAAGGCGAACCTTGAGCTTGCCCAGGTCCAGGCCAAACGCGCTACGGAGCTTTTTAGAGATAACCTGATCTCGGCTGCCGAATTCGACACTGCAATGGCACAACTGCACCAGGCGGAGGCACAGGTCAAGATTCGACAAGCTGTGCTTGAAAACGCGCGTGTGAACTTGGGCCGGTGTACAATTTACGCGCCGATAGATGGAATCGTAATTTCCCGTAACGTAGATGTCGGACAAACAGTTGCGGCCAGCCTGCAAGCACCAACACTGTTCCAGATTGCGAACGACCTGACCCAAATGCAAATCAACGCAAATGTTGCCGAAGCAGACATTGGCAGTGTTGAAGTGGGCCAAGATGTCGACTTTACCGTTGACGCTTATCCATACCGTGTGTTCCACGGCAAAGTTAAGCAGGTCCGTAACTCGGCCGTTGTCGTCCAAAACGTCGTCACATACGACACCGTCATCGAGGTCAACAACCCGGACCTGAAGCTCAAGCCCGGTATGACCGCAAACGTCTCAATCATCACTGCGCACCGCGAAAATGTACTTAAAATCCCAAATGCAGCCCTCAGATTTCGCCCGCCTGAAACAACGAATGATTCACGGACAAATTCGTCTGGTTTACGTGCTGGCGGCCAGAGACAATTCGGTCCGCCGGGCGGGCCGCCGGCTGAAGGCGGCCGACCTAGCGCACGTGGCCGCGGCGAGCGCGCTTTTACGCGTACTGTTTACGTGCTAAGGACAAACTCACCCGCCGGCTCGCGCTCGACCAAACTCGAACCCGTCCAGGTCAAGATCGGCATAAGCGACGGTGTCACGACCGAAGTAATCGAAGGCCTCAACGAAGGCGACGTGGTTGTAACTGGGGTCGTCATAACCGAACCGTCCAGGACAGCATCCGCGCCGGCTCGGAATCCTTTCGGTGGCGGCGGGCCGGGGTTCCGCAGATTCTGATTGCCAACATTGGCTGGAGCAATCCACATGTCGGCTGACGAGCAAACTGCGCGCGGGCATGTTGCGAGCGTGCCTGAAGAAATCACGGGGCAACCACGCAGGGTAGTTGCCGGCAACATAAAATTGCGCGATGCCTTTGCATCGTTGCGTTATCGGAACTATCGCGTGTTTTTCTTCACGCAATTGATCTCGCTAACCGGCACATGGATGCAAAACACGGCGTTGAGCTGGCTGGTTTATCAACTGACCGGGTCAAAATTTTTGCTCGGCGCAGTTGCCGCAGTTGCTTCAGCGCCGATGCTGCTCTTTTCGGTCTGGGGCGGGTCAGTAGCCGACAGACACGCAAAACGTACCGTGTTGCTCTGCACGCAAAGTTGCATGATGCTGGTTGCATTTGTATTTGCGTGGTTGGTCTTGAGCCAGCGTATAACACCGACACACGTGTTGATTTTAACTGCGCTTGCGGGCACGGCAATGGCGTTCGACATGCCAGCAAGACAGGCTTTCATGATCGAGATAACCAGTAGGCAAGACCTGATGAACGCACTGTCGCTTAACAGCTCGGCTGTCAACGGCGCGCGGATCGTAGGGCCGGCAATCGCCGGCGTGCTGATGGCCAAAGCAGGCACTGCAATATGTTTTCTTCTGAACGCACTCAGTTTCATACCCGTCATAGCCGGGCTGCTACTTATGCGGCTGCCCGAGCTTGTCAAACCTCAAAGAAACGAATCTGCACTGCATCATGCACTCGAGGGGCTTGTGTATGTTGCCAGGCACGTGCGCGTTCGGCGACTTTTGTTGTTGTTTGGTGCAGTCGGCATATTCGGCTGGTCGTACTCGGTGCTCATGCCTGCATTTGCGGCGGATGTGTTGCGAATTGATGAAAGCAGGTTTGGTCTGTTGCTCGGTGCAAACGGAGTTGGCGCACTGCTAGGTGCACTCACAGTCGCCACATTCGGCACAAGGATTAAACCGCGATTGCTTGTGTTGGGCGGGCTGTGGCTGTTTTGCGCGATGCTGCTGGCGCTTTCGTGCACACGCAACTATGCTGTTGCGCTTGTCTGCCTTGCGGTTGGTGGTTGGGGTATGCTGATCTACTTTTCAACCACAAACACGCTGATCCAGACCGCCGTGACCGACAACCTGCGCGGTCGTGTAATGGGTATTTGGGCACTTGTATTTGGCGGCATGATGCCGCTGGGTGGCTTACAGGCCGGCACCGCTGCACAGTATCTGGGTGTGTCGCGGGTAATTGCCCTCGGGGCAACTGTCTGTGCAGCCTCTGCATTTGCCATGTGGCGACAAGTATGGCAAAGCGAAACCACCATGCTCAACGCAGCCCAAAGTTTTAACCAATGAAACCTGTCATCCAATTACACGACGTTCACAAGGTCTATCACACCGGCGAGGTCGAGGTACATGCGGTGCGTGGTGTAACACTGGATGTGTCTCAGGGCGAATTCGTGGCGATCATGGGCGCAAGTGGCTCTGGCAAGTCAACACTGATGAACTTGATCGGTTGCCTTGACAGACCCACAAAAGGTCGGTACTTGCTCGACGGCGTTGACGTCTCGACGCTCGACCGCGAGGCTCTTGCAGACATACGAAATCGCAAGATTGGCTTTGTCTTCCAAGGGTTTAATCTGTTGCCACGCACATCCGCACTTGAAAATGTTGAGCTGCCACTGCTGTATTCACACGAGCACACCCCAAAACACGAACGGCACGCCAGAGCAATGCACGCGCTTGAGACCGTCGGGATCGCAGACCGCGCTAAAGCGCATCCGAACCAGCTTTCAGGCGGGCAACAACAGCGCGTGGCCATCGCGCGTGCGCTTGTCAATCAACCTGCCATTGTGCTCGCAGATGAGCCGACCGGCAACCTCGACAGCCACACCAGCATCGAAATAATGGGCGTGTTCCAGAAACTCAACAACCAGGGCATCACAATTATCATGGTCACGCACGAGCTTGACATCGCCCGATATGCCAAGCGAAACGTCGTTCTGCGGGACGGCCGTATTGTTAGCGACACACAGGTGCGCGAGCGGCTCGACGCAGAACGTGCTATCCAGGAGTTGCGCGAGGCACAAAAAGCTGTTCAATTAACAACATGACACGCATCTTGGCCACAGTCAGAATCGCACTGCGCGCGTTACGCCGAAACAAACTGCGCACGGCGTTGACCATGCTCGGCATGATAATCGGTGTGGCAGCAGTAATAGCAATGGTTGGCATTGGCCAGGGCGCAAAGGCACAGGTCGAGTCCCAAATCGCAAGCATGGGACAGAACGTTATCCTCATCTTTTCGGGCAGCGTAACACGCAGCGGCATCCACACCGGCTGGGGCAGCGCAGGCACTTTAACCGTCGAAGATGCCGAGGCTATACAGCGCGAAGTACCAGGTGTGATTGGCGTAAGCCCCGAGGTGCGCAGCGGCAGTCAAATAGCCGCTGGTAACCAAAACTGGTTCACACAGGTCCTGGGTGAGTCACCAGACTACTTCCAAATCCGCCAATGGCCGATCGTTGAAGGCGCTGCTTTTACAGAACAAGACGTGCGCAGTGCAAACAAGGTGGCCGTCATAGGCAAAACAATTGCAGATCAATTGTTCCCAGGCGAAGACCCCTTGGGCCAGGTCATCCGAATACGAAATGTGCCGTTTGTGGTCGTGGGTGTGCTCGCGCCCAAGGGACTATCAATGATGGGGCAAGACCAGGACGACGTCATCATCATCCCTTACACCAGCGCAATGAAACGTGTGCAGGGGGTAACAACGCTGCGCTCCATACTCGTACAGGTTGCAAAACCAACCATGTTAATTACTGCACAGCAACAAATAACCGAACTGTTGCGGCAACGACACAAGATCGGCCCCGGTAAAGACGACGATTTTACCGTGCGCACGCAGCTTGAAATTGCAGAAATGGCAACTGCAACTGCACGTACAATGACAACGTTGCTAGGTGCAATTGCAAGCGTGTCGTTGATTGTTGGCGGCATCGGCATAATGAACATCATGCTGGTTAGCGTCACAGAACGAACACGTGAAATCGGCATTCGCATGGCAGTAGGCGCACGCAGCCGCGACATACTGTTACAGTTCCTGATTGAAGCTGTGACGTTAAGCGTCATTGGCGGGTTGATCGGCATCGGCCTTGGCATTGCTTCGTCGAACCTGCTCGCCTCAAAAATGAACTGGCCAACTTTAACCTCGCCAACTGCAGTCGTGGTTGCATTCGTATTTAGCGGTGCAGTTGGCATTTTCTTCGGCTTTTACCCGGCACGCAAAGCAGCCAGACTCGATCCAATCGAGGCGTTGCGCTACGAGTAGCCGCGGGGCACGCTCCGAAATTCGGCAGGGAAATGAAAGCCGAGATCTTGCCAACACACACACCGACCCTGTTCAGAAATGCAGTCGAGCACGCCGTCCGGTTGCTCAAAGCCGGTGAAATTGTCGCCCTGCCAACCGAAACCGTTTACGGGCTTGCCGCAAATGCACTTTCGGCCGTTGCAGTGGCGAAAATCTTCAAGGCAAAACGACGCCCGGCTAACAACCCAATCATCGTTCACGTCGCTGGCATAGCCATGGCACGCCGTTGCGTTGCAACATGGCCCGAGCGCGCGCAACAACTCGCAAAAGCATTTTGGCCAGGACCACTCACACTCGTGTTGCCAAAGTCAAAGATAATACCCGACATCGTAACTGCGGGGGGGCCAACCGTCGGCCTGCGTTGGCCGGCACACCGACTCATCCAAACCGTAATCCGAAAATGCGGATTCCCACTGGCCGCCCCAAGTGCAAATCCAGCCGGCCGACTTTCGCCTACCACAGCCCTCCATGTCAAAGACATGTTACGCCATAAGATACCACTGATCATTGACGGCGGCCCGGCAAGCATCGGCATTGAATCCACTGTACTAGACCTGACAACCGATCCACCAACAATCCTGCGCCCAGGCATGATCAATGCCGAATCACTCGAGGCCATCATCGGACCAGTGCGCTCGGTTCATGCTAAGGCTCCTGCTACTGGTGCAGGCGCACTGCGTAGTCCAGGCTTACTGCCCAGGCATTATGCACCCCGTGCGCGCCTCGTAGTCATGCGCTGGAAAAACCAGGCCGTCTTGAAATCGAAAATCGCCAGCTTCAAAACTGACCCATCTTACTGCCATGTAATTGCCCATACGCATGTGCCACACACTTTGCAACTCGGTGGAGTGTCAATTTTGCCGCGTGACCCGGCAGCATTTGCGCGTGCGTTGTATGCCGAACTACACAGAGCCGATGCCGCAGGAGCTAAATTGATCATAGTCGAATCACCACCAACACAACCCGCCTGGACAGCAATCACAGACAGATTAAGGCGAGCCGCCTCAGAATTTCCAGCAGGCCGTTCGGGTCGGTCTGGACACCGTAACGGCCGTTGAACAGGAAGGGCGTGTCGTTCGTGCCAGCACGCCAAGTAATCATCCCGTAAGCTGAATACTCGATTCGGTCAGTCACGTTGCCGGCCGCATCTGTCAACGCCACCGTGCTGCCGCGATA
>CAZKTA010000021.1:0-50911 GCA_964555645.1 uncultured Verrucomicrobiota bacterium
ATTGGGCGGTTTCGCCCAAACGGCAGTCCCAAGTGTGGGTGTCAGCACCCAGCCGAAAGGTCGGTTTGAAGTTGCATCCTCCAAAAATGCCCGAAATTCCACACAAAGCCTGTGGCGCGTGTCCTGGCACGACGCCTGCAATTCAACATTGCGGCATAGAAACCGTCGAGTTGGATGAACCAAAAGTTATGAGCAAAAAAACTCTAATAATCGCTGTGGTTAGCTTTGCGGTTGCGAGTGCCGCAATCGCGCAATCCACAAACGCGCCTGGTGGCACCCAACAGGGCGACCAAACCCGGTTGCGTGAACAGGATCGGCTCCAAACGTGTGACCCGACACTAGAGCAGGATCGTACGCGGTTGCGTGAATGCCTTCCTGATGAGGTCAAGCAGGCTGTGCAAAACATGGCCCAAACACGCGAGCAATACCAACAGCAGTTGCGGCTCCGCAAAAAGGAGCTGGCCCAGTGCACTGATCAAGAACGCGAACAGCTCCGCGATCAGCTTCGCGACCAGCTCCGTGAACAGGCGCGCGATCGGGATCAACTGCGCGAGCGGCTGCAAGAGCTGCGCGAGTGCCTGCCCAGCCATCAGGAGCTCATGGAACAGGCGCGCGAACAGGCACGCGAGCGCGAACGGCGCGGTGGTGAATAATCCGAGTCCGCACTTGTAGTTTTGATGCGAAGCCTCCAGGCTGGTGAGGATGCCAGCTTGGAGGTTTTTTGCTCCCTGAAGCAAAAACAAAAAGCCCGTCGAGCAGGAATGCAGCGGAAAGGAAAAACACGGAACGATAACCATACTGGCCAAGACTACCAGACCACTGGCCGGGGCGAGATCGAACCGCAGCCCGCTGTTGAATTTGACGTGGCTATACATCTGTTGAATCCGGAAAACCGGTTCGGGGAGCGTACCCGTCACGCGCCTGCGAGGGTGTGGCTGGACACGCCTGTCTGTGCGTGCCGGCATGCAGACAGGTCTCGCGTCCTGCACCGCAAACAGCCGGGGTTGTGCGGGCTGTTCGCAACAAGCTGTGCCGAAGCAGCCCTCCGCGATGGCGCAGGAAACCGCACCCAGGGCGCGTGCGCTGCCCTTTCAATTTCGTTTCTCGGGTTGAACGCACCTTCCCCAATCGTGCCCGGCAAAACGCCGCTTTGGCGAAGACTCTTTCTGAGTGCGTTGGTTCTATTTTCCAGCTTCGCAGCATCTGGTGAAGTGCGGCCTGAGCGATGGCGCTGGTCAAATCCGCTGCCGCACGGCAACAACGTGATGGACATGCTGGTGACCGCCGACCTGGCGGTGCAGGTGGGCGATGCCGGCACGGTTTACGTTCAGCGCGAGGATGGCCGCTGGACGCCGGTCTTCACCGGTGTCACTAATTACCTGCGAGGCGTGGCTCTTCTCGGCCAGCGGTTTGTCGCTGTTGGTGAGGGCGGCTGTATCCTCTGGTCAGACGACGGCTATGTCTTTCAACCCGCGCAACTTTTTCCCACCACAACCAACTGGTTTGAGGGCGTAACGGCTTCGGCGCAACGCGCCGTGGCCGTAGGAGACAACGGCACGATCTACACGAGTACAAACGGCGCGCATTGGAGCAAGGTCAGCTCAGGTACAACTGAATGGTTGCGCGGGGTTGCATTCGGCAACGGCGTGTTCGTGGCGGTGGGCGAGAACGGCAAGATTTTGCGCAGCACCGGCGGCACGTCCTGGAGTTCCGTTACCAGCGGCACAACAGCACACCTCAACCGCGTTCGCTATCTTGGCACAGGCGTGGGCGCGAGTTTCATCGCGGTCGGCAACGGTGGCGCGGCCCTGACCAGCAGCAACGGCAGCGCGCCGTGGACCTCTTTGAACACCGGCACGACGAACCACCTTTACGATGCGGCGCTCAATGACACCGGCCTGCTGCTGGTCGGCGATCAGGAGGTGCGCTTCCGCGCGGCTGGCACTTCGAGCTGGACGAATCACATTACCGCGCTGCCCACCAATGCGCCGCCCGCGTGGGTTTATCTTTCGGCTTACGGCAATTCAAACCGCTGGCTGGTGGCGGGTCGCACGGGACTGCTGGTGGAGGGCCGCCGGACCGACAGTGGCAATTACGCATGGCAACCTTTACCGGATTCCTCCCACGCCTGGCTTTGGGACGTGACGGTGCAGCGGGGCATCTACGTCGCCGTGGGCGACCTGGCAACCATACAAACAAGCCTCGACGGGCTTCTATGGGCCAGAGAAGTAGTGCCCGTGCCGCGTACGAACACGGTCTTGCTGGGCGTGGGAGGCACCACCAATCTCCTGCTGGCCGTCGGCAACGCCGGCAACGTCCTGCTCAGCCGCGCCGGCCTGACCAACCTAACCATCACCAATTACGTCGGCACGAACATCATCGTCACCAACGTCACCTTCGATACGCTCGGCCTGATCTGGACCAACCTGCCGCCGTTTACGACCAACAGCCTGCAGGGCATCGCCGTCACCAACGGGCAGTTCGTGGTCTGCGGCGACTTGGGAAAAATCTTCACCAGTCCCGACGGCACGAACTGGACGCCGCGCGCTACACCGACGACGAACTTCCTCTCGAGCGTCGCCATTGGCCCCAACGCTTGTGTGGCGGTCGGCAAGAACGGGACGCTGCTGCGCGCCGGACCGGATGCCGCGAATTGGGCCAGCGTCTCCCTCGGCACCACCAACTGGCTCTACCGGGTGCGCTGGTTGAACGGGCAGTTCGTTGTCGTCGGCCAAAACGGCGTCATTTACACCAGCCCGGATGCGACCAACTGGACAGCGCGCACCAGCGGCACGACCCGCTGGCTCACCGATGCGACCTTCGTTGACGGCAAATGGTTTGTGGTCGGCAACCAAGCCACGTTGTTGATGAGCACGAACCTGACGGATTGGACGCACCTGCCGCTGCCCACGATCAAATCGCTCTACGCTGTAGCCACACAGAACGGCCAACTTGTGCTGTGCGGCATCGAAGGCGTGATTTTGCGCAACCAGGTGGTCTCCAAGCTCACGCCGGTGAACTTCCTTGCCTACGACCGTGTTGTGGCGACTTTCACAAACTTGATTGACGGACAGCACAGCATTACAACAAACGCATACGAACTTTTTCTGCTGTGTGGCCAGCCGGACCAGTTTTTCCAGTTCCAGTCCTCGACCAATCTTGTGACGTGGGAAACCAACGCCGCACTCGAACTGTTCGATCCCTCCGGCACGATTTACCTGCTGCGCACGCGCCCGGCTACCAACACACCGCCGTACGAGTTTTATCGCACGATGCTACTGCCGTAAGTCGGATACAAAGAGCGCCGTGCCTACAAAGTTGACTCCGGGAAAAATGTTTATGAGCACACGCCGTTGGTGTGTACTATGGAGCGGCTCGACCGACCCACAGTAATACAGGCTTTGGAAACCGCACATTTGTGGCACGAAAAATTCCCCAAACAACGCCAGTGCGCTCTCGAGGATTGTTGGTGGACCAATCCCGGCAGCGGCCTGTACCCCGATGCTGCATGGTGATCCGGAGGCACACCCGACGAGATTGAGTTTTTCTCCCCGGGACCGGCACAACAAGTGCCGCGCGCGTCTTGTCCGAGGCGTCGTCTTAAACCGCCGCGAGCGTGAAGCCGCGCTACTGCATTAATTCACGTTTATGGGCAGGAGACAGTGGTTGTCTGCTGGTGGTAGGTCGGTCCAAATGCCTCGCAGCAGCAGGCCAAGAGTACGTCGCGGTTCAGGGCCGTTGATCCAATCCTCAATCATTGCTCGGGTTTGAGGTGCTGGGACCTCGTCACCGACATAGTTTGCAATCAATGCGTTCACTACAACGGGTGCCGCCTTGGCAGCGTCGGCCTCGGATAACTGGAATCTTGCGGCTAGTTGGCGCGCGACCAGGGCAGGCAGTCTGGCGCGAATAAAATTTTCGGCATACTGCTGCAGCGGCATGCGGCCTGTATCTGCGTTGATTTGTGTCACACGCCGGCTTTCGATGTGCAAAGTGTTGGTGGTATCGAGTGTTACGATGCGAAACGCGCACGGGTATTGAACCAAAGAGGCAGTCTGGACATCGCAAAGCTCCGAGACAGTCTGCAGCGTTTCACCTACAAGATAAGCGGCGTCTTGCGAGTGATAGTGTCCGGTGAAAATGACCTTCAGTCCCGCCTGCGCGAGTTGAGTGCTCACAGCAGGCCAGTTATCAACCAAATATTCGCTGAACTGTTCGTTCTGGCCGATGAAATGCTGGTTCAGACCATGATGCATGAATGCAATCACACGTTTGCCGCCTGTGCGCGCTTGTTGGAGCTTGAGCTCGACCCAAGCCATTGTTTCCGGCCTGATTCTGCCGCTGATCACATTGGAACCGTATCGCAGGCTCTCGTCATATTTGCATGAGTCAATTGCGAGCAGCCAAACGCCGGGCACAGGCTCGGCAACGTAACTCAGCGAGTGCGGGTCGCAGTCAATTGCCTCATCATACCCGAACCGCCTGTACAGCGCGCGGAATTGCGTTGGGCTGATGCTCTGGACGGGGCGGGCATTGTCGCCCACGTATCTCACAGCTTCGGGGTTGTTGATGTCGTGGTTGCCGGGCACGACGAATACCGAAATACCATGTCGTTCGAGCCGTGCAAGATGCCTAACCATGCGCCTGTGGTTGACAAACTCGCCGTCCTTGGTGAGGTCGCCCGGAATAATCACAAACTGCACGTGTTCTTTGGCAACCATTTCCAGCGCAGCCTCGAGAATGGCCTCGCTTTCACGCAGCAGCTTAGGGTCATGGTCGAGATACCTTTCAAATGCTGCGCCCGAGTTGCCCAGACGCGCGTAGTGGAGGTGGGGATCCGAAATCACCGCAAATCGCGCGGCTCCAGAAGCTGGACTTTGGCGTACACCTGTGGCGCAGCCTTGCACTACGAGAAAAGGCATAAGCAAGAGCCATATCACGGCCAAACGCGGTATTGCCCAGACCGGCCTGCGGGTAGTCGGCTCCAGTAAGGGTTCCTGCCCCAACGCAGTGTGGGCGCCGTTTTCTGAACTGCAATTACTCGGCGGGTTAAGAGCCTGATTCATTTGTTTCGCTTCGGTTTGCAATTGTTGCGACAGTTTAACCGAGCCTGTGTTTTGTGGGTGTCCAAGTCAATCCGCTTCTCATTGCCACCGCAGCGAACACACCAACAACTTCCAGCCACGCCAAAGACCGGTGCCGCTGTCGTTTATACGGGCGGTGCAATTTTGAATCCGGGAAAAGAGTTCAGCTCATTGACACGTGCATTACCGATTCAAGGCATGGCTTTTTGCGCTGGACTTGGCCGAAGCACCGGCGCAGCACACGCGGCCGATTTACTGTGCAGTCATGCTGCGCCGTTTTTAATTGATGAACCGTACGCGTGCCACCACGGGGAAATGATCGCTTGGGAACCGGCCATTGTATTGGTTTGTGACAATTTCGACACTGGCAACCGCCACATTGCCCCGCACCAAAATCCAGTCTATTCGCGGGCCGCCCACTGGGACGGCGTCGAAATTGTTGAATGTGCCGATTCCTTCGCCCACACGTTCACGGGCGATCTGCCATGCCTCAGTCAAAAACCGGTCGCCAGTGAGAATCTCAAACGGCCTGCTCGCACCCGCTGGTGCATTGAAATCACCCACCAATAACATCGGCAACGCCGAACCAAGCGCAGAAACACGTTGCCGAATCAACTGCGCGCTTTTCTCACGTGCAGTTGCGCTTTGATGATCAAAATGCGTGTTCCAGAAATGAAACTCGCGTTGCGTTCTTTTGTCGCGGAACCGCACTGTCGTCACCATCCGCGGCAAATTGTTTCCCCACGTTGTTGAACCGATCCGGTCCGGTGTATCCGACAGCCAGAAGTGATCGAACTCGATAGGCTCGAGCCTGTCCCTCCGATAAAACACGGCTCCAAACTCGTCCCTGCTGCCGCCTTTACGGCCGAGGCCGATCCAATCAAATTCGGGCATGTCAACCGCAAGGTCTTTCAGTTGACCGTACAGCCCTTCCTGTGTGCCGATCACATCCGGGCCAGTCTGCTTTATCAACCGGCGCATCATTGGGCGTCGGTCTTGCCACGCGTTCGGTCCGGAGGCACTCGCAAAACGCAGATTATACGTCATCACACAAAGAGTCTCATCATAACTGTTTTTCTCCGATTGCGCGAAAGCGTACGAGCCGGCTCCAAATGCAGTTGTTGCCCCTAGCACGAACAAACAAAGCTTGCGAACTGCAGTGTCCATACTTGTCACCGACGACGATTTTGCCGGCTAATGGACACACAGCAAGCATTTCCCGGGGTCAAACCGGGCCTGCAAATCTTCAAGCTCGGATTGATGCTGCAGCCTTGCATTGTGAGTCATTTCGGTGCTTGGGCAGCAACAACCAAGACTTTCCCGGAATGCAGGCATACGCGGCTGCGCAGCCGAGCCAAAATGCAGTTAAGACCAAATTCGTCCGAACCGCCTGAGTCGGCTTGGTCCATTCGCGGTGAACCCCCAGAGGTTTGAGCATTGCAGCTGCACCCGACGGCCTTTGTCCCCCGGACGCCCCAGCAACTAAAGATCGAGGGTTGGCGCTGGTCGTGGACGCTGCCAGACATGCCCCCCAATCTTTTTCGGTCGGCAGCACGATGGCGTCTCGCTCTCAGCTGTAGAATTTCGGTTCAATTGTAAAACGGTGTGATGCGGTATCGCTGCCTTGATGTGGGGAACCAATAGATTGCCCGACCAACCCCAAATTGTAGAAATCGTCTCGCGTGTGCCTTTAGTGTCCTGTAAACCCGGAAAGTTTATGGTTTGGACACAGGTGCCAGAGCTGCTGGGAAAAGCGCCAGAAGCACGTGTTTACTGTGAGAGAGGCAGGCTTAGTGGCAAGTTACCCAATCTGTAAAGAGAGGACAGGTACAGGGCACTAGCGGAGGTAGTGGTACGTTAGGTGTGCGTTTGGGCTATTGTTGGGAGGCGGAAATGAACTCTGCGCTTTGTTTCAGGGTTGATTCGGGCCAAAATACAGCAACGCGATCATGTTTAGCTGTCCGAACTGCGGCAGTCGATTGAGCCGTGCGCAAAATCAGCTCGGGACGTACTGGTATTGCCCCGAATGCACCGGGCGTGCGGTTAACCTTGCTGTTTTACGCAAGGCAGTTGCGCCCGAGTTCGTCACGCGGTTGTGGCGCAGTGCATTTGCAAATGTAGGCAGAACCGGTCGGCCATGCCCGAGTTGCGGGCTAGCCATGCTCGAGGTACCCGCCCCAAGCAGTGGAGCAATGCTCAGGCTGGATGTGTGCAAACGATGCCAGTTTGTTTGGTTCGACCCGCACGAGCTTGAGTCCGCACCGCCAAATCCTGAGGCGCAAATATCCAGGGTAGAAAGCAGCAAGGACAACCTGCCGCAGGCTGCGCGCGAGGCACTTGCAATTTACGAGGTCAAGCGCATGGCCGAAAAAGCAGAATGGGATGTTGAGGAAGTCGAATTCGAATGGAAAACGGTTCTTGGCCTTTTCGGTCTGCCTATCGAAGCTGATGGTAACACGTTGGAGCGTGTGCCGTGGGCGACCTGGACATTGGGAATTCTTGTGCTTCTGATTGGTCTTACTGTGCTGTTTGCGGTGGAAGACCCAAACCAAGTGATTGAAAAATTCGGGTTTGTACCTGCAACACCACTCCGGATGCTGGGGCTGACGTTGATTAGCAGCTTTTTTCTGCACGGCGGGCTGCTGCATTTGCTTGGGAACCTGTATTTTATGCTCGTGTTCGGTGACAACGTTGAGGATTACCTCGGGCGCCGGAGGTATTTACTGCTTTTACTGTTTGCAACATTGACGGGTAATGTCTTTCACATGCTCGGCGAGCCGCGTTCGGACATCCCATGTATTGGTGCGAGCGGCGGGATATCGGGGTTAATCGCGTTTTACGCACTCGCGTTTCCGCATGCGCGGCTTGGTGTACTGTTCAGGATTTGGTTCCGTCCGGTCCGGTGGATTTATTTTCCTGCATGGGTGGGATTTTGTGCATGGGTTGTACTGCAATTTTTTGGTGCGTGGCAGCAGGTCGCCGGGTTTACAAATGTATCAGCGCTGGCGCATTTGGGTGGCGCAACTGTAGGATTATTGTGCTGGGTCTGGTGGCGTAATCGGTAAGCTGAATTGCTTGACCTTAAACTTGATGGCCGGGCACGCGATTGCTCAAAATAACGCTTTGTGCCAGCGCGCAAGTTGTTTATGGACTTCTTTGGTCCCGGGTGCACCTGGTAGATTGCGCCTGGCCATTGCACGGTTCAGCTCGAACACCTCAAGTACGTCTTCGCTGAAGCTTTTATGCACTGAGCGTAGCTCGGCTAACGTAAGCTTGTTAAGAGGTTTGCCGCGTTTTTCGGCAAGCGCAACCAGTGCACCGACTTTTTGGTGCGCTACCCTGAACGGCACGCCTTTGCACACAAGATAGTCTGCCAGGTCGGTGGCAAGCAACGCGGGGTCGGCGACTGCGGCCCCGCACGCTGCCCGGTTCACACTGGTGTGCCGCAGCATTGCTGCCATGATCCGCACACAAGCGCGGGCGGTATCTGCGGTGTCGAACAGTCTTTGCTTATCCTCTTGCAGGTCGCGGTTGTATGTGAGGGGCAGCCCTTTGAGTAACGTTAACAGTGCCACAAGGTTTCCGATCAGACGTCCGGTCTTGCCCCGCACAAGCTCGGCCACATCCGGATTTTTCTTTTGGGGCATGAGTGATGAACCTGTGGTGAACGCGTCAGCAATTTTGATGAAGTTGAACTCCGAGCTGGCCCACAGGATCATGTCTTCGGCTAGACGCGACAGGTGCACCCCCAGCAATGCAGCGGCGGCGCAGAACTCGATTACAAAATCGCGGTCGCTGACTGCGTCCATTGAGTTTTGAGTTATCTGCGGTTTCCCTGCGGTGTCGATGAACCCCAGCACTTTAGCCACGAAGTTGCGATCCAGCGGCAATGTTGAACCTGCCAACGCGCCGCTGCCGAGCGGGCACACGTTCAGGCGCCTGAAACAATCACAGAGCCGCTCTTTATCGCGTTCGAGCATTTCAACGTAAGCAAGCATGTGATGCGCAAGGTAAACCGGTTGCGCACGCTGCAGATGCGTATAACCTGGAATCAGCACATCAACATTCGCGTCGCTGAACTCGACAAGCGCACGCTGGAGGTCCGAGATTTCACTGTGCAAAACGACAATTTCGTCCCTGAGCCACATGCGCAAATCGAGTGCGACCTGGTCATTGCGGGAGCGGCCCGTATGAAGCTTAGCAGCTGCATGGGTAAGCTTGCCCAGAGCAGCCTCGATGTTCATGTGCACGTCTTCAAGGTCCGGGTCCCACTTAAACTTGCCGCGCGCAATTGCCCGGGCGATTTTGTCCAAGCCGCGCAGGATCTGGTTGCACTGCGCATGTGTTAGCAAGCCTGCCTTGAGCAACATCCGTGCGTGTGCCTTGGAGCCTTCGATGTCGTGCCGCCAGAGTCGCCAATCGAACGATATGGATTCAGTAAACTGGACGACCTCAGCCGCGGGTCCGGCTTGGAACCTGGCGCTGCGTGCGAGGATTGATTTGGTTTTCATGCGTTTCAGACAGGGTTAAAATGTGTGCTGTGGACGGTCAAAAGTCACTTTCAAACTCGGCCCGGTTGCGGTTTTACGGTTGGTCTGGCAAATTAGCATCGGGGTGGCACGCCTAATGCCGCATTTTGAGGTATGAGCGAGTTCAAATTCGCCTGTCCAATTTGCGGTCAGCATATGTCATGCGACCGCGACAAGGCGGGGTCGCGCATCGAATGCCCGACCTGTTTCAGGGAGATTATCGTTCCCCAGCCGCCTGCAGGCGAGAACTCGAAGTTTGTGCTTACTGCTTCGGAAGCACGGGACAGGCCGATCCCACAATTACCGCCGAGCGCGATGCCGCTTGCAAAAGAAACGCCAGGTAGGGATTATTTGCTTTGGGCTGGAGTTTTCGTTGTTGCCACTGCAATAGCAGTAGGAGGCTATACCTTGGTGTATAAATCTGCCGGACCAACAACTCAACCCGACAAGGCCGGCTTGGCGTCTGCGCCTCAGCGCGGAGCCTCAACGACATCCCATCAACCCGACGGTCCGTGGACACTCGATCTGGGCAACGTCAGTTTACCTGACTCGCCTGCTTCGGGGCGAATAGCCGGTCGCAGTTTTATCTGTCAGCGTGCCACTCTGCATGGGGGCACGCTAAATTTGCGGCAGGGCCACGTTTGGCCGCCAGACGTTGGATTGACAATTTATCTTGAGGCAGACCGTGGGGAGGACATGGCGGGGCGGCGATACAGTTTCTCACCGACCGATAAGCTTCCGCGCATTGCGCTGCGGTGGAAAGACGCGCAGGGTAAACCCGTCAAATGGGATGTGCCAGCGCCGTACGCACTGCGGTTGGAGTTCGGGCCGTTGGTAAGCAACCGTGTGCCGGGCAAAATTTATTGCTGTATAGCCGATTCCGAAAAAAGTTATGTAGCAGGCGCGTTTGAGGCCGAGATCCGCAAGCCTACCTCTGAACGGTCCTCACGCAGGTAGTGGGTCTGAACCTGTCACAGTTGTAGCGCAACCTTTTTCAAGATCCGCGGGTGCCAATTATCTGCCAGGTCGAACTTGCCAATGCAGTTGTGCAGGCTGAAACTGCCGGAGCCATGGTAGTGGAACTGATTAACATCGGCACCGAACTGTTGCTTGGCACAATTGCAAACACGCACCAGCAATGGCTCTGCGCACGCCTGGCTGAACTCGGCTGGCCGGTCACACGCCAGATCACAGTGCCAGACTCGACACAATTAATTCAGCAAGCTTTAGCCGAGGCGCTGGCTAGAGCCGACCTAGTAATTACAACAGGTGGGCTGGGGCCGACCTCGGACGACCTGACACGCGAACAAGTGGCCGAACTGCTTGGGTTACCGCTGCAGCAGGACAATACTGTGCTTGAGCATATCAAAGCCTTTTACTCGATGCGCTCCAGGCCGATGCCGGAGGCTGCACTGCGTCAAGCGCTCGTGCCAAAAGGCGCACTGGTTCTATCGAATCCAAACGGCACAGCACCCGGGCTTGCACTTGAGCTGAACCCGAACCAGTTCAGGCATGGTGGCAAACCTAGTTTGTTGATACTGCTGCCCGGGCCAACGCGCGAGTTGCAGCCGATGTTCGAACAACATGTTGTGCCCATGGCGAAAGAAAAGTTTCACATGGGCGACCGTTATTTTTGCCGTATATTGCGCACGGTTGGCCTGGGCGAGTCTGTCGTCCAAGAAAAAATTGCACAACCGCTTAGCGCACTTGTTGCAGCCGGGCTTGAGATGGGTTACATGGCAGTGCCTTGGGGCGTTGACGTGCGGCTTGCCGGGCGCGGCCCGGTGGCTGAGCTAGTTTTGAAGGCAGAAAACACGGTACGCGACTTATTGGGGTTGGCGATCTACGGCACAGGCACCGAGGAGCTTGAGACCGTGATTGTGCGTATGGCCACCGATCGGGGCAAAACGCTTGCTGTTGCCGAGTCGTGCACGGGCGGCTGCATTACAAACCGCATTACAAATGTGCCGGGTGCGTCTGCGGTGTTTCTTGCTGGGTTTGTCACCTACAGCAATGTCTCGAAGCAACAGTTTCTCGGTGTTGAATCAGGAGTGATTTCTGTACACGGAGCGGTGAGTGAAGCTGTGGCATGCCAAATGGCTGAAGGCGCGCGTCGCGTCACGGGTGCAGATTATGCCGTGTCGGTCACAGGCATTGCAGGGCCGACTGGTGGCACAGTTGCCAAACCTGTTGGCACCGTATACATCGGTTTGGCCACGGCCGCCGGTGTGAGTGCGCAGAAGTATTTCAACCCATACGACCGGCTTACGTTCAAGCGTGTCACAGCACAACAAGCGTTGAACCGGTTGCGACTTGCTTTGCTCGGGGAATTCTAAACCTTGCCAATTGACCTGCTGCCTCAGAATTGCGCACTTTGTTTGCGTGGTGCCGGTGCACAATTCCGGGGTTTAATACGCCCGTTTTTTGGTTGAGTCCACTGCAAATCTGCATTCTTAAGCGGTGTTTATGCGTGTGCAGCGTCTCCGGTGGATTACAGGGCATGCAAGCTGCTGTTTCCCACTGCGATAAGCCGCGTCCGCCAGGCAGTACCGAAAAAAGCTGGAAAGGCGGCTCGCTTAACAAGTTTTGCGTGCTGAAGCTATTGGAAAATGATGGCCTGTCTTGATAAAAACCGCCTCAGGACGGCAGCGATTTGGTGTGTTTTGCTAGCCGCGCAATTAGCCTGTATTGCCCAAAACGTGGACACTACGCCTCCAACTGGCGTGGCGCAGGCGCAATCCATACCAACTGAGCCGGATGACAAACTTGCTGTCCAGCCAATTGCAGCCCTTGCGCGTGCGGCGGCTGCCCTGCCGGCCGGCTCAAAGGTGCGTGTGCGAGGTATTGTGCTCGAACAACGCCTTGGCGAATTCATTATTGTCAGTGACGGCACCGGCATATTGTTCGCCGAAACACCACAAACGACCCGTGTAAAGGTAAACCAACAGGTTGATCTTTGGGGCGTACCGGTCTGGGACGGCGCGCGTGTTTACCTTCGAAATGCGACGTTTCGACAGATTGGTTCTACCGGTGCCGAGGCACAGTATGTTGGGCCTAAGCCGGCCGAGTTGCCTTTGCTTACTAACGCATGGCAGGTGCGGGATCTGCCACCAGAACGCGCAGCATGGAAATACCCGGTCAGATTGCGTGGTGTGGTTACAGTGTGCATACCGCATCGGACAGGATTCACTGTGCAGGATGAAATTTCGGGTATTTACGTTGTAATGCAAAAGGGACGGCCAAACTTAAAGACAGGTGACCTTGTTTTGGTTGAAGGCGAGAGCGATCCGGGAGAGTTTTCACCAATCATAGTCGCCACAAACGTGACCGTGCTTGGGACCGCGCCGTTGCCACCGGCCCGGCCGGTCACATTGTTCCAACTTGCCACTGGCCAGGAAGGTAGTCAGTGGATCGAGGTGCGCGGCGTAGTCCGGGCCGTGGGTAGCTTTACAAACGAAATTGCGCAGCTTGAGTTGGCAGATCCAACAGGGACGCTTCAAGTTAATGTACCGACTGGCGTGCAGCCGACCAATTTACTGGATGCAATAGTGCGTATCCGTGGCGTAGCAAGGTCGGTTTTCAACGAACGTAGGCAACTCATTGGCGTGCGAATATGGGTGCCATCACTCGATTACATAGAAATTGAAGAACCTGGAATAACGGACCCGTTCGACCTGCCTGTGCAGCCAATCTCGACCCTGTACCAGTACAGGCCGCGTCTGACCCTGCAACGACGTTTGGCGGTTTCGGGTGTGGTGACGTTTACCGTAGTTGGCAAGTCGTTTTTCATTCAGGACGGCAGTGGCGGTGTGGAGGTGTTGACCACACAGACCGACCCGCTTAAGCCGGGTGACAGGGTTACAGTGGCAGGGTACCCGGCCTTTGCAGATTACGGCACTGTACTGCGTGCAGCCGTTTACCGCAAATACGGCTCCGGTCCGATGCCCGAGGCGCGCAAACTCGATGCCGAGCAACCCCTGAAGCCCGAGCTGCACGCCCAGTGGGTCCAAACTGAGGGACGGGTGCTTGATTCAAGCCGAGTTGGCCGTGACACAGTATTGACGCTCCAGCTTGGCAGCCGCGTATTCGAGGCGAGATTGCTGGCCCCGTCAAAAGATGACAGACCTCCACATGCCAGCACAATCCAGCTCACAGGCGTTTACAAGGTGTTGGCCGACGAAGGGCGTACACCGGCGTCGTTCCAACTTCTTGTGCCGCCGGGGCAGGAAATCCGTGTATTGAGCAAGCCGAGCTGGTGGACTTTCGAGCGGGCACTGGCGGTTGCGAGTGGAATTGCGATGTTAGGATTGGGCGCGCTTTGTTGGATTGCGTTGCTTCGCAGACAGGTAGCAAAGCAAACCCGGCAGTTGAATGAGCAACTTGAACGCGAGCGCGCGCTTGAACAGCGATACCGTGCGATTTTCGAGGGTGCAAAAGAGATCATTTTGGCCCATGACCTTGACGGCCGGCTAACTACGATCAATCCGGCTGGGCTAGAGCTTCTCGGTTACGGCGCCGAGGAGGTAGGGGGAATGACGATCGAACAGATCGTCGCACCTGAATGCCAGGACGACCTCAAGCAAATGCGCGAGGTCGCCCTGGCGCAGGGTGAGGCACCGGCGCGTGAGCTTGAGTTTGTGACCAAAACTGGCCAGCGCAGGTCCGTCGAGATGTATGTACGTGCCACGTTGAAGGACAACAAACCGGTTGGGCTGTGCTGTATTGCGCGTGACATTACCGAACGCAAACAGACCGAAGCTGCCTTGCGCGAATCCGAGGCAATGTATCAATCGCTTGTTGAGCACATGCCTGCCGGTGTATTCCGCAAGGATGCCGAAGGCCGGTATGTGTACGTCAATTCGTGGTTCTGTAAGCTAAAGGGTGTGAAACCCGAACTTTATCTGGGCAAAACACCACAGGAAGTGGCCGCCACCGAGCTTGCCGAAGGGAAAGCGCCTTCAGAGCAGATTAAAAAGCTAGCTGGCCAGGGCATAGATCACCATCAGCAGATCATGCAAACCGGCAAGCAGATCGAACTCGAGGAACGCAGTGTAGGACCGGATGGCAGTGAACGGCACTTTTATGTGGTGAAATCACCAATCTTTGATTCACACGGTAATGTGGTGGGGTCACAAGGGATCATGTTCGACATCACTGACCGCAAACATGCCGAAGCTGCGTTGCGTGAATCCGAGGCGTTGTACCACTCGCTTGTCGAGCAACTGCCAGTCAATGTTTACCGCAAAGACAGCGACGGCAGGTTTGTCTATGTCAATTCACGTTTCTGCGAGTTTTATGGATTCGAGCCTGCGCAAGTACTTGGCAAAACCGTACGTGACATTTTCCCAGCCGAACAAGCTGAACGATTTATAAGAGACGACCAGACCGTAATTCAAACCGGCAAACCAATTGAACACGAGGAAGAATACACCTCGTCCGAGGGCAAGATTAAATACCTGCATGTGATGAAGGTGCCTGTGTTCGGTTCCGGCGGCACTGTTATCGGGATACAAGGGATTTCAATTGACATAACCGCGCGCAAACAAGCTGAAGCTACTGCAGCAGAGGCAAGCTCGTTGCTTGACACGTTACTCCAGAACATTCCCGACTCGATTTACTTCAAGGATCGGGAGTCGCGGTTCGTACGGTTTAGCAATGCATTCTTGAAATTGTTCAAGGTCTCGGATCCGGAAGCCATCCGCGGCAAAACAGACTTCGATTTCTTCACCGAGGAACACGCGCGCCAAGCGTTCGAAGACGAGCAGGAAATCATCCGTACCGGCAAGCCAATCGTCGGCAAACTCGAGAAGGAAACGCATCCGGATGGCCGGATAACATGGTGTCTGACAACAAAGATGCCGTGGCGCGACAAGAACGGAAACATAATCGGCACATTCGGAATTTCACGGGACGTAACCGAATTGAAGCGGACCCAAGACGAGCTTGCGCACGAGCGCGAGCTGCTGGACACGCTCTTAGAAAACATTCCTGACACTATATATTTCAAGGACCGTCAATCGCGGTTCGTACGTTTTAGCAAGGGGATTTTGAAATTGTTCAATGTTTCGGACCCGGAGGTCATTCGCGGCAAGACAGACTTCGATTTCTTCACCGAGGAACACGCGCGCCAAGCGTTCGAAGACGAGCAGGAAATCATCCGTACCGGCAAGCCAATCGTCGGCAAACTCGAGAAGGAAACGCATCCGGATGGCCGGATAACATGGTGTCTGACAACAAAGATGCCGTGGCGCGACAAGAACGGAAACATAATCGGCACATTCGGAATTTCAAAGGACGCAACCGAGCTCAAACGCGCCCAGGACCAACTTGCTTACGAGCGCGAACTGCTGCGGGTGCTGTTGGACAGCGTGCCTGACTCGATCTACTTCAAAGACATCGAGTCGCGGTTCGTACGGGTTAGCCGGTCGAAACTGCTCAAGGCACTCGAGCACAGCCCGAAACTCAAGGCTCGGCTCGCGCACACAGGCAGGGTTCTCGATGGCGAGGTCCCAAGCACAGATGTGCTGGTCGGGCTAAGTGACTTTGACGTTTTGTCCGATGAAGATGCACGTGCGGCTTACGAGGACGAACAACAGATCATTCGCACCGGCCAGCCAATAATCGGCAAGATCGAAAAACAAACACGCAAAGACGGCACAGCGTACTGGTCGTTGACCACCAAGATGCCATGGCGTGACAAAGACGGCAAAATAATCGGCACGTTCGGCATTTCGCGTGACATCACCGCGCTCAAGGAAGCGCAGGCAGAGGTCGAACGCACGCACAGGCGCCTGGTTGACATGTCGCGCATGGCGGGCATGGCAGCCGTCGCGTCTGAGATATTACACAACGTCGGTAACGTGCTTACCAGCGTCAACACATCGTGCTCGATTGCGATCGAGTACTTGCAACAGTGCGACCTGTCTAAGCTCGCCAAGGTGTCCGAGTTGCTGAAAGAAAACACTGGCAGGCTCGACGAATTCCTTACAACAGACCCGAAAGGGCGGTTCATACCCGACTATCTCGGCGCAGTAGCACAAACATTTACGGAAACCAGAAACTCAGCCATGTCGGAACTCACCCGGCTGCGGAGTTACATTGACCACATCAAGCAGATTGTCGCCATGCAACAAAGCTACGCCAAAGTCGCCGGGCTCGAGGAACAGATTGAAGTCGAGCAGTTGGTCGAAGACGCGCTGCGCATCAACGAAGCTGCGCTCGACAGACACAGTGTGACGGTGAACAAAGATATCGAGCCTGTACCACCCGTTCTAGTTGATAAACACAAGGTGCTGCAGATTTTGGTCAATCTGATTCGCAATGCAAAATACGCGCTGAGCGATTCAGGTCGGCCGGACCGTATTCTCACGCTTCGTGTGCGACGGAACGGCGGCGATAAAATCCAAATTCAGATCATTGACAACGGCGTAGGTATACCGCCGGAAAATCTCACGCGGATTTTCTCGCACGGCTTTACCACACGCGGCGATGGACACGGGTTCGGGCTGCATAGTGGCGCGTTGCTTGCCAAGGAGCTGGGAGGCGAACTTACAGCTCATAGCGACGGGGTTGGCAAAGGCGCCACATTTACACTTGTGTTACCTCTCAAACCACCGGAACGAAAATGAACACACAACCAAACTTTGATCAACCGCGGATACTCATCATAGATGATAATCCGGCGATACACGAGGACTTCAGGAAAATCCTCGGTGGCCAGGCCACGCTCGCCCGGCTGGGCGACATGGAGAAGGCCCTGTTCGGCGAGCCTGAAGCCCAAGCCGAACGCGTTGTTTTCCGAATAGACTCGGCCTATCAAGGCCGTGAAGCACTCGAGATGGTCCAGAAAGCCATCCAAGAAAATGACCCTTACGCACTTGCATTTGTTGACGTGCGCATGCCGCCGGGCTGGGACGGTATCGAAACCTTGGAACATATCTGGCAATGCTATCCTGAATTGCAGGCGGTGATCTGTACTGCTTACGCAGACTATTCGTGGGACGATATTGCAAAACGGCTGGGGCGCACCGATAACTTGCTGATCCTTAAGAAACCATTTGAAACTGTCGAAGTGCTTCAGATGGCGCACGCACTGAGTCGCAAACGCGCCCTCGAATATCAGGCTAAACTGCGGATGGAAGACCTCGACCGGATGGTGCGTGAGCGTACGCAGGAGCTTGTAACTGCAAACGAGAAGCTCAAGCAGGAAATCGAGGAACGCACACGCGCTCAACAAGCCTTGCGCATCTCGGAAGAACAATTCTCGAAGGCATTCAACGCAAGCCCGATGCCAATGGCGATTGTCACATGCCCGGATTCCAAGGTCCAAGCTACCAACGCAAGTTTCGTGTCGCTCAGCGGTTACACTCCCGAACAACTAAGAGAACATACAACAGACGAGCTGCGGCTCTGGGAAGATGCCGCAGGCAAAAAGACTGTTACATTGGCTCCAGATAAACAAATCCGCAATAACCCGTGCATCTTGCGGCGTAGCGACGGCACTTTCAGAAACACAATTCTCTGGGCCGAACCGATCACGTTGCTTTCGGGGCCATGCGTATTGCTGATCATTGAAGACGTTACCGAACAACTGAAACTGGAAGGACAGTTGCGGCAGGCGCAAAAGATGGAGGCGGTAGGCCGCCTCGCAGCCGGTGTTGCGCATGAGTTCAACAACATCCTTACGATCATTCAAGGACACGCAGGCTTGCTACGCGCAATGCCGACTGACCCGAAAACGATTAGTGAATCCGCAGCACGAATCGGCCAGGCGTGCCAGCGCGCTGCAACACTCACGAAACAGTTGCTGGCGTTCAGCCGTAAACAGCCATTGCAATTTAATCCAATTAACCTAACCGCATTGTTGCAGTCCACACAAAGAATGCTCGGACGCCTTCTGGGAGAACGTTATCAACTGCATGTTGTATGTGCCCCTGACCTGCCCCCGATCCGTGCTGACGAAGGCAGCGTCGAACAGATTGTCCTGAACCTGGCGCTCAACGCACGTGATGCAATGCCAAATGGCGGAACAATTCAGATCACCACAAACCTTGTTTACTTGGACGAGTCGGTCGCGCGCAAGAATCCAGAGGCGCACCCGGGCCGATACGTGTGTCTGTCGGTAACAGATAATGGCTGTGGCATTAAACCGGAGCTGTTGAACCGCATCTTTGATCCGTTCTTTACCACCAAAGAAGCCGGTAAAGGCACCGGGCTCGGTCTATCAACCACGCACGGCATCGTTCAACAACATAAAGGTTGGATTGAGGTAACAAGCCAGGTCGGTGCCGGCTCAACGTTCAAGGTCTTCCTGCCAGTGTGGGAAGACAAACCTGTTGACCCTCCCAAGACTGAGGAACCGCACAAACCGCTCGAACAAAACGGTGCAGGTGAAGCAGTGCTACTTGTCGAAGACGAGGCCAATGTGCGCGAACTCGCCCGCAGGACCCTTGAACGGTGTGGATACTATGTGCTGGAGGCTGGCGACGCACCCCAAGCATTGCGGCTCTGGGAAAAAGCACAAAAACGCGTCAAGCTGCTCGTTGCAGACATCGTTTTGCCGAACGGAATGAGCGGACGCGAGCTCGCGAAACTCCTCACGCAAAAAGACCCGCAACTGCGCGTGGTTTACACCAGCGGTTACGGGCCTGACATCATCAAGGATGACCCGGCTTTGTTTAGCTTGGGCAATTTTCTGCCAAAACCGTTTGATGCCGAGGCGCTACTTGCTGCCGTCAAACGCGAGCTGGAAGCACAACCCGTGTCGTAAAACAAAAATCTTGGCTTGGACTACTTATACCAGTAACGGTCTGAATTGCATCATTGCCAAAAGGCAGAGCGCTAACTCCGTGCGCAGCGGGCAAAAGATTGCCTAGCCTGCTGAACCCAAAAAAACTGGATTGGTGAGCACACCCATCGCCGGGTGTCGCTAGACGCGCCTGCCTGTATATGCCCGCACGCAGACAGGCCTCGCGTCCAGCACCTTTCCGCACGGCAAGCTGGTTGTTTCGGGAGCAAGTTTGTTCTAAAGGCGTTTTGCGCAAGATCGCGCAAAACCGCACTTGGGAACGCCGCGTGCGCCCCCTATCCAACGGAGTAATTCAAGTGCTGGACGGTTGAAGACATTTGGCCGCGCTTTGGATGCAAACAATAGCGGCCATTTCGGGCGCCGCTTTATCAGTCGGTCACGAATGAACCCGATGGCTGCCGAATAGCTTGCTCGTGCGAGGAAGTCTCCTCCCTGCCTTCAAGTAGGGCAATTGCGATCAGCCGCCAGACCGCGCTAGGCCAAAATCAGATCATCATTTACTTACCCTCAACACAACCCATGTCGGGAACATTCCTGCTTAAGCACCGTCGTCGCCAATGGCTTCGACCGGACAACCTTCCATGGCTTCTCTGCATTTGGCTTCTTCTTCCGGTGTGGTCGGCTGCTTGCACACATAGGAGTAACCACCGTCCTCGTTGCGCTTGAAGTTTTCTGGTGCGGTTTCCCGGCATAAGTCGCAGTCAATGCATTGATTATCAACGTAATACTTGCCGGGCACGTTGTCCGGATACCGATTTTCTTTGTTTGCCATAGCAAAAATGTTGTTAAGTCGTGGCTTAAATTTGGCCGATTCATCCCGGATGCGCAAGTGCCAAAACAATGGCCGCCCAGCTTAAATTTTGGCCTGGATACGGTCAAAGTCCGCAATCTCAATTTGCCCCTTCCACCACCAGTAGGCTGACCAGGTCGCGCGACTCGCTTTTACTCACACCGCACTTTCCCACCCACAACAAGTGCATCGAGGTTTGCATGCCACTCATCAAATGCACAAGCTGCAGATCGGATCATCCGTGCCGGGTTAAAGCTTTGGGATAAGACACTAGCCTGATAGTATTGCGCCGTTGTGTTTCCGGCTTTCCTAGCAACGCTTAGTTTCGCTTCGTCGGTTGTCTGCGCGCAACGGGCTACACGGGTGCTCGGCGGCATGGAAGCTAACTTTTGGCGACTCGTCGTTGCACTGATTTTACTGGGTAGCTGGGCACATTCCTTCGGCAAAGGCATTTCCGGTGATGCATTCAGCGTATTTGTTCTGAGCGGCTTTGTAGGCATTGGCGTGGGCGATCTTGCGTTGTACGAGGCACTGCCACGGCTCGGGTCGCGTCTGACAGTTCTGCTGCTCCAATGCCTAACGACCGGGTTCGCCATTGGCATCGAATGGGTCTGGTTGGGCACAAAATTGACATTAGCCGAAATTTGTTGTGGGGCGGTAATCTTAACCGGAGTGGTGGTGGCTCTCCGACCGCACCACAAAGCGCAAACGCATCGGAGGTTGGTGCCAGGTGTGGCTCTGACAACCATAGCTGCGTTTGGCAACGCGATGGGTATGGTATTAAGCCGCAAAGCCTACGCAATCGCAGCTGCTGCAGAACAACAGATTGATGGCGGTACAGCAGCGTATCAACGTGTCATCGGCGGACTGATGTTGTCGGGCATCTTTATGTTGCTCCTCAAGCACCGCATGGTTGTTAACCACATGCGTCGGCCTGACCTCTCGACACAGCCACTGAAAGACAGATTCAACAAAAGTTGGCCGTGGGTCCTCGCCAACGGTGCGCTCGGCATGACAATCGGTGTTAGCTGCCTCCAATGGGCGCTCAAGTCAACTCCAGCAGGCATCGTCCAATCCGTCGTTTCAGTGACCCCTTTGGTCGTAATCCCGCTTGCGCAGATGACCGAAGGCGAACGCGCCTGCCGCAACGCATGGCTCGGCGGCCTAATTGCCGTAGCAGGCACAATTGCGCTCGCCTGGGTCCACACAAACCAGTAGCTTGGAGGACCTGTGTGGTACATGTGGTAGTATCTGTTGTTACCACTAACCGGTAGCGATTTCGCGTGTTTTTAGCTTAGTTTGTGTTGAGTTATTGTCCGTGCAGACCACCGACTTTGAACATGTACTGGCACAAGGTCGCGCCCTGCAACAACGGTTGGCCGAGTTCAAACCTGTTGTTGTGGGCGGTACTGCTGCTGCCGCGCACTGTGGACATCGATTCTCGATGGATGTTGACGTGGTTACACCCCTATTGGAACCGCAGTTCGACAACGTATTTGCAAACCTTACCGAGTGGGAAGGCTGGTGCACAAACCGGGTCAATCCACCCCGTGTTAAGCTTGGGTCAGCGAGCTAACGTTGAACTAGGCGTGCGCCAGTTGCGCCGTGCTGTTCCGCTCCAGACAACGCAATTGGCGGGGCTGCCGATTGCCACGGCAGGCGAAATGTTGCGTATCAAAGGTTTTCTTTTGGCGCAGCGACGTGCAACACGTGACTTTGTAGATGTCACAGCGCTTGCACAACATCTGGGTCATGCACAAGCAATCGAAGAATTGCGTTTCCTGAACCTCGTCTATGGAGCACTGCACACCGCAGTTGTGGATCACGCTTTTTGCTGAAGCGTGTGAAACCGAACCTATCGAGCGCGCGTTAGTGACCTTGGAAAACTATAAAGGGTTAAAACCGCCATTTGACGATTGGGCATTTGTAAGGTGCACCTGCAACCAGCTAGGCCGCACGCTTCTCAAGCTCGAGCTCCAAGACACGCTGCCCAAGGCGCTGCCTCACCATTGGCCAAAATCGTTTTCTTCTCAGCCATAAACCCATCACGCAGCACTAAAACAGCTACAGCGCTTGACTGGCTCACCATTGTCCAACGCGGCAGCACCGAGGATTGGAAACGACTGTACCGGTTGTGTCGCGACATAAATGTGGCACGCCAATTTGCTCAGCTTTTGCCTGCGTGCGATCCTGACCTGTTCGCCTGCGCACGGCTGTGGAAGTTTTTACTGGAAGACCTTCACCCCGGCCTGAAAATTGACCTGCCTGAGAAACCTGTGCCACCTGCAGTCTAGTGCCTGATTTGTCGCGCGACGCGCTTTGCTGGATGCACGCACGCGCTGCGGTCGGTGACTGCTTTCATTCCGTCGGCGTATCGGCGATCTGATTTGGCTTTCGTTGCAATTGCACAGCGCATAAGCTTTGAGCATGACGCGTGTGAAACCGGTCGTTGCACTTGGAATTGTAACTCTGTCCGTTAACGTTGCCTTCTCTCAAACTTCACAGGCCCACTTCCCGGTCGCCGACCTAATGCGCATCGGCGTTTACTATTATCCCGAAGCGTGGCCGTCTAACCAATGGGCGCGCGACATCGCCAATATCAAAAAACTCGGGCTCGAGTTCGTGCACATGGGAGAGTTCGCCTGGGCGTTCATGGAACCTGAAGAAGGCAGATTCGACTTCGACTGGCTTGAGCAATGCGTTCAATTGTGTGCCGAGCAAGGCCTGAAGGTCATCCTTTGCACGCCGAGTCCCACCCCGCCCATCTGGCTCACACAAAAGCAACCCGAGGTGCTCATGGTTGACGCCAAGGGCCGACGCATGCAACACGGCGCACGCCAACACGCTTGCTGGAGCGTCCAAACATACCGCCAGTACGTCGGCAAAATCGTAAATGAGCTTGGCAAACGTTTCGGCAACGACCCGCGCGTCTGGGGCTGGCAGCTCGACAACGAGCTGAGCCATTACGGCAAAGAACCCTGCTACTGCGATGCCTGCCAGACAAAGTTCCGCGCATGGCTCAAGAACAAGTACGGCTCAATCGAAAACCTCAACCGCGACTGGGGCACAGCCTTCTGGTCGCAACGTTATCAAAACTTCGACCAGGTCCGTTTGCCCAATCGCGAGGAACTCGCCGCTCAGATCAACGAGCACGCGTTGCTGGATGCGCAACGCTGGTTTGCGGAGGAAGCTGCCGATTACTTGCGTTTCCAGACTGCCATCCTGCGCAAATACTGCGGCCGCCGCCAGTGGGTCACCCACAATTTCATGCACGCCTTCGACCGCGTGAACCCGGTGCTCTCCGGCAAGGATTTCGAGATCGTTACCTGGACGATTTATCCCGCGCACGGCAACCTGAACGAAGGCCCGCTCGGGTTCAGGCTCGGCAGCGCAGCTGCATTCTCTTTCGCTTGCGACTTCTTCAGATGCATAAACGGCACGCACGGCATCATGGAACTGCAACCTGGCCAGGTCAATTGGGGCGATGTTAATCCGCAACCGTACCCAGGGGCGGTGCGGATGTGGCTCTGGCGCGCGTTTGCGGGCGGCGCAAAATTCGTCTGCACATACCGTTATCGCCAGCCGCTGTTCGGCGCCGAGCAGTTCCACTACGGCATCGTCGGCACCGACGGTGTGACACCAAGCACAGGCGGCGAGCAGTTCTCGCAAGTTGCCCATGAAATGCGCGTGCTGCGTGAGCAATTCAAACCAGACGCAAAAGAGCCCGCCCGATACGCCGCACGCCGCACCGCTTTGCTCTACAACTTCGAGAACCGCTGGGATATCGATAACCACAAACAAACCGTCCGCTGGGACACCATGAGCCACATCTTCAAGTACTACCGCGCGCTTAAACGGCTCGGCTGCCCCGTGGACGTCATCACCGAAGATAAACAGCTTGACAAATACCCGTTCCTGGTCGCCCCCGCATACCAACTTGTGGATGAGAAACTCGTGCAACGTTGGAAGGATTACGCTGCGAACGGCGGGCATCTTATTTTGACCTGCCGCACCGGCATCAAAGACAGACGCGGGCATCTCTGGGAAGGCCCCTGGGCTATGCACATCCTCGATCTCATAGGCGCAAAAATCAAATTCTACGACACGTTGCCTGCGCCGCATTCGGGTAAGGTCAAGGCCGGTAATGCAACTTACAATTGGGTGACTTGGGCCGAAGCGCTCGAGCCCGCAAGCGGCACCACAGTGCTTGCTGTGCATGCCGACCAATTTTACGCTGGTGAACCTGCAGCACTAACGCGCAAGTTCGGCAAAGGCACTGTAACGTACATCGGCGTGGATTCGGCCGACGGCGAACTCGAGGCTCGCCTCGTCCGTGGCGTTTTTGAACGCGCAGGTGTCCCGGTCGAGAATTTACCTGACGGCTTCATTGTTGACTGGCGCGACGGCTTCTGGGTGGCGACAAACTTCACTGAGAAAACTCGGCGGGCACCGATTCCGCCAGGCGCAAAAATTCTCATCGGCTCAGTCGAGGTGCCCATCGCAGGCGTTACTGTCTGGCAAGAGTAAAGTGAATCGTCCTCAGCATCCTATCGGTCTAGCGCGCGCGTGGCTTGACTGGAAACGGTGACCACAACGAGGTGCAGATTGGCGAACAACGCCACGGGTAGCTTTGGATGGGCAAGGTTCGATCGGCAGCCCTAGTGCAACCCGCGCAACTACGGCTGCTGCGTGGTTTGCATGAAGATTTGCACATCACCCAGCCCGTAAAAGCACGTGCTTTGGCAGTAGTCACGCCCACGTACTGAAACTGTTGGCGGCTGGCTTACCATCCCGGTTGCCTCTATCATGGCTTAGGGGGTGTGGTGAGAGGGCGCCCGGTGCAACCAGGCGTGGTAGTTCAGCTCTAACGTGGTGTTAAAAAAGGTATTCTTGAAAAAACACCTCGCATTTGTTGGGGAATTCGCACAGGTTTCAGGTCGAGGATGACTTTTTGAACAGCCTGCTAAGGCGGTTAACTCATGCATTTGCACACATTCGCCGCAAAGTCTCGATTGGAAATAAGGGGGTCTGGGCAAAGACATTGTTGCTGGCTCCTGGCGAGCGCCAAACTGGTTCCTTGCAAATTGAACGGCGTTTGGTCAAAATGTCAAGACAATGAAATTGATTAAGCGATCTGCTTTGCTCGAGCGCATCGAGGCACGGTTTAGGTCTGATCCGATAGTGCTTCTGCTCGGGCCGCGCCAGTGTGGCAAGACAACTTTAGCGCGCCAGTTCGCCAAAAAACATAACGCCGAGTATTTTGACCTCGAATCACCCGCTGACTGGGCGCGGCTTGCGCAACCGATGACAGCGCTCGAGCCGTTGCGGGGCTGGGTCGTAATTGATGAAGCGCAGTTGAAACCCGAGCTGTTCCCAATCTTGCGCGTTTTAGCCGATCGCAAACCGTTGCCCGCGCGGTTCTTGTTACTCGGTAGTGCATCGCCCGATTTGACTTTGCGCGTCTCAGAATCACTGGCTGGCAGGGTTGCATTAATGTCAATGTCGGGATTCGACCTGTCCGAGGTTGGCACAGCGGCCTTCAGAAAACTTTGGTGGCGCGGTGGGTTCCCGCGGTCATTCCTAGCACGGTCCGATGACGAAAGCCGTCAATGGCGCGCAGACTTTATCCAAACTTTTCTAGAACGTGACATGCGGCGGTTCGGTGTGCAGGTTACGCCTCTAGCCCTGCGGCGGCTTTGGACAATGATCGCACATTATCACGGCCAAATCTTGAATGCATCCGAAATAGGCCGGTCGCTCGGCGAGTCCCATAGTACGGTCAAACGGCACTTAGACATTTTGTGCAGTGCATTCGTCGTCCGGCAACTGCCGCCATGGTTTGAAAACATCGCAAAGCGCCAGGTTAAATCGCCAAAAGTGTATTTGCGCGACACCGGATTGCTGCACGAGTTATTGGGGATCCCATCTTTCGCCGCACTCGAAGCGCATCCGAAACTCGGCGCCTCATGGGAAGGGTTCGCTCTCGAAGAAGTGTTACGTGTCACTGGCGACCGCGCCGCGTATTTCTGGAATACACAAGGTGGAGCTGAACTTGACCTTCTTGTTTTCATAAATGGGCAACGGTATGGGTTCGAGTTTAAGTATGCTGACGCACCGGCACTAACCAAATCCATTATGGTTAGCCATACAGACCTGAAATTGAACCGCGTGTTCATTGTTTATCCGGGCCGAAAGTCGTATCCACTCAACGATTGGGCTGAGGCAGTCGCAATCGCCGATCTGAGAGCGGCCTTGAGAACACTTACCCGCGCTGGCAGATAATTCGAAAGCCGCATTTGAAAATACCACTAATGGTTTTTCGGTGGCTATGTATGCTTGGGCAGTCGCAGCTTACTATGTTGACAGCCAAATCAGCCACGACGCCAACAGCGGTGGTTCACCAGAGCAAGCATGGAAAAGTCTCGAGCGCGTTAATGCGCATGCGTTTAGGCCCACAGACAAAGTGCTCTTCAGGGCCGAATCGCGGGTTACCGGTCAACTTCGTCCATGAGGCTCAGGCGCGGTTGTGAATGGCGACCCCCGTGCCCATCATGCTCGGCAAATACGGCGACGGCCCGCGGCCGCGGATTGATGGCGAGGGCAAAGTTCTCGACACGCTGCTGCTGCGCAACGTCCAGCTCTGGGAGGTGCAGGACATTGAAATCACCAACTTGGGCACCAACCGCGAGCCGTGGCGGACCGGCGTGCGGATCGTTACCGATGGCTTCGGCAAAATGCAGCACATTCGCCTGTGTAACCTGTTCGTGCGTGATGTGAATGGTGACCTGCGTAAACCACACGAAGGAGGCGGGATTTATTTTGGAGCGCGCGGGCAATGAACCATACTTCGGCGATCTACGGATCGAGATTTGCCACGTGGTGCGCACCCACCGCAATGGCATACGCCAGTACACAAACAACGGCGCGCAGCTTAAGCTGAATGTCAACTGCTATCTATTGTCTCGAGTACTTCCAGCGGTTTACGCCCGAAGATAAACCGCTGGAACAGATGAGTGACTCAGGCCGCTACCTTTCTGTGAAGTCATAGGATTTTGTCCTGAACCGCCCTCTCTGATTTTGAGATGTGCCAACGCACGGCTGTGCCGGCATGCACAGGTGCAAAACCGCGTCACCGGCTGTTAATTTGCGCACTCGCAGGCTCTAGCCCGGGTGAAGTGGCTGTCACGGTTATTTTCCCAGGTGCGGTTTGTGCCTGAATGATCGCAAGCCCGCGACCGCGATATGCGTTACGCGAGTTACCCTTGCCAGAATTTGGATCGTTCAGGTTGCCATTCTCGATGCCAAGAAGCTCAGCCGGGCCAGTGAGGGTAAACATTAGCATGTTTGTTGCGTCTGGCACACGTACACCCGCTGCATCAACTATCCGAAATTCGATGTGGCAAATGTCGTGCCCGTCGGCACGCAACTCGGTTGTGTCAGGTACAAATTGAATCCGATGCGGTTTGCCTGCAGTTTGCAAGACAAATTCGCAAGCTGGACGACTGTCGTTTAGTCCAACGGCCTTTAAAGTCCCGGGTTCGAACTCTAATTGCCATGTCAATTCACCTTCAACTGCATCAGCGCGGCGTTTGTTGCCGAGCGGCCTGCCGTTAAGCGTCAGTTCCACTTCCTGACATGTTGTGTAGCAGTGAACTGTGACAATCGCATTCGACGGCCAGTTCCAGTGTTCTTGCAGCCAGCCGCCCCTGCCACGCCGTGCTCCACCTCTACCAGATGAAACGCATAGATACACCATGGGTTTATCACTCCAAAGGCTTTGCCTAAACCACGCAAGCGGTTTTTTGAACCCGCACAAATCGAGTAGCCCAGACCCATTTGCGCGGTTTGGCCATGGCCCTGCTTCACCAAGGTAATCAATGCCGGTCCAGAGAAACTGCCCAGCCACGTATTCGTTGTCGCGCACAATTGCCCAGTCGGCATACCGATGCTGCGTTTCGCTGCCGAGAATGATCCGGCTCGGATGCGCAGCGTGATCGGCTGCGTAACGTGGTTCCTGATAGTTATAACCAACCACGTCCAGTAGCTCGCACAGGCCGATTGCTTCTGACATCGCCACGTTCGCAAGGGCCATTGTAACTGGCCGCGTTGGGTCTAGTTGTTTTACTGCTGCAATAAGCGGTTTTGCGTGGCGCACAATGTTTTCAGCAGCCGGGTTTTCAGGCCTATACTCGTTGCCCAAAACAGGATGCGAGAACGGGTCGTTCGGATAATCTATCTCGTTGCCTATGCTCCAGATGGTGATGCATGGGTGGTTACGATCGCGCCGGACCATGTCCTGAAGATCACGAATTGCCCATTGCTCGAACACTTCGGCATACCCGAACCGACTCGCCTGCCCCCTGTTCCAACCTGCGACCCACTTGTTTTTGGCTGGTGTAAACTCGTCAAATGCCTCGGCCATGACAACGAACCCAAACCGGTCACACAAATCAAGAAACTCGGGTGCAGGCGGGTTGTGGCTCGTGCGAATCGCGTTGACGCCCAGCTCTTTCAACGTCCGCAGACGCCGCTCCCAAACTTTCTCGGGCACTGCTGCGCCCAGACACCCAGCGTCATGATGCAGGCACACCCCCTTGAGTTTCATCGGCTTTTCATTAAGGAAGAATCCTTTGGCAGCGTCAAACCGGATTGTACGAATCCCAAAAGGCGTCAAAAGCTCGTCAATCACGCGCCCGCCGGCGAGCAAGCGACTCTTTAACCGGTACAGAACCGGGTCTGCCGGTGACCACAGTTTCGGCCGTTCGACCCGAATTTCTTGCACAACAGTGTGGTTTGTGGCGGATGGCACGATGGCTTGTGTCTCGACTCCAACAGCGGAGTCTACCGAGCCAACGATTTCCGATTGCAACCTGACTGGGGCGTCCTTGCCCGAATCGTTTTCAATCACCGTCTGGACGCGTACTACTGCAGCGGTCTCGGTCACCTCGTGTGTCCAGACAAAAACTCCCCAATGTCCGATCCGCAACCTGTCGGTTATCCGTAGGCGTACACGCCTGTAAATGCCTGAGCCGGTGTACCACCGCGAATCGCTGAACTTGGAATGATCAACGCGCACGGCAAGTACGTTTTCGTTCGCACCGTACCGCACCAGCGGAGTTAGCATACACTCGAAACTCGAATAACCGTACGGCCTACCTCCAACAAAATGACCGTTAACCCATACTTGTGCATTGTTGTAGATACCGTCGAACTCGACAGCCACCAGCTTGCCGCGGAACTTTTCATCAAGTCTGAACCGTTTTCTATACCAGGCTACGCCTGCGGGGGCGTACCCAGTACCACTTGCGTACTCTGGTCCGAACGGGCCTTCGCTGCTCCAGTCATGCGGCACGTTCACACGCCGCCAGGCGCTGTCATGGAAGTCGGGCAACATGGCCAGGGGATGATCCACTTTGGCGAACCGCCAATCGGTTGACAGCTCGATGTATGTCCGGCTACTGATTGCACTATTTGTGCTCGATACACCCCCGCATTGCGGCTCAGCCATTGCACCAAGGCAACCGCAACTGGAGCATCGCACGGCGACTGCCACCACCACGAACCACAACTGAATTGACACCGGCACGTTCATGGGACAGCCCACATTTACCGGTTCGGCGTTCCAATTGCCATTTTGAAGTTCAAAAGATTGGCGCCAAAAGGCAGCCCGGTCCGAATGCATCAGCCGGCATGGTAAGAAAACAAAGGCGGCGCCGCCCTAACAGAAAAGTGCCACCGTTGGGGCCAAGTTACTTCCGCGTTCTGTGTGGATGTTTGCCAACCAACCGCGAAATTGCGTCGGCTAGGCTTACGAACTCGATTGTCTGCTGTCTGTATTGCCGGCTGAAAGCCGGGCGCGCGTCCGTGGAAACCACAAGCAGTTGCGCGTCCGGATATAGCCGCCCAAATGCCAACAGCCCGCTCGGGTCAAAGTCGTTGACCGACCACTTACACTCCAGGGCGAGCATCGGGCGGCCTGCGGGCGCCCAGATAAAGTCCACCTCATGCCCTTGTTTATCCCGCCAGTACCGGATGGCACCGGACTGCGTATGGGCAACAATTTCATTTAGCACATAGTGCTCCCATAACCGGCCCAGGTCATCCCGCCGCAGTTGTGTCCAACCGCGACACGCGCAAACGAAGCCGGTATCGAACCCGTAAACCTTTGGCGCAGCAATGATTTCGCGGCTGCGCCGTGAACTGAACGGGCGGATCACCAACGCAACGCCTGTCGCCTCGAGCACAGCAAGGTAATTGGTTATGGTTTGACGGCTGACTTCGCACGGCGCAGCGAACCGGGTTGCTTCGAACATGCCACCACTCTGTACCATGACCAATTCCACGAACCGCTGAAACGACACGCGCCGTTCGAGTTGGAACAGCTCCTGAATGTCTTTTGCCCAGTATGCGTCCAGCCAATCCTGAAACTCCTTCTCGGGCAGCGCATCCGAAAGGAAAAACGGGGGCAACCCGCCGTGCAGCAACCTATGCTCCAGATCCGTATTGCCAAACGGCTCCAGGTCCGCCTCGATCATGGGCGTCAGCCACACATCCGCCTTGCGCCCGGCCAACGTGTCCCTGAACCGCGCGCTCGCGCCGAGCGTGGACGAGCCGGCCGCAAGCACGCGCGTGTCGGGGAAATAATCGGCAGCTATCTTGAGCGTTTCCGACGGGTTCGGCAACCGATGAATTTCATCCAGCACGATGTGTTTGCCACGAAGCTTGCGCAGGAAAGCTTCCGGGTCCTCCATCGCGCGGCGCACCCGCGGCAGTTCGCAGTCGAAGTATTCGATCCCTTCCAGCGTTTGTGCCAAACACGTTTTGCCCACACGCCGGACGCCGCGCAGCCAAACAACGGATCGGCGGAGCCATGCAGCCTCGATTAAATTGAGCCAGAATTGTCGTTTCACCATACGCCAGCAGTTTAGCGTTTGGTTATACTAAAAGCAAGGCACCCGACGTTTCACAAATGCCGCTATACCCATGATGAAGGGAACCAACTGGCGAACCAAGAAAGAGGCGTTTTTTGATTTGCCCGGAACATTTTCGTAATTGTGGGCTTGTGCCACAAACCAGTGTTATACCATTTGCGGTTTGCTTTTCCGCTGTAGCGGCGGTCTATGACAGTCGTGCGATTCGGGGGTTCTGCTGTCGGCGCTCACAAAGCGCCGCTACAATAGCGCAGTTCGAGACAACGATTGGTATTACTGTCTGCGCCGAGTTTTGGAGTGCAGCGCCGCGTCACCGGTGTTATCTCCACCAACTGACGGCCAACTGGCGAAGCCCATACACATTTTCTCGTGGTCAACAGGCCGATCAGTCTTAGCCCTGAAAGCCGATAAGCAGATCGGACTGAAGGCGCGTCCGGCGTCAACTTTACGCAAACAAATCCAACTGTGGTGTGGGTTCAAGTTGCTTGAGTTTGTCGCGGTCACGCTGGCGCCGGGTCGGTTTACGCACCGTGCCGTCGGGCGTTAGCTCGCTTTCTTCAAGGTTGGCCAAAATGGTCTTTGCACGTTCGAGCACAGGTTTAGGCACACCAGCCAGCCGCGCAACATGGATGCCGTAGCTCTTGTCGGTGCCGCCCTCGACGATCTTCCGCAAGAACACGATTTGGTCGTGCCACTCGCGCACAGCCACGTTGTAGTTTTTGAGGCGCGGCAAGCGCGCTGCCAGCTCGGTCAACTCGTGGTAATGCGTGGCGAAGAGGGTCTTTGCCCCTACGACATTGTGCAAGTACTCGACAATGCTCCAAGCCAGAGCGAGGCCGTCGAACGTGCTCGTGCCGCGGCCAATCTCATCCAGGATCACCATGCTGCGCGGCGTTGCGTTGTTCAAGATGTTGGCCGTTTCGGTCATCTCGACCATGAACGTGCTCTGGCCGCGCGCAATATCGTCTGCAGCGCCAATGCGGGTAAAGATCCGGTCAACAAGGTCAATCCGCGCATGCGCAGCCGGAACAAAGCTGCCGGTGTGTGCAAGCAACACAATCAGCGCAACTTGCCGGATGTAGGTGGATTTGCCTGCCATATTCGGTCCGGTGATGAGGGCGATTTGTGGGTAGGGCGCGTCGTTGACTGGTTGAGCTGTTGAGCTGGCCTGTTGCGGCTTGGCATTTAACGATCTGGCGGAAGCGAGCGCGGTGTCGTTCGGGACGAATCGCTCGCCCACGAGCGTCTGTTCAAGCACGGGATGGCGCCCGTCGCGGACCCAGATTACACCATCATCAGCCACTTGCGGTCTGCAGTAGTTGTGCAGCCGTGCTGCATGCGCGAAAGCAGCCAGCACATCCAGTTGCGCAAGTGCACCGGCGAGCTGCTGCAACTGTGGCAGGTACCCGAGCACATGCTCACGCACGCGTTGAAACAGGTCGTACTCGAGTTTGAAGCTGCGTTCTTCGGCACCGAGGATTTTGTTTTCCATTTCTTTGAGCTCAGGCGTGACGAACCGTTCGCCGCCGGCAATCGTCTGTTTACGGATGTAATCAGGGGGCACTTTGTCGAGGTTTGCTTTGGTGACCTCGATGTAGTAGCCAAAGACAGAGTTAAACCGGATTTTCAGGGACTGGATGCCGGTGCGCGCGATTTCCTGCTGCTGTAGTTTAGCGATCCAATCCTTGCCGCTGCGCATTGCGGCGCGTAGCTCGTCAAGCTCCGGGCTGTAGCCGTCACGGATGATGCCGCCCTCTTTCAAGCTCATGGGCGGGTCCTGCACAATCGCGCGCGCAATCAGTTCAACTGACTCGGGCAACTCGACCAGTTGTGATTCAAGCTCGGTCAGCAGTACCGGGGGAGCACCGAATGCGGCCTCGTCTCTGATTAATCCGGAGGCCATTGCGTTTTTTGCAATTGACTGCAAGACTCGGCGCAGGTTCGGCACCTGTTCGAGCGCGAGCCGGAGTGCAACAAGGTCGCGTGCGTTGCAATTGCCTGTGCTCAGCCGGCCGATTGTCCGTTCCAGATCGCGCACTTCGGCTAAGCAGGCTCTGAGCTCGTCCAGTGCGCTTGGATTATCCACAAACGCCTGGACAACTTCCTGGCGTTTGCGGATCGGTTCGGCTGCGGCCAACGGTTGCGAAAGCCACATGCGCAACCTGCGCGCACCCATCGGCGTGACAGTGTGGTTCAACACCCCGAAAAGGCACGCATTCCGCGGTGCGTCGTGTTGCGACGGCTCGAGCACCTCAAGGTGCCTTAGCGTGGTGTAATCGAGCACCATGAAATCGGTGCGCTGGTAAAACGTGATCTGCGTCAGGTGCCGTACGTCGCGCCGCAACTGCTGAGTCAGGTAATGCAACACTGCACCGGCAGCGCATACTGCGGCGAGTTTGTCCTTAAGCCCGAAGCCATCTAGCGTGGCTACCTTGAAATGATCACGCAGCGCGTAAAAGGCTGTGTCTGGTGCAAATGCCCAGTCTTCATACCCGGTCACAAACCACCCCTGAGCTGTTGCTTTGTTGATAAAAGGTTGGCCGGTCGTGCCCGTATGCGTCGTGGCACTTCGGGGCCCGCACAACAAAATCCGTAATTCCTCGGCTTCGCTCGGGTAAATGATTTCTGCCGGGCGCACCCGCTCAAGCTCGCCGAGCAGTGCTGCTGTGTTTTCAAGCTCGGTCGTGCGGAAGTCGCCTGTAGTCAGGTCAACCAGAGCAAGCCCGTAGACGCCCGCGCTACGTGAGCGGCGGATTGTGTCCAGATGCATTTCCTCGCCAGATACGGTTTTGCGTGCGCCTGGGCAGACTGCAGCAAGGAAATTATTTTGCTCGGCTGCAAGCAGCCGTTCGTCGAAATGTGCGCCTGGGGAAAGGATTTGTGTTACATCGCGTTTGACAAGTTTACCTGGGCGCGCTTCTTCGAGCTGGTCGCAAATTGCGACTTTAAACCCTGCCTTGAGCAGCTTGCCAATGTACACGCTGGCCGAATGATGCGGTATGCCGCACATCGGCACGCCGTTGCGTTTTGTAAGCGCAAGATTCAGCACGTGCGCGCCGGTCTTGGCGTCTTCGTAGAACATCTCGTAAAAATCGCCCAGCCGAAACAGCAACAACGCGTCCTGAGGCAGACCGCTTTTGATGCGGCGGTACTGCGCCATCATGGGGGTAAGCTGGCTGCTCGAACTACCGGTTGACATCCGCCAAATACGTTAACCAAGAAACAAGTGCGGGTCGAAATCAAATTTGCCAGCAAAAGTCGGATGCACGGTTATCCGGACGCATTTGTTAACCCTGCAACGTGCTTTCCCTGACGGACTGCTGGTGAGCCCTGGGCAAACAGCATGCTGCCCTGGTCTTGTAAGCAGAAGCATACCCGTCTTTGGATGTCACTGGAGGCGCCTAACCTGTGCATGTACGCACGCGCCCATGCAGATGCAAATGTTAGGTCGGGTTACAACCCGACCGCGAACGGACACCGTGGAAGTCGTCCCTGCGATTGTCGGCCCTCCAGTGGATTGCGGACGGCTGGGGCCGGCCGTCCCTACCGTTGTATTTTTCGTGGTAGGGTCGGCTTGCCGAGCCGACCGAAATGTCCAGACGCATGAGGCCATGTGTGTCTGGCACAAAAAATCGGGGACACAAGACAGAAAGAACCGGACGCATAGGGCCATGCGTTTCTGGGGTTGGAAATGGCTGCCGGATTCAGACGCGCAAAGCTGTGCAGGGGTTAGAGTGCAAGCTGCATCAATCCCAGATGCGATACGGGATCACAGTGCGTTCGAGCTGGGTGCTACAACGTGGACATTTGCCTGGGTCGCGCCACGGCTCGATTCTGTGTGTGCCAGATTTCGGACAGCGCAGGTTGAAGTGGACCCAACGGAACTTTTTCGCGAGACTCACAAAAAGTCGGTTTTGCAACGAACTGGCGTCTGGGATTTTCTCGTGTACAGTTAACAGTCTGGGCCGGAGCTGGTTGTCAGATGAACCCGGTTGTTGCGGTTCAACTGCAACACGCACACGTGTTGGCACATCGTGCAACGCTTTACAGTCGTAGCAGATAATTGTCTGCACCCAGCAGTGAAACCCTGCATCTGCGCCGCCCGCGACCACTGCACGGTAATGGCACCTCGGGCATTCAAACATGTACGACCGGCCCATCGGCTGTGTTACGGTTCAAACCAAGGCTGGCCATGCAAAAATAAAATGGAGCGAGCGAAGGGATTTGAACCCTCGACATTCACCTTGGCAAGGTGACGCTCTACCAGACTGAGCTACGCTCGCTTTTTGCAGACGGCCAAAAATTACTACAACTTGCCCATGGTTGGCAAGACCTGTTTTTGGCGGGCGAACCCGCAGCCAAAGCGCACCAAGGCACACCAAAATCCCGGTCCGCGCTTTACGCAACTAAAGCAGTCTCTGTGTGCATCCGGCTGGAACTAGCCGGAGTTGCAACATGTGCGCAGTTTGGTTAGTTTGGGCACCAGAATGAACTTGGACAGGTTTACCGACAGATCACAAGCGGCGCTGGTTGAGGCGCAGGCAATTGCAACGCGCAATCAGCACCAGGCAGTTGATGTTGAGCACTTGGCACTTGCGTTGATCGAACATAAGGAAGGTCTTGTGCCGCGCCTGTTCGAGAAAGCACAAGTCTCGCCTGAGTTGCTCCGTGCAAAGCTCGAGAATGAAATTGCCAAACTACCCCGTGTAAGCGGCGACACTGCTGTCGGCCAGGGCGTGTACGTGACGCACAGGCTAAATCAGCTTCTGGTCAGAGCCGCAGACCAGGCGCGCCGGCTCAAGGACGATTACGTGTCTGTCGAGCACATTGTGCTGGCGATGTTTGATGAACCGGCCAACTCGGCGATCGGCAAAATTTTCAAGGAACTCGGCATCAGCAAAAATGACTTCTTGAAGGCACTCAACGAGGTACGCGGGCATCAACGTGTCACTAGCCCGAACCCTGAAGCGACCTACGAAGCACTCGAAAAATACGGGCGCGACCTAACGCGGTTGGCAGCACAAAACAAGTTGGACCCCGTTATCGGCCGTGATGCCGAGATTCGGCGTTGTGCGCAGGTGCTCTCGCGTCGGACCAAGAACAATCCGGTGCTCATTGGCGAGCCTGGTGTGGGCAAAACAGCGATTGTTGAGGGGTTGGCCCGCCGAATAGTTGCCGGTGATGTACCAGACAGCCTCAAGAACAAACGCATTGTTGCGCTTGACCTCGGCGCACTGATAGCCGGCGCAAAGTACAGAGGTGAATTTGAAGAACGGCTCAAGGCAGTGCTGCATGAGGTCGCCCGCGCACAAGGCCAGGTCATACTGTTCATCGACGAGATCCACAACGTTGTTGGTGCCGGTAAAGCCGAAGGGGCACTTGACGCGGGTAATATGCTCAAGCCGATGCTGGCCCGCGGCGAACTGCATTGCATCGGCGCGACCACATTGGACGAGTACAGGAAATACATCGAGAAAGACGCCGCGCTGGAGCGGCGGTTCCAGCCTGTCTTGGTAAACGAACCTAGCGTCGAAGACACAATCAGCATCCTGCGCGGGCTGCGTGAGCGGTACGAGCTGCACCACGGCGTGCGCATCCAAGACGCAGCGCTTGTGGCTGCAGCGCAACTTTCGCATAGGTATATCTCCGACAGGTTCCTGCCGGACAAGGCAATTGATCTGATTGACGAGGCTGCAGCCAAGCTGCGTACCGAGATGGAATCAATGCCCGAGGAACTCGAAAGTCTCGAACGCCGGCTCATGCAGCTTGAAATCGAGCGTGAAGCGTTGCGCAAAGAAAAAGACCTGGCATCAAAAGAACGACTTGCAGCGCTTGAGAAAGACCTCGCCGAACTCAAAAGCCAGCGCGACACTCTCAAAGCCCAATGGCAACAGGAAAAAAGTCTAATTGCAGACATCCAAAAACTGCGCGAAGCACTCGAGGTTGCACGCAATGAAATGGAACAAGCCGCGCGGCGCAGTGATCTTGGTCGCGTGGCCGAGTTTAAGTACGGCAAAATACCCGCCCTGGAAAAGCAGTTGAAAGAGCTCGAAACAAAAGCAACGGACACAAAGAACGGACCACGCCTGTTGCAGGAAGAAGTTACCCCCGACGAAGTTGCCGAGGTAGTATCCCGGTGGACAGGCATACCGGTGAGCCGGCTTTTGGAGGGCGAAAGAGAAAAATTGCTACGCTTGGACGAAATCTTGCACAGGCGTGTCGTTGGGCAGGACGAAGCCGTTCAAGCTGTTGCAGACGCAGTCGTCCGCGCGCGTTCAGGGCTCAAAGACCCGAAGCGCCCGATCGGCTCGTTCATTTTCCTTGGGCCCACCGGGGTTGGCAAAACCGAGCTTGCGCGTGCTCTTGCTGAGGCACTGTTCGACACCGAGGAAAACATGGTGCGCATAGACATGAGCGAGTACATGGAAAAACACGCCGTGTCGCGCTTGATCGGTGCGCCTCCGGGCTACGTTGGTTACGAAGAAGGCGGGCAGTTGACCGAGGCCGTCCGCCGGAAACCGTACAGCGTCATTTTGTTCGACGAAATCGAAAAAGCACATCACGACGTATTCAACGTGCTGTTGCAAATTTTGGACGATGGCAGGCTCACGGATAGTCAGGGTCACACGGTTGACTTCCGTAACACGATCATCATCATGACGAGCAACATCGGCAGTCCGCTGCTGTCCGATGGCGTAATTGAAGGGGGCGAAATACCCGAGCGCGTGCGGAGCCAGGTCATGGCTGAGCTGCGCCGGCATTTCAGGCCGGAGTTCCTCAATCGCGTGGACGAGATTGTTTTGTTCAAGCCGCTTACGCTCGACGACATTAAAAGGATTGTTGACCTGCAACTTGCGCTACTGCGCCAACGGCTGGCCGAGCGCCACATCGAACTGGAGCTGACCGATCCCGCCAAAGAACACATCGCACGCGAGGGGTACGACCCGGTGTACGGTGCACGGCCGCTCAAGCGGTTCATCCAACGCCACATCGAAACACCGCTCTCACGCAAGCTCATCGCAGGCGCAATCACCGACAACAGCCGGGTGCAGGTTGATCTGCGCAAAGGTGAACTGGTATTCACAAAAGTGTAAAGCCGAATTGCATTTGCGGGTGTCTGGCGCCCAAAGCCAACCCAAGTAGTCCGCGACTGCAGCCACGAAAACCATGCCGGCGGGGCTGGAACCCCAGCTGACCGCAAAACATTCACGTTGAACCCGATTTTCGAGCTCGGGGAAGCAGCTCAAAGGCTCTGGGCTTCGGTAGCATACAACACGAGGTTAACCATGCGGGTGACGATGCAACAACGCGTGCGGTTTTTCGAGGCCGTGTGCGAGCATAAATGGTTCGTCGGCCAGTACCTCGAGGGTTGGGCCTTCGCGCACAAGCCGACCCTGGTCAAGCACAAGCACGCGATTGCACAGGTCAACCACAAGCTCAAGATCGTGCGTGGCGACAAGTTTTGTGCCTGGCAACGTTTGCAAGAGCCGCTTAAACTCGCGCCGGCCACGCGGGTCAAGACCACCGGTTGGTTCATCCAGGACTAGCACGGCAGGTTTACACGCTAGCACGCCGGCCAAGCATACGCGGCGTTTTTCGCCTTGGCTAAGCCGATGCGGTTGGCGGTGCTCGAATCCTTCGAGGCCAACCATCCGGAGACACGACTGCACAAGTGTATCCAGCTCGGGTCCATCTGCTCCCAACTGGCGCGGCCCAAACGCAACGTCGTCAAAAACAGTAGCTGCGATCAATTGGTCATCTGGGTCCTGGAATAAGAGCCCAACCCGTTGCCTAATGCGATCCACTGTGTTGTGTGTAAGCGGGTCGCCTGCGATCCAGACCTGCGGTTGCTCGGGCAGTCGCTCGGGCAATAACCCGTTTAAATGCAACAGCAACGTTGACTTGCCCGCACCGTTGGGGCCAAGCACACCCACGCACTCGCCCTGCGCCACTGCAAACGTGATGTTATCAAGCGCGCGTTGGTTGCTCGGGTACGAATACGATAGATGCTTAACTTCAATTGCTGGATTCATTTCCACCCCCGCGCACACATGGCAAGATAGATTCGTTCGGCGCGGTCTGCCGCACGCACAAATAACCGCGCAGCAACACCGGCGGCATTGCGCCACACGACAAGGCGCCGGCGCGAAAACGTGCGACTCGTACGCGCGCGTTGCATACGGACGGATTCTTCCACCAAAACCGGCAAATACCGGTACATTAATGCAAGCGTTGTCAGAAGCGGCCCGGGCATCCGCAAGCGCCGCAACACGCCCAAGAGCTCGTGGAATGGTGTTGTATAGCCAAGCAGCAGCATCGCCAAAACACACAGATTGCTCTTTATTAATACCGCGTAAAAGACAGGTTTAGCCTCTGGTCTAAACAATGCCAAAACCGCCACCCCGACAATAAACGGCTCAACAATGGCCAGGCGTTTCAGTGCGAACAAAACCGGCATGCGCGCCAGCAACCAAACGACGGCCAGGACAATGCCTGGCAAAAGATAAAATATGTGAGGCCGACGCGGCCCGAGCGCAGTGCCAAGCACAAGCAGCATCGTTACAGTAAGCTTCAACGCTGCGTCAACCGTCTGCAGGCGCTTTTTTTTCGCTGTTGTTACACCGGCTCCAATCATTTCAAACCCAAACACAATGTGCATGCGCAGCCTTGATCGCAACCGAGCAAAGGCGTTGCATAACGCACACGAACGACAAGCTAGTCGAAACCCAAATCGCTTCGCAACTTTGCTGGTTGTTTAAATTGCGTGTTCGAACATCAGACAGACCAAAAAACTGCTGGTGCCGGCTGCAGCCGATGTTGCGTACGGTTACCCGGCGGGTTTGCACTTGCATATGGTGAAATTTGTTTGGTTATCATCCGCTCGCATGCTTTTGCGTGTAGCCCCGGACGGAGCGTCGTAGCAGCACAACCTTGGAACAGGCCGAAGAATGATCTTGGGCAGCCGGTGTAAGCCGGGGACATTAAACATCAGCTCGGCTAAAGATGAACATCGAGATAATCGTTGTGGGTGGTGGTATTGTCGGTCTCAGCACCGCGTGGCAGTTGCTGCAAAAAAAACCGGTCCTGCGACTGTTATTGCTTGAGAAGGAAACAGCACTCGGGCAACACCAAACCGGTCACAACAGCGGTGTGCTCCATGCCGGTCTTTACTACAGGCCTGGCTCTGCAAAGGCGCAGCTGGCTGTGCAAGGCCTGCAGCAAATGGTTACGTTTTGTCGGCAGCACGGTGTTCCATTCGAGCAATGCGGCAAGATCGTGGTTGCAACCAGCCAAGATGAACTGCCGCGACTCAATGCCCTGTTCCAACGTGGCTTGGAGAACGGTCTGCTCGGCTTGCAGCGGTTGACCCGGGAACAGATCAATGAACTTGAACCGCACGCAGCCGGTATTGCAGCTGTCCATGTACCACAGGAAGGGATAGTTGATTATGGGTTGGTAGTGGCTAAGTTGGGCGAGCTAATCCAGCAAGCAGGCGGCCAAATCCGGTGCAACGCGCGTGTTGAGCGGATTACACACCAAACCAACGGTTGGGTTGTTGAAACAACCGCAGGTGAATTCCACGCAAAATTTGTTGTTACATGTGCAGGCCTGCATGCCGACAGGCTGGTACGTGCTGCAGGGCGAAACCCGCCGATAAAAATCGTACCGTTCAGGGGTGAATACTACAAGGTCCGCCACGACCGACAGTATCTAGTGCGTAACTTGATCTATCCGGTGCCTGACCCGAAGTTCCCGTTTCTTGGCGTGCATTTCACACGGCTGATCAAAGGTGGGATCGAGGTCGGGCCAGACGCCGTGCTCGCTTTTGCGCGCGAAGGCTACAGTTGGCAGGACGTGAACCTGCGCGACCTGGGCGAGTCACTTCTTTTTCCTGGGTTGTGGCGGTTTATTGCAGCACATCCTGGCATGTGCGCCTCCGAAATCTGGACCTCGCTTTCCAAAGTTGCGTTTTGCAAGCGCCTACAAAAGCTCGTGCCCGAAATCACTCCTGCCGACCTCGAGCCGGGCGGCGCAGGCGTGCGCGCCCAGGCCATGCGATCCGACGGTACGCTGGTCGAGGATTTCATGTTCGACGAAGGACACGGTTTCTTGCATGTGCTGAACGCACCGTCGCCTGCTGCAACAGCAGCTCTTGCCATCAGCGAAAGGATAGCTGAACGTGTGCTGGCGCAACTGTCGTAGTTAGTCTGTGTGTGTGTGGAGTGTTATAGCTGCGTTTGTAAAGATGCGGTTCTTCGAGCAACCGACTCGTTCGGCGGTCTCACAAGCTGCGAAACCCACTGAAGCGGCTCACTGATTTAGCCGGGCCGGTGTTCAACAGGTTGAAGCACAATGCCAACTAAAAGGCGGTAAACACACGGCTTTGTGTCCACAACAACCCTCCCAAATTTTGAAATGCACCTATACTACCGAATCGCGCATGGCGATGGTGGTTTACCGGGGCGACGGAGCACGAAACTTCATCTGCCGCCAAAATTCCAGCAGCACAATAAAACGCGAATCACGCTCGTACATCGGCTCATTGTTTTATGTCGGCTCAGTTCTACTGCACATGGGTGGCGCCGCAGCCGGTGTTTTCATAAACCGGATGGGTTATCCAAAAATGTCCATTGAAGACGGAATTTGCGCGCCAAATGCGCCGCAAGTGCTTTGACACCGAACGTTTCAGTAGCGTAATGGCCTGCGTACATAACGTTAATCCCGAGTTCTTCAGCAACACTAAACGTCCAATGTGGCCCTTCGCCGGTTACGAACGTGTCTATGCCCGCTGCGGCTGCGCGGCGCAGTTCAGCGCCTGCGTTGCCCGTAACAACCCCAATGCTGCGACAAACTTTCGGTCCTGCACTGAGCACAATTGGCGGTCGGCCAGTTACATGCTCCAATCGTTTCGTTAGCTCGGCTCGGGTTAAGTTTGCTTTTGCCTTGAACCCGATTGGCTGTCCGTGCTCTTCGAAAAATGGCTTGGTGTGTCTTAGCCCCAGTGCAATGCACAGTTGCGCGTTGTTGCCAAGCCGCGGGTGCGCGTCAAGTGGCAGATGCGAGGCGTAAACTGCAACGTTGTGTTCGATTAACGACCGTAACAGCATGAACCTTTTTGCGCGCCAAGGCACCGTTGCCGACCAGAACAATCCATGGTGCACAATTAACAGGTCTGCGCCGGACTCGACTGCTAGTTTGACCGTGCCAAGGTTAAGGTCCACGGCAGCACCAACGCGACTGACAGTGCCGCCGTTCTCAAGCTGCAACCCGTTTACTGCTCCGTCGTAATCCCTGAATTGTGCAGTGCGCAACAGCCTGTCGCAGTAATTGACAATTGCAGCAAGTCGAACCATTGCCATGCGCTCAACCAACCAGAACTTTGGCAGTGTGCAAAGCCTGAAAAACAGCCGCTTTATGAATGCGCCCACCACTTGGCAGGGTGCAAGCTTGTATGTGGCCGGGTAGGCTAAACAGTTGCGTAGCACAGACAGTTGCGGCAATGTTTGCAACGCATGGCCGACGATAAATTGTCAGTGTCAACTTTGCGATTCGACCGCGCCGAATTGACGCGGTTGGCATGGGCATTTGTCGTTTCGGTGCTTTTGCATGCGTGTTGTTTCGGCGGGTACAAGCTCGGCGCAAAACTGCACATCTGGGAAACAATTAAACTGTCTGCGTTGGCCGATCCGGTCAGGCAAACGTTGGCTAAACTTGTCGGACAACAACCCGTCTTGACTGAATCACCTGCATTACGCGATGTACCGCTTGTATTTGTTGATGTGAATCCGGCCGTTGCAAGCGCAGAACCGCCTAAAACTGCAAAATACTATTCCGACAGACACTCGGTTGCTGCGAATCCGGATGCCGATAAGGTCACAGGCGTGCCAAAGATAGACGGCTCGCAAACACTTGTCCCGAAAACCGAAGACGTACCTCGTGCGCAACCTGTACCTTTGGCACCACTGCCGACTTTGATTCCCGAACCAGCTCAATTACCTCAGGCAAAACCAGAGCCAGCACACCCACCGGGTGATCTGGTCATGGCCAAACCGCAGGTCGGCCCCGACCAAACAACAACTCAGCCAGCGCAGACACGGCCTAGAACATTACGCGAGGCACTTGCACGGGCTGAGCAACGCACAGGTATCGCAGGCCAGAAAATGAAGCAGGACGGCGGTGTCAGACGTCGCGCACTTGAATCATCGCTTGATGTGATGGCACTGCCGTTTGGTGCCTACGACAGGGCGGTTGTTGAGGCGGTACAAAACCGTTGGTATTACTTGCTTGACAGCGGCGATTTTGCGCGTGAACGAACAGGCAAGGTTGTGCTCGAGTTCAACCTCACCTATGACGGCCGCGTCACAGATATGAAAGTTGTCGAAAACACCGTCAACGAACTTTTATGTTTGCTCTGTCAAAAAGCGATTCTTGATCCGGCGCCGTACCCACGTTGGCCGACCGAGATGCGGCGTATGATCGGTTCAGATACACGGCATGTGCGGTTCACTTTTTACTACGACTAACCACAGCGCCATGGAAATGACACCTACAAAAGCTTTTGGGCTAAACAACTTCATATGGAAACGCTCGTTTACGCACTGCTCATAGCGACATCGATTGTTGGTCTGACATTTATAATCGAACGCGCCTTTGCATTGCGCTGGCACAGAGTTTTACCCCCTGAAGTCGAAGCCGCTGTGCAATCGTGCAGGACCCGGCAGGATGTACCGATGCTGCGCCGGGTGTGCGAAAAACATCCTTCGCCTTTAAGCCGGCTGCTGTTGCTTGCAGCAGATCATCTGGATTGGCCAAAGGCGGACAACGAAGACGCGCTCCAGACACAGGCAAGGCGCGAGATCGTGCGGCTCGAACGCGGGCTGGTTGTGTTGGAGGTCATCGTTGGAATTGCGCCATTGCTCGGTCTTGTTGGCACAATTGCGGGCATGATGGCCTTGTTCCGCAACGTCGGCCAGACCGGCCTTGGCGACGCAATGCAACTTGCCAGGGGGATTTCATTGATCCTAAACGCAACGCTCATCGGGCTTTTGATTGCGATTCCGTCGCTGATCTTCTGGAGCTATTACACAAAAAAGGTCGAAATGTTGACCGTTGAGCTTGAAACAATGTGCGCCGAGTTCATCCGGCGCCAGTACAGCAAGGATTAACGGGTGCCATGCGGTTTTTCATTCGCAAACGCAGACAAACACCCTCTGTGATCATCGTGGCACTGATCGACGTGTTGATTGTGCTGTTGATCTTTCTGATGGTCACAACAACATTCAGGCAGCAACCTGCGCTGCGGCTTGCGCTACCTGAATCCGCCCAGGCACAAAAACCCGGCGCAAGCGAAGCCGCGCCGCTTGTGGTATCCATTGACGAAAAAGGCGCACTGTGGCTCGGGCATGAGCCGCGGCCGGTCACAGCCGAACGGCTCAAGTCAGAATTGCTTGCGCGTGCGGAGAAAAATCCTGAAATCAAACTAGCCATCAGCGCAGATAAAAACGCGCCCTTCGGGCAGGTTATCAAGGTCATGGACGCCGCCAAAGCAGCCGGCATAAAAACCGTTAACGCATACACAAGAGAAACCTCTGACAGGACCGTTCAGTAAGCACCACGCCGGTTTTAAGCGATCGGTTTCGAGGATGCCGACGTATGCTCCGAGCCTGCACTTGTTGAATGGACCCACTGCGATTTTGGGGGTTCCCGTGCGCGCCACGATTTAGAAAGGTTAGCCCTAGCGCGAAGCTTTTTTGCGTACCTGCTTGGTGCTCTTGGTGCGGCCCGACGACTTACGGTCCTGCTGGTTCTTAAGCAGGCTCATCACAGCACTGCACAGTTGCTCAACTTCGTATGGTTTAGGAAGGAAAAAATCCGGTTTAATTGGTGAATCGGCAAACACCTCCGGACCAACAGTTCCACTGACGAGTATGACTTTCTGACCTGGATTTAGCTCTTTGCACCTTGCGACCAGCTCAAGGCCGTTGATCTTGTGCATGGCATAGTCGGTAATGACAAGCTCAGGTTTGCGGTCTGCGGTTGCAAAATGCCGAAGCGCATCGTTCGGGTCGCGGAATGTCTCAACTTGAAATCCCAAGGGTGCCAAAATCACACAAGCCAACTGCAACAGCATCGGCTCATCATCCACAACGTAGATCAACGGTTTAGCGCTCTTGGATTTTTTTGCGCCAGGTGTGACAGTGCTCCTCGTAATTCTGTTCACTTTTAGAGCTTAGCATCCGTCGGCCTTTTTTGCAAGGATGTCGGCAGTTCGAAAATTCATACAAAGCCGCTGCTCGCTACGTTGCAGAGCGGGCCGGTTTCTGTTACCAATGCCGGCGCGATGAATGATTCTGTTCCGTATCTTGACTTGCAGGCGCAGTTGCGTCCGCTGCGCGCAGAGCTTGAGGCTGCAATCGGTCGGGTGCTTGACAATTGCACTTTTTGCCTCGGCCCAGAGGTCGCAGCATTCGAGAACGAGTTTGCACAGGCCATCGATGTTCGACACTGTGTAGGGTTAAACAGCGGTACATCGGCTCTGCACATCGCAATGCGTGTTTTGGGAATAGGCCCAGGAGACGAGGTCATTACCACGCCTTTTACGTTTGTGGCAACGAGCTGGGCAATATCTTACGTCGGCGCCCGGCCTGTGTACGCAGACATCGAAGAACGTACATTCAATCTCGATCCGTACCTGGTCGAGCGCGCGATAACACCGCGGACAAAAGCGATCCTAACAGTTCACCTATACGGGCACCCTTGCGATCTGGATGCACTTGGAGAAATCTGCCGCAAACACAACCTCGCCCTCGTTGAAGACGCCGCTCAAGCGCACGGTGCTAAGTTCAAAGGCAGACACGCCGGTACATTTGGTGAAATCGGCTGTTTCAGTTTTTACCCGACAAAGAACCTTGCTGCTTGCGGCGAAGGGGGTGCAATGGTAACAAACAACGACGCACTGGCAGCTCGCGCGCGTGCATTACGTGATCATGGCTCAACGAAACGCTATTACCACGACGAGCTCGGGTATAACTACAGAATGGAAGGGATCCAAGCCGCCGTTTTGCGAGTTAAACTTAAGCACTTGGCACGTTGGAATACCGCCCGTCGGCGCATTGCACAACGGTACAATGAACTGCTGGCAGACACACCGCTGCAATTGCCGTGTGAAATGCCAGACTGCGAAAGCGCATGGCACCTTTATGTAGTGCGCCATCCTAAAAGGGATCAATTGCGCCAGTATCTCGAAACGCATGGCATTGGCTGCGCGATGCATTATCCGTTGCCGTTGCATTTGCAAAAGGCCTATGTGCACCTGGGTTACAAACCCGGCGATTTGCCAGTGGCAGAACGTGCCGCACGCGAATGTCTGTGCCTGCCGATGTATCCCGAGCTAACAGACGCGCAAATCGAGCGCGTGGCACGCACAGTGAAGGAATTTTTTGCAACCTGTGGTGCAGTGTGAATGCAGTCACACCCGTACTTTGGCACCGGCATCAAGCTGCGTTAACCGGATTGCGTTGTAGTTCCTTGCGCATGTAGGGCCAGGCACCGTAAAGTCAACTTATGCCGCAGGCAGACTTTGTCCATCTGCACGTGCACAGCGAGTATTCGCTGTTGGACGGTGCGTGTCGTGTGGATCGGCTGGTGGCAAAGGCAGCCGAATTAAAATTTCCCGCGCTTGCAATCACCGACCACGGCGTGCTGTACGGTGTAATAGATTTTTACAAGCGCGCACGTGAGGCTAAAATAAAGCCAATCTTAGGTTGCGAGTTGTATGTTGCACCCGGCAGCAGATTCGAGAAAAAAACGGCCACAGGCGGCCGCGATGTGTATCACCACCTTGTTGTACTCGCTAAAGACAGCACCGGCTACAAAAACCTGATCAAGCTTGTCACGGCAGCACACCTGGAGGGGTTCTATTACAAACCGCGTGTTGACAAGGAACTGCTTGCGGCGCATCGGCACGGGTTAATTGTGTTGTCGGGCTGTCTGGCGAGTGAAATACCTGAGCTAATTCAAAAAGACCAGCTCGACAAAGCACGCGATGTGATTGATTGGTTCAAGCAAACTTTTGGGCCGGAAAATTTTTATCTCGAATTGCAAAACCACGGTGAACCCGAGGAAACCAAAGTAAACCGACAGCTCGTAATCTGGGCCAAGGAGTTCGGACTGAAACTCGTTGCCACAAATGACGTGCACTACATCGAACGGCACCATTCGCATGCACATGATTGCTTGGTATGCATCGGCACCCAAACCACACTCAATGATCCGAAGCGGTTGAGTCTCAATTATGCCCCCGAGCAATACCACCTGCGAACCGCTGTTGAAATGAAACAATTGTTTGCCGAGGTGCCAGAGGCAATCCGTAATACACTCGAAGTAGCCGAAAAATGTAACCTCGAGATCGAGTTCGGCAGACTGCATTTTCCAGTGTTCCATCCGCCGGAAGGCCATACGCGTGAAAGTTTCCTGCGTCAGTGGCTCGTGGAGGGATTGCACAAGCGCTACACGATCCGCGCACGTCTGGAAGATAAAGAGTTTGTCGTCGAGGGGGTTGACGACCCGACCCGGCTGCCACCACTCCAGACCGACGGCGCCGCCGGCCTCACCGAAGACACGGTCCAAAGCAGGCTCAAGGTCGTCATGGACAGGTTGCGAACTGAACTCGGTGTGATCGAGATGACCGGCTTTGTTAGTTATTTCCTTGTTGTAGGTGACTTTGTCCGGTACGCACGCAGCCGCGGTATCTCGTGCGGCGCACGTGGTTCTGCGGCGGGGTCGCTTGTAACTTATTTACTCGAAATTTCGAAGGTTGACCCAATCAGATACGGGCTGTTGTTCGAACGGTTTCTTAACCCGGAACGAATTAGTCCGCCTGACATAGACATTGATTTCGACGACGACCGCCGCGCCGAGGTCATCGAGTACGTACGCAACAAGTACGGGCGCGATTGCGTGGCCCAGATAATAACCTTCGGCACCATGGGCGCAAAATTGGCCGTGCGCGACGTCGGGCGCGCCATGGGACTGAGCTATAGTGATTGCGACCGGCTCGCCCGGATGATACCGGCCGAGTTGAACATTACACTTGAGAAAGCACTGAAAAAATCGCCCGAGCTTAAACGCGCCTATGATACTGAGCCGACCACACGCGAGTTAATTGACACTGCGATGATCCTCGAAGACATCGTGCGCAACGCATCTGTGCACGCTGCCGGGGTGGTTATAGGCGATCAACCGCTGGTCAATCTTCTGCCGCTTAAAGCCGACGAAGACGGCACAATTGTCACCCAGTACGCCATGGGCCCGGTGGGCGATCTGGGCCTGTTGAAGATGGATTTTCTCGGGCTGAAAACTCTGACTGTGATCCGTAACACGTGCCAGATGGTCAAGGCAACCAAGGGGGTCGAAATCGAAATTGACAATATACCGCTTGATGATCCGAAAACGTATGAGTTGTTAAATCGCGCGCAAACATTGGGTGTGTTCCAGCTCGAATCCAGCGGCATGCGCGATTTGTGTCGCAGGTTCAATGTTACCTCCATTGAGCACATCATAGCCTTGATTGCACTATACCGGCCCGGGCCGATGGAGCTGATCCCGGATTTTATCCGCCGCAGGCACGGCCAGGTGGAGATTACGTATGAACATCCCTTGTTGGAGCCGATCTGCCGTGAAACCTACGGCATAATGGTTTATCAAGAGCAAGTCATGCAGGCTGCTCAAGCTCTGGCAGGTTATACACTCGGCCAAGCCGATATCTTGCGGCGAGCAATGGGCAAAAAATTGCCCGAGGAAATGGCCAATCAACGCGCAAGTTTCGTTGAAGGCTGCAAACGCACAAACCGCATTCCCGAACCGAAAGCGCACCGCATTTTCGACCTGCTCGAGAAATTCGCCGGGTACGGCTTCAACAAATCACACGCTGCAGCCTACGCAATCATTGCCTACCAAACAGCGTACCTGAAAGCAAATTATCCGGTCGAATTCCTCTGCGCAATGATGACCAGTGACATGGCCGACACCGCCAAACTCGCGCAATACGTCAGTGAAGCTCGGGAGTTTGGCATCGAAGTGCTGCCCCCAGATGTGAACGAGAGCCAGATGTATTTTGCGCCAAGCCAACCTAGATCAAGCACAGCCACCCGCGGCGCAATAAGGTTCGGCCTCGCAGCCATCAAAGGCATCGGCCAGGCCGCCGTTGATGCTATCATCAGCGTGCGCAACGAGGCTGGCAAATTCAAATCATTGGCAGATCTGTGCCAACGCGTTGACACTCGAGCAGTCAACCGCAAAGTGCTTGAAGCGCTCGTCAAGAGTGGCGCCTGCGATTGTTTCGGTCAAACACGCGCAACACTCTTTGCGCAGATTGACCATGCACTGGCGCGCGCCGCTAGCATCGCAGCCGACAGACTGCGCGGCCAAAGCTCGCTGTTCGGCGGGCTCGAAGAAGACACCGCACCAATGCCAGAGTCATTGTCAAACCTGCCCGAATGGCCGCCAAATGAATTGCTCGCTTATGAAAAGGAACTACTCGGGTTTTATTTTACCGGGCACCCACTTGCACCGTACGCAAGTCTGCTCGAACAATATGGACTGGCGAGTACTGCAACATTAGCCGATCTGCCCAACCGCACACTGACACGCATCGGCGGCCTCGTCACAGCCGTTCAATACGGTATATCCAAGAAAACATCCAAACCGTACCTGATCGCAACACTCGAAGACCTCGCAGGCGCTGTGCAGGTCCTGTTCATGAACGACGCATACAGCCAGGCACGCGAGGTTGTAAAACCAAATGCAGCCATTATGGTCATTGCCGAGGTAAACGTAGCTGAAGACAAACCAAAACTCTTTGCCCACGAAGCGCTTTCCTTGGACGAAGCACCCGCAAGATTCACAAAATGCGTCACCGTGCACCTGGATACTGCAAAACTCACAACCGAACAACTCGAACAATTGCACGAAATTGTCTCTGCCCACCCTGGACAATGCACGCTTGTACTGCATTTCATGCAGGCGAACGGCACACCAGCCGCCATCCGCGCAGGCGAACAGTTCCGAGTCAAACCGTCACGGCAGCTCCAAGAAGCAATCGAACGACTGTTAGGCCCCGGCGCGTACGAACCCAAAATTGACACTGCGCTTGCACCCCGGCCGATCCGCCGTACCGAGCGCAACGGCACACCTCAAAAATCCGACAACGGACCAGGTTGGTAACAGCCGACACTTGTCCTCTCAACCCAAGAACTTCACCAAGACACTTTCAGCATGGACAATCGGTACGCACGAAGCCCGGAGACACCACTTTCACCCAATACACAGGACCGACATCACTCACCCAAACGCACCACTTTTTAACAAAAAATCGCACTGGGTTTTAGTGGTCATTTGTTATCGAGACAGCTCACAATCGCTCCAGCCGTAAATAACGATCCTATAGCCACAAGCCGTGACAAGACCGACGGATGCAATTTGCGTACGGTTTCCCGCACGTGCTACACCTGTAATGTCGCTGTGCCGAAAGCCTTTCACGACTTTCTGCATCTGACGAATCTATGGACAGCAAGCACCAGCAGACCAAGCCCAAGCAACGCGTAAGTGCTTGGCTCCGGCACCCAGACCAGATTGTCCATAGCCCAGGCGGGCGATGGGATTTCCACACGCACAAGCCCATGAGCAAAGTCGGGGTTAAAATAGAACGTCTGGAAGCTGCTGGTGCCGCCGCCGCCTACGGTAAATGTCTGGCTGACCATTGAGCCATC
>CAZKTA010000022.1:0-48049 GCA_964555645.1 uncultured Verrucomicrobiota bacterium
TGGTTCGATCTGGGCCTGCCGACCGTCGGCGAGAAGGCGAACCTGGCCCAGCGCGTGCGCAGCTTCTTGCGCAGCGAAGAGCTCCTGGTGGAGAAACTTCCCCCCAAGCGCCTCCTTGAAAAGGCCCTGCATGCCGACGAGAAGGAAAAGCCGGTCGAGCAAATCGTCGAGGCGTTTTTGAGGTATCCGAACCTACCCATGCTCGAAGGCGAGCAGGTGGTGCACGAGGCCATCGGACAGGGCGTAAGCAGTGGCCTCTTTGGCCTGCGGATCGGCAACCGCCTTTACTTCAAGGAACCCGTACCGCCATCAGACTTTGAATACGGCGCGGTTCTGGTCCGGGAGCCAGTCGCTGTGCCAACGACCGAAAGACCGGTGACCAAGCCGGGAGATGAGGTAGCGCCGCCCATCGAAGGAGCCCCTTCTCCTGGTCCCGTGCCTCCATCCTTGCCCCAGCCGGGCGTGCAAACGTATACCCTGCGCACGAGAGTTTCGTGGGACAAACTCTCAGATTTCCTGCGTGGAGTGGTGATGCCGCTACACGGCGAAAGCGCAGAACTCGAGATCGAGGTTTCGCTGCGGGCGCGCTCGCAGCCCGGCGGGTTCAAACAGACCACCCTCGAGCAAAAGGTTAAGGAAACGCTCAGGCAAATAGGCGCTGAGGTTCAAGAGCAACGTATGGACACGGAGTAAATACCGGATATGGCGCCAACGCCCACGCGGTCTTTAGGGATTTGGTCCGACAGGCGGCAGAACAATCTTGAGGAGGGATTGATCCTCAAAAAGGAGTGCTGTGGATTTGGCTTTGCACGGAATCGCGCTTTGTGGCATGGCGCTGGCTACCGTTGCCGGTTGAATGGCAACGAGGGTGACCCCGAAAAGAAGGTTGAGGAATTCATTCATTTCCTGCCAATGCTGGCCTATGACGGCAGCTCCATGCGGCAAATAGACACTGCCGGCGCGCCGTTGGGAAAGTGCCCTGCTGGTGAATGTAGACAACGATACGCTCAGGCGTTTGATGAGCAACGAAGCCGCCCTGAACGCGCTCATGAACATCGAAGGCTTCAGAAACCTCAACCAGGAGATTGAAACCATCATCAATAAATCCGAGGCTGTGAAAAAGGCAAAAAAAGAGGCAAACGACAGAGAGCTATCCGCCAGGGAGAAGAAACAACTGACAGAAAAAGAAAAGGAATACAAAAGCCTGAGAAAGAAAATCCAAAAGAAACTCATCAAGTTTGCCACGCGGATACCTGTTTTTATGTACTTAACCGATTACCGCGAACGGACTCTCAAGGACGTGATTACCCGGCTGGAACCTGGCTTGTTCAAGAAAGTAACCGGTTTGACGGTAGAGGATTTTGAGCTTCTGGTCAGTCTCGGCGTTTTCAACAGCGCCTTGATGAATGATGCCGTCTATAAGTTCAAGAGATATGAAGACCCAAGCCTTGTTTATATGGGCATCAACAAGCATGAAGGCGAAGACATTGGGTTGTACGATACGGTGTTGCGGCGGGAAGAATATGAGGCGAAGTTTATAGGCGAGGAAACATAACCTACAATCAGGGCGGAAGGAGGCGGCCTAATAATTGAGGATAAAAGTGCTGTAGCCAGCAGGTAACAGGGGAGGTCGGCTGCCGGATAATCGACTGTATCGAAGCTGGGTTCGGCAGGCGCACCGCAGCCAGTACGACTTCGTGGACGGCTTCGCGCGCCACATGCGCGACGCGCTGCCGCATGCCTCGTTCATCGGCTTCACCGGCACGCCGGAAGAGCGCCTGGCGCTCCTGCCTGCCGCGCAGGAGCACATCCTCGCCCAGGAGAACGGCAAGGATCGCTGCGTCCGCGCCGTGCGCGAGTTATCGAAGGCATTCGCCTTGGCGGTGCCGCACGAAGAAGCCTTGCGCATCCGCGACGAGGTGGCCTTTTTTCAGGCTGTTGCGGCGGCACTGTCCAAGCGCGCACCAGACGACCGGCGCACCGAGGAGGAGCTGGATCACGCCATCCGGCAGATTGTCTCCAAGGCCATTGCGCCGGAAGGCGTGGTGGATTTGTTCGCCGCCGCGGGTCTGAAGAAGCCGGACATTTCGATTCTGTCCGACGAGTTCCTGGCCGAGGTGCGCGGCTTGCCGCAGAAGAACCTCGCCGTTGAGCTGCTGCAGAAATTGCTCAGGGGCGAGATCAGCATTCGGCGCCGTAAGAACATTGTGCAAGCCCGCTCCTTTGCCGAGATGTTGGAGCAGACCATCCGCCGCTACCAGAACCGGGCGATCGAGGCGGCGCAAGTAATCGAGGAATTGATCCAACTCGCGAAGGAGATGCGGCAAGCGGACGCACGCGGCGAAGCGTTGGGGCTTTCCGAGGACGAGCTGGCGTTCTACGACGCGCTGGAGACCAACGACAGCGCGGTCAAGGTGCTGGGCGACGAGACGCTGCGCACCATCGCCCGCGAACTGGTCCAGACGGTGCGCAATAACGTGACGATTGATTGGACGCTGCGAGAGAACGTGCGCGCGCAGTTGCGTGTGCTCGTAAAGCGCGTCCTGCGCAAGTACGGTTACCCACCGGACAAGCAAGAGAAGGCGACCCAGACGGTGCTGGAACAAGCGGAGGTGGTATCGGCAGAGTGTGCGTTGGCAAGTAAAGAAGTCTAACGACAGGTTGCAATGTACACGCTCCATGGTCGAGTGCAGTGCTTAACAGTTTGACTGCCAAGTTAACCGGTGGGTTGGAATTCAAGCTGTGTGACATTGTTTGACTGGGCATTGAGGTTCGGTGTACTCGAGCATGCGATTTCCAATTGTAGGCTTGCGAACATTGCACAATGTAGGGCACAGTTTTTTGTCATGTTGACGCTGGGCAAGTGGCGTAGATACAGTTGAATCGTGAAGGCCCGCACATACAGAGAAACAAACACCGCAAACACAGTTGGGGGCGCTCCCCTAGTGCAAGTTAAATGACTCCACCACGAGACCAATTGTCAATATGAGCCAGTTACATTTCACTGAGGAAGAACGCACACTGATTGCTGCAATGATAGCTCCGCGCGAGAGTATTGGTTACCAGATCGGTTCGTACGCAAGTGCACTGGTGCCTGTGGTGCTTATTGCTGGGTACGGCTTTTTGCACAACGACATTGTGGCTGTGGTTGTGGCATTTGTTGGGCTTTTGATTTACGTGGGTTAGCAGGCATGGCGCGATATTCGATACGGTGCTCTATGGAGCTCGATTTTCCGCAAAATTGCCGAGCACGAAGGAACGTTTAAGAATGTTTCGCCAGATACACCGAACCGGACGTCGACGGGTTGAGAAGCGCAGAAAAAGTGGTCCGTGGCATCGCAGTTGCGCTGTAGCAGCAGTTGATGCCACGGAATCGTGCCCCCAGTTGTGGGTCAAGTTCTGTACCTGCCTGCCGACAATTGGGCCGCGTGTAACCGTACGCGACGATGTGTTTTTACGTTGCATAGGAAGGTGTAGTTGAGAAAACCTCCGGTGCTAAACAGTTATGAGTGTACTTAGTGAAACGTTTGGGCTTTGGAACGGTGTAAAGATCCCGAAGCTTGCGCTTGGTACGTGGCAAATGCCAGCAGGCAATGTTACTTATGATGCCGTATTATTTGCGCTGCAGCACGGGTACAGACACATAGATACCGCTTACGCTTACGGGAACGAGCAAAGCGTCGGTAAAGCAGTGCGCGACTCTGGGCTTGCGCGCGCCGATGTGTTTGTGACAACCAAACTACCGGCTGAAATCAAGTCATACGATGGCGCCCTTGAATACTTTGATCTGACGATGGCAAATCTCGGTCTTGGTTACGTTGATCTATACCTGATCCACGCGCCGTGGCCATGGCACAGGAAGGGTGAAGATTTTACCCGGGAAAACATCAAGGTCTGGAAAGCGTTCGAGGAGATTTATCGCAGTGGCCGCTGCCGCGCAATTGGCGTGTCGAACTTCGATGTGCGGGACCTGCTTGTGTTGATGGACAACTGCACCATCAAACCGATGGCAAACCAGATAAAGTTTTTTATCGGTTTCACGCAGCCGGGGCTGACGCAGTTTTGCCAAAAGAACGATATTTTGGTTCAGGCATACTCGCCGTTTGCCACGGGCAGGATTTTCCGCAACGAACACATCGCCGCTGTGGCAAAGAACTATAACAGGTCAGTAGCGCAGATTTGCATAAGGTATGTGCTGCAGAAAGGCGCGTTGCCAATACCGAAGTCTGTTCATCCAGAGTACATCATTGAAAATGCCGACATTGACTTTGAGATTTCCGCTGAGGACATGAACTACCTCGATTCACTCAAAGCGCCGCTAAACACAGTGTGAGAAACCGGTTGTGTGCATTGCATCGGGAGGAGTACGCGTCTGAGGGAAAACCAGACACGAGCATCGCGATATCAAGCCGATCCGAACACAAAGGTGATAACGGGCCGAGTCAATGTCGTAGGCGCAATACATAGGCTGACCTGCGCAGAAAGGTTCTGTTTAGGTTATGCCAGGTACGGTTTAGAATTGGATCACTGCCAAAAGACAAGTGCAACCTGCGTGTGCAGCGGGCAGATGACTACCTAACCTACTGAACCAGGAAAAACTGGATTGGCGAGTACAGCCCTCACGGCGTGTCGCTGGAGCTGCCTGGCTGTGCGTGCGCGCACGTAGACACGCCTTGTGTCCAGCGCCTTTCGATGCCGGTACGCAGGTTGGTTCGGAAACAAGTTTGCGCTGAGTGTGTTTTGCGCCAGGACGAGCACCCCCACGTGCGGGGAACGCGTGCGTTCACCATCCAACTAAGTAATCTGTGTTAAATGGTACACGTAACACGGCGAAAATGCTATTACACCGACAAGCAGCATCTCAAAAGCAATTGAAATAGTTTTTGGAACGTGGCGCTTCCTCTTTTTGAGGAAACGGTCTGGCAAATCATCCGTTTGTACAACTACATGGCGTGAAAAGCTAAAATTCGATCGGGCTGTTCATCCTGCCGCACTGTGGGCAACGTGACAGGTCAACGTCATGATCGTCTGTGTAAACGTAACTGCAGTTCAAGCATCTGAAGATACGGTCTTCAGAGTGGGTGGGTTCGAACTGCCTGCGCTGCAGTTCATGGTAGAAGCTGACTGCAGCAATTGCGCCTAGTGTAACAACAACATACGCAAAGATTAGTGCTTCATGTGACATTGTTCAGTTTGATTGGACAGGCGCGTTAGTAGCTGTACCGGCGGTTGTGTGCCACCAAAAGATCATCGTACCCGAGGTGAGTCCAGTCGGTGCAGCCCCGAGCGGTTGCGAGCGTGTCTCTGGTAGCGGTTCCCACTCGGCTGATCGAGCGATCTCCAATGCAAATTTATCAGCCTGCTCGGACCCACTTTGCGCAAGCAGTGTGGCGGAGTGTACCTGACCACTTGCATCCACTACAACACGAACCATGGTTGGGCGCAGGATGTCGTCTGCACGCCACGACGGTAAATCCAATTGTGCGAGCAACCGTCTAGCTGCAATGTCGCCTGTAATTGTAAGGGTAGACTTGTACTGCAGAACCGGTTGAGTTGGTTCAATCGTTTGTGTGAAGAACTCGGTTGCGATTTTTTCGGCAACTTCGAATCTGTGGCTTATGTTTTCGTTTATCACGGTATCAAACCAGCTTCCTAAATGGGTACTGCGCAACGGCAGGAATGCAGGTGGTTCACGCCACTCGAAGGGCGGGTAGTCCACCTGCACAATACGAAACCATGCATGACCTGAAAAAGTGTTTGGCCATGCCCATGCAAAAATGGTTGGCTCAACCGCAAGTGCAATATCTTTTGCGTACTCATGTGCAAACAAGACGTGTGGGCTGGTCTCGACCTGTCTAGGTGCGGGTGTTTTGCGTTCTGCAAACAGCAACACAAAAACAACCTGCAAAATAAAAATCGCAACGACAAAAAGCGCGACTTTGCCAGTGCCCCACCCACCGGTGTGTTCATGCACAAATTCGGTTTGTGTTTGTGTGTTGTTCATCACGGACGTGAGCGTGTTTGCACAGGCTCGAACGGCCGTGGTAACACCGCCAACAATACGTCGTTAATCCCGCTTTCGCGCGCCAATAAAACAAGGTTGAGCACAGACTCGTGTTGTGCTGCTTTGTCAGCTCGGATAACCAGCACAACTGATTCGGCCGATTTTTGTGCGACAGCCTGTAAGCGTTTTCTTAACTGGGGCGGTTCGATAAGCTGGTTTTCAAAATACAGTTGTCCGTTCTGGTCCAGCGTAACTGCAACAGTGGGCTTGTCGGTGCCGGGTAAATCGGTAGCGTTTGGAATTTGGACTTGCACGCCTGGCGTATAAACAAGCCCAACCAGTAACAAGAAAATTATAAGCAGTATAAACACCGCCAACCATGCCGCGGGATCGAGCTGACCTGTAAAAATGCGTGTGTTGCGTTGAAATTTCATTGTGTTTTCTGCTCGGTTTTTTCGGTCACAATGTTGACTATCTCAGTTGCGGCGCGTTCCATGTCCAACACGATTTCGTTGACCCTGTGCACAAGGTAGTTGTAGCCGGCGTAGCTTGGGATTGCCACTGCGAGTCCCGCTGCAGCACAGATCAACGCGCGCCAGATACCGCTAGACAGTTGGTTAACCTGCGCATAAAGACCTGCCTGTTCGATTTGTCCAAACACCTCAATCAGACCAAGCACCGTGCCAAGTAACCCCAGCAGTGGCGCGATCTGCGCAATTGTTGCCAACAAGTTTAGTTTTTCTTCAAGGCGCGGTACTTCAACCAGACCAGCTTGCTCGACAGCTTCCTTAACGCGGTCGCGGTCTTGGTCGCGATTTAAAATGGCGGCTTTTACAAGGCGCGCGACTGGCCCCGGTGTAGCATCGCAAATTGAGATTGCCTCGACGACATTTTCGCGTCGCAGCACAGTGCGCACGCCATTAAGGAACTCGGTCGAGTTAATCTGTGCCCTGTGGTAGTGCACGAGCCGCTCGACAAACACCGCTATTGCCAATGCGCTAATAAGCAGTAACAGCCACAGCACTGGCCCGCCCTGTGTCATGAAACTTGGCAGCATGGGTTTCTTTATATGTTCAGCTGCACAAAGTTCAAAGTGCAAAAGTTTAATTTCATTATGTCTTGGGCGTATGGGCGAATGTGTACAGGGCATGTGGAGCCAGAAAAAACCGCGTCAATTCGATTGCTTTCGCCACTTTGACTGTGTTGTGAACAATTTGGGCTTGCGTATTGCACTTTGTGGTCAAATGCTCGGTCGGTATGCAAAAACCCGACCAACTCCACGAACTCTTCCGAATGCAAAAGGCGCTCAACGAGCGGATTGGGGTCCGGCCGGAGTGCATGTCACAAGAGGAAAAAGTCCAATGGATACTGAACTTTTGCCGTGCGATGTCGCAGGAGATAGCCGAGTTGACAGACAGCGTGCCGTGGAAATGGTGGGCAAAATACCAAAAGTTCGACGAACAAAATGCACGGGTCGAGGTTGTTGACCTATTGCATTTTTTGATCAGCCTCGCTCAGGTGCTGGGTATGAGCGCAGATGACCTGTTTAATGCTTACGTTAAGAAGAATCGGGTCAACTTCGACCGGCAAGACACAGGTTACACCGTTAAAAACGAACACGATTCAAGACATATTTAGCTGGGTGCGCCTACCCTATAGATTTGGGGTGAATGCAGGTGTGTGGATTGCATCGGTAGCAGGCGCGGCCCGGCAAAATGAACCGCGGATTTTCGAACTTGAAAGTAAAGTCGCCAAAAAAATTGCTCCTAAGCAGTGCCGCTGAAGTGCCAGCTCGCTGGCGCAGGGAGGTCGAACGTGTCATTGTTACCGAGCAACAACTCGCAAAACGCGTTCGAGAGCTTGCACGCCAAATCGAACGCGATTTCCGCGGACGCGAACTTGTTGTTGTGTCTTTGCTCAATGGCACGGTGATGTTCTTGGCCGATTTACTAAGGCACATCGCAATCCCGTTGCGACTTGATTTTATCGGTGTCACAAGCTACGGCCCAGGGACCGAATCCGGCGAATTGGTCGTAACAAAAGAACTCCGACTGGATGTGCGTGGGCGAGATGTACTGCTGGTGGACGACATTTTGGACACGGGCAAAACACTGAGCTACGTGTTGCCTATGCTCCGCGCACTTAAACCGCGCCGCATTCGAGTCTGCGTTCTGCTGGATAAACCCTCGCGCCGAGTCGAAGATATCGAAGCCGATTACGTCGGGTTTCAAATTCCGGATTACTTTGTGGTTGGGTACGGACTTGACTTTGCGGAACGATACCGGAACCTGCCGTTCATAGGGGTGTTGTACCCACACATTTACAAGAAGATTTGTAAGGCAGTTGTTGCAAATCATTTTCGAAAACCCCGTCGCGCAAGATAAATCAGCTTTTCAGATGTGCACGCCGGTGTCGTGTCAGTGATAGAGTCGTAGAAGCAAACTACGTGCACAGACATACGTTTTATTTGACGCCAGAATGACCATGTAATAGGCTCGGTCCGGTTTTGGGCAATGCCGGGGAGGTTCCCGGGGTTGGCCATGAATTGATTTAACGTAATTTGACCAAGCGATGATTGTTTCACCAGTTAAACTGTTTAGACATGCCTACGGCAAATACGCCGTCGGCGCGTACAACATTAACAATGCTGAACAGGTAATTGGCCTGTTCCGCGGCAACATTGAAAGTAAAGCACCGTTCATTCTTCAAATTTCCAAGGGTGCACGGTCGTACACGGACAAGCGCCTGCTCGAGGCGATGATCCGTGCTGCAGACGAAATTTTTCCTGAGGCAATCTTTGCCGTGCACCTTGACCACGGCGACGAGGCAACGTGCATGGACTGCATCAAGAGCGGCTTTTATACCTCAGTGATGATTGATGCCAGTCACGAAAGTTTCGAGAAAAATATCGAGATCACTAAACGCGTGTGCGACGCTGCACATGAGCGAGGCGTTGCAGTCGAAGCTGAGCTGGGCAAACTTGGCGGAGTCGAAGAACACGTCAAAGGTGAAGACCCGCATGTTGTTGAAGGTTGGTTCCGTGAACTAAACGCCGCAGTTGCAGCAGGCAAAAAGCTCAATGAAATCAAGAATGACCCGAAATTCGCTGAGTTGTGGCGTAAGCTGAAAGAGTTCGTAACCGACCCCGACCAGGTTGAAGAATTCGTCAAGCGCACAGGCTGCGACAGTCTTGCGTGTGCAATTGGCACAAGCCACGGCGCGTACAAGTTCAAGCACGAACCCGTACTGGCGTTTTTCGTGATTGAAGAGGTAGCACGGCGCTTGCCTGGTTTCCCGCTTGTCATGCATGGTTCAAGCTCAGTACCCGAAAGCGAAGTGCGCCGGATTAACTTTTTCGGCGGTAAACTCAAAGACGCCAAAGGAGTCAGGGAAAGCGACATCAGTAAAGCCGCAAAAATGGGCGTGTGTAAGGTCAACATTGACACAGACGGCCGCCTTGTATGGTGCAGAGTGCACCGCGAACATTTTGCGCTTTACCCTGAGAACTTTGACCTGCGGCCCCCGGGCAAAATTTTCATGACCGAGTACGCGCGGTACATCGCCGCGAAAAACAAAATCCTAGGCAGCGCAGGCCAGCTCGATAACGTACGTGCAGCACTGAAAGACTAACAGAACACTGCGTTGTCCATCGCCAACAAGGCTTTACCGGTTTGGAATGGATTCGGGAGCTTGCCGGAGGGCTACTTTTGCACTCCGGCAAGCATAGCTTACAATTCTTTGTGCCGAAGCCATCGGCCGTCACGCAGCCTTGCGCATCGGTTAGGATCAGCCACCGTAAGAGCACGAACTCAGTGACCCACTTTGTTTTGTCGGGCTTCGCGAGCATGCAACCGGCAGCAACCGGCCTTGAATATGCAGGGTAGATACGTTGTTCCGTTGGTTAATCCGAACAACCAACATTGCGTCGGGGGTGGTCGCGTTTTTGGGTCGAACACGACACCGGTAAAAACCGCGTCCGAACGCAACTGTAATGTTACCTTGGTTGTTTCTTCTTCGAGTTGTATCGCTGGCTGCAAGGTTACGTTTTGTGTCCTGGGCGATGAGGTATGACGCCACCGGTAAAAAAAGGTCTAGAACCCGAACCTGTGAGAACCGCCCCCTGTAAGCTGTGATTGGTGATTAGGCGTCGAGTTGGTCATTGCAGTCAAAGTACAGTTTGTCGTACGGCCTGTCCTTGCGCGATTGGTCAATGCACAGCCAACGCTAGGTGTTGGGCTCAAGCGGCGTGTGCCATAGTGCAAACCGGGGAGCCGACCCAATAGCTGGCAATGTCACTTTAGGCAGCGCGTTTGTGAACAGTGGTAACACATTGGATCTAGCGCGTTTTAGGATGGTGCGGTACGTTGGCCATTGTTCAGCCTGGCTACTAGCGGCTGTTGCTGTCAGCACGAACAACCCGGTACACAACCCGTAAATTGCTCCGGCATGGTTCATGGTGCCGATTTGCCACTTTGTCCATGCAACGCCTACACACTTGTAGGACAGCCGTCATTGACATTTATACAAACGGTCCGAGTGTACGTGGTCTGGCGCGTTTAGCCAAAAGGTACATCGTGTTGCAGTTTTGCTGTTTACTGGCAATGAGAGGGCCAAGTGGCATAACAACTTTAGCTGGCCGGTGCGGATATTCTGGTTGACTGTGCCCGGCTGGGAGCGCAAAGTTGCAGTGACGATGCGCAAAGCAAAAGGCACGGTTGCAATTGGCGTATTAATTTGCCTGTGCTACGGCTGCGGCACAGGTACAGAATCGCCTCAGACAAAAAATACCAATCAATTGACAAGTCCCGTGAGCACAACCCAATCCGTTCGTGTGCCTGCAGTTGCAGGCCTGTTTTATCCCAAGGATGAAAAGGTCCTGGCGCGGATGCTGGATCGGTTGTTGGCTCAGGCGCCAGCACGTGAGCTGCAGGGTCTGCGGGCATTAATCTGCCCGCATGCAGGTTACGAGTTTTCTGGGCCGGTTGCGGCGCATGCATACAAGACATTGATCGGGCGCAGTTACGACACTGTAATAATCCTTGCGCCGAGTCATTATGCAGTTTTTCAGGGGGTAAGTGTGCCGGCTACCGATGCATACGAGACACCGCTTGGCAAGGTGCCAGTCTCAAAAAAGGCGCGGCAGTTGGCCGCCAAAAAACCTTTTGTACTCGAGCCGAAATGTTTCGTGCACCGGCCGGGTTGGGCGCACATGGCATCGAAGCCCACGCCCGGTATTGGCGAAGACACACCCGATACCTGGGAACACTCGCACGAGGTGCAAGTGCCATTTCTCCAGCGGGTGCTGACAAACTTCAGTATTCTACCGATTGTGTTTGGCGATGTTGACCCTGAGGAGGTTGCACTTGCACTTGCAGATGTCGTTGACGATAAAACGCTTGTGATCGTGAGCACTGACTTGAGCCATTACATGTCATACGAGCGCGCAAACGAAATTGACCGGCGCACAGTAAAATGGATTTGCGAGCTTGATATCAAATCCTTGGCTGCACCCTCAGCGCGCGACACTGCATGTGGTCGGGGTCCTGTGCTTGCAGTGATGCATCTGGCAAAACTCAAGGGGTGGAAACCGCAGCTGCTCGATTACCGCAACAGCGGCGATACCTCAGGCGATAAATCTCAAGGAGTGGTTGGCTACGTAGCAATTGCGTTTTGTGCGCAGGACAGCGGCTCAGCCAATCGCGCAAGTACACAAGCCGCAGTCTCGACGACCCAGGCCGGGCTGCAATTGGTTCGTGGCGAGCAACCGCAATCAGAGCAGTTCAGTCCTGAGGAACAGAAGTTTTTACTCGAATTGGCACGTAAAACAATAAGCAGTGTAACAATAGGTGGCGGGTTGCCGAACGTTGATCCTGCCACCGTGCCAGCAGCTCTTAAAGTGTCAAAGGGGTGTTTTGTTACGCTCACCAAACACGGGCAGTTGCGCGGGTGTATTGGCAATATTTCGCCCGCTGGGCCGCTTTACCAAGCTGTTGTCGAAAACACGCGCAGCGCCGCTTTACACGATTTCAGGTTCCCACCAGTTAAAGCCGACGAATTAAATGACATCCACATCGAGATCAGCGTGTTGACCGAGCCTGTGCCGTTGCAGTTTAGCTCGCCCGAAGAACTGCTTGCGAAGTTGCAGCCAGGCAAGGACGGTGTCGTGCTGGAGATAGCCGGACGCAAGGCGACTTTCCTGCCGCAGGTGTGGCAACAGTTGCCAGATAAGGTCGAGTTCATGAACCATCTGGCTATGAAGGCCGGGGCTGGCCCTTCAGATTGGCGCGGCAAGAATGTGAAAGTCTCGATCTACCACGTGGCGGCCTTCGAAGAACACAAGTAACCCAGCGCAAATGTCTTCCGGCGTTACCACAGCCGAACGGACAGCCCGGCTCCGGACAGTGGTGGTATGCGCAATAGGCGTAATTGGCCTTGCGAGCACAATGACGCAATTGGCCCTAATGCGCGAATTGTTCAGCGCATTTGCAGGAAACGAAATGGTGTTTGGCATTGTGCTTGGGTTGTGGCTGCTGTTGATGGGGGCTGGCACAATGCTCGGGCGTACAGCACAGAAAGTTCGCAGGCCGGTTGAGTTACTTGTGGTTGGTCAGGTGTTGGTTGCACTTGTGCCAATATGCCAGGTGCTTGCACTCAGGACACTGCGTGATGCAGTGTTTGTGCGCGGGGGCGATGTGGGTGTGTTGGGCACAACTATATGTGCAGCAGTACTGCTGGCGCCGTTTTGCATTGTGGCTGGATACACCCTGGTATTGGCCAGTGCAGTCCTGGCCCGCGCAAACGACATGTCCGGTGCAGGCCGCGTTTATGTAGCCGACAGTATCGGATGCATAGCTGGAGGCGTTTTATTTAGTTTTTTCCTTGTGCACTGGCTTGACCACATTGCGTTGCTGTGTGTGTCTGCCGTGCTGAACCTTGGGGTTGCCATGTTGACCATTCGGCAACAGGGTTCAGTATTGGCTCAGGTTGGTGCACCACAGCGGAAATTGACTCGTGCAGTTTTGGTTGTGATACCCCCTGTTGCACTTGGTGTGACCATGCTATTTCTTGCGTTTGACCCTGATACATTTTCGACCGCAATTCAATTTGCTGGCCAGCGCGTGTTGTTCAAGGGCAACTCGGCTTACGGCAGGGTGGTTGTTACCGAGGCTGCAGGTCAGACAAACTTCATTGAGAACGGCGTAGTTGTGGTTTACACGCCTAACATTGAACAGGTCGAGGAGACTGTACACTACGCGATGTGCCAGAGGCCAGACGCACACCGTGTTCTTTTGGTATCTGGTAGTGCGGCTGGCGTAGCGCGCGAAATTCTAAAATACAATGTCGGTGCAGTTGACTGCGTCGAGTTGGACCCACTTCTCGTCGAACTAACACGCCGGTTTTTGCCGGAGCACTTGGCTGATCCACGTATTCATGTGGTTACCACTGACGCCCGCAGGTTTATCCGGCGCACAACCAACCGGTACGATGTTGTCATATTTGCGTTGCCAGACCCAACAACGGCTCAGTTAAACCGACTTTTCACAGTTGACTTTTTCGATGAGCTTAAGCGTGTCCTGTCCGACGGTGGTGTCTTTTCGTTCGCACTCGGCCGGTACGAAAATTATGTGAGTCCTGAGCTGGGTAGAGTTTTAGCATCTGCGTACCGCACGCTTAAGTTGGCATTCCAGAACGTGCTGTTGTTGCCTACAAGTCGAGTGTTTTTTCTTGCTTCAGATGGTGAGCTGGATGCGGACATTGCCAGCCGACTTGCACAAGCTGGTGTCCAGGTGAAACTGCTCAGATGCAACTATTTGGAGGCCGTGCTGACTCCGGACAGGTTCGCCGATATGGAACGCGCACTGGCATATCCGGCTGCGGTCAATCGTGATTTTAGTCCGGTGCTCTACTACTACGCGCTGCGGCATTGGGCGAGCCAGTTCGAGACCGGGATCGGTCCGGTGCAGCTTTTGTTGCTGGTTGTGCTTTTGCTGTACGCAGTGCGGGTACGCCGTGCTGCGGCCGTGCTGTTTGCATCTGGGTTTGCTGGCTCAGCACTTGAGGTGGTGTTACTGCTTGCTTTTCAAGTGCTTTGTGGATCGGTGTATTATCAGGTCGGCGTGATTGTGACATTGTTCATGGTAGGTCTTGCGGTTGGAGCAGCGGTATCAAACCGCAAGTGCAGCGCGCTATATGCCATGGCAAATCCGGCTGGTTCATCGTCGGCTGTAGATGTAACCGTTTCGGGTTCGTCGGCCCAAGATGCACACCAAGCCTGTTATGCGCATGCGATTGCTAGGGGGCGCCAATGGCTTGTGCTGTTAGCGCTAGGTATCTGCGTGTTGGGTGCAGTATTGCCGTTTCTGTTGAAATGGCTTGTGTCGGTGGCACAAATTGATGGCGGCGAAGTGGTTGTTCAAGGCACGATTGGCCTGTGCGTATCTCTGCTTGGCGGGCTTGTGGGTGCACAGTTTCCATTGGCCAACTGGATTGAATCGGGTGGTACTTCGGCGGCATCGAAGCTGTTCACAGCCGATTTTATCGGGGCGTTTATGGGGGCACTTGTCGTGAGCACGCTTTTGATCCCGGTGTTCGGGGTTGTAACGAGTTGTATTGCAACTGCAGGATTGAACCTTGCGGCAGCATTCGCAATGTGGCACGCAAAAACACGGTCATGAACTGTAACAAACCTTGCCTCGAACAGCTACTAAGCTCAGCCAAATGAACCCCAGATTGTTCATGGTTGAGACTCAACTGAATGAACACGGGGATGAGTTACCCCAAGGCTTTCGTGTCGGCGAAAAACAACTGCGCGTGGTTGAGGTTTTGGACCGCTGGTACCAGGGCAGAGGCGACCCTGAATGGCCTGCAGCTAATTACTACAAGGTGCTTGCTGATGACCAACACGTGTACATGCTTAAGCATGAGCTAGAGGCTAACGTGTGGTTTCTAGTTCGGCAGTGGTAGATTAGTTTACGCCCGTGTTGTGTCCCCGTGGTTGGTAAGTCTGGAACTCGTTCAGTTAAACTGCTGATAGCAATGCGACTGGCAGATTTAAGGCACCTCATGCGGCCAGTCGTTTGAAAAACGACTCTGCATTTCTGCACGTGGCAGCACTAATCGTTTCAATCGAGCAACCCTTGATCTTGGCGATGGCAGATGCAGTCTCACGCGCATAAGCCGGCTCGCACCGTTTGCCGCGGTACGGCACAGGCGCAAGATACGGGCAATCAGTCTCAATCATGAACCTGTCAAGCGGTGCAGCGGACACAGTCTCACGCAGGACACGGGCATTTTTAAAAGTAACAATGCCCGTAAAGCTAACCATGGCACCTAGCTCGAGCAAATGCGCAAGCTGTGTAGGCGGTCCGCCAAAGCAATGAAACACAGCCTGTAGTTTGCCTGTAAACGGTTTCAACACCGACACTGTATCTTCAAATGCATCGCGTTGATGCACTACAACGTTCAACCCAAGCTCGGTTGCAACCTCCAGGTGTTGCTTGAACAGTTCATTCTGCTTGCGGATGATTTCATCGGTGCTTGTGTTTGTCTGACCAACACTCGAGACCGGGAGTCTGTGGTAGTCCAGCCCAGTCTCGCCCAGTGCAATAACTTTAGGGTGGCGCGCTATCTCGCGCAGTGCAGGCCGTAAATCCGCTGGGGCAGCGCCTGCCTCTGTCGGGTGCCAACCAACAACGGCGTACACGCATGGGTACTTTTCAGCCAAAGCAACTGCGCGTTTGCTGCTCTCGATGTTTGTGCCGACTGTAATGATCTTGCTTATGCCATTGGCTCGGGCGCGTGCAATAACATCGTCGAGGTCATTAGCAAAATCGGGAAAATCAAGATGCGCATGTGTATCGTAAAGTTGGTGCATGGCTTGAAAACGCAACCGGCAAAGTTCTGTCTCATGAGCAAGGGTACCTTGCGTGGATGAAACTTTGGGATTGACCTGACGCTGCGATCTTGCGTTTTGGCGTTGCGCAGTGCGATTGCATCTTAAGCTCAACTGTTCAAGATTTGAATCAGGTGAGGCGCAAACAGGCCTGGCTCAAGCAGAAACGAGTCGTGTCCCTTGTCCGAGTGCACCATGATCCATGTTACATGCACACCGGCCTGCTTAAGCAGGCGCACGAGCCTTTTTTGTTCGTCCGGATGAAATGAGATGTCGGAATCTATACTGAACACGAGGAAGTTTTGCCGTTTGCAGCGGCTGAACAGGTCTTGAAAGTTCTTAGCATCTGCTTCGGCAACGAGGTCAAACCATTGCCACGCGTCAACTATGCGCAGGTATGTGTTTGCATCAAATCGTTGCACAAATTTCCGGCCTTGATGGTACATGTAGGATTCGACCGGATGATTCATTTCGTACCAGCCGTACGGTGGCTTGTGACTGACAACTTCGCGCCGGGCGCGTTCACGCAAGGCTTCCAGTGAAACGAACGTTTTGTGAGCGATGCGTCTTGCCAGGGCAAGACCCGTGTCCGGGCGCGGCCCATCGTAGTAATCGCCCCCTCTAAAATTCGGGTCGCTTTCGATTGCTGTTATCTGTTCGAAGTTGATGATGCGTTGATAAACTGTGGTTTCAACCCCGGTGCCAATCAGCACCACGTTTTTTACGCGTCCGGGATACCGTGTTGCGGTTAGTTGTGCCAAAAACCCGCCAATTGATCCCCCAATGACTGCGTGTAACCGCTTTACACCAAGCCAGTCGAGCAGTTTCATCTGTGACTCGACAATGTCTATCATGCGTAACACTGGAAAAGTCGAACCCCACGGTTTGCCCGTCTGCGGGTTAATCGAGGCCGGCCCAGTGGAACCGTAACAACCGCCGAGATAATTTGCGCATACGACACAAAACTTCCGTGTATCGAGCGCTTTGCCGGGGCCAATGAACGCGTCCCACCATCCCTTATGCATTTCTTTTGTCCAGCGGCTGTTCACCCCCGGCACAAACGTGTTTATGCCTGCGGCATGTTGACTGCCTGTCATTGCATGATATAGCAGGATAACGTTCGACAGGCTTGCGTTTGGTTGGCCATACATTTCGTAGGCGAGCGTAAACCGCTCAAGTTCACCGCCTACACGCAACCGGAGCGGCCGACTCGGGTTGTTAAACTCGAAAAACTGGGTTTGGACTTTGCCAACTGATTTTGTCATTATTGTCAAACCCTCGTGTTGCAGCTCACGCCGTTGCAGCCAATGCTTGGTCAAGGTCGGCTAGGATATCGTCTATGTTTTCCAAGCCGATGCTAAGCCGGACAAGGTCGGGTGTAATACCCGCGGCACGTTGCTGTTGTTCTGTGAGTTGCGAATGCGTTGTTGTAGCCGGGTGAATGGCGAGGCTTTTCGCGTCACCTACATTCGCCAGGTGCGAGATAAGCTTAAGCGAATCAATAAATTTTGCGCCTGCGGCCTTACCGCCTTTGATGCCAAACACGACAATCGAACCGCCTTTGCCACGTAGATACTTGAGATTGAGCTTGTACATTGGGTCAGTTTTAAGCCCGGGATACCTGACCCAACCAACCTGCGGGTGGTCTTTGAGGAATTGCGCAACAGCAAGTGAATTTTCGCAGTGCCGTTCGATTCGCAACGGTAACGTTTCAATGCCCTGCAAAAAGATCCACGCGTTGTCAGGCGATATACATGCGCCCAAATTACGCAATGGCACCGTGCGCATACGCAGAATGAACGCAAGCGGTTTGAGCTCTGCTGGTAGGTCATGCCCCCAGCGCAACCCGTGATAGGATGTGTCTGGCACGTCATACAACGGGTGTTTACCTGCCGCCCAGTTAAATTTGCCGCCGTCAACCACAACACCGCCGATACCGGTGCCGTGCCCACCAAGCCATTTTGTGAGCGAGTGCACCACAATATCTGCCCCAAACTCAAGCGGCCGTGTCAGGTACGGTGTTGAAAACGTCGAGTCAACAATCAGCGGCAGGCCACGTGCATGTGCAATGTTTGCTACTGCCTCAATGTCGGTCACCTCTAGAGCCGGGTTCGACACAGATTCGCAGAACAACGCGCGTGTATTGCTGTCAATTGCGCGTGCGAAGTTTTCGGGGTCGTTTGAATCAACAAATTTCACCTTTATGCCCAACGTGGGCAGGATGTCGTTGAACTGTGTATATGTGCCGCCATACAAATTACGGGCTGAGACAATGTTGTCACCGGCTTGTGCAAGATTGATGATGGTGTAGAAAATTGCGCTTGTGCCAGAGGCAACCGCAAGGCCGCCTTGCGCGGGTGCGCCTTCAAGCAGCGCAACGCGTTTTTCGAGCACCTCGACAGTCGGGTTTGTCAGACGCGAATAAATGTACCCAAACTCTTCAAGTGCAAACAGCTTGGCTGCGTGTTCAGTGCTACGAAACACATACGAACTTGTCCGATGCACAGGCACCGCACGTGCCAGTGTTGTTGGGTCCGGCTGCGCACCGCCATGCAAACAAATTGTCTCGAATTTCATTGGCACAATATCCGATTTGTTGTTTAGCGAATCGGTTTAGACGCCCTACCCTACGCGCTTGACACGGAGTTGTTTGAGTGGCTCCGGCCCGTGCTTTAGTACCTGTAATGCTCGGGTTTGAACGGACCGTCAACCGGTACACCGATATAGTCAGCCTGTTTCTTGGTCAATTTCGTCAATTTGACACCCAACTTGTCCAAGTGCAACCGCGCGACTTCTTCATCGAGTTTCTTCGGTAATCTGTACACGCCGACCTTGTATGTGTTTCTGTTTTTCCACAGATCAATCAACGCAAGGCATTGATTTGTGAAGCTGTTGCTCATGACAAAGCTGGGGTGGCCCTCGCCACAGCCGAGGTTTACCAGTCTGCCTTCTGCGAGCAAATAAATGCTGCGTCCGTTGGGCAGGTCGTACCGATCAACCTGCGGTTTGATGTTAACCTTTCTGACACCAGGTGCATTATTGAGTCGGTCAACCTGAATTTCGTTGTCGAAATGCCCTATGTTGCAAAGGATCGCCTCGTCTTTCATCTGCATTATGTGCTCGAGCGTGATCACGTCACAACAGCCGGTTGCTGTCACGTAAATGTCTGCGCGGCCGAGTGTATCCTCGATTGTTGTCACCTCGTACCCTTCCATCGCAGCCTGCAGCGCGTTGATAGGGTCAATCTCAGTCACGATCACGCGACAGCCGAATGCACGTAAACTTTGTGCGCTACCCTTTCCAACATCGCCGTACCCACACACGACAGCCGTTTTACCGGCCAGCATCACGCCCAGCGCGCGTTTAAGGCCGTCGGCAAGTGACTCACGACACCCGTACAAGTTGTCGAATTTGGATTTTGTGACCGAGTCATTTACGTTTATTGCTGGCACAAGCAGTTTGCCGGCCTCGAGCATTTGGTAAAGCCGGTGCACGCCCGTGGTTGTTTCCTCAGACACGCCTTTCCATTCTTTGACAGCTTGTGTAAACCATCCGGGACGCTCCTTTGCACATCGTTTGAGCAGGTTTTTTATGATCGCAACTTCGCGGTTGTCGCTCGGTGTATTGACCCAGTTATCACCATGCTCCATCTGGTATCCTTTATGCATGAGCAACGTTGCGTCTCCGCCATCGTCAACAATCAATTGGGGACCTTTCCCCCCGGGATGAGTAAGTGCGGCTAGTGTAAACTCCCAATATTCCTCTAGCGATTCGCCCTTGTAAGCAAATACAGGTACACCACGCTTTGCAATTGCTGCTGCAGCCTGGTCTTGTGTGGAAAAGATATTGCAGCTCGCCCACCGCACCGAAGCGCCCAGCTCAAGCAACGTCTCGATCAACACAGCAGTCTCAACCGTCATGTGCAACGAACCCGTTATGCGAACACCAGCAAGAGGTTTTTCCGGACCGTATTTGGCGCGCACAGCCATCAAGCCGGGCATCTCGCGTTCGGCTACCTCGATTTCGCGCCGGCCAAGCTCGGCAAGTGAAATGTCTTTGACGTAGTAATCCGGTGTCCGTTCAGTGTCGAGTTCGGCCTCAGGCTTGCGCGCTGCTCGGGTGCAGCTGCTGTGCCTACGGACAGGTTTAGTTTTCGATTCAGTTTTGGATTTCATTCAGCGATTCGGTTTAACTTTGTTTTGTGTTGCCTCCCCGCCGCTTGGAAAGCGTACTACTGACGGTCTTTCAGCTTAACTTAAGTGCGCGTTTCAGTTCTTCAACCTTGTCGCATCGTTCCCACGTCAGATCGGGATCGTCTTTCCCGAAATGCCCGTAATTTGTTGTTTTACTGTAGATTGGGCGCAACAGGTCGAGCTGTTTGATAATGTCAGCTGGCTTAAAACTAAACACTTTCTGCACAGCTGCTTCTATCATCTCGTCTGTGACTCCGTCGATTGCAGTGCCGAATGTGTTGACGCACAAGCTAACCGGCTCGGGATAACCAATCGCATACGCAAATTGAATCTCGACTGTGGAGGCTATACCGGCTGCTACAATGTTTTTCGCCACGTACCGCCCCATGTACGCCGCGCTTCGGTCAACCTTTGTCGGATCCTTACCACTGAAACACCCACCACCGTGCCGTGCCATGCCGCCGTACGTATCAACTATTATCTTGCGCCCTGTCAGACCAGTGTCGCCCTCTGGCCCGCCGATGACAAATTTGCCAGTCGGATTAACCAAGTATGTTGTTTTCTCGTCCAGCATTTCAGGCGGTAAGGTTTTCTTAATTACCTCTTGAATGATGAAGTCGCGGATTTCTGAATGTTTCACATTTGGGGTGTGCTGGGTCGAAACCACAACGTTCGTTATCCGCACGGGCTTACCGTCTTCATACAGAACTGACACCTGCGACTTTGAGTCCGGGCGCAACCACTGTACTTTGCCTGCCCTACGTATCTCGCTTAACCGCCTGCATAACCTGTGCGCAAACATGATCGGCGCGGGCATCAACTCGGGTGTCTCGTCGGTTGCATACCCGAACATCAGGCCTTGGTCGCCTGCACCTTGTTCAGCTGTTGCCTTGCCCTCGGCCGCGCGAGCATCCACCCCTTGCGCAATATCTCCACTCTGGCCGGTTATTGCGTTGATTATAAACACACGATCCGCATGAAACACATCGTCATCATTTGTGTAGCCTATGTGCCGGATCGTGTCGCGGGCGATCCGGTTGTAATCGAGCTTTGCCTTGGTTGTGATCTCACCGCCAACAACAACAAGGTTGCTCTTGACGTACGTTTCACACGCTACCCGGCTGTATTTATCTTGAGCAAGACATGCGTCCAAAACCGCATCTGAAATAGCGTCACAGACCTTGTCAGGGTGACCTTCACCGACCGACTCGGACGCAAAAATGAACCTTTTACGTGGGTAATGAATTTGGTTTTTCACTTTCGTATTGACTTATCTTGATTTGATGATATCAGCAGGCAAAAAATCGTCAACATGTTTTTGGAACTGAAGCTCGGCCGCTGTGTTTAACGAATGTCTGCGCCTATCAAAACACTCCGTGCGCTTGCTGACCCGACACGGCTGCGGATAATCGGGTTGCTCGAGCAGGACGAGTTGTCAGTAAAGGAAATCCAGGAGATCACTCGGCTCGGGCAGCCGCGCATTTCGACGCACCTTGGCCTGCTTCAGGAGCTGGGCATTGTACAGTCGCGTCGCGATGGCAAACACACATTCTACAAACTACTCGAGCAGGAAAGCCCAACGATGCGCGATGCGTTGCAGCTTGCGTTCCGATTGGCGCGGCAGTTACCCGAGTCTGATGATGACCAGCTTAATTTGAAGCGCATTCTTGCTCGCCGGCGTGCACAGCAGCAGGTGTATTTTGATCAAGTTGCAGGTAGGTTCGATCGTGTTTATGGCCCGGGTCGAAGCTGGCAGGCGTTCGGCCAGTTGTTGTTACGGATTTTGCCGCCTTTGGTTGTAGCTGACCTCGGCTCGGGCGAAGGTTTGCTGAGCGAACTATTGGCGCGCCGATGTAAGAAAGTGATTGCAGTTGATAACTCGGAAAAGATCGTAGCATTCGGCACGGCTAAGGCGAAAAAGATCGGACTGAAAAACCTCGAGTTCAGGCTCGGCGATTTGCAGGATCCGCCAATTGAGCCGTCGAGTGTTGACCTTGTGATCTTGAGCCAGGCATTGCACCACGCTGAAGAGCCGGCCAAAGCAATTGCAAATTCATTCAAGATTCTGCGTCCGGGCGGCCAGATCATGATCCTTGACCTGCTCAAACACAGGTTTACAAAAGCGCACGAGTTATACGGCGACCGTTGGCTTGGATTTGCCGAAAGCGACCTGCATCGCTGGCTCGAAGGCGCGGGATTTAAGAATATCGAAATCTCGATTGTCGCACGCGAAGAACAACCGCCCCACTTTGCGACCCTCTTTGCCTGCGGGCAGAAATGACGTGTCGCCAAGGGTGGTTGTGTTGCTCAGCAGGCTGTTTTTACTAATCCAACCACTGGACCATTAGGTCCAGACACCGGGAATTTTTCCGCTGCAGAACTTGCACTTGCCATCCACAATATCAAACTGTGTGACTGCGAAAATATCGCGTTTAACAACGGTTTTTTTGCAATTCTGGCACCAAGTTGTGCCTGCGTCTTCCAGCCCGGGCACATTACCGATGTACACATAGTGCAAGCCTTCATCACGTGCGACCTGGCGCGCTTTAAGCAGCGTTTCAACAGGTGTGGGTGGCAGATGCTTCAGTTTGTATTGTGGGTGGAACCGCGAGAAATGCAATGGTATGTCCGACCCGAGCTCGCGTGCTATCCAGGCGCACATCTTGCGAATTGTATCGAGGTTATCTGTGTAGGTGGGAACGATCAGGTTGACTATCTCAACCCACACGCCGAGTTTCTTTAGCAGTTTGAGCGTGTCCAAGATCGGTTGTAACCGGCCCGAGTTAAGGCGTTTGTACACGTCATCGTCGAATCCTTTCAGGTCAACATGTGCACCGTCAACAAACTGGTACAAATCGCGGGCTGCGCCCTCGTTTATCGAGCCGCATGTGACCATGATGTTTCGCAATTTGCGTTCGCGTGCAATCTTACAACAGTCCTGCGCATATTCGTAGAATGCGATAGGCTCGGTGTACGTGTACGAAATTGACGGACAACCAAGTGCTTCTGTCACAGCAACGACGTCTTCGGGGAACAAACTCGCGCGTGCCAATTGCGCAGACGTAAGAAAGGCTGGCAAAGGCGGTTTAAGCCGCAATTCATCGCCACGCGGATCTTTTGTTTCCTCGACCGACCTTTGGGAGATCTCCCAGTTCTGACAGTTCAAACAGCGAAACACACACCCTGCTGTGGCGAGCGAGAATGTCTTTGTGCCGGGCAAAAAATGGTACAACGGCTTTTTTTCCACAGGGTCAACATGAAACGTGCACGGGTTGCCATACGCCATCGTGTACAATGTGCCGTCGCGATTAACCTTGTTCCTGCATCGGCTGCGCTCAGCCGGCGCAAGCATGCAATTGTTCGGACACAGCCTGCATACGACGTTTTTGCCGATCCGTTCATAATGTCTGGCTTCTTTTACCCAACCGCGTTTCTGCCATAGTGTCCATAAATCATCCTTTGCCGGGCCAGCATCGCTGAGGCGACTTGCGTCTCCGCCCCCAGACCGTATCCCTAAAAGCTCTGACAACAACGCACCGGTTGCCGTACCCGCTAAACCGGCCAGTCCAAGCCCGATCGCACCGCGTCGGGTCAGACCGCTACGCACACCGCTCAGGCGGCGCAGGCCAGTATCGAAATTTTGTTTTCGCAGCAATGTCATCTGGTTCTGTGTCAGTCCGCTTCGGGCTCGGCACAATATACCGCTGGCTGGCTCGGTATGCCAATTTCAACACGCGGGCCCGATTTACAACATGGCCAATTCTTCATGCGCCATAAGTGGTCGGCAAGACAAGGCTCAGAGGTCAAAGCTGAACGTTCCGCTCTCACTTTTTCAAGCTCATGGGCCACAGACTAACTCTCACAAAGCTTGTGTCTTCATTGCCAGAGATCTGAGCGTAGTGCGCGTGCGCTCCCCATCCAATTCAGCAATTTGAGTTCATTCACTGGCGCAGCCACAAGAAAAGACCGCACCACCAAACAACCACCGACTTTTTCAGCACCATGAACGCCGACCATCATCGCTATGGCACCCGTTGCCTTTTGGCCCGTAAACCAACCTCAATTTACCTTCGTGAATTGGCTGTGGCTAAACCCAGACGCAACTATTTGAACGCTTCCTGGCCCTACTCGGATTCATCGGAGTTCACAAGAGCGCCGTGGTAATCCAGCTTTGGCAACCCATTTCAGCACATCTTCATGTTTGAAAGGTGTTATCTCGCCATTTCTCAAGTTTGCAATTGCAGATTCAACCACAACTGGACAGAGGGTTGGCTCAGCCTTGTGCATCGCCGCCAAAAAACGCGCTAAGAAATCCCGTTGTTGCGGTGAAAGGGATCTCAATATCGCTTGCTGCTTCTCGAATGAAGACCCCAAGTAATCAGGAGCAGTTAACAGGGGCAACAAGGCTGAGGAAATGATGTATCGGCATTCCGGTTTGGTGAGCGCAATGCGAACCAGCCCGGGCGGGTAATAAATGAATCCCTTGAGACTCAGGGCCTGAACTCCCTCGATGATCCCACCTTGCGAGTCGAAGTCCTCAATTGTTACCTGGCGCCAATCTTTCCCGTGCAATCACCGCAAGGCTGACTCGCATTCGTTAAAATACGAATCCACGAGTGCGTTGTCACCGGGGTACGATACGTCGGGAAAAAAACGTTCAAGCTCGTAAAGTAACATAAGCGGCTAATGATTAAACTCAGCGTCTGCTCCCCCGCACTTACGGGGCTGGCTGCAAGCGCGTCAAGAATCTCAGATCTTTCTTCCGCGATCAAGCGCAGTGCGCTGAGGAGGCCAATCATGCGGCCTGGGTTTGGGCAGTGGCTCGAACTCGGGTCCGGGCATAAATGCTCTGCGTAACGTCTCGGGCAAGTTGGTCAGGTCGCCGATTGCCCGCATGCGCTCGGCCGCGTCTGTGGGCTCAAACCCTGCACCGGTGAAAGTAACTAACATCCGCACAAACAAACCAAACGCAGCGCTTCACAATCAAGCCGAATTCTATTCCACAATTTTGACCTGGCAAAAGCCATGAATTCAGATCCAGTTACTCCAATTCGTGCACCGCTGGATAATGCATGCTGTGCCAGCATGCACCAACACAAAATGCCTTTTGTATTGCTGCTGGTATCGTTTGGGCCATTTTTCCTTACTAGCGCGTTATCGCATTGACGCACCCGCTGAACACAGCAGTGTTGGTCTGTCGCATGTAGTAAAGGAGATGTCGTAATTTCTGGTTTTGGTGGGCTCGGCAGTTATCTGCCAGATTAGTGTGGGCAATGCTCGAGCGCAATTCGCGCTCACTACCTTTTGGCAATGATGCAATTCCAAACGTCACTGGTAGAATAAAGCCGCTATATAATTCATAGGAACGCTCTAGGCTCTGGAATATGCCTTGGCACAATTTGCAGGTGCTGAGCCGTGGTCCCCGGCAGCCTGTAGACCCCGTAAGGCGTATTGCTCGGTCCTGGCTCTATCACAAACGCAATCGTTTACTCGCGCAACTCACACAGCGGCTCGAGCTGTCTGTGCGGCTGTGGTCAAAGCCTTGCCCTCCAGTTTGCTGGTAGCTACTAAATTTGTTGGCAACAGGACGGGTCCAAGTAATTTCGCGTATGCGAATTACCAACCGTGAGCTAGCCAATTGGCCTTGGCTTGGCTAACATCGTTGGTGCTGGTGAATGCTACCGCAAAAAAACGGTTTACTGAAGTGCTTGCCGGTCTAGGCCGGATTGCGTTGCTTGCGAGAGAAGCATTCGTCTCGGTTCGAACCGTGCGGCCAAACTGGCATGACCTGCTTTACCAGCTATATTTCATGGGGGCTAAATCACAGCCAGTTGTTCTCATAACCGGTGCCTTTACAGGCATGGTGCTAGCCACACAAACCTATTTCCAGTTTCACACTGTCAAAATGGACACCGCAACATTGGCTGTGGTCGGCGTAGCGATGTGCACCGAGCTCGGTCCAGTGTTAACGGGTCTGATGGTTGCTGGACGTGTTGGAGCAGCAATAGCAGCCGAGATCGGCACCATGCGTGTGACTGAACAGATTGATGCGCTACGCACATTGGCAACGCACCCGGTTGATTATCTTGTTGTGCCGCGACTGATTGCGTTGCACGTTGCAATGCCGCTTCTGACGGCTGAGGTGATTGCAATCGGCATTGCAGCGGGCTACATCGTGGGGGTTCAATTGCTCGGGATTGACCCGACGTATTCGTGGCACCACATGCTCCGGTACACAGACAAGGAAGACCTTGCGGTGGGCATTATTAAGTCGTTCGTATTTGGTGGTATAGTGGCCATAATCGGCTGTTACAAAGGCATGAACTGTGGCGAAGGCGCCGAAGGCGTTGGCCGCGCCACAACCGAGGCGGTTGTGTACGCCTCAATAACGATTCTGATTGCAAACTTCTTCCTTACGCTGACGCTTGGCAAAATGCTGGGTGTATTATGATTGAAGCGCGGAACCTCAAAAAAAGCTTCAATGGTCATGTTGTGCTGGCCGATGTGAGCTTCAGCATACAGAAGGGCGAGTCTGTTGTTGTGATTGGACGTAGCGGCAGTGGCAAAAGCGTGTTGCTGAAGCTTCTGATAGGTTTGCTGCGTCCAGACGCAGGTGAAGTATTTGTGGCAGGCGAAAATATCTGTGCCATGGACGAACGACAACTGATGCGTGTGCGAAAGCGGTTTGGCATGGTGTTTCAAGGGGCTGCATTGTTCGATTCGCTGACTGTGGCCGAGAACATTGCATTTGCTTTTAGGCACGACAAAACGATCTCGAGACGTGAGATCGAAAAACGGGTTGCTGAGGTGCTTGAAATGGTTGACTTACCGGGTATCCAGAACAAAAAACCGGCTGAGTTGTCCGGCGGCATGCGCAAACGCGTTGGGCTTGCACGGGCGATTGTTTACAAGCCTGAGATCGTGCTCTACGACGAACCGACCACGGGCCTTGACCCGATCGTAGCCGACAGTATCAACCAGCTAATCGTGCGCGTGCGCGACAGACTCAATGTTACAAGTGTTGTTGTCACACATGACATGCGCAGCGCACGTTGTTTAGCACAACGAATTTTAATGCTGCACGACAAAAGGATATATGCCGCAGGCACACCGGACGAATTCTTTGCCTCAGCCGATCCTGCGGTCAGACAATTCATTGATGGTGTGTCGAACCCGAAGGAGGTTTATTTCTGAGCGATGAATCCAACCAGTCTGGAACGCAAAGTCGGATTGTTCGTTGCGGTAAGCTTAGCACTGTTGGTTGTGCTTGTTGTATTGTTCAGCAAGGGCATCTCGTTCAATCTCAAGACCTACAATGTGCACATGCACACAAGCAATGTCGGCGGATTAAAACGCGGCGCTGCAGTGCTCATGTCCGGTGTGCAGATCGGCACTGTGTCGGCTATCAGGCTCGCCCCAGATGGCCGCACTGTGACTGTCACGCTCAAGTTGACCAAACAGGTGCCCGTCTATCGCGGTGCCAAATTTTATATCGAGCAGTCGGGTTTCTTGGGGGATCAATATGTCACGATTGTACAAACCGAGAATGCCGGGTCGCCCCTGAGCAACGGCGACGAGGTTGTCTGTGAACCGCCGTTTAATCTGCTCGAAGTCGCACGTGCAACGGCTCAGTTCGTAAAGCGTATTGACGACGTTGCGGCCAAAATTGATTCTGCAGTCGGGGAGCTGCGCGCGTTTGTCCTTAACCAACAAACGCTTTCGAACGTGGCTGTCGCACTCGGCGCAATGCGAACTGCTTCAGAACACGCTGCTGCAGCCGCCGACGGTTTTCACGGGCTTGTTGCAACAAACGCAAGCACTGTGACGGCCACGCTGACTAACCTGGCCGTTTTTGCAGACCGACTCAATGCGCTTGCGGACGCATTGAACGAGTTGACCACAACAAATGCGCCTGAAATAACCTCGGTAATTCGGAATCTTGAATTGTCATCGGCAGCTTTGCGCGGGCTTTTGCAGGATTTGCAGACAGGCAAAGGTCTGGCAGGAACCTTGCTGCAGAATGAACCGTTGGCCATGCACGTATCTGTTTTGGCAAGTAACCTGGCAATTACCAGCAGTAACTTGAATAGGCTGGGGCTGTGGGGTATTCTTTGGAAACCCAAACAACCCAGAACAAACGTTGTTGCAACACCGGTACATCGTGGTCGGACCCCGTTCGAGTAAAACATGTCGATTTGGATCATACGAATTTTGTTTCTGGCCATGACAACCCTGGCCGGTTACGCGGTCAGCCAGGTGCGGCCCGAATACGTCGCGTCGAATCAAAGCGCCATTATCGGCATGCTACTTGGGTTAGCTTTCGGGTGGTTGATGATCGCCATTGACGAAATGCTTAAGGGGTTTTCGCTCCGCGCGTTTTCGGCCACTACTTTCGGCCTGATCTTGGGCACGGTTGTTGCAATGCTGATTGATCGGTCCGGTCTTTTCGAGTATCTAGAGTACAGACCCACGCGTTGGTTGATCCGGTTGTGTCTGTTCCTAGGGTTCGGGTACATCGGTATCATACTGGCTATGCGCAGTAACAAGGAAGATTTCTCGCTCATCATTCCGTACGTGAGGTTTGCCCCCCAACGACAGCCGGAAAGCCTGCTTGTGTTTGATACAAGCGTCATCATTGACGGGCGCGTGGCCGATCTTGTCGAGGCCGGTTTGTTCGAAGGCACAATTGTCGTGCCGCGATTTGTCCTGCGCGAGCTGCAACAGATAGCCGACTCTGGCGATCCACTTAAACGCGCACGCGGCAGGCGCGGCCTGGAGATGCTCAACAGGCTCAGACGCTTACAGCATGTCGAAGTAAAAATCCACGAGGCTGAGTTCCCCGATGAAGTTGATGTTGATGCTAAACTGGTGCGTTTGGCGCGGAACCTCGGCGCAAAACTTGTCACAAACGATTTTAATCTTAGCAAAGTAGCCGAGTTGCAATCGGTTAAGTACATCAACATCCATCAGGTTGCCAAGGCGCTCAAAACAGTTGTGTTGCCGGGCGAAACCATCTCACTGCGGCTCGTACGCGAAGGCAAGGACAAGGGCCAAGGTGTTGGCTACCTACCGGACGGCACAATGGTGGTTGTCAACAATGGCCAAAACTACATCGGCCAAGAGATCATTGCGCAGGTACAAACCCTTGTTCAGACTAGCGCAGGCGTGATTGTATTTGCTGAGGTTAAACAGGCACCGGCTCCTACGCCGGCGTCAACCTGATGCAGCGCAGCCCCAGCACACTCAAAAATAATGAATCTTGTCACGGTTTATACCGCACTTAACCCAGCCGACGCACAGCGTGTGCGTGCGCAACTGGACGCAGCTGGGTTTCATGCGGTTGTTTCGCACGAACTGTCGGCATTGAGCATCGAAGGCTACGCACTTGGTGCAGGCGGCATTCTTGTACAGGTGCCGGCTGCTGAGGCCGACGAGGCAAGAGCTTTGCTTGAAGCGCCTCCTGAATCTGTTGAATGAGTCGCACGAGTCTAAGTTTGTTTAATCGACTCGCCCGCATTTTGCCGGCGGGCGAACTTGCGTTTGACGAGCCTACACGCCGCAAATACGCCGCTGACAAGTGGTTTGCAACTCGTGTGCCTGATGCTGTTGCACTGCCACGCAGTACGCGGTCGGTCTCCGCAATTATGCGTTTCGCAAACGAACACCGAATCCCCGTCACGCCGCGCGGCGCAGGGCACGGCTACGTAGGCGGTGCTGTGCCGGTTCGAGGCGGCATTGTGTTATCTGTCGAACGCATGAACCGGATCATCGAAATAAACGCGCGTGACTTTGTGGCAGTGGTTCAGCCGGGTGTTATCACACAGACTTTCCAGGAACACGTCGAGCGACATGGCTTGTTTTATCCACCGGACCCGGCCAGTCGCGATGAATGCACAATCGGGGGTAACATAAGCACAAACGCAGGCGGTCCGCGTTGTCTCAAGTACGGTGTGACCCGTGATTACGTGCTTGGACTTGAGGTTGTGCTTGCCGACGGCACCGTCGTGCGCCTGGGCGGTCGCACACACAAGAACAAGACCGGGTTCGAGCTCCACCGTTTGTTTGTCGGTGCAGAAGGTTTACTGGGTGTTGTTACGGAAGCTACCTTGAAGCTTATTCCCCTGCCGCCGTACCGGGCCAACATCGCAGCCGGTTTTGGCTCGATGCAGCAGGCTGCGCGCGCGCTTCAAGCTGTATTCGAGGCTGGGCTGTTACCGTGCGCACTTGAGTTGGCAGACGAATTTACTTTGGCAGCGGCTTACAAACGCACCAAAAGCGAGCAATTGCGCAATTGCCGTGCGCATATGATAACCGAGTTGGACGGTCAGGAAGAATCCGTCCGCACAGAACTACGCATGCTAGAAGGTATCATACGTCGGCATAAGCCCATGTTTGTTCAGGTCGGGCTAGGCGCCGACGAATGCGAAAAAGTCTGGAAAATCAGACGCGAATTTTCATATGCACTGCGTGACACAGGCCTGACAAAGCTTAATGAAGACATCGTTGTGCCCCGGGGACGGCTCGAGGACTTGTTTGCTTTCACCGCACGGCTGCAGAAAAAGTACCGGGTGCCAATCGCATGTTTCGGCCACGCCGGCGATGGCAATATCCACACAAACGTCATGGTTGATTCAAGCGATCCTGCGGCTGTCAAACGCGCTGATGCCGTGCTGGATAAGCTGTTCCAGCAGGTTATTGCCTGGGGCGGCGCAATCACAGGCGAACACGGGATCGGCATAGCAAAACGCAGATGGTGGCCTTGGGCGACCAGCCCAGACGTACGCAGGCTTCACCGTGTCATTAAGCGTGCACTGGACCCAAACGGCATTTTGAACCCTGGCAAGTTCGTCTGAAGAACCAGCCCATCACGCGTGAACTTCCTGTCATTAATCGAAAGCAAACGCGACGGCAAGCCGCTCACTGAAGACCAAATCAAATGGCTTGTCAGCGCATACGTCGCCGGCGAGATACCGGACTACCAAATGGCTGCGTTTCTCATGGCAGTTTATTTCCGCAGCCTGAGCACAGCCGAGACAACCGCGCTCACTCTGGCAATGCGCGACTCTGGCGAAGTGCTGCGCTTCCCCAAAGACACGCGCCCGCTCGTGGACAAGCACTCCACTGGGGGCGTGGGCGACAAGGTATCACTCCCGCTTGCGCCGTTATTGGCATGTCTGGGTTTTCGCGTACCAATGATCTCGGGGCGCGGCCTCGGCATCACCGGCGGTACACTCGACAAACTTGATTCGATCCCGGGGTTCAAGACTTTGCTCTCGACCGAACGCATCGTTGAGATTGTGCAAACGGTTGGATGTGTCATTTGTGGTCAGACAGACCGGATGGTGCCCGCAGACAAACAACTCTACGCACTACGCGACGTGACAGGCACGGTGCCAAGCATACCGCTTATCGTTGCGTCAATCATGTCAAAGAAACTCGCCGAAAACCTCGATGCACTCGTGTTGGACGTAAAGTTTGGCCGCGCAGCGTTCATGCAAACAAAGGCCGAGGCACGCAAGCTGGCCAAAGCAATGGTCACGTTGGGGAACAAATGTGGCGTCAACACCCGTGCACTGCTCACCAACATGGATACACCACTTGGCCGCGCAGCAGGCAACTGGCTCGAAGTCAAAGAAACAGTTGAACTGTTGAGTTGTGGAACCGTCGAGCTGTCCCACCAATTGAACGTTTCAACGGCTCAACGACTCGACGACCTCCATACTTTGGTGTTGACCTGCGCTGCTCACTTGCTGGTTCAAACAAGTAAGGCAAACTCATTCAAAGCAGGCTTTAAACAAGCCGAAGACTGCTTGGCTACAGGTGCACCGCGCCGGAAATGGGATGAAATGCTCGCTGCGCAGGGTGCAGATCTGAGGGCGTTCTACGCGAAACTTGCGCTGGACCACACTGCGCCCGTCGTTGTTGAGCTAAAGTCGGATCGGGCTGGGTTTGTTTCAAAATGCGACGCGCGAATTATTGGCGAAGTCGTCCGCGACCTCGGCGGCGGCCGGTTAACCAAAGAATCCAGTATCAACTACGACGTAGGCCTGGACCGGATTGCAAAGCCCGGGGATAAAGTCCGGCGTGGTTCAGTCTTATGCCGGATTCATGCAGCAACACCGGCAAACGCCGAATCAGCGGCTGCGCGCCTCCAGGATGCATTCGTCATCACGTCCAGTTCACCCCGGACATCAACGCTAATTGCCGAAGTAACTGCCCGTTAACGCAAACCGACTTGACTGTGTAAGACAACGCACCCAGGTAGCGCGCAAATTTCGGCATCTGACAGAAGATTCCTTCCCTCACACTTTGCCGGACGCAACTGTGCAGCCTGTCTAAGTGGGTTCCGTTTTTAATCGAACCGCTTGCCGTTGTTGATGGTGGTCTGTTGCGCGGTTGGGCTTTGCGCAGCAATGGGTGGCCAACTTAGGTCCTTCTGCTGCCAGCAAGGCTGCCAGCACATTCATCGGACGGCGTGTATTAGGTCAAAGCTTCCAACCGCGGCGGTATTGCGGACGAATAAACTCGGCTGCCTCGGGCGCGTTTTTTGCGCGCATGCGCGGCCCGTCCCATTCGAGCTTGCGCCCGAGTCGTAGTGCAACGCACCCGAGCAACATTATCTCAGTTAGATAAGCTGCAATGTCGAAGTTCGAGTAGCCTGGAGGGCCTCCCTTGCACGCTGCAATCCACTCGAGATGATGACGTGCATCTGCGTCGCCTTCGAACGCGTTGCGCGGGATTATCTGTGGGATTGCTGCTACTGCCTCGTGTTTTTGGCCTTCGACCAAGTCAGGCTCGTCGTGTAGCTTGATGAAAAATTTTGCGCCGTAATCGTCGGGTGAGAAAAGCTTGCCTTTGTCACCAATCAACAGGCACCCGCTGCCTGGCACTTCACCCATCATACGTTCTACGTCAGCGGTAATGTCGCGCGGCGGTTTATTGGTGCCGTCGTGTCTGTACGGATTGTCAGGTTTGGGTTCGCCACCGTCGTACCACCACAATGTGACCGGTGCAAGCCCGTCGCGCGCCGGAAACTTAAATCGGACTTTAGACTTGAGTGGGTACGTTTCTTTGTTGGGGCACGCCCATTCTGGTTCGATCTCGGTAGGATAGCCCAGTTTAAGCGCGCGGAATGGCAGGTTCACAGTGTGACACGCCATGTCGCCAAGTGCGCCCGTGCCGAAGTCCTGCCAACCACGCCAGTTGAACGGATGGTACACCCCCGCTTTGTATGGTCTGATCGGCGCCGGGCCAAGCCATAAATCCCAAGCCAGATGCTCCGGGACCGGGTCGGCCCCCTCCGGTCTGTTCATTCCCTGGGGCCAAATCGGGCGGTTGCTCCACACATAAACCTCGCGTACATGCCCGAGCAGCCCCGCTTGGACGACCTCGACGGCTCTGCGCAGGCCGTCTTCTGCGCTGCCCTGGTTACCCATCTGAGTTGCGACCTTGTATTGCCTGGCGAGCTTACGCAACAGGCGCGCTTCGTACACGGTGCGTGTGAGCGGTTTCTGGCAGTAAACATGTTTACCAAGCCGAATTGCAGTGGCAGCTATCAACGCATGTGTATGGTCCGGTGTTGAAACAATTACTGCATCGAGCGTCTTTTCCTTTTCAAGCATCTTGCGCCAGTCACGGTAAAATTTTGCGTTCGGGTATTTCTCGAGTTGTTTAGCTGCGCGGTTTTCATCCACGTCACACAACGCAACTATGTTTTCTGTTGCGCAATAATCAGTGTCGGATGCGCCTTTGCCCCCGGCACCAATGACGCCTATGTTGAGTTTATCGTTTGCGTAGCGCTTGCGCGGCTTGCCAAATACAGGTTGCTGTAACGCAGTTGCGCCCGCGGCAAGCATTGACAGGTAGATGAACCGGCGCCGTGTCAGTCCAGCGTGGTCTTGCCCCGATGAATTTAAGGACTTCATGTCGATTTCCTTAATTCAGTTTGCGTTGCAGCACAAGCCGGTTCTTTTGAATTTTTACCCTGTCGGTTTTACACTTTTCACCCGTTGCAAGTCTCCTGCTTGTAGCGGAAACACATGGGCACAAACCCAGAGATTTCGCAAGTGGCCGGGGAGCACACGCCGCCTGTGCCAAATGCGTTCGGGGGTTGGCGTGCGGTTTCGGCAGCCCAGCGGAGTATCTTTTGCCTTTTCCGTTGACTGGCTTTGCAAGGTGTGTGGTCCTCACGTTTTTCCAGCTTGAGTCGCTGGGCCCTACCCCGGAAAACTCCAATGAACTGCCTATGTCAGCCCTGAACCGGGTGCGCTCCCTGGTTCTGACTTGAAATAGCCAGGTTAAACTTCAGTACGTGACAATTCGGCTTGTGCGATGTCTAATTTGGCGGTGTCAACTGTTTTGACTCGACCCGGCATGGCACAGGGCGCACAAGAGCGGCTTGAGCTGAAATCGGTTGCACCCGATTTCGCAGCCCTTTATGCAGCGCACAGCCGTCAGATTTATTATCTGTGCCTGCGGTTGCTGGGTGATCAGACCAAAGCCCAAGACGCAACACACGACGTGTTCTTGAAAGCCTGGCAACACCACACGCAGTTCCGCGCCGAATCAAGCTGGCGCACCTGGCTTTACCGAATTGCAATCAACCATTGCAAAAACATTCAGCGTGCCTGGGCCGAACGGCATATACAGTGCGGCATAGACGATGCGTTACTGGTTGGTGCGCCTGCCGGAACCGACTCGCCACTGCGTGTGCTTGAGCTGAAAGAACTCGGTGAACGCATTCAAAAGACACTGGATGCACTGCCGCATGAGTACAGGTTGTTGCTTTTGCTCGTGGCAGACGAGGCGCTCAGTTACGAACAGATCGCTGCACTAACGGACCAAACAGTTGACGCGGTGCGGGGCAAGCTGCACCGTGCAAGAAAAGCTTTCGCAATCGAATTTCAAAAGACAGCCTGACAAAGCGGCTTTTCGCCATGAACGAGCTACCAAAAAAGTTTAAGCAACAACAAAAACAGGAAACAACCGAAACACAGCTCAGTGCGCAAAAGACCAGTGCACACGAATTTAGCTCGGTTGAAGAAATGTTGAGGTTCGACGCTGCGCAAACCCAACTACCAGCCTCTGTTGAGATGCGCTTGGCTGACTCGGTACAAAAGGATATTGCCACACGCAAAAACCGGCCCTGGTGGAAAAAACTTTTTGGATAGAAAGCATGGCTCTGCTGAGCACAACATGAATCCGCATGGTGCATCATATGAAACCGACTTGCGCTGCGAACGCAGCTGTGCTGCCGCCGCCCGGCTCGGCACCGCACCTGCTGCGCTGACGGCATGCCGATTGTGCGCTCACAACTGCGGCGTGGATCGGCTAATGGGCGAGCGCGGCCGGTGCAGCGCGGGCGCTGCGCCACGCGTGCACTTGGCGCAGGTCGAGATGGCAGATGAGCTTGAGCTTATACCGACCTTTGGCATTGCATTCAGTGGATGCAACATGCGTTGCGCGTTTTGCATCGCAGGGCCACAAAGCTGGGAGCCGTTTGCAGGGGCGGTAATGTCCCCGATTGAACTTTCGTGCCTGGCTGAACGTGCCATTGCCGGTGGAGTACGGACGGTGACATTTCATGGGGGTGAACCCACGCTGTACATACCGTTCTTGCTCGATGTGGTTGCGGAACTGCCGGCGGGCGCAAAGCTTGTTCTTAAGACCAACGGCTACTTTAGTGAAACTGCGCGGCAGCTCCTGCGCAGCGTGTTTGATGTCTGGTGTGTGGATTACAAGTTTGGCTGCGACGATTGTGCAGAGCGGCTTGCTTGTGTGCAGGACTACACCCGCACAGTCCGCAAAAACTTGCTCTGGGCAGCGGCACATACAGATCTGATCGTGCGACATTTGCTGATGCCGGGCCACATTGAATGTTGTTGGGCGCCCATGGCTGAGTGGCTTTGTAAAAATCTCCCCGGCGTCAAAGTGAGTCTTCGGACAGGTTTTTGGCCTGCTTGGCAATCGGAATTACACGCTGAACTGCGGAGGACAACCCAGGCCAATGAAATCGAAGCGGCGCTATCCGTTGGCCGATGGTTTGGACTGAACTTAATCCAGTGAACCTATGCGTAAAATCGCCTGTCAGACCGAGCTTTTGATACTTCCGGATGGCCGGGTTCTGGCCCAAAATATCACACCGGCCATGGCATTAGTTTTGGGCGAGCTAAACCAGACAGACCTGCAGTTTGGGCCGCGCGTAGCGCTTGCGGCGTCTATGCTGGGCGCCAATGCCGGTTGTGTCCAGCTAGAGCCATCGGACAATGCGCGGCGCCGGACCGAACTAAATGAGGCAGGATCAATCTAACGATGAACTTTGCCCAAGAAGTTGAGACGCTTATACGTGCGCGGTACCCGATCCTTTACATCCTGTCGAGTGAAGAGGGGCGGGTCGAAAGCTTGTTGATCGAGATCGCGCTTAAACGACAAAAAAAGGTTTTCGAATGGAGCTACACCACCGGCATTGTTCCCGCCGGCACTTCAATCCAGTCGCAAAAACATCGTAACGCACCGTCAAGAGACCCGTTGGTTGCCCTCGACCAGGTGATTGACCAGGTCGAGCCTGCCATCTTCATTTTCAAGGATTTTCATCCGTTTCTGGCGCGGAGCAATTTCGCCGTCATCCGTCGGCTCAAGGAAATTGCGCTGCACCTGAAGAACAGCCTCAAAACAATTGTGCTTGTGTCGCCCGTGCTCGAAATCCCGACCGAGCTTGAGAAAGAAGTCACCGTACTTAACCACCCTTTGCCGGACCTTGACGAACTGGGCGCGTTGTTGGACAAAATAATCGAAGAGGTTAGCCAGCTTAAAAATGTCAGAATCGAGCTGGATGACGCCGGCCGCGAGCGGTTGCTCAAAGCGGCACTTGGACTAACGCTTGGCGAGGCCGAAAACGTGTTCGCAAAGATCATTGTCAAAAATGGCCGGCTCAGCAGTGCAGATGTCAACGAAGTGTTCTCGGAAAAACAGCAGATCATACGCAAAAACGGTCTGCTCGAGTATTACGCCACCGAGGAAACGTTCGATAACGTAGGCGGGCTTGCAGTGCTTAAGGACTGGCTCAAGAAACGCGCTTTGGCATTGACAGATCAAGCGCGCGCGTTCGGGCTGCCTGCGCCCAAAGGTATCCTGCTTTTGGGGGTTCAAGGCTGTGGCAAAAGCCTCTGCGCAAAAGCTGTGTCGCGCCTGTGGCAATTGCCACTGCTGCGGTTCGATATGGGTCGAATGTTCGGCAGCCTCGTGGGTTCATCCGAGGAAAACGTGCGCAAAGCAATAGCTGTGGCCGAGTCAGTCGCACCGGCTGTGCTTTGGGTGGACGAAATTGACAAGGCATTCGCAGGCTCACAAAGCTCGGCCATGACAGACGGCGGTACAACTGCACGTGTGTTTGGGACATTTTTGACATGGCTATCTGAAAAAACCGCCCCCGTGTTCGTAGTTGCAACCGCAAACGACATTTCGCAACTGCCACCTGAACTGTTGCGCAAAGGCCGGCTGGACGAAATCTTTTACGTTGACCTGCCCACAGAGGAAGAACGCGCCGAGATCTTCCGCATTCACATCCGGAAACGTGGCCGCGCCCCCGAAAAGTTCGATATCCCGGCGCTTGTAGCCGCCAGCAAAGACTTCAGCGGCGCTGAAATCGAAGAAGCTGTAATCAGCGGCCTGTATGACGCATTTTACATGGGGAGCGAACTGACCACCGGGCTCATCCTGAACGCGCTGCGTCAGACTGTGCCATTGTCGAAAACGATGGAGGAACAGATCAACCGGCTGCGCACATGGGCCGAAGGCCGCGCGCGAAATGCGAGTATTGTGGTTGACATAACGCAACGTGCACAAGTGCGACGCATGGAGTTGTAACTGCGCGTCCACGCCAGGTTTTTGTCGTCTGCAACGCCGCACCGATAAAGAACCTGAACTATGAGAGGCGTGCTCCGAGAGGCTCCAGATCCAAACCCAAAACTGAAATGCAAAACACCAGGCGCTTTCACAGTCGCAAATCACAAAAATCCGAACCCGTAGATTACAAATAGCTGGGCGGCCTCCCAAAACTCGCCTTTCTGACATAACCGCTCCTACTTGCCACCGGGATACGGCCGGCAGATTCTCGTTTCCCAGCCAATGCGTCTGTGTGCCGGACTCAGGTCTAGTCGCCGCACACCTTTCTGGAGGGTCTCAGACTTCAGCTCGGAAATTTCAAAACGCATTGCCCGAAAGACCGTTGAATCGGCTTGCCTGCGTTAGGGCGCGCTCCCGGCACGCATCTGAAGCAGTGTGTTAATGAGACACTATTGACGGCGCGTTAAATATCCGCGCACGCCTTCGGCAAGTGGCTCGCGATCCCGAGCGTGACGAACCGCCGCAAGCTGCGTCTAACGTTTCAGAGTACTGGAAAAGTTTATATGAGTGCAGTTTGTGTGCTAACGCCAATTGTAATTGCAGCTTGGCCGGTGTTCAGCACGGCAGTTGCCACAGCAGCCGCCTCATTGGGCTATAACGTTGTATCTGGTATAGCCGAGGCATACAGAGAGAATCAAACTGTAGAAGAACCTGCCAAAGTGACGCTCGACATTCCCCACAGCGAGCTGGTCACAGACCGGCTCGGGCGCGACCAAAAAATAACTGTGACCCGCCAGGGCCTGACGGTCACCTTTTCGCGTGATGCGCGAGGACGCGCGGCGCTTTGCGTAACCGGCGCAGGTCACACGGAGGAATCGCTTCGTGCCTTAGGTGAAGAACTCGCCAAACGTGTGGTGCAGCAGTATGTCTATGACCGATTGATCCAGCAAATCCGCGCGCGACAGTTTGTGGTCGTAGAAGAACACGTGGATGAAAACAACGCAATCCACCTGAAAGTCCGGCATTGGGACCAATGAGAGTGCAAGCCGGGCTAGGAACAACTGATTAACTTATGCCACAACGCGAGTTTGACATAACGATCGAACCTGACGGTGAAGTGCGACTCCAAGTGCGTGGTTACAAGGGCAAAAGCTGTCTCGAAGCAGCAAAACTTTTCGAACGTGTTGTTGGTCGGCTCAAATCGAAACAGTTGACCAGTGAATATTACGAACCTGATGAACAGGTTCGGTTTTACATCGAACAGCGCAGACCGGACAACGCGTAACCCGGATAAATCGGCCGGCATTGTATGGGCTTGATGGGCTCGCCGTCCAGTTCACCGTACTATCCACCCCGTGCGCGGTGGCGTCTGCCGTTCGCCGCCATTGGGAACCGCATCCGACGCTGGCTCGGTCGGTGGCGGCTTCGCTTGCCAACTGTGCGACAGGCAGTTAATTTCTGCCTGCAGTTGCTTGTGCCGGAGTTGACATTCTACTTCACCGGTTTGACGCGAATTTGGCGGCTTACCATCATTAGCTCAATAGTTGGCATTGTGGTGTTGATCATTTGGCTTGGCTACATAGCGGCGGACCTGGCATGGCTAATAATCATTTCCGCCCACGGCGTGAGCGTATCGCACTTGCTGACCACAACCATGAAGCTAAAGCGCGGTCTAAACAAGTTGATTGTCACATTTGCGACTTTTTTCGTGCTTATAGCCCTAGTTTACAAGCCCGCACGGCGTGCGTTTTCAGCCATATTGCTTTGCCGTTACGGACCCCGCACGGCGTTGTAGTGGTAAATCCACGCGCAAAATTCGCCCAGATCGAGCGGGGTGAGCTTGTGGCCTACCGCATCGGAAGCGTCGCTCGTTCTGGATTCATTGTGCAGGGTGGATATAGGCTCGGTCTAGTGTTGGCCAAGCCGGCAGACAAGGTCAGGTTCGATTCTGATACGTTAATGGTAAACAATGTTGTCCGCGAGCGGCTTGCAACCATGCCTGCTGCAGGCGAAGTTACCGTGCCAGAAAAAAGCTGGCTAATCTGGCCCGAGATAGGTATCCAAATTTACGGACAAGTGCATCCGGAGCAGTTGGCGCAGCAGTTGCTTGAAATTGCGTTTGTTGACCAAGAACGGTTGGTCGGCAAACCGTACATGTGGTGGTTCGGGAGAAAACAAATTTTGCATGAGCAGATTTGGCCACCTCGAGTTCGATGAGGAATTCGAAGGCGAATTCCGACGCGCTGAATCTGTCAGCGATGAGGTGTACTACTTGACAGGCGCGCAAACGGCATTTGAAGACGCCGATTTCGAAAAAGCGCTCCGTTGGTACGCAAAAGTGCTCGAGTTTAACCCGGATAACGTCTCGGCTTGGGTTGGCCAAGTGCGTGCGTTAATCGAGCTCGGTGAATTTCGCGAGGCCCGGCTCTGGGCCGATAAAGCCCTCGAGCGCTTCCCGAACGAACCTGAGTTGTTAGCTGCCAAAGCTGTTGCCCTCGGCCGAAGTGGTTTCTTAGAGGAAGCAATTGCGTTTTCAGACGCTGCAGTCGAACAGCGTGGTGACACACCTTACGTATGGCTTGCGCGCGGTGACGTGTTACTTGCGCGGCGTGAGCAACGGGCAGATTACTGCTTCGACAAAGCACTTGCATTGGCGCCCGACAATTGGTTCATCACATGGTTGGCTGCGCGCATTCGGTATTACTACAAACAGTTCGCCGCTGCGTTGAAACTGCTGCAGCAGGCAATCGAACTAAACGCAACCCATTTCATGCTGTGGCTTGAACTCGGCCAGTGCCAACTCGAGCTGGGGCTGATTAACGCGGCCGAGCGGTCGTTTGAACAAGCCAGACAGCTTAACCCGGGTTGCGCGCAGGCCAGAGTCGGCGTCACACGTGCGGCAAACATTGGATTACTCGGCAGGCTCGCCGGGCTGTGGCGCAGGTTTTTCAGGGCATGAGCACCGAATACTTTGACAGTCTGCTACGGACCGCTGTCGAATACGACGCCTCGGACTTGCATCTTGTGGCGGGCGTATCACCTGCATACCGTGTAAACGGTGAGATCATTTTGGCTGACACCCCACCCGTTACCGAGACCGAGCTTAATGAATTATGCAACGCGCTCCTCAATGACCATCAGAAACACAAGTTCGAGCTGGATTGGGAACTGTGCATGTCGTTTCGGCATCCTGAGGCAGGCCGGATGCGCCTTACATTTTATCGGCGGAACGCCAATCCTGAACTAAGCGTGCGATTTTGCGGCCGCGAAATTCCCGGTCGCGACGAACTCGGGTTGCCACCCCAAATCGACGAGCTCGCCCGTAAACCGATCGGGCTGGTGCTCATCACAGGGCCGACCGGCTCTGGCAAAACAACCACCATGAACTACATGGTCAATCTCATCAACTCCGAGCGCCGCTGCAAGATCGTCACAATCGAAGACCCGATCGAGTTCGTCCACGAAAACAAACGTGCCATTGTGGTGCAACAGGAGGTGTTGACAGATGTAAGGTCCTTCAACCGCGCGCTTATCCATGTGCTGCGCCAGGACCCAGACGTGATTGTCATCGGCGAGTTACGCGACCCCGAGTCAATCGCAACTGCGTTGACAGCAGCCGAGACAGGGCACCTTGTCATCGCCACCATGCACTCGCCGGGTGTTGCACAGGCAATCGAACGCGTGGTGGGCGTGTTTGAAGGCCCAACACAACGCCAGGTCATCATGCAACTCGCAAACACACTCCAGGGCATAATCGCTCAGGAATTGTTGCCTGCGCTCGACCGGAACCGGCGCGTGCTTGCCTATGAGCTTGTTATTGCCACCGGCGCAGTCCGCAACATCATCCGCGAAACCCAACTTCACCAACTCGAAAACATCATTCAAATGGGCAAAAAAGAGGGCATGGTCCTGATGGACAATTGCTTACGCGATCTTTACTGCAAGTGCCTTATCAGCTACGACACCGCTGTTGCGCGCGCCCGTAACCCTGACCGGATTGTAAAACACAATGCGTAACTGAGCACTTGGGCGCATAGTTTGTCAGATGGACATCGCGCAGTCCCAGAAGATGCTTCGAGCGCAAAGAACCGAACTGGCAGGGCCCGCGCCCACTTGTGTGACAAAAACGACCCGGTGTCGTTTCTTCCATGACGCGAAGTGTGACTTGGGGGCCTTGGCTAGGTGCACCTACCAACATATTTGTTTGTGGCAGGGGCGCATGACTTCATGCGTCTGAAAAATTTGCAGAGCGACCACGGCTCGCGCGGCTGAAAACGGCCAGGACAAACGCCGTGAGACCTCCCTACCCTTTCATACTGTGCCGACTCTGTTTTCGGGGTTGATTAGGTGTGTAAGATGTGTATCCACACTTGCGGAATTATAACGACAATCTAAGTGCAGTTTTTAGCCAGCCGCACTACTTGCGGCCAAGGTCACCCTGCCGGGTGCATTTATTTTGACATGAGCCTTTGGCACTGGTCAGGCGCGTGTTCGAGCGCGAACCCATGGATTGCAGCCCATACCTGGCCAAGTGCAATTCCACCGTCGTTGGGGGGCACACGCTGATGCCAATACGGCTTGAATCCATCGGCCTCGAGCAACTGAATTGTCCGTTCTGTAAGGTACCGATTCTGAAAACAACCGCCGCTTAACACCACACGGTGTTGACCTGCGCGATGTGCCAGGGCCACAATCGCTTCAGCTAGGCCGTTGTGGAATTTGGCGGAAATGTCTGCCACAGCAACGCCATGCTCGACGTCGGCCAAAATTGCCTCGATCATTGGCCCCCAGTCCAACATGAACTGGACTGCGGCCTCTGCGCCTGCGCAGGGCCTGAATCCACGCACTGACCTGATTTGGACCCTGTAACTTGCAGTTGTACACGCATCAGCAATTGCAAATTCCAGTGCCATTGCGGCTTGCCCTTCGAATCTGTTGATGTGGCACACCCCCGTAAGGGCCGCTACAGCGTCAAACAGCCTGCCAGCACTGCTGCAAACAGGCGAATTCAGGCGTCGCCTTAACATGGAGCTAAGCAACTCAAGTTCGGCTGGTTTAAATGCGTGCGCAATTATCTGCTTGAGTTGCATCCATTTTTGTTCGTTCTGGCCGGCTAGCTCGAATAACAACCCGAGCGCAGCACGGCGGGGTTCGGCGACTGCTTTGTCGCCCCCAGGCAGCCTAAACTGGCGCAGATGCGCAATCCGCCGCACCGAATTCGGCGTCACTACGAAAAATTCACCGCCCCACACAGTTCCGTTCAAGCCGTAACCTGTGCCGTCCCATGAAACGCCGAGCACAGGTGGGTCAAGCTCATTTTCCGCCATGCATGCCAGCACATGCGCAATGTGATGTTGGACGGATGCGATGCGCGGGCCGGGTGGTGTTGTGGGTAGCGTGTCGGCTCTAGGTTCAGACGCGCTTCGGTACATCTGAAACGCAAATTTAGTGGACTCATAGTCTGGGTGCATGTCAACTGCGACTACACGCGGTGTGCGCTCGTAAAGTTTCTGCAGGTCCACTGTCACGCGTCTGAAAGCTGCGTGTGCCTGTTCGGTGTCCAGGTCGCCTATGTGCTGGCTAACGAAAACATGTTGTCCAAAGCCAAGCGCAACCGTGTTTTTCAAGTGTGCACCCATGCCAAGCACAACTTCCGAATCTGCGTTTGTAGGCGCGGATTTTATGTGAATGGGCAACGGTGCGTACCCGCGTGCACGCCGTAGCATAAGTTCACGGCCGTGCACAATCCGGACAATCGAATCGTCAACATGCCTGACAATAGGGCGGTTGTGCACAAGGAACATGTCTGCAATCAGACCCAGTCGTTTCAGTGCATCCTGTTCAGCTGTGCAGATTGGTTCGTCACTCAGGTTGCCGCTGGTTGCAACAACGGGAAAATCCAACTCGGCCATGAGCAAGTGATGCAAGGGTGTGTACGGGAGCATGACGCCAAGGTTCGGATTTGCAGGTGCAACCGAATTTGCAATCTCGATCTCAGGCGCCGTTTTTCGCCGAGCCAGAACAATCGGCGCTTCTGGGCTACACAGTAGCCGTTCTTCAGCAGCCGAGAGTTCGCAAACAGCTCGCACAGCCCCAACTGAAGGCAACATCAATGCAAACGGTTTTTCTTCACGGCGCTTGCGTTCGCGTAGCTTGCGCACAGCGGCATCGTTCCGTGCGTCTACCACAAGATGAAACCCGCCAAGCCCTTTGACAGCCACGATTTGACCGGCTCGGATTGCTTCTGCGGCGGCAAGCAAAGCCTCGTAGTGAGTGGCAAGTACTGCGCCTGTGCGGTCCCATAATTCGGTGTGCGGACCGCATTCAGGACATGCATTTGGTTGTGCATGAAATCGTCTGTCTAACGGGTTATCGTACTCGGCTTGGCAAGCAGCGCACATCCGGAACATTTTCATTGACGTGTTCGGCCGGTCGTACGGCAACGCTTCGATAATGCTGAACCGCGGGCCGCAGTTTGTGCAATTGGTGAACGGGTAACGGTACCTCCGGTTCATGGGATCGAAAATCTCGCGTACGCAATCTCGGCAGGTCGCTATGTCGGGTAACACAAGCGCAGTTTTCATGCCTGCGGCGCTGCTTTCGCGAATATCAAACGAATTGTAACCAACTGCATCAAGCCAGGTCATTTCGAGGCTTTGGATGTAGCTGCGTGGTGGTTTATCGCTTTCGAGTCGGGCAACAAATTTCTCAAGCGCATCCTTTTGCCCTTCCAACTCGATCCACACACCCTGAACTGAGTTACTGACCCAACCTGTTACCCCCAGCTCGGTCGCTAACCGATATACAAACGGCCTGAACCCGACACCTTGTACAGCGCCGCGCACAACTACCCTTAGACGAACTGCTTGAAAAGCCGTTTCCATTCCTCAAATGCCTGGCTGGGGTGGCTCCGGCGCTTGTCCCGATTTCTGCACTGCATGTTGAGGATGCAGATTAGCTGCCGTCGCCAGATCCAGTACACCAGCCGTCACGCGTTCGACTATTGCCGGTAATGCACGTTGCAAATCAGCTGTCAATCGTGTGTCAACTGTAAACAGGTCAGCTACTTCAATCCCATATATTGTCACACGCTGTGGCATCGCAAGACCAATGGCTTGGCCTAACGCCAACATTTCGCTCACACCAACCAGATGCGGTGAAACAAGACGCGCAGGTTTAAAATCTGCCGGATCGAAAACATGCACTGTGCCAGGCTGGGCCGTGCCGGTTTGCACAGCATCAACTATCACAAGTTCGTCAAATCCGGTTACATAGTCCAACAACGCAAGTCCCATCTCGGTTGATTCACGCACCTCGACACATAAACCTTCGGGTAAACGTTGGCGAACCTGCCGGACCACATGCAGGCCAACTGCGTCGTCACGCATGATGTCGTTACCCAACCCCAAAACCAAAATCTTTTTCGTTGCCGTATTCACAAGGCCGTTTCTCGGGCATTTCAAAACCACACAAAAATGCGCGTAATGTTTCCCTGCGTCAAATTGGTTCCGGAACGGTTCATCAGCAAAACCACTTTCCGCTGCTGCGTAAGTCGGTGATGGCTTGGACAAATACTTGTGTCTGAGGAATGTTCATTCCACACAACCATTCACGGAACTTGCACATTGTCTGGATGCCGCTGTGCCTGCACGGGCACACGCGGCGAGGTGTTTCTACCAAAAACGTGCACATGGTAGGCATGCATGGCCTTGTGGGTGCAAAAACAGTTTTGTCCTGGCGACCTACCATCCACGCTTTACCTCCTGAAATGCAGACGTTTGAACAGCACTTTTGATGGACAGTGCTTATATGCGGGCATAGGCCGGAGACACAAGTTTGACTTTTGTGGACTGCAACGCAAGCGGTACCTGCTTTTTCACAAATTAAAACCCGCATAAGTTCTGGTTGCTCACTCCCAACTGAATGACCCGCTTATCCGGAACGCATTCAGACCTGACAACACACAACTCGACACGGATTTGCCGGATGTGTACTCGGTTTGTGCCGGATTTATTTTGATTCAGCATTAGCCGCTGTGTATTTTAGTGCCATCGGAAAAAATAGCCGCCCACTAATGCACCAGGATGAAAACCGCCGGCACAGCCTTGGCTTTGATTTGCACCGCTGCACTCATGGGTTTGAAAGCATGCAAAACCCAGCCAGATTCAGCAGTGCCACCACTTACACAACCAACAGACGTTACCGCGCACGCATCAACTGCTGTAGCAGCTGCTGCAACAAACCAACCCAAGCAAAGCACCAGCCAGCTCGTAGCAACAGCCGAAACCAACACAACCCGCGGCCCCAAGCCATTTGACCTGGTCAACTTGCCGGATGGCACATGGCAGTTCAGACCGGGGTCGTTGGCGTTCACCACATGGACCAATGTGTTGAGCAAGACAAATCTCACAGAGAAAAGCATCAGTTCACAACGGATCATCTGGGACCCGACCAAACGCAGATGGGTTCACAACACAAATTTTTACCTGGCCAGTTTTCATGGTTGGTCAGCGTATTCAATCTGGAACGATGCAGGCACAAACCTGTACCCGGCAATGACCGACCACAGTTACGGCGGCGGCACAACTTACCAGGGTGCCGGAATTGCGGTTTCGCCCGAGCACATCTTAAGCGCAGGCCACATGGGGTTCAGATCAAACTGGTGGGTGGTGTTCCTCGACACAAATAACGTACCTGTCTTCAGACGCATCGCAGATTATTTCAATGGGAACCGGACAAATTTCCCATACGTATTTGACCCGCCGAACGGTACATCCAATATGTGGGCTGCTGCACCCAGATACGACTACTACGTGGCGCTTCTGGACGCGCCCTTGCCGCCATCGGTCGAAGTCATCAAAATCATGCCGTCTAATTGGTGGACTAAATTCGACGCGTTCTTTTACTCCAGCAACAGGGAGGTCCGGTTACCTATTATTGTTTTCAACTGTCAACACAGACAACCCTGGGTAAACGATCTTCTTAGCCTCGGCATGCACCCGCCCAAACCGGCCACAACAAACGTATATGGCGAGTCAGCTACACAACTCGACTCCTTAAACCACATACTCAAAGGATGGGGCTGCGGTAGAGTCATGGGCGGGGATAGCGGCTCACCGTTCTTCATGCTGCTCGGCGACGAATGTTGTCTTATGGGCTGTATCGGTTCGTCACTTGTCTTCGCTAACCTTTGGGACCTGCCCGCAAACGACGTGCTCTGGTCAAACATGGTCAAATGCGTCAATGCCACTATGCGCGAACTATCAGCACGAAATGGCCGCACCAACTTTTACACTCTCCAAATCAAAGACCTCTCCGTTTATCCCACCTACCGTAAATCGGTCATGTTCGGGCAGGACTGAAACAATTTTTTGGATTTCGAATTGCAAACCGCGCTGTATGCACGCTTCCGTCTTGCGCTTGTGAACTCGTAGCGCTGCGGCCATACCACAGTAACAACCCCTAAGCTGAGCATCGGCAAGTGCACAACGTTACCCCGCAACACAGCCGGACTTTACGTTCGGCTGTTGCCGGGCGAAAAGCTTCACCAGCCCGTAAGGTGTAGGTGCCCAATAACCCCACACATAGTTCAAGTGGCTTCAGCGCAGACAGCACTTCGATCACGATGAGCCCCACTGAAAGCCTGAGTACTCGCACCTGGACGTTTACTGCTTCAAGCACACACCTTGCATACGACACTGCAAATCGGATTTTACTGCTCCACAAGTAGAACCTACCCCACGACATGCCCTGCGCGATTCTACAACTGCGCACCGCATAGCTCAGGCTGGGCTTCGACACCGGCGACACAGCCCGCCCGGAAGTGTCACAGAAATCTTTACCATCGTGACGGTCTTCTAGCATGGTCAGTTAAAGTGACTTATCCACATGCACGGGTGCATGCCCCCGACTTTTCCTTGCAGATAGACGCGTATCTTGCAAAACCTCTCGCACTCGGTTCAACACACACAGGCTAGTAGCCCGTACACAATAACAACTGAGCACTGTCCCCTACCCTACACCGAACCGGCCAGGTCTCCAATGTCCCGCGCTTGCGGGACGTTTAGTTCAGTCTGCCCCCTGAATGGCCGTTTGAAAGTATTTTTTCGGGTCGTG
>CAZKTA010000023.1:0-47348 GCA_964555645.1 uncultured Verrucomicrobiota bacterium
CTGTCGGAAGTGGTCGCAAAAACCATCGAACAATGCCCTTAACTAAGCGCCATTCCAACTTGACCCTTCAAAAACGCTTTCGCCTGTCTGTGCAATACCAAATTGTCAGAGTAAAGTTTATGCGGTGATCTCTTTTAGTTCACCGGCTTAGCTAGCTACCACTTTAACTGTCGTAATTGAGTTTACTTCATGTGCGTACATATTTTCCGCACCGCAAGGCCAGAGGAGGGCGATAAAGCAAAGTAAGAGAATTAGGTGTAACGTATCCTGCTAGCAGGCAATTGAAAAATCATTTTCGGCAGAGCGACCATGCAAGTTTCCCGGGAAATGTGCAGATCATTTTTCGGGAACACCCTTTTTCAACGACCTTCTAGTTACAAAGTCAGCGTTCCCGAAGGCATTGTTATTGTTTCGGGCGATGTCGTTGATGCTTTTTTACATTAGCAATGCGGTTTGTGCGTGGAGTTAAAGCGGCTCACCAAAGGCTGGCCCGGCCGAGCTCACCCCGGTGGTGCTATTCAGAACAGTGACACCACGAAGGTGCTGAGGAACTAAGTGTTAAACTCGAGTTTGCCAATGTTACAATCGTGCCTGTGGCTGGTCCACTCGCTAATCACTTGTGGGTGTGATACACTGTTGGACTGCATGGGTTGGGGGGTATTGTTTTAAATCGGTTTTGCCTCGACAGGGTTTGTCGCAGTAAAGTGTAAACGCGAAATATGGCATTGAAAGAGGTTTGACCGTGTGCGGCTGGAAATCAGTTTAGCTGGTCTAGATGCCTTTTTTTGATTGCGGCCCCGGTTTTAATCGTGGATTTCTACAATGTCGCGGTCGTGGAGCGGCGCGGTCTTAGGAACTAGTTGACCATCGAACCTGCTGTGGCCCCAAAGCCTGGCGAACTTGAATTCAAGAGGTACCCCACGAGTGGTGCGCACGAGCACCGGCATAAAAGTATCCTTTATGGCCAACGTGTTTTGTGTTTTTATTGTTTGGCTCTTTGCTGTGGTGCGCAATGTGTTCTGTATGGCACCACAGCCAAATGTGGCTCTACAAAACTGTTTACAGACATGGAAGCGAACACTGTCATTCTCAAACGTGGTGAATCGGACCGGCTCATAGCGGGGCACCCTTGGATTTATGAAGGGGCGATCAGTCAATTGAATGGAAAGCCCGCCGACGGCGATGTTGTGACTGTTAAAGACCATCGTGGTGGATTTATTGGCGTTGGCTTTTACAACTCGAAATCCAAAATTGCAGTGCGCGTGCTTGCATATGAACAGGTCCAGATAGACGAGCTGTTTTTTGAGAGTCGCTTCAGGCAAGCGCTCGAGGTGCGCAAACGCCACATGCCACAGGCAACCTCATTCAGGATTGTCAACGCAGAAAGCGATTACCTGAGCGGCTTGATAGTGGACAAGTACGAGGATGTGCTTGTAATCCAAGTCTCAGCGCTCGGAATGGAGTTACGGAAAAGCCAAATCGTTACTGTGTTGCAGGAACTATTTAAGCCGCGTGCAATTATTGAACGCAGCGACATCGCGTCTCGCAAATTCGAGGGGTTGGAACCGACTGAAGGCGTTCTGGCGGGAGAATTGACTGGCACAGTCCGCGTCAACATGAACGGCCTGATATTTGAGATTGACTTGCTTAAAGGACAAAAAACTGGGTTGTACCTAGACCAACAGATAAACCACGCCCGTGTGGCTGAGCTTGTCTTGAGATTGTCCCAACCAACCGTGCTCGACTGTTTCAGTTTCGTGGGTGGGTTTGGTCTGCACTGCGCACGCGCAGGTGCAGCACATGTGCACATGCTTGAGCAAAGCACAGATGCCGTTGCCGCATCATTACACAATGCAGCCGAAAACGGGCTGGCGGACAAATGCTCCGCCGAAGCCGTAAACGTTTTCGACTGGCTCAGCGCGCATACCAAGATCGGTCCGCACGAAAGACCTGTGCCAAAGTTCGACCTGATTGTACTGGACCCGCCATCGTTTACTCGGAACCGTGCGGCTGTTCCAAATGCGTTACGCGGGTATAAAGAAATCCACGTTCGCGCGCTTAAATTACTGCGACCGGGCGGTGTGCTTGTTACCTTTTGTTGTTCGCATCATGTAGATGCTGCCACATTCAAAGACGTCATCTTATCCGCAGCATGGGATTGCCGGAAAATCATGCGCCAGATTGCCACTTATACACAAAGCCCAGATCATCCCATAATCCCGATGATACCCGAAACTGAGTACCTCAAGGGCTTCGCGTTCGAGCTGGTTCGCTAAACAGGCGCGTGGAGAGTCAATTGGCGCACCCCGATTTTGCGAGCGTCCGAACAACATTGCCCTAGGTATGCCGCCCCTACGCAAAACGCAAGCTCATGTAGCGGCCGTACAAAAAGTCTCTTTCATGACCCAAACCCACTCACGTCTGGAGGTTGATTTAGAATTGTCACTAACGGCAGGAACATGGCTACAACGATGCCGCCCACGACAATAGCCAAAAAGACAATTAGGATCGGTTCAAGCAGTGAAGTCATGCCTGCAACTGCGTTATCTACTTCGTCGTCGCATGTGTCGGCTATTTTAAGCAGCATGTCCGGCAACGCACCGGTTTGTTCGCCAACATCAACCATCCCGGCAATAATGGGTGGTACCAGCCCTGTTTGTCGGAGTGGTTCAGCGATTGAGCCCCCCTGTTTAACATTCTCGTGTACAGCAGAAACAATGCTGCCAAATGCGACGTTGCCGACCGCATCTCTGACGATGGTGAGTGCTTGAAGAACGGGCACGCCGTTGGCGAGTAACGTGCCGAGCGTGCGTGCCAAGCGCGCTATTGCCAATCTGCGTAAAACAGGTCCGATTGCCGGCAACCGTAATTTAATTTGATCAAAAGCGGCTCTGCCCCCAACAGTGCGTACTGCGAACTTTAGCCCTAGAACCGATGCCAAAATACCCGCGCCAACAAACAAGATATTTTGTTTAACCGTGTTGCATGTCGTAATCACAAACGTCGTCAAAGGGGGTAATTGGCCGCCCGGGACAAGGCCTTCGAGCACATGCTGAAATCGCGGCACAACAAACAACGTCATGGCGCCTAAAACGCAAACTGCAACGGTCAATACCACGACCGGGTAAAGCAACGCGGCTTTTACTTTGCGCTTGAGCTTTTGTGCCTTCTCGAGCAGCTCAGCCAGCCTGCGCAGACTGATGTCGAGTGCACCGCTAATTTCCCCTGCCCTGACCATGTTGATGTAAAGCTGGTTAAACACTTTCGGATGCGCCGCCAAAGCCTCTGTCAATGTACAGCCTTCCTCGATGGCGTTTGCAACGTCGCCAATGACACGTCGCAACCTGCGGTTTCGTTCCTGTTGTTGAAGCAGCCGAAGGCCCCGTAACAGCGGCATGCCCGCTTCGATCAATGTAGCCAGTTGTCGCGTGAGCGCGGCTGTCACTGAAGGTTTAACTCGCACCGATGTACGCGGTAGCAACACACGCAAAACAATGGCACGAGCCGATTGTGTTCGGACCTGGTTAGATCGCCTGGGAGTGTCTTCGCGCCGCTGAGTTAGATTTGTAGGGAAAAACCCCATTTCTTTAATCCGCTTGAGCGCCTCGCTTTGGTTTGTCACCTCGATCAAGCCGCGGACAGTGTGTCCGGTGGGATCAACCGCTTCGTATGCGTAAGTTGCCATAGGTCACGTTTGTTTGTGTTTGTTGACCGGCTTGGTACCGGTCCTCGGCCTGCCAGACGGCGGGGTCGTTGTTCCTTGACCAAGCCGGTCGGGTCCCGTTCTACAAAGTTAGACACTTGAGTTGAGGTCACGTCACGTGCTAAGTATGTTGCGGACTGACCAGGGCTGGGTGTTCCACTGGCTGTAACTCGTGTTGTTGCGATGCTGCGGTGGTATAGCGGATGATTTTTCTGGCAAAATGCATATTTTAATGCGTTAAATTTCAACTGGCCATGCCCGTGCAGTACAAAGATTACTACCAAATCCTTGGCGTGCCACGGAATGCATCAGACGAGGAAATTAAAAAAGCATTCCGACGGCTGGCGCGGCAATATCATCCTGATGTCGCCAAGAACAAGCGCGAAGCAGAAGAGAAATTCAAAGAGATCAACGAAGCGTACGAAGTCCTGAGCGATCCAGCCAAGCGCAAGCGTTACGACGCACTCGGTGCGGATTGGAAAGCAGGCCAGGAATTCAGGCCGCCGCCCGGCTGGGAACCGTTCCAACACGAGTTTACGGGTTGGGACAATCTTGGCAAACACGGCACCAAATTTGAGTTCCGTTTCGGCGGGACTGGTTTTAGCGATTTCTTCGAGCAACTGTTCGGCTCGATGGCTCGAGGTGGGCCTGCTAAAGGGTTCAGCCGAACTGTCTTTGAGGAAGAACCTGTCGGACAACGTGGCCGGGACATCGAAGGCGACATAATGGTCACACTGGAAGAAGCCGCACGTGGCTCGGTGCGGGCTGTTTCCGTGCATCGTACTGTCGAGTGCAGTGAATGCGGTGGGACAGGCGCGCGTTTTAACCGGGTTTGTTCAGCATGCTCGGGAACAGGACAAACCAAGAAAACCGACACGTTTAAGGTCAAAATACCGGCTGGGGTTGTCGAAGGCCAACGACTACGTGTCGCAGGACGCGGTGAAGCAGGCTTGGGCGGCGACACTGCGGGTGATCTTTATCTGCGCGTGCGATTTGCGCGGCATCCGGAGTTTGACGTGGACGGACAAGACCTGATCTACGAGGTTGAGCTTGCGCCCTGGGAAGCTGTGTTGGGAACAACAATCTCAGTCCCCACATTGACAGGGTCGGTCAAGATAAAAATCCCGCCTGGTACACAAGCCGGTCAGCGATTGCGGTTGCGCGGTCGCGGGCTGGCATCGCAGCAAGGTGAAAAAGGCGATCTCATTGTGGTCGTGCGCGTGCAGGTGCCGCAACGCATAACTGAACGCGAACGCGCTTTGTGGGAACAACTGGCGCGCGCGTCGAATTTCAACCCGCGCGATTGACGAATTTCATGTTTCCGCTTCGTGACAGCATCCGCTCGCGCACATTCCCAGTGGTCACGTTTGTGTTAATCGTGGCAAACGTTGTTGTTTTTTTGTGGGAGCTGATGCTTGGCCGCAACCTTGACGAGGCATTAATCCGGCTGAGCATCATACCCGTGCGATACACAGTGCCGGAGGTTGCAGCACTCTATACGCTTACTGAACAAGTGCTGCCTTTCTTCAGTTCAATGTTTTTGCACGGTGGTTGGATTCACCTGCTTGGAAACATGTGGGTTTTGTGGATTTTCGGGGACAATGTCGAAGAACGGCTCGGCCGGGTGCGGTACCTTGTACTTTATTTTTTCGGCGGATTTGTCGCCGCTCTGATGCACATACTCACAAACCCGACTTCTGGCATACCAACAATCGGCGCAAGCGGTGCAGTGGCATGTGTGATGGGCGTGTATTTCAGGCTTTACCCGTTTGCTCGGGTTGAAGCTGTAATACCGCCGTTTTTCTTTGGGCCGACCGTTGTGCTGCCGGCAGTGCTTTTTTTGGGCTTTTGGTTTGTGCTGCAGTTTTACAGCGGCACACTAAGCATTCTCGCCCCCAGAAGCTTCGGCGGCGTTGCATGGTGGGCGCACGTGGGCGGATTTCTCTTTGGCGCCTTTATGGCTGGCGCGCTCCGGCCACGCCCAAGACGCATATACTAACCTGCGCGAGGGCCGACACATCGAGTGCCGACGCCGCCCACTGCTAATAGACGGTCGCGCCCATATACACGCTTACCCGCCTGCGAATCAGCAGACCAGATTATCTCCACCCCTGCCGGTCGCGCAAGCGTGCGCGCGATATAGGCGCGCCCGTCCGAACCGCACTGACACCGATAATGTGCCAGCCAGTCTTGTTACTTCTCGGCCAAGCCGAGCAGCTCGGGAATGTTGTACCGCTCGAGTGCAATCCGCACCAAGCGGACATTCAGTTCCGTGAGTTTTTCCTCGCCAAAGATAATACGTGCAACTGCAATGGCGATTTTATCTAGGACCTGTGCTTTATCTTTTTCCATAGGCATAGTGCTACTATTTTGGTTAACGGTTAAATTCACTTCGGCAATTAGTGCTTCAAGCAGTCTGGACTCTTCAGTCTCGGGTTTCGGCAAATCAGTTTTAATCAACGGCCCCGCTATGGGTGTGACCTGTAACGGCTCCTCAGCACCAACCTGCAAAGGCGTCTCGTCGAAACCAATCGCAGGCTCAAGAACATTAGCACGCTCCGCCATCTCGCCTACCGGCTCTGGCTCAGGCACGCCGACCTTTTCGGAGGTTGAGACTGCAGGTTCGGCGCTTTTTGCCGGAACAGACTCTGCCTCAACAATCTCTGCGCCAACGGACTCTGTTGCAACCAGCTGGGGTACAACTGGTTCCGCTGGAACAAACTCAGCCTGAACAGACGCTACAGTTGGAAGTGGTTCAGGCTCGATAACCGGTTCCTCAAACTCGATGCGCGGCTCCTCGACCAAAGGTTCCGCAATCTTATCGGGCACCAACATCTCTGCGGGTTTTTCACTTTCTACGGGGGCTTCTTCGCGTGGCACAGCCTCGGCTGGCTCTCCGCTCGGCTCAATATGTTCCTCACTTGCCTGTGTGAGTTCAAGACCCGGCTCCGCGGCCGGCTCAATTGTGGCAGCGTGGTCAAATGCCGGTTCGGCCGCTTGCTCAACGGGCGCCAGTTCGTCCACCGGTAAAGTCACCGTCTCTTCTACAGACAGTGGTGGTGGTTCAAGTTTTCCAGGCGTGCCCAACCGCGCCATCAGTTCGGCACCGGCCTTTTCGTCTGTGAGTACCCCTTCCGGGGCGCCTTCGGGCTCGATGCTTTCAAGTTGAACTGGAGGCTCAATCTCAGCCACTGGCTCCGGCGCAAGTTCTTCAGTCTGCTGTGTCAATTGTCCTTCAACAACCTCACTTAGAGGTGCAACTTCACCGACTTGTGCTTCCTCAAAAACCGGCCCGGCGGGTTCAGCTTGCTCTTCGATAGTTGCTTCCTGAACAGGCGCAACTGGAACCGGTTCGGCCACCTGTTCGGGTTGTTCAACCGGCTCTGGTTCAGTGTCATTTCGGGGTCTGACTTCATCAACTGGCGGCCGCTGACGCTGCTCAACCGGGGTTGGCCTCGCAACAGCGGCGCCGGGTTGCGCCTCTTCAGGTTTGGCAATTTTCGAATCGAGCAGAATTGTGATTGCCTTGAGCGCAAGCTCCATTGGCGAGATTGGCTTGGCAATCAACTCGTTGCCCCCGCTTAGGATACTTTTAACCCTGTTTTCAAACTCGGCATTCGCGGTGACGAATATCACCGGCGTGGTGCGCTGATGCGAAAAACCGCGCAGCTGTTTGCACACGTCGAACCCGTCCATGCCGGGCATCATGATGTCGAGCAAAACCAAATCGAACTTGTCATTCTGCAAAAGTCGAATGGCGTCAACGGGGTCTTTTACGCCCACAGCCTTCAAATTCACGCGTCGCAGCGCCTGAACCATGATGTGGTTGCACACGCCGTCGTCGTCCACCACAAGCACTTTCGCATCCAACAGTGCATCCGCCGAATCAGTATCGGCATGCTCGATGAGCCGGCGCAGACAATCTGTTGCCTGCGCAATGGTGTGGAAGAGCGACTTAGTTGCACTGGCGGGCCTAAGTACGATCTCAAACAGCACAGCCTCGAACGCACCGGCAAGCATCGCGATCCGCGACAAACCGATTAAACCGGCACGCGCACTTATGAAATGAACACGTTGGTAAAGGTTTTCCAGCAGGGTTAAACCGGTGGCAGAAGCAGAATTTTTGATGTATGCAACGCAAAGCTCCCTTATATGCGTCATTTCAGCAGGGGCGCTTTCAAGGAACTCAGCACGCGCACGCAGCATCATGCCAAGGTCAAGGCTTTCCTCACCCTGAGCAGCAGCGCCGCCAACCGCATCAGTTGTAACGCTCTTACCCGCCCCGCCTGTAACATTGGCTTCGTCTTCACCGTTTCCGCCCGGCTCAGGCAGGAAACTGCGAATAACTTTGAGCAGTGTCGCGGGGGTGCACTGGCTTTTGAACATCGGCTTGTTAGCGCCGGCAAGCATTGCCTGCTTGACCATGTCCGGTAGATACGCATTTGAAAGCACAATGACCGGCACTGCGCCGAGCCGTGTGTTGCCGCGGATGTATTTGAGGATTTCGAGCCCGTTGACCTTGGGCAGCATCAGGTCCAGGATAACAAGGTCGGGTTTGGTAGTTGCCAAACTGCGCATTGCAACCAGGCCATCTTCTGCAACCTCAATGCTGAGGCCTTCGCGTTCGAGCCGGTTGCGGTACACGGCAATTACCACTGGGTCGTCTTCCACAAACAGTATCCGTTTCATACGGTAGTTTGCGCGTTAGCTGTTCAAGTCACCACTTTCACGGCGGCGCGTGCTGCTTTACGCAAAAGGTTGCAGCAATCTGCAAGCCAACTGTTTTCGGCGCCGGCCCGAAACGACGGGTCACGCGCGCCTTCACGGCCTTGCGAGGCAAACATCCAAAACCGGCGTCTTTGCATTAAAAACAAGGAAAAACCACTCCAACTGTCTGCAGCCGAGCCAACCACCTGCGGTAAACCAGAAGAAACCGACTGTCCTGGTTTTGCTTTTGTTGTCCAAATTTGCTTCACCCTAGGGCTTTGTTCCCGCGCAGCGGACATGAAAACCGAAGGCCCACCCAAATCATACCTGAACCCTAAGGCGGCGTCTAATAGCATGCTTTTTTGCTCGAAAAAGAGATTGCTACCACCAACAATGTCTCGTAACTGTTAAAGAAAACAAAAGGACAACCATGAACCCGCTGATGATCGCACTGATAATTGTGGTAGTGATAATGGCCGCACTTGCGCTCTATGTAGTTGGGGCCTATAACAAACTCGTCACACTACGCAATCGCTACAAGAATGCATTCGCTCAAATTGACGTGCAGCTCAAACGGCGGTACGACCTGATACCGAATTTGGTCGAGACAGCGAAGGGGTACCTTAAACACGAACGCGGCACACTTGAAGCCGTGATCAATGCTCGAAACATCGCGTCAGCCGCCAACGCCAGGGCCGCGCAAAATCCCGGTGATGCCGCTGCCATGAAGGAACTCTCAGGAGCTGAATCTGCTCTGACCGGTGTGCTGAGCAGATTGTTTGCGCTCGCAGAGGCATATCCGGACCTCAAAGCGAACCAGACGATGCTGCAGTTAATGGAAGAATTAACATCTACTGAGAACAAGGTCTCATTTGCAAGGCAGGCCTACAACGACGCCGTAATGACCTACAACACACAGCGTGAGGTATTCCCGACAAACATCGTGGCGGGTGTGTTCAACTTCGGCCCGGCAGAACTGTTCGTGGTCGAAAAACCTGAGGAAAAACAGGCGCCCAAGGTCCAATTCTAACGAACCGGTCTCGGTGTTCGAAAGCGCGTGGTTCGAGCAATGCACAACCGAACAATCAAGGTGCGCAACCGACAAACGCCGCCAAGTCCGCCACCCATCAGTTGTCGGGAAAAACCACTCCACCCCTTTACTGGTTCAACGGGTTGAGCGTGACGCATCCTCGAATCTAGAATACCGAGAGCGATGGATTTCTTCGAGCAGCAAAGCAAAGCGCGTCGTCGGACAACGTTGCTGGTTGTGTATTTTGCGCTGGCAGTGGTAGGTACTGTCGTAGCTGTATATCTTGCTGTCAGCGTGGTATTATACTGGGGCGGGCAAGAACATTACACCCGGGTTTACGCGCCTGCGCGAGCGTATTCTTGGTGGAACCCGGAACTGTTTCTTTGGGTGAGTGCGGCAACACTGACTGTTATTGGCATAAGCAGCCTTGTAAAACGCGCCGAGCTTTCTCAAGGGGGTAGCGCTGTGGCAACAATGCTGGGCGGACAACTCGTAAACCCAAACACAACAGACCCAGACGAACGCAGACTTCTAAATGTTGTTGAAGAAATGGCCATTGCCTCTGGCACAGCCGTACCCCAAGTTTACGTGTTACCTGACCCTAGCATAAATGCATTTGCCGCAGGCTATTCGCCGAGCGACGCTGTCATAGGTGTTACGCGCGGCTGTATGCGCCTATTGAACCGAGATGAACTCCAAGGTGTTATTGCACATGAGTTCAGCCACATACTCAACGGCGACATGCGGCTTAACATCAAACTAATAAGCCTTGTGTTTGGGATACTCGGTGTAGCAACAGTTGGCCGGTTGCTACTGCGCACGCGCACCCGTGGCAGGGGTGCCGGGGCAGTCCAATTGTTTGGGCTTTTGCTGTTTCTGATCGGTTCGATCGGCGTGTTTTTTGGTCGGCTTATTCAAAGCGCAATCAGCAGGGAACGCGAACATCTAGCGGACGCGTCTGCTGTGCAGTTTACGCGCAACCCATCTGGACTGGCAGGTGCACTTAAAAAGATTGGCGGCTTGATTTACGGCTCGGAAATCGAATCGCCGCATGCAAGTGAAGTTTGTCACATATTTTTTGCAAACGGCCTGCGCAGTTCACTATTTGCCACTCATCCGCCAATTGAACAGCGCATTCGCATGCTTGAGCCGCACTGGGACGGCAAATTCATTACAATCAGGCAGGCCGACACGGCGGCGCGCACAACAGTTACCCCAGTTGTTGAGACAGGCAGAAAACCGCCCGTTATTTTATTTCCTCAACCGGCCGTTGAAAGGCAAACGCCAATGGTAATACGACCGGAGGTATTTCTGCCTGTTCTTGGTAATCCAACCCCGCGCCACATCAAATACGCTGCAGATTGGCGCGCAAGTTTACCCCCTGCTGTAGAAGAAGCAGTGCGATCGCCAATCGGCGCAAGTGCAGTAGTTTTCGCCACGTTACTAAGCTCGGACGAAACTGTGCGCAGAATGCAGTTGGAAAGGTTGGCACGCGTTGTTCCACGTGAATTACACCAAGAAACAGTACGGCTTTGGTCCGATGTAACGGCAGCCGCTGCAGCTGCGAAGTTGGCGCTTGTTGACCTTGCCATGCCGGGACTGCGCGGGCTTTCGCCCCGTCAATTTGTCGAGTTTAAACAGGCGGTTAAAACACTCATCGAGGCCGATGAAGAAATTGACCTGTTCGAGTTCGTCCTTCAAAAAATTGTGCTTCGGCATCTGGAGCCGCATTTTACAGGAGCGCGGCGCAGCCCGGTCCAATATTACTCACTCAAACCGCTGGTGTCGGATTGCGCCGTGCTATTGTCAGCGCTTGCACACATTGGGCACCTCAATGTGGAGGAAGCGCGTTCTGCGTTTGAGCTTGGCTGGCGCCAGTTGCAGGCGCAGGTTACAGGACTAGGGCTTTTACCCCCTGAAGAATGCAATCTTGAGAAAGTTGACGGTGCGTTGAGTCGCCTCGCCCAGGCTGTACCGCAAATCAAAAAACGCGTGCTTGAGGCTTGTGCTTACACAGTCTCCGCGGACGGTGTGATAAAAGAACACGAGGCCGAGCTCCTGCGCGCCATTGCTGATACACTTGATTGTCCGGTGCCGCCGTTTGTTGAAGGTGTTCAAACGGCAGCTTGAGCAGGCTCACACCGAGAAGTTTTTCAGGTTGTGAAGCTGGCCACCTTCGGCTTTACAAGCCGTTCAAAATCGCGATACGCAAGCTTTATCAACTCGGTATGCGTTCCTGCGTTAAACGCTATCTGGTCCTCTTCGGTCAGCGGTTCGGCCACATACACGTCCAATCCGTACAAGTTGCCAAAAGGTGGCATTGCACCTATCTCACAATCTGGGAAAAGTGCTTTGAACTCGTCTTCGGTTGCAAACCTGATTTCCTGTGCACCTGCTGCACCGCGTAGGTCCTCAAGGACTATCCGCTTGTCAGCGGGCAACACAGCCATTGCAGGTCTGCCGTCTATGTTGACGATAACGGTTTTCGCCAAAATACGACCCGGTACATGCGCCGCTGCGGCGATTTCCTGGGCTGTAAACGCAGCCGAGTGCGTGATGGACACGTACTTTATTCGTTCCTTGTCGAGGAATTCTTTGAGTTTTCTAGCTGGCATAGTTGTTCTCTTGCTGTTGGTTTGGTGCCATCTGACCATAAAGTCCGCACGCGTGTCAACCAGTTATCCGACCCAAAAACTGAAATTCGCGAACGCCCGAAAACAGATTGCTAAACGCCGCGTCTTCTGGCACAAAACTTGGCCGTGATGAACCAAAAAATCATCCTGCTTTTAGCCGCGTTGGCCATTTTGTGCTTAGGATGCAAGAAAACTGAGCCTGCGCAACCGCAGAAAGCTCAGGTGCTCGTGCGTTGGCACTTTATTGGTACTTCAAAGATTGGCGCAAATACAAATGCACACTGGTTCAATCGTATAGCTGCGTTGCCCGCCTCAGCCGAGTTTAGGGATGAACTGCTACAGAAGCTCGCACGTGGCCCACATCAGTTCCTCAAATACCGAATTGGTCACACCACAAACGACTACGCTGAGCTTATTAAACCGCTTTTAGCTGAGCTTGTACGTGCCGAATCAATGGCCGAGCTGCGCGCAGTGTCGAACCAACCATTTGAGTTCGTATTAGCAATTGAATTACCTGACCAACAAGCGAAGCTATGGCAGAGCAACATCGCTTTCATATTAAAGATGTGGACAGCATGTGAACCGGAAAGCCTCCAGGGCCATGAAAGCGCAGGTTGGCAATTAAAAAAGCATCATGCGCCGAACCTGATTAGATTTGAGCGGGTGGGCGACTGGGTAATTTTTGGTTGGGGACATGACACGCTTACACTGTTTGCCGAGTATGCAGAATTAATACGCAAGAACAGCCGGCCGACCCCTGTCGAGTTGCAAACGAATAAGCAAACAATTCTCGAGTGTTTTATTGACTGGCCCAAGTTGCAAAACTCGCTTGAACAACAGTTCGGAACTGAACTGCCAGTTTGCTTGCCAACAACGCATCTTACGGTCGCTAGCTTGAATGAGGAAATTCTTACAAGGGCCAGCTTTGATTTTCCCGAGCCTTTGAACTGGTCGGCAGCGCCATGGCGTATCCCTACCAATACAATCCGCGAACCGCTGATAAGTTTCACCGCTTGCCGTGGTGTGGCGCCATTATTGCAAAGGTTCGACTTGTTAAACGAAATTGGTTTTACACCGATGCCAGATCAGCTTTATGTATGGGCACTGCAGGACGTCCCATTCCAAACTTTTTTGGCTGCGCCCGCACTGGACACCACCAACCTGATAAAGCGGCTGGGAACCGTGTTGCGTGAACGGCTTGTGCCGGCGTTGGAAAAACTGTCCTTGGGCAACATCGAGCCTGACAATGAAGGCAATATTAGTCTGGTATGGCGCGGTTTACCGTTCATTAGCCCGTATATATTGTCTGTTACTGAGCCAGCGGGCGAATTTTTGTTGCTGGGTCTTTTCCCAAATACACCCCTCACGAATCCGCCCCCACCAGAGTTGTATGCGCAGTTTATCGACAGGCCCGAGATAGCCTATTACGATTGGGAAATAACGCAGGTCAGGTTCCACCAGTTATGGAACCTGTGTCAACTGATCAGGTTGATAGCGGGAAAACCGCAGCTAAACACGCAAACCGCCATGTGGAAATGGCTCGATTCAGTCTCGACAAACCTAGGCAACACAGCTACCCACATCACAGTGAACAATCCGCAACAGTTAACCTTAGTGCGCCGTTCGCAGCTTGGGCTGAGCGCGATCGAGCTTGTTGCGTTCGCGAATTGGTTGGACTCGCCCGGGTTCCCGTGCTGCGTGTTTACCCTGCCCGCTCGAACCGAATCAACCGCAGGCCGTTCACACAACGCAAACAGCAATGCTCAAACTCGGCGTTAACATTGACCATGTTGCGACCCTGCGTGAGGCGCGGTATCGCGGTCGTGGTTTTGGCGAACCTGACCCGGTTGAGGCAGCCCGAATTTGCGAACACGCCGGTGCGCATGGTATCACCGTGCATCTGCGCGAAGACAGACGCCACATCCAAGACCGTGACGTATGGACACTGCGCCAAACCGTGCGTACGCGCCTAAACTTCGAAATGGCGAACGTACCTGAGATTGTCGAAATTGCGCTGCGCCTTAAGCCCGACATTGTCTGCATCGTACCCGAACGGCGCCTTGAGGTCACAACCGAAGGAGGACTCGACGTTGTTGCAAGTGAAAAGGCGCTAACTGAGACTCGGAAAAGGCTGAACGACGCGCAAATCGAAGTAAGCCTGTTTGTTGCGCCCGACCCAGCTCAGATCGAAGCAGCAGCGCGCGTGGGTTCACAGTTTATCGAGTTGCACACAGGCGCATTTGCTGAAAACTTTCATGACCCAACCAGTCGCCAGCGCGAACTGCAACGGCTGATTGAAGCAGCCAAACTAGCCAACAAAATCGGGTTGAAAGTCAACGCCGGCCACGGGCTAAATTATAAAAATCTGCCCACGTTATTACAAGTGCCACACCTTGTCGAACTCAACATAGGGCACAGCATAATCAGCCGGGCGGTGTTTGTCGGGCTCGAAACCGCCGTGCGCGAGATGCTCAGCCTGATGAAAGATTACAACTTTTAAGACTCGCTCGCACACCTGCTGACGGGCACCTATCGACAACACGTCAAGAACCAAAAAGCTCACTCAAACAATGATCCTCGGCGTTGGCATTGACATAATTGAAGTCGAGCGTATCCGAGGCGCATACGCGAAATTTGGCCATCGGTTCTTAAACAGGATATTGCGGGCTGAAGAGATCAGGTATTGCCTTCAACATGCTAATCCCGCCCCAGCTGTCGCAGGTCGTTTCGCCGCAAAGGAAGCAGTTGCAAAAGCATTACGCGTGCGGATCGGCCGCAAAATTGGGTGGCACGATATCCAGATTGTCCACTCACCACACGGTGCACCTGCGATCGTTCTGCACGGTAAAGGGCTTGCCCTCAGCGAGTCATGCGGCACAAAAAAAGTTCATCTCAGCCTAAGTCACACCCAGAACTATGCCACAGCGGTAGCCATAATTGAAGGTTGATCTTTACGGTTAATCGGAAAAGGAAGCCTGACTCACACTTGCCAAAAGCAGCGAAACAGTTTATAAGTTGTTGCGGTTGCGTTGACGCCAGTTTAGCTCAGCGGTAGAGCAGCGGTTTTGTAAACCGCGGGTCCTCGGTTCGAATCCGAGAACTGGCTCCAGCTTTATCCGTACACCCCTAAATAGTTTCGTGCTGTCTGTTCAAATACTGCGTTTTCCACACAAGATTGTCCACTGCTACCGTTTTGCTGTGTTTCAGGGAAATTCGTCGAAGTGCACACCGCAAACTTGTGGTGGATAAAGATACCCCATCGCACCCATAGCGACATCGGTGCGGTACAATCTATCCTGCATAAGGCAGACCCGACGTGTACCAGTCGGGACTGTGGTTGTATAGACTCGCAGTTCACCTGGAACTGTCGCGATGATTTCTTCACGCCAATCACCCAAGCAATCTGCAATTGCAACGACACGTCCTTCGATTGTGCCGAGTACTTTGCCATTATATTTGACCAGCTTGCCGCTGTTTACATATACCTTGAGGTTATCGCCAGTCCAAAACACTGGGTTCGGCGCTAAACTGCCCAGGTCGAGTTGACCGAGCAACTTGCCCGTAGCCGCGCAATACAGCCAACGGTCAGGCAAAAATTTCTCGCCAGCGTAAAGTTCCATGCCGGGATTTGCCGGGTCAATATCGGCCAACAGGCCCTGACTATGCACATGTCGCGTCGGGTGGCTGCAGCCCCAAACTAATCTGCCTGTGCACGCTTCTACGACGCAAATCCCGTTTGAGCTATGTGAAGCCTCAATGCCGTAAGCAATCTCAAGCCCGGGCCGATTCGGATCAATGTCTGCAACATAACAGATGTCCGGATGCCCTAACTGAAGGTTCCACAGCAACCTGCCATCATCGTCCAGCGCTGCTGCGCCCAGGATTAACTCGTCGCGTCCGTCCCCATCAATGTCAGCAGCGTGCATACCGTGCGCACCCTGACCGCGTACAGGTGGGGTTTCTTTGTCGCCATCCCATTCCCACACAAGCCGCAGACTGCGCCCGAGGAGATTGTAGGCACGCACAATCATTCGCGTGTAAGTGCCGCGGGCAACGACTAGGCTTGGTCGTTTGCCGTCGAGGTAGGCAACACCCATTAAATGCCGCGATGCGCGGTTGCCTGTGTTGTCGCCCCAGTCAGACACGTTCCCGCGCGGGATCCAGTCCACGCGCACACGTTCGCGTCCGGTTAACCCGTCGAGCACCGAACAATATTCCGGCCCATCAAGGACACGCCCAGCCTCGTTTCGGTAATCCTTGTTTGTTGGGGCCGTCTTAAGTGCTACCTCTGCTTTACCGTCCCCGTCCAGATCGTAAACAATCATCGGGGACCACCACACCCCTTGCTCAATGTTCCAGCCGAGGTCTTTGCGCCAAAGAAAGGTGCCGTCTGATTTGTACGCCTCGATCTTCCATGTGTCTGTGCTACGCCGCCAAACGCCTGGATCAGTTACCTGGGCAGGTTGCTTGATCACAAAATCCAGCCTGGCGTCCCCATCTAAATCACCTAGCCCAACCTTGTTGAACGGGTACAGACCACGCAATTTGATTGCTACATAGGCGGTGTCGCCCTGGACCTTCACCGATTGCACAGGGGGCGAATCCGGGAGCCGTGCGCCTCGGGTGCGTGGCCGCACTATGTAATAGCGCGTTTTTCCGGTCGCGGCACGGTCAACGAAGTTGCACGAGTTTGTAATTGGTGCAGCGTTAACCTTTAGGCTGGCCATGCCTGGCTGGGCACATGCAAGCACATCAAAAACCACATCTGCAGGGTCAGTGGCAAGCAATCGCCAGCTAATGTATGCACTCCCATCAGCCAGCAAAAATGCTACCACGCCACGGTCTAATAGTTCTGGCGCAACCGCTCCACTGCATACAATCTTAGTCAGCAGTACCGCCGAAAACACAACTCCAACCACACACGTTCTAATCCGATTTGACCGAGCGCCCAACTTACAGAACAGGCCGCAACAATAACACAAGACAAATTGATTAAGCTGCATTTGGTTTTGCTTTCGGTGGGGTTACCATTCAAACACAAGCAGCGACACCGCCTGAGGCGGCAGCTCGAAGCGCATCGTGCCACACCGATTAGTTATTGAGAATTGTGTGGGCTGACCAAGCGTTGCCAAGCGGCCTGCTGCCTCAAGTTGCTCGATTTCCTCGCGCAATGGTTTGGCTGTGATATTCATTCGCTGCCAGAGCGCATAAGCGTTGCTGTGCTCAGCGTCAATCCTGTAATGGGTCAGCAGAGCCGCACGTACGCTTTCAGGAAAACCGACCACGCGCATTGTCACAACGGCTTTTGGCCCCGGCAAATCGTCATCGTGATAATGCCAAACCAAAACGCATAGTTTCCCTTGATCCAAACTTGCCAGTGCACCGACATCAGGCCGGGCACGGACACCCGAGCGCATAATTTGCTCAAGCGGAATTGCGCTGTCACTTTCCACATGCACCTGTTGACCGGTCATTTTGCTGAACATGCGGAACACGTTCAGCACAGGTAAATCAATACTGCCAGTTGCCAACTGCCGAAACCCAGCAAACAACGGCTGGTCTTCGAAAGTGAAAGCCCAAGTAACTGCCCCCAAAAGGTTTATTTGATGCTGCTTTGCGAGCTCGATTTTCCGAGCAAACACAGCGGCCGTGTAACTCGCGTACAAAGCGCCGTTACGATACCCGTTTTGCGGATAGACTGTGGCCGGGCACGCTGCGCAGCCGTCCGGGTCAGACTCGCCAATGATAACGGGTTTCCCCTTTAACTCAGGATACGCTGCTATCAACTTAAAGCCGGCGTCTATCGTCCGCAGGTGTGTGGCTATGCCCATCCGGACACGCCCATCAACAAATTGCGGTGCGCCCTTGGCATGGAACGCCACAAAATCCAGTGGTGTACCAATCTGCCCTGTGGCGTAATTTGTGCCACGCAAACAGTGCTCGATAAAATCCCGCATGAACTGGCCACCGTGTCCGGCTGTGTGCGGACCACCGACCTTTGCAGTTGGTAAAGCACGGCGCACCGCTGCAACAGCATGATCATGTAGCTTGAAAAACTCCTCTTTTGTGCCCTGCCAGTAACCGATATTAGGCTCGTTCCACACTTCCCAATACCATTGCTCGACCTCGGCTTTGCCGTATCGGGTGATGCAATGCTTGACCCACTGATAAACCAGCTCTTCCCACTTCGAATAGTCTTTCGGAGGATAAGCCCAACCGGTGTAAATCTCTTCGTACCGCTTGCCTGGTAGCCAACTGTGCTGATACGGCTCGGGCTTGATCGAAAGCGCTTTTGGCATGAAGCCAATCTCGACGAATGGCTTGACCCCGGCGCTTAACAAGGTGTCGAATATCCGGTCCAGGATTGTCCAGTTGTAAACCGGTTTGCCCTGCGCGTCTTCGGAGTAAACATCTGTTGACCCCCATTTCAAACCTGGGGTGCCGTCGCCCGAGCAAAGAAGATTATGCGTACGGAAATACACGTTACCTGGGCTAAGCTTGCCGAGCTCAATCAAAAGCCGCTTTCCATTCGGCATGTAAACATAGTTCGGCTCATCTGCGCCGAAAAACGGCCAAATAGCACGCCAGCCGCCTATTGGCTTACCTGCATCTACTGTAACCGCGACAGAAAGCGCTTTCTCTTCGATGTTTGCATTATGCCCACTGTCATTGTCAGCCCCTGGACATGATAACGCGAGCAGCACACAACACCAAAATTGGTGCATTGTTAAAAAAACACGCCGTGCCGAAAAAGCACGGCGCCCATGAAAATGCGAGCACGTCCAAAAATGTACCTTCACACCACCAAAAACTACCTCGCTTCGCTTTTGTAAACGCGCCACCGTTTAACGTAGTGCGGTTTGCTCCAACAGATCGAAAATCCTCACGCGGTCTAACGGGTCTTCATACCTCCCTTGGGCAACCAGCTCGTAAGCCTGTTTGTTTTTGACAAACTTAACACTACCGTCTGTGAACAGAACGCTCCAACCGCGTCCCCGCGGGTGTGCCTCTACTTGGAAACTCGTTTGTGAGTTTAGTCCTGCAATGACGTCCATGGCAAATAACCTGCCCGGCTCAAGCTGGCTTACTTTTTGGTATCGCCTGCGTGAATCAATAGGAGGCTGCCTCGGACGCGGGTTGTAAAAATAGCTCGACCGTACCACGGGCGCGCCACTGTCGTACCAAGTTGTCAGAGGCGGAGAATAATCAGCTACGCTGTACGGACCGGTTTTGAATCCCGGACAGAAATAAACTCGCCCATCTGCAACAAGTTTCATCCCGTAAAAGTACCCGGCATTTTCAAAGTAGCAGTTGGGTGGCTGGTTGAAATCGGGTCTGACGTACGTCTTTGTGCTGGTACCAGTGTAAACGTACCTGCAATAATGTGATTGACTCATGTCATCACGCGTATTATCCGTTCGATACCCACGCCAGGGCGGCAATCTGCCCTCAAATTCATCCGCATACATAAATGTCGCTACGCCCAACTGTTTCAGATTGTTAATGCAACCGGTCCGTTGGCTCTTTTCCTTGGCCGCACCTAACACAGGCAAAAGCAACGATGCCAAAATTGCTATGATGGCTATCACAACCAACAGTTCGATCAACGTGAAACCGCCGGCTGTGCAAGTGCTGCGCCCGCCTGCGTCGGTTCCGATTCCGTTATATGTTTGTGCCTTCTCCATCCTCGATGCATGATTTTAACTGTCGCAGTGCCACATTGGGCCCGGCCTTTTACCCGGTGCTCACCGTCTTTGCCCAGTTGCAGCAGCAGACCGTAATTTGGCAATCAGCTCGTCAACAGCTTTTTTCTGTTCCTTACTCAAGTCTTTGCGTTGCGAAATTGCTTCGAACTCGCGCAGTGCACCAGCGTAATCGCGGGCTCGAACTGAACCTAAAGCTTCGTCAATTATTATCTGCAAGCCAGGGCTGGCCTTTGCGAAAGCGGCGCGCACGCCAGCCAAGTTGAATGGGTCCGCTGCAGCTTGCTCAGTTGTCTGCGGCTGGGTTGATGTACCAGGCTCACGCTTGCCGCAACCCACCACCACTAAAACACCAACTATACACGCGCACCACGCTATAAACAAAGCGCGCGCCGTCACATACGATTTTGCTCCTTTCATTCTGTGTGTTCTTACTTTTGCCTCAGTATTTGCAGGTTTTCCTTCACTGTTTTAACCTACACGCGGGCACTATATTTGGCAACCTTGCAGGCTGGCTTACCGGCAGCATTGTTTCGGGAACCACCCCGGCAAAATGCGTCCAATCGCTCTTATGCCAGAGCTTCTACTTCAAGTCTCGTGACACTTACGCGCAACAAACATGACACAACCCGGATCAAACGCGCCCTCCATCGGGTCCTCGAATGATAACCTCTAGCACACCCATTAACCACTTTCTCACCGCGCTATTAAGCGGTACCCGCGCCTCAAAAAAGGGCTAGCAAGAAAAGATTGGAGCGGGCTTGCGCCCGCTCCAAAGCGGCACACATCTACACTCTGTGACTAACGAGTTTGTGCACAAGACCTGGCTGACTATGGATAAACCAGTCGGAAGTACACATTTGTCTTGCTCTGATCGACGTCAATGATCACCCGGTTTGTCGTTGTCGAGTTAACCCATGTGAACCACTGATTTGTGGCAGTGATACTCACCGCGTTAGTCTCAAGCCGCCAGCCGATGTAACTTGCCGGCCACTCCAACTGGATCTGCGTAGCCGAAATACGCGTTAGCGTAATGTTTGTGGGTGTGGTCGGCACCATGGACAGTACCCTGATCGTACCATCAATTGCCAGCATGTTCGTCCAGTACAACGGCGGGTTCAACGGCGGTAGTGTCACCGAGGTGAATCCGCTCACAGGCCTGCTGAACAGCGTGAACGTATCGCCTGCAGCAAGCTCAGGCCCGATGTTGGTAACAATCAGTGCCCCACCGCCTGTGATTGAATTGGCAACCAATCTGTCACTGTTCGGCGACGCGTTCTTGTTTAACTCCAACAATGTGACGCCGCCAAGTGTGACTGTATCGGTAACTGTAAGTACACCAATTGTGCCACGCAAGCTTGCCGGGTCGGCTAATGTAAGCACACCTACTGCCGTGCCCGGTTCCAACCGTGCGTTTCCTGCTAAGGCAACACTACCACGAATGGTACCGTTACCCGCTAATGTTTGTGGGAACGCCGTTGTACCCAGAGTGAGGGTCTTCACATTTGCCTCTGACAAGTCTAGGATTCCCGGCTCAGCAACAACATATGCCATGTTAGTTGGCGAGTTAACGGTTGTGCCTTTGAACGCTAGGACACCATTGTTCACGATGACTGCCCCTTTGTGTTCTAGTGCTACATTTTCCAACGTGAGTTTACCAGTGCCAACCTTGGTTAGCGCATTCGTTCGCGCGCTGTCGGTGAAATAGCCCGTCCACGTATTGTTCTGGTTCAGCCATCCGATCACCCAGGTGAGGGTCGAACTTACTGCAGTCCCGCCCTGATCGATCCTGCCCGGCCCACCGGCGATCCCGCCCAGGTACATCGTTCCTCCGTTACGACTAATTAACCAGTTAGTAGCACCCACAGGTGGGTTAAAGTAGAACAGCGCGTTTGTGCTACCCGTACACGTATTGGCTCCACCCGCGTTAAACCGGAGTGACTGACTAGTCTGTGAATCAAGCTCTATTGTGCCGTAGAAACCGTTTAAATCTGCCGTAAATGTCATTAACGCGCCATTGGTAAGCCGCAAGGTTACGTTCGTACCGATAATGGGCGAGTCAATTCTCCGAGCAGCACCGTTCAGTACAGCCGAATCTTTTAATACGAGCACGGTTTTGCCCGAGAAGATATCAGCCGTCATTGAGAGAATTGCCGAATCCAAGACCAAGGTTGAACCCCCGCCACCAACTGCGTCGCCATTTGCATTTACAAACGTTGCGTTCGACCGGACTATTACACCTCCAGTATGTGCGTTAGCCCCGCTTAAGGTCAACTGCCCTGGTCCTTCTTGTACAACCCAGCCCGTGCCTCTGATAACATTGCCAATAGTTGTATCACCGGATTGCCTGCACAATAGCGTTGCATTATTGGTGATTGGGCCGGAGCCAAGATTACCCGTTGTTGTGGTGCCATCGCCAAGCTGAATCGTGCCCGACTCGATCAACGTACCGCCACTCCAAGTGTTATTGTTGATGTTGATCGTAAGTTTACCCGTACCGCGCTTTATGAGTGTCCCCGACCCAGCAATAGAACCGTACCCACCAAACGCGTAGTCTTTGGCCGAGTTGTCGACTGTAACCAGGCTTGGCGCCACAGTACTGCTAATGTCAATTGTAGTCGTGCCCGTGGCAGTGTCATCGAACCGCACCATATTACCGTCTGTGTAATAGGCTTGCGCGCCCGACCCTGCCACTTTCCACACTAGGTTCGCCGGGTTGCCGACGTCCCAAACACCAGCGGCGTCACCAACCCAAACCAGTGTCGGGTCAAGCACAGAAGTGACCGTCAATACAACACGTTTGTTCAGTGTATCGTCTGTTATGTATGCGCCTGTAACGTTGGCTGGCAATGCCCCCAGAACAAAGTTACCGGAACCGGTTCTGCTGCTGTACTCGAGCAAAGTAATCGAACCGACGCCAAGTGCTGAGCCGACAATGTTTACGGTAACATTGCCGTTCATTCCGAGCACCCCTGCATTGGTCAGCACCGTCGAAGTTGGATTGCTAAACGGTCCAAATTCGTAGTCCAGTGTGCAACCGGAGCTGAAAGTTAAGCTCCCGAGTCTGACTGCACCATTTGCACTCTGCATTCGAATACCCAATGACGCTTCGTCCCTGACCGTGAAACTGCCTGGTAATACCGAGCCCGTGCCGAGTTCGAGTTTACCGGCCGTGATAACGGTCGGACCAGTGTAGGTGCTAATACCCGACAAGACGTTTGTTCCCGGACCTGCGTTTGTGAGACTCCCGGGGCCATGGATCCCACCTGGAATCCAAAGTGTACCGCCTCTGGCGAGCACAAGTTTGCTATAGTTTGTTATCGGGCCGGTGCCAAGAGCACCAGTCTCGCTCCAGCCATCGCCAACCTGCACAATACCGTTACTAATTATCGTGGGGCCGGAATAGGTATTGTTACCAGTCAATACCCAGGTACCTGCACCTCGCCAAATAATGCCAGCCGGCCCGCTTCCATTTACGATGTTAGCCGGTAAGGTGTTAACTTCATTTGGATCGGTTTGCTTGGCGCCGATGTCGAAGAACAATGTGTACGCAGCCGTCATACTGCCCGCAAGGTAGGCATTGGCATTATCGCCAATAAGCATACCAATTGGGATCACCGTGTTCGAAGCTAACCCCGGATAATAACGCGCTGTGTAGCTGATTGTGCCGCTTAAATTAACGAGCGCATTGGGGAATCCAGCCGAGTTTCCAAACCTAAACTCATCACCGCCTCCAGTGGCTGAATTTGGAGCAATGTCGATCTGCCCTGTAAATGCAGACCAATTACCCACGACGTTGCCCCGGATGTATTTAGGCCGAACGATCAAGGTGCCACCACCGCTCAAACTACCACCCAAACCTGTTCCTATAGTGCCACCGTCACCTGCTGAACCAGAAAATCTTACCGGCAGAATAATGGTGCCACTATGGCCACTCGGAACAATAAGGTCCGCATCCACTGTGCCATAGCTTGGCGAAGTGCTCGCGTCAGGTCTGATGTTGAGGGTACTGTCACCGTAAAAAGTAAATGAAGTTATTCCGTCCAAGGCCGGATCGTTAGCGTTCGGCTCGCCTTCAGCGGACACGTCATCGCCTTGGACCTGAAGCACGCTATTGCTTAAAATGACGCTGCCCGTCAACTGGTTAGGCGGGTCAGCCGGAATTGTTGCTGTCCCGCCCTTATAAATGTTAAGAGTGCCTCCACCGTCCAAGATAAAACCGTCTGTGCCAGCCAAAATTGTGCGGCGGATTGTAGCTGAGCTGCCTGCAGGCACATAGATAACCGGTTTGGTGGGCCCGGCGAGTGTCAGTGGCCCGTCGTTTGTGATTGTGTAGGTTCCTTGGATGAACGCTAGGTTGCCGATTGTTCTTGCCGAGTCCAAGGTAACCATGACCGTTGCGGCTGCCTGGTTACTGAACGCAGCGGTGTAACCTGCGCCATCGGCAACCACGCCGTTCAGCCAGGCCGCCGGGTTACTCCAGAGCTCATCAACTTCATTTGTCCATACACCACTGGCTCCGACCGCCGTTAGTGCACTGCTAAAAAGCGTTACACCGGTAACGACAATTCCAATCTGCACTGTGAGTACTTTTTTCATGGGTTTGCTTTAATGATTTGTTTGGGGGTTAACATTTTCTGGTTTCCAACACCGCGCCGGAGAAGCCGCGGTGGCCGCGAAATTTGCGAAAATTTTACCCGTGGAGACAAAGTAAATCTCCGCTCTGGTAGCAGCTCGTGTTTCACCGGCCATTCTGCTGGAGTCTTTTTAACCGCCAAATTGAAAACCGTCAAGCTTTTTTTTACATTCTCGGCATTAAAAGCCAATTGGTCCCAAATGATAAACGCCGTTTAAAAAGCCAAGCCAGCCTGGAGTTTTAAGCCGGATATTTCGCACGGCGTCCGGGTTGACCCTATCCCTGCACCTAAACCACAATTACAAGCTACACAGGAGCGAAGCGTTCTCAGAAAAGTTACCTGGAAAGGTGGACTTCAAAGTTATGAAAGTGCGGTGTTTAACCTGGTGCAAGGCGGTCGCACTTTCAAAACGCAGTGCAAATTGTTACGGAAGATTGTCCTATAGCCGGCCGGGTAGCGGTTGGGAGGCGCAACCCGAGCGCTACCAAGCTTGGCACGTTTTTATTAGGCAAACCTTGTGAGGTGCGCTGTGTCAGACATTGATCTATTGAGGTTTGAAACTGGAGGTCTGAAACTGCTACAACAACGCTAACCCAAATTGATGCCTATTAGCGGACGCGCTTTGCGATCGCTCAAAGTGAACTCGAAGTTTGGCCAAACCCGTATAAGGCGCGATGGTTGGCCGATTTTGTATTTGGCCCGACAATGGCTTTTTGGCCATCGGCAACTTTCTAGTCGTACAAAGAAGAGGTCAGATGCAAAACGCAGGTACCGGCGCCTTGCAACTTTCAGTGGCCGTATTAATATCGCGTGCCAACCATGTCACGGTTGGCATATTTCTGCGTGAGGCTACTGTTTTCGGAGCCTGTAAAAGCGGCGCGCGTCGGTAATGACATTGGTCACAACGAACTTGTCGCCAACGATCACAGGTGGGAACGCTACTGGCGTCCAGCTTGTTGCAGGAAGGTTTGTGCTGTATTCAAGGGCAAAGCCAAGCGCATTTGTGGACCACCGTAGCACAAAGTTTGTCGCATACCGTGCGTACTCTAAAACAACTGGTAACTCCGGTGCCACGCTTATTGGTACACCCTTGACAATGCAATTGTTTGCCGCATCCACAACGTACAGACAGCCTGCTTGGTCAACTGCAATTCCAACTGGCGATGCAAACAATGCCTGCGTGCCTATACCGTCTGCACCACCTTTGACACCTGCTAAACCGCCTATGGTTGTTACCGTTCCACTCTGCGTCACCATACGGACGGTGCAGTTCTCGGTATCCGCAACGAATAAATTACCCGAGCTGTCTAAAGCCAACGCCGTCGGCTCGCGGAACCGTGCTTGGTAGCCTGTGCCATCGTTTGTGCCGGCTATACCGGGCATGCCTGCGAGTGTGGTCACAAGTCCCGCCGAACTGATTTTTCGAATTGCATGGTTGCCCGCATCTGCCACAAAAACATTACCAGCAGTGTCAACAACAACACCGACCGGTCTATTAAACCTTGCAGACGTAGCTGGGCCATCGTTAGTGCCCGGCACACCTGCCAGGCCGGCAAACGTGGTCACAGTGCCATAGGGGGTTACCTTCCGAATCACGTGATTCCATTCATCTGCAACGTAGAGTGTGCCGAAGTTGTCAAGAGCAACACCGCGTGGGTGAAAGAACCGCGCCGTAGACCCTGTGCCGTCATTTGTACCATGTACACGGGCCAGACCAGCCAGCGTTGTCACAGACAAGTACTGCCCGGACGGGACAGCTTTTCTGATCGTGTGATTAAACGAATCAGCGATATAAACGGTTCCGTCGGTGTGAACCGCTACACTCACAGGCCGGTAAAACCGCGCGGCGCCACCAAGCCCATCGTTCGTGCCCTGCGTTAGGGGTAGCCCAGCCACCGTGAACACATTACCTGTGGTTGATACTACTCGGATTGTGTGATTCCAATAATCCGCTACAAATAAATCACCGGTACTGTTCAGCGCTAACCCATGTGGCCGATTAAACCGCACAAAAATACCAACACCGTCGTTCGTACCGCTTGCTTCGGGCGTGCCTGCAATTGTGGTTACCTCCCAGCCTGTTGCAGTCGTGACCAGCCTGCGGATTGCGTGATTCCATTCGTCTGCCAGGAACACCTCCCCACTGGTGCCAACGCATAGCCCGGCGGGATAGAAAAACTGCGCAACGTTGCCCGGGCCGTCTGCAAAGCCAAAGCTGCCAGGTTTACCTGCGACTGTTGTTACCTCGCCCGCTGATGATACTTGTCTGATGGTGTGATTTAGGGCATCCGACACAAGCAGATTACCCGAGTTGTCAAAATCAATACTATTTGGGCAGAAAAAGCGAGCGGCCATCCCCGTGCCATCGTTTGTCCCTAGTTCGCCGGCGAGACCGGCAAGGGTTGTTACCAAACCCGCCTGTGTAATTTTTCGAATGGCGTGATTGTAGGTATCAGCCACATAAATGTTACCCATGCTATCCGTCGTCAAATCATAAGGTGCGCGAAACCGCGCTGCGTTACCGACTCCGTCATTCGTGCCGAATTCACCCGCTAACCCTGCAAGTGTTGTCACGAACCAATTGGTGCCGATAGGAGTTATTTTGCGGATGGTATTGTTGTTGGCATCTGAAACGTAAACGTTACCGGCGCTGTCAGTGGCCACGCCGGTTGGTAGATTAAACCGCGCCTCGGCACCGGCACCGTCGTTGGTACCGTAAACGCCAGGTGACCCGGCGAGAGTTGTTACCGCCCAGTTCGTCCCCACAAGCAACAGCTTTCTTATAGTGTGATTCTCGCTGTCGGCTACGTAGATGGTGCCTGAACCATCTAGAGCAAGCCCAATCGGTGTATTAAACAAAGCCGTGCTGCCGACACCGTCGTTTGTGCCGCTGACACCTGGTGTCCCAGCCAAGGTCGTCACAACCCAATTCGTTCCTGAAAGCGCAAGTTTTCTGATCGTATGGTTCGCTGAATCAGCCACGTAAATATTGCCATAGGCGTCGATGGCTGTGCCCTTTGGCAACTCAAATCGCGCAACGCGCCCTATCCCATCCGCATTTCCCGGTCCACCAGACTTTCCAACAAAGTTCGTCCAAGTGTAAGTCGGCGCTGCCCAACCCTTCACACACCCGCTAACCGCAACCAGCACACAGAGCAAGACTTTAGCCAAGCACGCCCGAGGTTTGCATGAGGCCCACCACCGGAGTAGCGTTTCCCTATCCGCAAAAAAGTTAGTACTTGTACCGTGCCTGCCAACTGCCCGTTTGCCCCACAGAGCAGACGGCCTCGGTGCCTGATGCAATGCCGATACACAAGATTGGATCAATTCGACGAAAATCATTTTTGCGAAAATGCGCTTTTTTGATTTACAACGTTCCTGCTTAGCGGTCCCCTGCTGAATATGATGCCTCATTTTCTTGTCCCATCTATCTGTTTGTTGCGGTTTTAGCTCGGCTGTTCACAATTATGCTTGTTGAGTGCTCATACCCCCAACGCACAATGGCTGCTTCAAACCCAACACCGAAATACCAGCTCCTCTAGCACACACGGTCGTAAGTTTCTTTTAAGCAGCCTCATATCCCAACCCAGTGCAACTAAGCATACCCGATGTTTGGGGTTCCGCAACTGGTATAGTAATCTTCCATATGATGCTTGTCCGGTTTGATACGTAGAATGCACTGTAAGCGTTTCACACATCAGCTCTTCCGCAAGCGGTGCGTGCCATGCAGGCTTGAGGGTATTTGGATCTCCCTGCGTTAGCTCCTTATGATAACCATGTGCGAGTGCACCGGTGAAGGTCCAGGTCAGCAGCTGGATTGAGCCCGCCCACTTAATCCCAAATACCCACCGCAATTGTGCAACTAAAGATGCCAACTGCTGCCACGCCGGGCATTCTTTGCCGGGTCCACACGGCCAAGCTGTTCTACACCGTGCTAGTTGAGTCTGGGTTATCGTTCCAAAGCTGGGCGCGGATACTCTTGTGTGTGCTGCTACCCTGCCCTCCAGGAAAGAATCCGAAGGTTCTTCGCCTCAACCGTGTGTTCCCCTACAGTGAACAGCAAAAGTAACACTAGAAGTTAAACAGTTTCTCCGGCACGTGAACAATATCGAATGGCTTCAGGTAAAACGGTGTTGAGGCCTTGCCTTCAAGCGCCTTTTTCAGGTTCAACCTGTACGTCACTTGCGTGCCGTTCTCGATTCGTAGGACTGTGACAGCTTTGGGCTGTGCACGGGTGAAATCGAACCCACCGGCCTCCATTATCGCATCGAGCGCTGTCAACGGTCTGTCCATCGCGATTCGGCCAGGCCGCAATACCGCCCCCGATACATAGACACTCGCCGACGACGACATTACGGCCACGGTTAACTGATTTACTTTGAGCACACGCTCGTATGCTTGCATCAGTTCGCTCTGCAGTTCGGATGGTGTTTTACCTGCGGCTTTTACCGTGCCGATCAGCGGCATGACAATCGTGCCGTCGAGCTGCACTTTTGCGACCGTGTTCAAATTCGTTTCAATTTCAAACGTGATACGCAGAACATCACCCTCTTGAAGCTTGGCCAGCGTAAAAGCTTTGGGCACCAGAGCTGTTCCGGCTGCAGAAACATTGGTGCTAGAGGCACCTGATACTTGGATGGTTTCCTGCCCTGTCGTTACCGGCACGGGCACAAACGCAGCCTGTTGGTCTGATGAACGAGTAGCACAACCGACCAAACCCAAGAGCAAGACTCCAAACACACAGACTGTCAATGAGCCAGCCCAGTATAACGTCGTGTTGGGCCAACACCTGAAACATTCTTTGGACGTTTCCGTTTTCATAATTCCTGCACAATGCACGTTTTTTGTGATACGCAGCTCCAATGCGTTCCGGTTACCGCTAAGTTAAAACCTCCGTGCGGCAACGTTGTTTTGACGGACTCGAGTTTTTCACTGGCTAAAACCTGTACATGGCCGAAACTATCACAGCGTTCTGCCTGTAATCCAAATCATTTACGTCCGAATCACGTTTCACGAATCTATAACTTAGCCCTGCGGTGAGCCGGCGCAACACTTGGTAGTTGATACCTACATTGAGACCGTACCTATCGAACGTCTCGCTCAGTACGACCGTTCGCGGTTGCTTACCGTTTTCGTAAAAGACGCTCATATTAAGCGCGGCATATTTGTAAAAAGCCCATGAACCGCCGTACCTAACTGATAACAGCTCCATAAATTGTCCCCCCAACCAAAAGCTCTGTCGTACTTGCCGGTCCACGCCCAAACTATGTGAAATTGCACGGGTAAGACGGTGCCGCATTTCGACGCCACAATAGTACGAGTGGAGATCTCGAGCCTCGCCTGTCAACGGGCTTTCGTCTGCCGAATACAAAACGTACCCGCTGCGCATGTTCAGCTCGATGTCACGGGTCAACTGCCATTGAAGGAACGGACCTATGCTTACTCCGATATTGTCGGTGCTAAGTTCCGAATCATAATCTGTGAGGTCCGCGCTGACCTCGATTCCCCCAACTGTTTCATGTCCGAATCTGTAGCCGATGCGTCCGAAGAATTGTTCGGTCGAGCGGCTCAAATAATCATATTCGTCCGTCCAAGAGATAAAATTGAAGTGGCTATAGCCACCCTCAACCAACCATCGCTTCGGAGTCCACCGCGCACGGAAACCAACGGTATTTTCAAGGCGCGGAAACCTTGCCACCCTGCTGATCCCAGCCTGACCAAGCACATCCTGCGAATACTCGACTCGCTCGAACAGCGTTAAGCCAAAGTCCTTGATCGCAATGTCCCATGCGAGTTCGGAATCAGGCGTAACAACCAATCTGCTCAAGTCCGAATGCTCAGTATAGAAATCGTATCCGGTCCCAACCCCGAAACTCAGAAGCGAATTTTGTGTGACGGGCCAGATTGCATGCACGTTAAACCGCGGGCGGTGGATAAAATCCTCTTCGGCGTTTTCCGGTCGGTAGTAGATATTGTCGTTCCATTCAAACGAATACGAAACACCAGCCTGTACAACTACCGGCCCGGCCTTAATTTGTTCTGCAAGCGCTTGTCGTGCTGCGGCTCTGGCGCCGTAAGCGCGATCAGTTTCGATTGCTGAACGCAAGGCTTCCTGACCGTTTACCAGCGCGGGCATTAGAATCACCAAGGCGGATATGCCCAATCTATAACCCAGATGCACCGAGCTGTTGTTCGTTGGCATGGGTAGCAAATTGTCGCCCAGTAGATAAGACATTAAAAGTGCCACGTCAACAAAACTCCCACGCAAAGTCTAGAAAACAGTTGCTCAGCGGACTAAGTCGTCGGCCGGAACAATACACCAATTTATCAGACCTGTTTCACAAACCAAAGCCTACAACCGTTTTCAGCGCTTGAAGTTTTACCTTGCCAAACGAGTCTAGCTGCCATCGTGTAATATCACCGCTTAGGTGTGCCAAGGGTGCATTTTTATGTCTGGATTCGGCTAGGTTGAGTAAACGGATTCGAATACGTTTACAGAGAACAGCACCGTGAATCGCAACTGTCTTTACAAGTTCTAATCAAGTGACATTAAGAAAGACACCGCTGTGCCTAACCAAGACAGGCATCAAATCAGCGTTCTATTCCTGCTGTGCATTTTCCATAGACCCGTGCTCGTCGCTGGATTCGAAGCATTTACATTCGCAGTGTTGGCACAGCCGAGTTTTGTACTCGATTTGGACAAACTTGCCCCGACGATTAACATGCCCCGACAAATCCCCACATTTCGAGAGCGCAGATGCACTTGTTCGGTCGCACAGCTTCGAAATGCCCAGGTCGGTCACGACACTCGTTCAGAATGTAGAAATCAATTATGGCAACCCGATTGCTATTTCATCAATCGCCAAGGAGAAGTTGTGCAAGGCGTACAAATTCAACAACGCAACTTTTGTGGTGCAGTGGGAGGTTTTGCACTGCTTGCAATTTTGGCATTGACCGCCCATGCATCGTCGGTTGTTACTCTTGTTTGGGACCCAAGCCTGGACCCACGTGTAGCCGGCTATGCAATCTGGTACGGTACAACGAGCGGCGTCTATCCGACTCGCGTTGACGTTGGTAATCGCACAATGGTAACAATTTCAAACCTGGTCATTGGCCAGACCTACTATTTCGTCGCAACTGCGTACACTGCAGATGGCTTGGAAAGCCCGCCATCGAACGAAGTTGGATACACCGTGCCGGGTTTGCTCTCGGTCAGTCACACCAAAGCGCGCGGCCTTGCAATGGTGCAATTTGCGGGTTATCCAGGCGAGACTGTTGCGGTTCAAGCAAGTGAAGATTTAAAGAACTGGACCACGCTTTATCAGTTGCAGCCGAGCGTAAGTCAGGTAATTAAAATTGTAGATCCTGCCTCAGCATATCTGCCAAAACGGTTTTATCGGCTCATGGGGCCTAATGTCGGTGCCCGAAAACTTAGTCTCACGCAATTTTTGGCCTCAGCTTTGCCAAGGTTGAGCTTTGCCGCAACGCCCGGTGCTGTGGTTGAAATACAAGCCAGTGATGATCGAGTTCACTGGACAACCCTGCACAGGTTCGTTGTCACTTCGAATCAACCACTTGAATTTTTTGATCCGACCCTAACCGATATTCCAATGCGGTTTTACCGAACTGCAGTTGGCGGCATGCCAGCCGCAGAAACAACCTACATTGGTCCTGATGCACTGCGATGTACCGTGCTTACCGGTAAAGAAATCTCAGTCATCAAGTTCTGGGGACAAGCTGGTGAAACCGTCACGGTGCAGGCCAGTGGGGACATGATAAACTGGACCTCGCTTTACGAATTGCACATCACAGCAAATAAACTGATCGAAATTGCCGACCCAGCCTCGATAAACTCACAGCAGCGATTCTACAGGCTGCTTGGGACAAACGTTTCCAGTCGCAGACTTGAGTTGCGTCGGTATCACAAGTCTAACATGGCCAAAATCAGTTTTGTTGCGCCGCCGGGTGATGTGGTGCAATTCCAAGCCAGCGAAAACCTTGTTGATTGGATTACGCTGTACCGGGTAAAAGTTCAGACAAACCAGTGGATTGAGATCATTGATCCTGAATCAGCAACACTGCCACGCAGGTTTTATCGCCTCGCACCCGCTCAATGAAGCGCGCCAAGTTGTGCAGCTCTTTTGGGCTGATTTGGTACCGACCTAAACCAACCGTTTAGTGCTAGCCACTATTCGCTCATGCAGGTTCAACATCAAATACGTCGAGCTTTACCGCAGCCGCTTGCCCGATAAAGTCGAGCCGGAGCAGAACAACATTTGGCCCGTACCGTTTCTCAACCCAGCCTTCCAATCCGCGCAGTGGTCCAGACTTAATGTGTACCCTCATGCCTTCGCCAATGGCCGGGGCTAGGCGGACTTCAACTCCGGTTTGCAAGGCGAACAGGATATCTTCCAACTGTCGTTTGAACAGTTGCTGGTCGGTGACAACCAGCAGCCTAACCACACAATTGCTGCGTAGCACGACCAGGCGCTGGCTTCCATTCATCCGGAGGAAAACATACCCAGGAAACAAAGGCTTTTCGAAAACAACAGTCTTGCCACGATACCTATGTTTTACCTTGTAACATGGCAGCGTGAATTCAACTTGCTCGCGTTCGCAATGGCGTGCGAGTTTTTTTTCGCATCGTGGCTTTGTGTGAGCGACTACCCAAACTTGCTCGTCCACAAAACCAAAATGGAAAGCAGCCTGTTGTGAGTCAAGCCTCCCGCAATATGGTTGTCCGAAGCGCTCCTTGAGTCTTAAAGACCCTAAGGCGCACCCGGTTTTGCCTTTTAGACCGACGCTCGTGGCCTCATTGCATGCACTGCCCATCGTAGAAACGCGACTCGTCAAATTACAACGCCTTAGATAGAAGATTCTGAGCTAAAGACAGATAACTGAAATTAGGCTTGCATTTTAGCGCAATATTTGCTAATTGGATGCTAACGCTTGAAACGGCCTTGGTAGAAGAAACCGGGTTATGGCAAGACGCACTTCAGCGCAAGGGTTATTTGGCGAGATTGCCGATTAAAACGGTAAGGCGTAGGCGCAAAAGTGAAGTTGCCAGTCGAAGGCCGAAAACGAAAACCGAGTTGACGGGTTGAACAAGGCACTGTACCCGGGCACGGGTCCGGGAGACCGGCCTAAAACGAGTAGGATTAACCTATCATGGAGCCGGCATCTGCACCTCAGCATAGGCTAAGTGCCGACAGAGTAGAATCGCACTTTGCACGGTTAGCCTTGGGATTTGCCTTGCTGGTGCTTGGTTTGGGCACCGCTGGATTGGTCAGTTGGATAACAAACGTTCCTGCGCTGACTACATTCGGGATCATGGCTGAACCATTAAACCCACGTGCTGCATTTGTGTTTGTCCTGATCGGGTCAGCTTTAATCTGCCGACTGAAGTTCCCCAACGTTCGTACCTGGCAATACTACGCTTTGGTTGCACTTGTGCTGGCTTTTGCACTGTGTCTGTTTTGCACTTTCAGCACGTCGCCGACTCAGCAGAACCCGCTTGGAACTCCGATCCAACAAACTGCCGCACTGTTAGCCTGCAAATCTTTTGCAGCCATGTCGAAAATATGCGGACTCTCACTCATGCTTGCATGTGTTCTTTTGGTTGGCCAGACCCTGCAACACGGTCAAATCATAAAGCACTTTGTGGGTGGCTTTGCACTGATAATTGTCTTGGCGAATTTCATTGAATTGCTTGGACATTTTTATGGCTGGCCACAGGTCTGGGGCGAAAAGGTAGCTGTCCCGCCTAATGCACTCGCTACTGTGGGAACAATTGGGATCGGGTTAAGTCTTTTACTCTCTGCTGAGCCGAACTTGCCGCCCCTGCGCAGCTTCGTCGGTCAATCACAACAGGCAAAGTTAATGCGTCTGTTTGTTCCCACCGTTTTTGTTGGCACGGTTTTCTTACAGCTAGCTTTCGATTTGCTGTCAGGTTTAAAAATCCCGAATCCAGCGCCGCAAAACTTGATACGTGCTTTACTGGTCACAGGTATAACCGGCTTGGTGATTCGGTTTACCACCAAAGCAAATTGGCAGCTCGAGGCACGGACCCAAAGAAGCGTTGCGCAAACCGACAAACCGCTCGCTAACCGACACGATCCCGACACACAAACTGGTATGCCAGCCTCTGTCGTTCGGGAACACGTTGCCAAACAGCAAATCAAGATGCCAGCCCCAACAACAACCGAGTCGAACGACAATCAAGCCATTTTCGGTGCCTTGGAAGGGATTTTCCCTGTGTTCGTATTGATTCACCGTCAGGGTAGATGCGTTTACGCAAACAAAGCCGCCGAGAAAATACTTGGGCGCACCGCAGACGACCTCCGAAATTATCCGGCGTGGGATTTGGTGGATCCGGACGTGCGTGATTTGGCTCGGGACTGCATACTGCGGCGCGAAGCTGGAGAAGAATTGCCTGCCAGACGCGAGTACCCGATCGTCACCGGGGACGGTCAAGTCCGGTGGGTTGACTTGGCAGCAACCCGCATCGAATTCGATGGTCAACCCGCTGTTCTTGTATGCGGATTAGACGTCACAGAGCGTAAACACATGGAAGATAAATTGCGCTCGAGCGAGGAACAATTCCGCCAAGTGGTCGAGCATATACGCGAAGTGTTTTGGATTCGCGATTATCCTGAAAAGCAATTGCTGTACGTTAGCCCAGCCTATGAAGCTATTTGGGGCCGGAGTTGCCAGAGCCTCTTTGAGTTTCCAAAAAGCTGGTTCCAAGCCATTCTGCCTGAAGACCGCGTACGCGTTCAAAAAGCCTTTGCAAACCTTAAAGCACTCGGCAGATACCACGAAATTTACCGAATCGAACGGCCTGATGGTACGATTCGCTGGATCGAAGACCGTGCCTTCCCGGTGTTAAACGAGTGCGGTGCGGTCTATCGCATCGCCGGCATAGCCGAGGACATTACGGAACGTAAACGTGCCGAGGCTGCCCTTAAAGAGTCTGAAACCACTTTCAAAACCATATTTGCAAAAGCCAGCGAAGGAATGTTTGTGCTGGATTGGGAGAAAAGGTCTTTACTGATGCATAACCCTGCCTGCTCAAGACTGCTGGGATACAGGTTCGAGGAGCTCCCCAAGCTTGACGTTGCCGAACTTTTGCATCCGGACGATCTGAAACCGTTTTCCGAGCAGATTGGCAAATCCATCAAGTCCGGCCGCTGGCAACCACGCGATTTTCGGTTCGTGCGAAAGGATAGATCTGTCATATTTACTGATCTCAGCCCAGCCACAATAACGTTAGCCGGTAAAAAGGCTGTTCTCATCAGCTTCAAAGACATCACAAAACGCAAACAAATAGAAGAAGCACTTAGGGCTAGTGAAGAGCGGTTCAGAACCTTGTTTGAGTCTGCACCGATCGGCGTTGCGCTGCTTGCTCCGGACGGCCGTTACCTACAGGTCAACCAAGCGTACTGTTCGATGCTGAATTATTCCGCCGAGAGCCTGCAAAAACTCAAAATATCCGATCTTGTTCATCCCGACGAGGCAGAGGGCTGCCGGCAACTGCTCACCGAATTGGCGAATGGCAAATGCAACCACTTCGATCTCGAGTTCCATCACCGCACACGTGACGGGCGAATGCTGAACGTATTGTTGGCTGCGTCCGCCGTCCGAAACCCCGACGGCTACGTACGCTACATAGTATCAACTGCGATGGACATTACCGAAGCAAAACGGCTCCAGGCTGAGATTCTCGAAATTAGCCAACAAGAACGGTCTCGAATCGGCCACGATCTCCACGATGGCTTGGGGCAATACCTCTCAGCGATAGCGATAAAAGCTAAATGCCTCCAACAAACGCTCTCGGACGTTTTGCCGGCTGAAGCTGAGGCTGCGGATGAACTGGTCAGATTGATTAAAACCGCCAACGCACTCGCCCGCGCAGTTGCCAAAGGGCTTGATCCGGGCGATATCGAGGCGGATTGTCTCGTCCCTGCCCTGCGCAGACTCGCAACCGAATGCGAGCAAATCTTACCCGTTCAATGCAACTGCACTTTGCCGACCGAGCCACCGCACCTCGACAACGGAAAAGCCAAACACCTTTACATGATAGCTCAAGAGGCAATCAATAACGCCGTTAAGCATGGGAAAGCACGAAATGTAAACCTCGAACTTGCAACCCAGAATGGTTCTTTGCGCCTTGTTATACGTGACGATGGTATCGGGTTTGAACCTAGCCACAACCCAGATGCTGGATTGGGCTTGCGCATCATGAAATACCGCGCACGTTCAATCGGCGGTAGCCTTAACGTACGCTCTCAACCTGGCAAAGGCACAGAAATCGAGTGTGTGCTTTCGATAGCCCAAGTTTCCAACACAATTACCGGCTAAATCAGTTCGCAATGAAGACCGTAAACGACATCAAAACCCGAAAAGCCCGTGTCTTGGTTGTGGATGATCACCCACTATTGCGCGAAGGGGTCTCACAACTGATCAATAGTCAAACTGACCTCGAGATTTGCGGCGAGGCCGATACAGTAACAAGTGCCTTTGCGGCAGTCGAGAACACAAAACCTGACGTCATTCTTCTAGACCTACGCCTCGGCTACGGGGACACGCTCGAGTTAATCAAGTCCATCAAGGCGCGGTACCCACAAGTTTCCATTCTCATGCTCTCACAGTACGACGAGACAATCTACGTCGAACGCGCCCTTCTCGCCGGCGCTGATGGTTATGTTATAAAGCAGGAAGCTGCCGAGGAAGTTTTAGCCGCGATACGGACTGTACTTGCAGGCGATATGTACGTGAGCCGCAAACTTGCCGTGCTCGTTTTGCACAAGCTGCTATCTAAGAAAAACATTGCCCATGGCCCAACCGTCGAAAGTCTAACCGACCGCGAGCTTCAGGTGTTTCAGTTAATCGGCTCTGGTTTAACGACCAGACAAATCGCAGCCGAGTTGCGCCTCAGCATTAAAACAATTGAAGCACACCGCGAAAAAATTAAAAGTAAACTCGGCTTGCGAAACGCGTCCGAACTGGTCCGCAGCGCAGTTACTTGGATGCAGTCAAAAGGGCCTGCCATTTCGCCTGAGCACACTGAACCTCCGCCCGGCCTGTTCACCGAAGCATAGGGGTCGCGATACCAACGCCGAAAATGTTCTCCAGTATAAACTGGCTAAAATTGTTTCCTTCGGCTTTGGTCTTGAGCAATGCCAGCCGAAAAGCAGCGTGGTGAATAATGCTCACACGCTAATAAAGCCGTGGTTTTCTCCCGACTTCAATGTCGCCCGCACAAAGAGTTCAATTACGTTCAGCCATTGGCAAATGCAGATGCAACGACCGCCTGACCAAGACTGCCAACATTCGACGTAAACAACCCGAATTGAGAGCTTTTTGGCGTTACCGCGCTTTTCGAAACACTACCATTTCGTGTAAACAAAGCCGACGCATAGGCTATAACCGTCTTTTCGCTCTAACACGCTGATTTGCAGGCTTTAATGCATGCAAATGGCCCAAAAACATTTCATTGAACCCAAACTGTCAGCTCAGCCTTACAAAAAAGGTTGTATTCCAGAGCAAAGACTCCATACACCTACTCGACGTAACAAGCTCGAAATCACTGATTTGCGAAGCCCGCGTACGAAACCCGTGGTCCTTGGCATAAACCTAGCTACAAACCTCTTAGTCGCTCGTACAAATTTTGTACGTGCCGGTGGAAAAACCAAAACCGAGAAACAGGTAGTACTATGAAAAACAAAGCGAAAATCGCGTTAGTCGGGGCAGCAATAAGTGTTTTATTCCTTGCCGCTGCACAGGTAAATGCACTTACAGTTACCGTAAACCGAATACCGGGTTACTTTTCTGGCAACGGTGGGGAGTTTACGATAACGCCCTCGGGCAATTTGTGCTGGGGAAATTACGGGGAACTGACGCACAACCAAAGAGGCGCTCCATTACCAAACTTTCAGTCTTTTTGCTTGGAAACTCAAGAAAGGGTTACACTGGGTCAGGCTTACGTTGCCGGGCTTAACACCAAAGCAATTAAAGGTGGCGTGGGCCCACAAGGCGACCCGATATCAATCGGAACAGCGTGGTTGTACCAGTTGTTTGCAACGGGAACACTTCCAGGATACGATTACACGCCCGGTCTAGGGCGCATGAGCAGTGCTGGCGATCTCCAAAAAGCCATTTGGTGGTTGGAGGATGAACAGCACGGCGCGATTGCACCTTGGATAGCGACCTTACTGCAACAGCAATTCGGTCCTAATTGGCAAGCAGTTGCCAAACAGGATAACAATCGCCAGTATCCGGTCAGGGTTCTAAACCTTGGCGTGTGCGGAACCGATGTTCAAGACTTTTTGGTTATGATTGTGCCCGATGGCGGCCTGACACTGATGTTGCTTGGCATCGGCATCGGCGGTGTAGCGCTTATTTCTCGCCGGCTGCGCAAGTAAAGCATCTTGCCGTTTTCCAAAAATAAGAACGATGGGGCAGCAACAAAATGCTGCCCTTTGCTTTTATCGGCCTCGGTATACAGCCACATACGCAATTGCTGGAAATTAAGACATGAGACTTAACGTGCGTTGCGCGCATTTACTAACCAAATTTCACAGGCATCCAGTCCGCAGTTGCAACTGCAAAATTGCGGGCTAGAGCCTTTTCCAGAAGCGTAACCCGTCTAATGACCTAGCCAGAAGCATTTCTGTACCTAGCGCACTGTTAATAACCCAGTCCAATATTTCCTTTTGGCGTATCACACCCTAACCACGCCTTCCTGGCCCTAAACGCTACACCTGACGTTAATGCTAAAGACAGATAGGGAACATGCCCGCCCTATTCTCTTCTTCACTAACCTTGTTAAACGCTGACCCAAGAAACGTCCCCACGACTCTAACAAAAAGGCCCATCCTGTGGAGCGGTATACAACGCTTCACCTATGTGAAACCGTTTTTATGCAGGGAACGCTTATGTTAGAATTACGCCCAACTAGAATCTGAGCGCATTTTCCCAACAAAATCTTCACCGCCTGCGCGAACAATTTCTCGTCGTGTGTAAACCAACAACTACGCAACTAATGAAAAACCCATTTCGACCTAACTATCTGATTGTGACCATCTTACACTGGTAACCTTAAAACAAACGGTTTCCAGTACTCAAAAACGTAAGCTCTGCCTTACACAATAGGTATGTGCGATCCGTTAACCGATAAAAATCCTAAATATCTATCTCCCTTGAAATCAGCAGCTTATATGAATTTCGTTGGATGCATAAACCCTGGCACCTAACTTGCTCGTCTTACCCGCGGCTTCGCTTATGAGCCGAAGCTGGGGAAAAAACCAATTACCGAGAACATAAAAGGAGTTATGAAGACTCAAGGAGGACTAAACTGGGTAACGGCAGCATTTGCTCTGTTAATAATATCGGTCTTAAACCTAAAAGCAATAACTGTCACGGTTAATCGCATCGCAGGTTATTATTACGGCGGCGCAGGCGAATTTACGCTTACGCCGTCTTCGGACCTTACGTGGGGCGGCTACGGTCCAAATACGCATAACCAGCTTGCACCTAATCCTCCCAAAGATTTTCAGACGTTTTGCTTGGAAAGTAGGGAATATATCTCAGACAAAAGCGCAACATACGTAGCCTATCTGAGTGATAGAGCAATAAATGGTGGTGTTGGCCCGGCAGGTGATCCAATTTCGGTCGGCACAGCTTGGTTGTATTACCTGTTTGCCACCGAAAATCCATTGCTAGGTTACAACTACACCCCAGGACCGGGGCGTGTTGCATCGGCAAGAGCTCTGCAAGCGGCAATTTGGTATTTGGAGGGCGAGGGCGGCTATTTAACAACGGCCATTAAGACGCTCCTCATAAATCAATTTGGCAGCATCACAAACGCAAAGAAAGATAACTCTGGTAAGTACCCAGTGAAAGTTCTGAATTTGTACCAAATTACAAAGTGCGGCAAAAAACTGCGCCAGGACATGTTGGTGCTATGCCCCTGCCCCGTGCCCGATGGTGGTATTACACTCATGCTTCTAGGTTTAGGGGTTGGCAGCGCAGCACTTGTGTGTCGCAAACTGCGTAGGTAAATCAACCAGGTAACATTTTCCCACAGCAACAAATGGGGCGGCAAAGGATTTGCCGCCCCTAATTTTTTCTCGGCCGCACGCAACACTAATCACCGCCATCACACCCGGTTTATTTGCGCGCAAACAACCGCGCACGTTTATCAAAGTCCAATTTCGCAGTTTTGGCCCACCTGCACCTTGTCCAAGCGCCCTTCCAAGTCAACGATTACCGGGTAACTTTGAAAAGCCATTTGACACCCCAGTACCAACCTTAAGAGAGCAAGGTTCATAACTGCCGGCACTTAAACGCCTTGCTTATGCAACTACCTCTGCTAAGGGGCGCAAAAATTCCCTAATCGCAATGGAAGCTGGCTTGCGGGACTCATTGCGCGGTGCATCCTGAGCGTAACGGCAATGTACTGGCAAAGTACTGTTAGCGCATACTGAACTTCACTCTTGTCCAAATTAGCGGTTCGGCAATTTCCTGAAAATTGAATCGGGAGGTCCTTTCCGGCACCCCTCGTGCCGTGTGTATACAAAAAGCAAACGAAAGGACTCGCGATGCCGCGATTTTGTAGCGTGTTTCCCCAATTGCTCCAGCTTTTTCCACGCCTTGAGTTTTCACCAACTGGTCCAGCTGCACTGCGCCGAGCGCCACGCCAGGGACCGTGGGTGCTGGACGCAGTTTGTGACGATGCTCTTCTGCCAACTGGGCCGTGCGCATAGCCTGTGCGAAATCTGCGGCGGACTGCCCTCCACAGCCAAGAGCGAAGCGGTGCTGCCCGCGTATTTGCTTGGCCTCGTTGTGGCGGGTGTGTTACTGCGCGACAAAACGCTGGTGCATCGTATGCGCTCAATCGCCTTCGCCATCTTCACGCTGTTCTATTTCATCAAGGCCGGACTGTTCGTCTCACTGCCGGCGCTCTGGATTGCCCTCGGCGTCTTTGCGGTTTTGCTGGCGACAAAAATGATCACGAAATTCATTGGGGTCTGGCCGCTGTCCCGCGTGTTTTACATGCGCTCGCGCGAGGCCAATTAAACCGCGCTGCTCATGTCCACCGCACTGACCTTCGGCACAATCTCCGCCCTGTTCGGCCTGCAAAACAAGATTATCACTCAGGAGCAATACTCCGTGCTGGTGACGGTCGTAATCCTGAGCGCATTCGTGCCCACGCTCATCGCCCAGAAGTTTTTCCAGCCGTGCCTGCGCACGATGAACGCGTGGGGCCGGCTTTATCAACGAAAGGTTAACGGGAAAGCAAAAAGTGCCCAGACCGTTGAACCGTTAAACCGATTCAACGATTCAACGAAACATGTTTACGAAAATACTCGTTCGGTTACGACAGTTCAAAAGGCGCCCAGGCGGCCCTGCGCTGCGCCGCCGTGATGGCCAAAGTGTTCAATGCGCAACTCATCGCCCTTTGGGTGCGTGAACCATTGCCCCGCTACACTGATTTCCCGGGCGAACCGGAAGAGGAAGCAGATGCGGCAAACGAATATTTCAAAGGGCGTCAGAAGGAGGTCGCCGATATCGCGGCACAGCGTGGCATCCAGATCAATGCCTGTCCAAAAGCGGACATCCCGCCAAAACCATCGTCAACTCCACCAAGGACGGCGGCTACGACCTAATTGTGGTTGGCCACAGCGACCACTCGGAGCTTTGGGGACGGTTGCTTGGCGACGCCGCTGACCGCATTAGCGACCACGCCAACTGCAGCGTGGTGATTGTCATGTCAAATCCTGAGCGCGCTCCGTCCTACAAGTCACCAATTGCCCTCGCGTCGAATTGCCCGGCATTTTAAAATGCCAGTGAGATTGGTGACAACGACGCATGGCTCTCAACACAAGTCAATCCGAGCCGCAGCTTTTTCACGACCTCGCTGAAGCTGCAAAGGCGAGCCAGGCCGAGGTGTTCCAACGCCTCAGGACGAGCGCCGAAGGGCTGACGTGGGCCGAGGCGCGCCGCCGCCTCCAGCAATTCGGCCCAAACGAACTTTCCGCCCAGAAACCGCCCGGCTGGCCGCTGGTCCTGTGGGGTGCGCTCAAGCATCCCTTCAACGCAGTGCTGGCCGTGCTCGCAGCCGTTTCCTTTATGACCGGCGATTTGAAGGCCACCATCGTGATGCTCTCGATGATCGCCCTGAGCGTCGGTTTGCGCTTCTGGCAGGAGATGAAATCACAGGTGCAGGCCGAGTCGTTGCGGAAACTGGTTCGTAACGAGGCCACGGTGCTGCGCGCCGAAAACGTCGGTGTGGACCGCAAGCCGAACGCATTGAACCGCCTGGCCTCCGACATCCCGACGCGCGAGCTTGTGCCGGGCGACATCGTCCTGCTTTCTGCCGGCGACATGATTCCCGCCGACCTGCGCCTGCTCGAATCGCGCGACCTGTTCGTCACGCAATCTGCGCTCACCGGCGAGGCCATGCCCGTCGAAAAATACGAGCCGGAACGTCAGTTGCGGCCCAAGGATCCCGCGCCGCAAGAGGGTTTGCCCGTCGAAGTTCTCGATTCGCCGCACTTGTTGTTCATGGGCAGCAGCATCGTCAGCGGCACGGGCAAAGCCGTTGTGCTGGCCACGGGCAATCACACCTACTTCGGCGCGATGGCCGAGAAACTCACCGGGAAACGCCCGCAAACCGCCTTTGACCGCGGCGTCAAACAGGTGAGCTGGCTGCTCATCAAGTTCATGCTGGTGATGACGCCCACCGTGTTCCTCATCAACGGCCTGATGAAGCACGACTGGCTGGAGGCGTTCCTGTTCGCCGTGGCCATTGCCGTGGGCCTCACGCCGGAAATGCTCCCGATGATCGTCAACGCCAACCTCGCGCGCGGCGCGATTGCGATGGCCCGCCAGAAAACCATCGTCAAGCGACTCCACGCCATTCAGAACTTCGGCGCGATGGACGTGCTTTGCACCGACAAAACCGGCACGCTCACGCAGGACAAGGTGGTGCTTATCCGGCACGTGGACTTGCGCGGCAACGACAGCCGGCGCGTGCTCGAACACGCCTACCTCAACAGTCTATTCCAGACCGGCCTCAAGAACCTGCTCGATCGCGCCGTGATTGACCGTGCCGAGGCGCTCGGCCTGCGCGAGGTCGCCAAAACGTGGTGGAAACAGGACGAAATCCCGTTCGACTTTGTCCGCCGCCGCATGTCGGTCGTGCTCACGCGCTCGAAAAAGGAGCGTGTCCTTTTCTGCAAGGGCGCGGTGGAGGAGATGCTCGACATCTGCACCCAGGTCGAAGACGACGGGCACATCTCCAAACTCTCGAAGGAACTGCGCGACCAGTTGAAGGCTCTCCGCGATCGGCTGAACGAAGATGGCCTCCGTGCCATTGCCGTCGGCTACAAAAAACTGCCGCCGGACCAGCCGCCCATCACCGTGAAAGACGAATGCGATCTGGTGTTTTCCGGTTTCGTCGCGTTCCTCGATCCAGCCAAGGAAACCACCGCCGAGGCCCTGCGCCTGCTCCGCGAAAACGGCGTCACCGTGAAGATTCTCACCGGCGACAACGCCATCGTCGCCCGCAAAATCTGCCGCGATGTGGGACTCGACGTTCAGCACATCGCCACCGGCGCGGACATTGAACCGCTCGACGACGCTGCGCTCACCGAACTGGCCGAGCGCACCACCATTTTCGCGAAGCTTTCCCCTATGCAGAAGGCCCGCGTCGTCCGCGTGCTCAAAGCCAACGGCCACACCGTGGGCTTCCTGGGCGACGGCATCAACGACGCCACCGCGCTGCGCGAGGCCGACGTGGGCATCTCCGTGGACACTGCTGTGGACGTGGCCAAGGAAGCGGCGGACATCATTCTGCTGGAGAAAAGCCTGCTGGTGCTGGAGCGCGGCATCATTGAGGGCCGGCGCACGTTCGGCAACGTCATCAAATACATCAAGATGACCGCCAGTTCGAACTTCGGGAACGTGTTCAGCGTGCTGGTGGCCAGCGCGTTCCTGCCGTTCCTGCCAATGCTCGCCGTGCAATTGCTCGTGCAGAACCTCCTCTATGACTTCTCCCAAATCGCCATCCCGTGGGATCGGATGGACGAGGACTTCCTGAAGACGCCGCGCCAGTGGAGCGCCGGGACGATTGCCACCTTCATGCTCTGCATCGGCCCGATCAGTTCCATCTTCGACATCACCACCTTCTGGGTCATGTGGCATGTCTTTGGCGCGAACACCGTCGAGCAGCAATCGCTCTTTCAGTCTGGCTGGTTTGTGGTGGGCCTGCTCACCCAGACGCTGATCGTTCACATGATCCGCACGGAGAAGATTCCGTTTCTGCAAAGCACGGCCGCCCCGGTGGTACTGATCACGACGGCGACCGTGATGGCGGTGGGCGTGGCCCTGCCGTTCACGCCGCTGGCTTCGGCCATTCACCTTCAACCGCTCCCGGCGGCCTTTTTCGTTTACCTGCCGTTGGTGCTGCTCTGCTATTGCCTGCTGACCCAGGTGGTGAAGCTTGTTTACATTCGTCGGTTCAAGAGCTGGCTCTAAACGGCGCAAACCACTGGAGGCCTGACTCGCATGTTGCGCGAAGGACCGGCAGACCTTAAGTTCGAGTCGGGCAATGGAGTTTGCCCGCCCCTCCGGGGAAACCGTCCCGCCTCTGCGGGACTGATGACTCCTGCCGAGAACACAATTGTGAAACGGTAACGAGTCATGCAGACAACTTGTTCGGCCAGACCTGTCCCACTGGACCTTCCTTTCGTGCACCGGGAAAAGGAGATCGTACGCCTCAAACAACTTCACGCGCAGCGCAAACACGTCCTCATCCTCGGCTCGGAGGGCGTAGGCAAATCGGCCCTGATCCGCCATGTCGCCACCCGGTGGCCGCTGCTGCTCTGCCCCGAATCGTCGCGGCTGAGTGCGATTTGTCACGCGCTGGAGCGGCAACTCGGCCTGGACGCTGGCGATTTCAGTTTGATTCAGCGCAAGAATCGGCTGCTGGCCGCGCTGGCCCGCTCCAAGCAAACTGTCGTGTTCGACGGCGTGGGCTGGACGACGCCGCGGCTGTGTTCGTTTCTCGAATGCGTTTGTCAGCGCGTCCCGGTGTGGCTCGCCACCCGCTCGGAACATTCTTGGGACATCGGCAATTTCTGGACGTTGCTGACGCGCTTTGAGCGGGTCGAGTTGCAGCCGTTTCACCTGCACGAAACGCAGGCGCTGGTCGCCGCCGCCGTAAAGTGCGAACTCATCCCGCCCGGAACAACGCGCATCGTCGAATGGTTGCAGCGCCGGTCGGCGGGCAATCCTCTGGTGCTGCGCGAGTTGTTCCAGGAATTGGCCACTGGCCGCTACGACCTGAGCAGTCCGCTGGCGTTGCGTCGGCTGGATCTGGACCGGCGCATTCACGAGGTGTTTCCGAGCGAGCGTGAGAAAGCGTTGAACCGTTAAATCGTTGAACCGTTGAATCGTTGAACCGTTGAATCAGCAAAGCGGAGTCGCTGCTTCAACAGAAGACATGAACGAAAACCACCAGCGTCATTTGGTCGTCACGTTCCGGCACATGGACAATTTGTTGTCGGAAGCCGAGCGCGTGCTGGCGACGGCCGGGTCGGCGTCGCCATTTGCCGAATACACGCAGGACTCGACGCCAGTGCAGCGGAAGGTCATTCACGACCACATCCAACGGGTGCGCGAGGCGATGGCGCAGGCGATGGCCGACCTGAAGCTGCCCCGGCCCGCCCCCGTGTGCGGCGCGCTGTGGGCCGCCCGCAGCCACGTCACGTTTGCGGGCATCGCCGTTGCCGAAATCGAGCCCAAACGGATGACCGGTTACGGCGCGCTCACGGAAGCGGATCGCCGGGCGCTCGCCCGCGTGGTGGCAGAGTTGAACGCCGCGCTCGACCGGTTGGCAGCGTATCTGGACAAAGGCCCTGCGGCCGATCTCCAGACCCGTTTGCAGCGGCTCGACCAGACGCGCGATGAAATGCCGCTGCTGCGCGAGTTGGAACGGGTCATCACCGCGCACGGCCTGGTCGAGTTGCGTGGCGCGCTGGCCATGTTACTGGACCGACTGGAGAACGGCGCGTTTGAAATCGGCATCTTCGGCCGGGTAAGTTCGGGCAAATCGTCGCTGTTGAATCACCTGCTGGGCGCGGAAGTGGTGCCCGTCGGCGTCACGCCCGTCACGGCCATCCCCACGCGCGTCCGGTTCGGGCCCAAACCGCGCGCGCTCGTCGAGTTCGCGGACAGCAAACCGGTGGAAGCCGAATTGGCCCGGCTGGCGGAGTTTTCGACCGAGCCGCAAAACCCGGGCAACGCCAAACACGTCGCCCGCATTCTGGTCGAAGTGCCGGCGACTCGTTTGCGCGAAGGCGTCACATTCGTGGACACGCCCGGGCTGGGGTCATTGGCCACCAGCGGCGCCGAGGAAACCGTGGCGTATCTGCCGCGCTGTGATCTGGGGCTGGTGCTGGTGGACGCCGGCTCAACGCTCACGCACGAAGACCTCGACGTGGTCCAAGCTCTCTATCAGGCCGGGGCGCGGGCCATGGTGCTCATCAGCAAGGCCGATTTGCTCCAACCCGCCGACCGCGACCGGATGCGCGCCTACGCGAAACAACAACTGGCCGGCCAACTCGGCGCGGACGTGCCGGTGCATCTCGTCAGCGTGATGGGGACGGACGCGACGCTGTGCGAAACATGGTTCGAGCGCGAACTGAAACCGCTTCTGGAAACGCACCGCGAACAGGCCGCCGCCTCGCTCCGCCGCAAGATTGGGGCGTTACGCGAGGCTGTGGTGCGCACGCTCGAAGCCCGACTGCAAAGCCCGTTGCCAAGCGCTCCAGCGCCTTCACCCCAGGCTGCTGCCGAGGCCGTCAACGCCCTGCGCGAAGCCGATTACTGGCTTGAGCGCACCGAGAAAGAAGGAGCGGACATCGTGGA
>CAZKTA010000024.1:0-36999 GCA_964555645.1 uncultured Verrucomicrobiota bacterium
CGCCAGCGCTAGCTCGGGGTTTTCCCGTGCCCATTGCCGGCATTCGTCTGGGTCGCCTGGTGGTTCCGTTGGTCTTAGCTCAGCCGTAGATGGCTGCTCGGATGCAGGCACTAACCTGAGGCTTTTGGACAGCAGAAGCGCTCGGGAGGTTTGGTGCTTTTGCGTGCCGGCTGGTGCTTGCATGGCAGTAGCTTGTATGGCAGTGCGATCCTGAGTGACCGTTTGAGTTTCCAACGGAGCGTGAGCGCGAAACAGGAGCGTAGCCATTGTCAGCACACACCCGAAGAGGCAGATCAGAATCAGCAGTTTGCCAAGGTGTGTTGTCATGTTGTAATAAAGGTCAGGTTGATAAGTTTAGAACTCAAGATCTGCGGCTGCATTCAATGAATTCAAACGTTGCTTTGTTTGGTCTGGGATTTCGGCGTCGGCAAGCCACTGTTTTGCAGCCTCGGGATCCAGTTTGAGCCACAGCGTCATTGCCTTTTCAAGTGTGCGCTCGCGCGCGGTTGGGTCTTTAGCTTTGACCGCGAGGCGGGCGGCAGCTTCTGGTTGCCAGATGTGCACTGCTTCAACATAAGCTTCAATTGCTTTGTCCCAGAGAACGGTTCCTCCAAGTAGTTGCTCAATCCATTGGCTGGCGGCGGCTGGGTTTACCGGGGCACAGACATCGAGCACTCGCACGATTCCTTGCTCTTGAAGGATCGGGTCAGCGAGTTTGGCGGCTTTGGCGAATGCTCGCTGTGGATCTTGCGTAGCCCAACGTTCCAATGCGATAACCACCGCGCGCCGCCGCAACTCGGGGCCCGGAAGATTTAAGGCGAACTGAAGCGCGGCTTCCGGCTCGTAGTCAGCCCATGATTCGGTTGCGATTACAATTGCCAAGTCTTTTTCAGCGTCAACATGCAGCGATTGGGCCCATTTGATGGCAGCTTGGCGGTCGGTGACAGCCCAGTTTTGCGCGATGTTGATCAGCAGGGCAGTCTTGGTGTCGCCGGAGGGAAGATTTTGCACGATTGCAGAGGCTGCAGCCGGATCAGAATGCACCCAGACGAAGTAAACACTGCGCAACGCTGTTTGTTTGAGAGGTCCGGTGGGCAAGTCGTTTGCCCATTTCAATGCTTCGTTGATATTGTTTCTTGCCCATGTTTCGGAGATGAGCGAGACGGCCTCGGTACGCGCGCGACCGGGCTTCATTTTCAAGGCTGCCGTTGCTGCGGCCGAAGGATCGGTGCGCGCGTATGCGATAGCTATACTTCGGATGGCCTCGACCTTGGGAAGGCCCTCAGGCAGTTGCGACACATACGCAAACGCTTCCGCAGGTGCGAGCTCACCCCAGCGTTTCAGCACTGAATCCCGGAAAACCAATTGCTCCCGCACGGATTTCAAATTATCGACAGCCTTGATGGCGTCTGGGATGTCTGCAAGGGTGAGCTCACTTCCTAAGCGGGCGAGTGACTCTAGACGTCGGTCAATTTGTTTTTCAGCACGCGCTTTTTCAATGCGGACGCTAAGCGTGTTTGTAGCGGTGTTTGTCTCCGCGCCCGGCGTTATTAGGGCGCCGCTCACAAACAATGAGGCAATCAAAAGCCGGCGTGATCGGATTGTTTGATACACGGCCCTAGAAAAGACTGCGGCAGCAAGACCAAACCCGCTGCCGCAGTCGTCTAAAAGAAGTTGTGGGTTTATGGCGCTTGGAATGCCCATTGCTGGTTGTTACCGCCTAGCCATTGCCAGAGATGAACCCTCGCGCCGTCTGCAGTAGAAACGCCTTCCACGTCCAGGCATGAGCCTGTGGCATGGGTCGGCGTGAGCCGGTAATAACCGCTACTTGTAGCCGTGAATGTGTACTTCTGGTTGGCGCCGCCCCAGTAATCCCACAGTTGAACCTTGGTGCCGTTAGCTGTGCCCGAGGCGTTGATATCAACGCACCTGCCACTCTGTACACCGATGATGCTATATTGACCTCCACCGCGGTGGGTTACGATCCAGCGCTGGTTGTTGCCGCCGGTGTAGGGCCATTGGATGATTTGCGTGCCATTGGCGGTTTGAGCACCGTAGGCGTCCATTGCCTTGCCACTGTGCCGAGCAATGATCCTGTACGTGCCGTCGGGAATCGGGCCGCCAACGTTATACTGGTACCACCAATCAAATGCTGCCTGCGCGCCTTGTTTTGAGCTCAGCGTGCAGTTTGCCGGCATAGATTGTGTGAGATCATGGAGCAGGTCGCTAAGGAAACCAATCAGCCAAGACACGTTACCGGCGGTATCAATACAGCCCTTGAGCGCAGTGCCAAAACCTGCTGTGCTACCCCGACATAGACCGGTATCTTCCGGGAACCAAAAACATTCCGTGATGATCATCGGCCACCTGTCAGTAGCAGGCTTGTATTGGTTGTTCCACAGGTTCTGCAAAGCCGTGGTGTTGTCGTGCACGCCGCCATAAGCCGGATAAAAATGGCTCGCAATACCGCAATGCGTGCCGGTGAAGGGATAACGGGCGTGTTGGTGGGGTGAGCCCTGCCATTCCAGTGTGGGCACCCAGATCACGTTGTTAGCCCCCGTGTTCCGAACTGCATTGATCACAGGCTGTATCCAGGTCCTGAATGCCGAAAAGTATTTGTCTTGTCCGAAGCCCCAGTCGCCGTTGCCCAGGACGGATTCAATCTCAACCGGCTCATTCATGAGCTCGAACATGATGTTGTCCACATTCTTGATACCTGGAGCATTGGCGACAGTCTGCCAGAAGGTGATCAAGCGCTGCTGTTCTGTCCTGCCGCAGTTACGTGTGCCGTTATTGGGCGTATTAATCGGCCCTGTGGCGGAGATCACCAGGTAGAGGCCGCGCGACCTGAGATGATTGGCGTATGGAACCACGAAGTTTTGGATCCAGCCGTTGAACTGACTTGAGTTAACCAAGCCGCCCTCGGCCGTCCAACCACCGATTGTGTCGGTATTCATCCGCACAAATCGGCAGTACCAACCGTAGTTCCGGCCGTATTTTGGGCTGGTGTCGCTCATTACATCTGCCGCTGCCTTTAAAAAGTTCAGCAGGCCGGCCACGTTGTTGGGATTGGTCCAGTCGGTCGGGTCGCTGTACCATCTCCCCTGGCCGTTAAACCAGGTTGCGGTGGGCTGCATCCACCCGCCCATCAGGCGCACGTTCTGGCCGCCTGCCTGCAGGTTTTTGCCGCTCACACTCAGCATGGGTGTGGATTGTCCTACATAAGCGTGTACGCTTATCGGGACTATGGCTGCCGCAACAATGGTGGCAGCACGGAGTTTATTTCGGGTTGTTTTTATTCGTGTCGTCATTTGTTGTTTGTTTTTGGCTTGTTATTTGTTGTTGTGGCTTTGACCGTTTCAAGCAAGCCACCTTAGACCACCTGGTGCATGCGCTTCAATATGACGTTTGTCATGTTTACATTTTCCAAATGGTATGGCATTTAGCGGGTCGAATTGCGCATGATGAACGCCAAATTTATCCTCATTTTACGCACTGTGTCTTTGTTATTTTGCAGTCTGAACGGACATTTCCCGATGGCTCTGGATCCTGAATGCACCCCGGCTTTAGTGGGAGTGAACATTTCGGTGTGTTGCGGGTCAACTTCAGGAACTGAATTTACTTAAAGCCACAACCCAAGCGGTTTTGTCGCGCACTTCGGCGGCAGGAGTTTTATTGGCTGGAGGTGTTATTGGATATTGGGGATCATCATTGACCGGTGCTGCAGCTTTGTTGAGAGCATGGTGGCCAGGTTTTATGGAGCTTGATGGTGTGTAGGTGAAAGTAGGGGCATAAGCAGGTGGGCTGTGTTTCTACTGCAAAGTTTGGGTAAAAAGCGACGTTGACAAAAGGTTCGACTGTAATTTCTCGAGAGCGCCTTGGATTTTCATCCTTGGCAAAGGAGCAATTTGGGTTGAGTTAAAGAATGAATTTTTGTGTGCGCAGAACTGGTAGCCGCGGCTAAATTTTTGGTTTAGTTAAAATTGGCATTTCACAGATGATTACAGCAAATAAAACCTTGCTAGTGCTCGCCACAATTGGAGTTGGCATGGTTGTAATGGCCCAAGCGCCGGTGCCAGTAGAGATCGAAGATCCCGAATGCCTCGGGATCAATAAGGAACCGTACCACGCCACGCTCATGCCGTATGCAAACTTAAAGGAGGCGCTGGCGGCGAACAGGTACAAGTCTTCTTACTATCGTAGTCTCAATGGCAAGTGGAAATTCCGCTGGGTGCCAGAGCCGAGTCTCCGTCCTGTGGACTTTTACAAGCTCGACTTCGACCTGAGCGGTTGGGCGGAGATCCCGGTTCCATCGAACTGGGAGGTGCACGGTTACGGCACCCCCTTTTATCGGAACTTTGGTTACACGATCCGGCGGGATTGGCCGCGGGTAATGAGCGAGCCACCCAGGCACTGGACCGCTTACAAAGAGCGGAATCCGGTGGGCAGCTACCGTCGCGACTTCGATTTGCCTGCTGAGTGGAAAGGCCGTCGCGTGTTTATCACATTCGAGGGTGTGGACTCGGCATTCTTCCTGTGGATCAACGGCGAGAAGGTGGGCTACAGCGTCAATAGCCGCAACCCGGCCGAGTTTGATATCACCAGGTACGTCAAGCCCGGCAAAAATACAGTAGCGGTCGAGGTTTACAAGTATAGCTCTGGCACGTGGCTTGAAGACCAAGATATGTGGCGCCTGAGCGGCATTTTCCGCGATGTTTTCCTTTGGAGCGCGCCGCATGTGCATGTGCGGGATTTCTATGTGAAAACCGAACTCGACGAGCAATATAAGAATGCGACGTTAGAAGTGTCTGCGAAGGTGAAGAATTACGGTGACAGACGGGCGCACGAGCGACGCTTTTCCGTGACATTATACGATGTCGGGGGGAAGCCTGTGCCCGGGGCAAATGGGCAAGTCACCGTCCCCGCCTTGAATGCCGGTGAGGAAACAGTCGTGCAAGTGACAGTGCCGGTGGCCAATCCTGCCAAGTGGACGGCTGAGACCCCGAATCTCTACACCACGGTGTTGGCGTTGTCTGATGGATCCGAGACAGAATGGCTTTCTGTGCGGACGGGTTTCCGCAAGATCGAGATTAGGGGCCGCCAGCTTTTTGTCAATGGCGTGCCTATCAAGCTCAAGGGCGCAAACCGCCACGAGCACTGGCCTGACGTCGGCCACGCAATCACCGAAGAACAAATGATCCGTGACCTCGAACTTCTTAAGCGGGGCAACTGCAATCACGTCCGCACAGCCCATTACTCTAATAGTCCGCGTTGGTATGAGCTGTGCGACGAGTGGGGCATCTGGCTTGTGGCCGAGGCCAATTGCGAATACCACGGTTATGACCGCAGGTTTGACAACGAGCCACGGATGAAAGCTGCCATTGTCGATCGGAACGTGGCCAACGTAGAGAACTTCAAAAACCATGCATCTGTGATCATCTGGTCGCTCGGCAACGAGTGCGGCGCCGGCGGCAGCAACTTCATGGCTGCACTGGAGGCTATAAAGGCCATTGATCCTACGCGTCCAACGCATTACGAGCGGTTTGGTATCGGAGCTGGCAATCCTACCGACATTGACAGTCAAATGTACGTGCACCCTAATGATCTGCGTCGGCTCGCCAATGACCCGAAGTTGACCAAGCCATATTACCTTTGCGAGTACGCACATGCGATGTTCAACTCCATGGGTGCAATTGGCGAATACAACGATCTGTTTGACCAGTACCCGAGCTTGCTTGGTGGCGCGATCTGGGAATGGCAGGACCAGGGCCTGTGGAACCGGCGCGATCCCAAACGCCAGTTCATCGCCTTCGGCGGCGGTTTCGGCGATGTGCCCAACGACCATTACTTCATCCACAAAGGCGTCGTGTTTTCCGAGCGCCAACTCAAGCCGCATTACCCCGAAATGAAACGGGTGTACCAGTGGATTGGTATTACACCTGTGGACCTGGCCGCCGGTCAAATACGGATCAAGAACAAGTACGCCTTCATCACGCTCGACGGCTTTGCCGGCAGTTGGACGCTCACCGAGGACGGGCGTGTCTTGCAGCGAGGCAAGTTGCCCGTGCCTGCGCTCAGTCCCGGCAACGAACAAGTTATGACCGTGCCGTTCAAACGGTTCATGCCCAAACCCGGCGCGGTTTACCATTTGAACGTATCGTTCGCGCTCAAGCACGACCAGCGTTGGGCCAAGGCCGGTTATGAAGTGGCAGCAGCTCAGTTCGAACTGCCCGTTGCGGCTCCGCGTGTTGTACCTGACGTGATGTCCATGCCGGCGTTGAAGGTCACCGAGGACGGTCAAATAATCACAATCACGGGGAAAGGGTTCGAGGTGGTTTTCGACAAGCAGGCAGGCACGTTTTCGCAACTCAGGCGGGATGGAAGAGATTTGTTGGTAGATGGTGCCGGTCCGCGTCTGCATCTGTGGCGTGCACCGCATCGGAATGACGACATGTGGGCTTACCGCGACTGGCAACGGTTTGGGCTTACCGATCTGAAACGTTCCGTGAGGCAGGTGAGTGTCAGTCAGCCTTGCCCTGCCGAGGTCCGCATTGAGGCAGTGATCAACGCCGAGGGTAAACAGGAATACAGCGTGCTACATTCTGCCGTTTACACGATTTACGGTGACGGCTTGATCGTGGCTGACAACGCAGTGACACCGACGGGACGCCGCATTCCTTGGGCGCGCCTAGGAGTGCGGTTGGAACTGCTGCCACAGTATGACCAAGTCACGTATCTTGGGCGCGGGCCGATGGAGAACTACAGCGATCGCAAACGCGGTTCCGATGTCGGGCTTTATTCGGCTACGGTGCGTGAACTCATGACGCCTTACGCGAAACCGATGGAATGTGGCAATCACGAGGACGTGCGGTGGGTGGCGGTCTACGGGCGGCGGTCGCCTGCCCTCATGGTGCAGGCGAATGATGACGTGTTGCAATTCTCTGCTTTACCTTACACTGACGAGGTGATGAACGCGACTGAATACTCCGTGGATTTGCCGCCCAGCCGCAGCACTGTGCTCACCGTGGCCAAGCGCACTTTGGGTGTTGGGTCTGCTGCTTGCGGGCCACGTCCGCTCGATCAGTACATCCTCTGGTCGGACCCGGCAACCTTTTCATATGTGCTACGGTTGTTGCCCACTGGGCCAAGGGACTTTATCGCGTTCGGGCGGGTTGGCCCTCCACAGAATCGTAACAAGCCGACGCCTGAACTACACCAAAGAGCCGCCGAGCCAACGAGACCTGCGATCCGCGGCAAGGCAATCGCGGCGAGCAGTTTTGAGCCCGGCGAGGGCGAGATCCACCACGCGGTGGATGGCGACGAAAACACTTTCTGGCACAGCCGTTGGAGTGGCGAACCGGCGCAGCCACCCCACTTTCTGACGTTGGACTTCGGGCGTGAGGTCAATGTGTCTGCTGTGAACTATGTGGCGCGGGTTGACATGGAAAACGGGCACATCCGCGACTACGAGATTTATTTGTCCATGGACGGCCAGAACTGGGGTGCACCAGCCGCCAAAGGCAGCATATCGCCCGGCGCAGCCAAGGAGCGTATTTTGCTCTCCAAGCCGGTCAAGGCGCGGTTTCTGAAACTGGTGGTCTTGAGCGAGCAGTTGGGTCAGCCGTTTGCGACCGTGGCGGAAATGAGTGTGGAGGAGGCCGTGCAGACTCGCTGAGGGATGTGTCATTCGAGCCCCGGAACTATATGAAGTTTGTCTTATTTCGGTTTCTTCAGGTGTTGTCAACACAGGCTGTACCTATGAAAAACAAAATGGTCGTTGTTATTGTGGCAGTGGCAATGTCTGCCGCAAACGCCTTGGCCGAAAATCCCATCATCCAAACCAAATTCACCGCCGATCCAGCGCCGCTTGTGGTGGGGGACACCGTTTATCTGATTACCACCCACGACGAGGACGATGCCATCGGGTTCAAGATGTACAACTGGCTGTGCTACTCCAGCAAGGACATGGTCAATTGGACCGATCATGGGATCATCGCCGGTGTGCGTGAACCGCACAGAACGTTCAAATGGGCGGACGGCGTCAATGCATGGGCACCGCATTGTGTCGAGCGGAACGGCAAGTTTTATCTCTACTGCCCGGTTCAGTACCGGGGCAGGATGACGGCTATTGGCGTGGCGGTTGCCGACCACCCTGCCGGACCGTATGTGGATCCGCTTGGCAAACCTTTGATTTTCCGCGGGCGTGACGGGGATTACGATCCAGGTGTTTTTATTGACGATGACGGTCAGGCCTACTTGTATTGGGGTGGCAACGGGCCGTGTTTCTACGTAAAGTTAAACGATGACATGATTTCTTATTCGGGCGACATTCATGAGGCATTCATAGATTTCACAGGTACTCCTCCAGAAGCCGCTTACACGGAGGGCCCATGGCCATGGAAATGGAACAATAAGTACTACCTGGCATGGGCATCCCGCTGTTGTCCTGAAGGCATCGCTTATGCCATGAGCGACAGCCCCACTGGCCCTTGGAAATGCATGGGTTTAATCATGGATCCAAGCGATTTGTCCGACGGCAACCACCCCGGCATCATTCAATTCAAGGGCAAATGGTATGTCTTTGGCCTCAATTACGAGCTGCTTTTCTCCATTCAGGGAAACAGAAAAAAGCTCGAGCGCCGTTCGGTCTGCGTGGCGGAGATGACCTATAACGAGGACGGGACCATTAGAAAAGTACCATGGTGGGGTAAGGGCGCGCCTGTTCCCAGCGTGCCCCAGGTTGGGCATCTCAATCCTTATGTTCGTAATGAAGCGGAAACCATTTGCTGGAGCGAGGGAATCAAGACCGAGCCGAGCACTGCAGGTGGGATGAATGTTTACCCGACACGCGACGGAGCCTTCATCAAAGTGGCCGGCGTGGACTTTGGTGAGAAGGGTGCAACCACGTTCACGGCTACGATGGCTTGTGATACCAGGCCCGGAGTAACCGAGGCTGGAGTGATTGAGTTGCGTCTTGGCGCCGTGGACGGCCAGTTGGTTGGCGTTGTGCCCGTGGACTTCACTGGTGGCGCATGGAAGACGGAAACCATCGCCGTTACCGGCGCGACCGGCGTTCAAGACTTGTTCTTTGTGTTCAAGGGAGCGGGCGTTGCAAATCTTTGCAAATTCGATCATTGGCAGTTTGCGCCGAAACGTCTCTCGGCAACGCTGGTTGCGGTAAACGCTACGGTCGAGAGGTATAAAATTGATATTAATCCCGGTGCTGCCAATCGGAGCCGGATACGCGTCTCTGCAATCTATGCTGATGGCACCAGCAAGGATGTTACAGGCAAAGCTCGTATCGAGGTCGAGAAACAGGAGATCGCCACAGCCCGCAAAGGCGTCATCATAGGCAAGACACCTGGTGAGACCAGGATCAAGGTCAGTTTCGAGGGGAAGACCGACGAGCTGGTTGTCGTCGTTAAAGATACGAAAGCCGAGCTGACGGCAACCAAGCTGATTGTGAGTGAACCGAACCTTAAGCTGTTCGTCGGCGACGCGCAGAAGGTGTCTGTGGTCGCACAGTATCTTGATGGGCATTTGGAAGAGGTCACTAGTAAGGTGGGATACCGTGTGGAACACCCTCAAATTGCCTCGATTAAGAACAGTGTTGTTACTGCGCTGGGCGCAGGCAGCACAACGATTCATGCGGAATTCAAGGACACATTGCGTAACACGGTCTCAGCCCCTATACGAGTTGAAACGTCTTTCCGTTCTGCGTTCGCTCGTAATGAAGCGGAGGCGTTTAGCACCGACTTTGGGATTCTAACTGAAGACTGCGCCGAAGGCGGAAAGAACATCGGCTTTATTCAGAATGGCGACTGGGTACAGTATGCGGCTGTTGACTTCGGGTCTGGTGCCAGTGCAATAGAGGTAAGGGTCGCCTCGGCAACCGAAGGTGGCACGATTGAAATACGTCTCGACCGACCTGATGGCCCGCTGATCGGCACTTGCAAGGTAGAAAACACCGGCGGATGGCAATCCTGGGTCACACGCACAGCAAAGGTCCAGAGTGTGTCAGGCCGGCGTGATCTTTATTTCAAATTTGTGGGCGGCCATGGCTACCTCCTCAACGTCAAGTGGTGGAGATTTATCGAATGATAGTTGCTCGATCAACTAGCAAACAGCGCAGAGCCGGACAGTACGCTCTTTTCGATTGGCTGGGCCAATGCCGGCCAATGGGTTGCTATACGCGCATTTCATCGTCGGTTCTGGTCGTAACCTTGTTCGTTGGCCTATTTACCTTGACGGGCCTCGGATTGTGCGCTGCGGAATCTCACATGTTCGCAGTAGCGGACGCCGGACGGAAGGGTTTACGGCCTCGTTTGCTCGAGGCGGAGTCTGCCAAGCGCATTGGGGGCGCATCCGTGGTTGTTGACCGGACGGCGTCCGGAAGGCGTTTGGTCAATTTGAACAAGGTGGGTCAGGGCGTGGAATTCACCCGGCTACCGGCTGGCAGCAAACTGGCGATTCGCTACGCCACCACCAACGTTGGCACAATCAGTGTGGCGGTCAACAACCAGCAGGCGGGCAAGATAAACGTTCATTCATCCGGCGCGTTCACGAACTCATTTTTACACGCTGTCCTCGAACTGAAAATACCACCCAAGGCTACGTTGACCATCAGCTTGGGAACCAATGACGTCGCTGTGAATATTGACCGCATTGTCGTCGGCGATGGTGATTTGGGATTGCCCCCGGACATTTGGAACCTGCCGCCGCTGCCGGTGGCCGCCGGTCCTTACGCGCCCGATTGGAAGCAGATCAGCCGGCTGTATGTTGCGCCACTGTGGTGGCGCGATGCCAAGTTTGGCGCATGGTCACACTGGACACCGCAGTCCATGCCAGAGCAAGGTGATTGGTATGCCCGCGGCATGTACATGGAGGATAGCCCGCAATACAGACACCACGTTCGGCGGTTCGGCCATCCCTCTGAGTACGGTTACAAGGACATCTGCCACAACTGGGTGATCGATAAATGGAACCCCGAGGAGTTGATGGACCTGTACGTCGAAATGGGCGCGAAGTATTTCATGGCAATGGGCGTCCATCACGACAACTTCGATTGCTGGGACTCGGCCTTCCAACCCTGGAACTCCGTCCGGGTCGGTCCCAAGGTGGACGTTGTCGGCACATGGGAAAAGGTTGCACGCCAGCGCGGCCTCCGGTTTGGCATAGGTTTTCACAATACACCGCCCCGAACTTGGGGGCAATTCATGCCGGTGCGCTACACCGCTGACAAGAAAGGTCCCAAACAAGGTGTGCCCTACGACGCGCTCCAGACCGTTCTCGATGGAAGAGGAAAATGGTGGGACGGGCTGGACCCGGTGGACCTGTACGGCCCTGTTCATACCGCCGACGATGACTCACTGCGTTCGCCGTTTGCCAACCAGTTCATGTGGCGGGTGGATGACGCAATTTCCAAGTATCGTCCCGATCTGATCTACTTCGACGAGGCTGCGGGCGACACGCTGCTGGATTTGGGCGTGAAGATGGGCTTGGGTTTTCTAGCGCCGCAGCTTGTGGCACACTACTATAACAAGTCACTAGGGTGGAACAATGGGAAACTGGATGTTGTAATAAACCTCAAGTGCATCGGCGGGCCTTACAACAGTTTCAAGGATCCTGAGCTGATTCCCATTGTCGAGCGTGCGCTGGTCAAGAGCAGCGAGGCCATTATTGAGCCGGAAATCATGCCCTACCCATTCCAGACTGAAACCACCATAGCAGATTGGCACTATAGGGTTGGCCAGCGCTACACCAAAGCCAACCAACTGATCAAGTTGTTGATGCAGAACGTGTCGCGCAATGGCTCGATGCTGCTTAACCTTACCCAACGTGGACGCGGCGACCTCGACCCGCAGGTCATTCAAATCGCTAAAGACATCGGCGCATGGCTGAGAGTCAACGGTGAGGCAGTTTACGGCTCGCGCCCATTTGAAGTCTGCCAGGAAAACACAAATGCCGTTTGCTATACGCGCAACCAAGGCAACGTCTATGCCGCACTGCTGGATTGGGACGGCGGTCCGATCAGCCTGAAAGCATTGCGCGCCGGCGGCGCTACGTTGGGCAAGGTGTCCGAAGTCGTACTGCTCGGCTCGGATGTCGTGCTGACGTTTGCGCAGGATGAACAGGGATTGACAGTAACTCCAACAACACCGGTGCCACCGTTGGTGGGTATCACCGACTCGAACCTTGCGGCCAGATGTCGAGTGCTGCGTGTCCTTCACGACAAAGGCTGGTTCAACGACGATGACCCCGGCGCAACCTATCCGGGGTGGATCCGCCGTTGCGGCTTGGGCACGGGCGATTTCAATAACGACCTCACCATCAGCGAAACGCCCGGTGATGTGTGGAGTTGCTCGTTCAACGGCACCAGCATCAAAGTCATCGCGCCGAAAGAACCCAGGGCCGGGAAAATCGAAGTCCGAATTGACGGCCAAGCACGCGCCGTGGTGGATTTGTCCACTACTGGGACACGCCAAGCCCAGCAGGCAGTGGCCGAAATAACCGGGCTGAGTCCGGGCACACACAAAATTCAGATCATCAATCTTGGTTCGGGCCCCGTGGCAGTGGATGCGCTCATAATCCGGTAATGTTCCAAAGGCGGGAGACCTGAATATGAAACTAATGAAACCGGCCATTTTGGTTGTCGTCGGGGTGAGCCTTGTCGTTTCGGCTGCCACTTCAGCGGAGCTGAAGATCAAATCACTGGACCGCAAGATCGTTGTTATTGTTACGGACGAAGGCGGGTTGAGTTACTCAGTCGTCTTTGACGGTCGCACGGTGATCGACAAGTCACGTTTGGGCATCGTCACGGACGGGGTAGATGGTTGCGCCAAGGTCACACTTGGCAAATCTGTGTCGCGCAGGATTCGCCAGACATACCCAATGCTTGGTGGCCACACACGCGCGGAAAATCTCTGCAACGAAACCACCATTTCCGTGAGCGCCGCCACGGGTGAAGCTTACGAACTCGACGTGCGCGCTTACAACGATGGTGCTGCGCTGCGCCTACGCTTGCCTCCCAAATCGGGCCGCCGGATAACCAGCGAAGCTACAGAATGGAGACTAACCGGTAACCCGATTGCATGGTATCAGACTGACGCTTGGGGGTACGAAGGTATCTTCCAAGGCCAGAGGCTACGGGACTTGCCGCAAGGCAGAAAAATTGCGCTGCCGATCACATTCAGCCTCGATGGCGGTGGCTACGCACTGGTGACGGAGGCGAACCTTGTGAATTACAGTGATCTAGCCGTTGAAGTCGGTCCAGGTCACTCGCTTCGCGGGGTTTTTCACGCGCGTCCCGATGTTAATAATGGCTGGACAACCGACGACGCCGTGGTTCAGCCGTGGCGCGTCACTTTGCTGGCCCGGGACCTGAACGCACTGGTGAATAGCGACCTCATCCGCAATCTTTGCCCGCCTCCACCGCCGGAATTGGCTAGAGCTGACTGGATCAAGCCCGGCCGGTGCGCGTGGCAATGGTGGGCGGTAGAGACGCCGATTTTTGCTGAGCAGCGGCAATGGGTGGATTGGACCAAACAGCTCGGCTTTGAGTATTACCTTGTTGACGAAGGTTGGAAGAAATGGAAGGCCGATGGCAAAGACAACTGGGCGTGCCTGCGCGAAGTCTGCGATTACGCCACAACACAGGGCGTGAAAATCTGGTGTTGGGTGGACAGCAAAGACATTCCCAATGCGGCGCGGCGGACAAATTTCCTGGCGCGCGCCGTCGCAGCCGGTGTTGTGGGGGTGAAGATTGATTTCGTGCCCGAGGCAAATGTGCGCTGGGTAAATTGGTACGAGGAGACACTCCGCGATGCGGCCGCATGGAAACTGATGGTGAACTTCCATGGCGCAAACAAACCGACAGGCCGCGAGCGTACCTGGCCGAACGAGTTGACCCGCGAATCCATCCGTGGCCACGAATATCACATTCTTCGTTATAACCGCACATTGCCGCCGGCGCATGACTGTATCCTGCCGTTCACACGGTGTGTAATTGGCCCTGCAGATTACACCCCGACAGTTTTCAACCCCAAGGAATTGCGCGGCTACACCTGGGCGCGCGAGTTGGCGCAGGCGATCGTATTTACCTCACCGTTCCTCTGCTATGCCGACCACCCGACCAACTATCTGAACAACCCTGCATTGGATGTGCTCAAGGCCATTCCTGCGACGTGGGACGAAACGATTGTGTTGCCAGGCAGCGAAATCGGCAAATGCGTCGCGTTTGCCCGTCGTAAGGGCAAACAGTGGTTTATCGGCGTGATGAATGGCGCAGAAGCTGTAACATTGGATATCCCGCTGAATTTTCTCGGCCGTGGCGAATACAGAATGATTCAACTAGGTGACGCGCCAGATCGCGATGACGCCTGGCAACGGGAGGACAAACCGGTCAGGCGTACAGACCGCGTGCGGCTGGCGTTGCGTGCAGGCGGCGGCTGTGTAATGCAACTGAATCCGACCAAATAAAAAAGATGTATCGTTGTCTACAACGGTTGGCCAAGGATTCTTCGCTGAAGAGTAACTAGAATTAATGCTTGACTTGCTGTGCAGTTCAAGCGAAACATATTACATGCGCCGTGCTGTTGCTGCTGCAACTGGCGGATTTTGCGTGCTCGCCACAGTGCTGGTGTCCGGATTAAACCTATCGGCAATTGCGGGGGTAACCAGTACCTTGGAGCCGCCGTACTGGCTCACGAACTTGGTCCAGCTTCGACGTTGTGCTGAGCAAGAGCCCTCGGTGGTTCATCCGTTCCGAATTGTCGCTGAGGTTTATGACGTGGACACTGCGAGCGACGTGTTGGTGCTGCGCGATCCTTCGGGTGTGGAGTTCATTAAGATTGAACTGCAAGGCCGCGACATTGAACCGGGCGCAACGGTGTGTTTGGAGGCAAAAGGGTGCGGTGTAAAACCGAAAGACTTCGGTCTTGCTGTTGTTCCCGGTTTGGTGGTTGATAACGACGGCCTCCACGAAATGAGGTCTGCATCCGGCAGAGTATTTCTTCGGGCTGGTACCAACCAGATTACAGTCCAGTGGTTTAACGGGTTGGGAGGCTTCGGCTTGAATGTGGAGTACGAAGGCCCGGGTGTACGGCGCCAACCAATCCCAAGCTCTGTTCTGTCCAGAGCGAAGATTGACCCCGAGCGAGGGGTTACCAATTTTTTACCGGGCCTGAAGTATCGCCGTTACGAGGGCACTTGGACACGACTGCCAGATTTCGCCAGATATCATCCGGTTGAGACTGGGGTTGCCACGAACTTTGGACTTAATGACCTCAAGTTAACTGGAGCTGTGGGCCTGGAATTCCACGGGTACATCACAATTCCACGGGATGGCTTATATACTTTCTATGTTGACTCCGACGACGGCAGCCGATTGTTCGTCGGGGAGTCGTCCTTGGACCTTCGCGTGTTGACCCAAGGCCCTGCGCCGCAAGCGACAGATAAAGTGCCATTGACCGCTCCCGAAAGAAACAGCCGTCCTTGGGTGACTCTCGAAGGGACGATGGAATTCTGGGGCGTTCGCGGAACCGCCGGCGAAATGGTCATGCGAGTAGCAAACGACAACATCCGCGTACGGATTTTTGAGAGCGGCAATTTCCCGCCTGGCTTGGCGCCGGGCAGCAGAGTTCGGGTGACCGGGATTTATCAAGACGTCGTCACGGGGGACGGTTCACGAGTTCCCGGGATGTTGCTGGTTTCGAGCTGGAAAGCAGTCCTTCCCGTACCACCATCAGAACGTAGTCCAGCCACAGCGACGAGTAATAAAGAGGCGACGAACCAGTCGGTGGTACAGCCGGCATCAGCAGCCACAACAATTCCGGCGATCACGACCGCAGCGGAAGTCAAAGCGCTTTCCGCTGACATGGCCAATCAGGAACTTCCAGTTTCCGTTCGCGGAGTTGTAACAGCTATACTGGCGGATTATCTCCGTGGCGCAGTCATCCAGGATTACACCAAGGGCGTTTTCATCTCGCTGCAATACATCCCGGACCCGAAATTGTTGCAGATCGGAGAATTTTATCAGGTTGATGGCGTTACTGGTTCAGGGGCGTTTGCACCGGTCGTTGTTGCACGCAATATCACGCACCTCGGGGCCGGTTTTTTGCCCCAACCCATTCGTGCAACTTGGGATCAGTTAAGAAACGGCAGCCTCGATACCCAGTACATCGAGATTGAGGGGGTCGTAACTGCAAGTTATGATCAACAAATCAGGATGTTGACGGCGGGCGGCATGATTACGCTAGTGCTCGACGACTTGCAGCCAGAAGATCTGAGGGGTTACAAGAATGCCTTGGTCCAAATTCGGGGTTGCGCTTTTGCCTGTTTTAACCCACAGACGCGTGAGCTTGACACCAGCTCGCTTCGCATACTAGGCGGCGCGATTAGTGTTCTTCAGCCGGCCCCGCACGATCTTTTTGATGCTACGCAAAAAAACATCGGCGAACTGCTACTCTACGATCCAAAAGCGGCACCGTTCAGGCTCCTGAAAGTGAGCGGGCAAATCATTTATGCTCGGCCAGGAGAGTATTTTCTGACCGATGGCACAAATGGCATGCGCGTGGCAATCAGGAATTCCGATCGTTTTTCTATCGGCGACCTTGTGGACGCGGTCGGTTTCCTCGATCTCGGAGATCCGGTTGCTGGCTTCAAGGAGGCGGTGATGCGTAAGACCGGCCGCGCGCCTTTGCCCGCACCAACCAGACTCACGCCGGAGCACCTGTTGCTGGCCAAGTATTCTGGAACACTCGTCCAGGTCGAGGCCGTACTAATGAACCATTGGCGTGATGGTGACGAACACGTGCTGGAGCTCCAGTCCGGGCTCCTTGTGTTCAGGGCGCGACTCAACACACAAGGCGGATCTGTGCCGTTGCCGCCGGTTGGGAGCCGATTGGATTTGGCCGGTGTCTATGCGCCAAAAGGCGGTCGTACCGAAGATGGAAAAGTAAGCGGCTTCGAGCTGCTACTGCATTCGCCTGCTGGGATTCACGTTGTATCCACCCCGCCCTGGTGGACACTAAAGCGTGTGCTTGTATTAGCAGGGGTGCTTGGCGTATTGCTATTGGCTGTTCTGTTATGGAACCGGCAACTCCAGCTTCAGGTGCAAGAACGCAGCCGTAAGCTGGAAATTGAAATTCGCAATCGTCAGCAGGCCGAGTTGCTACATGCTGCAGAAGCAGAACGCTCGCGCATCGCGCGTGACCTGCATGACGAACTTGGAGCAAGTCTGACCGAGGTGAGTTTGCTGGCCAGCACCGGCCTGAGTGAATTCTCTACTGAAGAGAAAAAAAACGATTGTCTCCGCATCATTGCCAACAAGGCCCGCGCGCTTGTCTCAGCACTTGACGTCATTGTTTGGGCGGTTGATCCAAAACATGATTCACTCCAGTCATTCACCGATTACATCGGCGGTTATGCGAATGAACTGCTTTCGAGCACAAAAATCGTTTGCAGGCTTAAGTTCCCAATTGAGTGCGACGCGGTCACGCTGCCGGGGCCGGTACGGCACAGCCTTTTCCTCGCTCTCAAAGAGGCCTTGAATAATGTCATCCGCCACGCATCGGCAACCGAAGTGAAGTTGCAGATGGCCCAGGTGAATAATTCCCTCGAAATCGTTGTTGCCGACAATGGTTGCGGTTTCGACTTTAAAACAGTCCATCTTGGCAATGGCCTGACGAACATCCGTGAGCGCTTGGAGGCGCTGAACGGCCAGTGTAACATCGAATCCAGGCCAGGAAACGGGACAACAGTCAAACTCGTTGTCCCATTGTCTCATGATGCGAGCGATTGAATTCCGTCAAAATGACTGACAAACTTGCGCGTCCCATTAGCACTACGGTTCAGCCGGGTGTCGAAAATCGGTCGGCCTGCACGCCGTTTCAACGGCGTGGCGGCGCGCGGATAACTATTGAAACGATTTTCGCGGTTGTAGTCAGCCATCACAGGCTGAATCCAGGTGCTAATGAGACGACGTTACTCTGCGTGTAATACAATCTTTACGACTCGACATGATCAAGGTTGCCGTCATCGAAGACAACCCTACAATGTGCAAGACGCTTGTTGAGCTGATTGAGAGCGCGCCCGGATACCGTTGTGTTTGCGCGTGCTCGACGTCCAAGCAGGCTCTTATTGAGGTGCCGAAACACCAACCCGACGTTGTTCTAATGGACATTCACCTGCCGGATGAATCTGGCATCGCCTGCACGGCGCGTTTGACAGAGAAAATGCCAAATCTGCAGGTCATCATGGTGACCGTTTACAAAGATACCAACCTCATCTTTCAAGCGCTCAAAGCTGGCGCCTGCGGGTACATCCTCAAGCGTTCCCGGCCTGAGGAGATCATTCAAGCCATTGCTGAGGTGCGAGCAGGCGGCGCGCCAATGACGCCCGAGATTGCGCGCATGGTGGTGCGGTCTTTTCGGGCGCCTTCGGCTGCGCCGGGCGTGGACGGGTTGACACCCCGCGAAACGCAGATTCTTGAGCTGCTCTCAGAAGGACTTTCAAACAAAGAGATCGCGCAAAAAATGGATATCGCTGCCGGGACGGTTCGCAATCACTTGGCAAACATCTTCAAGAAACTGCACGTTCGCTGCCGAACCGAGGCCGCCGCAAAATACCTCCGCGCAAAATAAGGCAGAACCACCGTTGCCGCCACGTTGTAAGTTGCCATTCGTACCTGATGCGAAGTACGTCCTGTGACATATGTCACATAGAATTTGGCCTGCCTTTTTGCTACTATGGCGAACCTTTGCAGGTCGAGTGTCTGACGCGGCAACGTCAGACTTGCCATTGTGGCTGAAAGTCCAGGCGCTCGGGTCGGCTTGTGAAGGCATGAGCAGATTAGTTTAACCAAGCCAATGAGCAATAGAACGTAAACCTACTGACATTATGAAAATAGCATTGTCAAAAGCAGTCGCCAGTCGTGTCGGCAAACAGGCCGCGTGCCTGATTCTTGTTATATTCGGTGTCGCCTTGTTATTGCAAACAGCGCGCTCGCAACCCAGTTACGCGGACGTAGTCTTGTCGTACAGTCCGCGTGGCTTTTGGCAGTTAAATGAAACCGATGATCCTTCCCCTGGGACTGTGCCGGCTGTTGATTCCAGCGGCTATGGACGCAACGGGACTTATCGATCAGCTTCTCAGAATGCTTATAACGGTATTCTGGGGCCGCAGCCTCCAGACTTTAACGGTTTCCCACCCAATCACGGGGCGCTGGGTTGTACCGCCGGCGATCTCAATTCGGTAGTTAGTCTGCCGAATTTGGATCTTAGCAGCACTGTTGTGGACACAACCATCATCATGTGGATCAATCCCACCGACACACCCGCAACCGATGCGGGGTTGTTCTTTGACCGCAGCGGTGGCGCTTCCACATGCGGTCTTTGCTTTCACAATCAAAGTGGAGGCCTGACCGAATTGGGATACAATTGGAATGACAGATCGGACACGTGGAGTTGGGATTCATATCTTTACCCGCCGCTGTACACTTGGTCTTTCGTGGCGTTGGTTGTCGAAAGCAACAGAGCGACCATTTATCTCTATTACATTGATCCCGGCACCGGGCAACCCATGTTATTGTCCGCTGGCAGGCAAGGCGTCCATTCGGCATATAACTGGAATGGTGGGGGAGATAGATTGATTGGTGCCGATCCTCTAAACAACAACCGCGTGTTCCAAGGCGTAATTGACGGAGTGGCCATCTACAATTCGGCGCTCACTCAGGATCAGATCCTGAACTTGTTCGCCGCAGGAGTCGGCGTGCCGGGATTTGCTCCTATGATATCCGCGCAGCCACAAACCCGTTACGTGACGCCTGGCTCGAAAGTCCAGATGCGTGCCACCGTTAACGGCACCTCGCCTTTGACGTACCAATGGCAGTTGAACGGTGTCAACGTGGACCAACTGCCGAATGCCACAAACTATGTCGGCGCGAATTCAAATGTCCTTACGATCCTCAGCGCCACGGCGGCTGAAGCTGGGTCGTACAGGCTGATTGTCACCAACCTTTATGGCGCGGTTACCAGCAGCGTTGCGGTTCTGACCGTTCAACTGCCGCGCTTGGTGGGGCAATGGTTTACCAACGACACCTTGGCTGATGTGTCAGGTTATATGCCACCGGGCACGCACAACGCTGTGCCAATCGGCACCCCCGTCTATGAGTTTACCAATGACGTGCCAACCGGTAAAGTGGGCAAATCAGTTGTGCTTTCCGACGGTGCTTCCGGTTTTGCGATCGCCAACTCATCCACTTTGGATACTGCTTACACCAACACATTCGATGAACGCATCAACCACTCGATGACCGTTGCCGTATGGGCGAAAGGTTGGCCCGGCAATTGGAATCCATTTGTCTCAAAGTACGGCGAAGCGGGACAGGGTTGGCAGATCCGACAGGCGGGGGACAACAACCGGGAGCCGTGCTGGACCATTCGCGGCACAGGCGGCACGCTCGTTACCGGCAGGCTCGCCTGGGGAAATCCCGAGGACCTCGTCGGCGCTGGCTTTGTGCTGAACGAAGATACCAATACCTGGCATCTATACGTTGGCACTTACGACGCAGGAACCGGCGAACGCCGACTGTATGTAAATGGGCAGTTGGCCGCTTTGACGACCAACAACGCTGTATATACGCTGTCTCCGTCTTCATTCCTCTGTATCGGTGCCCGAGACAATGGTGGCAATAACTTTGGCAACTGGTTCACGGGTCAAATTTATGATGTCCGTGTCTATAACTACGCGCTGGCCTATGCCGATGTTCTGCAATTGTATGGCGTTCTGCCGCCAGCGATAAGCGTGCAGCCGCAGGACGTTTCCGTTGTCGCGGGATTGCCAGCACGGCTCAGTGTCACTGCCAGCGGCACACCACCTCTGGCGTATCAGTGGCAGTTGAATGGGACGAATATCAATCTATTGCCAAACAGCACCAATTACATAGGCATAAATTCGAACGTACTGACCATTCTCAGCGCCACGGCAAACGAGGCAGGTTTGTATCGGTTGATTGTCACGAACCTCTACGGCATGGCAACTAGCAGCAATGCGCTCCTTACCGTTATACCAAAGGCAGTAGTCGGTCGTTGGTTTGCTGGAGCAAGCAGTTTGGCTGATGTTTCAGGCTATCAGCCCGCTGGCACACACGACGGCTTCATGGTGGGCGGGGGTAACTATATGTTCACAAATGATGTACCGCCCGGCTTTAGCGGGCAATCGCTGCGGATATACAGTCCCGATACGGCCATTGCCATTAATAACTCGTCCACATTGGACCCCGACTACACAAACACCTTCGATGGCCTCCTCGGCACCGCTTTCAGCGTCGCATTCTGGGCGAAAGGAGGCGTCAGTGATACTTGGAGGCCGTGGGTGAGCAAGCAGGGTGAAAGTTTGGGGTGGCAGCTCCGCAACGGTGGCTGGGTTCCGGCAGGGACAACGATTCCGTGTTGGACGGTTCGCGGCGGCGGTGGGTCCGGGGGTGAATTTGTTCTGGGTTCTGGCCCGACCTGGGCGATGAATGGGTATCGGGAAGATCTACACGCCGCCATTTCCGGTGCAGGGAGCGGAGCGACCTACTATTACACAGATAACAACTGGCACTTCTACGTCGGCACGTTCAATGCGGTGACGGGTGTCCGCAAACTGTATATAGACGGTGTATTGCGTGGTCATATGACTAACAACCCGCCACATACCTTGGCTCCCAGCTCGCACGTCGTAATCGGCGCCAGAGACGGAGGCAACAACAACTTTGAGGCCTTCACCACGTGCCAGGTTTACGATGTGCGCATCTATAACTATGACCTCACTGCCAGTGAGATTCTTGCGATGATGCCGGATCCAGTGATCTACTCGCAACCGCCGTCGGCCGTGACTGCGTATGTTGGTGGGCAGATAACCTTGGCCGCAACGGTGGGTATCACCATGCCAATTACGAATCAGTGGCAGTTAAACGGCACAAATCTGACGGACGGCGTTTTTGGCGGCGCCATTATCACGGGTGCAAAATCGAATGTGTTGACCATCGCCAACGTAACACCGGCTGTACAGGGTATATACCGGCTGATTGTGTCCAACCCGAAAGGCACGTTTATCGGCAGCAATATAACCCTCATCGTTTCGGCGACTGTGCCTCCGCCGTCCGGGAACCTGGTGGGTGCATGGTTTACAGGCGCGCCCACGTTGGCTGACACGTCGGGCTACCAACCCGCTGGCACGCATGACGGTTACCGAGTCGGCGCGGCTAACTATTGGTTCACGAATGATGTGCCGCCCGGTAAACCGGCGGGTTACTCGCTTGTACTCGGCGGCTCGACCGCAATAGCCATCACAAACTCGTCAACTTTGGATGCGGGCTACGTCAATACGTTCGATGAGACCCTTTCGAGCATGACTGTTATGTTCTGGGCGAAGGGGTTCCCGGCAGGCGTTTGGAATCCGTTTGTGTCGAAGTATGGTGAAGCCGGTCAAGGCTGGCAGCTCCGCCGTGACGGAGGAACACGTCCGTGTTGGACGCTCCGGGGCACCGGTGGTGCGGAAGACATGTCAGGCGTAAATCCGTTCCCAACAGATGGCCTGTGGCATCACTATGCCGGCACTTTCGACCCGAACACTGGCATCCGCAGCCTGTATGTGGATGGTGTGTTGGTCGCTACACAAAGCGGTCAAGGGCCATACAACTTGGCTGCAAGTTCGCACGTCGTAATTGGCGGCAGAGATAGCGGTGGCAACAACTTTGGCAACTGGTTCACAGGCAACATCTATGATGTGCGCATATACAATGTTGCACTCACCGAAGCCCAAATTAACAATGCGGTAGTACCAGTAGTGCCGTCGTTTATCGGACAGCCTGTGCTGATCGGCAATCAACTCATCCTGAATTGGACCTTCGGCACGTTGCTCCAAGCCACGAACGTATTGGGACCGTGGACTCCAGTAACGGCAACACCGCCTTACACGAACATCATCACAACGGCTCCGCAGATGTTCTTCAGGTTGAGTAACCCATAAGCCGAACTCTGTAATCAAAAGATAAATCACAGAGGCAGAGGTTCGCACCTCTGCCTCTTTTGCTCGGTGGATAATGAACACTAAGCCCGAAAAACGAAGTTGGCTTTAGGGTTGGAGGGTAGGGATGGCTCGCCGAGCCGTCCGAGCCCGTTTTCCGCGGTGCAACCGAAAAGTGCTCATGGGAAGCTGAGTTCCGCTGCTTTTGTCAAAGAACAGCACGGGGCGCCTCGGCGCGCCCCGCGAGATTCGCACCGATAGCAAACCAATCCAATCCGAGTCCTTTATCTAACGAGGCGAGGCGACCCTACAAATCTAGTTTTTCGGGCTAAACACTCGACCGAATTCGACCTTGTTAGTAAAGTTCTGCATCCATGTGGACAGTTTTCCAAGAGTTTCTTCAGTTTTGTGCCGGTGAGAAAAAATGGTGGTTGCTGCCATTGGTGGTTCTCTTGCTTGTGCTCGGCGCGGTTGGCATTTTTGCAACCAGTTCTGGCATCCTTTCGTCCCTCTATTCCGTGTTCTAACAGATGTCACCTTGGCGAAACATCCTGGGGATTACTCCGCTCGGCTGGGTCCTGGACCTGGTGGGAAATGATTTTCGTCGGCTTAGGTCGCCGCAGGACCAGCAAACGTTCTGGCGGTCGGCCAAACCAGGATGGTTCGCTTGACTGCATGTTTTAAGTGTGAGCCGGCCAAAACCAAAGCGAACTCGCAGCATAGACCCGGTCCAGCCGTTGTCCAACCGGAAATTGTGGTATTTTCGGCTGGTAGCCTTGATCGGTGTGCCATTGATCCTTTTTGGCGTGGTTGAATTGGGTCTTCGGCTGGCCGGTTTTGGATACCCGACCGCCTTCCTGTTGAAATCGTCCAACCGTAACGAGAAGACTTTCGTGCAGAATAACCAGTTTGGCTGGCGCTTCTTTGGGCCGCGCGCGGCCCGCATCCCGTCCCCGGTTTCCATCCCGCGCGAAAAGCCACACGGCACGATTCGAATTTTTGTCTTCGGCGAATCCGCTGCGTTTGGCGACCCGCAACCGCGCTTTGGCCTGCCACGCATGCTCCAAGCTGTGTTGGAACTGCGGCATCCCGACCAAAAGTTTGAGGTGGTCAATGCTGCCATGACAGCCATCAATTCGCACGTGATCCGACTCATGGCTCGTGACTGCGCGCAAGCCCGTGCAGACGTTTGGGTGATTTACATGGGCAACAATGAAGTGGTCGGCCCGTTTGGGCCGGGCACGGTCTTCGGCAGTCAAACTGCGCCAAGATGGTTAATCCGCGCCGTATTCGCGGCCAAGGCGACTCGGATTGGCCAGGCGATCGGCAGGGTGATTGAGCTGGTCAAGAAAACCGCTGGTTCGGATGCATGGGAAGGGCTTAGAGCGTTCACGCAGTATAAGCTGGCCGCCTCTGACCCACGCCTACGCGGGGTATATCGGAATTTTGAACAAAATTTGAGCGAGATCATTGCCGCCGGTAGGAAGTCCGGCGCAAAGATCATCCTGTGCACGGTAGCAGTGGACTTGAGGGATTGTGCGCCGTTCGCGTCGATGCATCGTCCCACTCTGACAGTGGATGAGCTCAATGAGTGGGAACGCTTCTACGCCGCGGGTGTGAAAAATCAGGTGGAGGAAAACTACCGCAAAGCACTGGACCAATTTGAAGCAGCGGCGCGTATTGATGATCAGTTTGCCGAACTGCTTTTTCGTTACGCACAGTGTTTGTTGGCACTGAATGACGCCCCCAAGGCACACAAGGCTTTCGTCGCCGCGCGCGACTTGGATGCACTACGTTTCCGTTGTGATAGCAAGCTGAACGAAATTATCCGGCGATATGCAGTAGGTGGCGTCGTTTTGGTCGATGCCGAACGCGCATTCGCAGAGGCGAGTCCGGACGGCATACCAGGTGCCGAGCTGTTCTTGGAGCACGTTCATCTCACGCTGCAAGGGAATTACCTGCTTGCGGGGCTCATCGCTAAGAAAGTGGAAGAGTTATTTGCATTGCCCCGGAGTAGTCATTGGCCCAGCATTTCCGAATGCGCCATGCGGTTAGGTTACACATCGCGGTCTGCGCAATTGATCATTTCGGATATCCGGGGACGGCTTTTGGATGTTCCATTTACGTACCAGCTCAATCACGAGGACCAAATCCGGCGCCTGACCGAGCTCGCGCGCAGTTTGCCGCCGCCCAATTCACCGGCCGCACTTGGTGAGGCCATCGCCGTGGTGCAAGCTGCACTCGAGCGGTGGCCCTCCGACCCTGTGCTGTGGGAACAGTTCGCTGAACTCAAACAAGCCGAAGGAGACCTCCCTGGGGCCCTTGCAGCGGCGCAGCGTGCACTCGAGTTGTTGCCCTCAAGCGCGGGGTTATGGGAGCTCCAAGGCATCTTATTGGCGCAGCAGGCGAAGTTTGAGGAAGCAATTGGATCTTTTAAGCGGGCTCTGAGCCTTGACCCGCAGGCGGTCTGGGACAGGTACAATTTGGCTTTATGCCTCAGGAAACTTGGGCGTTCCGAGGCGGCCTTGGTCGAGTTCAGGCGCGCTTTGCGTCTCAACCCTCGGCATGGAACTGGGTGGTTGGCCCTAGGCCAGTTGTATGAGGAAATGGGGCGCACCAACGATGCAGTGGAGTGTTTTTCCCGGGCCCTGACGAATCGGGTTAACCAGCCGGGCGATATGGCCAATCTAGCGCGGTTCTGTTTCAGTAAGGGTTGGCTTGAAGCAGCCGTGACTAATTTCATGGCTGCTGTGGAGCTTGCCCCAACTGATCCCGAGCTGCGTCTTGAAGCTGGGCGCGCATTGGCAGCGGCTGGGCGGCTCGAAGACGCAGCAGAACAATATCGGATGGCCGTCGAGTTGGATCCAACCCGAGCTCAGGCGCATATGCAACTGGGGGTTACACTGGGCCGGCTCGGGCAACACGCCCTGGCCGAGCAGCAGTTTCGCCGAGTTTTACAAATTGATCCCAATTTACTCGAGGCGCGGGTGAACTTGGGTGTCGCTTTATACAGACAGGGGAAGTTTGATGACGCCCTTAAGCAATTCGAGGAGGTCCTTCGGCATAACCCGACTGACCCCACCGCCTTGCGTTTTGTCCAGGAAATGCAAAAACGGACGTCTTTACCAGCAGACCGATAGCCGGCGGATCATAGCCCGAAGCACTTTTCTGCTTGTCTATGTGCGCGGACAAGCCTGCGCCAACAAGTTTTGTTTTATGAAACTGAAAATCGATTCGGTGTGCTGCATTTTGACCGGCGTTGCGTCCACCGCGTAGATGGGCCCGGCTGCTTGCCGATATTTGCCCTCGTTGACCAACGTCTCCTGCCACACGATTCTCGCATTTCGAAACTGACCAGGATAACCTGTCATCCGCCCCTTCATGGACTGACCTTGCGGATGGCAAAGGCCAAGTCAGTGGCTTTGCCGCCTCGCTCCGTGGAAAGCTTGCGAGCGCCCCAGGCTGCGCCCTCGGGGTAAACGGCCGCGCCCTAGCGCAAAACACCAGCGTCACGGTTTTTCTCCAAAGCGCCGCGCATGGGCTTGGTCATCCAAAGTGCTGGACGCAAGGCCTGTCTGGGGGTGTAGCGCACAGGCAAGCGCATCCAGCGACACTCCCCACAGTGTACGAGACGGGTGTGCTGCCCGATCCAGCCTTTGGGTTCAGCGGGTTGGTCAGTATTGTGTCCGCTGTGGACTTAACAGTACGCATGGTGTTTGAGCTCCAACTTTTGACAGCGATGCAATTCCAAAAACCGTTACAAGTCGGGGGCGGTTGACTTCTCGCATGGAACTTGACTTCTAGCACAAACGGCAGCGAATGATGGATAATCAGTTTTCCCCCTGTAAACTTGGAGTTTATCCAGTGTGGTTCATTCAACGTCCCATTCGTAAACGCCGGCGGAAAAACCTGGCTGAAGTTGGATTTCAAGCTTAAGCGCCTTTGTGGTCACAGGCGCGAAAGTGACTTTGACCGGTTCAGTTTTTCGGATTTCGTATGGCGATGGGTTAGGTACCGGGTTCCAGTTGCCAGCGTCAGTCCGATACAAAACCCGCCACCAAGCCGGTATTCTACACTCGCCGGTGCCGGTGTCGTCGAACCACCAAACCTTGACAGCCTTCACTTGTACAGGCTTGGCAAACTCGTATGCGATCCATTCGAGTGTGCCCTTGTGCGGCCAAAAATCGAAATTACCAGCCGAACCTGGTGGTGCGTTATCGGGTGTGATCTGGTCATTCACAGGTTCAAGACTCATCCCACCGCGCGCAAATGACGCTGAAACTTTGGCCTGCGATGTGATGGTGGGGCGTGGCTTTGGCCGTGCTGCGGCCGGGTCGCGTGCGATCCACACTGTCATGGGGGTGAGTCGGCGATTGGCCCATAAGGCGTATGGTATGGCCAGAAGCTGGTCTGCTGTTCGGGTTTCGCGTCGCTCGGCATCTACTTGCACAGCCCGCATTGCACCCTGGATCTTCAAAACCGTAGCGCCGCCTAAAAAGGCAGGTCTGTGCTCGGGCGTGATTTTGGCTGCCGCCGGCAACACGATGTCGAATACGTACCCACCATTGTCAATCCCCTCAAACGCGTAGACAACCGGTCCGCGTTCGAGTGCAACCTGATTGCGTGTGGCAGCAATGAGCGGGTGCCCAACCACGCGCCTGACTGGCATGTCGAATTCGAGTTTGATGATGTCGCCACTTTTCCAAGTACGCGTGACCCGGGCGTAACCGTTCTGAAGCTGGCCAGACCAAATCTCACCAGACGGCAACTGCAACTGCCACTTAGCCGGGGTGGCGTCCTCGTAACTGTACAGGTCGCTAGGTAATGGGTTGCCCTGAACCCAGCACGGCACGCGAAGGCTGAGCGTAAACTCGATTGGTGTTTCGGGCTCGACACGCAGTTCGATCTTGCCGTCCCAGGGATATTGCGTGAGCTGCGTGAGCTTGATCTTCTTGTCGCGCAGGGTAACTGCACCTGTGCTTTGGGCATAAAGGTTGACGAACAGTTGGTCGTCCTTGACCGCATAAACGTACCCGCCCAGCGACGCTATCAACCTAAGGATGTTCGGCGGGCAGCAGGCGCAGCCGAACCACGGGGCGCGCCCGGCATACCCGTGGTTGTTGCGCGAACGACCGTCGTATTCGAGTGGGTTCGGATAAAAGAATCTGTCACCGGAAAGCGACACGCCACTCAGCGTGCCGTTGTAAAGGGTGCGCTCGAATGCATCCATATATTTGGCGTCGCCAGTCATCAGAAACATGCGGTGGTCCCAAAACAGGAACGCTATAGCAGCACAGGTCTCGTTGTAACAGCGGTGTGGCAGTTCGTAGTTCGCGCCGTAGGCTTCGCCTGAGGCACGCGCACCACAGCCACCTGTCAGGTGCAGCTTACGGCCTACTACGTTGTTCCAGATTTTGGTAATTGCATTGAAGTACCGCCTGTCGCCGGTGAGCGCCGCAACGTCCGCCATGCCGGAGTACATGTAGTTTGCACGCACAGCGTGGCCAACGGCTTCGTCCTGTTCGACAACCGGTTTGTGGTCTTGGCTGTATTCACTGCCTCGGTGCCCGCGAACATCGAGAAAGAACTTTGCCAGTTTCAGCCAACGGTTGTCTCCTGTTACTCGGTAAAGCTTTCCCAGACCCATCTCGACAACTTGGTGCCCAGGGCTAATTCGCAGTTCGCCGTCCCCGAAATCGCGATGGAGCAGTTCAGCCGCTTTCATGCAGATATCGAGCAACGACTTTGAGCCTGTAGCCTGATAATGTGCCACACCGGCTTCAAACAGGTGGCCGAGGTTGTACAACTCGTGGCTGAGCTCAGGGTCTTTTTCCCAGCGTTGTTTGCCGATCCATGGATGGCCGGGGCTGTCCGGATGCATCGTTCTGAACGTGTAAAGATACCCATCTGGCTCTTGAGCAGTAGCAATACGCTTGATCATTTCCTCGAGTTTTTCGGCTAGAGCATGGTTTGACTCGACGCTCAGACAAAATGATGCCCCCTCGATAACCTTGTAAACATCCGTGTCATCGAACGGATATTCAGTGGGCGGTTTGATCTGGAAGTTCGTTTCGCCGGCTGCGCGTCTGCGCATGACTTCGGCTGCTAGATCAAAGTTTTTTAGTCGGCCTGCACTCTCACACTGATTGATCGCAAACGGAAGCGTTACCAGGAGATTGGTGGCTTGACGCGCGTGCAGTAGTCCGGCGGTGAACCTGACATTTGTGAATGAGACAGGTTGAATTGGGTAATCACCCGCCACCGATACAATGGCCATGCTACAAATAAGACAACTAAAGATGCGCTTGATCACACGACTGAGCGTACGGACATGCACCTGCTGGTCAAGGACAAGCTGCGGCTTTGTCTGGCCACAAGCCACGAGTTGTTCCCACTGGCACCAAATCCCAAAGAATCAGACGCGTGACGTCGCCAAATGAAAAAGCATTTAAGAGCGTTACGCGAAGCAGCCCAAAGTGGGGTGTAGCAGTCTTCTCGGCTCCTGTGCGCATCACACAAATCTAGAAAACGCAGCATCTGTCCTCTAAATGCAAAAAACTGCTTCACGCAGGTGGGCAACCGAGATAATATGAGCCCGCAAAAACGCAAAACTCGCAAACGTACACATGAAATGGCTGGAACAGAAAGTTTCACTTGGATTTGCCGTGGCAGTTGCTTGTACCAATGTTATGGCTGTGGAACCAAAACCTGTCAGTTTCGATAGCTTCGAATATTCTGGCACTAACGCGGTTGATCTCAAGGTCGGCCCAGGTGAGTATCAAAACCCGATCTTGGCGGGGTTTTATCCTGACCCGAGCATCTGCCGTGTTGGTGACGATTTCTACATGGTCAATTCGACGTTCGCGTATTTTCCTGGGATTCCAATCTTCCAGAGTCGCGACCTGGTGAATTGGGAACAGATCGGGCATGTGATTCATCGGCCTGAACAATTGCGGTACGAAGGTATGGGCGTTTCACGCGCCATTTTTGCTCCGGCAATCAGCTATCACGAGGGTGTGTTCTATGTCATTTGCACGATGGTTGATGGCATAGGCAATTTTGTTGTCACCGCCACAAACCCGGCAGGGCCATGGTCGGACCCAACACCGTTGCGGTTTGAAGGTATTGATCCATCTATTTTCTTCGATGACGACGGGCGCGCGTGGATAGTCAACAACGGTGCCCCAGAAGGCCGACCGCTCTACAACGGCCATCGCGCAATTTGGATACAGGAATTCGATTACAAGGCAAAGAAAATGGTCGGCCCGCGCAAGGTACTGGTCGATGGTGGTGTGGATATCACCAAAAAGCCGATCTGGATCGAGGGCCCACACATCTACAAGCACAACGGATGGTATTACCTCTGTTGCGCCGAAGGCGGCACCGGCCCGGGCCATTCGCAGGTCATTTTCAGAAGCAAAAACGTGGACGGTCCCTACACGCCTTGGGAGAAGAATCCGATCCTGACCCAGCGGAGGTTGCCTGCGAATGTGCCTGGTGCAGTGACATGCACAGGGCACGCTGATCTGGAGATTGGCCCAGACGGCAACTGGTGGGCGGTGTTTTTGGGTGTGCGGCCGTATCAGGGGCGGTACTCACCAATGGGGCGCGAGACTTTCCTGTTGCCGGTTAAATGGAGCGAAGACGGTTGGCCTGTGATCTTGCCGCTGGAGGAACGCGTACCGTTGGTTTGCAAAACGCCGCAGGGTGTGGATGTCAAGCCGTCAAAATCCATGCCGCTTACCGGGAACTTCACCTGGCGCGATGAGTTCGATCAGCCCGTGCTCTCGTTTGCGTGGATTATGCTGCGTGCGCCCAAGGAAAAATGGTGGAACATTGATACAAATGCAGGAAAACTGAATCTGATTCCACGCGCCGAACTGCTTTCAGGTCGCAGTAACCCCAGCTATCTGGGGCGGCGTGTGCAACATCCGCGGTTTTCCGCAGCAACGGAATTCGACGTGCCGACCGAAACGCGAGTCTCAGCGGGCCTTGCCGTGTTCCAGGGCGAACGGTTTCACTACTACGCCGGCGTCAAGCGCAATACCAATGGTATTGTATTGTTCCTGGAGCGATTCAAGGGGGCAGATTCTGGCGTGCACACCACAGTTACGCTGCCAGAGTCAAAGACTGTTCGGTTGCGTTTCGCTGCGCACGATGCAAAATGCACGTTCGAGTACGCAACTGACGCTGGGCAATGGAAACAATTGGCAGGCGACCTCGACGCCACCCTGCTAACTACTGAAGTCGCTGGTGGGTTCGTCGGCGCAACGGTCGGATTGCACGCACGAATAGACCCCAAAGAAGAACAAGTTGAGCCGCAGTAGCAAAAGGCTTCGCCAGCCGGTTTTACCTAATCTGGCTTTTTGGCTACGCGCCTCGCCCAGCGACAGAAGGAGGTTAATCCCTTGCCAAAAAGCGGCAGGGCACGAGGGGCGAATTGGATGTGGCATTCCGGATTGATTCTGCGGCGCTTCTCACGCAGGGCAAATCGGCGGACAATGTTACCGTGGCCACTGCAGGTTCTGTTTGCCGCGTCTTCTGCGTGTGGACACCTAGGACCGCCGTTTTCCACATCAACTAAGCTTAGCACACGCCCCGTTCTCAAGTTAGTCGGTCTCTTTGCGCATTGTTTAATGTCCCGCAGACATGAAAATTTCACAGCGGGACACCAGCGGTTGCCACAGTTGCTGAAAAACCGGCGAAGTGCCACGTGCTCAATTTAGAAAAGGCTGGGGGTCTTAGCAAGTTGGAGTCGAAAGAAGCTGCAAATAAAGGAAAAGTCAGAGCACTAGACGTTGAAACCAAGTTTAAAGATCCGCACAGTCATTTTGAGTTTCGATGTTGGCCGGCCAAACGGATGTGCATGGCATTGGCCGAGTGCAGACGTTAATCGACACTAATGCGGTGCCGCTGCGGTTCTATCGTCTGGGTGCTTGCTGACCGCAGCCAGGATATTAAGCCAGAGAATCAGTTGGACCGGCTGGACTCGGAGGGGCTGTTTGACTAGTCCAGGCTGATACAAGTTACAGTTTGTAGTTGCATCATTGCCAAAAGGCAGGGCGTGAAGTCTGTGCGTAGTTGGCACACGACTGCCTTGCCTACTGAACCCGGGAAACCGGATTGGGGAACACACCCGGTCCAAGCCGGCGGGAGTGTTGCTGGCCCCGCCTTGCGTTCAGCACCTTTCGGCGCGGCTTGCTGGTCGTTTCAGCAACAAGGTTTTTTGATGGTGTTTTGCGCAAGGGCGCACAAAACCGAATGCGACACGCGTGCACTCCACATCCAATCAATCAAATCGGGCGATAAATGGTTCGAGTACAAGGTCAAAATGCTATTACACGGCACACAAGCTATGCCACCGCCCATTCTAGAATTGCTTTCTGCACGTGCAGCCGGTTTTCGGCCTGGTCGAATATGGTTTGTGCGTTTGCCTCGAATGTATCTTCGTCAATTTCTTTGCCACGATACGCCGGCAGACAGTGCATGACCAGTGCACCCGGTTTGGCCAGGTTAACCAAAGCCTGGTTGATCTGGTAAGCGGACAGCTCTTTGAGTCGTTGTTCAGCTTCAGCTTCTTTGCCCATCGAAACCCACACATCGGTGTAAAGCACGTCTGCGCCAGTTGCAGCCGCGCGCAGGTCTTCGGTGCAAACGACGTGACCGCCAGCACGCCGCAGCAAATCTTGTCGGGGTTGGTAGCCACGCGGCGCAGCTATGCGCAGTTCGAACCCGAGTTTTGCCGCTGCCCAGATCCAACTGGTTGCAACGTTGCATGCGCCGTCGCCGACGAATGTGACGATCTTGTCGGCTATTGTACCGCGTTTTTCCTGTATGGTGAAAATGTCGGTCAAGATTTGGCACGGGTGTTCTTCGTCTGTGAGCGCGTTTATGGTTGGGATGCTGGCGTACTTGGCGAATTCCTCGACGTCGCTTTGTGCGTAGGTGCGCATTACCATGCCGTGGATCATTCTGCCCAGGACACGCGCGGTGTCTTTGATGGGTTCACCACGCCCGAGCTGGATGTCGTTTGCGCTCAGAAAAATGACACGTCCGCCCAGCTCGCGTATGCCTACCTCGAACGATACACGCGTGCGTGTGGACGATTTCGCGAATAACAACGACCACGTTTGGCCGGCAAGCGGTTGGCTCGAGTGCATGCCGCGCTGGCGTTTCAACACGCTGGTTCGGGCGATAATTTCCTCGATATTGGTCCGGTCAAGCTTTTCGATGCTAAGCAAATGTTTCATCAGCGAAAAACCACAGTTTACATAATTTTCCCCGACGGCGGTCAAGCTCCAAGTCGGCGCACCACAGACTCGATTATGTCGAGTGCTTCTTGTACATGTTTTTGCTGCAAGTTTAATGCCGGTAACAGCCGGATCACCTGCGATCCAGCCGGCACGGTCAATAGACCCGCATCGTGCAGCATCGCGGCGAATTGTGCTGAAGCCGGTTTGTCGGTTTGGGTGAAGGCAAGGTTTTTGTCTTTCTCGACCAGTTCGATCCCGAGCATCAGACCCAACCCGCGCACTGACTTGAGCACGTTGGGGTGCTTTCGAACGAGCTTGTCTAACTCGTCCTTCAGCAATGCACCGAGTGCGCGTGCATTGTCGGCGAGCCGATCGCGTTGGATAATCTCCAAGACTTTGAGTGCAACTGCGCAGGCTAGTGGGCTGCCGCCGTATGTGGTTGCGTGCTTGCCTGGTCCAAGCAGCTCGGCGTATTTGTCTCGCACCCAAAACGCGCCTATTGGAAAGCCGTTGCCGAGCGATTTTGCCATCGAGACTCCGTCAGGCAAAAATGTATCGCCAAGGTTTTCCTGGTAACGTAAGCCAGTTGGCTTTGAAACCACGATGCCGCTGGGATGTTCGCAATTTTCCAAAATGCGCTGGTAACTATGGAACCTGCCTGTGCGAAAATGCCCGGATTGAACTTCGTCAATCAGAAGCAACAGGTTATGTTCGTCACACAACTTGCGCAGGCCAAACAAGTACTCGGCTGTTGCGGGGTTAACGCCGCCTTCGCCCTGAATCCCCTCGACCATGATTGCGACCGTGGCGGGTGAAATTGCATTACGCATTGCGTCAATGTCGTTGAAGGGCACGTGCCTGAACCCTTGCACCATCGGCTCAAACCCTTTCTTGACCTTTTCCTGCCCAGTGGCAGAGATGCCAGCTAGTGTCCGCCCATGGAACGAGTTGTAGGTGGTCAGTATCTCGAATCTGCCTTCGTCATGACCAAACCTGCGGGCGAGTTTGAACAAGCCCTCGTTTGCCTCGGCGCCGCTGTTGCAGAAGAACACTTTGCCAGGCCCAATCAACCGCACCAGCTCAGATGCAAGTCGACCCTGCAACTCGTGATAGTAAAGGTTCGATACATGCACAAGCCTGTGTGCATGACCTGCAATTGTCTCGGCTAGCTCAGGGTGTGCGTGCCCGAGACAGCATACAGCGATCCCGCCCCCGAGATCGAGGTACCGTTTACCGTTCACGTCCCAGAGGTAAACGCCCTGGCCGTGACTGAACGCAATCTCAAACCGCGCGTAACTCGGCACCACATACTTATCAAACAATGCCCTGATCGCGTTGAAGTTGCCGGAGCCTACCGCCAACGATTCTGCAGTTGTTTCTTGCATTTGCAATTTACGTGTTGCGATTTATGCGCTGCCCGACCTATTAAGACAATGGCAGCGTCGGGCCATTCTAAATCGGAGACCTAATTTCTCATAGCACAATTTCTGTGCCGACTCCTTCGTCTGTGAAGATTTCGAGCAGAACAGCATGTGGCACGCGCCCATCAACAAGCGATACTTTTTCAACCCCTGCTTTGATGGCGGCCACCGCGCTGTCAACCTTCGGGATCATCCCTTCGTCAATGACACCGGCGTTCTTGAGTTCGTCAACATCGGTGGTTCTAAGATGCGGGATCACCGATTTTGCATCCTTAGGGTTACGCAGCAAACCTGGCACATCACTCATGAAAACGAGTCGTTTTGCCTTCAGTGCAATTGCAGCCCGCGCAGCTGCTACATCGGCATTACAGTTGTACACCAATCCATCCTCGCCAAGTGCTGTCGGGCTGATGACGGGCGTTATACTGCGGCGGATACACTCGCGCAACGGTTCGATATTAACCGCTGTTACGTCGCCGACAAAACCGATGTCGAGTTCATCGCCAGACTTAGTCCGCGGCCTGAATTTACTGCACCTGAAAATTTCTGTCCCGGAAAACCCGCGTGCTTTACCACCGAACTGCGTGATCGCGCGTACGATCTCAGGATTGATCTCGCGCGAGAGCACCTGCTCGACCAGTTCAGCCGTGGCGCGGTCGGTCACGCGCATGCCTTGGACAAACTGTGGTTTAAAGCCTGCTGATTCCATTGCACGGCTGATGGCTTTGCCGCCGCCGTGCACCACTACGGGGTTAATCCCCACCGCCTCAAGAAACACAATATCCCGCGCAACGCTCGTGCGTACTTCTTGATCGGGCGAGTCCATGAAACTGCCGCCGTACTTGATCACAAATGTCTGGCTGCGGAACCGCTGTATGTACGGCAATGCCTCAAGCAGCGTCGTAGCCTTGGCAATCAGGTCTTGCATAGCAAAATTCGTAGCAAGAAACACCCGACTTGGCAAAGAACCGTTTTTTGCGGGTACAGTTCCAGATGCTAAATCCTGGGCACGCAGCAGTAATTTGTGTCGCGCGTAGCGGGCACCAACGCTCCGCACGAGTCAATGTGCCGACTACAACGGCCGCAGCTTCACAATCCTTAAAGGATCCAAGAACAACTCTCTAGCCACGCCGCGTGAGCATGAGTCGAGAAGTGTAGTGCAGGCGTTTTGCAGGAAAACAGCCGCAAGACTGACATTTTACAGTTTATGTGAGGCTGGCGATTTTCCGGCCATGACACAGTAAGAATTCGGTAAATACATCCATAGCCATACAGTAGGTGCTGAGCGCCCTAAGTTCAACTATCGCCTGTGGTGTTACAGCATGGCTAGGCTTGCTCCCAGTTTAGCAACCCCTACGGGACTATGATTCAGTTCGTAGTTCCGGAACCAACCATGTTGGTTCGGTGGCGGGATAACTGTTGGACGGTCTCATTGCCGAAGGCGGTTTTGCCGATGGGATTATGCAATTCGCGCGTCCAGCCGAAGAGGTGATTTGGCTTCAAGATGTGCAATCCCGGCTTTGCGGCTGTGCTGTCAATTTACAGATTTCGGCCGCCGGCAAGCCACATGCTTGGCTGTGTTCCAATTGCATCCAAACCGACAAAGTAGCTGATATTCGTGTTTGAAAGTTTTCCAACGAGTCGATAAACTGCCCCCTGTCAATCGGACATGTCAAAACGATCGGCGGGACGAGCTCGTTCGACATGGCTCTGAACTGCTGGTGCAGCTCGGACGACCCCGTGAATTCCGTTGTACCCCCAAAATTTGTAGAGATGCGCACTGGGAAAAAATCTGGATGCTCGTTTGCCCAAAACCAGTGTGCCAAACCTATCTGTTTCAGCCCAGAAACACACTGCATTTGCCGCACACAACCCAAACGGGTCAATCAGGCTCACTGGATTCCCGTCGGCATACACATAAAAGTTCAGCCCGCCAGCAAACCCAATCGGATCAGGATTTAGGAAGCGGCACAGATACGGGTTGTAATACCGCGCACGCATGTAGAGTAACCCATTCGGGTCGGTTTGAACGCCATATCTCCCGTTGAACAGGAAGGGCGTGTCGTTCGTGCCAGTGCGGTGGGTCATCAGCCCGTAAGTTGAATACTCAATCCGGTCAGTCGGAATTCCATTGCCATCCGTCAGCGCCACAGTGCTGCCGCGATAATCGTAGTGATAGGTCAGGACATTGGTGCTGTTGGCCGTCTCCGTCACCTCGTAGAGCAACCCCAGGCCATAAATGTAGTAGTTGGTTACGCCAGGGCGGATGCGCATGAGGACTTGCGAGAGAGCTGCATTGGGGTTGATGATAAAGC
>CAZKTA010000025.1:0-33954 GCA_964555645.1 uncultured Verrucomicrobiota bacterium
GTCGCTGAGCTTGGTCGTTGGAGCAAATCGAACGCGCAACGACGACTATGAAGACGACCTCTATATTCGCAACTGCTACACTGCTGGTTCTCTTGGCGAATCAACACCCAATTCACGCCATCGAAGACCTCCGGCTACAAGTCCGCCCGCGCGCATTCGATAAAACCTAACATGCCGCACCACTCAATCCACATACGCCCGCTACGTGTGGAGCGAGTAACGGTGCAGCCGCATCACCTGCCGCACCTGATCCAACAATTTGAGCCTGGGATTCGGGACCGGTTTGTCCCAAGCCTCGTTACCGCATTCATCGTGCATGTTTTGTGGTCTTGACAGCCCTTTCCAGTGCTCGTAACGTCTTTTCAGCATTGGGTTTGGCAACTCAATGTTTGCCGCCCAATACCAACTTAGCTTGAAAGGAATCAATACAAATAGTTAGGCCCACGACTCCGCCGCTATGAAATGCACCACTCACAACGCCGAAGCAAACGCGGTTTGCGCTTACTGTGGCAGAGCACTTTGCCCTCAGTGCGCCGCCCATTCAAGCGGCCAGCGCATGTCTTGTTCGCCCGCCTGCGTTGCCGCGCTTGCCAGAGCCGATAAGGCGGTCGAGTTGATTATTCAGAAGAGCACACAGAGCGCACGAGCAGGCGCGTTCACCTGCTATCTCCTCGGCGGATTATTCGTGGCATGCGCCGTTCTCGCGGCACTGATGATGCCTTCGCCGTTTTTGATGGCCTTCTTGACGATTTCAGGCGTCGGTCTGCTTGTTTCCGGTGTTTGGCACAGCAGAGCCGCAAAGAGACAGACAAATGAAACGCTGGCCTAACAGAATCACTGGAGCGAACAGCCGCCCCACCACGCTGCGCTTGATTGCAGATGACAGATTTGAGATTCCTGATGCGGTTGCAGCCCCGAAAGGATTCGGGGTTGCAGCCGATCCCGCAGGCGCGGGACGGCTGTTGCTGAGCTAGGTCGTTGGGCCACTTGGCACGATGCAGACAGAGAGTTCAGCTTCTGGTTTTTGGATAGTTGGCAGGACGCGACGTGAGAAGGTTGTTTTGCGGGGCTCGGCATTTTGTCCTTTTGCGGCGCCATACTTTGGGCATTCATCAATGATTTGAGTTGCGGTAGCGAGGGCGTTGCTCCTGCGCGGCTCAACACCAACGGTCTATTTCCAACAGACGTTGTCATCGTTGTTTTCTTTGCATTGGCCGGGGCGAGCGCGTTGTGTGTGTTGCTTTTTGGCTGTTTCGGTTCTTAGATGGAGATCGAAATGACGTGGCCTAACCAGGGCGGAGCCGCGAACTCCGATGAATTGCGAGCTGGCAGCCGCTATTACCACGCTGGATACGGCTGCTTGCAGATGACAGACTTGAGGTTCATGATGCAGCAGCAGGCTGGGAAGCTTCCAGTGTTGCAGTCAGTCCAATTTGTACGAGATGGCGGGTGGTGAGCTTGGTTGTTTGGCAGCTGTAAAGAATGAACATGATTAGCCCGTGCTTACGGAGCAAGTTGTAGGTGGGATAGATGTTTTATCTGATGCTCGTGAAATTTTTGCACGGCGCTTTGTTCCTTACCGGTTTTCTCGTGCTGGCGATAATCGTCATTTATCAGCCGGGCACGTTTGCTAGGCAGGTTGGCCTACTTGGGTTTGTTTCTTGGTTTGCTGCTCTCGTAGGCCCGCTGGCTAATGGTTGGCGGAGTTGCATGTTTGTGGACGACAATACCACAGCATGGACTACGTCGTTGATTTCAATCCAAGCTGGCTGATTGGACGCAAAGTCATTGACGCCACATTTGCTGGCGAGGTCGGAGCGCTTTTCGGAGGGGTATCACTTTCCCTGTTGCAGCTTGTCTGCCTTGTGTTTGCTTTTGGTACGTGGGAAGTTACGGTTCTTCCGTATAGTTTGATTTGCAGATGGTTTCGAGAATAAAGGCGGGCGCCGGATAAAACGGACCGCAAGGACGGCTTTTGCATCAACGTTATGCGGCAAATTGAAAGTTGCTTTTGCCAAGTCTGCGTTACCACTGAAACTTTAGCCATAGGGAAGGTAAGTTTAACAGCCCAGTGTTTTCTGGGTCTTTGCGGTTTGATTGGCCGATTTGACATGAGGTGCAATGGCGCACCAAGCCGCGTGGTCTTTGCGCGTGACTGCGCAGGTGCCGAGCGCGACAATGACCGAGCACGGACGGATTGTTTGGAGACCAATGGCAAGAGCTCAGTTTGATTACACAAAGCCGGATGCAATGGCTATGGCGGTTAAACCTGTCGAGCCGGAGGCATTCGATTTTGACCGGTTTGAGGCATTTGTTGCTGGGGCGGATCAGCGGTATGCGGAGTTTTTACGCAAGCCGCGCGGCGTGGCAGTGTGGCAGCGTGTGCGTGTGGGCGAAGTGTTCCGCGACGCATGCCGCGACATGAAACTGTCACTGCGCCTGCAACTTGGCGGGTTAACAAAAGCAATGGATTATCTCACAGACGCGCCTGCGTATTTGGAGCCGTGGTATGGGATTGGTACAACAGCAGGTGCGTTTGGCGCCGAGTACGAATGGCTGCCTGCCCAAGCGCCAGTGGTCAAGCCGTTCTACAGGACATTGGATGAACTACCGGAACTGCACGCCCGGCCAGGCAAAGACGCACCCATTTTGCAATACACGCTTGATACAATCGAGTATTTCATCGAGCAGACGCAGAGGCGCGTGCCCATATCGTGGTGCGATATTCAATCACCCATTAACGCAGTGGGTGGCCTGGTCGAAATAACCGAGTTTTTCGTGGCCATGCGTGAGCAGCCCAAGCTCGCAAAAGCCGTTCTTTCGATTTTGGCTGATGAAATCATCAGGTTCACAAAAGTCCAGAGCGCGTTGATTGGCACTGCTTTGGCGCGGCCCGGGCACGGGTTTGCAAGTGCGCGTACGGGCATAGGTATCGGCCTGAGTACAGATAACCTCATCATGATATCGCCCGGTATGTACACGGAATTTTGCGCTGAACACACAGCACGGATTGGCGGTGAATTTGGTGGTGTGGCGATACATTCTTGTGGGAATTGGGGGCGCTGGCTCGATGCGGTCAAGCAAATCCCGAACTTGATCATGGTTGACGGTGCATTCAGCCCGCAAACAGATCCTGACCCTTGCAATTGCGAGCAGTTTAGGGATGCGCTGACTGGTACCGGAATTATCCTACAGGCACGGATTGTCGGTGAGCCTGAAGAAGTCTTGGCGCGGGTGAAACGACTGTGGCAACCGGGCATGAGGCTAATTGTTGTGACGCACTTGCAAGACCCGAAGGCGCAACACAATCTTTATCACGCAATTCACGAGCTGTGCAGTTGAACAAACCGTTGACCGAGAGACCGTTGAGCCGGGCATCGTTTGTATCCCAATCCACGGCCGACCTACATAACTCAAAGCGGGGATAATTACGTTGTATGACTCGCGGGGCGCAGGAACAACGGCACATGGTAGTCACGTGTTTGTCACGGTGGTCTCCGGTCGGTGCAATCGGCAATTTCACGGAGCAAAAACAGGTTTATGTCCATTGCGCGTGTTTACGAATTATGCACGACTGTCAACACGTTGAGTTGTTTCACCTGTTGTTCCTAGACCGGCCGGGCACAACCTGGATAAAGCCATGTACGCCTTGAGAGGCGGCTGTAACCTTTCGCTTCTTTTTCATTAGTCCCGGGTGCTTGGCGGACATTGACTTGGAGGTACGGGGTCTGCGCCTCGATGTGCTCTGGGACAGAGTAAAATCCATTCTGGATGCTGAGGCGTTTCGTTACGTTTTGGTAGTGCGCGGACCTCGTGCGAGCCGCCTGTGTAACAGGGCAGCCCCCAGATAAACTGGCCGAACCGTGTGCTTAAGACCGCCTACAAGACTTTTAAGGGGTAAGTATGAAGGTTACCTGCCTTGGGACGAGCAAAGCAGTTTGGATGACCAGAGTGTTTGGGATGCAATGGTTTTAACAGTGGCCGAGGCTCTGAGCGCGCAGCAATGAAACTAATAGACGCACTAGCTAGAATGACCGCCCTGAAAAAGCCGGTTATTTAAGTGTTTGTCGCAGCCACATGCTGTGGGGGGCGCCGCGCTGGAACACAGCGAAAATTCTTTCCCGGTTGGTCGAGGCTGGCCACCTGGCACAGCTCAAGCGTGGGTTGTGGGCGTTTCCCGAGCGTATTGCGCTTTTCGCTTTACCACAGTACATGTGGCTGTGCCTGAGCCAGCCTATGTCTCGCTGCATAGCGCGCTTTACCACCACGACATGATTACACAGATCCCATCAGTAATTTACGCGGTGACCATCGGAAGCGCTCGCCGAGCCCGCACGCCGTTTGGCGTAGTTTCGTTTCATTATTTGCCCTTGATTTGTTCTTTGGTTTTGAATTACACGGTCAGGGGCAGCGTTCAACGTAGCAACGCCGGAAAAGGCGCTGCTGGATTTGCTGGATCTGGCCTCTGGCTGGTCAACAGAACTCGGTGCGTTGCCTGAGCTAGAGCTCACACCGAATTTTAATAACAGGATGGTCCGCCGTATTCGCTCGCGCAGCCGACGTGTTCGTGGGCAAGCGCGCGTCTGGTAACTCTTGGCAAACGACCTTTGAAAAACAGACAGCGGCAGCAAGCGGGCATTGAGAATGCCACCGCGCGTCATGCAGAGCGCTGTATGATTCGCGCAATGATGCTTCAATTTGGGCCCAATTGGGATTTGCGCCACTGGCATCGCGCAGTGCAGCCGCCTTTGTCCGGAGCAACGCGGCGTTCTGGAGTTTGGGATTGTTACCACCGTACAGCACGGCGTAGAGGTCGGCGATTTTCCGGCCGACCCGTTCGAGCGAATTTTGGCCTTGGGTGCGTCGCGCAACCCACCATGCAAGCTCGGCACGCGCAGCCGTTTCCGGGTTGAAAGACGCTTTGGTGTGCTGCTGTAGCAACCGATACGCCTCGATTAAATCAGGCAGAACAACCTCGTCGTAATTGCCAGGGGCGGCTTGGAACTTCATTGCGGCTTGTGCGTAGAGCTTGCCCACGCGTGTTGCAGCGGGCAGTGACAATCCAAACTGATTGCGGAACAGCGAGACAAGCTCGGTCGCAAGTTTTAGCTCGGTCTTGGCGTAGTACGCGCGCCACATTTGCGTCTCGGCACGGGCGATTTTGTCGGCATTAAAAGACGGCCGCGAGAAAACCAACCGATACACAACCACGCCGGCAACAACCGCGCAAACCAGCAGGATCAATTTAAGCAGGCTGAATTTGCGCTTGTGCACACTTTTTATGAGCTGTTTTGGGTATGGTGCATGTGTGATCTTTTGAGTGCCAAGAGTTTCCGCACTGCATCGCATATGTGCTGGACGCCCATGCCGAAATGATCTAGCAACTGTTCTGCATCCCCCGACTCTGGAAACACATCGTGCAGCCCGAGTCGAATAAGCCGCGCAGGCTCGCGCTCGGCGATCACCTCGGCGATTGCGCTGCCAAGGCCGCCGTAAATGTTGTGGTCTTCGACAGTAACGGCGCAGCGCGTCTGGCGCAACACGGACGTGATTGTGTCAATATCGAGTGGTTTGATTGTGTGCACTTCGACCAACGTGGTTTTAATTCCTTGTGCGGCGAGTGTATCGGCGGCGATGATTGCGCGTTTGAGCACAGGGCCAGTTGCGAAAATGGCAGCGTCGGCCCCGTAGGTGCGCACCGGGCGCGCTTTGCCGAACTCAAAGTCGGTCGAATCGTCAAAGACCACGGGGTCGCGGCCGCTGCCGATACGTAGGTAAACCGGGCCGGGTCGATTGACAATTGCGTGCGTTGCCTTGCGCGTCTGGGCTGCGTCTGCCGGCACAACGATTTCGACTCCGGGTATGGCACGCAAAATGCCGATGTCTTCGAAGACCATGTGTGTGACCCCCTCGCGTTCACCGCCGTAGATGCCGCCGTTCAGCCCGACAAACTTAACATTTAGGCTTGGGTAAGCAACAAATGTGCGGATCTGTTCGCACGCGCGCATGGTGATAAAACAGCCGTACGTGCAAAAGACCGGTATCAAACCGGCTGCGGCAAGCCCGGCGGCAAAGGCCACTGCGCCCTGTTCGCAAATACCGAGCTCGAATGTACGGTCCGGGAACCGCTCGGCAAATGCAGTTGCGCGTGCTGCCTTGAGCGAATCGGCCGAGACAAAACAGATTCGCGCGTCTGCATTTGCAGCCTCAATCAATGCGGCTGCGAATGCGTCGCGTGTGCTCGCCATTGTGTTTGTGAAAACGGTGTTAACCATGTGCAAATGAATCGAGGTTTGGTTACGCGCCGAGGTAGTTCATTGCGGTCTCGAACTCGGTTTTGGTGGGGACACGTTTGTGCCATGAATTATCGTTTTCGACAAACGGAATGCCCTTGCCCTTGACGGTTTTTGCCACGATCACCGATGGCCTGGTGTGCTCGGTCTGTGCGATTTCAATTGCACTCAAGATTTGCTCGAAATCGTGCCCGTCAATTTGCTGTGTGTGCCATCCAAAGGCGCCGAATCGCCCGGCGATATCCGTCAGGCCGCTGACATGTTCGACCCTGCCGCAACTTTGCCAACCGTTGTGGTCCACAAGCACAATCAATCTGCCTAGTTGCATGTGTGCTGCGCTTTGGACAGCTTCCCAGACTATGCCTTCGTTTAGCTCGCCGTCACCTGTGATTACGTACACGAAGTAGTTTTTTCCGAGCAATCTGGCTGCGGCAGCCAAGCCCGTGCCCATTGCGATGCCATGGCCCAGGGAGCCAGTTGTCATATCAACCCCGGGCGTTTTTTTCATGTCCGGGTGTCCTTGCAGCGGCGAACCGAGGCTACGTAGGGTGGGAAGCCATTCAACGGGAAAAAAACCGCGTCGCGCAAGTGCAGCGTACCAGGCGGGGCATGCATGGCCTTTTGACAAGATAAACCTGTCGCGGTCGGGCCAGTTTGGCCGGGCCGGGTCAATCCGCAGCACCTTGAAATACAGTGCGGTCAACAACTCAACCACTGACAACGACGCTCCGGGGTGACCGTCCCCGGCACGGTAAATCATTGTAAAAATGTCTTGGCGCAGCGTACGCGCCGTTTCGATCAACATTGGTATTTCAGGTCTCATAGCTGCGCAATTAGAGCTGCGATTTTCGGTGGATCCTTTCAAAACACGGCGTTTAGCTCAAGGCCAGATGCAAGCCAACGCCGGCGATGGACCTGAAAAAAGTTGTTTAGGCGTGCTGATTTTGGTAGCGGTTTGCTGCACCGATTGAGTTGGCATGTGGTTCGACTAACTCGACAAACCGATGAAACCCAAGGTACTTGCTCTGGTTCACACCTCGGCGATGCTGGTGCCGATGTTCCAGCAGTTGTGTCGTGACAAACTGCCCGGGGTTGACTTGTTCAACATCGCCGACGACAGCTTGATCAAAGACGTTATCCGGCACGGCGGACTTACCCCCGCAATAGCACGGCGCGTTGTTCAACAAATTTTCCTAGCTGAGCATGCCGGGGCCGACTACATCATGGTCACATGTTCTTCGATCGGGCCTGCGGTCGAAGTTGCGGCGGGCTTATGTAAAGTACCCGTGCTGCGCGTTGACCAGCCGATGGCGGACAAGGCGGTGCAGCTCGGGACCAGGATTGGGGTAATTGCAACCCTGGCAACTACACTTGGGCCAACCGCAGATCTGATCAAGCGCAGGGCGGCGGTTGCGCATAAGCATGTTCAGCTCGAGTCGCACCTGTGCGAAGGCGCTTTCGACGCGCTGCTGCGCGGTGACACTGCCCAGCACGACGCGCTTGTGATAGAAGCACTCAAACAAGTCGGCCAGCGCACAGATTTGATAGTGCTGGCCCAAGCATCAATGGCGCGTGTTGCAGAAGGGTTGGCGCCGGGCATTGTCAATGTGCCGATCTTGGCTAGTCCGCGCCTTGCGATTGAATACCTGGCCGGTGTGCTTTGAGCCTGCGTTGGCAAACCTGGTCACCATAAAAAGCATGAGGCACAATCGGATTCGTCGTCCCACCCAATGACCCAGGCAGTGCGCAAACTGTGTTTGTACGGAGCCGGTGTGGTGTTTGTGCTGCTTGTGTTTGGGCTTGTAACGGCGAACCCTGCGATTTGGCGACCGGTTGCAGTAGCTTGCGCGGTTGGGCTTGCCCTCGGCTTCGGCGCAGTAACATGGCTTCGAACATACCAATTCACTGCATGGATAGTATGCGCTGTGACGGCGGCCATGGTTTATCCGGATGCGTTTCTGCGACTGGGCAAGTTTGACCTGCGGAGCCCATGGCTCATCACGCTTGTTGTGCAGGGGGTTATGTTTGGGATGGGCACACAAATGAAACTGCGGGATTTCGCCGGGGTAGCTCAAATGCCATGGGCGGTGTTTGTGGGTGTGTTGGGCCAGTTCACCATTATGCCGTTGGTTGGTTACGCTCTCACAAAGCTGTTCCGGTTCGAGCCCGAGATAGCTGCAGGCATAATTTTGATTGGCTCGTGTTCGGCCGGGCTTGCATCGAATGTAATGGCGTATCTGGCGCGCGCCAACCTCGCGCTCTCGATCACGATGACAAGCACGACCACGTTGCTTGCGCCGGTGATGACACCGCTTTGGATGAAGGTGCTCGCAGGCCAGCTTGTCGAGGTACGGTTCTTTAACATGATGATGGAAATCATCAAAATTGTGCTCGTGCCTGTGGGTGCGGCGTTGCTGGCGGATTACCTCAAAAACTCGACCGTACGTGACCGTAGGGTGCTCAACGGCATTGCAATTACGGGCGCAATTTGGCTTGCACTTGTGATTGGCGGCGTACGCGGATTAATTTCTGCACATAAACCGGCGGCTACTGTGGTTGCTCTCGACCTTGTGAGTTTACTGCTCGGGGCGGTGCTGGTCGGCACAGTGTATTATCGGCTGACTTTGCTTTGGCGGACGCTACCGCAGTTCATGCCTTTGGTTTCAATGTTAGGCATTGTTTACTTTACGACTGTGACAACTGCAGCCGGGCGTGACAACCTACTGAAGGTTGGCGTGTTGCTGTTTTTTGCAGCGATGATTCACAATGCAGCCGGCTACATGCTCGGCTACAGTCTAAGCCGGATTTGTGGGTTGGACATTAACTCTGCGCGCGCGGTTGCATTTGAAGTTGGCATGCAAAATGGAGGGATGGCATCTGGGATTGCAGGCGCACTTGGGAAACTCGGCACAATGGGTCTTGCACCGGCTATTTTCAGTCCGTGGATGAACGTCTCAGGTTCACTTCTGGCAAACTACTGGCGGCGCAAGCAGGTCCAAGTGCATGCGCCAGTGGAAATACAGCAAGCCAATAACCCGGATGCCTGACAAACCCGCTGTTACGGTGTGTTTTTTGTGAAGCTAGCTTTTCTTCTAAGCAATTCGTAGTGATACAGTGCAACGATAACGAGCGGATGCTTAATTTTGCCAGAGCTAATCAGGATCGGTACATCCTCAACCGGTACAAGCCGAGTCACAAGTTCTTCCGAGAAATCGAATGCAACAGCGTGTACGCACCGGCAGTTCTCAATCAATACCGCGAAACAGCGGTTGTTCATTATGGCCGGATTAGCGTAAACCTCACCAATCACACGCGCATTTTCGCCTTCGTAGCCGGTTTCTTCGCGCAGCTCGCGAATGGCCGTGGCCTCGGGCGAAGCGTCGCCCGGGTCCATCATGCCACCTGGTATCTCAAGCTCGATTGTATTCGAGCCATGCCGGTATTGCTCGACCATAACAATCTTTTGGTCGGGTGTAACCGGCACAATGTTGACCCAATTAACCGACTCGATGATGTAAAAGTTGTGTTGCTGGCCGGTCTTGGGTGAAATTTTCCAGTCGGACCGTACCTTGAAAATGCGGTAATCGCCAAGCTGTTCTGATCTGACAAACTCCCATGCTCGAACCATGCCCCCAGCAGAGCTAATCCACCAGCAATTATCCAGCTTTTTCCGCACCGAAACGAGTTTTGGCACTGATTGCGTCTGGTCACTATTGGCAGTTGGCGTCGGCTTAGGCCAAAACTGTGCAGCGAACTAAACCGAGCGAACCAACCAGACCGATTGTTGGCATCCTGATGGGTAGCTGGTTCAGACTGGGCAAACCATGCAAACCACTGCAGACAAATGCGCCAAGTCCGGCATTCCGCGCGAAGTCAAGGTGCTTTCTGCCTATCGCACGCATGAAGGCCTGTGCGATTACGTGCGGCAGCGTGTGACCGCGCCGTTTGTGTGTACTCATAGCCGGTACAGGCGGGTGCGGCACATTTACCTGGTGTAGGAGCTGTGAACACCGCGCTGTCTGTGATTGGTGTGCCGATTGAATCTGGCGCATAGAAAAGGTTGGATGCGTTGCTTTCGATTGTGCAGATGCCGCCCAGTGTGCCGGTTGCAACAGTTGGCATAGGCGCAGCAAAAAAATGCAGGTTTGGTTGCGGTCGAGATTCTTGCTGTTGCAGATGCAGACCTGCGGCGCGCACTAGATAAGTTCAAGCTCTAGCTGGTGGAGGAATCCAAGCGCAAAAATCTGGCGCTGCCAAAGCAGTCAGGTCAACAAGGCGAATAAAAGGCAGCTTTCCGCTGTGGTTGAATTGTTCGGTCTTGGGGGTAGCTCACCCCTTACATGCGCGATAGTGCGCGGTCGAGCCGCTCGAGTACTTTGTGACGGCCGAGCACTTCAAGTAGATGATACAAGCTTGGCCCGGCTGTTTTGCCCGTGCACGCAAGGCGCGTCGGGTGCACAAGCACAGCTGGTTTGACCCCGAGCTCGGCGGCAACTGACTTTAGCGCGGCCTCGAGTGTGTTGGCGTCGAAAGGCTCGGCCTTCGCAAATGCATCACGCAACTTCGCCATGCGCAGCTTGTTTTCTGGCACAAACATTTTTGCCGCGGCGTCAGGGTCGTAGTCGAACTGGTCTGTGAAATAAAACCCAGCGTAACCGGCCAAGTCGCTGAAAACCTTGAGTTTGCCTTTGCATGTGGCAAGCGCAGTTTTGATGTAATCTGGCTGGTACTTTTGCATGTCGAAGCCGGCTCGGCTGAGTGCTTGCACGGCAAGTTCATAAAACCGCTCGTCGCTCAGCTCGCGCATGTATTCGTAATTGAGCCACTGCAACTTTAGCATGTCGAACCGCGCATTGTGCCGGAGCACGTTAGTTAGCTCGAAGCGTTCGACCACTTCTTCAATCTGCATTTTTTCGCGGTTATCTTTCGGCGACCAACCAAGCAAACACAGGTAGTTGACAACTGCCTCGGGTAGATAGCCCGCCTCGATGTATGCACTGAGCAATGCGCCCTGATCGCGTTTACTCATTTTTGAGCCGTCCGGGTTCAATATCAGCGGAATATGTGCATACTGAGGTGGCTGAGCCCCGAATGCCCTGAAAAGCGCAATGTGCTTTGGAGTGTTAGACAAGTGGTCTTCGCCGCGGATCACGTGTGTGATCTGCATCTGGAGGTCGTCAACGACGTTCGTCAGGTGAAACACAGGCCGGCCGTCAGAACGCATGATGACAAAGTCGGGGTCTTCGGCTTCACGGTCGGTTAACTCACGTACTACAACCCCCACCACAAGGTCGTGGACGGGTATTGGTTCACGCGGCATTTTGAACTTAATCGCGCCCTCGTGTTCGAACGCGTAGCCGCGTTTCAGTAGTTCTTCGACTCTGCGTTGGTAGATGTGCAAGCGCTGACTCTGGAAGTACGGCCCGTAGTCGCCTTTGGACGGTCCTTGCGGGTCACTGCTCAACGGGCCTTCGTCCCAGTGCAGTCCGAGCCAGCGCAAACCTTCTAAGATTACATCAACAGCCGCGGGATTGTGTCGTGCGAGGTCTGTGTCTTCGATCCGCAGGATGAATGTGCCGCCTGTATGGCGCGCGAACAGCCAGTTGAACAGTGCTGTACGCGCGCCACCGATGTGTAAAAAACCGGTTGGGCTTGGCGCAAATCGAACGCGCGGTTTCATGCTACTGGAACCTGTTGTATTTGCCGGCGCTTGTCCAGCGCGCTCAACACATCGCATAACGCCGCCAAGCGCGGTGTTTGCACGCCGGCAGCGCGCGCCTGGCGCAGCGGTTCGATGAACATGCTCTCAAGCTCGAGCGGTTTACCGCGCTCGAAATCAATCAATGTTGACGCTTTGTATGCCCCCATTGTGCGCGTTTTGTTGATCAAGTCATCTGCAAATGAACTTGGTATGTTAAACCCGAGTGCATTTGCTGCTGCGGTAACTTCCCTCATTAACTCACGCACAAGCTCGAGCCGTTTCGGATTGCCGATGAGCTTGTCGGTCGTCAGGCACGGTCCCAATGGCCGTGTTGTGTCTGTTGCAAGCACCGGGTTATCGAGCGCTTCTAGTCCGGCTGTGCCAGCAACACCAAGTCCGTTGAAAGGTATGTTCCAGAGGAGTTTTTCCCAATGCGCACGGCCCAAGTTTTCCACTACATCACACTGTACACCGGCTTGTCTGAAAAGTTCTGCGATCTTATGCGTGCGCGGTTTCGGACTGCCGACAAATTCACCAATCACAATCTGCCCGTGGTCGGTGTGGTAAACGACACCTGGTTGTACACGGTTCAAACACACAAAACAATGCCCGCCCAACACCTGCTCGGCTGGAAACAATTTGGCCAATTGTTCCGGGTTACCGAGTCCGTTTTGGAGGGTCAACAATACCGATTGCGGTCCGACCAATGGTGGCAACAGGCGTGGGAACCGATCGTTTGCAGTTGTTTTGAGCGCAATCAAGACAAGCTCGCTCGGGCCAATTTCCTCCGGTCGAATTGCGCAATGTGGCTGTACCGTGAAATCGCCCTGATAACTGTGAATGCGCACGCCGTTCATGCGCACTGCATGGTAATCGGACCGTAGCAAAAAATATGTCTCATGTCCTGCAGCGCACAGCTTTGCACCGTAGTAACTGCCAACTGCACCACAGCCGACGACGGCAATTTTCATGGCGTCGAGGTCAGTGAGCCCGGGAAAAAGCCCCTCCCAGTTTTCCCGTACCGCCCTTTTACAGGAGTGTTTGCCCTGAAACAAAAAGGCACTCTGGTAACCAGAGTGCCAGCGAAAAACTGCATACCAAATTACTTGCCGCCCAAGATGGCTTCTTTGCAAGCCTTGGCAACTCTGAATTTCACTACGCGCTTGGCAGGTATTTGGATTTGTTCGCCTGTCTTGGGGTTGCGTCCGATGCGCGCGGCGCGATTTCGTACGACGAGCTTGCCAATGCCAGGCAACGTAAAACCGTTTTTAGCATGCTTGTACGCAAGTTCAGCAAGGATCTCGAGGATGTCCTTGGCTTGTTTCTTGGTGATGCCTGCCTTCTCCGCAACGGCGGCTGCCAATTGAGTTTTTGTAAGTGCTTGTGCCATATTTTGTTTGCTTCGTTTTTCAGGTTTTAAGTTAGGTCAATCCGATTAAAGTCAATTGACTTGCTTGTATCTAAGCGAATCGTTCGAGCATGTGCAAGCCCAAAATTGCTAACTTTCTATCATACCAAAATCCAGCCTGCTCTACTCGGACCCAAGCGCAACAGACTTTTGATACAAAAACCCGACTTCAACATCCGTGTCTCCCGCACATTAGCACACAAGTGCGGCCTGGCTCAGACCGACCCGGTACTGCCGATGAACCAAGCTGCCACGTCCGTGTGCTTCACTGCTTCAAAAAATCAACACGAGCGCTCAGCTCTGGTGTGAGATATCTGTCCGGATTGTTGATCTGAACCTTTACCTGTAGCGTGCCTTTTTGGCGGTTTGCTTCTGGGGCGATCTCGGCAACGTACCCTGCGTAAATCTTGTCCGGATATGCCTCCGGGCTGATGCGACATGCCTGGCCTAGGTGTACTTTGGACAGGTCGGCTTCGTTCAGGTCAATTTCAACCTGTAGATCGCTCGGGTCAGCCAGTGCAATCAATGCCGTGCTTGGGCCGCGTGTACCGCCGAAACTTTGCGGCACTACAAGCTCGTTCGGCTCGACAAGTCGCTCCAGCACAACACCGTCAACAGGCGAGCGAATAACCGTCCAATCGAGGTACACCTTGGCGAGTTCCAACACGGCCTCAGCTTGCATGAGTTGTGCACGTGTGGCTTCAAGCTGCAATCGCGCATCATCAAATGCTTTCTTGCTCTCGACATCTTTTCGGGCCAGCTCGGCAACGCGCTGGTAGTCAAGCTCAGCCTTTGCCACAGCGACCTTGGCGGCTGCTACTGCAGCTTCGGCTTCACGTACACGGGCGCGTTGTTCGGTATCGTCCAACAGCACGACAACCTGGCCATTTGTGACGGCGTCGCCTTTCTTGACGCCGATCCACTTCACCACCCCGAGAAACCGTGGACTAAGCTCGATTCGCTCGCGATTGATGATGTAACCGCTCACAGTTAGCACAATATCGTCGTTTGTGTTGGCAGTGACAGTTTGAGAGGGGTTACTGAGCTTGGAATTTTTGGGAGCTGTGGCTGGCAATTCCGTGTTTTTTCCAGCCTGCGCGATCCTGACCTTGTCCTCCGGACGCGGCATCGCCAGGTACAAAACCACTGCCGTCACGCCAGCTACACCGGCAAAAATCAACCATGCAACCCCGCGCCGCGTGCGTTTTCGACTCGGGTCAACTTGCAAACTCTTCAGTTTTTCCGGGTCCATTTTTTGAATAACAGCTCGAACATGCACCAAGTGTGTGTTTACCAAAAGGACCAAATTGCGCCGCACCGGTTCATACCGATTTTAGCGCTGCCAAAACCGGCAATCGCGCCGCGCGCAGCGCAGGCAGAAAACTGCCCGCGATCCCTACCAGCACTGCAAAAATCATCCCCTCGCCCGCAAGACGCGGCGTAATCCGAAATTGAAACACAGTCTCGCTAAACGTCTCAAACCCGATTGTGGCCGTCGAATAGCCGTGCATCGGCAGGGCCAACAAACAGCCAATCACACCCCCGATTACGGCCAGAACGGCACCTTCGATGATGAAGCTCAGTAGGATGGTCCGTCTGCGGTACCCGAGCACGCGCAACGTGCCAATCTCGCGTGTGCGCGCCCCAACCGAAGCGTACATTGTGTTCATTGCGGCGAAAATTGCGCCGATCGACATTGCCGTGGCCAGGAAATCGCCCAAAATCCGAATCGGTAGCGCAGTGCGTGTCTGCGCACTGTAATAGTCAATTTCGAGCTCGGCGCGCAACGGCCAGCGTTTATCTGATTCGATCCGGTTAATCAACGCGCGTGCAGCGTCGGGACTTACCACACGCATCAGCAGACTCGAATAATACTGCCTCTGGAACAACGCACGTGCTTCGTCTGTGTCCATCCAAACTTCAGAGTCAAACGCAGTGTTGCCGCCGTCGAACCATCCAACCACCTTCAGCTTGTGCCCGCCGGTGTGGAACACATCGCCGATATTGAAATTAGCGAAACGCGCCGCCAGCCGTTTGCTTACCACAACCTCGCGTTTGCCGGGCACAAACCACCGGCTGACCGCATTGCTACCGCGGCTGTCCAAACCGTCAACAAGTCGTACTTGCGGACGCAAAGTCAGACCTGTGGGCGAAATCCCACGCACGAGCACATTGGCTTCAGTTCTGCCGTCACGCCGGGGCAGGTTGATCATCACAAGCACATCCGCCGAGACCAGTGGCCTGCCATTTTCATCACGTGCAATCTCAGGCAGGTACTGCAACGCACGGTACTGCTCACGTGTTACCTGGCTGCTCGACTCTGCAGTTGCGCCCTTGCGCACTACCAACACATTACGTGGGTCGCCGGTGTTCTGACTGCATTTTTCAAGTCCAACAGCCAGCGATTGCACCAGCACGTACACTGCAACAACAAGCGCAATGCACAGCACGGTCGCCGTGGTTGCACGCCAACGAACAAACACATTGCGAACGTTGTACTTGAATGGCAGAGCCATCGCTTAATCAAGGGTTCTGAGGCCTTCAGCAACACTGGTCCGCGCCACTGCAATCCCTGGCGCAATCGCGGCAACAACTCCCAGCACGGCTGCCACTGATCCGGCTATGGCAATTATCCGCGGTGTAACCTCAAATGAAACAAATACACCGTGTGTTGCCACCTGCATAAGGTTACACTCCATGTACGCTATCCAGGCTGCGCAGATGCCAAGCAATGCACCCACCATCGCAAGCCCGAAACTCTCGGCCAGAATGAACGCGAATAGCTCGCGTCGCCTGTACCCAAGCGCTTTTAAGATTGCAAGCTCGCGGAACCGCTCCCGAATAGTCATGCTCATAGTACTTGCTGTCACAAGCAACAACGTAAACGCAACAACACTGCAGATTGAGCCCACCAGAATCTTTATGTTTGACCACATCGAAACTATGTTGAGCTGAAACGCGCGCTCGGTCTCGGCGCGGACCTCAGCAGCCGTGTTAGCGAATGCACGGTTGATTGCATCCACAACACGCGGCATATCTTCAGGCGACCTAACCCTAACCCACCAGGTGCCGACCAGCCCTAACCCGCCCATTGCTTCCTCAAGATATTGATGATGGAAAAGCATGTTGCGGTCGTCAGTTGTTCCCGAGTAAATGCCGGCCACCTTGAACTCGAGTGTCACAGGCCAAACAGTGCTCTCAAGCATGAACCTGTCACCTACCTTAAGTCCGTATTTTTCTGCTGAAAGTTTGCCGATTATGCAGGCTGTTCGCTCGGCCACGAACGCCTTGTATTCGGCATCGGCAATTATAGCTTCGGAAAACACGTCGCGTATCTTGCTCGGGTCAACTGCAAACTGTGCGAAGGACATGCCTTCTTCGTTCTTAAACTTGCCCCCAAACCATGTAAAAGGTGTCACCGCCACAACGCCTGGTATGCGTTCAATCGCAGGACGCTGGCGCGCAGGTAACAGGTTGCCGAGCGAGATTTTGTTCCGGACGACTACACGCAGGCTTGCGCCGACATCTTCAGGTGGGATCGTCACCTCGCGTAGTGCAACCAGCAGTGTCACAAGCAAAAACACGCTGACTGCTACGCTGAGCACAGTGAGCACTGCACGGCGTTTGTTGCGTAACGCATTTTTAATTATGAACGAACCGGCGGTCATTATCTTGTCGAACTGTCGAATCGTTTGCGCATCAAACCGCTCCAACTGTTCGACGGCTCATGCGTTTAGTGCGCATTGTTCAATCTGCCTTTCTCAAGGTGCACCGTACGTGTGCCATACGCTGCCGCTTTAGGATCGTGCGTGACCATGATGACAGTTTTACCCGCCACACGATTGAGCGAGCTGAGCACCTCTAACACTTGCTGCGCCGAGTGCGCATCGAGATTCCCAGTCGGTTCATCCGCAACAATTAAAGCCGGGTCGGTTACAAGTGCGCGTGCAATTGCAACACGCTGTTCTTCACCCCCGGACAATTGACGCGGCAAGTGTCGTGCGCGTGCTGCCAGGCCGACAAGCTCAAGCGCAGTTTCGACCCGTTTCCTGCGCTCGCGCCGGCTCAGGCCCGTCAATAACAGCGGTAATTCAACATTCTCAAACGCCGTAAGTACGGGTATGAGATTAAAAGTCTGGAATACAAACCCGACATTTTGGTTGCGCCAATCAGCAAGCTCAGACTCTGTCAGTTGCGCCAAGTCAATCCCTTGCACAATGCATCTGCCACTTGTGGGCCGGTCTATGCCAGCTATGACGTGTAACAAGGTTGATTTACCGGACCCCGACGGCCCCATCAGGGTCAAAAACTCGCTTGACCTGACCTGGAGCGTGATGTCATCCAGGGCAACCACGCTGATCTCGCCCTGCTGGTAAACTTTCGTCAGGTTCTCAAGCAGGACAATAGTACCGTTCAATTGCATCGCAATTGCTATCAATAGGCTAATCGGAGCCAAATTGCAAATGCACCAGGGAAAAACTGTGCCGATGGTTGCACAACAAAATCAAAGACGCAGCAATTTTCAGGGTATATGGCTGCCTGCTTCCAGCTCGCGAATGCCGCGAACTGGAATTAAAAAACCGACTTTTCAGAATTGCAACTGGCGCGTTTTGCCGCTAATAACTACCGGCAATTATGGATCAAGCACAATCTATGATTTGGGAGCGCGTGTTTGAACGGCGCGTGATAGCTGTTGCTGCAATTGACACACCGGATAATGCAGTCAGTTTGGCTGAGGCGTTGCTTGCGGGTGGGCTCGACATAATCGAAATCACATTTCGTACTGCTGCGGCTGAGCCGTGCATTGCCAGGGTTCGTGAGACGTTTCCCATGATGCTTGTTGGGGCAGGTACAGTGCTCGAGCCTGAACAACTGGTGCGCGCGCGCGCAGTAGGTGCGCAATTTTGTGTTGCACCGGGATTGAACGAACGTGTTGTCCAAAAAGCTGCCGAGCTTGGCGTGCCGTTCATGCCGGGTGTAATGACGCCATCCGAGGTCGAACGCGCGCTTGGGTTGGGCTGCAAACTACTGAAATTTTTCCCTGCCCAAGCTGCTGGTGGTGTTAAAGCGCTAAAGGCGCTTGCCGGCCCATACGCACATACTGGGGTAAAGTTCATCCCACTCGGTGGCATAGACGCTACAAACGCAGGTGAGTATCTTGCCATGCCGATTGTAGCTGCAGTGGGTGGTACATGGCTTGCCGATGCGAAGTTAATTGCTGCAGGTAACTGGGCACAGATTACCGCGCTGACAAAGCAAGCGCTTGAGATAGCAGGTGCGGACCGACGCAAACCTTAAGCAGGGACAAAAACTGGATTTTTGGCCTCAGTTGGTGCATCATTTTGCCATGAACATTGTTCTGTCAACGCACAATATCACGCTGACTGATGCAATCGAAAAACGCATCAGGACAAAACTTCAAAAGCTCGAACATCTCGATCAACACACCATCGACGCCCGGGTGACACTTGAACAAGACCACACCCGTACACCAACCAAACAGTTCAAATGCTCGGTTCGGCTCGGTGTGCGCGGGCCTGACCTTTTTGCCGAGGACAGCGAAACTGATCTATACGCTGCCATAGACAAAGTTGTCAAAAAATTGGAACAGCAAATCCGCAAGCGCAGAAACAAACGACTCGCAAAAAAACAACGATTACCCGCCCGCGGTAAAATGCTGGCAAAAGAAAGCGGTCTTTGATGCCTAACCGATTCGCCCTGCGCGCGCGTGTTTTACTACCGATGAACCGGCCGCCGCTTGAAGACGGCGCGGTTGTGGTCGCAGGCGGCCGGATCGAGGCTGTTGGTAGATGGCGGCACATCAAGCGTGTGTTCCGAGGTGACGTAACCGACCTTGGCGAGCGCATATTGTTGCCCGGCCTTGTGAACGCGCATTGTCACCTCGATTACACACATATGGCAGGGCTGTTCCCACCCCAGAAAAGTTTCTGCGATTGGATTAAACTCATTACGGAAGAAAAGTCGCTCTGGTCAACGGCAGATTTTGCCGATTCATGGCTCGACGGAGCACAAATGCTGGTGCGCAACGGCACAACCACGGTAGCGGACGTCGAAACTGTGCCCGCGTTGCTGCCGAAAGTGTGGGAACAGACGCCGCTGCGCGTGTTTTCGTTTTTGGAAATGACCGGCATACGGAGCCGGACCATGCCGGCGCCGATCTTAGCGGAGGCGCTCGAGAAAATCGCCGCCAACCGCCACAACCGTTGCAGCGCCGGACTCGCGCCCCATGCGCCTTATTCGACCACAAAAAAACTGTTGAAGCTAACGGCTGCCGCAGCGCGCAAACTCAAGTTGTCTGTGGTTATCCATTTGGCGGAGTCTGCACCCGAATTCGATATGTTCATGCGCGGGCAAGGCGAGTTATTCGAGTGGTTGCGGCGCAATCAGCGCGACATGTCCGATTGCGTCGGTGTGTCGCCCGTGCAGCATGTGGCCCGGGCTGGCCTGCTCAGCCGCAGGTTGCTGGCCGTGCATGCAAACTATCTCGCAAGAGGCGACGCAACACTGCTCGCAAAAAAAGGCGTCAGCGTGGTGCATTGCCCACGGAGCCACCAGTACTTCGGCCACGGCAAATTTCAGTACGAAAAACTTGTGCGCGCAGGCGTGAACATTTGCTTGGGCACCGACAGCCTCGCCACCGTGTGCGCAAAACCAAAGCAGCGCATCGAGCTGAATATGTTCGACGAAATGCGGAGGTTTGCCGACACGCACCCGGAAGTTTCGCCGGAGACGATCTTGCGCATGGCAACGGTTAATGGAGCAATTGCACTTGGCATGAAAGGCTTGCTAGGCGAGCTACGACGTGGCGCGTATTCCGACATGATCGCGTTGCCATTCCCAGATGTTCTTCGCAGGACTTACGAAGCTGTCCTCGAGCACACTGGCCCTGTAGCAGCAAGCATGATTGATGGGCAATGGGCAATTGCGCCTGACTGAGTGTTCGTCCGTTCGGTTTGGTGCGCGTAATCCAAAGCCACATTTGCACATTTGAACTCGTAAATCGGAAATCGCAACTCCTAAATTCTGTGCTGTGTGGACGTTTGATTCGGAACTGGAACAGTTGCTGGAAACTATTCGCCAGCACGGCCTGTACCGGAAGCTGTGCCGGATTGATTCTGCCCAAGGGCCGCGCATAGAGATCGGCGGGCGCAAACTCATCAGCTTTGCCTCGAACGATTACCTCGGCCTTTCAAGCCACCCCACAATCAAAGAGGCTGCCATCCGCGCTGTGGAAAAGTTTGGGGCTGGCTCAGGCGCAGCGCGGCTGCTCAGTGGGTCGCTTGCACCGCATCATGAGCTTGAAGAGGCACTCGCAGCGTTCAAACACACCGAGGCTGCGTTAAGTTTTTCGTCCGGTTACACTGCTGCGTCGGGTGCAATTTGCGCGCTGCTCGACAAACACGATGTAATCGTGCTCGATAAGCTTGTGCATGCGTGCATAGTTGATGCTGCAAAATTGAGCGGTGCGAAAATCCGCGTCTTCAAACACAATGACCTGAATGATCTTGAGGCAATCCTGAAATGGGCAAACGGTAAGCGTGCTGCTGGTATCTCGTCGGTGGGAAAGAATTCTTCAACGCTGCAGATAAGAAGCCCGCAGCGCGTTCTTGTTGTCACTGAATCTGTCTTCAGCATGGACGGCGATTGCGCGCCGTTGCGTGAAATTGTTGAGCTGAAGGACCGATACAACGCGTGGTTGATGGTTGACGAAGCGCATGCAACAGGTGTTTTCGGTCCCGGTGGCGCAGGTCTGATTGAAGAGCTCGGGCTCACTGAGCGTGTAGAGATTCAAATGGTCACGCTGGGCAAAGCACTTGGCGCTGCAGGCGGCGCAATCTGCGGCTCGCGCAAATTGATTGACCTACTGGTCAATCGCGCGCGCAGTTTCATCTATAGCACTGCGCCTGTGCCAGCAGCCGCAGCCGCTGCTGCCGCAGCTGTCAAACTTGTCCAATCTGAAATTGGCGCCCGGCTTCGTCGTACACTATGGCAACGCATCGCTGAATTGAAATCTGAAATACCAGACCCGAACTCTGAAATGTCGAGCGCCATCATTCCAGTCATGATCGGCGAAGAAGCCAGAGCTGTGCAGTTGAGCATTAAGTTGTTCGAGGGTGGGTTTTACATCCCTGCAGTCCGGTATCCCACTGTTCCACGCGGTAAAGCGCGGTTACGGATTAGTCTAACCGCAGCCCACGATCCACAGGATGTGGTGTCACTTTCGGGCGCGCTCAAAGAGCTTTTGGGTAGAGACATTCGGCGTGAAAATCTGTAATCGTAAATCGCGAATTGCCAAATGCATCCACTTGCACAACTTGATCAAAGGTTCGTCTGGCATCCGTTTACGCAAATGCGTGAATGGCTGCAAAGCGAGCCTATTGTGATTGTTGCGGGCAAAGGTGCGGTGCTCAAAGACGTGTATGGCCGGAAGTACATTGACGCAAACGCATCTATCTGGACGAACCTCCACGGCCATAACCACCCGAAGATCAACACTGCAATCAAACGGCAATTGTCAAAGATTGCGCACTCGTCGGCGCTGGGGTTGGCAAACGAACCGGCAAGTCTGTTAGCCGCAAAGCTTGTGGCCGCAGCAAATCCGCAATCCGCAGGCGGCAATCCGCATTTGAACAAAGTTTTTTATAGCGACGACGGTTCAACAGCAGTCGAGGTGGCGCTCAAGTTGGCCTACGAATTTACCCGGCGCACGCGCGGGCCGAAACCCGAGCCGCGGTTTCTTTCACTCCAAAATGCTTATCACGGCGACACACTCGGGGCGGTCTCGCTCGGCCATATTGACCTGTTCCATAAACCATTCGCGGGACTGCTTTTCAAAACTGACACTGTCATGGCCCCGTACTGTTACCGGTGCAGGTTTAACCGTGCCAAACCAGAGCGCGCAGACGCGCGCGAATACCGCAAATGCAAATGGGAATGTGTGGATGTACTCCAGCGTGCATTTGAAAGACAACGAAAGCGTGGTAACTCGTATGCGGCCTTTGTCTTCGAGCCGTTAATACAGGGTGCCGCAGGCATGATCGCGCAACCGACCGGGTGGCTCCGCCGTGTAACCGAAATTGCGCGTGGCTACGGCGCACTGCTCATTGCTGACGAGGTTATGACTGGCTTCGGCAGATGCGGCCCCGCAAAAACCGGAATCGACAATTGGCAATCCACAATCCTTTTTGCCTGTCATCACGAGGCTGTTCAGCCCGATTTCATGTGTTTGGCGAAAGGTTTAACCGGTGGCTATCTGCCGATGGCTGCAACGCTCACCACACAGCAGGTGTTTGATGCGTTTCTAGGCGAGTATCACCAGTTCAAGACGTTCTTTCATGGGCATAGTTACACTGCAAACCAGCTCGGCGCGGCTGCTGCGTTGGCAAGTCTTGAAATTCTGCAGGACCCAAGTTCGGCCCGTGCGCGTGCTGCGCTACAGCAGTCGTTGCGCGAGCAACTGCAGAGCTTGTGGGCGTTGCCCAACGTAGGCGACATACGTCAGGTGGGGTTGATTGTCGGAATCGAGCTTGTGCGCAACTGGCGCACGCGCGAGCCGTTCAATTTGCGCGAGCGCGCTGGGTGGCGTGTATGCCAGGCAATGGCGCGGCGCGGCGTGCTTACACGGCCAATTGGCAACGTGATCGTGTTGATGCCACCGTATTGCACGACCAAACCGCAGATTGAAAAGATTTTGGATGTACTGAACAAAAGCATAAGTGAGACTCTGACATGCTGAGTGCCCCAGGACATTTTTTGCCGTTGCACTGCGTGTATTTTTTCACGCGACCAAACAGCAGCGAAACAGTTTACCAACTTGCAGATGGCTGTGTATGCTGTGGCGATGGATCTAGCTGAAAATCTGGCGTCAATTCAGGCGCGGATTCGCGGTGCCGCCCAACGTGCCGGGCGCAACCCGAGTGAGATCATTTTGGTTGCTGTGACCAAAGGGCAGCCGCCTGAGGTCGTAGCTGCAGCGGCTGCGCTTGGGCTGCGCGTCTTCGGAGAGAACCGTGTTCAGGAGGCCAAAGCAAAAATCCCGCTTTGTCCTGATACACTTTGTTGGCACATGATTGGGCACCTGCAAACCAACAAGTGCCGCGATGCAGTTGAGCTGTTCGAGATGGTTCAGAGTGTCGACAGTCTGCATCTTGCACTGGAGCTAAACAAACGGGCTGAACAAGCGGCAAAACGAATGCCGATTTTGCTCGAGGTCAATGTGTCGGGTGAATCGACCAAGTTCGGCTACAAACCCGACACATTGTTGGCCGAGCTGAAAGCGATTAATGAACTGCCGCGCCTAGAGATTCAGGGTTTGATGACGATGGCACCTTGGACGCCTGAGCCTGAAAAAGTACGACCTGTGTTTCGCAAGCTGCGCGAGCTGAGAACCGAATGCGAACATGTCTTGGGTGCCCCATTGCTGCACTTAAGCATGGGTATGAGCAATGATTTCGAAGTTGCAATCGAGGAAGGCTCAACCATGGTCAGGATCGGCACTGCACTGTTTGGCCCGCGTGCGGCCAACAAAAGCGTAAATAAGATTTCTACAGGTTCTGATTGAGCGGTTTAACAAACGGTTTTTGCTTCACTTGGAAAGTTGTTGCCCGCTAAATTTTCGGCCGTGACAGCCGAGATGTTCAAAGCGGAGATCGCTGAGGCGGTTCGGGCATACGAGAAATACATCGTTTGCATTGAAAAAACGCCAGAGCAGTTCCGTGCAGCGGTCGAGTCGTTGATGGCCAAAGCAATCCGTGCTTATGAAACGCGTGGGCCAAATTTGCGTCACGGAATTGCGCTGGACCGGCACGTAACAATTATCCTCAGCCAAACAGACGGCCCGCGTCCATTGTGCGGGATTTATTTTAACCTGCATTCGCCCTACCAGAAACAGTTGCTTACTAAGGAAACCAAGCCGGTCACAGAAAAAACCGGTGAACAACGTCATCAATCAGGTGAGTAAACACTTCGGCACGCTGGTGGCAGTGTGCGTGTGCACTTTTCGGCTTTAAATGGGTACACGCCCGCGTGGAAACAGCTTTGCATTCACCAGGTGGTTGCTATTTGTCTGACACCTCGTCACCGGGTTGGCAGATGCCGTTCACAATATCGGCTATCACAAGGTCGTCAAGCATGTGATAAGTGGCTTTCAATTCGCCGATCTGCTGGCCATTTCTGTAAACGTAAAGTGATTGCCCAGGGCGCGGCAACCAGCCGATTGGAAAGCTTATGAGGACAAATTGTTCTTTTGCGTTGAGCTTGATTACGCGGCCGACGAACAGTGTGTCGGGTTCAATCAGCAGTTTGGCTGGTGCTGCAGCCTCAGTAGGTTGTTTAACCCGACCCGCTTGCCGAGGCGGTTTTGTGCCGGTAGGTTTGGCGGCGCACCCCGCTGCAAGCGCGATGCTTAGGAGCGCATGAAACAGAATAAACTTTTGCATGGCTCGGCGATGTGTTGCTGCGTGGTATTACAGCATTCCCTGACGGGCAAGCCCGTTTTGAAGTACACACGACCGGATGGGAACAGATCTGGTGCGGTTTTTCTCATGGCTTTGGGCTCATTCTGGCGCAGGCCAACGTGTACCGAGGAATTTACCCCAGTTTGTCTGGCTGATCAGCACTCCGGTGACAACCAAAACCAATGCAATCCAAAAGGTGGGCGTTACCGGCTCTTTCAACAAAATGCGCCCCCAAAACATCGTAGTAATCGGAACCAAATTCACAAATAGGTAAACCTGGCTTGTGTGCCACTTGCGGAGCGCGTTGCTCCAGAGTGTGAATCCGATCACACTGCCGCCGATCACGCAATACGCCTGCACAAGCACAAGGTCAACTCGCCATCTCAACTCGGTCAAAGCTGTCTCGAGAACTGCAAGTGGTACAAGCCACAGGCCCGCTCGCAACATTGTGTGTGCAGCAATCTCGGCTCCGGTAAGGTTTGCGCCTAGCACCCTGCATTGCCGTCCGTAGTTTGTCCAAAGGATGCTTGCAGCAAACCCGAGCAACTCACCCACAGCACCTGTCTGCGTTGATTCGATTGCCGGCCACAGCAAAACTGCAACACCCACAACAGTAAGCGCGGTTGCAAACCCTGCCTGCAGCCGTGTTGCAAGTGATCCCTTTGTTAGACCTTTTTCCCAGAGCAATGCCCACACCGGTGACGCAGCCAGATAAAGTGTAACGTGCGATGCCGATGTGTACCGTACCGCAAGATTAAAAACCAAGATGTATGCGGCAAGACTTAACCCGCCTGCGAACCATAGCTTGCGTTGCACTGCAGCCGATATGGTACTGGTTGGTCCAAGCCAGTCTGTGAACCGCATGAGTGCAAGCATGAGTAACCCGGCACAAATAAACCGCGTGGCTGCTACCCAACCCGGCGGCCAACTTGTCACCAGAACTTTGACACCGGTGTTGTTTGCGCCCCAAATGAAAACCGTCAAAAGCAATGATACTACTATTGCACGATGTGAAGCGGTACCAGACACACCCGAAGCAAAACAACAGGCGCGCATGCTTGCAACAGTTTTTCAAACTGCATCGGCGAGCAAAGCATTATGCACGCAATCCCGAAACTTTGTTTCCGTGCCAAGTTGAGCTTTGCCCCTTGAGCAGTCCTGCAGGAAATCCGCCCCGCCGTTTAGCAGAAAAAACAGGTTCGATCACTGGCAACATTGCACGCAAAAACTTTGCTCCACATGGCCCCAAGTTTTGTGCACATAAATGCAGGATTTTTTTCCGGAGGTAGCGGTTGGCTGGGCGGCGCGGATTCGTCAAACGATGTTTTGTGCGTACCAGTCAAGCGCAAGCTCTAGGCCGCGTTCGAGCCTGTACACAGGTTCGTAACCCAGCAGCAGTTGTGCCTTGCTGATGTCAGCTAGCGAGTGTCGCACATCCCCTGTGCGAAAGTCGCGGTAAACCGGTCTGCGCTCGGTCAGGCCTGGACAGCGCCGATGCACGAGCCGACTGATGATCTGGAAAAGCTCATTAAGCGTGGTGCGTTCGCCAACTGCAATGTTGTAAATCTGATTGAGTGCTTCCGGGTTGGTGGTTGTCGCAGCCAAAAGATTTGCATGCACAATGTTTTCGATATGACAGAAATCGCGGCTTGTCTCACCGTCACCGTAAATGTGCACCGGCTCGTCCCGCAACATGGCTGCAATCCACCTCGGTATCACAGCCGCATACGGTCCGGCTGGGTCTTGTCTAGGACCGAACACATTGAAATACCGCAGGCCGATTGTGTGCAGCCCGAACACACGCGCATAAACACCGGCATAAATTTCGTTCACAACTTTCGTTGCTGCATACGGTGACAACGGCCGGCCGACTTTATCCTCACGTTTCGGTAGGCCGGGGTCGTCGCCGTAAACTGCGCTGCTCGACGCGTAAATGAACCTGCTTACACCTGCCTGGCGCGCAGCTTCAAGCATGTTAATGAAGCCAGTCACATTGCTGCGGTGTGTGGCAAGCGGGTCTTCAATCGAGCGGGGCACAGACCCAAGCGCCGCCTCGTGCAACACGTAATCCACATTTCGACAAGCCTCATTGCAAGCTGCCAGATCACAAATGTCGGCTTCAATCAACCTAAAGTTAGCCCACTGTTCAGGTGTAACGCGGGCTTTTACCTGGTCGAGGTTTTGTCGTTTCCCGGTCGAAAAATTGTCCAACCCAATCACACGTTGACCCAGCCCGAGCAATGCTTCGAGCAAGTTCGACCCGATAAACCCGGCTACACCCGTTATTAGCCACGTTTTTGGTGCCGACTGCAGTTGCGCTTTAACCTTTTCGTAGTTGGACATTTGCAATTGCCTCGCGCGCAAAATTTTGCGGTGTCTGTCCAGCGCGTCCGAACTGTTTGACCTGCACACCCGGCCCGCAGTTGCGCTGCACCCAGTGGCCCAGCGCATGCCGCAACGGTTTTGCGGTTGTTTTCGGCACACCGCTCCCGCAATTGCAGGACCAGTGGCCGTGTGCCGCTGCACCAAACAGGTTTAATCTGCGCGCACACAGCATGCGACAGCCTGCGCCTCAGTAAAGCTTTTTCTGGTCGAACATTATGCGCGCTCACGTTTTCTATGCGAATGGTTCCCAGATCACCCCCTTTGGCTTTGTCGTAACCCGGTAGTTGCATCAGGTGCGCGCCTCATTCATTATGGGTCGGCATGGCGCAATCAATTACAAACTCAAAAGCCAACCGGCGGACATCGGACGGCCCGCGCATTACGTTCTACGGTGCAGCAGGCGAAGTAACAGGCTCGGCATATCTCGTTGAGACAGGTCAAGCGCGCGTGTTAGTTGATTTTGGCTTGTTCCAAGGCGTCGAAAACAAACAGGAGCTGAACCGTGTACCTGAGGGGCTTGACCCTAAGCAGCTTGACGCAGTTGTTGTGACGCATGCGCATCTTGACCACGTTGGGCGGCTCCCGTTACTGACGAAAGCCGGGTACACAGGCCCAATCTTTTGCACGCCGGTGACAATCGAGCTTGCAACACTTGTATTGCGCGACTCTGCCAAGGTGCAGGCACAAGATATCGAGCGAATAAATCGCAAACGTATGCGCGCAGACGAACCGCCGCTTGAGCCGCTTTACACCGCAGCGGACGTTGACAAGTTGGTCCCACTTTTCAGGCCGGTCGAGTACGATCAGACAGTGCAGATCGCACGCGGTGTGCGTGCGCGGTTTGTTGAAGCGGGTCATTTACTCGGGTCGGCTAGCATACAGTTGCAGTTCAACACGAATAACGGTGTGCATTGTGCAGTTTTTTCGGGCGACCTCGGCCCACGTGGCGCGCCAATCCTCAAAGATGCAGAAGGATTCCATCGCGCTGATACTGTTGTGCTAGAGTCCACTTACGGCGACCGCGATCACAAACCCATTGCTGAGACGGTTGCTGAGTTTGAGCAGATTGTTGCCGATGTAGTTGCGTCCAGAGGCAAAATGCTTGTACCAACTTTTGCCGTGGGCCGCGCGCAACTGCTGCTGTATTTGCTGGCGCTGATGTTCAGGCACAAAACGGTGCCTAAGTTCCCGATCTACGTTGACAGCCCGATGGCAATCGAAGCCACCAAGATTTATTTTAAACACCTCGAATTGTTCGACGAAGATTTTCATGCCATTCAAAAACAACGGCCGTTGGCCGAAGACATGGACACCGTAGTACCCGTTGCAACAGCAGACGAATCAAAAGCGCTAAATGAATGCACTGGGCCATGCTTAATCATGGCAGGCTCGGGCATGTGTAGCGGGGGAAGGATACTCCATCATTTGAAACAGAACCTGTGGCGGCCCGAGACATCTGTGATCATTGTCGGTTATCAAGCCCAAGGCACACTGGGCAGGTTGCTAGTCGAGCGTGTGCCGCACGTCAACATTTTCGGTGAGAAAATTGCTGTTAAAGCCAAAATCCACACGCTCGGTGGATTCAGCGCACACGCAGGTCAGACTGATCTTGTGCGATGGTTTGATCAGCTTGCGCATGTGCGGCCTGACCTAATCCTAACACATGGCGAACCTAGGGCGCGCGACACGCTTGCAGCCGTGCTGGAAAAGCGGCACGGTATCAGCGCACGCAAACCTGCTTTCGGCCATGTACTAGAGCTGCGTAACACAGCCAATTCAGCCTGTTAAGGCAATGCCAATTGTCAGTTACTTGACGCATGTTTGTTTTCTGCGGCTTGAAGGCGCGCCGCAGTTGAATTAAATCTGGCCTGTGCCAACGAAAGTAATTGCTGTGGCAAATCAGAAAGGCGGTGTGGGCAAAACAACCACCGCAGTTAATTTGGCAGCCTGCATTGCCGCAGCAGGCCGTCGGGTGTTGCTGTTCGATCTTGACCCGCAGGCAAATGCAACCAGTGGCGTTGGCCTTGAAAAACTCGCAGGTGCAAGTGCCTACCGACCGTTGCTCGGCGACGGCCCGTTGGCAGATAAAATTCGGCCAACTGCATTCGACCGGCTCGATGTTATTCCGAGTGAAGTTGACCTGTGTGGCGTGGAACTTGAGCTCGCCCAAGTCGAGGGGCACTTGATGCGTGTTGCACGCGCTCTGCAACCTGTGATTGAGTCCGACCGGTTCGATGTTGTGTTCATTGATTGCCCGCCGTCACTTGGGATACTGACGCTGAACGCGTTTGCAGCAGCCGACGGTCTCATTGTGCCGTTGCAGTGTGAATATTACGCATTAGAGGGTATCTCAACCATCAAACGTGTGCTGGAGCAACTCCAGCAGAATGCAATCAACCCGCGCTTACGATGGCTCGGTGTTGTGATGACTATGTTCGATGCGCGCACGAACCTGTCTCAGCAGGTTGTAAATGAAGTCCGACAGCATTTCGGTGCCCTTGTGTTCGACACCGTAATACCACGCAGCACGCGCCTGGCTGAGGCACCAAGCTTCGGTAAGCCCATTATCTATTACGACAAACACAGCGCAGGCGCAGCCGCATACCAATTGCTTGCACAAGAGCTGTTGCGGCGGCTCGACACGCCTACAGTAGGTCCGGCACCGTAGGGGGAAATAAATGCAAAATTTTAGGCTGCGCCGTTCAAGAATTTTGCATGCATGGATTGCAGCACCCGGCAGCGTGAGCAATTGGATTGTCTTTGGCTTTTTGGTGTGTTACGGCCGAGGTTCAACGTTGCGTAACCGTAGTTGCAAACGCGGGTTATCTGCGCCACACTACCTGCCGGGATGAACAAACGGTTTTACATCACCACTGCCATTGACTATGTCAACGGCCAGCCGCATCTGGGGCACGCGTACGAAAAGGTTGTTGCGGATGCAATTGCCCGCGCACAACGCAGCCTGGGGCGGGATGTATTCTTTTTAACCGGTGTGGACGAGCACGGCCAAAAAGTTCAGCAGGCTGCGTTGGCTGAGGGTAAACAACCCCAGGAATACTGCGATGAACTTGCGGCGATTTGGGAGGCCTTTGCCCGGAAACTCGGCCTTGCTAATGACGATTTCATCCGGACAACGCAACTGCGGCACGAACGGGTTGTCCAAGCCTTGCTTACCAAGCTCTACGATTCCGGCTACATCTACAAGGCGGTGTACAAAGGGTTTTATTCGCCCAAGGAGGAAACCTTCCTCACCGAGCGTGACCGATTGCCGGACGGTACGTTTGATCCTGCCTATGGCGAGGTAATCGAGCTGGCCGAGGAAAACTACTACTTCAGGCTCAAAGCGCATCAGCAGTGGCTTATCGAGCACATCGAGGCAAACCCAGAGTTTGTTGCACCTGACTACCGCCGAAATGAAGTACTTGGGTTCCTCAAAAACGATGTACTCGAAGACCTCTGCATCAGCCGTCCAGTGTCACGACTGCGCTGGGGGATACCTATACCGTTCGATTCAAACTTCGTCACGTACGTGTGGTTCGATGCCCTGACAAATTACATCAGTGTGCCGGCTGCGTTAGGCGATCCGACAGTTGCCTCGGCACTGAATTTCGAAAACCGAAATCCGAACTCTGAAATTAGCCTTTGGCCGGCCGATATTCATGTCATCGGCAAAGACATCATCAAGTTCCATTGTGTGTACTGGCCGATCATGCTGAAGGCTGCCGGGTTGCCGTTGCCAAAACAGGTCCTCGTGCACGGCTGGTGGCAAAAAGATGGCCAGAAAATGAGCAAAAGCCTCGGCAACGTGGTTGACCCAGTGTCGGTTATTGATCAATGGGGTGTGGATGCCTTCAGGTACTACGTGTTGCGCGAACTTGACATCGGCCCGGACGGTAACTGGACGGATGCAAGTTTTGTTGCACGGTACAATGCAGAGCTGGCAAACGGATTGGGCAACCTGTTAAACCGGACTCTTGCAATGCTCGTGCGGTATCGGAGTGGCGTTGTACCGGCGCGCTCGGGCGACCTTGCGGCTGAAGCCGAGAAAGCTGTATCTAACACACGCGCCTGTCTGGAGCGCAACCAACTCCAGGCTGCCTTGCAAACGATCTGGGCGCTTGTTGCAAAGGCTAACCAGTACGTGGACCACACTGCCCCGTTCAAGCTCGCCAAAGACACGGCGCAATCAGCCCGACTTGATCAAGTGCTTTACAGTCTGGTCGAGATTTGCCGGTTGCTTGCCGTGTTGCTTTGGCCGTTTTTGCCAGGCACAGCAACCGACATCTACGCTCAACTCGGTCTGGCTGGAGAACCGAACAAGTTCGAGCTAGCACGCTGGGGTATGCTCGAGCCCGGCCATCGGGTCGGGGTACCAACGCCGCTTTTCCCGCGGAAAGACAAAAAATAGTGGCGCGATTGTGGGCTACCGGCACGGAAACAAATGCAACCGTCCGGAAGAAACGGATTCTTCGTGGGGCTGCATCTTCAGTCAGTTTTTCGGTCACACACTGTTCTGTTTTTAGGGGCAGATTCATGTTCCCAACATCAACAGATCGAGCAGGCTGGCATTCTCTTGTTCACAGCCCATTATGAGCACCGAGAAAGAAATCCTCGCAGTTGCAATATTCGCGTTCACTTACCTTTTGATTAGCGGACGCAGGCTGAAAATACTGCCCTTGTACCGGCCGGCTGCGGCATTGCTGGGCACGGTATTAATGGTCGCAACGGGTGTAATGACACCGGGTCAGGCGTATGCGGCGGTTGACTACGACACAATCGTGTTGTTGCTAGGCATGAGCATCATGTCTGCGTACTTGTATTTGGGCGGTTTTTTCGATTGGACAGCTGGCTGGGTGCTCAAAATCGCTAAAACACCACAACGCTTACTAATCTATCTAATCCTGACCTCGGGCATACTGGCTGCAATTCTCGTCAACGACACCATCTGTTTCATGCTTACCCCCGTTGTTGTTGCAGTGGTAGTGCGTGGTAATTTGCCGTTGCTGCCATATCTGCTTGCTCTGGCCATGAGCGCAAACATCGGCAGTGTAGCCACACTTGTGGGAAATCCGCAAAACATGATCATCGGCCACATGTCCAAAATACCGTTTCTAGGATTTTTTGCCTCGCTTGCCCCGGTCGCAGCAGTCGGCCTTCTAATCCAGTGTGCAGTGCTCAGCTTTGGGTTCCGCAAAATGCTCAAGACAGCAAATATCCAAGTCGCTCATAGCGAGCCAAAACCCGTTGACCGTAAATTACTGACGCTGACGTTTTGTGCACTTGCACTTGTGTTTGCGGGGTTTGTTGCTGGATTAAACCTTGGCTGGACAGCGCTTTCGGGCGCTGCGTTCGTGATGGTGTTCGCGCGGCGTGACACACATCAGGTTCTGAAGCTTGTTGACTGGCATTTGCTGTTGTTCTTTGCAGGGTTGTTTGTTGTGGTCGAAGGACTCAACAGCACCGGCTTGCCCGACCAAATTTATGAGCGGCTGCGCGCCGTGTTCGGCGCCACGCCAACCACGCAAGCATTGAACCTTGCATGGTTTAGCGCGCTTGGGTCGAACATTTTTTCAAACGTGCCGTTTGTACTTGTGGCAGGCAAATGGATCCCCGAATTCGCGCAACCTGAACTGATGTGGAAAATCATGGCCATGGCAACAACGTTCGCAGGCAACCTGACCATACTCGGCTCAGTGGCAAACATCATAGTGGTCGAGTCTGCCCGCAGCCATATTGAGGTCGGCTTTTGGGATTACGCTAAATTCGGCATCCCTGTCACGATCCTCAGCACCATTGCCGGTGTGTTGCTCTTGCTGCTCATTGGTTGAGATTGCAAACCTGCCGCCCAAAAAAGACCAGCCGGATAAACCCAAGAGCAAATTTTTTAAAAAACCGCATTGACATTGAAAACGTGTTTGACACTGTTATGCACAACCAAACCGACGAGTAGGCGTTGAATCCTTGGTAGTTTAAGGCTGCTAAACGCAGTACTTAACCATGGACCAAAGGTCCAGACCGACCAGATGCGGGCGATGGGCTGTGCGGCCACGTGGGGCGACTCGACCCACTTTGTCGCGTTGCCCGTACAAAAATTCCATGCCGAATGTGATTTTACCCCGTTCAGGTCTGGTACTGTTCGCTGTTTTTACCCCCGGGGCTCCGGCCACACCCAATTCACTGCTGTATTTGGTCGCAGACTCTCAGGCGTCAGTATCCTCTTACATAAACCTCAGCCCGGTAAAGAAAGCAGCAAGCAAATGCTATATGGGGCGAGAAAAATCAAGCCAGGTGAAAGCTTGCATAAAAATAGATACGGTCCGCAGCGGTTTTGACTTACCCCATCAACTTTTTGAGCATGACCAATACAGCGGTTGCGCCACCGAAAAACAGTGCAGAAAAACATGTTCCACCCCGAACGACACTGGGCAAGGAACAAACGAATTTTGCAGCTCGCACAGGTCTGCGAGCTCTACCGACACACTCAACCCAACCATAAACCGAATACTCGCCTATGAAACAACTCGCACTGCTCAATGCACTGATCATGACAACGGTGTTTGTACTCCAAGCACAGACAACTGCAGCGACACGGACTGCAGCCCATGTTGTTCCAGCGTCCGACACGGCATATTCAATTGTCGAGCGTGGGCCGCATCATCGTGTCTGGGAACGAATCGAGTATGAGCTTGG
>CAZKTA010000026.1:0-30706 GCA_964555645.1 uncultured Verrucomicrobiota bacterium
CAACGGACTTGACCTGCACCATCGACCCTGCTCAGCGCCGATCGCAAAACAGATTGGTGTAACAAGTGGGTGGTGGGTTACAGCCCGGTTATCCAAGGGCGTGTTTCGAAGACCGCTTTGAGCGAGGTGAGGTTGCGCCGGTCGAGCAAACTACGCGCGGCTTTGGCGAGCTGGCCGCGTTTAAGTGCGTTCCAGGCGTCGCTGGCGCTGATTGCGCAGAAATGCAACACGCTCGGATCACGATAGCAATCAATCATGCAGCGCGTGCAGTTGTCACGGGTCAACTTCGTCTGGTCAAATTCGTAAATGGTGCAGATTGCTGTTTCCCAGAAGTGGCACCGGTACAGTTTCAGGTGCCAATCGAGATAAAAATACTTGTAACCTGCGAGGCACCCGAACCGTTCGTGCTGACCGTGCAGGTGCCGTTGCATTTCGGTTAGCGACTCGGTCGGGTTCACAATTGTGAAGTCCGTACTGCGTTTGAGCTGTTTAATTTTCTCGAATTCGGCGAACAGCTCATCTGGAGTGAATGCAACAAGCGGAGAGTGACTATAGCTCAGGTAGCTGGACCCGAGTGCGGTGAGCGGATAACTGAAAGTGCAACTGCCGAAGCCAAGTTCACGCAAAAACACAGGTAGTTTGGCGTAGTCATCAATCAGCTTGCTGACGGTGACACTTGCTGTTGTTTGAATTCCGAGTTTTGCGAAGGTTGCATTTGCGTGTTTGATTTTCTGGCACACACCTGGCAGGTGCCGGTTCTGCTCATGCACGGCCGCGTTGTGCGTATCAATCGAGATGATGACACTGGACAGACCTGCATCAGCAAGAGCGCGGATGTTGTGTTCGTTGAAAAGAGCGCCGTTGGTACAGAGCATAGGTCGGACGCCGTTTTCGGCGGCGTAACGGGTCATGGCGACGATGTCCCGGTGCAGCATCGGTTCACCACCAACGAACAGGAGGTAACCGATGTGGTTTTTTCGGCAGATGTCAATCACGTCTCGAGCCTGTTGGAGCGTGACACTGCGCCAAGCGGTTTTATCGAGCTTTGAATGGGCGAAATTACAAAACCCGCAATCTGCATTGCATCGGTTTGTGATTGCGAATTGAAGATAGCCTGGCCCGCCGTGGTCGAGCACATCGCTGATAAGTTTCAGTAGGGATTTGCGCGGCTTGGGAACCTGCGCCTGCGCAACGGAAATGTCGCCTGGTGCAGAACCCGGGTCACTGAACACTTTTGGTACAGCCTGTGCGTCCATTTATTTTGGGCGAATATAGCCCGTGCCATTGCTAATGACGACTAACATTTGCGAGGAAGGCAGAGTGGCAGTCGGGTGACCCGCCAGCATGTGGTTCCGACCGCGTTATTCGGCGGTGCCAGGCATAGCCATCCACCGGCCCGGACTACGCCTCACCAACCAAATTATCAATTGGATGCAGGAATTAGTCGTACCGCACATGGTTCAGTCATTCACGAACCAACAGCTTGTTATTTGTGTGTTTGGGGATAGTTTTTGTGGGCGAGGTCGCTAACACGATTTAATGAGCTCTGGTCAAGCCAAATACAAGCATGTCCCGGTTGAACTGCACGGGGATGGCCGGTTTTTGCTTACGAGCGAGGATTTTACGCCTGCATACGTGGCAACGTACCGAGCCGGCCAACTGAAACAGAAAGTTGCCGAAGCACTTGAGTTATTGCGCAGTTGTAGTCTTTGCCCGCGCAACTGCGGTGTGAACCGGCTCGCTGACAAACGCGGCGTATGTGGGGTTGGTCGGCGCGCGCGTGTGTCGAGTGCGTTTCCGCACTTAGGCGAGGAAGATTGCATACGCGGTTGGCGCGGGTCTGGCACGATCTTTTTCAGCGGGTGCAATTTACGGTGTGTGTTTTGCCAGAACTACGAGATCAGCCAGCTTGGCGAAGGCGATGAAATAAATGCGGCGGAGTTGGCGGGTCTGATGCTCAAGTTGCAGGCTGCAGGGTGTCACAACATCAATTTTGTGACTCCGACACATGTTGTACCGCAAATACTTGAGGCGTTGTTGATAGCTGTCGAGGCCGGCCTGCGCCTGCCGCTGGTGTACAACACTGGCGGATACGACATCGAACATGTAATCCGGATCCTTGACGGTGTAGTGGACATTTACATGCCCGATTTCAAGCTATGGAGTGCTGAGGTGTGCGCAAAGTATTTGACCGCACGTGATTACGCCGACGCAGCTCGGAACGCAGTAAAACTCATGCACGAGCAGGTTGGAGTGTTGCGCGTGGACAAATCCGGTCTTGCGCAACGGGGTGTGTTAATCCGGCACCTTGTGATGCCTGGCATGCTGGATGAAACAGTTCAAATCATGCGATGGGTTGCCAATGAGCTGTCGCCCGACACATTCGTGAATGTGATGGACCAGTATCGGCCTGAGCACAAGGTGTTAACTGACCCACAGTATGCGGCGATCGGTCGGCGCATCACAGGCGCTGAGCTTAACCGCGCAATTGCATTGGCTAAAGCTGCCGGGTTATGGCGGTTCGACACGCGCTGGCGTAGCGTATTAGCGACGTGGCTGTAGCTCAAATGTTTCAAAACCCGATCCTGTAGTGCAGCACGTGTGGATGCTAAACATGCCCCGACCCGGCGCGCCATTTGCTACGTGCTGCTCTGGCGATTCAACGGCACCGCGCCATGCACGGGGTGCAATGGTGAACACACGCGTTGAAAAGCCAAAAGAGATTTCACCCAGCCGCCGAAAACTCCCGCACGCGCATGCCTGGCGGCGTGTGTTCGCGTGCACTGTGTGATATTCGGGTTGGAACTTCGGACAAGATCACAATGCGGGCTTTTTGTGACTTGCTTTTTGTCTGCAGGATGCGAGATTATTGCGGTGCGAAAAGAACACGGTTGTGCTGTGGGGTAACACGACCGAAAAGGACCGTTCCTGAGCACTGCCAAACGATTTAGGTGAGTGTTGACGTATGACGTTGGTTGACCTGATCAAGGCGACAGTTGCGTGTGGCGGGATTGCATTTTTGGCCTACAGCTATCCTGTGCTCAGTCAAGCGCTGATAATTGGCACGCTGAGCATTGTGTGGCTTTCATACGCTTGGAAGGTTGTTGCAACTGTCAAATGCAAGTGAATGTTGCGCATCTAACTGCGTGTTTCGGCCACTGACCAGGAGCCGTGCGCCCCGCGACATGACTTACTCGTATCGGAGGGCTTCAACTGGATCGAGATTTGCGGCTTTGTAAGCCGGATAAATTCCGAACACAACCCCGACAATCGAGCAGATCAAAAGCCCGATTACAACCCAGTCAATCGGGATAACAGGCTGCAGTTTTAGCAAAGCAGCGGTTGCATTTCCGCCCAAGACACCGAAAACGACACCGACCAGTCCGCCTAACTCGCTTAGCACAACAGCTTCAAGTGTGAACTGTGTCATAATGGTGCGTTTCTTAGCGCCAACGGCGCGTCTGACCCCGATCTCGCGTGTGCGTTCTGTAACAGACACAAGCATGATATTCATGATGCCCACACCCGCAGCCAATAACGCAATTGAGCTGACCACCGCCACACCCGCGCGTACTGCGAATGTGACATCACGAAACTGCCTGATAATGGTCTCGTTGGAGAAAACCTCGAAGTCGTCTTCTTTACCCGGCTCGACCTTTCTTATACCGCGCAGTATGCCGCGCACTTGTTCGACCGTGTCATCGTAGGTTTGCTGGTCCGGGGCTTGAACAAGTATGTCAACACTGCGCCAGATGCGGCCGTACCTGTTAAACCCGGTTGTAATCGGAATGACGATAAAGTTGTCCTGGTTACCGCCCATAAACGATCCGCGCGGCTCGAGCGCGCCTATGACCGTGTAATTGATCCCGTCGATTTTGACATGGTCACCCGGTGTAAAGCCGGTGGGGAAAAGTGCCTTGCGCACGCCTGCACCCAGCACGCACACGTATCGGCTGTTTTCGACGTCTACGTCAAGCAGACCGCGTCCCTCAGCGACCGTCCAGTTCCGGGCGGGGAAATTTCCCGGCACAGCCCCAAAGACCATGACTGTTGGGGGTGATTTACCAAAACGCGAGCTTACCTCACCCGCCCAAAAGATTGTCTCGACACCAACGGCTGTGGCCAGGGTGGCACGTTGCCGCACTGTCATGGCTTGTGCGTAAGTAAGATTTTTGCGGCGCCAGTATTTCTGCCAGTCGCGTCCGCCGCTGAACTGCACCACTGGCCATTTGCGCACCCAGAATGTGTTTGCGCCAAGCGCGCTGAGTTCGGTCTCGACGTAACTTTGCAGCACGCGCATCGCTGTCATGACAACAACGATCGAGAAAACGCCAATTAACACGCCGGTCAGCGTCAACGCAGATCGCAGCTTGTGGGCTGCGATGGCGTTGATAGCGGCCAGAAAACTCTCGCGTGCCTCGATCCAAAGCAGTTTGCCGATGCGCAATTTCATTCGTATCTGAGCGCGTCAACGGGTTTCATTTTTGCTGCGCGCAGCGCCGGTACAAACCCTGAAACAATGCCGGTCAGGAGCGACACAACCAGCGCCAATAGCACGGTTGGCACTGACATGGAGGCGGGTATCAACAGCCGCAGCAGTAATGTTGCGGGCCACGCCATCGAAAGCGCAATCAAACCGCCCAACAACGATATGCACGCCGCCTCAATCAAGAACTGGACAAGGATTGCGCGTTGTGGTGCGCCAATGGCCTTGCGGATGCCAATTTCATGCGTCCGTTCCGCAACAGTCACAAACATGATGTTCATTATGCCGATGCCACCAACGAACAGGGCAAGCCCAGTGATAAAAAGTCCGACAGCTGCGATTTTGCCCCCAACGCGGTTGAACAGGTCTAGGTAGCTCTCCTGCGAATTGATGGCGAAATCGTCTTCGGCGTTGGGTGGTAACCGACGCACCTTGCGCATTGCACCCCGCAGTTCTTCACGGGCATCGTCTAGTCCAGCCGGGTCGCCCGTCTTGACAAGCACCGTAAAGTCTGGCTCACGCCTGAATTGGCTGATGAACTGTCCGATGGGCACGACCACAGTGTCATCAACTGCAGCCTGTGGGATTGCCTCGCCTTGTTTTTCGAACACACCAACCACCTCGAACGATTGTCGGCCCACCCAAATCCGGTTCCCGACGGCCGGCTCGTTTTCGAACAGGTTTGTCGCCACAATTGCGCCTATCACGCACACGGGCCGCGCGCCGTCAGACTCTGGCGCCGTGAAAAACCTGCCTTGCGCAATCTTGGCGCTTGTGGTCAGTATAAACTCGTCAGTCGTGCCGACAACCTCGACTGCATCTGCAGTGCGCGTTTTGAATTTTACCGGTTGCGTGTCAGTGGCGTAGGGCACACAAACCTGTGGGGCGGGTAAAAGGCGCTCGAGTTGATGGATTTGTTCAAGAGTAATTCGCGGTCGTCTGCTTTGTCGGATCCATTGCTCGGGCGTATTGATGAACCAATCCATGCGCGACACATAAAGTGTGTCTGCACCGAGCGCCATGACACTTTCTGCGAATGATTTTTTGATCCCATTAATTGCAGTGCTCATTAGCGTGACAGTGAGCACACCAATGATAATGCCGAGCGTTGTAAGCGTGGCGCGTAGCTTATGTGCACGGATTGCGTCCAGCGCTATCCTTAACCCTTCTCGAATCTCAACGAGCAATCGCATTGCACCGGGCTATCTGCTATCGGGTTTGCATCGGCCCAGCGGGGGTGCCATGGAATATTTCAGCCGGTTTAGACGCACTGCATAATTCATCGGCTGCGATTTGGCCGTCACGCAACCGGATGATTCGCCGGGCGTGTTTGGCGACGTCTTCTTCGTGTGTGACGACTATAATCGTATTGCCTTGCTGTGCGAGCCTGTCGAACAGTGCCATTATTTCAGCGCCTGTTTTGGAATCGAGGTTTCCGGTTGGTTCATCTGCAAGAACGATTGACGGGTCGTTGACAAGCGCTCGTGCAATTGCAACACGCTGCCGTTCACCGCCTGACAATTCATTGGGCATGTGCACTGCCCTGTGGCCCAAACCAACCTGCTCAAGCGCACGTATTGCGCGCTGCCGACGTTCTGCACCCCCAACACCGGCATATATTAACGGCAACTCGACGTTCCGCAACGCAGTTGCACGTGCCAACAGGTTAAAGGTTTGGAACACAAAGCCAATCTGCCGATTCCGCACTTCGGCCAACTGATCATCATTCATATCTGTCACGTTGATCCCATTTAGCTCGTACGTGCCCGAGGTTGGCGTGTCCAGACAACCAATGAGGTTCATTAGAGTCGATTTGCCGGACCCGGACGGTCCCATGATGGCCACGTATTCGCCCTTGGCAATTTGGAGCGAGACATCGCGCAGAGCTTGCACGGTTTCAGTGCCAACCTTGTAACAACGCCAGATGTTTTTGAGCCGGATGAGCGCCACAGTTACGGCGTTTGTTTTTCCTCGGTTACCTTGCCTTTGCGGATGCGTTTGCCGTCGTCGAGGTCGCGGCTGATCGCCTTGTATCCACCGGAAACGATTTCCTGGCCTTCATCGAGCCCCTCGGTAATTTCCCAGTAATTGTCGTCGCTGATACCGAGCTTGACCGGCTGCATTTTGACGCGGTCACCCGTAACAACAAAAACCACCTCCTGCGGTTTAAGAAGGTCTTTCGCCTTCTGTGCGTTTGTCTTGCCGTTAGTCTGTTGTGTCGAAGCGCGGTTTGTGCCTGTTGGGCTCGAAGTTGGGTCGGCTTGGTTTGCTGTGCTCGGGTTGTTTACCGAATTGGTCGAGCTGGATTTGGCAGAGCGCGCGTTTTTGGTTCCACTGGTGTTTTCAGGCGCTTTAGGCAGGCGCGTGGTGACACTTGCTAATGGGACGGTCAACACATTGGTGCGGTATCGGGTCTCAATTTCGGCGCTCACCGACATGCCAGGCCGGAAAGCTTCCTTTTCGTTGATACGAATTTTAACCTCGAACTTGGCTATGTCCTGCGCCTGGCCTCCACTTAAGCCGGCCTGTAGACCGGCGGTACGCGACGCATTGGCGACCTCTGTGACAATGCCAGTAAACTTTTTGCCTTTGAAAGCGTCAACCTCGAGGCTCGCTTTCTGGCCGGGGGCAATCAACACAACGTCTGTTTCACCTACATCGACGCGCGCTTCCATCTCGTCAAGATTTGCGATTGTCATTATTTCGGTGCCAACATTAAACGATGTGCCCAACACACGCTCGCCAAGCTGTGATCTGAGTCTTGTGATGGTACCGTCAATCGGCGAACGAATGGTTGTTTTGTTTAAGTCTTCGGTTGCCTTGTCCAGGCCGAACTTGGCTTGGTCAGCCTGGTGTGTGGCCATCTGGTAGCGAAGTTTAGCTGCTTCGTAAGCGGTCTTGTATTCAAGAAACAACGATTCTGAGAGCAGCTTGTTATTGAACAACTCGAGGTTGCGTTTGTACTCGGCATCGGCTTTGTCCAGTTCGGCTTTTGCAAGCGTCACACTGGCAAGGGCGGATTTGTAGTTTGCCTCGGCCGAATTGCGGGTTGCGATGTACGCATCCGGTTTGATTTGAACCAGCAGGTCACCCTTTTTGACTTTCTGGCCTTCCTTGACCGGTAACGCAACAATTTCGCCGGCTACTTCGGGGCTGATGACAACCTGCACAACCGGCTGAATTCTGCCGTTAGCAGCAACTACTTCAGTCAGATTACGGCGTGCAACTTTCTCAGTCTGCACAACAATAACCGGCTCGCCCTTTTTGAGTATGGCAAGCAACACTAGGACGCTCAGGCTAAGACAAATCAGCCCAAACACGATGATTTTTCGGCGTTTGGTTCGTTTCGCAGTCTGCATTAGATTCCTATATTACGACACTCCGACCTCAAAATAGTTTCAGGCAGGCCCAATGAGGAGTAAAAAGCTGTGGCCTTGCTTCGCGCCAAAGACTCATAATTGCGGCTCATCTGGCGAAGATTGCGCGCATTACAAGGCCAACGCCAATGAAAAATCCAGTGTAACACGCCCACATGCCAAATGCCCATGCGGCAGCCTTGGCAAACTGCACACTGGCCAGCTTGGCCAACCCGATTCCCTTAACTGCAACCGCCCAGAGAATTATCAGGTTAAACGCGCTCAATATCCCGTGGAGAGAGTTTTGCGGATTAAACTCTTTAACCAGTAATGCAAGGCTTGGTGAAACCAAAACGTTTCCCAGGCCGAGTATTAATAGCGCTCTGACGATCGGTTCCAACACAAGCACCGTGTTCGCCAGGCCGGCGACCTCAACACATTTCATGAAGCCGGTGGTCCCTTGCATTACACGTACGCCGAGCCAAAGAATTAGCCCCCAACCAAACGGCGAAATGAAAGCACCAAGCACTGGCGCGGCTGTCATTCCGATTGTTGCGCCAAAGACAGCCCACTTTGCTGCGTTTTCGCGAGCAGCGTCGGCTCTGTCTTGCGGTATTTTGCCCGCTTGCATCTGTTCTTCGATAGCTTGTGTTGCGAGCTGGCTAATTTGTTGTCGGACTGACACACTCGACATTAGCACGGCTGCGGTGAACCAACTCGCCAAAATGAACAACAACGCAGGCACTACCCAGTTGGCATGCTTGACCGGTGTGGTTCGCACTTCCTCAAACAATTCACCCGGCGCAGCCAATGCATTCGACAGCCGGATCAATAACGGTGTGGTCGGCTGAGACGATTCACTCGGAGCCGATTCATTGCTTTGCTGAAACTGTTCCATGCGTATTGTTTGGCTTAGACTTTTTCCATTCCTATCGCCCGTGCTGTGCGTCTGTTATCATTTACCGAAACGCCACTTATCGTTTGGCAAACTGCCGAAAATACAACTCGCGTTTGTTCCCAGCGTGTGCAACCTAAGCACAAATGTCGAGCGCAGAAACTGAACCTTGTCTAAAAGCATCCGAATCCATTCCTGCAACGAACAAATCCAGCGCACACAAAGTCAAATCGAGCTCCTGTCCTGCAAATGCAGGACACACCACCGAACACTTTCGGCGCTGTAAGTGGCAAGTAACCCGTCAAATGTGTAAACAACTCCGAAGTCAAAGTAGTTTGAGCCGCTTGCTACGCCACGGGGCTAGCAGTCTATTGCGTCACTGGTACCACCTTGTTGCGATGCTTGCGGTGCTCAAGACACCGGCTGTGCCCGGCCCGGAGATCGTTAGGCGGTAATCGAACTTGTTTGTGCGGCTGAACTCGCCCAAATACACGAAATCGGTGTTGCAAACTACTGCAATAACAATGTTGTTTTTGATCGGTTTACCCGAAGGCGGCGTGAGACTGCATGGGCCAGAACGAACCGGTTTGCTGTAGATAACCGAACCGTCAGTTGCACGGTACACCAGTTGACATGTCATATTCGAGCCTAGCGGAGTGAAAACGACGCGGACGGTGCCGGTTGAATTCGACGTCGTCAGTGGGATTTGATTTGCGCCTGACCAACCGGGCAAGGTCCGGCGTTCAGGTATGAGTGTCCCGCCGACATTTGTCGTTACAACGTAGCACCGGGCAATCCATGCCTGGCAATCAATCCAGTACGGCGACCACTCCTGGTCTATGGTTCTGCCCCAGTTATCGTCTAGTAGCTTCTTGAACGCATTCGACCACCGGCCAAAGTCACACATCGCCTGGCGCGCCCGGAATTCGCGTATAAGCCGCCGTGTTTGGTATTCACCAAGGCCATGCGGGACTGTCGCCAGTCCTTCCAACACACGGTTTGTGCAATAGCGCCAAATCCACGCCACACTACCGCGCGAGACAATTTCACCCATAAACTTCGGAAACGTCTCGCCATACTGTGTGCCCCCGAGCAGGTTGCGCCAGGTGCAAATCTGCGTGTTATTCGAATACATGTTAACCCCTTCGGCACATGGACCGCCAAAGCTATCGTCCTGCAACCAGCCGCTGTAGCACTCGATTGGCATAAACGGCGCAAGCATCGCGCCTGCGCTCAGCCAACCCATGCTGCTGTAGTTGCCGGTCCGGCGCGCTGTTGCCTCGGCCTGCAACCATGTGTTACCCCCTTCGTGGAACCAGCACGATTGCCTGCAGCCAGGCATGTCGGCTAACACAGCATGGATAGCCTCGTGCACAACCGCGTCTTGTTGGTATTGCTTGTCGGGGTATGGACACGCAGGGTCAAAACAATACACCGGGTAATAAGACAACAACACCATCGGCCAAGCCTCGCGGTTATAGATGATTGTGCCTTGCCAACCGCCGGTGTCGTTGCTTTGGCCACCAACGCACGTGCCGGAGCCGTATAAATACACCGCGCTGTAATAGCCGCGTTTGGCGCGTTTGTCTGGCGGCCAGCCCATTTCGTCACGAATGTAAGCAAACTCGCTGTTGAGCCGTTCGAGCATTGGAATCCATGCATTTGATGTGACAAGCGAATGTTTATTCGTGCCAAACCTGAAGCAGAACCAGTTTGACGGCAGTGTGATTGTTGTGGTCACACCAGAGCAATCATTTAGGATGTTTGTTGGAGGGGGCAACCCAGTAAATTCATTTGTAAAATTGTAGTCGAGGTCTGGGCTGTAAGCCGGCCACGCAAAGGGCGCGTCTGGTGGCTCGGCAACAACAATCAAGGTTAAGTTTGTCACCACCGTGATCGAGCCGCCTGCACCAACCACAGTCACCGTGTACGTGCTGGCCGGGACGGAAGCGTCGGCCTCCAAAAACAGGCTGCACACGCCCGTTTTAAGCGGTAAAGGATGAAAATACGGCGTTACGCCTGTTGGCAAATTGCCTACGGTTAACCAGACGGGATGACTGAACATGTTTTTCGAGTTGACGGAAATCTTAACACTGTTTGCAAGGCCTTGTGTCACAACCAGCTCCGGACTTGACAAGCCAAGTTCAAAGTACGGTCGCGGTGCTGCTAATCGGAAAAACTGCGCTTCGTTTGTCATTTGGATGGTGAGCCTGTTGGTCTCTCCGACACGAGTCGGGGCCGGCATGTTATTTGTTGTCCAAACGCTGTCTGGCTCCAGCGAAGGGATTGTTTCAATCCAGTCGCCCATGTCGAGCCACGCCAAATGCAGGTAGCCCGCAGGCTCAGGCTCGAATCTGAGCGAGTTTGGCTCGGGTTCGTATGACAGAAAACCGTCGGGATCGCTTTGATTTTGGTAGCACGCCTTAATCCATGCAGCCGAGCGCGCACGGTTTTCGACACGGCATTCATCGAGCATACCGTTGAAAAGCCGGTTCCAACCCCCTCCGATTGAAAACCACTCGGTGCCAGGTGTAGGTGCGTCACTTTTTGTCCAAGTGGCGACTTGCAAACCGTTAACGTATAACGTTGCGTCCAGCCCGTTCTGCGTTGCCGCCAGGTAAAACCACTTGCGCAAACCGCCTGCAGCATTTATCGGCCAGCGCGTATCACCGCCCCACGGCGCAGTTTCAAACCGCAGATCGCTTCCTTGCTGCCAGAAAAACATCTGGCCCTCCTTTGTCATCACGACGCCATCCCGTATTTCATCTTCAAGCCAGACCCATGCTGACAAGGTCTGATTTGTCACTCGGATCGCGGTGCTTGTGCGAATGCGGTTGTCGCTGCTCACATTGCCATTAAACCGTAGTGCGCGCCCGATCACGCCGTTTGTGGTTGTTATTGCGGATGGGACGGGAATGTAAGTTGCGGTGTAGCGGTTACTGGTGGAGTCTGTAACATAATTCGTTTGCATGTGCCACACTGCGGTGAAGATGCCATCACTGAATGTAGCGCCGTTCGTCCGGTAAGCCGGCACGCCTAGACCAACCTTACCCCAATACATTCTTAAGCGTGCGCCATTTGTCAATGTAGGTAGCTGTACCCAAACAAACGATGTGCCGTTTGTGTTCCACAGCTCAATTTCTGAGTTCAACTCGTTGGTTGCTGAATCAACAAATCGCAAGTCGGTTGCGTTAGCCGATCGCACTTGAGTGTATCTGAACCCGGTCAGGTTTGTGCCGAGCTTGATCAGGACCGGAAAGTTTGTTAGCGGTTCCGGGTCGTCGTAACCAGCCACGACAAACCGACCCGTGTACGAGTAGCCTGTCGGGTCAAACCCAGCGTGTGCAACAACATGAAATACCAAAGCAAGCACCAATGTTTGTGCGACTTGACGCTTCATGAGAAATAAGTTTCGCACAAGAAGGATACTTGCACGTATTACATCCTGCAAACGGCATGCTCCACATCAGCCTATCCAATTTCCACATCTTTCAACTGCAGTCGCAACAGTTCAGATGGTGGAAATGCATCATTCGTGACGCGCGCTTTCGCAAACACAGCTACGCCTGAACGCCCGAATTTAACGACACCAGCGATGCCGGTGCTTGGTGTGCAAAGTGTGTGTGTGCAGCTCAGTATTAACCGGCTTGTACATGGGTCGTGCCAAGCTGTGGCTTTGATTCTTCTGCGCAAATGCTGCGCGGCAAACAGCACGTCAAGCCCCCGGTGCCCACAGCAAATGCAGAATTGCGTCTCCAACAGAGCGCAGCCGTCCATGCTGCCAAAGGTTGAGGTCGAACTATCAGCCGTCAACTTACTCTTTGCAAAAGTGCAGCAGTTGAATACCCTCGGCATCGTATGAAGGGCATCATTTTGGCAGGTGGCGCAGGCTCGCGGCTGTACCCGCTAACATTAGTGGCCAGCAAACAACTGCAGCCGGTCTATGACAAGCCGATGGTCTATTATCCGCTCACAACTTTGATTGCAGGCGGAATTCGTGAGTTTTGTCTTATCTCAACGCCGGCTGACCTGCCACGGTTCCAGCAGTTGTTTGGTGACGGCAGCAAATGGGGCCTAGCCATAGAGTATCGTGAACAACCACGCCCTGATGGTATCGCACAAGCGTTCATTATTGCTGAGTCGTTCATTGGTAATGACAACGTGGCATTGATTCTGGGTGACAATGTATTTTCAGGCAGCGACGTTTTCTCGCGTGCGTTTGCTGAGTTTAACGGCGGCGCAATAATCTTTGCATACCACGTGCGCGACCCAGAACGATACGGCGTGGTTGAATTCGACGAGACCGGTCGGGCGATATCAATTGAGGAAAAGCCAAAAAACCCGCGCAGTAATTACGCTGTGCCCGGGCTGTACATCTACGACAACCAGGTTGTTAGCATAGCAAAATCGCTAAAGCCATCCGCACGGGGTGAACTCGAGATCACCGACGTTAACAAGGAATACATGCGGCGCGGCCAGTTGCGCGTTTATAGGCTCAGCCGCGGATTTGCATGGCTTGACGCCGGTACAAGCACAAGTTTGCACGATGCATCCGCGTATGTGCAGACGATCGAAAAACGCCAAGGTGTCAAGCTCGGTTGCCCTGAAGAAGCTGCATTTCGGCGCGGGTTTATAAAGCTCGAGCAGTTGGAAAACTTAACTAATCAGATGCCAAATTGTGAATACCGCGACTACCTGCTTGACGTAATCGCAGAGGCGAAACGGTTACGCGGCCAGATTTAACACCATGCAAGTCATCAAGTGCGAGCTTGAAGGGTTGTTACTTATTGTGCCCGACGTGTACTCAGACGCACGCGGCTACTTTATCGAAACATGGCACCAACAACGGTATGCCGAGCACGGCATAAACTGGTCATTCCTGCAAGACAACCTGTCTTTTTCACGTCGGGCCGTACTGCGCGGCTTGCATTTTCAGAATCCCACTCCACAAGGTAAACTCGTCTCCATACTGCACGGTGAAGTGTTCGATGTTGCAGTTGATCTCAGACGCAACTCGCCAACGTTCAAGCGTTGGCAGGGGTTTATCTTGTCGTCGGAAAACAAACATCAACTGTTTATACCGCCCGGGTTTGCACATGGGTTTGTAGTACTGAGCGAAGCTGCCCTGTGCAGTTACAAGTGCACAGGTTTTTATTCAAAAACCGATGAGCTGACCGTTCGTTGGAACGACCCTGACATTGGGATCATGTGGCCGGTTGAGAATCCAATACTCTCACAGAAAGACGCCACTGCCCCACTGTTGCGTGACCTGCCGGTTGAGCGGTTGTTTTAGCGATTTACGATTAAACAGATCCCTGGCAAGTGCGCTCTTGAACTGGTACAATTTATCTACACTTGCAACCGCGCTTTTGGGGGGATAATTCCGAATGTAGTTTCCAGCGGTAGAAACGCCAATTGCACCAAATGTTTGTTCACAATGCTATGCCAAGATGATTTTGTGCTGGTGCAACGCACTTTTTCAGCTAAATGCGGTCCTCAGTCATAACCACAAAGGCAGAAACATCAGAAATGTTGCTCGTAAGAATTATCCCTTGACGACAAACAGTTTCGGTGCGAAACTTTTGGCGTTTTACTGATTGGGGCGCCGCAGCCGTTGTGCTGCGGCGCTGAACGTTTGTAAAGATGAAAAACAACAAGCACAAAAGTAACCAGATGGCAAAAGCGTTTCCGAACATACAAAAGATACAGTACGAAGGACCAAAATCGCGCAATCCACTTGCGTTCAAGCATTATAATCCAGATGAAATCGTTGATGGTAAAACCATGAAAGACCACCTGCGGTTCTCGGTGGTTTACTGGCATACATTCCGGGGCACAGGTGCGGACCCGTTTGGCAATGGTACGGCATATCGGCCGTGGGACGACGGGTCGAACTCGTTGGAAAACGCCAAGAGAAGGGTTCGCGCTGCATTCGAGTTTATGGAAAAGTTGGGCGTTCCCTTTTACGCTTTCCATGACCGCGACGTTGCGCCTGAGGGCAAGACGCTGCGTGAAACAAACAAAAACCTCGACGCAGTGGTCAAAGTGCTCAAGGAAGAACAGCAGCGGACCGGGATAAAACTTTTGTGGGGCACAGCCAACTTGTTCTCGCATCCGCGATATGTGCATGGAGCAGCAACAAGTTGTAATGCAGACGTGTTTGCATACGCTGCTGCGCAAGTGAAAAAAGCACTCGAAGTCACACACGAATTGGGCGGCGCAGGATACGTTTTTTGGGGTGGTCGCGAGGGTTACACGACGCTCCTGAACACAGACATGAAACGCGAGCTAGACCACCTGGCTAAATTCCTTCACATGGCAGTAGAGTACAAAAAACAGATCGGGTTCAAAGGGCAATTCTACATCGAACCCAAACCTAAAGAACCCACAAAGCATCAGTACGACTTTGACGCTGCGGCGTGTTTGAACTTCCTGCGCCAATACGATCTGCTGCCGCACTTCAAACTAAACATTGAGACCAACCATGCCACACTCGCCGGCCATACCGTGCAACACGAGCTTGAGGTGGCAGGTGCGGCGGGCGCGCTAGGGTCAATTGACGCAAACACAGGCGATGAATTGCTCGGCTGGGACACCGACCAGTTTCCCACAAGCGTGTATCTGACCACGCAAATCATGTTGGTCATTCTCAAATATGGCGGCTTTACGACCGGCGGAGTGAACTTCGACGCAAAAGTCCGACGCGAAAGCTTTGAACCAATAGACCTTTTCTATGCGCACATTGGCGGTATGGACGCGTTTGCGCGTGGACTCAAAATTGCCGCAGCTATTCGCAAGGACGGCCGTCTGGCAGAGTTTGTCCGGCAACGATACAGCTCCTGGGACAGCGGCATCGGTGCAAAAATCGAGCGTGGCCAGACAAACTTCAAAGAGCTCGAAGCATACATGCTCAAGAAGGGAGAACCTGCACCAAATGAAAGTGGACGGCAGGAGTTCCTAGAAAATCTGATCAACGAGTTCATCTAATAGACAAAGGGGCGTTCCGGGAGCTTTAATCAAGGAAATCTTGGTTTTCCCGGAACGCCGGCTTTTACTGCTTTAGCCGGAGGCGGCAACTTTGCCCACCAGGTGCACGGTAATTTGCTTGTGTACCGGTGGGTTTTTTTCCGTTTACAAAGGCATTGGCTTGTGGTGCACAACAGTCTCAAGACCAGTGCTTTCTAACGACGCGACACCGCAATATGTGCACCACTGCAATATTGCACATGTTGTAGCTAATCAACTGTCCCGCTCTGCTCACTGATTCCGCTTAGCCAAGTCCAACGGCAGCGGCGGTTATCAGTTTCCAAGTTTTAAGCTGCAAGAACGTGCTCGACTAGACAATGCATGCGCTATTATTCTTTTTTGCAAGGTACGACCGTTGAAATGAGCTACACGTCGCAATACTTACAGTCTGAGCTGGCTGCTGGTGGGGTCGAGGTAAGCGTGCTCGTCAACTGCATGATCCAAGATGCAATTCGGCTTGGAGCGAGCGATGTGCATATTGAGCCGTGGGAAAACACCATCGCAGTGCGTGCCCGAGTTAACGGTGTATTGATGGAAATAGCTCATCTGCCATTGGAACTGATGGACAAGATTTCGATGCGCTTCAAAGTAATCGCGAATCTTGTCACGTATCAGGCTGGCATGCCACAAGATGGAGCAACTTTGTGCGGACCTGAGCTCGACAATGTGCAGTTGCGCATTTCAATTTTCCCGACTACGCGCGGCGAGAAAATCGTGGCGCGCATATTCGACCCGCGCGACCGGCGGTTCGACCTCGACACACTGAACTTTGAAGAACAAACTCTCCAAGGCCTCAAGCGGTTGCTCCGGCGCACAAGTGGCCTGTTGTTATTCACGGGGCCGACCGGGTCGGGCAAAACCACGACAATTTACTCTTCAATCTGCCACATAATCGAGCGGGACGGAACAACCGTTAGCATCAGCACCGTCGAAGACCCGGTGGAGTTCAACTTGCCAACGGTCAGTCAGACACAGGTCAACCCTGCACAAGGCCTCACATACGCTGTTGCATTGCGCAGTTTGATGCGCCAAGACCCAAATGTTGTCATGGTTGGCGAAATACGGGACCCCGAGACTGCTGCAATTGCAGTCCAAGCGGGCCTGACAGGGCACCTTGTACTAAGCACAATTCACGCTGGCGCAGCCGCAGGCGCATTTACGAGACTGATCAACATGGAGATCGAGCCGTTCTTGTTGGCGTCGAGCGTGCTCGGTGTTCTTGCCGAACGATTATTACGCAGCATTTGCCCTGGTTGCTCGCAACCGTACGACCCAGGGCCGAGCCTGCTAAAAGTTGTGCCCGAAGAAGCGCAGCCTCAGGCAAACTTCAGACGCGGCACCGGTTGTGAACGCTGCAACTACACCGGGTTCAGCGGACGCGTCCCAGTAACTGAACTACTGGTCGTTAACGAACCGTTTCGTGAAGCTGTCTTAAAGAAAATGCCAACGGCTGCCCTGGAAGAAATCGCTATTGCCCAAGGTATGCGCACACTTTGGCAAAACGGTCTTGCGCGCGCATTGTCCGGCCAAACAACACTCGAGGAAACAATTCGAGTGCTGGCAGTGGATATGGTATAAGCTAGCCAGGATAACACACAGGCCCGCATTCTGTATAGCGCATGCCTTGCATTCTTGGCGCCGAATGAGGCGCGCCGAGCTCACCGGCCCAGGCTACCCCAGCAACAACCTCCTGGCCTGTGCAACGTCTGCCGCAATTTGGCTTTTAAGTACCTCGATGGATGGAAAAGTTTTTTCGTCCCGTAGCCTGCCCACAAACTCAAGCTCAATATGCTTGCCGTAAAAATCGCCGCTTGCATCCAAAAGATGCGCCTCAACAGTTCTTACCTCTGCTCCCGGATGGACGGTTGGTCTACAACCGATGTTTACAGCTGCTTGGTACGTTTCATTATCAATTCGCGCCAATGCCGCGTACACGCCGTTCGGCGGCAACACAAGTCCGGTGGTGTCAAGGTTTGCGGTAGGAAACCCAAGTGTGCGGCCCAAACCATCCCCACGCACGACAGTACCCGCCAGTGCATATGCCCGGCCCAACATGCCGCTCGCCCCAGTTAAATCGCCCTGGCCAATCGCCTTTCTGATGCGTGTGCTGCTGACTGGTGTGCCGTCCACTAGCACAGGTTGAACACTGTGCACTTCAAATTTAAGTTCAGCGCCGAGCTTTTTTAAGAGCCACAAATTGCCACTCTGCTTGTGCCCGAATACAAAATCTGCCCCAACGCAAAAGCTTTGCAGTCCACCGAGGTCGCTTACCATGCGCCGTACGAACACATCGGCGTGTTGCTGACTAAACCGCGTGTCGAAGGCAATCAGCCACAGGTAATCCACGCCGAGCGACTCGATTGCGCGTAGCCTGTGCCACAATGGCTGTATGAGCAAAGGAGCCTGCGCTGGTGCAAGAACAGTCTCCGGATGCCGGTCAAACGTGATGACAAGTGCCACACCGCCGATGCGCCTCGCTTCTGCGAGCGTGTCGCGAATGATTTGTCGGTGCCCGACATGCACACCATCAAACATTCCTAACGTTACGGCCACTTTGCCGCCGCAGGAGTTGAGTTCGCGCGGTGTTTTTACGATCTGCATCTTTCAGTGGCGCAAATTCTGCAATCGGCTCGGACCAGTTAAATGCCGACCCAACGCCGTTTATTTGTCCGAAACAGTCTTGTCCTGGCACTGCCGAACAAGCTCCAGAAAAGGTATGATGCAGCCTTGCAGTTGCTCGCGCGAGAATTTCAAAAGCTCGTCCAACGGGGTTGCATCTTGGACGTTGAACCTGCCCGAGGCTATCCGTTTCAAAGACCCCAGATGCGCACCGCAGCCGAGCCTCTGGCCGAAATCATGCGCGAGCGTGCGCACGTACGTGCCCTTTGTACATGCTATTTCACAGTACCCGTACGGCTCGCAGTAATCGGTGAAACGGAACCTGTAAATGTGCACCAGCCGCGGTTTACGTTCGATTTCGATTCCTTTCCGAGCGAGTTTGTAAAGCGGCACACCGTCCTTTTTGATTGCGGACACCATCGGCGGCGTTTGCATGATGTCGCCAACAAATTCAGCAGCAATCTCGTTTAACTTGTCCACGTCAAGGGGCGGCACTGGCGCCGTTGCTATCACTTCGCCATCCGCATCGTGCGTGTCCGTGGTTTCACCAAACTTAATTGCCCCCTGATAAACCTTGTCCTCAGCAATCAGTCTTTCGGCCAGTTTCGTTCCTTTGCCGAGTACAATCACCAACAAGCCGGTTGCATTTGGATCAAGCGTGCCACAATGACCAACCTTCCTAATGCCGAACTTGCGCCGGATCGCATCCACCACATCGTGCGAGGTCGGCCCGACCGGTTTGTTCACCAACAATGCACCATCAAATGGCGAAAGCTCTTGCATTTAGGCGTGCTTCAAGTTGCCCGGCAAAAACAATTTCAGACAGCTGAGCTTTGATCTAGCAGTTGTGGTTATCACGTGCCCGCTGCGTACACCGGCATGTTCTTGCAGATGTTGCAAACTGCACACAATCGAGCCAAATGAATTGTCCGTGTGTGTGCCCCGGCAATACACACTATTGCCACTTCCGCAGCAGGGGAAAACCACTGCAGTGGCCATGGTCATTGTGGTTTTCCGGGGCCGGGTTTTACCTCTTGGGATTGCGGCTGTTTGGCAGGTTTGGCAGGTTTTTGCTGTCTGGCTGCCTTGCTTGCGTCGGCGTCCCTGGCCGGCTTCGCAGTCTCCCCGGTCTTGGGTTGTTTTTTGGCTTTATCAGCCGGTTGTTTTTTGGGAACAGCTTTATGTTCGGCTGACCCGGTCGTTACAGCCTCGGCAGTTGCCTGTTCTGCAGCTTTATCCCGCTCGGGCTGAGCAGGCGCGGCCTGCTGCGTCACCAATTCAGGCAATGGCGTTGTGCTTTCGACGCGCAACTTGAGTTTCCCTTTGACATCCGGGTGCAAATGCAGCTCGACTTCGTAATCGCCAAGGGCACGAATCGGTTGTTCGAGGTAGATCTTTTTCTTGTCCAGGGTGATATCAAACTGGTTTTTCAGTTCATCGGCAATCATACCCGTGGTAACCGCTCCGAACATCTTGCCGTCTTCGCCAGTTTTAACCTTTATGACGCATATCAGTTTCTGGAGACTCTTTGCCAACTCGAGCATTGTGTTAAGCTCTTGCGCCTCCCGTTCGGCGCGCCGTTGCCTGAGCACCTCGAGTCTGCGTTTGTTGGCCGCCGTCAATGGAATCGCAAGGCCGCGCGGGAACAGGTAGTTGCGCGCGTAACCCGCGGCAACTTTTACCTGATCAGACTCTGCTCCCAGCCCGACAATGTTGCTGGTTAAAATTACGTCAATTGCTTTACCCATACGGAATTGATCTCTGAAAACAGTCTCAAACTTCTAAACGTCAAACAGGCTCTTTACACCAAAGTTCAAAAAGGTACATCGTCGTCTGCCGGCGGTATTGAGTTGGGTTCGGCAGGTTCAGACAGACCCGGTTCGGCCGGCTCGACAGCTTCAGTGGGCTCGGCCTCGCGCGCTGGCCCGACGAATCTGAAGTTTTCGCATACAACGACAAGTTTGCTCCGTTTTTGACCTGTTTTTTTGTCGTCCCACTGATCGAGTCGGAGCCTCCCCTCGACAAGAATCGGGCTGCCCTTTTTAACGTATTTTGCGATTCGCTCCGCAATTTGCGACCATGCTTCGATATCAACAAAAGTGGTTTCCTGGCGTGTCTCGCCTGTGTCGGTGCGGGACACCCTGTTAACTGCCATGCCGAATGCCGCCACAGGCGTGCCTTTGGGCGTATAACGCAACTCAGGGTCGCGTGTAAGGTTGCCCATCAAAATAACTTTATTGTAGCTTGCCATGCGTTAGGCGGGTTGAAATTTCTCATTGCTTTGCAAGCTTGGGTACCGACTTGGGCGCGCCCGTGAACATTACCCGAAAAATTTCCTCGCGCAGTGCAAACCGACTTTTTAACTGATCCAGACCTTCCGGTTTGCACGTGAAAATTATGTTCACGTAAAACCCGGCTGTATTTTTCTTCGTTCGCGCCCGGGCGAACGTGCGCCGGTCCATCTTCTGCACGGTTTCAATTGTGCCACCAACGGCGCCAATGTCAGCCACAATTTTGTCTATGGCTTCCTTGACGCCCTCGTCTTGCCCAGCCGTATTTAGTATAAACAGTCCTTCGTACTTTCTCACGTCGCGGTCCGTTAATGCGGTTTTGCTTCAGGTTGTATTGTGTTAACCACAACACCGTTAAATTTGCTCATGGCCTTGTCAATGCCAGAATCCAACCAACACTCAAGTTGCGCGCAAGCCGCCGACAAGACCTTTCCGAGTAAAACTGTTTCTTCGGGTGTAAACCGGCCAAGAACGTAATCCGTTATCTCGCGTGCGCCTTGATGCCGGCCAATCCCGATTCGCAGCCGCGGGAATTGCCGCGTGCCAAAGTGTTCTATCACAGACTCTAGCCCGTGGTGTCCACCACTGCTGCCGTGGGGCCGTAGCCGGAGTTGACCCAGCGGCAGATCCGCGTCGTCACAAACAACAACTAGCCTGTCCAGCGGGACATTGAAATAGTCCACTGCGGCTTTGAGGGCCTGACCGCTTGCGTTCATGAATGTTTGTGGTTTGCAAAGCACAACTAACCGGCCTCCATAACGCGCCCGCGCCAGGTGTGCATTAAGCTTGCGCGATATTCGCCATCTTTCATCCCACCGCTGTGCAAGTTTGTCCACCAAAATGAAGCCTGCATTATGCCTTGTACAGGCATATTCAACCCCCGGATTACCCAATCCGGCGATGAGATGTACCGGCTCCATTGAGGCGATTTTAAGTCCGACATGATCGCTTTGTGTCGCGCAAACCGGTTATTTTTTCTTTTCAGCCGGTTTTTCCGCCTTCTCGGCCGGCGCTTTCTCGCTCGGGCCTTTTTCTGATGCTTTTGCACCGGCTTTCGGAGCTGCTTTCTCTGCCTTTTCAGCTTCTTTAGCCTGCGCTTCCTCGCCTTCTTCAGCCTCTTTCTTTTCCTTGATCATCTCCACCTCACCGGGCGCCATCGCCTCAGCAGTTGCAGCAGCAACTTCTTCTTCGGTACGCGGCGCAGCCACAGCAACAACAGCTATGCCTTTGTCACCGAGGATTTCAGCGCCCGGCGGCGGTGTAATTTCGCCGATGTGAATTGCCTGCCCAACGTTCAAGCGCGATACATCTAGCGTTATTACGTGGGGCAAATCCTTGGGCAAGGCGCGCACACGCAACTTGAACACAAGGTGCTCGAGCACACCACCACCAGTTTTGACACCCACGGCTTCACCCACGGTTTCAACCGGCACAAATACTGTGACCTTTTCGTCTTCGGTGATTTCGTGCAAGTCAACATGCAATACGCGCCCGGTCAACGGGTGATGTTGCACCTCGCGAACAATGGCAAGGCGTTTCGGACGCGAATCGCCCTCCACTGTCAGGTCAATCAACAGATTCTCAGAAATCGAGTGGTGCACAAGTTTCTCGAAATCGTGTGCGCCAACCTCGACATTCTGTGGTTGCGTGTTCCGGCCGTAAATCACCGCCGGAATTAGGCCGTTGCGGCGCACAGCGTGCGCGCCGCCACGCCCGGCTCTTGTGCGAATTCGTACTGTTAACGGTACAGCTTTCATTTCTCAAAAAATGCAGCGGCACTTTCGCGCCCTGACCATCCTAGCTCAGGCGCTTGCCGCCAAACTCAAATAGCGAAGTCACAGACAAATTGTTCGAAATGCGTCTGATTGCTTCGCCCAACAACCCCGCCACAGACAGTGTTGTTATGTTCACCCCGTCAATGGCAGGGCGCAGTACACTATCAGTTGTTATCAATTCGTCAATAACAGAGTTTCGGAGTCGTTCGATGCCAACCTCGTTAAGGATCGCGTGCGAAACGCACGCATAAATCTTGTTTGCACCGTTATTCTTGAGCAGTTCGGCTGCTGCTGTCAGCGTACCTGCCGTCTCGGCTAGATCGTCCACAAGCAGCACATTGCGGTTTCGCACTTCGCCGATGACCGCCATTGACTCGACTTCAGTTGCGCTTTTGCGCTTTTTGGCAACGATTGCAAGCCCGGCTTCGAGTACTTGCGAGTACGCATGCGCCATTTTTATCCCGCCTACATCAGGACTGACCACCACAAGGTCTGGGATGTTTTTCTCTTTCAGGTACTGGTACATGACCGGCGCGGCAAACAAATGATCAACCGGTATGTCGAAAAAACCAACAATTTGCTGCGCATGCAGGTCCATCGTCAAAAGCCGGTTCGCCCCGGCTGCAACCAGCAGGTTCGCAACCAGCTTCGCCGTGATCGGCACACGCGGTTGGTCCTTGCGGTCCTGGCGCGCGTAACCGTAATACGGCAAAACAGCCGTGATCCGACTCGCGCTGGCCCGACGCAACGCGTCAATCATAATAAACAGCTCCATCAGATTGTAGTTGGTCGGTGGCGACGTAGGCTGAACAACAAAAACGTCTTCACCTCGGACGTTTTCTTCGATTTTTGCAAATGTCTCACCGTCCGGGAACTGCCGGATTACGCATTTGCCAAGCTCAATGCCGATGTATTTGCAAATCGCTCTTGCGAGCGGTTCATTTGCAGTGCCGCTAAATACTTTCACAAGTCGTTAGGCCTGATGGTTTTTGTCCGGAAAAATCAACCGCCTGATGTCACGAAAAATCTGTAAAGATTCTATTCCACAACCGCATGCGCGCAAGCCGAAATACCGATTGCCAATCAACGCCTCAGGACGACCAAACATGCGGTGCCAACCAGCCTTGCGCAGAGTGATGTCTAATACACTTCATTACTAAATCGTCCGCTGCTCAGCTCACATGCGGGTGGGTCTTGATTCCTCAACCATCCCGGTTGTTAGCTGGGTTATCGGATCGGTTAGCAGCAGCTATTTCAACCACGGCGCTATCTTTTCACCCGCCCAAAGCCCTGTCACAGCCTGTCGGTCACGCACAACCGCGGCGCGGTTGCCATTGACAAGCACCTCGGCCGCCAAAGGCCGGCTGTTGTAGTTTGACGCCATCACGAATCCGTATGCGCCAGTGCTCATGATTGCAAGGTAATCGCCTTCTTTCACTCGAGGTATTAACCTATCCTTGCAAAAGAAATCGCTCGACTCGCATACCGGTCCCACTACATCAGCTCGAAACGCCGAAATCGGTTTTCGCAATACAGGCACAATTTCATGGTATGCATCATACAACGCCGGCCTGATGAGGTCATTCATCGCAGCGTCAACTATCACAAAGTTTTTCGAGCCGACCCGTTTCACGTACTCGACACGCGTGACCAGAATTCCCGCGTTGCCGATAATCAACCGGCCCGGCTCAACAACCACGCGCACGCCAAGCGGTTTAAGTAACGGGACCAATCTGGTCGCATACCGCGCCGGCGTGAGCAGATCTTTCCCGGCTGGTGTCTCCCACCAACTGGGCGAGCCGCTCGCAAGCGCAGACTCGTACACAATTCCCATGCCGCCCCCGACACTGAAAAATTCGATCCCATACGTGCTCTTTAGCGCCTGAACAAGCGGCGCGGCTTTGCGTACAGCTTCCTCAAACGGCTCGACAGTTGTGATTTGCGAGCCAATGTGCATTTGCAGACCGCGCACCCGCAAATGGCCGAGTTTCGCAGCTCGCGCGTACACGCGCTCGATCTGCTCGAACGGAATGCCAAATTTTGTCGTGTATGTACCGGTTGTGATTTTTGCGTGTGTATCGGCTTCCACGTTCGGGTTCACACGAACGGCCACAGGCGCAGCTTTCCGAAGTCGGGCTGCAATGCGGTTAATTCGTTCAAGCTCCGGTTCGCTCTCGACGTTGAAACAGTAAATTCCCCGTTTTAACGCAAATTCAATCTCCGCCTCGGTCTTGCCCACACCCGCAAAGACACATTTGCCCGCCTGTCCGCCCGCAACAAGCACACGCTGTAATTCGCCCGCACTGACCACATCGAATCCACTGCCAAGACTCGCAAGCGTGCGCAGTACCGACAGATTCGAGTTCGCCTTTACGGAAAAACAGATCAGGTGTTCAACCGGCCCGAGCGCGCTTTGGAGCTTTTGGTAATGGTTTACCAGCGTCGCCTGTGAATAGACATACAGCGGTGTCCCATACCGCCGTGCAAGCCCGTGCACAGACACACCTTCACAATAAAGCTTTTCTTTTATGTACCTGAAATAATGCACAATGCATTACCCGCCTTCGACGCAATGCTTCGGCCAACAACGCAGATACGCCACGACAAACCGATCGGCCGGCCTGCGTTCGGGTTCACGGCTCGGCAAGTATCTTGGCGCGTTCCCGATGATACTCTTCTGCCGTGATTAGGTCAGCCTTGTATTTTGCGAGCAGCTCGGTCAGTCGCCGCTGTTTGTCTGCTGACACCGGCAATGGAACGGGCTCGGCGGTAGGTCGCGCCGCAGGCGAAATTTGCGGAGTCGCTGCAGCGGGTTTCTTGGCCGGCGTGCGTTGTTCATCGGCAGGCCGCTGTTTTGCAGCAGCCTGTTTTCTGGCTTGCGTTTCTGCTTCTTGCCTCGCTTTCGCTTCCGCTTGAGCTGCTTTCACCGCGGCGGCTTTGGCTTCGTCTTTGGGTTGTGCAACCGGTTTTACCTGCTTGCGTGGCGGAGGTTGTTTTATGGTCGTAACCTCACCATGCAGCGGCTGTTTGACTGGTGCCTTTGCTTGCTTCCGCGCTTCGGCTTCGGCTCTTGCGCGTTCACGCGCCTCAGCTTTTGCTCGCTTGCGCGCTTCTGCTTCTGCCTTTGCTTTTTGTTTAGACTCGATTTTTGCCTGCCTGCGCATCTCTGCTTTTCGCGCGGCCTCAGCCTTCACACGCTCGCGTTCGGCAGCTGCAGCACGTTTGCGCGCCTCTGCCTCTACCCTAGCTTTTTCTCTGGCTTCAATCTGCGCCTGCTTTCGTTCTGCGGCTTTTCTGGCAGCTTCAGCCCGAGCACGCTCTTTTTCAGCTGCCTTGCGCTCCCGCTCTGCTTGCCGGACCGATTCTGCCTCGGCTTTTCGGTCCCGCGATTCAGGCACACGAACCGCCTTCTCCGCTACGGCAGGAGCGGGTTGAACCCGCCTAGGCCCAGGTTTCACCCGTTGCGCAGGCTGTGTTTCGAGCTCAGCAATTTTTTGCCGCATCTGTTCAAGCGCACGCCGAACAGCTTCTGAATCCGATGGAGGTGGTATTTGCTGCGTGTCAACTACGACCTGCGGGGGTTGGTCTCTCTTAACTGGTTTTGGCACGGGTGCTTGCCAACTGGTCGCACCAGTCGGTTGCAGCGTTTGTTGTGGTTGAACTCGCTGTCCAGGTTGCCCCTGCTGACTCCCGAGCTCGGCAATTTTGCGGCGCAGCTCTTCACGGGCATGCTCTATTTTCTCAGGACTCGCCGGTTCAACCTTCCTTACCGGAGTAGAGTCACCCGGTTCAATAAAACGACTGAGTTCAAGTTCAGCCAGTTTAAGCCGCATCGCAGCCCGCGCGCGTTCAATTGCCTCCGGGCTTGCGCTCTGGGTTGGCCTCGTGCTTAGCACAACTCTATTGGTTGCTTTGGGGCCCTCGAGTTCGGCTAGTTTCTGTTCCAATGCCGCACGCGCTTTTTCAATTGCTGCCGCGTCAGCTCCTGCACCGTGTGTGGCCAAGACAAGGCCAAAAACCGCTGCCCAACAGACCGGAAATATTTTCAAAATCCGCATGGCCAATTCAATATCCAATGCCGCCCTTAAATGCAACAGCTTTCCGCGCAAAGCAAAATAGCAATTAACTGCTGCCTCAAGAGTTCATCTAGACAACGGTCAACGAGCCGTTTATCCCGTTTGTCGTTAAAACCGTCGGCCAATAGTCGCGTCAAACCCAACCGGTGATTTACCCAAAGCAGCAGCACTGCTCCACTGTCGCTGGCCTAAGTCGTGCCGCAAAAACCAGTCACCGGTTTGCGTGTCCTCAAACTCTCAAACAACAGGGACCGGTTGTTACATTTTGCTAGTCCAGAAACGGTTCGATGAATGGTTTTGGAGCTGGATGTTTTAAAGCCTACGCGACCCACTTGTAGTTCCTTTGTTCAACCAGCCTACGCAATCAAGGTTAGAATTTGTGGCTGAACCCTCGCAGGTCCCATTCCTCGAGTAGCTGGCGTGGTATTTCGCTTAAAAAACGGGACGGTTTCTGGATTAGTTCACCCCCTGACCCATAACCGGCACGTACAAATGGGTACGTCAAGTACAGCTCATTGCGTGCACGTGTGATTGCAACGTAAAACAGCCTGCGCTCCTCTTCTTCGCCGTGTTGTGCATCGAGTGCACGTGCGTTTGGGAAATGCCCGTCGCAAAGCATGATCACAAACACAACATCGAATTCGAGTCCCTTGGCCTGATGCACAGTCGAAAGGCGCAATACATCAGTGTCATCTTGGTTAGGCCGTTGGTCTTCGGCTTCGAGATTGCTTAGCAGCGCGAGCTGAGTCAGGAACTCGTGCAAGCTAGTGAACTGTCGAGCGAACACGGCCAATTGCTCGACGTCATCCAGCCGCTGCTTGTAGTTGGTGTAGTTTGCCTTTAGGTAGTCTCTATACCCGGCTTCGAGTACGAGCCGGATCATTTCAGATGGTCGGTTGCGCACGTGCTCAGCCTCGATGTCCGCAACTATATGACAAAGCTGTGTCCAATAGGCAGCCGTCCTGCATTTTGAAGCATGAACGACGTCTTTGATCGCATGCAACACAGCAGCAACAGAGGGCCTTGGTCTTCTTGCTTTAGCCACCGAAGTTTTATATACAGATTCGCCTGTCTCGTACTCCGGGGTGATGGGTTGAAGCGTCTGTTCTTCAAGCCTAACGGTGTGAATCTGTTGGCTAAAACTTCGCCAAAGTTTATCTGCCGCTTTTAGGCCAATCCCGGGTAACATGAGCGTGATCCGCCTGAACGCAAGTTCATCAAGCGGGTTTGCAACCAGCTTAAGATATGCCGTGAGGTCTTTGATGTGCGCCTGTTCAAAGAAACGGATGCCGCTTGTAATTCTGAATGGGATGTTCCGACGGGTTAGCTCAAGTTGCAATTCAAGTGCATGGAAATGCGACCGGTACAGCACGGCAATTTTGTTCAGGTCAGTTCCCTCCTCGCCCAGTTCTACCACACGCTGCGCAACAAATGCAGCCTGTTGATGCGCGTCAAAACAAACTATGCAAACGGGTTTAACCCCCGATTTTCGCACTGGCACAAGTGTTTTCGGATGCTGATTCTTGTTTGCTGCGATCGCAGCATTTGCAACTCGAAGTATCTGGGGTGTGCTGCGGTAGTTAGTCTCAATACGATAAATCTTTGCCTCTGGATACCGTTCCGAAAACCGCAGGATGTTTTCGAAGTTTGCCCCACGCCAACTGTAAATGCTTTGGGCATCGTCCCCTACAACCATCACATTGCGATGCCTTGCGGCAAGCAGATCAATCAGGTCCGCCTGCAGTTTGTTTGTGTCCTGGTACTCATCCACTAGGATGAACTCAAACCGCTGCTGGTAAAACTGGCGCACCTCGGCGTGCTCTTGCATCAAACGTAGCCATTGCCAAAGCAGATCGTCAAAATCCATCGAGTTTGTCGCACGCTTGCGCGCACCATAGCGGTCTGCCAAACCCAAAATTTGCGCCTCGAATGTTTCAAGCCACGGATAATCCGTTTCCAACACTTTCTCCAGGCGCCGATGCGTATTCGCTGCCAACGAGAAAATCTCGGCCAACACATCAGCCTTCGGGAACCGTGCACGCCTGGTGTCAATCTCCGCCTCGTCCATGCACGCCTTGATCATGGCAAGCGAGTCTTCGCGGTCCAAGATTGTGTAATCCGGTTCGTACCCAATCAGCTTGGCGTGACTGCGCAAGATGCGGTTGCCAACAGCATGAAATGTCCCGCCCCACAACGCGTTAATCTCTTGCCCGAGCAAGTCGGCAACCCGCCGCATCATTTCGGCTGCGGCCTTGTTGGTAAAGGTGAGCAACAAGAGCCGGTCTGGCGGAACTCCGCGCTCGAGCAGGTACGCTACGCGATACGTCAAAGTGCGTGTTTTACCAGAGCCAGCACCTGCGATCACAAGCGCAGGACCCGGTGGTGCAGTCACAGCAGCAAGCTGTTGTTCATTTAGCTCGCGCGCGTAATCAATCCGCAGCCCAGATACCATTCGGCCCTGGGATTTCCCCTCGCGATCAGCTGCCTTTAATGCGTATTCGTGCGTCACGCCTTCCATCTTAACCGGTGCAAAGCCGACTGTCGAATCCGTGCACTTGGACGCGCACACCGACTTTGCATTCGCGCCAAGCTAGTCCGTGAGTGTGCGCCTACTTTGCGCACAAAACATCGCGGTTAATAGGCCGTGTGCAATTTGACCAGATAAACCGGCCATGACACTTAAAATGCCCAGAAAAAACACGCCCCCACAGAGTGAGTTTGCAAACAAAAGTTGCACAACAACCTCGGCGAAATTCTACGTCCCCAAGGACGCCTTTGGCTTATTTTGGCTGCTTTCTGCCTTCAGCAGCCGGTTCTCTGCATCCCAACTGAAGCTCCACCTGCCGTCATTGGTCATATCGCCATCAGCGCCATAGCTGAATTGCTCGGGCGTCTTCAGAACAAACCGATACCCTGTGATTGTAGGTTCACCTGAAGCAGCTACTGTTGCCCGTTGCCAAACCGCCGCTGAGCCGCTGTTCACGGGGAGGTGCTTGGGAAAAATATTTGACCCTAGGATAGCTTGCTTGTCGGGTACCGGCGACCGTTTTTGTGGCCAGCGCAACCCACCCAACATTCACGGCTACCGGCACTTGTGAGCTGCTCCCTCATCCTGTTTCAACCAAAGTCAAACGACCCTAAAAGATCCACACGCGATAAGACGCGATTCCGATTAAGGGTTTTCGACAGCCCAGCTCGGTGCGGTTGCCTTTGACCGCTACCTATGTTGTGTGGCTTGGCTTCAGCGCTCCGGCGCAGAATTGTCAGTACTACTAATGCTAGTCCACTTTATTTCTCGCACAAAACATTTCGCTGAAAAAGCTGTATGCAGCAAAAGCATAAGCGCAAACATTAGCAACCCACTACCAACATAAACGTTCTGCAACAAACGCGCGGCAACCAACACCACAAATATCCCAATTGCAAAAAATCCAGAAATCGCCGCGCCCGGCCAGTTCGATAAGATAGCTAGGAAAAGCGAGGTGAATGTAGCCAAAAAGCCAAACAACCATGGTATGGTATCCGTTTCATATTCTATGATGGTACCCAGCGAACCTATTAGTACAAACCAACCTGGTAATGTGCAGCATGGTGCGGTCGCGCATAAAAGACTTTCCCACGGCAACGCAAGCGAAACAACCATCACAACTATGACAAGCGTTATCTCTAAAGTTTTCATGTGATTTTTTTCGGGGGTCTGGGCCTTCTTGGGGGCGTGGGATCTTTCACCTTATAGGGTTCAACAGTTACTTGCCCATTTATTGACCACGAAATGTTTATCATACAACACAAACACCGCCCCGTCTGAAAACCATGCTCGTCTATTTTAATGTCCGTGTCCGGTATAAGCCAACTGCCAGTGCTCGGTGGTGTAACCCACTTAAATGCTACAGGTATCCGCCCCGATGTAGATAATATGCAGGTTGCTTGATAACTCACCTGACCACTCACGCTGATTTTCAGAACTTTTACGTCCACCCCGCCTTTTCGGATAATATTTACTCCAACCACCTTACATTTGTCGTCATCAATTACGATCTGGATTGTAACCTGAGCGGTCAGGCGGATATCCAGCGTTGACATGCCGTACAAATCAACGACCCCTTCCATTACGTTATCGTTCACAGCATAAAGGTTCATGCTACCTTCCTCCCCGATGGGATCGCGGCTCAGCCAGCGGCC
>CAZKTA010000027.1:0-30105 GCA_964555645.1 uncultured Verrucomicrobiota bacterium
CAGACGCATTCCGCCGCGCCCTTGATCAATATCGCACCGCAATTCGCCATGTGTATATAAAAGTTTTCGGATAGTGACAATCCAACTGTAAGTGCAAACCCAAAACGCCCCACATTTCATGGTTTCGGGGGTAGCGAATAGAGTCTAACACGTTCACGCCGTGAAGTGCCTATTTTACTAATTTTAGGAGTTAGACGCTCTCAAAGTCAGGCTTTTGACTGCAAGGCATTGCAAGTTTGAAACTTGTCGCTGCAGGAGTAAACTGCAGAACAGTAGGGGCTATGCTCTCGCAAGTGCTTTTACAGAAAAATCTAGCCGAACCACTGAATTTAGCTTATCCGGCTCGGAATCAAGACATTCCACCGCACTTTCAACAAGCCTCGGTTTATCAGTCATTGACGTCTCAAATATCCATTTGGGTTAAATGTCACGAGATACTTTTCCCGTGTTTTGTCGATCTTAAACTCACTCGTCGTGCGCAAAAACTCTTCCACAGCTTCCATCGGTCCCGGGCCGTGAAGAGGGAAAACCGGGTGGCCGTTGACGTTTGTGTCCTCTACGATAAGGTAATTGCCCGGGGTGACGAGTTGTCCGTAAATGTTCAGCTCTCGGAGTACGTGAGGCGCCGAATGATCCGAATCCAAAATAACCATTATAGAAGAATCCCTAGGTATTCGCTTTTTTACCTCTGTGAGTACCTCGCTAGTCACAGATGAGCCAGTAAGATACTCAATCCGTGGATGCTGCGGTCTGTTTGGGTGAGCAATCACGTCAATCGTTATTACTCGCCCTTTTCCAAGTAGATCCATTATACAAGCCAAAAAGTAAGCACTACCACCATAGCCGGTGCCACATTCAATAACGATATCTGGCTTAGTTTCGAACAGAATCTCTTGGTAAACCCACAAATCAAACGGAAGCTTACCCACTTTTACCCCTAACCAGTTGGTATCTGTCCAAGTTTTACCTTCATCGCCTAGATCATAAATGAGCTTGTGAAACTGATCTGCGATCGTCCCACGCAACGCCTCGTTGTAATGATATTTGGGCGCTAACAAGCGCAGTACCCGATGCACTGAACTTTTTACTCTTAATTTTAAGTTCATGTGACCATCCTGTTTCTCATTTCTGGCTTATGAGAACCTGCAAGATCCGGCAATGTATATCCGCTAAGCTGAGGCGTCGATCAAGAATAGTAATAAAACCGGCAAACCCAACATCAAGACCTCAACCGCGTCAACTTTCTCACATTAAAGGCTGCGTTGCTGCGTTTGAGATTGAATCCTTTTGACCTCGCAAAGTTTTTCCCACTCGACGCCCGGCGCAATGTATTTGCTTTCCATGTGGGTTGCAAGAGTTGGCTCAGGTGCCCAAAGCGTGCGACGTTTCCCCAAAAGGATGTACCGCCAACCGTACCACCAGGCCAATAAATACGATGCAGGCACAAATTTGCCGTCGCCAAAACTGCGGATAAACGACCATGCACTTAACACACGGGTCTTTGTCAGTGCCAGCCACATGCCCAAGTCCGAATTTTTGCGGCTGTATGTCCGCAGCACATGTGCGGTTTCGGCCAGTACATCCCTGCGTGTCATGAATGTTAGGCAGCTAGATACTACTTGTCGCCAGCGTAGTCCGTCCTCGGTAACTGCCAGTCCATGCACCCTGTGGATATACCGCGTGTGATAATCCGGGTGGTCATAAAGCGTTAGGAAATCGGCGTCGCGATGGCGTTTCATAAATGTCACCCCGCGCTCAAGAGCACCTGGCAAGTAAAGATAGTCGTCCTCGGCAAAATAAACCAGGTCGGCCACTTCTTGATTCAGCAGTACTTCAATTTGGCGGCTGAATGTTGCTGCATTTCCAATCCCAGGTAACTGGATAAATTCAGGTGTGCATTCGGCCAGGAGCGATTCAACCGTTTCTTGGTACATTAGCGGGCAATTGTCTAGTAATACCCAAAGTTTGACATGCAAACTGCCTTTCGCCTCCTTAAAAGTCAGCAGACTGAGCCGTACCAATTCGAGCTTGTTGGTAAACCCAAAAATCGGCGTACCGGAGACCAGCGGGTAAATCCTCAAGCACACCGCCAAGTCGTACGCGTTGCCTTCAGAAGGCGCACGTAATGTAGATGTGGTTAAGTTCATTGTTGACTTATTGGTGAGGCATCAATTTTGGGCAGTCCAAATCTGAACAAGCGCTTGATTTCAAACCATCGGTTAGGACGCAATCTCAAAAACCTGAGCATCCAAAAATCCCCTCGCTTTCGCAAGCTGGCCAAGCGCTTGCGTTCAGTAAGAACGTGCCAGCGTAGTCGCCAGCAATCTACGAGTGCATCCCAACAAACTCTGCGGAAATAACTCAATCGACGCAGCGCAACTGCAATTATCACGCTTTCCACAACAATCAACGCAAGTTGCATAGGCACAAGCACCAGCAACAGATGCTGCGCATTTTTCAGTAGCGTCAGCAATGCGTTGCGATTCGTAAGGAATCGTTTTTGTTCTGTGGTGCGAAACTCAGTCGGTTTCTCACCTCCAGCAGGGTTAACAATAGCCGCTCCCCGATGATGCACACGCGCATCTGGTACGGCAACAACCCGCCCGCCAGTAACCCATACACGCCACGATAAGTCAGCGTCTTCCGAGTACATGAAAAACTCCGGATCAAATCCACCGATTCGGAAGAACAAATCGCGCTCGATTATTAATGAGCAGCCCCCGGCGATAAAAACCTCTCGCGTATTTTTTACCGGTCTGGATGGACTCGGCAGCCCGAAAAGGTCGAATCCGAAAAAACCCATGTCCTGATACGAATCATCGTGGTAGTTAAGAACTAGCGGCGTAGCAGCAGCCGCCTTAGCGGCCTGCATTCCCGTAACCAGCAGCTCGACGCAATCCGGTTCAAGCCAAGTGTCTTGGTTTAGAAAAAACAAGTATCGGCCACGGGCTACCTTGGCCCCGACGTTGTTTCCTGCGCTGAAACCAAGGTTTTGGTCATTAGCGACAATGCAAGCGGCGGGGAAATCGGCAAGCAACTGCCTTGCAATTGGCACCGAGTGGTCAGACGAGCAGTTGTCCACGAACACTGTCTCGATTTTGTCGGAAAAGGTCTGTGTCTTGATCGAACTGAAACACCTCGGCAGCCACTGTGCACCATTCCAGTTAAGGACAATGATGCTAACAAGTGGCTCGAACTCGCTGCGACCAAACCGTTCCACATTCGGTGCATTCATTTAGTACTTGGCCTTATTATACACGCGAGTAAGTGCAACGAGCCTGATACCGAAGTGCCAAGCTTATCGAAAAGTGACCCACGCTACGGATTGTCTGAACGGTGATCAACGGCCTCATCGCGGTTTTTGCTTAGGCTGAAGTTCGGCGATCAACTTCCGGTGATGCCGATGCCGTTTATACGTCCAAACGCCCCATGCGTTACCGAGCACTGTTGCCGGGCAGGCTAACATATGCCATAGCCATCGCCAGTCCCGGTCGTGTATCCAGCCGCGTATTGCGTGCCAGGCTGGGCCGACGACGCTCACACAATACAACGCAGCCAACCACAACGGCACAGTCGGTTTTTCCTTCATCCAGTTGAGGGGCATTTCCTCTTGTACACGCAGGAAATGTACTGTTGCACGACGCCGTTTCTGTACGAACCCCAAAAGCGTTTGTACATAGTAATGGTGTACGCCGCGCCCACGAATCCTGAGCCATTGCCGCTTGCCTGCGCGCATCAAGCGTAATGCAGCGTGTGTGTCCTGAAAATGCGCATTCGCACCTACAGCCTCAAGGTCAGTCCGCCTGAATACGAACCCGTTTGCACCCAGCGGATACGAAAACGAGTCTCCAGGCAGTTCCCAGCATTCAATCTCGCCATCCTGCCACACAAGCACTGGCTTGCGGCTCATGAGCCAACAAATCGGGTCGCTTATGTGCAGCAAGTGAGTCAGATATACGCAAAACGAGCTCATCCGAGGTGAAGGCGGATAGTATGCCTCTACCCCTAGTGCCTGTGGATGCGCAGCCAAAGCTTTCACGGCAAGCTCGATGTAATCCGAGTGCGTGATTTCGTTGTCTGCGTCAATAAACACAATGTACTCGCCTGTGGCATGCCGAAGAGCAAGGCGTTTGCCTTCTTCCATGTTTTTGCCATTATCGTCGAGTACAACAGCGCCGTAGCTGCGTGCAATTTCACGCGTGCGATCTGTTGAGTGTGCATCAGCCAAAACGATCTCGTAACGGTCGCGCGGGTACGTTTGCCGGACAATTGAACTTAGGCACAGCTCCAACACAGGTTCAACGTTAAGGGTCGGGATAATGAAGCTGATCTTTGGCAGCGTCTTTACTTTGTCCGATTCCAGTTGCACGAGGCAAGTTTAACGAAAGCATGTCGCTGACTCAAACCTGTCCACTTTCGCATTACTAGACACGTGAAAAATAGGCCTATTTCGCAGGTTTCCGCGCCCGAATGAGCATATAGTGACCGCGGTTAATGAGCTGGCTCAGCCAGTCCGGCAACGGCAAAATGCTGATTGACCGAACGTCCACCTCAAACCCGGCCCATTCAAACAGCTCGCGGGCTTGCCGAACCGTTAGGACGCGGACATGACCCGAGACACCTGAAAACGCTGGATGCTCAATCGGCAACGGTTCTTGGGTCGTCTCGTCGTAGTGGAGCCCAAGAGGGTTACCAAGGTACCGTCCGCATGTCCTCATCAAAGAGAACGGCGTATAGCCAAGGCACAACGCTATGCAGTTCAATAAACTGCACAAATTCTCAGTGGTGATCACAGCGGTGCCCCCGCGTTTAAGCACGCGGTAGGTTTCTTCGACAAACAAGTGTGTTATGGAGATGTTCAATCACCTGTGACGAAGATACGACATCGAATCGGTTGGACTCGAATGGCCAGCGCCCGTTCAGGTCGAAGTCGTAAACCTTTATGCCGCGCTGCTGTGCCTTGGCTCGCAACTCTGGTGCGGCTTCTACACCGCAAAACTCGCGTGGCATCTTACCAAGATAACGCAACAACAGGCTACCGTCGCCACACCCTACATCCAAAAGGCTCTCAGGTCCAAGCTCTGCCACAGTCCGCCCCGCCCAGTCATCGCACCGTTCCATTCCCAAGTCTCGATGCGGTGCAAAAGTTCTCTGCATTCGCCTGATAAAAAATTGCACCATTGCTTTTAAGTTGGCAGGTTTTTTAGCAGCAAAAGAGCCTGCCTACAAGCCAGGATTGTGCGTCAGCAACTCCCCTATGACGCGAGGTGAATCGCGAAATGTATGCTATGGGGAAATACACGCAAAGCACCGCAGATGCTTGGTATTGTAAAGAGTGCTACTCGAGAACTCACGCTGTACTTGCCCCTTTGGTTTGGTTTGATAGCTTAGGTTTATGATCAAAGCACCAGTTAAAGTGCTGCTGAAAAGCCTGGTTGCACTGGTAGTTCTGTTGTTCGTTTTCCTGCTTTTCGAGCATGTGCGCGGCCGAGTGTCACTTGCAAGTTACAAACGCAACTTACGCGCCAAGGGCGAGAAGTTGACCTTAAACGAGTTACGCACAGTAGGACCTGAGTGCCAAAACAGTGCAACTGAAGTTTTCAAAGTTGTCGAGCAACTCCAAGATGGCACTGTTCTACCCCATAACTACCCACCAATCATGAGAATGATGCCCTCAGGTCGCGCAATCGTCGGATTCCGTGAACCTGAGTGGATCGACAATTGCACATATCGGAACGGTGAGTGGGTGGAACAAAAGGTTACCAATCACTGGGAGCAAATGGCAGTGGATTTGCAAACCAACGCAACTGTTCTGGCTCAAATTCGACTCGCATTACAAAAGCCTTTCTTCAACAGCCAGCTCTGTTATTCAAACATCCACGAATTAAGCGTTGCCAACAGAGTTGCTGCAAAGCACGCGGCCCGATGGCTCAGTGCGGCGACTCTCTTGGCATTGCACGAAGGGCGCTTAAACGAAGCCGCCGACAATTTGGTCGCTCTGGTCAATTTGTCAAAGTTGTTGGCTGATGAGGGGCTAGTTATAAGTGAACTGGTGCGATTTGCGATTGCCGGGATCGCGCGTGCCGTTAGTTGGGAAGCCTTGCAAGCTGAAGGATGGTCGGATGCGGATTTAGCGCGTGTTCAGGAGACGTGGCAAACTGAAAATTTCTTGGCGTCAATGGCGCGGGGTTTTGAAGGCGAACGCATTTATGGCCAGCGCAAATTCGATCAGTTTAGGCATTCAAACGATGAAGTGGTCGAGTTGCTTTCCTTCCAAGACGCGTTTGGCGGTGGGATCAAATCGATGGTATTCGGTGAACCGTTTGAAAAGCTTGTAAAGCCCCCGTGGTGGCGTCGTACGAGGCCGGCGCTGGTTGTTTACAGTTTGATTTGGCGGTTTGCATGGTTGGATCAAAACGAACGGCGGTATCTCGAACAGATGCAACGGTTGATAGAGGCAACACGCACTGCAGCTACCGACAAATCACGCGTCCACATTCAAGCTGCCCTGGCGCAGCTTGATACCGAAACCACCAACAAAAACTTTTACCATAAATTGCGGTACGCAGATCCGGAATCAATAACGATAATTTCACATTCACTGAGGCCGGCAATTCGGGTTGAGACAGAGCGCAGTCTGGTAGTCTGCGCGATTGCGTTAAAACGTTACAAACTACGGTACGGCAAACTACCCGAGTCGCTGGAGGCGCTTGTGCCCGAACTGCTGCCAGCGATTCCAGTTGATTGCATGGACGGCAAACCGGTCAAGTACAGGCTCAAGGCTGATGGTGGTTTCCTGCTTTACTCGGTCGGCGAAGACGGCGCTGATCACGGGGGTGATACGACACCTTTGCCGGGCAAAAAACAATCGCGCAGGCTTTGGGACAGACGCGATCTCGTTTGGCCTGCACCCGCGCAACCCGATGAGGTGGAGACATACAGAAATGAAGCTGTAAACTAGCCGGTATTCCGCCGCCGGAGACGCAGCCGAGACTTATACCCCTACTCTGTAACCGTGCAATCTTTCCTGTTGCCGAAACATGCCAAAAGCCTTGTGCGGTTGTTGTGAAGAGATTCGCTCAAGCCCATCTTAAGGCAGGCGATTCTTAATTGCGTACAGGACGTCTGCGATTGCTTCGGATTTGGGTTTAGCGCCGAGGTTGCCTTTGCCGTGAACACGGACTGAGACGGCGCCGGCCTGCATATCCCTTGGACCAACTACAAGCATAGTGTGGACCCGGTCGGTTTCTGCGTCGGCGATTTTGGCTCTGATTGGTGCGGGGGTAAAATCGGTGCTTACGCGCACAAAGTTTGCGCGCAGCTCGTTAACGATTTGTTGTGCGTAACCGACAAGGTCGGCGTTGTCGTTGAGGGTGAGCACGCGGACCTGCTCCGGCGCAAGCCATAACGGAAAATTGCCGGCATAATGTTCGATTAGAAATCCTATGAACCGTTCATGTGTGCCAAGCGGCGCGCGGTGGATACACAGCGGTGTTTTCATTGTGTTATCGCGGTCGCGGTATTCAAGCCCGAAGCGCTTGGGCCCGACAAAATCAACCTGGTTGGTTGCAAGCGTGAATTCGCGGCCGATGACACTCCAAATTTCGACATCAATTTTCGGGCCGTAAAACGCGGCTTCATCGGGTACCTCGATGTAGTTAATTCCCGAATCTTTGAGTACCTGCCTGACCATGTCTTCGGTCTTTTTCCATAGCTCGGGTTCGCCGACGTATTTTTGGCCGAGCTTGGCTGGGTCGTGTGTGCTGAAGCGCATGATGTATTTCTCGATGCCGAAGATTTTGAAGTATTTGAGGTACATCTGGTTGACGGCGTTGAACTCTTCAGCAAACTGCTCTGGGCTACAATATATGTGTGCGTCGTTCATATTGAGCGAACGCACGCGCATCAGGCCGAAAAGTTCGCCCGACTGTTCGTATCTGTAACATGTGCCGTACTCAGCAAGGCGCAACGGCAGATCACGGTAACTGCGCGGTTGCGCAGCAAAGATCCGGTGATGATGCGGGCAGTTCATGGCTTTAAGGTAGTAGCGCTCCATGCTATTGGGAGCGGATGCGCTGTGGTGTGCTCTACCATTTTCATCTTCCCGCAATTCCATCGCTGGGAACATGCTGTCGGCGTAATATGGCAGGTGGCCAGAGGTGAGGTACATTTTTTCCTTGGCAACATGCGGTGTTTTGACGCGGACATAACCGGCCATAAACTCGGTTTCCTTGGCTAGCTTTTCGAGTTCTTCGCAAATCACCGTCCCCTTGGGTAACCACATTGGCATTCCTGGGCCGACGTACTCGGGGTCAATGACATACAGGCCCATTTCCTGCCCCAGCTTGCGGTGATCGCGCCGCTTGGCTTCCTCGAGCATGGCGAAGTACTCGTCAAGCTCTTTCTTAGTCCTGAATGCGACGCCATAGACGCGCTGGAGCTGCGGGTTACGCTCGTCGCCTTTGTAGTAAGCGCTGGCAACGCTTGTGAGCTTGAATGCACCGATGTCGCCCGTGCGCTCGACGTGCGGTCCAGCACACAGGTCAATGAAATCGCCGCTTTTGTAATAAGTGATTGGCTCGGCTTCGGGGATGTCCTCGATATTGCCAAGCTTAAACTTGCTGGGTTGCCCGGGCCGCTCGCTTAGTGCGCCGAGCCTACCACTTTGCGCGTCTTTGATTGCTTGGGCGCGTGTGACGGTGATTTTTTCGAACGGATAATTGGCTGCAATAATCTTTTGCATTTCGGCCTCGATCGCAGGAAAATCATCGGGGGTAATCCGATGATCAAGGTCGAGGTCGTAGTAGAACCCATTGTCTACTGCCGGGCCGGAGGCGAATTGTGCGTGCGGCCACAGTCTCAAGATAGCGTGCGCCATCACATGTGCAGCCGAGTGCCGGATGTGCTCCAGTTCGGTCGCCTTCGCGTGTTCATCCAGAGTTTTGCGTTCAGATGCCATACATTCTCTTAATGGAGACAAGCAAAGACGCCGAGACACGAATGCGGAGTAAGTCCTCTGTTAATTCGCGTCTTTGTTATGTTTGCGTCTTTGCGTTTCATTTGGGCAAACAAAAACGCCCCGACCAACTAGGCTGAGGCGTTTGCGACCCGGCGTTTTCTGCCGGGCGCTAAGATGTTGTTGCAATGTTATTCAACATTCGGTTGTGGCAAATCTAATCTGCCCAGGAACAAAACGCAATGTGAATATCGCCACTGGCGATATTGTATTTCCCGCAACGTGAAACTTTGTCTCACAGCGCGAGTATATCCAACCGGGTACTCGGGACGGATGAAAGAATGTTTCCGTAGGACTCGACTATCATTGTGGTTGAGCTGTAGTCTGCCTGCGGCCGGCAATCGCGGCAACTTTATGGGTTACAGCGTGTGCATTATTGCGCCGAGGCTGAGGTCGTATGCCCGTCTTACCAATATGGTGGCGGATGGGTTTTCGGACATAGGCTGGGTACCCAGCGTTTGTTTTGCGCCCAAAGCTACGGTCTTTGTTCATGACCTTGTGCTGCTGCTCGGGTTAAGTCAATACGATGGGGGGCTTATGAAATGGTTGTCGGAGCGCCCGGACAAAAGGTCTGTCACGGTTCTCTGGCAACTGGAGCCGTTGCCGCCTGTTCGGCTCAGCACTTTTGGCGAGAGCATCGGTTTCCGTGTGACCGCGTGGGATTGGGGCCGACTCCCGCCGATGTTTGCCAAGGTGGCGGGGAACCTGGTCCCGTTCCGCACACACGCTCTGCGCTTGATCCGCCGCTGGCTGGCGCGGCCGTACGCACGGTACGTTGCCGGGCAACCCTACCATGAGGGCTGGATACAATTCGATTCGGAGATCTTTTTCAAGGCAATGGTTGAATGGCGAAGAATTCGCGAGTTGCACCTTGCCGGTTGTATAGACCATATATTTGCCACTGTGCAACCGCGGACCGAGTTTTTGTGCAGTCGCGGGATTCAGGCCGAGCTACTACCGTTTGGTTATCATCTGGACTGGGGAAACGACCTTGGCATCAAGCGCGACATAGAAGTGTTGTTTCTTGGTCGTTTGGAAAAGCGCCGCGCCGTGCTTGTGCGCGAACTCAAGAGTGAACTGGAACAGCGCAGTCGTAAACTGACGGTGGTACAGCGCGCATTTGGCGAAGCCAGAACGCACTTGCTGAATCGGGCCCGGATCATGTTGGTGTTGTTGCGCACGCCGCATGACATGCCTGCGATGCGTCTTATGCTTGGGATGGCGTGTGGGGCGTTAGTTATATGCGAGCAATGCAATGGCACCGGTGCGTTTCGTGCGGGGGAGCATTTCGTGATGGCCGAGCCCGAGCGGTTACCAGAGGTGATTGACTACTATTTGACGCATGAGGATGACCGGCGCCAGATCGCGTGGCGCGGACACGAGTTTGTCGCACAGGAACTGACAATGGAAAAAATGCTGCGTCGTATGCTCGATTTGACCAAGCTGGAGAAGCGCGCATGATACCGACCTATCGCCCGTGCGTTGGCTCAGAAGAGTTAGATGCCGTCCGAGCCGTGTTTGACAGCCGTTGGCTTGGGATGGGAGATCTCACCCACAAATTCGAACGGCGCTTGGAAGAGTTTCTCGGTGCACGACGCGTTATAGCTGTTGACCGCGGCACGGCTGCCTTGCATCTGGCACTGGACGCGCTTGAACTGCAGGCCAGCGCCGAAGTGATCGTGCCCTCGTTGACATTTGTGGGGACCATCCAAGCCATCCGTATGGCAGGTGCAAGCCCTGTGTTTTGCGAGGTCGAACCGCAAACTTTAAACATGGACCTGGCAGATGCGCTCAGCAGAATTACCGATAAAACCCGAGTGATCATGCCGGTGCATTTTGGCGGGCTGCCGTGTGCCATGGAAAAGTTGCTGCATGCAGCACGTGCGCGCGGTATCCGGGTTGTCGAGGACGCTGCGCATGCGTTCGGCGCAAGATACAACGGCCGTATGATAGGCTCATTGGGCGAGCTGACGTGTTTCAGTTTCGACGCAATTAAGAACATCACCTGCGGCGAGGGCGGCGCAGTTGCGACAGATTCCGATGAATGAGCGCACCGGATTGCGCGACGCCGATGCCTCGGGATTGAACGTGACCGCATCTCGAGTGACCTCACCCGTGCCAAGTGGCAATATCAGGTCCTTTCGCACGGGTTCCGATACCACATGTGCGACATAAACGCTGCGATCGGGTTGGTTCAGTTGGAAAAATTTCCTGCGTTCCAACGTCGGAAACGTGAAATTGTGCGGTGCTACGACTTAGCATTTGCGAAACTTGATGGCATTGAGTTGCTCAGACACGACCTTGAGCAAACGTGTCCGTGGGCATATGTAGTCAAGATTCTTGCTGACCGCCGGGATGCGTTTCGTGAGCATCTGCACAGACACGGCATCGCCACGCTAATTCAGTTCATTCCCAACCATCTGCAACCTGCGTTTGGGCAGTTCCGCGTTGCGCTACCGGTCACAGAACGGCTGTTTCGACAGATAGTGTCATTGCCGTTGTACGCTGAAATGACAGACCAAGATGTTGAGACTGTGATTCGAGCTGTGTACTCGTTTTTTAGCGTTCCGACTCAGAAACGCACGAAGAACAGCTCGACAAAAAAATCAAACCTATGCGTTCGGAAACAAAGCCGCTTCTGATTCTTGGCACGGGCAGTTTTGCAGTTGAAATTGCCGATGTTGTGTCCGAAATCCCAGGTGTAGTCGTAGCCGGATTTGTCGAGAACATGGACAGGTCACGGTGTGCTGAACCGTTGGATGGCAAACCGGTGTATTGGGTGGAAGAACTGCCTAGTATGGTGGCTACGCATTGCGTAGTGTGTGGCCTTGGCACAACGCATCGGAGCCGGTTTGTTCACCAGGCTGAAACGTTCGGGTGCGAGTTCGCCACACTTGTGCATCCGACAGCGCGCGTTTCACGCACTGCCAAGCTCGGCCCGGGCACAATCCTGAACGCAGGTGTGATTGTTGCCGCATACACTGAGCTGGGCGCGCATGTCATTGTCAACCGCGCTGCCACAATAGGACATCACACACGAGTTGTTGACTTCGTCACGGTTGGTCCTGGGGTAAACCTTGCCGGCAATTGTTATGTGGGCGAGGCTGTTTACATTGGCATCGGTGCAACCGTCATTGACCATGTTAACATCGGTCCGCACTCGGTTGTGGGCGCAGGCGCCGTGGTGACGGAGGACGTGCCCGAACGCGTGTTAGTTGTGGGTGTGCCGGCAAAAGTTGTAAAGCGCGACATCGAGGGCAAATAACTCCAAGTGCATCCGGCTATGCGTTTCGACAAACTTATTATCAACGCTGCGCTGACGGGCATGGTGCCCACCAAGCAGGACAACCCGAACGTGCCGATCACAGTGGCCGAGATTGTGGCCGACGCCCAACGTTGTCGCGATGCCGGGGCCAGCATTGTGCACATCCACGCGCGAGAGGACAATTGCCAGCCAACTTATCGGAAAGAAGTGTTTGCCGAAATTTTCGCCGGTATACGCGAGCACTGCCCAGACCTGATCATTTCAGCCACCACAAGCGGGCGTGTCCACAATGAGTTTGCCAAGCGCTCTGAAGTATTGACATTGGAAGGAGAGCTGAAGCCCGACCTCGCCTCGCTGACAGTCGGCTCAATGAACTTCCCACAGCAAGCCTCGATCAACGAACCCAAGACGATCTGCGATCTTGCCACCATGATGACTCGGCGGGGCATAGTGCCTGAGCTTGAGTTATTCGACCTTGGGATGATTGACTACGCTAAATACCTGATTGACCGCGGCATATTGAAACCGCCGTATTACGCGAACATTCTGCTAGGCTCGCTCGGCACGCTGGCTGCCACACCGCAAAACCTGACCACAATGGTCCGGGCGTTACCGGAAAAAACAACGTGGTCAGCAGCGGGTATTGGTCGGTTCCAGTTCTACGTCAACGGCATGGCAATCACAATGGGTGGGCATGTGCGGGTTGGATTGGAAGACAACCTTTGGTACGACAACGCGCGGACCCGAGCAGCAACAAACGCAGGATTAATCGACCGACTCGTAAAGCTGGCACATTGTGTCGGACGCGAAATTGCGACGCCTGTCGAAGCCCGAGCGATCATCGGCTTGCCAGTACGGTCTGCTCCCATGTGAGGCCGAGCCGGTTCTCGAGGTTGTTTCATAAGCCCGCTTGAAGATGTAGCGGGTTCTGTGGAGCGCCGATTTTTTAAAAATTCTTTTGTCGTCCAGCAGTCACAGAACACAGCTCCCAGACCTTTTAAACCGGTCTTACATCTTGCGCAGTCGGATGCTGCCGCCGCTGGTTTGAGCCATGATTAACGGCCCGCCGCCATTGAGCTTGCCGCGTAGACCGTTCTCTTTTTGAGTCATCTTGCCTGCGGTATTGACGGCCAAATCGGTCCAGACACGCCCGCCACTCGTGCGAGCGTCGATGTCCACGGCAACATCAACTCCAAAGGCAAGTATGATGGTGCCGCCGGTTGTTCTGAATGAGCAATTCCCGGTCGGTTGCTCTGGTAAATCGGTTGTGATACCGCCGCCCGAAGTTTGGGCTTCAATCTGGCCCGTGACCGCTGCGACTCGAATACTGCCACCGGAGGTTTTCACCATGGATTTGCCGGCGAGCCGTTCCGCGCGGACTGACCCACCGGACGTGCGTGCGTCGACGTTGCCATCAATGTCACTCAGACTGATGCTGCCGCCCGAAGTTCTGACTGTCACTGGGCCTTTGCAGTCGGCCACCGTTACACCGCCGCCACTGGTCTGGCCGGAAAGTGTTCCGCGGATTTTTTCAAATCGCAGGCTGCCACCACACGTCTGCGCATTCACTTTGCCTGTCAGATCAGCCACACAGATGCTGCCGCCAGCAGTCTTGATGTCCACGTCAAATCTGCGCGGGACACTGATCAAGCACTTCACCTGCAGACCAGGTCCGTTACCCGACAGTTTGGTCCACCCGGTTCTGCTCTGATCTTTGTATTGTGCATGAACAGAAACCGTTTTGCCTTCCTGCGTAATTGTGGCGATGTGGTTGGTTAAGATTTTGTTTGCCTTACCATCACCGGTCCGGACCCGTCGAATAAGTCTAACATGTGCCGAGTCAGCCTCTGTGCCCTTAACTTCAATCGAGCCACGGTCTAGGGCAACGACAAGCCGGCCGCCGGGTTGGACGATGAAAGATTTAACAACCTCGTCTTCAACCTCTGCACGGGTTACCGCGGCAACAAAGATTGTGGAAACCAAGCACAACACCTTTGCTTTCGGCAAATTACAGCGATGCGTTTTCATTGCTCTGTTTTGGTACTCTGGGAGCCTGCACGAAACGACCTGGAACATCAGCCTGCCCGTGTTACCTTTCAACTTTAATTACCCGTTAGACACGCCTTTTGTTTCAAGTTCTTCAGGCGGTAAACGGCCCACCAGGCCAACTGTCGGATCTGCCATGCCAGGAAAATAATTGTTTTTTCGCGGCCAACCGTGCATATAAAAGCGGACGATCTATGAAGCTTACGCACATAACACGCGGCAGGCGCGTCGAGGCATCTACAGCCACGATGTAGTCATGTGCTGTTACCCGTGGCTGGAGCAGGCCAATGTTCAAGACACCAAATAGTCGAATTGCGTTGATTGCACTGGCAGTGCTAGCACTGGACCAGTTAACCAAAGCAATCGTGCTGCGGTTCCTTGCGTACGCACAGGCACTAGTCGTAATACCCGGGTTTTTCAAGTTTGTACACTGGGGCAACACAGGCGCAGCATGGAGCCTGTTCCGCGGGCATAACGAGCTATTGGCCGGCGTAGCTCTGGTAGCGTTGTTTGTGCTTTACTTGAGCCGACATCATTTCGGTACAAAAACGGTGCTGGGCCAAACGGCATTGGGCCTTGTTTTCGGCGGTATAATCGGGAATTTGATTGACCGCGTGCGCATTGGGCACGTGATTGATTTCATCTACTTTTTCGTGCCGCATGGCGATGGCGAGATAGGTTTCCCGGCATTCAACGTGGCTGACAGTGCAATTTGTATTGGCGTTGGGCTTGTGTTTTACAACACATGGCGATCTGAGCGAGGGAAACACGGTGGCCTGCCAGCACAAGGTACCGAAACAGCGGAACCAACAGCTCGGTGGGATGCCGATTAGTTGGTATGGTATCGGTTTTTCCGCTCTGTCAACTTGTTGTTCCAGCACTCGATGGTTCACCGAGTTAACGATTCACTGCCTCTGCTCATGCTAACCCACAAGGAAACTGTCACAGTGGAAAAAACGATGCCACTCATGCGCTTGGACGTGTACTTGCACGAGCGGTTCCCAAATGTTTCACGCAGTGCGATCCAGCGGTTGATCGAGTCTGGTGATATCAAGGTCAACGGGCGCACTGTAAAACCCACACACCATCCGCATGCGGGCGAATTAATCGAGGTTCACTGGCCACCACCCCGCGCTGCTGAAGCGCACCCCGAGCCAATCCCGTTGGACATCCTGTACGAGGACGAGTCGCTGCTGGTTTTGAACAAACCGGCTGGTCTTGTTGTTCACCCGGCAGCAGGACACCACGAACATACTTTGGTCAACGCACTGTTGCATCATTGCGCAGGCCGGCTGAGCGGCATAGGCGGTGTAGCGCGACCAGGGATCGTACACAGGCTCGACAAGGACACCAGCGGTTGTCTTGTTGTGGCAAAGACAGACGCGGCACACATGGCGTTGGCAGGCCAATTTGCGCGTCGGCAGGTGCAGAAAATCTATCACGCAATCGTGTGCGGCGTGGTACCGCGTGAGCGTGGTGAGATCCGCGCTGCAATAGCGCGCCATCCAACGCATCGCAAGCGCATGGCCGTGCGTGAGGAAGGTATGGGCCGGCCGGCGCACACGAGTTTTTGTGTGCTCGAGCGGCTCGAAGAAACCACTCTTGTCGAGATAACCATGTTCACCGGCCGCACACATCAGATCCGTGTGCATTTTCAGTTCATCGGGCATCCGGTGCTCGGCGACCCGACCTACGGTAACCGACAGACAAAACGTGTGGCAGAGCTTACCAATTACAATCCGCCCAGGCTGATGTTACATGCGTCAAGACTCAGTTTCGTGCATCCACAGACACACGAACCTGTCAGTTTCGAGGCGCCTTGGCCGGAAGAATTTCGTGACGCAATCCGCGCTCTAAGGGTGCGAGACCGATGCGCTGCCCGGCTTGGTTAGAAGACCCCGTAACTACTGAAGTTTTCCTGGGAAACCTGGAGCGGGTGAAGGGAATCGAACCCTCATCTCAGGCTTGGGAAGCCCGCGTTCTACCACTGAACCACACCCGCATTTAACCGAAGAACCTTTAGCAGAAGCCGCGCATCTATGCAACCGGTTTTTACGCAGTGTAAACCCTGAAGATTAACTCAGCCACAAACGCACATGCAAAAAAAATACAAAACCGCTGTTGCAGCACACCAGTTTAGGGTTATGTTTGAGCGTGGATTTGCACCAAATCGCCTCATTAGCAATCGTGGCAGCCGTAGCTGCCGCATTTGTTTTGGGCATAGTACGTCGGCGCCGCTCAAGCGCCGCCCGCACAAATTGCTGCTTACATTGCGTGGCTACCCAGCACAGCCGTGCGAGCGCGGTTGCTGGATGCGGCTGCTCCGACCGCGGGCGATCCGCTGAACCAGAGGCTCACTAGGGCCAGTTGCAGTATGAACCGTGTTCAATTAGAATTTTTCTGACCAATGGCAACAAGCAAGCTCACAACCTCAGTCTTTGTTTCACAAGCGTCGGTTGCTGGCGGGGCCGGGGAGGGACATGTGCGCCCACATTGGGAACCGAACACAGACGTTTACGTGACCGACCACGGCCTCGTTATCAAGGTCGAGTTAGCAGGACTACGCAGCGAGCACCTGCAGATAATTGTCGAGGAAGGCAACCGACTCCGAATCAGGGGTGAACGACCCGATTCATGCCGGGCGCCCAAGTGCAATTTTCTTGTCATGAACATCAATTACGGTCCGTTTGAGAGCATTTTGGAACTGCCGCCTGGTTACGATCTTTCACAGGCAAAGGCACATTACCTGAACGGGTTTCTTCGCATTGACGTGCCATTGGCGGTACGGCAAACTCGTAAACACACAAAATCCAACAACGGGGCATAAAAAGGGTCGCGTAATCCGACCCATTTAATCCGCGTGGCTTCAAACCACCAGATTAACATGGCAATTGACTCCGCCGACACGGAGTTCATCACTATTACAAGTGGCGGTGTCAGTCCTGAAGAAGCCACAACTCGAATATCGAGTCGTGCGCTGCCCGAAGTGTTGCCCATCCTCGGGTTGTCCGACATCGTAATTTATCCCGGGCAAGAAGCCCCGCTGCTTATTGATACGCCCGAGGGTGTCCGGCTCATAGACGACGTGGTTGCAGGCGACAGGTTGTTGGGTGTGGTGCTACAACGCAAGCCGGATACACAAAATCCCGCCCCTGAAGATCTCTACAGCGTGGGCTGCGCGGTGCATGTGTCGCGCATGCTGAAATTTCCCGACAACACCGTGCGTATTTTGGTGCACGGCCTGTGGCGCATCCGCATCAAGGAATACGAAACTAAGGCCCCATATCTGCGTGCGCGGTTTGAGGTTTGCAAGGACATCGTCGAGGAATCACTCGAGCTTGAGGCACTAGCGCGCAATGTGCAAAACCTGTTCCACGATATCATCAAACTCTCGCCTGCACTGTCCGAGCTTGACAAAGTGCTCGACATCGAGTCGGAACGACCCGGGCGGTTAGCCGATATAATCGCTTGGACTCTGAACCTGAGCCTGGCTGACCGCCAACAGTTGCTCGAGACCGTCTCGGTCAAGGAACGGCTGCAACGGTTACTGCCGCTGCTGAATCGGGAACGCCAGGTGCTGGAGCTAAGCTCCAAGATCCAGAGCGAGGTCGCCGCCTCGATCTCACGAACACAACGTGATTATTTCCTGCGCGAACAATTACGCGCAATACAACGCGAGCTAGGCGAGGCCGATACCGTGGCAACCGAACTCAGGGCGTTGCGCGAGCAGATCGAAAAAACGCCCATGCCAACCGAGGCGCACAAGGTCGCTCTACAGGAACTGGAACGGCTCCAGCAAATGCCACCTACAGCAGCCGAGTACGCCATTACACGGCATTATCTGGACTGGATTGTCAATCTGCCCTGGGAAAAAGAGACCGAGGACAAACTCGATATTGCCGAAGCCGAACGCATTTTGAACGAACAACATTATGGGTTAACCAAGGTCAAGGACAGGTTGCTCGAGTTCCTTGCCGTGCTGAAACTGCGCAGGCAGATCAAAGGACCGATCCTCTGCCTGGTTGGCCCGCCTGGGGTGGGGAAAACCTCGCTCGGCAAGAGCGTTGCTGAAGCAATGGGCAGGCGGTTTGCCAGGTTTTCGCTGGGCGGTATGCGCGATGAAGCCGAGATCCGCGGGCACCGCCGAACCTATGTGGGTGCACTGCCCGGGCGCATCATACAAACACTGCGCCGTGTCGAAAGCCGCAACCCGGTGATCATGCTTGATGAGCTCGACAAGGTCGGCTCAGATTTTCGCGGCGACCCGGCTGCGGCTCTGCTGGAGGTGCTTGACCCGGCGCAAAACAACATGTTTATAGACCACTACCTCGATTTACCGTTTGACCTGTCGCGGGTGCTGTTTATCACAACGGCAAACTGGCTTGAGCCGATTCATCCTGCGCTGCGCGACCGGCTCGAGGTGATCGAACTGCCAAGCTATACCGAGTCCGAGAAACTCGAGATCGCCAAGCGATACCTTGTGCCGCGCCAACTTGAGGAACACGGTCTGCGCCGCCGCGATGTGAAGTTGCCAGACGCAACGCTGCGCCGGCTTATTCAGGGTTACACGCGCGAGGCTGGTGTGCGCGAGCTTGAACGCGAGATTGCTGCACTTGCGCGCAAAGCCGCACGCAAACTGGTGAGCAGAAACAATCGCTCCGGCCGGATCGTAATCAACTCTGACACACTGCCGAAGCTGCTCGGCCAACCGCGGTACGTGGCCGAGACTGCCCAGAAAATCAAAGACATCGGCATTGCAATTGGACTGGCCTGGACACCCGTCGGGGGCGAAGTCTTGTACATCGAAGTGACCCGAATGCCAGGCAAGGGTAACCTGCTCTTGACCGGCTCGCTGGGGGATATAATGAAAGAAAGTGCGCAAACAGCGGTCAGTTATCTGCGTAGCCAGGCCGAGGCGCTCGGCATCGAGCTTGCCGATTACAGTAAGTTCGATTTTCACGTGCATGTACCGGCAGGCGCAACCCCAAAAGACGGCCCAAGCGCGGGCATTGCAATTGTGGCGGCACTGGCCTCGCTGTTAACTGGTCGGTGCGTCAGGTCAGACCTCGCCATGACAGGCGAGATCAGCCTGCGGGGCCGTGTATTACGTGTCGGCGGTGTGAAAGAGAAAGTGCTTGCAGCTATTCGGTTCGGTGTCAGCCACGTCATTTTGCCCGAACAAAACCGCACCGACTGGCTTGAATTACCCCCTGAAGTGCGCAAAAAGATTCACGTGCACTTTGTTCGCGATATCAGCCAAGTAATCCAGTTAGCCCTTGAACCCAAATGACACGTCTGTTCCGGTGGTTGAACTGCGCCGCTTTCAAGCCTCAACTATTGGCAAGTTGTTGGGCTGTGCTACGGCGCGCGCATGATTCTTGGACAAGTTCGTCCACGTGGGCAAAAATCCGGGTTATTACAATATGTTTTGCGGCGTTTTCACCCGTGTTTGTAGCAGCCGGCTCAACCCAGGACGCCGAACGCGCTGGGGCTGCATTAGCTGCTGAACTACGCTCGCAATGGCCAGCTGAAAACATGGTGCAGACAGGCTGGCTCAGAATGCGCGACCCAAAGGGCAATCGCGTCTCGGTTCGTCTACGATTCGAGGTGATTGTTACCCCCACGAATTGGATGAGCATTTTCACCGCAGGCAGCTCAAACGTGTCAAACGGCACCGAACAGTTGTGCGTGGTTCACTCGGGCGATTGCCCCGGACAATATTATTGGAGACGGGCAAACAAACCGGACCTCCAACAGCCAGCCGCACTGAACCAGCAACAGATCAGTTGGACAGGCACACGCTGGCAGTACGCATTTGCAGGCTCGGATTTTTGGGCGGTTGATTTGGGTCTGGAATTCTTCTGTTGGCCGCGCCAGCGCCTGCTCAAACGCGAGATGCGCCGCAGCAGGCTGTGTCAAGTGCTCGAAAGCATCAATCCAGCGCCTACTCCAGACGGGTATTCGCGCGTGGTGTCGTGGATTGATGCGGAGACAGGCGGCATAGTGCGCGCCGAGGCTTACGACGCAAATAACAAATTGCTAAAGGAGTTCGAGCCGAAAGAGTTCAGAAAGGTCGCAGGACGTTGGGAACTGCGCCAAATGCGCATCCGAAATCTGCAAACCGGTTCACAAACAGTGTTCGAGTTGGATCAGACCGGCAATTGACCGAATCAGTGTGCTGCACCAATGGTGCCATAACAGCGCGCTGAGCCGGCCTGCGGCGCAGAAACCACACGGTTACCCCAGCTACAAATCAAACAAGCCGGTGCATAGGCTTTCACTTCACAAGCCGCAGCGCAGTTTGTTTCTCAAGCTCGTGAGCAAGGTCAACGTCACGAGCGCCTCCAATGGTTCGCGCCTGCACCTGGATCAGCGTCAGGTTCGGCTCAAGTTGTTCAACACGGATATAAACCCTGCGCTCACCAACTCTGCCCTCTAAAGTCTTAACCGTGTTTGTCTGACCGTGCACAACGGATTCATTCAAGAGAATTCCGTTGTACTTGATAACCTCTTTGGCAGCTACGAACACCTCGTCCAGAGGCCGTTCGTAGCGGCCCTCGACCTTGTCTTTGACGATCGGCACGCCGACGCGGTACCCGCCTGTGACCTTTTGGTAACAGCCGAAACTCAACGCAACCAACAACAAAGTGGCAACCAGCAAAATGCTTTTGGCTTTCATTTGCTGGAATCCAACCAAAACAATGGCGCGCGCGTCAAGCCCGAATCAAGCCTCAAACGGCTTACCGAAATCTTGGCCATTTGACGGACTACGTCCTTATGCAAACGCAGTTCACAGCTCAGGGATAAACCTCGAGTCGGTAAAACCGGTGAGGCTGGTTCGTGATGGGCACGTCCACAACAAACACCGGCTGTTGCACACGCACAGGTGCGCCAACCGGTTGCCAGGCTGTGTCACCAAGATTGTCCTTGTACTGTAGCTGATAGGTCAACCCTGGCTGAACATTGAACATCAGGCGCAGTAGCCCACCACTCAGCAGTGTGGCAGTGCCGACCGGTTGCGGGATGTTCACACTGCCTGCGCTCGGCAGCGCCGCGCGCCAGTTCACGGGATCATTGCCATAATTTTCTGGCACGATCCGCTGCAGAGACGCACCCAAACCGTCGGCCTCGACCGGCCACGGCGCCCCGTCCGAATAACTGATGCGCTCGACCAGAATGTACGGAACAAAACCCGCATCCGGATGCGGGGGTGTCTGCGGCCTGTCCGGGCGCAACAGCTCGATCGTCTCACCGGCATTGTTGAGCTTGCCCAAGTACGGCCCGACCAATAGCGCGTCTGTGCCGTAGCGTTTGCGGAATGCTGTTGTAGCAGCCGGATTGGCGACCGGGTCAAACGGGACAATCAACAGCATGCCGCGTGCAGGCAACACCGTGCCGGGTGCAAAACTGAACTCAACGGCATTTACCAAGCGCCATGTGTTGGTCGGGTGCACAGGATCGTACAGCGGCACCGGCGTGTCCATAATGTTGAACAGCTCGATGAATTCCTCCAGGTCGGGCGTGTTTGTACCGTAGTTGGGCGGGTGATACATGATCTCGTTGATCACGACCGGGCCGACCAGCGGATATGCATTGGGCGCGCCCGTGCCGGTGCGGAACTGCTCCAGTGTGCTCGGGTTGTCAACGCCGAACGTCCGGCGGCTCATGGCCACAAATTCCACCCCTACACTTGTCTGGAATCGCCCAAACGACACTCCGTTCGCTGCCGCACCGAACTGGACCGATGTGCGGCGTCCGGTCAGGCTGCCTGCTGCGTCCGCCTCAGACAGGTAAACTGCGTCACCGCGTGCTGAGTTCAGCGTGAACAGGGGCGGAATGTCCTGGTCACTATTGGTCGGCCCGAACTGATATTGGTAGAACACATTGAACCCGCCGGGTGGGATTATGGTTCCATCCGGGATCCGGTACCGTTTCGGGTCGCCGGCACTGTCACTCAAGTACCACCCGCCTATGTTTACAGCTACCGAAGACGGGTTGTAAAGCTCGATGGCATCTTCAAGCGGCGGGTCCGTGTGCGTGAGCACTTCGTTGATCACGACCTCAGTGAGCGGCAGGTAATTTGCGCTGCCCGGTGTTGCTGTTTGCGGGAAGCTCACAATTGTGTGTGCGCCGTCAGGCAGACGACCCTGGGACACACCCGACTGTTGCAGCCCGAAATCCACCGCATCAATGAGGTTGGTGCGCCATTGGTAAATCCGGATTGTCTCGCCATTGGCATCGAGCTTGAAATCCACGTGGTCCGCACCCGCGGCCGGGTTGCCATCGGCAACGAATAATACCCATTTCCTGCCCCCAATGAAACTTAGCGGTGGAACGGGCGATTTGGCAATGCCGGCGGTCGAAGGATCATCAGTTAGGTAAAGCCCGCTCAATTCCACTGGTAACTCGCTCCTGTTGTACAGCTCGAACCAGTCGTCGCCACTGGCTGGCGCAGCCAACCATTCGTTTATGCAGAGGTTTGTTACCGCACCGAGCGCCGCAGGTGCAGCATTCGTAATACCTGGGGTGGGTTGTGCCAACAGGCGCCATTGCCCAGCAAAGCGCCCGATCGGCAGGTCTTCAACCTGGAACCCGTACTCGACGCTGTCCACCACCTGGCCAGCAGAGTTAAACAGATACAACACGCCGGTTTCACCCGGCAAATCGAACCCCGCATTGAGCGGGCCGGTCGAGCTCGTCGAGGCCGCACGCGAGCCATCGCACCACACAACAATATACCCGCCGGCAGGAACTGTTGTGCCAACCGGGAAATTCCACCGGTCGCCCGGTGCGAGCGACTTGCCAAGCGCCATGCCGGCAAGGGCAAAATTTGTTGCCGTAGGATTGAATAGCTCGATGTAATCGGCGTAGTTACCCCACGGGCTGACGACGGCGCGCTGGTTGCGTGCCAGAACTTCGTTTAGCACAGGACCTGTCCAAGCCAACAGGTAATTGCTTGCGCCCGGACTTGCGCTACCATGGAACGACATGATGTTTGTGGTGCCATCGGGCAACCGGCCTTGGGACACACCCTCAAGTTGAGGCCCGTACGTGACGCGGTCTATCTCTTCGCCACCTGGGTCATGCAGCACGATGAACCCAGATTCAGCAGGCAGTTTGAATTCGAGGTGGCGCGGCCCCGGCAGCTCGTCAGCAAACAACTGCATGTACCCACGCGGCGCGATGAACGAAAGCGCGTTGTACCAGAACACTGCGTTTGTCGTGCTGAACCCAAGCCCGGTCAACGCGACAGGCGCGTTCGAGGCACGGTTGAACAGCTCAAGCCAATCGGCACCACCTGGCACAGAATTGGCCAGCCACTCGTTAATGACAAGGTTCGTCGGCGCAGCAACTGCAGCAGCAACGTTTGTCATGCCGGGTGTTGGCACTGTCAGTTGCCATTGCTCGCCGATCCGGCCTATGGAGTAATCGGTTAGCTGCACTCCGAATGTCACGGCGTCAACGCGGTTCGTGCCTGCATCGAACAACGACACTGTCTCACCGTCTCTGTCGAGGGCGAACCCGGTGTGCAGTCCAGGCAGGTTTGTTGCACTATCGCACCATACCACAAGGTATCCCCCTGCCGGTATAACTGTGCCACCAGGGAACACAAATTTGCGCGGATTGCTACTGTCTGTAAGGCTCCAGTTGCTGACATCCATCGGGTTCGACCCGCGGTTATGCAGTTCGACCCAATCAGGGTACGTACCGGCGTTGGACACGGCAGAGGCGTTGTCGGCCATCACCTCGTTTAAAACGACAGTGCCGAGCGCTGGCCTATCCGGCACTAGTCCCGGTGTGCCATACAAAACCGGGCTTGCACGCCAGTTTGCCGGTGCGTTCGGGTCACCCCACGGGTCAATGATCTCGAGCGAGCGGCCGCCGCCGTCAGGCTCAAGTGGCCAGCCGCCTTCGTCGTCATAGTGCACCGCTGCCACCGTCCGGCCGGCGCGGTCGAGCAATGCGATTCGTTCGCCGCCGTTGTCGAGGTTACCGGCGTAATACCCGAACACGACCACCCCAGGGTACCGAGCTGCAAACTGTGCCGGGTTTGCATTGTTCACCAAAACAATTACGGCACCTGGGGCTAACACCGTGTCATCTGGAAAAACATATGTAATCCCCTGGAAACTGAACCTGCCGATGTTCAGCGGCACGACGCCTGTGTTCTGTATCTCGATGAACTCGTACGCATTGCCACCGGGCGGGTTGTACATGATCTCAGTAATGCGCAGCGGCAGGCCAAGCTCGCCAACCGTGAACGTTGCCTCGTTGAGTGCGCTCCAGGTCGTGCCGCTAAGTACGCGCGCTTTGATCGTGACCGTACGCGTGAGCGTCATTGGGGCAGTGTAAACCAATGCGTTTGAGTTAACCTGGCCTGAATAATACACGCGCGGATCTGCGCCGTTGGTCGTGAAGTAAATCGTGCCGCTCGCATTTGGATTACGCATGGCAAGGACAAACCCGGCAGACACACGCCGGCTGCCCAGCAACACGCCCGTGGCCGAGCCTTCCCTAAACTCGGGCGCATCAACTGACGGGTACAATCCAGCCGTGCGTAATTGACTGAGCACGATGCCTGGCCGGACATTGAAATAGATGTTTGTCATCCTGTAATGTTCGGCCAGCCAGTGCGTCTCGCGTGTATAGAGCTGGTACGTGCCATCGGCATACTGATGCACGTCGCGTCTGTAATCGCCCCAACGACATGACTCAGCCACGATCGGTTTGTCGAGCAGTCTCATCCAGTAGTTCCACCGTGCCAGGTTCGCCTCGCGCGTGAGTGCACCCCCAGGCGCAATCATATGTTTGTGCACACGATCGGCAAAATCGAGCCTGAACTGTGCGTTATCATCGAGGTTTGTGAACAATGTACTCGGCACGTCGGTGCTGCCACCGGCATTAGGCACGCGGTTCACATTGGTATCCAGCAAAATACACTCGCCGTCCCACGGGAAATATTTGAACGTACCGGCCGGGCCAGCCACACGTTTGCGCACGGCATGCCAGTTTTTGTTGTTCCCCCAATCTTGGTGCCCAACGAAAAAGTGTAGCAGCGTGTAGTCAATGAATTGAGGCACGTCCAAGTACTGTTTCATCCGCTCGTAATTTGCGTTTTCACTCAGGTTTCTGAGCCCGATCATTGTGTTGTAAGCCACAGCGGTGCCGCTCTTGAGTGTGCCTTGGTCGTACGCATCGTAATCATCCGGGTCCCCTCCAAAGTACGCCGCAGCAAAATGTTTGGTCGGCTGTTCGCTGAAATCGTATATGCCCCAGTACAGCCCGTTAATGAACAGATGCACGTATCTGTTGTGACTTGCCACAGGCCCCATGTCACGCATGGTGTGTTTGATCCATGCATCGCGGGTCCGACTGGCTCGTGTGCGTTGGAACGCGCCGTTGCCATTCCCGGCTGAATCAGACCAATGGTACCAACTTGTGTTGAAGTCAGGTCTTAAGATCAAATCATCAAACTCGGTCACAGGCGAATCTGGGAACAACCTGTATTTCAGCTTCGAGGGGCCGAACTCGCCCCGGAAATTCAACTTGAACCCATGTTTGGGATTCTTGTGTGGGTCACGACTTGCATTACCGTGCAGGTCGATTCCGGCGGTAACGGCAAACCCATCCTCGCCGTCCTGCAGCAGCAGCTCCACCGAGCAGAGCTTGTCGTTCGGCGCTTTGTTCGCAGACGATGAGGTCGGGTACAGCCCACGCGGGCCGAACATATCGTCTCGGTTCAATACCAGTGAAACCACAGGCAGCTCGCGCAAGCCGTCCTTCAGCCGTTGGAATTTCTCCGGGTCAATAGGCGACGCCGGGTTGTTCGGGTCCACCCGTAACGGGTCCCAGTCCATCTCATAATCCGCGGGGACAAACCCAGGAACGGTTGAGCCGGGTGAAAACACCCAGGTGCCATAGTTCGTCCCCCAATGATTAGGGAACCCAGGCGGATTGTTCGGCTGGTACGGTACGGAATCCAGGTAGATGTAACTATGCGTAACAACACGCGACGGGATGTAGTTTTGGGCGAAAACAGCGGCACGAACAAATGCCGTATTTGTGATCCTAATTGGTGCTGTGTACGTCAGGCCATTTGCCAGGGTCGGCTCGCTGCCGTCTAACGTGTACCGGATGGTTGACCCCGGCAGTGTAGTGGTGAGCAATAGATTAAACGGTTGATCGAATAACCCACGCCCAACACTGAAATGCGGCTCGGGCGCTATCCCGACAATTGAGCTGGCGCCGTTCGGGCCGCCTGGCGTGGGCACGGCGAAATACCGCCACTGGCCGGTATTGTCCAGCCCATATGAATAATCATTCCGTTGCTCGGGGAACTTGGGGGCGCACTCACTCGCAGTTGCGCGCGGGTAGTCCGGACCGTACAGGCCCAGGTACTCCCCATACAAATCCAGCCTAAAATTTGTGTGGAACCTGTTCGTGCCTGTTGGCGCGCGTCTATTCTTGCCGGAAGCAAAAACAACAAGGTACTCGCCCGGGTTCAAAACCTTGCTCGGGAACAGCCACTTACCCGGCACATTCGGATCGTCAGTGAGCGACCAGCCCAGCAGGTTCACGGCATTCGTGCCGCGGTTGTACAGCTCAATCCAGTCTGGTCTGTCCCCGTCCTCATCGGTCAACCCGGAAACGTTGCCGGCCAAAAACTCGTTTATCACAACGTCCGCAGCACCAAGATTCGGATTAAGTGTCACCGACCAATTCGTTCCTGCAAACGCATTAGAAGCATAATCTATGATCCCGTGCCCAGTGGCCCATGCAAATTGCACTTGGCCACCGCCCGGTTGTACAAAGCTGAACACGTAGGGACCAGCCTCGAGGCCGCTCAGGCTGTTGGCCGGCTGGCCATTAACAAGTAGGTCGGATGCATCCACACCCAGTACAGGTTCGCTGAACCAGACCTCAACCTGCATGAGTCGGCGTACGGTTGTACCCGGGACCGGTGTTAGTTGAGCAATTTGAGGACCTACAATATCAGCCACTGTATAGGTCCAGATTGCATTGGGGGCAGCCGCGTCAAATGACCGTCCGTCAGAATCCACCATTCCGTGCGCTTCATCCCATGAGAAAGTGATCGGCCCAGGCTGCGGCTGCGCAAAAATGAACACGTAGCAGTTCGTCCCGGGCGCACCAATTACTGCACTCGCCGGCTGGTCACCTACCAAAAGGTCGTATGCATCCACTCCATACACACCTTCGCTGAAAAACACTGTAACCGAAGTAAGCGCGCCTACCGTTGCGCCTGCCGCAGGCAATACGTTCGTAATCACCGGTGGGTTAGGATCGCTCCGCGTAATTTCCAGCCGCGCGTCAAATCTGAAATCCGAACCACTCAGCGTGTTGTTGAACGCTTGCACGGCCAGCACATTCGTGCCGGGGACAAGGTAGTTGACCGGAGAACCGGTGATTACGAATGTATTTGTGGCAGAGGGCTCAAGCGAACTGAGCGCATTTGTTCGGTAAGTAGGCTGGCCGTTGACATTTGCCCGGGCTACCTCCACACCGTTGATCCACGCGATGAATCCGTCGTCGTAGTTCGCTGTTAACCGCGCTGTTGTCACCTCCGCAAAGTTCGTCACGACAAATTGCCGGCGCATGAAGATGCACACATAGTTATTCCGCATGTCAGAAATGATTGTGCCCGTGAAAAGCTGGTCGTCGCCCCCACTGCTGTTGGTACCGAAGTGGAACGGCGCCGCACCAGTTAGCCATGCCGAATCATTGAAACCGTTTATGCGCCAAGCCGTGATCGGTGTTGACGCTTCATTTGTGCCCTTCTTCCAGCGCCACGTTGCGCCAAAAGGCACCACTACTTCAACGCCGAAGGCAGACTGGAACGCTACAACCAGCAAACACACCAGCAGGCAATTGCGCCACTGCACAGTGAATCCACCTAAACTTGTGCTGCAGGCTGATCTGTGGCTTTTCATTGTCATTTCTGGCCCCGAAACGTTGCAGGGCTCGCCACGATGTTTGACATACATCGAGCCGTAACGCAACCGCCTTTGCGGCTGATAAATCCAATCCCTGTCAACAAAACCGAACGTGAATGAGCACTGATGCAAGCCAGAAAGTCATGAATTACGCTCTGTCACAGACACAGTTGTCTCAGAAAAGTCGCGGCTGCGCTGCCGTGCCGGGTTTGATGCCGAGCTTTCTGTAACATGTATCAGTTGCAACGCGGCCCTGTGGGGTGCGTTTCAGGTAACCTTCCATGATCAGATACGGCTCGTACACCTCCTCGATCGTGTCGGGTTCCTCGCCAACGGCAACTGCCAGTGAGTTAAGTCCCACAGGACCACCTCCAAATTTCAACACGACCGTCTCCAAAATACGCTTGTCCATCTCATCCAGTCCGTCCTCGTCTATCTCAAGCATTGCGAGTGCACGGCTTGCAATCTCGGCAGTAACACGACCGTCGTGCTTGACCTGTGCGTAATCGCGCACACGCCGTAGCAGGTTGTTTGCTATGCGCGGTGTGCCGCGACTCCGCCGGGCAATCTCGTGTGCCCCTTTTTGGTCGATCTCGACATTCAGCAGCCGCGCCGAGCGCAGCACGATTTGCTCCAGGTCTTCGGCCGGGTAATAATCCAACCGCTCGCGAATTGCGAACCGCGACACCAACGGCGCGCTGATCAGACCCACCCGTGTCGTCGCGCCGATTAACGTAAATCGCGGCAGGTTAAGCCGGATGCTGCGTGCGTTCGGCCCCTGGTCAATAATGATGTCCAGCTTGAAATCTTCCATCGCAGGGTAAAGGTATTCCTCGATTGTCTTTTGGAGCCGATGAATCTCATCAATAAACAGCACGTCGCCCTCTTCGAGATTTGTCAATAGCCCGGCTAGATCCGCCGCTTTCTCGATTGTCGGACCGCTGGTCGCCTTGATATTGGCGCCCATCGCCCGTGCAATGATGTATGCTAGCGTGGTTTTACCAAGCCCGGGCGGGCCACTAAGCAAAATATGGTCAAGCGATTCGCCACGTTGCCGCGCTGCCTCCACTGCTATCTGGAGCCGTTCCTTGACCTTTGCCTGGCCGGTAAACTCCGAAAACAGCAACGGCCGCAGCGTCATCTCCAACGCCGCATCCGGTTTGTTCAGACTCGAAATTGCGCGCTCCGCCACACCGCTAAAAATGATCAAACCAGGCGCAAATGCAATGTCAAAACCCTACTCCACCCAAAAGGCCATGCCAACTGATTGAATTCTATTCGCATAGCACTCAATTTCGGTGGGCGCAAACTTGAATTTACCTGTCCCGACACTGCGCATGGGATTCGAGATTGAGCGCTCTCATGACTTTAGCGTAAGCGTGAACCAACTTCTACGTGTTCCTTGCCAACCTTCGGGATAATGCCAAATAACCGAAAAAATACCCCAAATCACCAGCCCAGCAACCACGCATCTTCGTCCGGGGCCATCGTACACTGTGACAGCCAGACCCATACAAATCCAAAACACCATTGGACAACCAGCCCGTAGTCTCAACTGAGTGTTCCCCCGCAAACTATTGGTTTGAAGTCCGGAGCCCAATGTGACCAGTTTACTCGACCGAACAACCTTCGCATCGGCTGATCCAGCACCGTAACATGTTGCACCAACCGCAATCCTGGGTTAGGTCAACGAGCTAAATGCGTAACTGCCCACTGTTTAATCTGGGGGAACACACGCCGCTGAGCCAGCGCATGCGGGAGCGCCCATGCCAAACGCATCTGAAACCGCATCCGGTCTGTGTGGACCAGCCCATACCAAATTCATT
>CAZKTA010000028.1:0-27204 GCA_964555645.1 uncultured Verrucomicrobiota bacterium
ATGAACATTTACTGGGCCGGTACCACCCCTAAGCCTCTTACACAATATTATTGACACTACCAAAAGCTACCAGCGCGACAAATGCAGTTGGACCTAAAATGGTCAATCTTGTATCCAGAGGCTCAGGACGCGTTGCTAGCCGGGTGCTAAGTAGCGGGGTAAATGTGGTGGCTGGTACAGCGGATAACTTCGTATAAGCAAAAATGCCTGTTTGATAACTTCAACTGCTCATCAATAAACTCGCATGAATCTTCAAAGCATCGTTACAGTTGCAGTACGGTTGATCGCACTGCTGTTTGCGGCACAGAGCCTTATGGAAATTGGACCGGGTATTATCATGATCATTGAAGCATTTAATGCCCAGTCAACTCACGCTGCTCTGTCCAGCACAAGCTTATGGGGTAGCGTGATGATTTTCGGACGATTTGTGGTTGCAGTGCTTATCTGGGTGCTTGCGCCGCTGCTGGCGCATCTGCCACACACGGCGTAAAAAGTGACATCCAAATCCCGCAACTTAGGGTAACGGATTGTTATTCGGTGGGCTTTGTTCTTGTCGGCGTCTGGTTTGTGATAAAGCACCTGGCTGTGGGTTTAACCTAGGCGCACTATCTTTTTTGAGTGCAGTCTCTACTTTGGGAACGACATGGCGAGAAGAAATTAATATGTACGACATGCTACAGGCGTTTTTGGCACTGGTATTTTGGGGTTGTGCTGATTGTGTTTGGGTGCAAATGGGCGGTGTTACTTGCGCGAAAGCAACGAAGAGTCGAATCGGTAAATCAAACACGCATTCAAGACGGAGCAGAGCCAGTCAATTCCCAAACTGAATGATTTCCCTCTCGGCGAGCAAACGCTGGCTACGGATCGGTTCTACCGGCGGATTCGGTCAGCAAATAATTGCGCAGGTTGCAATGCTTTAGTTGCCGCAGTCCCTCGATAACACAAGCCGCATTTAGTTCAGCGCCTACTGGGCTTGTATGCGTGTTATCGCGGGGTGTGAAGTACTTGGCCTTTACCTGCTCGGGCGTTAGCCCCACGTAATGCCGCAAGATCAGACGGTTCAGGTCTATGAAAAATGCATTTTCCTGGATTGCAACCTGCCGCGCCCATTCGGCATAGCTGTTCGTGTCCGTCACATCAACATGCACGGTCTGTTTGGGCACACGCGGTACTGGCGAGCACACAATTGGTGTGATGCCTTTTGCGCGCGCGTCAGTGATGTACTTCCGCATGTACCAACCGTAGGTGCGGACGACCTCGCGCTTTTTCATTAACGGGTTGTAAATCTCTTTCGATTCATCGCCCAGACCTGGCAATGTGCCACGCGCACGGTTTGTGTCGTCCAGCGGGCTGGCATCGTTATGACCGAACTGAATCAAGACAAAATCACCCGGTCGCGCCGCAGCCAACACGTGGTGCCACCACCCCTGTGTCTGAAATGTTCGACTGCTCCGGCCGCCGCGCGCGTTGTTCTCGATGTGAATTTTGTTGGTATCGAAGAACCTGGCGATGAGATCGCCCCAACCCATCAAGCCTTCATCCGTGTTGTGCACAGTAGAATCGCCAATCAGGAACAGCACCGGCACAGCCCGATTAGTATCAAGCCGCGCCGGGTTTACATGAGGCGCAACCTGATTCGGCGGCGCGTTAGCCGGGTCTGGGGCGGTCTGCGCACAAATCACCTGAGCAACGAACATTGTTCCGATTGCGGCCAGAGCGAAACATGGCCGATACATCAACCCTCTCCAAAAGGATTCTGTCACGCTACGTACAAAACAACTCGTGTGCGAGTTTTGTTCTCAGGGCAAATTACAAATCATTGGAACGAATTTGTCGAAAGGGCTTTTTGTGGTGGTTCACCGAGCAAACCGCTTCTCGAACCAGGTGCGCACCTCTGCGTCGAGCTTGGCAAGGTCGGGCCGTTTCTGTGCAATTGCAAATGATTCTTCCCATTCACTGTTCAAGTCGCCGAGGTCAACCTTTGCGCCAACACGCACGAACAGCGGGATCTGATGCAGTTCGGCGTTGACTGTGATAGTTTGGCCACCTCGATAAACTTTGGTTGGATTCCATGCATCACGCCATTTTGCGCCTCTGGGCAGGTAAACTTCCTGGGTCAGTTTGTTCTTCTCCCAAATTGGTGAGACCAACAGGTCGCTGCCGTACATGTAAGTCCACCAGTTCGACCAAGCCTGTGGCGCTTTCGGGTCAACCAAGAACAACGGCCGGACGATGGGCATACCAGTTTTATGCGCTTCAACGGCGTGCCGATAACTGTAGTCGGCCAATCTGTCATGCAGCCGCGCGTAAAGTCGCCAAACTGCAATCAGGTTTGTGTCGTAGCTCGGTTCACGTGGGAGATTCCAAAAGCCGACATTGCGGGTCGGGCCGACCTCCATGATCGGGGTAAAACAACTAAAGGCAAGCCAGCGCGCGCAAACTTCTTGCTCGAGCAGTTGTTGATTGTATCCGCAGGTGTCCGAGCCCCAGTTTGGGTACCCCATCACAGCGGCGCGTTGGACGGCTATGATAGATGCGCGTAATCCTTCCTGTGTACCGCCGATGTCACCACCCCAAAATACACCGTACCGGCTGCTGCCTGTGTAGGCAGCGCGCGGCATGCAAACGAAATCATCACCACGGTATTGCTTGGCCACCTGATAAGCAGCCTGCAAATACATCACAGGATACGCGTTACGATTCTCGCGTAGCGAGCGACCGTCAAACACCTTAAATGGTCCGCCGTCAGGGATGCCTTCTTCACCACGATCGAGTTTGAACCCTGCCACACCAAGTCTAAGCAATTTTGCAACACCATCTTGCCAGTACCGTTTTGCCTCTGGATGCGTAAAATCCACCAATGGATAGTTGTTCCGTTGCGGTCTTTGTCCGGGCAGGTTGTAACTGCGCGCAAGTGCGTTTGTCTGCATCTGTCCTTGGAAAAACGGGCCGATCCATAGCAGCATGCGGGTGTGCTGTTCTTCAAGCCACTTGATTGACTCGGCGAAGTGCGGCAACCGGTTTGTGTCTATCTCGAAATCATCGTAGCCGAGCCGACCTGGCCCCCACGGTCTGTCAATCCAGTAAACACCGCACGGTATGCCAAATGCACGCATCATGAGCATGTCTTCCATGAACTCAGAATTAAAGGGCCCGGTGACAATTGTTCCGTCGTAGTAATTTGTGCGGTGTCTGTGTTCATCTCGCCAACGCCATGGCCGGTAAATCCATTTTGGGGGCAATATTGGCGGCCCAGCATCGAGTGCATGCGCGCGGACAAGGTCAGCCGGATGTTTTGCAGTGTAAATCTTGAACTCGAAAGTTGGTCCTTCAAACTCGACCATCACACGGGCCGGGTCCGACACGCAAAAGTCGTAGAATCCAGGCCATGTACCTTTCACGAGCATTGCGTAACCGCGTGAGGAAAAGTAAAACGGCGCGTAAACAGAAGTGGTCGGCTTGAGTATCATCTCGACCGTTTGCCCGCGCAGGTTCATTGCAGCGGTAATCCCGGGCGCCCAAGATGCCTGTTGCGGCCCGTCCACAACACGTTCCATCAACCCCGTGAAATACTCATCAGGCCCAGCCTGAATCGCAACACCCCACTTGACGATATCTGTGTTTGGCTGGGCTTTGAAGCTGAGGTTGAAATTGCGACCTTCTGGTTGCACTGTAACAGTGACAACACGGCCATCCTGTGCCGTGACCTTAGACTCGACAGTGCGTGCGCCAAGTTTGACCTTCAAGTTGACGGCAACCTGGACCTTGCCCGCCGCAGTTTCGAAAAAGATTGCGTCCAGCTTGAGAGCCCGTTTTTCAGCGCCTTTACCCAGCGGTGCCAGATTATCGGAGAACAACAACACTGTACTACTTTCCGCGGCACAACCCACGACGTTGCACATCCAACACAAACTCAAAGCGGCAATGACTTTCAGTAGCCGCCCAAATTGGCCGTGGCACAGCCGGGCAGTTTTTCTGGATGCGTGTTTCACACCGAACATAGTTGATATTGCTTCCGGGCAATTATTAACAGGCGTGAAGTCCGCTGAACACCAAAAACGCACGCACCGCACCGAACGCTCACGCAGCGGTAATTTGCTATAAAAGCCAATTCAAGTTACTACGCAAAATCGCCAGGCGCTGATGCGTGCGTTTTGCTTGGCATTTTTTGCAGCCTACGTATTCTGCAGGCTGTGAAACGTAACATCGGTTTTGCGCTTGTGTTGGTGGCAGTGTTTGCGCTGTCGCGCATTCCCGGTCTGATGCCGCCCAACTTCAGCGCAGCTTATGCACTGGCGTTTTGTGCGGGCGTGTATTTGCCGGGCGCACTTGCCTGGTGGTTACCGCTTGGCACATTGCTCTGCACTGACGTTTTTCTTAATGCGTTCTACTACCACACGACAATTTTTGACTGGCACATGCTTATCAAAACCGCCGCATTCGCCGGGCTAATTGGTTTGGGCAGGCTGTTTTCGCCACGACACTCATGGCTGAAGCTTCTGGGTGGCGGAATTGTTGGTGCAATTTTGTTTTACGTCGTAACGAACATTGCATCGTGGTTTTTTGACCCTGGTTACCCCAAAACAATCGCCGGCCTGATCCAAGCACTTACGATCGGCTTGCCGAACTACCCGCCCACGTGGGAGTTTTTCCGCAACACACTCGGCAGCGGCGGGCTATTCACCGGCCTGTTCGTTGGCACGGCAAAACTTGTCGAGGCAGCCGAGGCTGCGGAGGAAAACGAAGCGCCCGCTGCAGAAGAAACGCCTGAACCCGAGCAGGCACCCGAAGAAGCAAATACCTGAGTGCTTTCGGGGCACTTTCTCGGTCCCAAAACAGCCGGTACGCACATCAAAAATCTTCAACTGCACAATCCCAACAAACACCGGTGAAGATTGGCATTATTTCTGACACACACGGGTATTTTGACCCTGCGCTGCACGGGTTGTTCGCAGGCGTTGAGCACATCTTGCACGCCGGTGATGTTGGGGCAGAAACCGTGCTACTCGAGCTTGGGCAAATCGCGCCTGTCACAGCAGTGCGCGGTAACATGGATAACCCAATGTGCGGGCTCAAAGACATCGAGGTTATCGAGCTTGGCAAAGCAAAATTTATCGTCCAACACATCGTCAAACCAGATGCACTCACAGACCGGCTCAAACAGCTTATCACACAAATCCAACCTGTAGCCGTGGTTTTCGGACACACACACAGCCAGTTTTGCGAACGCATAGGCGAGACTTTGTTTCTGAATCCGGGTTATGCTGGCCGACCCAAACTCACCCTGATGCGGTCGGTTGCCATTCTGCACTGCCGAGATTCAAACCTTCGGACTGAATTTTTCAGTCTTGATTTTGGCCTTTTACCACCCCGCTAGTAGCACAAATCAAGTTGTGCAACGCATAAAACCGTGTCCTGTTGGCCCCCGAGCGTTGGCCATGCCAAGCGGCCCACCGCATGCTGCACCAAAAACCATCACGGCTACGGCTGTACTCCAAAACCATCGGCCTTGCGGGCTCAAACCTGACCTACGAACCAAATACACACGTTATATGGCGAACGGCGAATAAGTGTTGGTGGTCCAACCTTCATCCAGCGTGCGGTGCGGCGTCACAAAAGCCTGGTCGAGACATTACTTCGACAGATACTGGGGCCGGTGCTAAATGCACCAAACACGAAGCACGTCATAAATTGAACTTGAACAGCAACACGTCACCGTCACGCACCTGGTAATCGCGGCCTTCGTGCGAGTAATGACCGGCTGCACGCGCTTGTGCAACCGAGCCGGCTTCAACAAGGTCTTTCCAATAGATTCGCTCGGCCTTGATAAATCCGCGCTCGAAATCGGAATGAATCCGGCCCGCAGCTTTTACTGCAGTGGTACCGGCGGGGACCGTCCATGCGCGCACCTCGGATTCGTTGAAGGTGAAAAAGGTACGCACGCCCAGTAATTCGTAAGTGCGACGGATTAATGCTGCCGCGCCGGATTCTTTTATGCCAAGCTCAGCCAGGTATTGAGCAGCCTCATTAGCAGATAAGTCTGCAAGGTCGCTCTCGAGTTTCGCACAAATGACAACCGTCTCACATGCATGATGCGCACGTGCGTACTCGCGCACGCTTGTCACAAACGGGTTTGAATCGGCCGTTGCTAGGTCTGTCTCCTGAACATTCGCGGCGAATATGGTTGGCTTATCGGTCAAAAGCGGGCAATTGACAAATAACTCGCGCTCTTCTCTGGCAAGACCTGCTGTGTTAGCCGGTTTACCGGCATTCAAATGCGCCTCGAGTTTATCGAGGAGGTGCCCCTCCGCAACGGCATGTTTATCGCCGCTTTTAATCTCCCTGCTTATCTTTTCGCGGCGGCGCCGCACAGCTTCAATGTCCGCAAGAATCAGCTCTGTTGCGACAATCTCGATGTCGCGCACGGGATCAATTGAACCGGCTAAATGCACCACATCAGGGTCTTCGAAACAGCGCACCACATGCACAATTGCGTCCACATCACGGATGTGGCTCAGGAATTTGTTGCCCAAGCCTTCCCCGCGCGATGCGCCCTTTACAAGGCCGGCTATGTCAACAAACTCAATCGCCGCAGGAACAAGTCTGCCAACACGGGCGACCCTAGCAATTTGTTCAAGACGCGGCTCTGGCACTGTAACCACCCCGAGATTCGGCTCGATTGTACAGAACGGATAATTCTCCGCAGGCGCCTTGTGCGCGCGTAAGACTGCGTTGAACAATGTTGACTTGCCCACATTGGGCAGACCGACTATGCCTGCTTTGAGCATACCGATTGTTTAGCCAGAAACCGAGCGCATGACCACAACGAAAAAATTGGCTCGATGACACTCTAGCTCTTGCACAGGTGTTAGTCCGCTATTGCAGACGGTGCGCCGAGCTGCCAAACGGGCAATACTATTGCACCACACAGCCACACGATAAAATCTCGCCGAACCCCACTCAACCACGTCAACGGCCTCGGCCATGAAGTCCGTTGCTGTGATATCAGGTTCAATGTCGCGCCACTCCATATCGTCGAAGCCGGATTTGAATTGAACTCGATATACACCGCCTGGGATTGAAGACCATGTCAATGTCAATCCGTTTGTCGAAGTAAGATGCGCCATCAACTGCGGCCGCTCAAAAACGATCACGGCAAAACTTATCGTGTCACTCAGCGGCGGTTTGCCATCATCGCCAACAGTTATGTTAATGATGTTCGTGCCGAGGCACGACTCGTCTGGCACCCATTCGAACACACCATTTACCGGGTCAACTCGCGCGCCGGCAGGCGCGTTCGTGCACAGGCTGTACGTCAATGTTTGCGAGGGTACATCCGGATCAAGCGCAACACTTGTGACGCACACACGCATTTGCGCGTGCACAAGCTTATTTGGCACCCACACCAGCACAAGTGCATGATTTATCGGTAACACAGTGAAAAGGAACGCATTGGTTGTCTCGGCCATGCCATCGGTGATTATGACACTGACAATCGTTGAGCCGGTCCGGTTAGGCAGGGGTGTGACAGTTAATCGTGCGGTTAGTTTCGTCGCCGCTGAATTGGATTCCAGCCGGGTCAACGGGATTTGTATCTGCCGCCAAAGCCAAGAGCACTAGCGCCGACGCCGGCGTTTCAGCGTCCCAAACTGAGAACTCGATGGGACCTGCGGGTGTACCTTCGAGAGGTTCGATGACCGGCACTACCGAAATGTGCGGCGCCGAATTAACAAACACAGCAACGGATACGGTGTTGTTGATAGGTACAAGGTCGGGTGCAGCGGAAAAAACCGTTGCGGTATTCGTCCACCAACCTGTATTAACACCAGCCGCCTCCACTGCTATGAGCGCGGTCGCATCAACCTGCATTGGCCCCAAGTCAAACACAGCTACATTCTCGTAATTCGTCCAATTACCCTGACTGGCTGCTGCAGACACGAACCCAAGTCCAGCCGGCAACAGATTTGTCACCAGCACCCTATCAGATGCACATGGCCCAAGATTCGTTACACCAAATGTGAGTGTCGTCCGGGCGCCAACGTCGATCGCGACCGCAGTATTGGAAACACCCAAAGCGATGTCGGCGGCTTCAACTGCATTGTAAATCACAAGCGCAAAGTCTTGATCGAGAGCCGGCGCTTCATTTGGTACACCGTCGGAATTAATGTTTGCGGCTGCGACCGTCACATTAAACGGTCCGGAAAAACCAGCCGGTAAAAACACGCTCTCGACGTTGTTCTTTGGGTCAGCTGAACCGCCCGTGATCGAAAATGCGCCGCTGAACACGTTGCCCTTGTAAACGTTGCCCCCAATCGAGACTGTCAAATCAAGGTCGTTCTTGTAAGCCGCGCGCCAGCCATTGAAAGCGAAACTGCAGCTTCAGGATCGGCCACGCGGAATTTACGAAGTGCGCCCGCGGCTGTCACACATGTGACAAACATCCAACAAACTAACAAAAACTGGAACCGCTTACGGAACATTTCAGTCTGATTCAACCACTGTACGCGCCCACGCGCTTTGTTCTCAAACAACACAACTGCGCCCGAACGCAATCCTGCACAATTACACCCCTTTTTCTTGCGACCGCGTATGATCGACTCGTCACACCGTTAATATGCGGCAATACCCCACAACGTCAATTGCAGTTTAAAGACCAACCCGGGAAATGTTTTGAGGTAATGTTTATTGAAAGGTTCTGTGTCGTCTGACAGCGCGATACAGCGCCAGGGCTTTGAGCCGCTGTTGCTCGTGTAAAACAATACGGTGCGGATATTGCGTTTGGCTAAACAGTTCCGGTTGCATCCACGGGCGATGAATCAATACGCCCTTGAGCCACCCCAGCTCGGGTACCCAACGCCGAACAAAGTCGCCTTGCGGATCGAATTTTTGTCCCTGCGCAACCGGATTGAAAATGCGAAAGTACGGCGCTGCGTCTGTGCCCGTGCCAGCGCTCCATTGCCAGCCGCCGTTGTTGGCGGCCAAATCAGCGTCAACGAGCTTGCTCATGAAATATCGTTCGCCCCATTGCCAGTTGATCATCAAATCTTTGGTCAGGAACATCGCCACGATCATCCGCAGCCGGTTGTGCAGCCAGCCGGTTGTGTTCAGGCAACGCATCGCCGCGTCCACAATCGGATACCCTGTCACGCCATTGCACCAGGCCTGAAAATGTTCACGGTTCTCCGACCACTCGAGTCTGTCGTACCCAAGCCGGAAACTGCCCACTGCAACGTGCGGAAAATTAGCCAAGATCTGATTGTAAAACTCGCGCCAGATCAGCTCGGTCAGAAATACATCGCAACTTTTCTTGTCCGATGCCGACCTTGCCCGTGCACGTGCCTTTTGAAGCGCTGCCAAAACAGTCCTGACACCGATTGTTCCCCATCGTAGATGCGGCGAGAGCCGTGAGGTACCATCAATTGCAGGGTAATCACGCGTTGCTGCGTACTCGTAAACCGGGCCGCTCATGAATTTTTCCAAAAGTGCAAGAGCTGCCTTTTCATTCGCGTCCTGTGAAGCCGTAGTTTGGGATTTCCCCCCAACCTGGCGCACAACAGGTAAGCCGAGTGATTTTATTTTGGGTTGCCGCACTTCCGGATGCCTACGTTTAAGCGTAGGCTTCGGAGCCGGGATAGGCCGCGTTTTCCATGCTTTTGCATATGGCGTGAAAACTGTGAATGGTCGGCCTGATTGTGTGAGAATCTCCTGTTCCTCCCAAACGACCCTGTCTTTGAACAGCTCAAACCCGAACCCACCGGCATTTAACGCGCAAAAGACGCGTTCTTCAGTTCGTTTCTCGTCTGGCTCGTATCCCTTGTTGCAGAAGACGGCCTCGGCACGCAGCTCCTTACAAAGTCTGGGCAACTCGACCTCGGGCCGACCGTAGCGGATAATCAACTCGTACCCCAAAGCGCGCAGGCTGTCACACAACGCCATGATTGCGCTGGTCATGAAAGCCAACTGCGCCTCCCCGAACCCTGCGCTCCGAAAAGCCGCCTCGTCCCAAACGAACACCGGCACAACATCTTCAGCGCGCTGAGCAGCGGCACTCAAGGCGGCATTGTCAGATACACGCAGGTCACGCCGGAACCAATGAATGACGCGCTTCATGAGCCAAAAGTAACACGCGCTTTCGTTTTGGAAAGCGTGCTGCACGGCAGCCGGACAAAAACTCGAACCCGAACGGGTTCACATCCAAGATAACTCACTGAAGTGTCCCGCACACACCCACAAATATGCCAAATCGTTTGCAAAAGCAGTTATCGCGCGCAAGAGCAAAACTCAACCAAGCCGCTACAGCCTCAACAGGTACAACTGTGTCACTGTCAAACACAGCTTGTTTAACTGGAATCTCCCAGATATGGTAAAAGCTTGGGCCTGCGCGCTAGATTAATCGTGACAAGGTTTGCCCTGGACGATGTTGGGCTGAGTGGTGTTAGGTTGAGCTGTAAGACGCGACGCTGCTATATGGTTTCTATCCGAAAGCCGCGTCGGTGTGACACTTGCATTCGTGGAGCTGATCAGCGCTGAAATTTGGATTTGCAAATGCGAAGTGCTATTTCAAAAGTCGTTTTGGTTCCAACACGAATCAGTGGTGAATGTCTTGGGTATCACCGCGGTTGATAATGCGCGTTCAGTCAGACAAACAGCACACCCCCAAAAAAATAAGCATTTCACCGCGTGCTCTCAGGTTGACAACTCAGACCAGGTCGGGGGTGACAAAACGCTTTTCGATTCCCTTTGCGTTATGACCTGGCGCAGACGCGTTCTGGTAGTTTCATTCCAGCCACAGGCAGTCGCAAAGCTTCCCGCTTTTTGCTATGCTTCTTCTGCAGCCGCAGAGTTGGCATCGCCCTCGTGAAGCAAAGCAAACCGTGCCCAGGCCCAGGCTTTCTGGACTTTCACAAGCTGGGACGGATACAGCCGTTGTTTATTACTTGCTTGTGTGCCCGCTGCTTTCGTTTTCTGCGTGTTCAAGTACGCTAAACACACCTCGCGACGTCTTCTGCGCCTCGGATGCCGTTACCTCGGCACATTGTAAATCCACATAGCATTCCAATAGAAATGCTTTACCCAACGCGCAACACACTCGATGTAGCCGGCCAAAATAGTGCTTGCCGACTAGTAAACCGAGCACCATGCCAAGCACGAAAATCGCGATTGTATTTTACAGCCGCTGTTTCACTGGAGCAGCCGAGTGCATCTAACTGTGGAAAGGCTCGCCTTGCACAAAAACGTCATTTGCCACAACCAACGAACGGCTTAAACAAGCCGGTCGTTCGGCTTGCATGAATTTGCATTTCGAACACCGCCATTCGGCCTGGATGGTTAATACTTTCCGCTGTGCCTACCGTCAACACCCGGGTTCAGCCTGGTGGGGGCTACGCCGAATGCATATCGTAAACTGTTTCAACAGTTTCTCACACGAGCTTAAAGCTGCTGAAGCAGCTTTGTGATCCGGCCAGCACAGTGTTCAGCGCGCTGTAGCCCGGTACAAACGAAATGACCGTGAAATATCCGAGTTAGGCGTTCTTTCTTACTCCCCCGAACCGTACTGACCCAAACACACTGTTGGCGCTCTGGCGCAGTATTTCAGAATTGCCTTCGTACAATTGTATCGCGCCCTGCCCAAGCGGGGTCGAGCTTTGGATAATCGAGATTGTAATGCAAGCCGCGGCTTTCAGTCCGCTGGAGCGCGCAGGTAATAATCAACTCGGCAACAGTTGCGATGTTTCGCAACTCCAACAGGTCCGGTGTCACCAAAAAGTCCCAATAATACTCCTGTATTTCAGCTTGGAGGTTGGAGATGCGTTGTTGCGCGCGCAACAGCCGTTTGTTCGTGCGTACGATGCTAACATAGTCACGCATGCAACGCCGTACCTCGTCCCAGTTGTGCGATACCACAACCATTTCGTCAGGGTTTTGTGCATTGCCCGATTCCCAGGCCGGCACATGGAAATCAACCGGCGGCAACAGGTTCGCCTCGGCGCGCTCTGCTGCGCGATGCGCACAAACTACGGCTTCCAGCAGTGAATTGCTTGCAAGCCGATTTGCACCGTGCAACCCTGTGCATGCCACTTCGCCAATTGCATACAAACCGGCTATTTCAGTTTCGCCGTCAATGGTTGTTATCACACCCCCACATTGGTAATGCGCAGCCGGTACAACGGGAATGGGGTCCTTTGTGATGTCTATGCCATACTGCAGACAGGTCGAGTAAATCATCGGGAACCGGTCAATGATAAACCGGGCAGGTTTGTGTGTAATGTCAAGCAGCACGTAATCAGCGCCGCTGTGTTTCATCTCCGCGTCAATTGCACGCGCAACAATATCGCGAGGGGCAAGCTCACCGCGCGGGTCGTATTTGCGCATGAACTCGACCCCTTCGATTGTCTTGAGAACCGCGCCTTCGCCGCGCAACGCTTCGCTGATAAGGAACGATTTTGCCTTCGGATGATACAGGCACGTGGGGTGGAACTGGATAAATTCCATGTTTGCAATAGGTGCGCCGGCACGGTACGCCATTGCCACACCATCGCCGGTGGCTACGTCTGGGTTACTGGTATAAAGGTACACCTTGCCGCACCCGCCTGTTGCAAGTACTACGGCACGCCCGAGGAACGTCTCAACCGTGTTTGTTGTTGAATCAAGCACATACGCCCCCACACAACGGTTTGGACCGGGCTGGCCAAGCTTACGGGTTGTGATCAAGTCAATCGCAAAGTGCCGCTCGAAAATTTGAATGTTCGGATGCCGCGAAATCACCTCTGCAAGTGCACGCTGAATCTCGCGTCCGGTCGAGTCGTCCGAGTGCAAAATGCGCCGACGCGAATGCCCAGCTTCAAGCCCGAGATTGAACTCGCATTCGCCCGGCGCGAGTGGCGGCTCGCGTTTATCAAACCGGACGCCCAACGCAACAAGATCAGCTACGCGCGCCGGGCCGTCTTGGAGGATTGTCCGCACCACATCTTCCTTGCACAAACCCGCACCCGCTTCGAGTGTGTCACGCACGTGCAGTTCAAGTGAATCGTCACTGCTTACCACTGCGGCTATGCCGCCCTGCGCATGGTTGGTATTCGAGTCATCGCGCCCCTTTTTGGTGACAATTGCAACCCTACCATGAGGGGCCGCCCTCAGGGCAAAGTACATGCCAGCCACGCCACTGCCTATAACAAGGTAATCGAACTGCTTCATTTCGAACCGAGACAACTTCGCAAGGCCCACGGACAAGAGTTGCTCATGAACCGCACTTCGTCAATACAACTGCAACAGCACACGACGCTGTTTCCTGACGCAAACCGCACCGCAAACCACACAATAAACAAACCACACCAGGTGCAACGTACAAGGTTGACAACTCGTCCGGCGTTCACGAGTTTTCCGAACGGTATGCTCCCGAAAGCATTGGCACGCGCGCGGCTGGCAGCCATGCAGGTTGTCTTGTGTGTAGTGATCTGTTCCCAAACCGCCAGAGCAGCACTTGACGAAGTCGTCCTGTTCGAAGACGGATTTAACAGTTTACCGCCTGGCATGTTCTCTGCCGGTGTGATTGGCGCACATGCCGAGTACCATTACCTGCGCGCGCTTGCACCAAAAGGCAACTGGGTTGTGGCATGTTTTCGCAGTGAGAGCTCGCAACGCGCGTGGCACGTGCTGGGTGAACCCGGCAAAAGGTTCATGTACCAGTCGTACACGGCTAGCCCGGCCGAGCGCAGGTACACGCACCCGATACTTTGCGGCGGAAATGAACTGTGGCGCGATTACACGCTGGAGGCGGTCTTTGTGCCAGAGTCGCAAGAGGGCCAGAGCGGCATCTTGTTCCGATATCACAACAACCGTTGTTACTACTTTTTCGGCGTTGAAGGCACAAACGCAGTCATCAAACGCGTCAAACATGAACGCGCTTTCCATGAGGCGGACGAACATTTGCTTGCTAGGAAAAATTTCACCTGGCAACCGGGCGAAAAACTCCGCGTGCGTGTGTCTGTAAACAGTTCACGCATAACCGCCACGCTCAACCACACACTTGTACTTGAAGCTGAAGACACCACATTCGCCCAAGGCAAAATCGGGCTGTTGGCAGATGTGCCCACTCGCTTTTACTCAGTGCAAGTTTCAGCCTCCCAAACCGAGATGGAAAGACTCGAACAGCTCAAAGCAGCGCACCAGCGTGAACTTGCCGCGTTACGCGCAGCGAACCCGAAGATGGTTTTGTGGAAAAAGATTCGCACCGACGGGTTCGGCGTGGGCCGCAACTTGCGGTTTGGCGACCTGGACGGCAACGGCCAGACCGACGTGTTGATCGGGCAAGTGCGTCATCACGGCCCAAAGGATCGCAACAGCGAACTGAGTTGTCTGACCGCAATAACGTTCGACGGCAAAGTGCTATGGCAGCTCGGCGAACCCGACCCGTGGCACGACAACCTGACCAGCGACGTCGCGTTTCAAATTCATGACCTTGACGGTGACGGCACCAATGAAGTTGTCTATTGCATGAATTTCGAGCTGGTCGTTGCCGAGGGCGCCACCGGCAAAACCAAATTCAAAATTCCCACCCCAGAAACACCCAAAAACAATAAACCGCCCTACAACCGGTTCAGTCGCATACTCGGAGATAGCATTTACTTCTGCGATTTGTCCGGCATTGGACGCCCCTCAGACATCATTCTCAAAGACAGGTACCGATACGTGTGGGCATTTAACTCGAAGCTCGAACTGCTTTGGCACGCCGAGTGTAACACGGGCCATTATCCATTTGCCTGCGACACCGACGGCGACGGCAAAGACGAATTGCTCGTAGGCTACACGCTGTTCAATCATTCAGGCAACAAACTTTGGAGCCTAGACCATACACTACGCGATCACGCCGACGGTGTCGCCATCGTCAAGCTCAGCACTGCGCCAGGTGCGCCTTGGCGCATTTTCTGCGCTGCAAGCGACGAAGGGGCGTTCTTCGCAGACATCCATGGTAACGTACTCAAGCATCACCGTGTTGGCCACGTCCAGAACCCGTCAATTGCAGACTACCGGCCTGACCTGCCCGGGCTCGAAATAATCACAATCAACTTCTGGGGGAACCAAGGGATTGTCCATGTGTTCAATGCCGACGGACAAATCGTCGCCGACTTCGAGCCGTGCAATCACGGCAGCATGATGCTACCAGTTAACTGGACGGGCGAACCGCCCGAGTACTTCGTTCTTTCGCCAAGCGTGGTCGAAGGCGGCCTGTTCGACACACACGGTAGGTGCGTGGTTGAGTTCCCGAATGACGGACATCCGGAGCTCTGCTACGCCGTGCTGGACATCACTGGCGATTGTAGAGACGAAATCGTGGTGTGGGACCAGTGGGAAATCTGGGTTTACACACAATCAGACAACCCCAAACGCGGCAGACTTTACAAACCTGTCCGCTCGCCGCTGCACAACTACTCCAACTACCAAGTCACAGTGTCTCGCCTGGGTTGGTCGGAATAAATCACTGGGCTTTTAGATCAGCCTAGCATGATGCTGCACAACGCAAACGAGCGGCCAAGTTCTATTAGCACTGATGTTTAGGGAGGCAACTTGATTCCCACAAATTCTTTGCGTGACAATCGTAGCTCCAACCCCGATCATACAGCAGCTATGAGACTGTTGATCCTAAGCTGTGTCGCAATAGGTGTAGTGGGGTTCGGCGTTGTCTATGCGCAGGAGCAAAAGGCTGGTGCAGACCAACCGCAACAACCCCAAACCGCACAATCCACTGAACAAACAAAGCCAATGACAACAAACGAAGTCGCAATAATCAAAACCAGTGAGGGCGAAATGGTTATCGAGTTTTGGCCAGAGGTCGCCCCGAAAACAGTTGAAAACTTCAAAAAACTTGCCAGGCAAGGGTTCTACGATGGTACATGCTTCCATCGCGTGATTAAGAATTTCATGATTCAAGGCGGCGACCCGCTGACAAAGGATCCGTCAAAAGAGGCGCTCTGGGGCACAGGCAACCCTGGCTACACAATTAAAGCGGAGTTTAACGACCGCAAACATGTGCGTGGTGTAATCTCGATGGCGCGCTCGCGTGATCCGGACTCGGCTGGCTGCCAATTCTTCATTTGTCATGCCGCCGCACCGCACTTGGACGGTCAATACACCGCTTTTGGCAAACTGATTAAGGGCGACGATGTGCTCGAGCGCATTGCTACCACCCCGACCGGCCCAAACGATAGACCGCTCAAACGGATTAACATCGACAGCATCAAGATCGTCCCTGCCGATTCAGCGCGGTAAAAACCTCTGGACGATGAACCAATTGGTTGTATGGGTTGGGTTTTTTGCCGAGGCAGAGAGCGTACCCAAAAGCTGTAGCACTGTTGGGCCGAGCACATATTAAAAGCCGCTGATTTTTAGCCTTGCCAAGCAAGCTACTGTTGAAGTGCAAACAATAACTTGGCGTACGCCGTTGCTTCAGCACTTTTTGAATCGCAAAGACGAGGAAAACACAAAGTGCAATTAAACTGAGAAACACTCACTTCGTTGACTGCATCTTGGTGGTGGACACGGAACCTTGGCGGTTTGTGTGGTGAGTCAACTCTACCGACCGTCTCAGCTAGAGCCACGCGACATCGTTCAAGCCGGGGTTACAAAACAATAAGCAACACGAACTGCCAGTAAGCCGACCCAGACTGCTGGGCGCATGTGCAGGAACTCACTCTGCAACACCAACAACCGATTCCTAGCTGACCTTCAAACTAAGTTCATCCAACCGCGTGGCGCCCTATTTCTTACCCTGACGAACGGCTTCTTTTTTCTCTTCGAGTTCGGCTTGGAGTTTTTTGCGCTCGCTAACGAGTTGCTGCTCCAGTTCGTGCGCCTTCGGAATGTCACCGGCAGCCAGTGCCTTGGCGATCTGGTCTTTAAGTGTGATTTCGCGCTCGGCAATCTTGGCCGAATACACAGAGTCAAGCTCAGCCAGTTGGCGTTTTTGTTCCTCGGTCAGCTTCACGCTTGGCGCGGTCTTGCTGAGCCGTTCCATTACAAGTTCGTAAGCAGTTTTCATAACAAAGCCTTTTGACACAAAACGCTACCCGTGAAAATAATACTGTGCACGCCGCGCTTTTGCCAGAGCATGACAACAGAAATTAAACTGGTTTCGACTGACTTTGACGGAACATTGTTTGTCGAGTTTGAAAACCCGCCCATACCGGTGCGGTTGCAACGGCTTTTAGCCGACTTGCAAATGCAAGGCACAAAATGGGTTGTTAATACCGGACGCGACATGTCCGGGCTTATGGAGGCACTAGGCCGCGCAAATGCGGCTGTCCAACCTGATTTCGTTGTACTTGTCGAGCGCGAAATCTACCTGCGTGACGGCACGCGTTATGTGCCACACGCGGAGTGGAACAGCAAGTGTAACCGGCTGCATAAAGAATTATTCGAGCGCATCCGACCCGACCTGCCAAAGCTAGCTGAGTGGATCACAAGCCGGTTCAAGGCCACAGTTTACCAAGACCCGTACTCGCCGTTGTGCTTGTTGGCCGGCAACAATGGCGACGCAGACCGCATCCACGAATTCCTCGAACAGTACGCGCGCACAGTCCCTGGCCTAGCAGTTGTGCGGAACGACGTCTACGCGCGGTTCAGTCATGAAGCCTTCAGCAAAGGTACGGCTCTGGCCGAGATTAGCCGCGTATTAGGGCTTGGGCCTGAAAACGTCTTTGCCGTTGGCGACCACTTGAACGATCTGCCAATGTTAAAGCTCGAATACGCGCGTTGGCTGGCAGCGCCGGCTAATGCAATCGCTCAGGTCAAGCAAGCGGTTGCTGCGCAAAACGGGTACATCGCCAGCTTACCCAACGGCAGCGGCGTTGCAGAAGCACTTGAATTTTACTTGGCTGCGCAGCATCAATCTTCCAACACCAAAAGCTGAGTATGACTCCTTTGGATCGCCCAAGACTCGAGCGCTTTCACAGTTTAACTATACAACCCACAAAGGCGTTCATGACCCAACGGTTCAACACTTAAATGTTTTGACACACCATGCCAATCTACGAGTTCGCTTGTCAAAAGTGCCGACGGATCTACAGCTTCCTTTCGAAGCGCGTTGACCCGGGCCGGCTGCCCACTTGCCCAAAGTGCGGCAACAAAGACATGGTCAAACAAATCAGCCGCTTCAGCGCACTCAAACATGTAGACGAACCAAAAACAACAGACAAAACCGCCGAAGGCCCAAAGCCGCCCATGCCTGATATTGACGATGCGCGTGTCGAGCGCGTTATGCGCGAGCTCGAGCGCGACATCGAGCACTTAGACGAAAATAACCCGCGGCACATGGCCTACATGATGAAAAAAATTAAGGAGGTCATGCCGGCTGGCTCGGTCCCGAAAGAACTCGATGAAGCAATCAAACGCCTCGAAGCCGGCGAAGACCCTGAAAAAATCGAAGAAGACATGGGCGATGTGCTGGGTGAATTCCTCGGTGGACCGCCTGATGAAGATGATGAATTCGGCGGTAGCGGCATGGGCGGGTACACCCACGACCCCGGCCTGTACGATTACTGAACACGCAAAGGTCGTGCGTGAACATTTTCAGGTGCTAAACGCCGCACGGCTTATGTCATGTGCAGCACTGGGTGCGGCAGCACAGCTATAAGGCTCAAACCTGGTAACTCGGGCAAATAGTCAAGAACTGAGCGAACCTCTCGCGGAAAGAACAATTGCAAGTTGCGCCCGCACTATATCTCACCACCAATAATGGACTTTGTATGTAACAGTCTTTTCCTCGTCTGGCGCCACTTGGACGCGGAATTCGATTGTGTTCGCGTCGGTCTTGAGGAACACATGCGATTTTTCGGTGATCTCCCAGTTTTTTCCCCGGTACAGATGCTCGACAACACGGATTTCGACCGGTTCAGTTTTTCGATTTCGCAGCTTGATCTGGAACCATTCATCCAGCCTCTTCCCCGCAGGGTCAATCCAGTATCCGGTGCGCTTGCGCTCGCCTACAATGTCGAATGCGTTTCCGATAAACACACGGACCAACTCGCCGCGCGGGGTATGGTCAATTACGTCCTCACCCACAAACTCGAGCTGGCCGTCGGTGTCACGGCGATAAAACCGTACCCGCCCCTCAGGCAGCGGTATGCCGAGGTTGTTGGTGTCGGAATTCATAAATTCGCGCATTACCTGTATCTTGGTATTGCACTCAGTGCCGTAGTCGCTATCGTGCCGTATTGCTTCGTAGTCCCAACTGCGATACTGCCTGGTGTCGAGCTTTGCGCCATCGTAAACGTACACTGACTCAGACTTGATACCCGTGGCGCGCGCGAACTCGACTTGTTTGGTCTCGCGGTCGCGGAGGGTTGTGGGCCGCTCGAGTGTGTAAAGATGATATTCTTCAAACGCTTTTTCGGTCACTGGTGGTGTCGGTGGCGCACCGCCAAGAGCTACTACAGCTCGGTAAGGCACAACCTCTTCACGCTGGATTTTTTGCACATCCCCCGCCATGAGCTTGATTTTTGCATTCTCGAACGATCTACCGCTTTGGTTGTCAATGGTTACCCAGCCGACTAAATCCACAGTGTCGCCTCTCTCAGGCGCTACAACGTTGTAATCGGCTTGCCAGCTCATGCCGCCGGTGACGTAGCTCAGCTCGGCATCGAACCTGCCGGGTGTGTCTGTGTGGATAAGCCAGGTAAGTGTCGGCTTGAGGATTGTGTCATCGCCAAGGCTCGGAAACAACGGTTGACCCGGCAGACCAAATCTGATTTTGCCATCCACCTCGACTATTGGCTGGCCCGTGCCCGGGCTGTGAGCCAAGGCCGACTGCCGAATCCAATATTCCTGACCGTACGTACCTCGTGCCATATAATGTGGCACGTAGCCGCTGCGTATGATTTTGCCACGTATGATCTCGCGTTGCTGTTTACCATCCAACTGCTTGAACGTCTCGAACTCGATCATCTTGCCCTCGAACAGCGACAACAACAGTTCCTGCGAGAGCGGGTCAGCACGGTAGTTTTGCTCCAGGATTCGCAGTGTGCGTTTGCCGGTTGGATCGTGCAGGATCACCGAGCTAGGCTCAAGATGCATTGTTGCGTCAGTGTATTCGACACGGTTCACCCCCTGCTTTAGATCAAGCGTGACCGTGTCGCGCACAACTGCGAAGTTTTGGTTGTAGATTGTCAAAGCCGGCCCGCCAAAACTACGCATCGCAAACAAGCCAGTAACACCGAAAATCAGGCTCAGAGTCTTCAGACTCGTTCGCAAGTAGTTGGTTTTCTTCTGCATAAGTGCCGATTGATTAGACGGTTCGACGCCGTTATTGCTCCTGCAAAATTCACAGCAGGTCTTCGGTCTGGTGCCGGTGGCGGGACTCGAACCCGCACGACTTTTTACGGTCCCAGGATTTTAAGTCCTGTGCGTCTTCCATTTCGCCACACCGGCACAGTCCGTCTGTACAACGCAAAACACTAATCCCTATCTCAGCCAGATAAAAGCGGAAAAAAGAGGCCTGAATCACCGAGACCTTCCCAGCTACGGCTCACCCAACAACACATAGCTCCTGCAGTTGCAGGCTGCACTGCCAGCTGCGCACTATGGCTCTGCCGCACTCGCGCATGATTTGAGTGCGCCGAGGGCCGCATAGCCGCATGCCGCCGAAAGTTAAACCCCAAAGAAATGAAGAACAAAGAGTATGTAAGGACCTGGAAAGAATCCACTGCGCGGCCTGCATTATGCTGGCAGACGCAACCCACGCATTTGCCAAAGCCAAGTTGAGGTTACCCGAGCAATCCAATATCCTAAGTGCAAATAGCACGCGAGCATTCCATTGCTCACTGAATCTATACCTTTGCAAGCGCAGGAGCCCGATCGCCAGCCAAACTGCGTTTCTCAAGTGCAATGACACCCACACGCAACTAACTATTGGCAGCGGTGTTTAAAGGTGTAAATTAGCAACATGAAACAGCGCGTTACATTGCCGCTGTGGTTTGTGTGCGTGGCAATCACTTTGCCGTGTTTGCAAACGGTTTCTGTTGAAACCGGCGCAAATCCATACCAGTCAATTATCGACAGAAACGTTTTTGGCCTTAAACCACCAGCGCCACCGCCAGACCCAACAAAGGAAGAAGTCAAAATTCCCAAGGTACAACTCATCGGTATTGCCAGCGTGTTCGGCAAAAAAACTGCCCTCATAAAATTCATTGAGCCGCCTAAACCTGGGCAACCCATCCCGCAAGAACCGTTGGTCTTGTCTGAAGGCGAAGCTGCACAAGAAATCGAAGTAGTCGAAATAGACGAAAAAGCCGGTCTTGCGAAAATACTAAACAAGGGCAAACCGACTACGCTCGATATCAAAGATTTCATGGCAACACTACCCGGCAGTTCAGGTGGAGTACCACTACCGGCTGGCGGCCTCGGCGCACCGCCAACAGGCCCGCGTATGGCATCTTTACAACCGCAAAGACAGCCTGGGTTGCCCACACCTGCACCTGCGCCACAGCCGCAACCCGGCGTGCCTAATCCACAAGCTGTGACCGACGGCCAGCGTGGACCAAACCCACAGGCGCACGTTGGCGGTGTATCAACAGTACAACAGCAACCCGGACACAGTGGTGAGTTATCTCTTTCAACCGTACCGAACATCCCACAACGACCCATCCGCACCCCCGAACCACCACAAATACCATACGAACAACAGGTCATATTGATCGAACTCGAACGCGAACGTACGCGTGACCTATTCTTGCGTGGTTTGTACCCGCCCTTGCCGCCAACTGAACTCACACCTGAGGAAGACCTTAAGTTGATCATGGCACCACCACCGATGCCCGGGCAGTAACAAAGATCAACATCACCCGCCTGACAGCTCGGAACAATTGAATTTCAGATATAGCCGCGGTTACGCTACTGCTGAACGAAAAGCAAAGTGTTGGCAACATCATGCTTGCAGCTCGGCTTCACAGGCACGACAGCTCTGCTCCTTCGCATCTCGTACAAACCCCACTCCATTGGATACGGTCGCTTTAGCGAACTGCCTCTAACGTTAAAGTAAACGTAAAGGGGCGCTGCGTCCAACGTCGCTCGGGTCCTGATGAGTTTTTCATTTGCCCGAGTCTATTTCACCGCACCAAACACAATATTTCAGCGGCTTTTATCGCGTGGCTGCGGCGGCAACGACCTGAGTTGTAATGCCTTTTGGCAATTCAGACGGGCGTAATGCGCCCTCACGAACCATGATCCGCGCCAAGTAGTGCAGCTCTATTGACTCAGGTTCGAGTTGCAGTCCTCGTAGCAGGATTGTTCTTGCCCGATCTTGCTCACCTAACTGCAAGGCTGCTTTCACACCAAGTGCGGCATAGTAAGCTGCCGACCAGCCGGCCTCACGCACAGAGTAATTCGTCAGACTGACCAACAGATTCTCGATGCTCTCGACCGCTGCGAGCTGGTTTGTTGGGTTTGTCTTAAGTACTGCCTCAGCAGTAAAAAGCGCATGCAATACCTGATTGGTCCGAGCTGCATCCGGCACGAAAAACACCGGATCATTTGTGCCGCGGAACACACACGGCATGGCAAGCAATGGGTACTGCTGAGGCCCAATATTGCCCTCGACAAGCATTCCGATGTACGCTTGGAGACTTGGGTTAACAGACTGTGATTGCCCAGCGAAAATCTGGCTTAGGGTAAAAATGTCAACCGTGGCCAAGGCGCGATTCTTTTCCGGCGGTGCAAGGTCCATTTGCACGGTGCGCTCATCGAATCTTTGAAGTCCAAGTGCACGTTGGCCGTGGTACACATACAACGCTCGCGGCGCAACGTATTCTAGGATTGGATAGTTGTCACGCTGATACCGGCCCGGTGCCGCTACCGCAAACGCAGTCCGCTGCGAGGCAAGCTGACGCGTAAGCACCGTTACAGGCGTTGTCAGGCCTATCGAGGCGAGGTCGTTCCGTACCCACTCAAACTCGAACGCACGCTCGTAAACCGTCGGATCCGACCTCCACGGTTTGTCCGAGCCGAGCATGATTATGTCACCACCTGCAACATCCCAGATTTCCATCACAGGGAACACACTTGCGAATGTGCGCAGAACAAGTTGCACCGTGTCGTCGTCCATCTCATAAATCTGGAACCACTGTGCGATTATCCCACCTGGCTTGAGCCGGCTTGCAACGAGCTGATAAAACTCGCGGCTGAACACGCTGCCAATGCCAGCCATCCACGGATTTGACGGTGCAGCCATGATAACATCGTATTTTTGCTGGCTAAGCTTGAACACGGTGCGTGCGTCTTCGTGATAAATGCGTGTGCGGCTGTTTGTCAGCACACCGCGGTTCCACGGCTCGAAAAGTTTTGCCGCCCGCAGCACAGGCTCGCAATTGTCTGCCACCACAAGCCTTTCAATCGGGTACCCAAGCGCCGCGCCGGCCGTGATGCCGCTGCCGATGCCAAAACAAAATACATGCTTGCTTCCCGGTTTCACCAATAAAGGCAAATGGCCGAGCAACAGCTCTGTTGACCTGTCCCCGTATGCAGAAGCATCGGGTTTGCCGTTTATCCGTAAAACCAAGTCATCGCGACCGTCCGGCATTTTAATGCTTTCGACGGACACAGTTGCGTCCGGTGCGTCTTCGTAAAACAAGATTCGGACGGCTTTGCGCCGCTCGCGCAGTGCTTCTGGTGAGAACGCTTCGTTTGGCAATCTGAAAATCCCCGAACTAAGCACGTGACGCCAGCCTTCGCTGCCTGTTGCGGCCACAAGCACAAGCAGACTCGTAATGACCATGCCCGCCAATGCAGCCATCCGTTTTAACGCAACCAGCGCTATCACCACAGCAACGCAGCTTAACACAAGCGCCAATGCCATGAACGACCCGCGCAACCCGATGTTTGGCATGAGCACAAATCCGGTCAATGTAACCCCCACAACCGCACCAAGAGTGTTCCACGTCAGAAGACGCCCCACCCTATCGCCCAACAAAACCGATGTTTCCGAAACCACACGAATCCACAGCGGCAAAACTGATCCCAACGCTGCGGCAGGCAAACCCAACACAAATATCGAAATTGCCGATATCAAAAACTGGTGATACCGGTACCCAACCGGCGACCGGCTCAGTCCACTCCGCGCGTATCTGTACAACTCGACCAGGTTCTCTATGTTAAACACCAACAGCCCGACCCACGCTGCCGCGCCAAGCACTAGCACTACTGTTGCAGTTTCTTTCGGCCACTGCCGACGCGGCGAAGCGATCGCTACGCTGCCCAGCCCGATCCCGAGAATAAACGCCATAAGCACAATCGAAAACGCCTGTAATGAGGCCCCAAAAATCAGGCTTAAACATCGCGATGCCAGTACTTCCAAACTCATTGAAACACCGCCTGTCAATGCAACCAACACACAACCCCAGCGAAACAATCGTGCGCCAGCGTCTGACGACGCCACATGCGTAGTCTGCGCTTGTTCAGCAGGTTGCGCCTCGTGTGCGCGCTCGGCCTTTTGCTTTTTTGCAATATTGATCGCCGCCAAACCGATCAAAACATTCGCAATTGCTGCTCCGGTAATTGTCGGCGGCATGCCGATTAACGGCACCAGGACAAACCCTGCCGACCACGCCCCAAATACCGCCCCCAAGCTGTTAACCGCATAGAAAAGCGCCGAACGCCGGCCGGCCTCGAGCGAACTTTTCTGCAGCCAAGCTGCTATCATCGGCAAGGTCCCGCCCATTAAAACTGTCGGGCCGAGCAACAAACCGACGCTCAACACAGCTTTGAGCAATAACAACAACCCCGTGCGATCCAAAATGGTCGAGCCGATTGAAACAAAAACACTGTCGGCGAGCCTGTAAAGTCCTTGAAACAAGAATGCATAAATCCCTATCGCGATCTCTATGTAGCCGTACGCTGCCAGCGGTTTGCGGGTGCGGTCGGCAAAGCTGCCGAACAATCTGTTGCCAAGTGCAAGCCCACCCATGAATACGGCCAATACAACACTTTGCGCATGGATTGTACTCCCAAAAAGCAGTGACAGGTATTTGGACCAGACCACTTCGTATACCAGCGCGGTTGCACCTGAACAAAAGAAGAGCAGTAAAACGGTCATAGAGACATTTTTGTTGGACATGCTTATAACCTCCCGGCGGTGCGGTGTCCATGCTTTTTCAGGCCGCAGACAGCCATCGCCATCGTAATAGCATGCCTCGCTATTGAAAAAACCGTTGGTAGTCCTGCACCTGCAGGATCGCCGGAGCTAAGCGCAAAATCATCTCTGTTACAAGCCCAGGTGCAGAAAAGGAGCAGACGGCTTGAGGCCAGCCAGCCCTACCAAAAATGTACGGACGCATGAGACTATGCGTGTCTGCCACAAAAAATGGGTACATAAGACAGAGAGAACCGGACGCATGAGGCCATGCGTCCCTACCCCGTGAAAGGTTTTGGTGTCCGCTCCGGACACATGAGGCCATATGCCTCCACAAAAAAATTTCACCGGTAGGGACGCCGCGGCGAATAAACCTGGGCAATGGACCTTGGCACCAAAAGGTGCTTCCACAAAAAAATTTCATTGGTAGGGTCGGCTCGCCGAGCCGACCAAAATGTCCGAACACATGGGACCATGCGTGCCTGCCTTTTTGGATGAATGTGGTAGGGACGCCTCGCCGAGGCGTCCGAAAGCTCAAGTGCTTCTGTATGCACAGCGACACTCGAAAGCGCCGGACGCATGAGGCCATGCGTCCATACCTTTTCAACGAATTTGGTAGGGACGCCCCGCGTATGCAGGAGCGAGGCGTCCGCTATAATGCGCTGCCTGCCGGCAAGACACCCGTCCAACATTAGGTTCTTTTCCTGATTCTGACCAACCTCTACGCCTCTGCGCGGTTTGACGCCAAAAAACCGCGAGCCCCGAATTTTTGGTTCGGGGCTCGCTCGAAACGTTTGCTTAGTCTGTTTTACTTCCTGCGACGGAAGATCAACAGGCCGGCTAGTCCAAGCCCTGCAAGTGCAAATGCACCCGGCTCAGGTATCAACATCACAATCGCCGGCATGCCAGTTAAGCTTTCAGGCAATCCCGGTGGAATTGCAACCGGATTCCCTGTTGGGTTTTGGAAGATTGCTTCCCCAAAGAACGAAGTTCCGCTCGTTTTGGCGTGTTCGTAAGTTGGCGAAACAGGGCCACCTGCGCTCCACCACAGTTTAAGGTGAATCCACGCCGTGCCACCTGGGGTAATTCCCGGCACAGTGAGAATTTTTACTTCATTCCAAGTGCCTACAAACTTCCCGACATCCATGCCTGTATAATCCCCTGCTTGTGCTACCAGATCCTCACGGAAAAATGCCAATGGAGTTAGCGAGTCGGTGGATGGCCCACCCAGTATTTCCAGACTCAAATTATAGTTGTACCCGTCCCACAAGCCTATGCCACCCTTCCCGTCATTGGTCCAAACCAATCCGTTTGATGTAGCCCTACTGTCGAGGCTTGTGTTGTCACGATTCAAGAGTTCAATCGTACCTTGGCTGTAAACGTACGAAGCTATACCAAACACCAACATTAATGTTACAAATAACTTTTTCATGATCCGCTCCTTTCGCTTACTCGGGTTTGTTTTTTGTTTAGACTAAAAAAGCCGTCCTCTTACTGCACCGTAAAGTTTCGTGTCCATGTCCCTGCAGCAGTTGCCTTTAACCAGAAAGCATCTCCGACTGCTAATGGTGGGTCACCGCCAACCCAGCCTTTTGTTGTGAACGTATGCGATATATATGTCTGGGCTGCTGGGTTGAAGCGGTACACGACATCGTTGACGGTTGGAGTGTACCCCAAGCTACCTTGTAACGTCCCTGCTTGAGGCACTTTCGAAGAAAGGAGGTTGACTCCAGCCCCATATGGCGTCGTCAATGTACCCTGCAATACATTCCCAACAAATGTAACTGTCGTAGTCGTTGGCACTCTCATGAAGAAACCGCTACCCGGATTCATCGCCGCATTTACAAGGGGTGTTACGCCCATCCAACCTTTCGTAGTGTATGACGCAGAAACAAAGCTACCAGCACCGCGGTTGTAAGCATATATTACCGTCCCCACAGGGACATTTGTACCCAGTGTAACTGCTACCCCATTATTTGTTCCCGTCCCATCCAAATCCAATTGGTTAGCGATTAAGGCCATGTTTGTGACGGTCACATTTATATATCCGACAACGTTTTGGGAGTAAACGTTCGTTTGGGCCACGGTTG
>CAZKTA010000029.1:0-25771 GCA_964555645.1 uncultured Verrucomicrobiota bacterium
CGATCCGCCGAGCCTGCACCGGTATCTCTATGCTCAAGCGGACCCGGTGAATCGCGTGGATCCGTCAGGCTTGGCGGACTACAACCTCACGTCGCTCATGACGGCCATAACCACGATCAGTGGCCTTGCCGCGCACCAGGCGAACGTGTTGGTTTCACGCCTCGGACCTGCTTTTCAGACAGGTGGGAGGCAGTTGGGCCTTCTGTTTCAAGAGTTTGGAGCGCTCGCGCAAAGAACGGCCCTGCAAGTAATTAGGACTGTACAAGTCACCGCTCCCAATCTTCAAGTCACCCCTGACAAGAATGTTGGTGGCAGAGTAATTGACTTCGTGCTCACACATGGTCAGCGGGTTGCGCAAATTGAGGTCAAGTACGGCATTCCGCGCCGAACAGGCGAGGCGCTCACTGGGCTGGTGGCGCAAGTCGAGGCTGCAGCGGCACATGGCCAAGGCCAGATTGTGCTTTGGACGCTGCGTGAACCATCGCAGCAACAAATCAGTCTGGTAACGCGTGAATTGGGAGCTAACGCGTCGAAAGTCCAACTTGTGCATGGCGTGGAAGGCCTCTTCCAGTGGATCAAACTCTATTTCGGCTTCTAAAGTCGCCATGCAGAGCAAGCTTGCAAATGCCATACGGTCGCGCTTCGCTTTACAAATGAGTCAGGAACTGCCTCAGTTTAAGCGAACGTCTCAATACGAGACACCACTTGGCTGGGTTGTCTATGCGTGCTCGGTTGGATCTGATCTTACATTGTTCGTTATTCTCGCCATTTCTCCGAAGGAGGACAGATTCACTTTGGAAGTTGCATGGAGCAGCGATGAGAACTTGCCCCAATGTTCGACGACCATTCCGGAGGACACTCGCCAGGTACCTGGACTCTGCCTCCGTTTGTCCCGGCTTTGGCAACAGTACGGGTTCGACCACTGGTGGGGGTTGGGCCGAGAAATCACCTTGGAAGACATGGTGAATTCAGTGCCTGAGGACAGCATCGAGACGAAGCTGGCTCAGGTTCAATCGCAGGTAGACGATGCGATTCAGAAATTGTTGGAATTTGGCATCCCGTATTTCGGGCGGGTAGCCGCCGAACACGGACATCCCATCAAACTGCGATGACAGAATGTTTATGGGCATGGGTATTTATCCAAAGCTTGAGCGTGACATTCCGGGGATTGACCCCCTGGCGATTGACGGAAAGGGTCTGGCCGCTGAATTCTTCGGCAGCCTTGAGACGGAAGGGCCGGCCTCCCCTTTCGCCCCCATCAGTGAGATGTTCAGCATCAACCCGGAGGATGCGGCTGATTTCGCGGCCGCCGAGGGAGTTGACGCCGAGCCTCCTGCGGTTACGTGGCACAGTGCCGGTGACGGAATGCAGGCAGTGCGCGAAGCGCTGAGCCGTCTGCGAGATACGAATCCACGCTCGCGCGCGATTGGCGATCTGGAACAAATTGAGAAAGTCCTGGAGGCGGCAGCGCGAGCAGGGGTTCGCTTTTATCTGACATGTGACATGCCATGATGGGCCGACTGTTCTTAGCATGGTTCCTCGCAGGTGTTCTGCACCACGCCTGCTCCCACGCCCGGACTTACGACCCGCTCTATCGGCTGACCAACGAAGTCATCAGCGGCACTGCGCCTGTTGGCAGTCTGGGCTATGCGTATGATCGAGTGGGCAACCGGACCAATCGCACCTCGACCCTCGGCGGCATTACGAACCAGACCTTCGCCTACACCGCCAATGACTGGCTGGTGGGCGACGTTTATGACGCCAATGGGAACACCCGCACCAACGGTGCGAACGTGTTCTTCTACGACGTCGAGAACCGGCTGACCAACGCGACGGTGGGCGGCACGAACATCACGATTGTCTATGACGGTGACGGCAACCGCGTGCGGAAGATCGTCGGCACGACCACCAACACCTACTTGGTGGACACGCGCAATCTGAGCGGCTACGCACAGGTGGTGGAAGAGCGGGTCAACGGCGTGTTGGCACGCGTTTACAACTACGGCTTGGACCTGATCAGCCAACGGGACGTGGCCAGCGGCACCACGCTGTATTTCGGCTACGACGGCCTGGGATCCACCCGTTACCTTACCACCACCAACGGCACGGTCGCAAACGTGTTTGCCTACGACGCCCCGCTGCTGGCGCGCCGCGGCCACACGCAGTGGCATCCGGACCTCATCTATTTTGATGCAACAAACGTGTACCTTACTGCCAATTACTACGTGCAGATGCTTTTCGGCCAGAACAGCGACGACAGATACCTGCAAACCACAATCGAACCGGTCACAACACCTGCTACACTGACTGCGTCCACCGTGCGCGACTCCAAATCGGGTGACTTGATCATCAAAATCGTCAATGGCGCAGAGACGCCTGCGCAGCTAGCAATCAAACTGCTTGGCCTACCTAACACAGAATTGAAGGGCACTAAAACGGTGCTCACCGGGCCGTCCCCCGACGCATTCAACGAGGACGGCAAAGAACCAGTAATAAAGCCGGTAACTGCAAACGTAACTTTCAAGCCGGCATTCGATTACCAAGCGCCGGCTTACTCGCTGACTGTGTTCCGTGTCCGAGGCTGATGCGTTATGGAAACTAAAACTGCGAACGCGTCAAGCATCTGTAGCATCCGAATGAACTGCCTGGATGCTCGTGTTTCACCTGTACATATAGCCTCAGCAGAATTCAATCTGCGACTCAGGACAAATTTCTTGGCATTGAAGCCGACCATACCAATCGCGCCTTCAGTTGGTGCGGGGAAGACTCAACTATCGGGCTCATCTGTTAATAGGCCAGTGTCGCACTGGATGGATTGTGTCACGGGCTTAGGCTTAAACAGTGCCTTTCAGTGGATTGGACAAACCCTGACTCCCAAAAGGTGCTATTGGCAAGCAATGTTCTGCGGTTGTGGGCCCCGCATTTGCGGGATTTGCGCTTCATTTTCCTGTGGCGCATGTCATAATTTTTGTTACTCAAACCAACTACAAAAGTCTGTGAGGAATTGCATATGAGCAGGTTACAGCGTTTGGTCAGTGGTGCTGGTGTTCTGTGGACGGCAATCCTTGTGTTGGTGGGGTGGCTTGCCTTTCCCGAGGCGGGCATGGCAGCTACGCATGAAGTTTGTGTCTCATGTAGCTATCAGGTGAGCGTCAGCGGCAGTTTTACCCATCGTAAAGAGGAACCCACCGTGGCCATCGAAGGCGCCGGAGGCAACGAGGCTGCTTACCGCGAGGACGTAAATGGCACCAACTTCATCGTTACGGTGTCGGGATTGCCCCCGGGTAAGTACACCGTTGTCATCGGCGCAGCTGAGACGGTTGTCAGCGGGCCTGGCGAGCGTGTGTTTGATGTTGTTGCGGGCGAGCAAGTGCTGGCGAAAGATTTCGACGTGTTTGCAGCGGCTGGCGGCGCGCGCAAAGTTGCCTTAATCACCGGCACGCTCGAAAAGGCCGACGACGCCTTACGCGGTCCGCTGCGGATCTCGTTTGTGGCAAGCAGGGGCACGGCCAAGTTCAACACAATCGAAATCAGGAACGCCCAGGGTGCCACGATGGTCTCGTTCAGTGCATCGGAACTTGCCGATGAATTCACGGCAGCAGCCAAACGCATCCCGGAAGTGAAAGAGCCGCCGATCTGGCGCAACCCGGCGTACCCGTTGAAAGAGCGCATACACGACTTGATCCGCCGGATGTCGCTGGCTGAAAAAGTGGCACAATTACAGGGCGGAATGAGCGGCGCACCACGCATCGAGCGGCTGGGTTTGCCGGCTTATAACTACTGGAACGAGGCGCTGCACGGCGTGGCCAACAACGGCATTGCCACAGTTTTTCCGTGCCCGATAGCGGGGGCGGCATCATGGAATCCGGATATGTTCTATCGCCAGGGCAGGGTAACTGGTATCGAGGGCCGCGCAAAGCACAACGATTATGCAACCAAACATAACGGCGACTCGAAGTGGTGGACCGGCCTGACATTCTGGACGCCGAACATTAACATCTTCCGCGATCCGCGCTGGGGCCGTGGCCAGGAGACCTACGGCGAAGACCCGTTTCTGACTGGCGAACTGGCTGTCCACTACGTCAGGGGCTTTCAAGGGGATCATCCCGAGTACATGTTGGCGATGGCGTGTGCGAAACATTACGCAGTACACAGTGGGCCGGAACGCAAGCGGCACAGGTTCAACGCCGTGGTTTCCGAACGTGACCTCTTTGAAACCTATCTGCCGCACTTTGAGCGTGTGGTGCGCGAAGGCAAGGTCGCCGGCGTCATGGGCGCCTATAATGCGGTCAATGGCGTGCCGTGTTGCGCCAATTCATTTCTGCTGACCGAGCTGCTGCGCAAGCAATGGGGCTTCGAGGGCTACGTTGTGTCTGATTGCGACGCTATTGCCAATATCTGGCGTGACCATCGTTATGTAAAGACGCCGGAGGAAGCTGCTGCAGTGGCAGTTAAGGCCGGGTGCAATCTCTGTTGCGGCGGTGATTACAACGCCCTGGTTCGCGCAGTGCAGAAAGGGCTCATAACAGAGCAAGAAATTGATCAAGCACTTTATTACACGCTGTGGACGCGGTTCCGCCTTGGTATGTTCGACCCGCCGGAGCGTGTGCCATACAATAAATACACCATTGCAGACAACGACACGCCGGAGCATGCCCTTGTAGCTCTGGAACATGCACGGCAATCAATTGTGCTGCTGAAGAACAACGGCATACTACCCCTGGACCGGTCAAAGCTGAAACGCATTGCTGTCATTGGCCCAAACGCCAATTCCAAAACGATGTTGGAGGGTAATTACCATGGCACGCCTTCGCGCCATATCACGATCTTGGACGGCATCAAGGCGCTGGCTGGGCCGGGCATCGAAGTTGTACATGCAATGGGCTGTCCAATCACAACCAACAAGGCACGAGCGCCGTGGTCTGAGCAGGATAACGAGACTGACAGACCGATCGAAGAACTGATGGCCGAGGCCATGGCTGTGGCCGCAAACGCCGATCTGATCATCTATGTTGGTGGGCTAACCGCCGGCCAGGAAGGCGAAACGCTCGACAGGGAGTCGATTGAATTACCTCATGTGCAACAGGAGCTTATCCGCGCGCTTCATGCCACGGGTAAACCGATCGTGATGGTCAATTGCAGCGGTTCAGCCATCGCCCTCACATGGGAAGATGAAAATTTGCCGGCTATTGTGCAAGCATGGTACCCGGGCCAATCGGGTGGGCAAGCCGTTGCTGAAGTGTTGTTTGGCGAGATCAATCCGTCTGGGCATCTGCCGATCACATTTTACCGTTCAACTGCAGACCTGCCGCCGTTTGAGGATTACTCGATGAGCAATCGCACATATCGGTACTTCACTGGTAAGCCACTGTATGCGTTTGGCCACGGATTGCACTACACCAAGTTCGAGTACAAGAGCGGTCGGCTGAGTCCAAAGAAGATTCGCCCGGACGGCAAGGTTAAGGTAACATTCACTATCAAAAACGCTGGCCCTCGCGACGGGGATGAAGTTGCGCAGGTGTATTACCGGCATGTGAACCCGAAGGTGCCACAGCCTGGGCTTGCGCTGTGCGGTTTCCGTCGCGTGAGCCTTAAGGCAGGGCAATCTACTAAAGTGACGATCGAGCTCCCAGCCGAACGCTTCCGCTATTGGGACACCGAGAGAAAACGGTACGTGGTTGAGCCAGGCCAATACGAACTGATGATCGCAGCTGCATCCGATGACATCCGGCTCAGGCTGCCATTGAGAATTGTGGCTGAATGACATTATTGACCAAACGTAAACCGGCTTATGAAGAAGGCCTTCGTAACGTTGTTGGTAGCATGCGCTTGCAGCTTAATTTGTGAGGCTGGCCCCACGGGTCTGGACAAACTTGGGCAATTGCAACCGGTTGTTCGGTCCGAGGGCCAAGGTTTTGTTTGGGAACAACTGCAGAACGGGGTGCAGTTTCGCATCAATGAGATGGTCAAAAACGTTGTGTTTTACGAGCCAGCTACGGTGCGGGTAACGGCCACGCTTGGCGAAAGTTATGCCACACACCCGAGCATTGTGGTCGTTACCAATTTTATCCCGATCGAGCTCGGCGTGAATGAAACTGATGACGAATTGGTGGTCTTTTCACCCAAACTTCGAGTTGTGGTGATGAAAAAGTCCGGCGCAGTGGCGTTCTACGGACGGGACGGGAAGCTGTTCACGCGCGAACGCACCGATGGCCCAATTTCGCTTAAGAAGACGAACATCTCCGGTGCGCCGACATACGAGGCTGCTGTTACCTTCACAATGACACCTGATGAATCGCTCTACGGCTTGGGCCAGTACACCGAGCCATACATGGATTACAGGGGCAAAAAGGTAAAGCTTGTCCAGAGTAACATCGGCATTGTGGTCCCTGTGCTGGTTTCCACCCGTAGGTACGGCATCATGTGGGACATTTATTCGAAGGCATTTTTTAGCGACGATGCGAACGGTGCGACTTTTCAAGCCGAGAGCGCGCCGGCCGGCATGGATTACTATTTCTTTGCTGGCGACACGCTGGATGAGGTCATTGCCGGGTACCGCCGGCTCACAGGCGCCGCGCCGATGTTCCCGAAGGCTGCATTTGGCCTTTTCATGAGCAAAGAGAGGTACAAAACCCAAGACCGCGTCATAGAGGTTGCCATGACCTTCCGCAGGGTTGGGTTTCCACTCGATTACATAGTGCAGGACTGGCAGTACTGGGGCGGAGAACGTGACGGCACTTGGAGTGGCATGATCTGGGACAAGGAACGGTACCCTGACCCTGCAGCGATGACCCGGATGCTCCACGATATGCAAGTTAGGCTTATGATCTCGGTGTGGCCATCCATCGGCAATGACACTGAGCTGGCGAAAGAACTCGATGCCAAGGGGTTACGGTTCAGGCCGTTGCATTGGATCTCAAGAAGGGCACGCATCTACGACGCTTACAGTCCCGAAGCCCGCGCAATTTACTTCAAACACCTCAAACGCGGTTTGTTGGACGTTGGCGTGGATGCAATTTGGATGGACGGGACCGAAGTCGAGGTGAGTACCGCATGCCACAGCCAAGATGAAGTTGAGCGTGATATTAAACGGCTCGGTACCAATGCAATGGGTGATTTCACCCGGTACCTCAATACCTACAGTTTAATGGCCACAAAGGGGCTTTACGAAGAGTACCGCAAGGTGAGCAACAAACGCCTTGTGTGCCTGACGCGCTCAGCTTGGGCCGGCCAACAGCGGTACGCCGCCATACCTTGGTCTGGCGATACAACAGCGAGCTGGACCACGCTCCGCAACCAGATCTCCGGTGGGATCAATGTGGCTATGGCGGGACTCCCTTATTGGACACAGGATACAGGCGGCTTTTTCGTGCATTATACAGGCGGTGAAAACAACCCCGAGTACAGGGAACTGTTTGCGCGCTGGCACCAGTTCGCCATTTTCAATCCGATCTACCGCATTCATGGCACGCAGATCGAACGCGAGCCGTACATTTTCAAAGCAATCGACCGCCAAATCTACAAGTCACTCCTTGTGGCTGCGCATCTGCGGTATCGCCTGTTGCCATACATTTACGCCCTTGGCTGGCAAACCACAGCTAATGGTTATACGATGATGCGTGGCTTGGCGATGGATTTCCCTGACGACCTTAAAGTGCGGAAAATAGATGACGCGTTCATGTTCGGTCCCGCGTTTTTGGTCCACCCGGTCACGCGTGCAATCTATTATCCGAGTGACCCGCCAGCACGCACCATTTCAGCAGATGTACTGCGTACCCCAGATGACATGCCGGGCTTAGCTGTGCAGTACTTTGAGGGCATAAACTTCGAAAAGCCCGCCGGCAAAACAGTTGACACCAAGTTCGAGCATCACTGGCCGGGCGCGCCCTTGGCTGAACCACCTCCGGGACTAAAGAGTTGCGAAAATTTCTCCGCGCGCTGGGAAGGGTTCTTTGTCGTTCCCGAGGATGGCGAGCACGAGCTGGGTGTTGAATATGACGACGGGTGCCGGCTTTATCTGGATGGGAAACTCATTGTGGATGATTGGAATTTCGGCCCGAAACGTTACAAAGGTGGTAGAGCAGAGCTAAAGAAGGGGCAAAAACTGCCCATCAAGGTTGAGTTTTACCAGGGCACGCTCGATCGGTTCTTCAGGCTCTGCTTGCGCACGCCCAGCGAGATCAAGGCAATTGCGGATGCAAAGCGCGAAATTAACGACATTGTGGAAACGTATTTACCTGCCGGCGCGGACTGGTACGATTTCTGGACCAATAAACGATACAAGGGCGGTCAACGAGTAAAGAGGGCATGCCCGATGGACGAGTTCCCAATTTATGTGCGGGCTGGCTCGATCGTGCCCTTTGGCCCAATAATTCAATACGCAACAGAGATGCCAGATGGACCGTATGAAATCCGGATCTACCCGGGAGCCAATGCACGCTTCACCATATACGAGGACGACAACGAAACGTATGACTATGAAAATGGGCGTTACGCCATGTTCGATCTGAGCTGGGACGACGCAAAAAGAACGCTTGGCATTGGCCCCCGAAAAGGCTCTTTCCCGGGTATGATTACCAGGCGCACTTTGCAAATCGTGGTGGTAGCACCCGGTGAAAATGCAGGTGTTTATAGAACACCTTCCGATCCGAAGACGATCGAATACACCGGCCAGCCAATCGAGGTCACGTTTAAAGAGTCTGCTGCGGGTAAATCAGCCACTGCAACACAGCCGCCTTTGCGCAACTCTGCAAGCGCCGCTGTACTCAACGCCGCGCAGTCCGCCGAATGAAAATTTAAGTCTAATGAAAATGTCATCACGCGCATTGATACAGATTGGCGTAAGCCTGCCGACCCCGGGCTGATGGCGTCTGTCAAACGGTTGCTGTGAACGCGTAATGCTCAGACCATGGATGCGGTCAATTCCTTGGCAAAACCTATGAAATCCGTTAAAGGCAACGTTATCTGGCTGGTGGTGGTTGCATGCATCTCGGGACTACACACGCGAGCCGATGCACCAGCCGAACGGGTGGCTGTTACGTATCCAGCATTGACAGCCGTTTCTGTAATAGACGGCCCGTTTGCCGAAGCTGTCAAAGCCAATAGAGAATACCTACTTGCGCTTGAACCTGACAGGTTGCTTGCCCCGTTGTTGCGCGAGGCCGGCCTAGAGCGCAAAGCCAGACCGTACGGGAACTGGGAAAGCAGCGGCCTGGATGGACACACCGCCGGGCATTACCTGTCGGCGTTGGCGTTGATGATCGCCTCGGGCGCAGATACACCAACAGGCGAATTCAAAAACAGGCTTGACCACACGGTGCGTGAAGTTGTCCGGTGTCAAGATGCCCATGGCGACGGTTACGTCGGGGGTGTGCCGGGCAGCAAAGAATTGTGGCGGGCCGTTGCCGCCGGGCGCATCGAGGCCATTCACCGCAAGTGGGTGCCGTGGTACAACCTGCATAAGACGTTGGCGGGCCTTCGTGACGCCTACTTGTTGACTGGGAACAAGCTCGCGCGAGCGAGCCTGATCAGGTTCGCCGACTGGTGCGAAAAAGTCACCTCCGAACTCACCGATGAGCAAATGCAGCAAATGCTCGCCCAGGAACATGGGGGAATGAATGAAGTCTTGGCTGATGTTTACGCCATCACCGGCGACGCCAGGTATCTGCGTTTGGCACAGCGGTTTTGCCACAGGGCCGTGCTCGAGCCTCTGAAACGGCACGAAGACCGGCTCACAGGCCTGCACGCAAACACGCAGATCCCGAAGGTAACCGGCCTAGCGCGGATCGCAATGCTCACGGGTGACCCAGAGGCGCTGTCCGGTGCCAAGTTCTTCTGGGAAAACGTAGTCACAAGGCGCTCGGTTGCTTTCGGCGGCAACAGCGTTTCCGAGCATTTCAACAATCCTCGTGACTTCAGAGGTATGCTCGAGCATCGAGAAGGCCCGGAGACCTGCAATACCTATAACATGCTTCGCCTGACCCGATTACTGTTTGCAATGGAGCCCAAGGCGCGCTACGCAGATTTCTACGAACGCGCACTGTTCAACCACATCTTAGCCTCGATAAACCCAAAGCGCCCGGGCTACGTGTACTTCACGCCCATTCGCCCGCAGCATTACCGGGTGTACTCGCAGCCGGACAGATGTTTCTGGTGCTGCGTCGGTACCGGCATGGAAAACCCCGGCCGCTATGGCGAGTTCATTTACGCGCAGGCAACCAACGGCCTTTACGTCAACCTCTTTATTCCGTCCGTATTGACCGTGACCAATCTCGGCCTGACGCTGCGGCAGGAAACAAGTTTCCCGGATGAGCCCCGCACGCGCTTGATACTGAAGCTGAAGAAACCCGCCACATTCACGCTTTACCTGCGGCACCCGGCCTGGGTTGCGCCGGGCCGGTTCGCAGTGCGCGTCAACGGGCGGCCTGTGAAACTGGATTCCACACCGTCCGCGTATGCCGCGCTCAACCGTCGCTGGCGCAACGGCGACCGCATTGAACTCGAGCTGCCTATGCGCACCACGGTCGAGCACCTGCCTGACGGCTCGCCCTGGGTAGCAATCCTGCACGGACCGATCGTTCTGGCGGCGCCCACGGGCACGAATGATCTTGTGGGTTTAATTGCCGATGGCAGTCGGATGGGGCATGTGGCGCACGGCCCACTTGTGCCGTTGGACAAGGTGCCTGTCCTGCTCGCGGCCGGTGAACAGGTCCCACGGTATGTTAGACCCGACCCGGTCGGTGGCCCGCTCTGCTTCAGGCTTGTGGAAATTGTCGAGCCGCCCGCACCAGAGGGTATCCGGCTGCTTCCGTTCTTCCGGCTCCACAATGCGCGGTATCAGATGTACTGGCAACTAACAACCCGCGAGGAGTTTACTGCGCGCAAACAGCGGCTTGCCGCCGAGGAACGTGCCAGGGCCGCGCGCGAAGCTGCTACGGTGGACTGGGTGGCCGTCGGTGAGCAGCAGTCGGAGGTTGAACACGGGTTTGTCGGTGAGAACACCGAAACGGGTATTCACGAGGGTCGGCGGTGGCGGCATGGCCAGTGGTTCCAGTACACACTCGATACGCGTGGCGAAAAACAATTGGACCTGGTCGTGAGTTACTGGGGTGGCGACACCGGGCGCATATTCGACATCTTTGTCAACGACAGGCTGCTGGTCACCGAAGAGCTGAAGGGCGAGAAAGCAGGCCAGTTTTTTGAGAAGCGATACCCGTTACCGCCTGAGGTATTGACAGGCACGAACGTTACAGTGAAATTCGTGGCCCGGCAATGGTTGGCCGGTGGCATTTTCGATCTCCGTCTGATGAGACGGCATGCAGTGGCTGGTTCAAGCCCAGACCCAGAGCCAGATTAGAAATGTGTACAACCATCGCAAAGTGAAACTATCAGCACGTTGGACAGCCTTTATCTGTGGCGGCCATCAAATTTCTGCGCCGTGCCGCGGAGGTGTGCGGTCCGCGTCGTTTTACTGGTGTAGTGCGTGTAAATCCTTGGTAATCGGTACGCCTAAACCGCCATTCAAGCCGTATTTGCAATCACTACAGGTGGCGTTTGACTTGCCGGCAATTCGTACAGTCCGTCACAACGCAATACACCGCCCCGTGCATTTGTGCGGGGTGAAAAGGATTCAGCTAAACGTTAACCGCAACACATCGCTAATATTATGAAAACGCTACTATCTATTGTTACAATCTGTTCGATCTCCTGTGTTGGCATTTGCCTGGCCCAAACCAATCAAGTGCCGATTGAGGATTTCAAGCCCTCGGTGCTTAACCAACCAGGCAAACAGTATCCGCAGGTCAATTCCGAGCGCCGAGTCCGAGCGCGGCTCTACGCTCCACAGGCGCAGAGCGTGCTGCTTGACATCGGCGGCGTGAAATACCCGCTGACCAAGGGGGACGATGGTGTCTGGATTGGTGAATCGCAGCCCCAGGACGAAGGTTTTCACTATTACCAGCTTTGGATTGATGGGGCTGCGGTCCCGGACCCGGGCACGCTCTACTTTTACGGCGCAAGTCGCTGGGGTAGCGGCGTCGAGGTACCTGCTCATGACCGGTCGTTCTATGAGCTTCGTAATGTGCCACACGGCCAGTTGCGCCAAGTGTTCTTTTATTCCAAAAGCGCGGGCACTAATCTCCGTTGTTTTGTGTACACACCACCGGATTACGAAACCAACCTGACACGGCGCTATCCGGTGTTGTATCTACAGCACGGCGGCGGTGAAGATGAAACCGGTTGGGGCAATCAGGGCTTCACACAATTCATAATGGACAACCTGATTGCCGAGGGCAAAGCCAGGCCCTTCATCATCGTGATGGCAAACAGCTATGTGCCGGGCGCCAGTTTCGGGTTTGTTTCTACCAACCAACCGCTCCTGACCAATACCCCGTATTCTCGCACCATAACCGGGCCGGGCGGGCGCGGCTACAACCCCGCCGCGTTTGCGCGGATGCTTATCGAGGATTTGATCCCGTACATAGACGCAAACTTTCGCACATTGGCCGATCAACCGCATCGCGCAATGGCGGGTCTTTCTATGGGCGGCATGCAAACCCGCTCGATTACGCTGGCCAATCTCGACAAGTTCTCCCACATTGGCATCTTCAGCGGTGGCAGCATCAGCACCAACGACATCCCAGACATGGCTGCCTTCAAGCAAAAGATTAAACTCGTGTTTGTCAGCTACGGCAGCCGCGAGGTCGGCCCCGGCAGCCGCAGAGGCTTCGGCAGTGATCCCAAGGCCGACGTCGAAGCGCTCAAGGCGGCGGGTATAAACAGTCACTACTACATCTCACCTGAGACCGGCCACGAATGGCTCACGTGGCGGCGCAGCCTGCGCGAGTTTGCACAACTGCTGTTTCGGGACTGATGCATGAGGATTTTATTGCAGCCAAACCGAAAACAACGCTCTAACAAATGAAAAAGTTAAGCTTGCTACTGGTGTTGACGGCATTGCCGCTGGCTGTTTGTGCGGCAGATGTTACTGGCACTTGGAAAGCCGAATTCGACTCACAGATCGGCTTACAGAAATACACCTTCACCTTCCAGCAGGATGGCGCCAAGCTGACCGGGAAAGCCCAATCGGAGGTCAATGACAGGCGGCGCGAGACTGAGCTTTTGGAGGGTAAGGTCGTCGGCGATGCGATCTCGTTCGTTGAGCTGCTGAACTTTCAGGGCAACGAAATACGTATCACTTACAACGGCACGGTTTCAGCCGACGGCAACGAGATCAAGTTCACCCGCCGAGTGGGTGATTTTGCCACCACGCAAATCGTGGCAAAGCGGCAGCAAACTGCGCCGACTGCAGCGCAGGTCATCCGAATAAACGCTGGCCGGTTTACGCCATACACAGACTCTAAGGGTAATGTGTGGTTGCCTGACCAAGGGTTTGAAGGCGGCAACACAGTTGAGCATGACCCGCCTGTTGAGATAACTGGGACTGATGAACCTGGCCTGTTCCAAAGCGAGCATTATTCAATGGAATGGTTCAGTTGGAAGCTTCCCAATGGGAAGTACATTGCCAAGCTATATTTCTGTGAGACTTACGCTGGCATTACTGGTCCGGGCGAGCGCGTGTTTTCGTTCAATGTGCACGGCCATGAGTTCAAGGATTTCGATGTGTGGGTCAAAGCTGGCGGGCCGTACCGTGCGTACGTGGTGACCGTGCCTGTGGAAGTGACCAACGGCGAGTTTCGGATTGTGTTCACACCCCAAATTGAAAACCCGCAAATCAACGCAATTGAGATTATTCCCGAGTCGCTGGCTACAGCAACTGGGACAGCGCCTACAACATCGGCGCCGAGCTCGACACTGAAACCGATAAGGATAAACGCTGGCCGGTTTACGCCATACACAGACTCTAAGGGTAATGTGTGGTTGCCTGACCAAGGGTTTGAAGGCGGCAACACAGTTGAGCATGACCCGCCTGTTGAGATAACTGGGACTGATGAACCTGGCCTGTTCCAAAGCGAGCATTATTCAATGGAATGGTTCAGTTGGAAGCTTCCCAATGGGAAGTACATTGCCAAGCTATATTTCTGTGAGACTTACGCTGGCATTACTGGTCCGGGCGAGCGCGTGTTTTCGTTCAATGTGCACGGCCATGAGTTCAAGGATTTCGATGTGTGGGTCAAAGCTGGCGGGCCGTACCGTGCGTACGTGGTGACCGTGCCTGTGGAAGTGACCAACGGCGAGTTTCGGATTGTGTTCACACCCCAAATTGAAAACCCGCAAATCAACGCAATTGAGATTATTCCGGAGCCGTTAGCAGCAACGGCTGTTTCTCCTGCCATAACAACTACAGTTGCTAAACCACCATCTGAATTTAAGCCGGTCCGGATCAACGCGGGCAGGTTCACGCCTTACACGGATTCCGAGGGCAACGTATGGTTGCCTGACCAAGGGTTTGAAGGTGGTGAAACTGTTGAGCGTGACCCGTCTATTCAAATCGCCAATACCAAAGACCCTGAGTTGTTTCGGACTGAACGTTATCTGATGGACGCCTTCACATACAAACTGCCCAATGGCAAATACACAGTGAAGCTCTATTTCGCCGAGACATACGAGGGGATTGGCGGCCCGGGCGAGCGCGTCTTCTCGTTCAACGTCCAAGGCAAGGAATTCAAAGATTTCGATATTTGGGTCAAAGCTGGCGGGCCGTACCGTGCGTACGTTGAAACCGTCTCTGTCGAAATTACAAATCGGCAACTTAAAATCACGTTCACGCCCAAGATCGAAAACCCGGCCATCAATGCAATTGAGATTATCCCTGAGTCTATCACCGACACCGAGATCCCGTGGCCCGGAACCACCGCTACTAATGTACCCCCCGGGCGCACTGTCCAAACACGTGAGCCAGCGCCGCAGCCTCAGCAGCTTATGCGCCCAGCAAAAAATCCCGTCCTATACATTGATGCAGGCAGGGTCACCGGCAACGTTAGCCCGACCTTCTACGGATTGATGACCGAGGAGATCAACTTCTCGTACGAGGGCGGACTTTATGGAGAACTAATCCGCAACCGCACGTTCAAGGCGGATGCAGTCGTGCCGCGTGTCACCCCCACAAATTATGTGGCTGGTGAATACGTACCGGTAACTTTCCGGCCCAACACCAAGCCGAGGTTTTGGTCCGAGGTCGGCGGTGCCTCGATGGTGCTCGACACAAACAACCCACTGAACAAATTCTTGAATGTCAGCCTTAAGCTTGACGTTTCTTCAGCTTCGGCGGCCTCACCTGCCGGCGTGGCCAACGGCGGATACTGGGGAATCCCCGTCAGACCCAACACGACTTATCGCGTGTCCTTTTTTGCCAAAGCAGCCGGCGGGTTCAAAGGACCGGTGACAGTCAGCATCGAAAGCGCCGACGGCAAAACCACATTTGCCAGTGCGAAAATCTCGGGTCTGACCACGGAGTGGAAAAAGTTCGACACCACGCTCAAGACCGGGCGTGTGCCGGTTTCAAAAGACAATGTCTTCAAGCTCACCACGACCACGCCGGGAACGATCTGGTTGCAGAATGTCTCGTTGTTCCCGCCCACCTACAAGAATCGCAAGAACGGGTTGCGCCCGGACATCATGGAACTGCTGGCCGACCTGAAACCGAAATTCTTGCGCTTTCCCGGTGGCAATTATCTGGAGGGCAACGCCTTGAATCAGCGATTTAATTGGAAGGAAACCATTGGCCCGGTGGAGGAACGACCGGGCCATCCCAGTCCATGGGGGTACTGGTCCACTGACGGGCTTGGGCTGCTGGAGTTTGCTCAGTGGTGCGAGGACCTCAACATGGAGCCCGTGTTGGGTGTGTTTGCAGGTTATTGTCTTGGCCGCGGCGGCGTCATCCACGCCGGGCCGGAGCTTGAACCCTACGTTCAAGAAGCGCTCGAGCAAATCGAGTATCTCATAGGCGATCCCAAGACCACCAAATGGGGTGCGCTGCGCGCCAAGCACGGCCACCCGAAACCGTTCAAGCTCCGGTACGTCGAGATCGGCAATGAAGACTTTTTCGACCGCAGCGGCAGCTACGACGGCAGATTCGCCCAGTTTTACGATGCCATCAAGGCGAAGTATCCGCATCTGAAGGTCATTTCTTCGATCGGTTACGAACAACCCCAGAATCTCTGGGTCAAAAGCCGCACACCGGACCTGGTGGACGAACACTACTATCGCAACATGGAAGAAATGATGGCTCAGGCGTTCCGTTACGACACGTATTCACGGACAAATCCGACCAAGATTTTTGTTGGCGAATGGGCCACGCGCGTTGGCTCGCCCACGCCCAACATGGCCGGTGCGCTTGGCGACGCAGCGTGGATGACCTGCATGGAACGCAATGCCGACATTGTAGTCATGCACTGTTACGCACCGCTGTTTGTCAACGTCAGCCAGCTCACTGGGCCGAATCGTTCCATGCAATGGGCTTCGGACCTTATTGGCTACGACGCACTGACGAGTTACGGATCACCTGCATACTACGCGCAAAAAATGTTCAGCACGATGCTGGGAGACGAAGTCCTTGCAACTGACTCCGCGCATATCCCGACGCGCCTGTGGCAGCCGCAAGCCAGGCGCGGGCAAAGCCCGCCTCCGCCGCGGGAAATTCGCGAAATATTTTTCAGCGCCACGCGCGATAGCAAGACCGGCCTCGTTTTTGTGAAAGTTGTGAATACCACCGGTTCGGCACAGCCAATTAATATCCAGCTCAAGGGCGTCAAAAAGGTTCAGCCCAGAGGCGAGGCAGTCGTGTTGGCAGGCGCATCGCTTGAGGACACAAACTCAATCGAAAATCCGAAAAAAATCATCCCACGCACGGAAAAAATCACGGGCCTGAGCACGAACTTCACCCGTGTGTTCCCCGCATATTCGGTCAGTGTGTTGAAGATCAAAACAAGATAATAATGCACTTCGAGCGCGAATCGTTTGCATGTTTGGGGCACACTGTGCAGGGACGAATGCAGGGCCAACGGTTGCAGTTTGCAGGTCGGCCCTTGGGCTGTACACCCCGGGCTGAGTTTTGCACTTTGGTAATCCAGGCTGAAACCTGCACTACGAACGTTTAGGATCGCCATCAAAAGATGTACCGAAGATTATTGCAGATTATTGTGCTGGGCAGTGCTTGCTTAAGTTGCACTCAGACAACTGCGGCACCCACCGCAACGATAGACGCTGCCAAAGAAGGCGCGCCTGTTTCACCCTACATTTACGGCCAGTTCATCGAGCACATCGGAAACATCATGTACAGAGCGCTTTGGGCCGAAATGCTCGATGACCGGAAATTTTACTTCGCAGTGGCACCGGACACGCCCGGCGATGCCAGTGCGGACGCGCGTGCTGAGGGTGGTCGCAGCCGGCGCCCACGCGGGGTGGGCCCGGGCCGGTGGAACCCGGTCGGTCCACCTGGGGCAGTCACAATGGACACCAACAATCCGTTTGTGGGCGAGCACAGTCCGCTAATCAGGCTTGCTGGGGACGAACCCTGTGGGATTTCTCAGAAAGGCGTGAGTTTTATCAAAGGCGCAACGTACGTAGGCCGAGTTTATCTGGCTGGCGACTCGCGGGTCAGAGTGTTTATCGCAGTTAGATGGCTCGACGACGCTGGTAAAGAAACCGCAGGCACAGTGATCCCAATCACGGAAAACGTAAGCCTAAAGACAAATTTTCAAAAGGTCACCTTTTCGTTCGTTGCACCAGAGTCTGGCCCGGCCAGATTCGAAATTGTCGGGCGTGGCTCGGGCTGGTTCAAGATCGGTGCGGTGTCGCTTATGCCATCGAACAACCTGCACGGATTCAAGCCCGAGGCAATTGCGGCGCTCAAACAGATCCGCGCCGGTGTGTACAGATTCCCTGGCGGTAACTTTGTTTCCGCGCATGAATGGCGGGATGCAATTGGCGACCCGGACAAGCGGCCGCCCACGTGGGACCCGGTTTGGCGGGCTATGCAGCCGAACGACATCGGCACAGACGAATTCATCACGCTTTGCAGGCTACTGGAAGTTGAGCCCTACATCACGGTTAATGCTGGCTTGGGCGATGCGTGGTCGGCGGCTCAATACGTGGAGTACGCCAACGCTGACACCAACACACCGATGGGCGCACTGCGCGCTGCAAACGGTAACCCCGAGCCGTTCCGAGTGAAATTCTGGGGCATCGGCAACGAAATGTGGGGGTTCACTTACCAGTTCGGCGCAATGAAACCTGAGGACTTCATGTTCAAGCATAGGCAATTTGCCAGAGCAATGCGTAGGGTTGACCCTTCGATCACACTGCTTGCCAGCGGTGCAATGCCCGACACCATGATCGGTTCACGTGAGTCGCTCAGCTTCGGCACCAATCTTGTGCCTGAATATTTCTCGCGCGCTGACTGGACCGGCATGTTGCTTTCCAACTGTTTCGACCATTTCGACATGCTCAGTGAGCACTTTTACAACTACGCCGGCACGCATTTCGACCTGGCTCAGGGCAAGCAGGTGCCAAACGACCCGAACGAGCCGGTCACCGACTGGATGCGCCGCCCGGCAAATCACATGCGCATCAAATACGAGCATTACAAGGATTACGAGCGGCTATTCCCGCGCCTGGCAAGTGAACCCAAACCATTGGCCATCAGCGAATGGGCATACGCCGGTACATACAAATACCCAACTTATCCCGCTATCGCATGGGCACTGCACGAGATGATCCGGCACTCGGGCCTGATAAAAATGGCCAACTACACGTTCGCGACGGCACTGCTCAAATCCGATGGGACCAACGTCACACTTAACGCTAACGGATTAGTGTTCATGCTATACTCGCGGCATTTCGGCTCGAGCCCGGTCCAGGTCACAGGCGACTCGCCCCAGCCAAAGCCAAACGCGCCATTCGGCGCCGAGCAACCTGCGGTCAACGCCGGCAGTGACACCTTTCCACTGGATGTCGTTGCTGCATGGACAAGCAATCGGACCGCGTTAGTTGTTGCCGTGCTCAACCCCACTGACACCGAACAATCGCTCAAACTAAAAATCACTGGGGCAAAGCTCGCCGGTAAAGGCATCCTACGCCGCCTGGCGGCGCCTGCGCCGGATGCAAAAGAACCGGTAATAACCGAATCACAAATATCAGTTGTACCCGAGACTGTCACAGCTCCGCCGTTTAGCATCAGCCTGTACGAGTTTTATGTGTCGCAGTAGGCTAGCTCTGTGCTTATGAAAGTATCTCACTGCTGCACGATTGTGTGCGTAATTCAGACTTTGGGCCTGCAATTGTTCAGGCCAAAGCCAGCGCTGCGAACCAAGATGGAACCACTTACGACAAGTTGAGAATCGCGAATATGACACCTGAAATTGCAACTGGCAAAGCCTCCTGCAGTGTTACGGTCACTTGCGGTATCAGACGCACACAGCTTCATCAGCGCGACAACTCTTTGACTTTTCGCAAACGTCTCTGCAACAGACTTGCCCTCGGCACCGCATGCGTACTGTTGACAGCCGCAATTGCACAAGGCGCCACAGCCACACCGCTCGACGACGGCACCGGCGCATACGCAACGGGTAAGTACCGGAACCTGTTTGCTGAGCTTGGGTATTCGCAGGACGAAATCCGGAATAAAATTGATAGAGCATTCAACCAATTGTTCTACGGCAACCCCGACACCCAACGTGTCTATTACGAAGCCGGCACGAACCAAAACGGGCTTTTGGCGTACATGCTCGATGTCAAACACCGAGACGTGCGCACCGAGGGGCTTTCCTATGGCATGATGATCGCAGTGCAACTGAACAAAAAGAAAGAGTTCGACGCGCTGTGGAACTGGTCGCTCACATACCTCTATAACCCCGACACGAACCATATCTCGTACGGTTTCTTTTCGTGGCATGCGCGGACCAACGGCACGCGCCTGAGCGAGTTCGTCGCGCCAGATGGCGAAGAGTATTACGTTATGGCCCTGTATTTTGCAGCAAACCGCTGGGGGAGCGGCAAGGGTATCTATGACTACAAACATTGGGCAGACCAGTTAATCTCGCGAATGTTGCACCGGCACAGGATCACCAGCACAGTTACCTGGCGTGGCAGGACCCGAACCGTAAGCGCCGGAGCGTTGTTCAGTAAACAACACAAGATGGTATTGTTCAGCCCAAGCGACGAACGGCCGCAGTTCTCTGACCCGTCATATCACTTGCCTGCGTTTTACGAGTTATGGGCGCGTTGGGGCCCGACCGAAGACAGAGAGTTCTGGCTCGAAGCCGCGCGCGTGAGCCGCGATTTCTTCGTAAAGGTCGCCCACCCTGTCACCGGCCTAACACCGAGTTACGCTAACTTCGACGGTTCGCTCGTGCTCCAGTCCGGCCATTACGGGACGAACTTCACCTACGACGCTTTCCGCACAGCAGGCAACTGGGCTGTTGACTGGTCGTGGTGGGGCAAAGATCCGCGCCAACGCGAGCTGAGCGACAGGCTCCAGGCGTTCTTTGAATCGAAAGGAACCAACTATGGGTGCCAGTTCACGCTCGATGGTAAACAACTCGAAGACAGGCACGCTGAAGGCTTGGTCGCTATCAATGCCGTGGCTAGCCTGGCTGCTACGCATCCACGCGCCAAAAAATTCGTCCAGGCACTCTGGGAACTGCCCGTGCCCGAGGGCATCGAACGCTACTACGAAGGTTTGCTTTACATGATGGCGTTGCTCCACTGTAGCGGCGAATTCAAAATCTGGCATCCGCAAAAATGATTAACCTTGCCCAACCAAGGTTTAACGCGTTCGCTCATGAGACGAATTTCACGGCGTGAGTTTGTGCAAACGAGCCTCGCGAGCGCAGCGGGGCTGTGGATGGTCGGTTGTACCCATTGTGGCTCGCGCACCGAAACCCACGCCAATGTGCCCCCACCAGATGAAGACGGGTACAAGCTCTGGTTACGGTACGCGCCACCAGACGCAAAAGTACTCGGCGGTTACCAGCGGGTTATCCGACAAGTGTGTGTCCCAGGCGGGTCTGATTCATGCCGCGTCATCCGGGACGAGTTACAAATGGCACTTAAAACCTTGCTCGGTCTGTCAGTGCAAATTGTCCAGAACCAGGACCGCTTGACTGACGGCACACTTCTGGTGGCCACCCCAGCAACGGCACAGGTGTTATACCGGTGGGGAATTGAATCCGACCTGCAAAACCTGGACCTGGAAGGTTACCTAATCCGCACCCTCCAGCATAAGAACGGTGTCGTCACACTCGTCGCAGCAAATACGGATTTGGGCGCGTTATACGGGTGTTTTCATTTCTTGCGATTGCTGCAGACGGCCCAGCCAATTACAAACCTGCACGTGGCTGAACAGCCACAACTGAAGCGCCGACTGGTAAATCATTGGGACAACCTCGATGGTACAATCGAACGCGGGTACGCCGGACGCTCATTGTGGCGCTGGACTGAGCTTCCCGACAAACTGCACCAGCGATACATTGACTATGCGCGCGCGTGCGCTTCGATTGGTCTAAACGGTGCGGTCATTCACAATGTAAACGCTAACCCGCGCATTCTGACCACCGAATACCTGCGCAAGGTGGCTGCCCTAGCAAATGTATGGCGCCCGTACGGGGTAAGGATGTATCTGACGGCAAACTATGCTGCACCGGTGCGAATCGGCGGACTACGCACAGCAGACCCGTTCGATCAACACGTGAAAGACTGGTGGCGCGCCAAGGCCGACGAGATCTATTCGTTGATCCCAGACTTTGGCGGGTTGCTCGTGAAAGCCGACTCTGAAGGCCAGCCCGGGCCAAAAACCTACAGCAGGTCGCATGCCGATGGCGCGAACATGCTCGCTGAGGCGCTCGCGCCGCATGGCGGGGTGGTTATGTGGCGTGCGTTTGTATACGACCACGAGGTTGACCCGGACCGTGTCAAGCGTGCCTACATTGAGTTTACACGCCTGGACGGTCAGTTCCAACCGAACGTGGTTATCCAAATCAAGAACGGGCCATTGGATTTTCAGCCACGCGAGCCTTTTCATCCGCTGTTTGGCGCGCTCAAGCACACGTCTGTAATGGCCGAAATCCAGCCTACGCAAGAATACCTTGGCCAGGCCAAGCACTTGGTGTACCTGGGGCCGATGTGGGAAGAGTTCCTGCAGTCCGATACTTATGCCAAAGGCCCAGGCTCGACTGTTGCCAAGGTCCTGATGGGCAAGGTGTACCCGTATAAAATCACAGGCATGGCTGGGGTGGTCAACCCAGGGACGGACACCAATTGGTGTGGACATCATTTCTCACAGGCAAACTGGTATGCGTTTGGCCGGCTGGCATGGAATCCGGAGCTGCGCGCCGAACAGATCGCGGATGAATGGATTCGCATGACGTTCAGCAACGAACCCGGTATGGTCGGTATCATCCGTCAAATGATGATGAGCTCATACGAGACGTTTGTGAATTACACAATGCCGCTAGGACTGCACCACCTGATCGGGGGCGACCATTATGCGCCTATGCCGTGGAACGATCGTGCACCGAGGGAGGACTGGACGGCTACTTATTACCATCGCGCTTCCGAGGACGGCATCGGGTTCGATCGTACTCGAGACGGTAGCGGCGCAGTTGACCAGTACCACCCGCCTCTGAATGACATCTTCAACGACATCAGCCTGTGCCCGGAGAAATTCCTGCTCTGGTTCCATCGCTGTCGGTGGGACTACAGGTTGAAATCTGGTAGGACGCTCTGGGACGAGCTTTGCGCAAAATATGACACAGGCGTCAGACAAGCCCGCGAGCTGCACGATACATGGCAATCTTTGGCAGGTAAGATAGATGCGCGTCGGCACCGCGAGGTGGCCGAGCGCCTGGCTATCCAGCTCAGAGACGCTGCACTGTGGCGCGACCAGATTCTGGAATACTTCGGCCGCATCAGCCAGAGGACCCTCCTGCCTCAAATCCGACAATGAAAATTTGGCGTTACAGGATCAGCGTTTTCATGAACAGTTCGAGGCTTTTTCTGTTGGCCTTGGGTACCGTCGCGCTGTTATCGGCCAACAATGCGTTTGCCCCAAACCCGCTCATCATCGACCAGTTCACTGCCGACCCGAGCGCCAGGGTGTTTGAAGGCCGAGTCTATGTTTATCCCTCGCACGATATCCCGCCGATCCCAGGCAAGACACGCCCTGACTGGTTTTGCATGGAAGACTATCACGTGTTTTCCTCCGAAAACCTGACGGACTGGACCGACCATGGCGTGATTCTGAACCAGACCAACGTGGACTGGGTCAATCCAACGTCCTACAGCCTGTGGGCGCCGGACTGCGTCTTCAAAAACGGAAAGTATTACTTCTATTTTCCCGCAATCGCAAAAACCGGCGGCATGAGGATAGGGGTTGCCATCGCGGACAAGCCCTACGGCCCGTTCAAGCCGGAGCCGAAGCCCATCGAGGGCGTGCGCGGAATTGATCCATGCGTGTTTCTGGACAAGGATGGGGGCGCCTACCTGTTCTATTCGTTGAATAAAATTTTCGTGGCGAGGCTCAAAGACAACATGCTGGAACTAGACTCGCCACCGCTGCTGATCACCAATCTGCCCCAAGTTGGCCTCATCGAGGGGCCGTTCGTCTTCGAGCGGAATGGAATTTATTACCTCACCTATCCGCACGTGCAGAACAAGATTCAGCGGCTGGAATACGCCACCAGCAACCACCCGATGGGGCCTTACAAACATGTTGGCGTCATCTTGGACGAGGCGGCAAGCGGCTGCTGGACCGTTCATCACTCAATCGTCGAATACCAAGGTCAGTGGTATTTGTTTTATCACGACAACGATTTGTCGCCCGAGTTCGACAAGAACCGGTCCATCCGCGCCGACCGCCTTTTCTTTAACGACGACGGCACCATCCGTAAAGTCATTCCCACTCTGCGCGGCGTCGGCATCGTGAACGCCAAAAGCACCATCCAGATCGACAGGTTCAGCGCCGTGAGCAAAGAGGGCACGGCAGTTTCATTTTTGAACCCGACAAACAAGCACGAGGGATGGAAAATATCACTCGTAGGAACAAATGCCTGGGTCCGGTTCAATGACGTTGATTTCGGAACGGACGGACTGAAGGCGGTAAAGGTCAGGGCCGTTTCGGCCACGGGCGCGATGGCTGAGATCCGCGTGGACAAATTGGACGGTCCATTGCTGGCACAGGTTGAGATTGAAAAAGGTTCCGGATGGAAGACCGTTTCGTCAAAGGTAAGCGACGCCCCGTCAGGCGTCCGTGATCTTTTTGTGACTTTGAAAACGAACAGCTCAATTGAGCTGGACTGGATTCACTTTGAATGAGCTGTCCGTTGCATTTCAAAACATGCAAACCAACTCGATTATGAAACTATATAACTCAGTCTTCGTCTCGCCCGTCAGCATTGTAGCTGCACTGCTGCTTGCCTTTGGTGCAACCGCCGTGGCAGCCGACAAGCCTACTCTCAAGGACGCCTACAAAGACCATTTCATGATTGGCGTGGCCATCAACCGCGCGATTGCCACCGGCACGGAAGCGCTGGTCAACAGAGCTAACCGTACGCTGGAGCAAGTTCTCCAAGATATCACCGTCGTCACGCAACATTTCGACCATATCGTCGCGGAGAACGACATGAAGTGGGCGCTCATCCATCCACGCGAAGGCGCGGACGGTTACGATTTTGGTCCGGCGGATGCCTTTGTGAACTTCGGCCTGAGCAACAACCTGTATCTGGTTGGGCACACACTCGTCTGGCACGCCCAAACCCCGGACTGGGTCTTCGCGGGTACAAATCCCCCGCCGACGTTCACCAATGTTCCGCCACCTTCATTCGCCGCCCACACGAACGCCGCGGACACCAATGCGCCCGGCAGACGCAGATTCGGTCGCGCCCCTGGCGGTGGTTTTGGTCGCTGGGGCTACGCCGGACCGCGTGCCTCACGCGAGGAATTGCTCCAACGGATGCGCGAACACATTCACACCGTGGTAGGCCGCTACAAGGGCAAGATCAAGGTTTGGGATGTCGTCAACGAGGCCATCTCCGACCGCGGCACGAACATTCTGCGCCACTCGCTCTGGCTGGAGATCATCGGGCCGGACTTTATCGCCAAGGCTTTCGAGTACGCGCATGAAGCTGACCCGGACGCCATCCTTCGCTATAACGACTACGGGCTGGAGAATCCCGAAAAACGCCGCAAACTCATCACCCTGATCAAGTCGCTCCAGGAGCAGAAAGTTCCGATCCACGCCATCGGCTCGCAAACCCACGTGAGCGTTTCGTCGCCGAGTTTTGAGGAAATGGACCGGGCACTGACGGAAATGGCATCGCTCGGCCTGCCCATTCACATCACCGAACTGGACGTCAACAGCGCGCGAGCCGGCCAGTTCACATTCGGGGCGGACATCGCCGAAAACGCCGATGCCACGCAGGGCGGCCTTGTGGAAGATGCAAATAAACGGCTCGCCACACAGTATGCCAATCTTTTCCGGGCCTTCCTCAAGCACAAGGACTCAGTGAAGATGGTCACCTTTTGGGGCGTGAACGACGCCGTGTCTTGGCGTGCGGCCGGCCGGCCGCTGCTGTTCGACGGCAACAACCGGCCAAAACCGGCCTTCGACGCGGTCATCGCCGAAGCACTCAAAGCCAACAACGAGAAACAGAAATAAGCCCGCTGAACAATGATGCTTGAACAATGATGCTAAAAAATGACAGGCGCTTCTTGCATATCTTCCACGCTAACCCGGATGTTTCAAACCCGCTGTGGACACAAGGCGCAAGAAGGCTTCAAAAAAGCGGTCAGACCCGAATGGCGCTTAGTTAAGGCA
>CAZKTA010000030.1:0-24642 GCA_964555645.1 uncultured Verrucomicrobiota bacterium
TGGCCTCGGCCAACATCCCGCGTGACAGCGGCTTTGATTTGCGATCTTTTTGCTCACTGGTGTCGAGTCTTGACGGCGTCGCCAGCTTGCGCGACGCCAACGGGAATCAGTTGAGCCTCGAATCCACCACGGCCAACGGCGTGGATTTGTCGTACCAATACGACTCGCTCAACCGCGTGACCAACGTGGTGGACAACCGGCTCACCGGCACCATGAACACGGCCTACGCGTTCGATGGCGTTGGGAATCTGGCCACGCTCAGGTATCCCAACGGCGTCACCAACCACTAGCGGCAATTCCAACGACAAACAACCGGCCAGTTCACTGGCCACAACCAATGCCCCGGAAAGTCCCACCCGGCTCGACGGCCCGGCCAGATTCTGCTTCGGTCGGCCAGGCCCATTGCCGACAGGAGTCAAAGCCGAGCGGAACATTCCTTACGTCGAGAACACCACCGCAATCAGGTCTTGGACATTTTTTGCCGGAGCAATCTTCGGATAAACCGCTGCCACTGCTGATCTGTGTTCACGGCGCCTGGATGGGCGTAAGTCATTCCAGTCCGCCCGTGCTGTACTCGTGTGCCGGGGTTTTGCAGTGGCCAGTATTCATCACCGCTTTTCCCAGCACGCCATCTGGCTAGCGCAAGCCCATGATTGCAAGGCAGTCGTTCGCTGACTGCGCGCCAATGCAGCCAAATACAACTTCGATCCCGAACGCTTTGCTGTGGATGGCGAGTCTTCCGTCGGATACCTCGCTGCTTTTATAGGCACCAACTGCGACGTGAAGGAAATGGAAGGCTGCCTGGGCCACACTAATGTGTCCAGCCGGGAGCGTACAGTCGTGGACTTGTTCAGGCCTACCGACCTCACGCTCATGGCACAGTAATCAGGCACGCGCAGCATGATCCAACATGACGCACCAAATTCGCCCGAGTCGCGTCTCCTTGGTGGCTTGGTGCAGGAGAAGCACGATCTTGCCCGGGACGGCCGATCCGCTGGTCTGTATTGCCCGGAACGATCCTCGGTTCCTCATCTTGCACGGCGAGTACGATCAAATCGTCCCGCTCGGCCAAAGCATCATTCTGGCAAAGGGCATTGATTGACGCCGGTGTTGAGGTGCACTTTAAAACCCCTGCTGGTGTAGGACAGGGAGGCCCGCGGTTCAACAATGCGTAAAACAGGCGGCTGATTGAGAAACTCCTTTTGCGGGCGCTGAAGGTCGCCAGGTAACGGCCAAAAAGCTTGCGTATCTAGTATCGTGACCAATAAATTTCGCCACATGTTGATGACCGAACTTCTGTTCGCCGTCACCCTGACCCTCTGCCTTGGGGAGAGGGCCTGGGTAAGAGGAAAAGCCGCGATGCCTAACCCGCAGCGGCCAACGTCTCGAAACTTTATTCAATAAACCAAGACAACGAACACAAACATGAAAACAACGAAAACTGTGAGATGGATCGCCTTGTGCAGTCTGATCGGACTTGTGACATCGGCCATGCAAGCGGCGGACATCGCAGGCCAGTGGCGTGCTGAGTTCGACACGCAGATCGGTCTGCAGAAATACGCGTTTAACTTGCAGGCGTCTAACAGTGTACTTACAGGGAAAGCCACATCAGAAGTACAGGGGGTTAAAAGAGAGACCGAACTTAAAGAGGGCAAAATTGAGGGCGACACCATCAGTTTCGTGGAATACTTAGATTTCGACGGGGTCGAACTGCGGATCAAATACACCGGCAGGGTCAGCACCAACGAGATCCAGTTCAGGCGCGAAGTTGGAGATATTGCAGTCGAAGAGTTCAAGGCAACACGTGTCCAGCTAGCCCCAATAAATGTGCCCGGCACAAACATCCAGGCTGCGGCAGGCACGAATGCTGCACGTCCAGAACCGCAGCGCAGGCGCGGTATGTTCGGCGGGCCGATTGAGCTGCGCCCTGATGACAAACCTGCGTTTCAGGAGCCGCCCCCAGGCTTTAACAAAAAGCGGGATGACATTCCGCACGGCAAACTCGAGATGATCGAGTACGATTCGAAGACAGTTGGCACACGCCGCAAGATGTTCGTTTACACTCCGCCTGGGTACTCACCCGAGAGAAAGTATCCGGTGCTGTACCTGTTGCACGGGATTGGCGGCGATGAAACCGAGTGGCAACGCTACGCCGCGGTAGATGCGCTGATGGATAACCTGGTAGCCGACGGCAAGGCCGTGCCAATGATCGTGGTGATGCCCAACGGCAGAGCGCAAAAAGACGATCGGCCTGTGGGCAACGTGTTTGCTTCAGCTCCAGCATTTGAGACATTCGAGCAGGACCTGATTAATGACGTGATCCCGGCAATCGAGACTCGGTATTCGGTTCACACGAACCGTGAGCATCGAGCAATCGCCGGGCTTTCAATGGGTGGTGGACAATCTCTGAACTTCGGCCTTAAACACCTCGACAAGTTCGCCTGGGTCGGTGGGTTCTCCTCAGCACCAAACACAAAGCCGGCCGCCGAGTTGGTCACTGACCCTGAGGGAGCAAAGCAAAAGCTTAAACTGCTTTTCCTGTCCTGCGGCAATAAGGACGGCTTAATCCGCATCAGCCAAGAGTTTCATGCGTACCTAAAAGAGAAAGGCGTGCCGCACATTTGGCACGTTGACGACAACGGGCACGACGCCACGCACTGGCGAAATACACTTTACCATTTTGCACAACTGCTTTTCCGGTAAAGCACACAAACCGCACGCAGGCCGGCATTGGATCATAACACAGGCTACCCAAACCACAGCTTCGGGCTCGATCTGCCCGGATAACGAGCTTCTTGGCCATGGCGGCAGCCCCGCCGAAATTGCCGTCAATCTGCAAGAGCGGATGGGCGTCGAACATGTTCGGATACGTGAGTTCGGGCGTGATTAGATGTTTCAAGATTTGGAATGCGCGGTCGCCGTCGCCGAGGTGGGTCCACAGGGCGATGCGCCAGGCCGTTGCCCAGCCGGTGGCCTTGTCGCCACGAACATCGAGCGACTTGGCCGCGGCCTTCGCCAACTCCGGCGTGTCGCGCCGGTGGATGTCCTTGCCTGGATACAGGCCGCAGAGATGCAAGACGTGGCGATGCCGCATTTCCGGGGCGCGCATGTCCCAATCCTCGAGCCATTCCTGCAACTGCCCCGCGCTGCCAATCTGGTTTGGCGCAAGCCGCGCGCGGGTGGCCGCCAATTGCTAGCGGAATTCCTTGTCCGCGGCGAGGATTTCCGCCGCCCTGATCGTGTTGGCGAACAGGTCGCGCAGGATTCGTATCTCAGCGCTCGCTCCGGTGCAGACTACCGATCGGCAGCGCCTCGACCCACTGGTTGGCAGGCTGGCGATACCACAGGCTGAGCCGTTCGACTGTGACTGATGCGCTTCCGGTCAACTGCGGTTTTACGGCTGACAACGTAGCCAAACAACTAATAAGAGTTACGAGACAAACTGACCGGCGAAAGCGAACTTGGTGGGACAGGTGTTCTTGCAACACTAATTCAAGCGCATTGCCCACGATGCGCGGGAAAACATTTTGGCGGATCCCCTTGCTCTTTCAGGCGGACAATTTTAGCGCAAACCCGTATTTGGGCGAAAAATTAAAAGGCGAAACCTCACGATCCAGTGCGGGAAGTGCAATATGACGTTTGGCATATGTCAGGACAGGCATTGTTCCGGTATATTAATAAAAAACCGATGCGCTCAGAATGGCTCCAATTGTGGACAGCACCTCCGAGAAGCTATGGCTTGGCAACCAACAAATACTGAAAGAGTCGTGAAAGAAATACGTTTCAAAGATTGTTTGTGCGGGTGGCAAGGATCGGTGGCATGCCAGTTGGCGGCTTTAACGCCATGGACGGCTACATCTATTTTTCAACGATGAACTGGAATTAGCACGGCCGGTTGACCGCTGTGTCAGAGCAGAACTGGGCGCAAGTTGTCAGACCACAAATTTTTCGCACTTTGCATTTGAAAGGAGAGGTAAACGCAACCGAACTACGCTATTATTACACACAGCACTTATGAAACAAAACAAGCTCCAAGCGAATTGTTTGTACACCTTTGCCGTCCTGTTTGCGATGCTGGCGAGTTCCACAAGCACGTGGGCTTATCAAGGCATGCCGATTCGCCCGCTCCAGGTTGTTGGGCGCTACCTTAAAGACGACACCGGCAAGATCGTCATGCTGCACGGGTGGATGCAGCCCTCAGGCTGGTATTGGAATGGGAGAACATTTCCTGACCCGGTCGAATTCACCCCTGAGGAGTGCGCACCAGCGCTTCAAATTTACAGATTGCAACTGGACATGTTGACGACCACCAATGCTGTATGGGGCAAAAGCCACGGCTCGTATCACACCTTTGTCCGATTCGGTGAATCGCCCGGCTGGGATGCCGTCAACAACCTTCAGAACGCGGACAGGTTCGACCGCTACATAACCAACCTGCTGGTGCCATACGTGGACTATTGCGCGACACGAGGCATCTACGTCTGCTTCATCGGGGGCGCGTCCACGACCAATTGGATGAGCGCGCAACACAAGGCAAACCTCATCGAGTATTTCCGCCGGTTGGCCGGGCATCCGGGCATCAAGAACAAGCCCAACGTGATGTTCGAGATCTGCAATGAACCTGTGGACATCGAAACCGAACTGGGGAATGGCCAATGGGGATCGAGCACAGACGCACACGACCGTGCAATTCAACGTTTTATGCAGGACATTGCCGACGCGATCCGGGGCACCGGCGCAACCAATGTAATCTGGATTCCGGGTCTAGTCTGGCAGGCCAGATTGCAGAATTTCGCCAGATACCCCATCCACGGAATCAACATTGGTTATGCGGGTCACTGGTATCCAATCGGCGAGGACAATCCGACCAACATCCTTAACGGCTTTACCAACGACTGGAAAAAGTGCTCGGACGTTGCGCCGATCATCGTGACCGAGGGTTCGTGGAACACTATGGACGAAGACCAGGGCCTGCGGCGCGGGACCACGGCGGGTTTCGGGAAAACGCAGAGGTTCATCCGGGACACTGCCGAAAACATCAGTTGGATGGCCGGTATGAACGGTGAAGTGATTGGGAACCTGGATGCGAACCCGAACACCAACACCTGGACCTTTCCGGCCATTGCGTGTGGGCAGGCGGCATTTGATTGGTTTCCCAGCTACACCTGGTGCAAACCCTCGTCTGGCGGCGCCGAAGTGGTTCTCGAACAAAGCCTGAAGATCGGTGACAAGCTGGAGGTCAAAAGCGGCCAGACCGTCTCGCAATCGTTTAAGTACGGCCCTGTTCCAGGCGGTCCGAACTTCCAGGTCACCAAGCTGAGGCTTTTTCTGTCGAAATCTGCTTCAGTCCCGACTGCTGATCTTGTGGTCAGCTTGGGCACAGCGCTTAACGGGGGAACAATACCAAACAGCACGGTGAACATCCCGCCCGCCGGCGTAACAGACAGTTCCGGCGGCAGCACGTTCATGACTTACGACATTACGTATCCGACGCCAATCGGGCCGCTGGCTGCAGGCACGACGTATTACATCAATTTCTCGTCCGACTCGACCAACCCTTACTTCGTCCAGATATCCAGCCTTGCGGACTCGCATACCGGCACCGTGGACGATCTGTACCCACGCGGTGCCGCCTATGCCAACGACGCGGACACGGGCAAGGACGTGCGCTTTCTGCTGTTTGGCTCGGATCTACCTACTGTGCCGCTTGCGCCGACGGGCCTCACCGCCACGCCTGCCGGCGAGAACCGGATTAAGTTGTCCTGGGTAGATTCCCGAATGGCAGCGGGTTACAACGTGAAGCGTTCGACAACCAGCGGTGGCCCTTACACCGTCATAGCCACAAACATACTCAGCAACCACTATCTGGACGTTGGCCTGGCCAACGGGGTGACCAATTATTACGTGGTTTCGGCAGTGAACCACGCTGGTGAAAGCACCAACTCCGCGCAAGTCAGCGCCGCTCCGCAAGCCAAGTTAACTGGTGTTGTCATTGGTTCGCCAGGTTCCTGGAACAACAGCGGTAACACGATCGAGAAAGTATTTGATGGAGACCTGAGCACGTTCTATGACGCGGTGAACGCTTCTGGTGATTGGGCAGGGTTAGACCTCGGCGCGCCGAGGGTTGTTACTCAGATCAGGTACTGTCCTAGGAGCGGCTATGCGGGACGCATGGTGGGCGGGCGGTTTCAGGGAGCAAATGTTCCCGACTTCAGCAGCGGTGTTGTCACGCTGTTCACAATCACAACCGCACCGCCGAATGGCGTGTTTACTGTGCAGACGGTCAGTAACCCGAACGCATTCAGGTATCTGCGCTACATTGGTCCGGCGAACGGCTACTGCAACGTGGCCGAGGTTGAGTTTTGGAGCACAAACACGGCCACGCCTCCATCTGCGCCACCGGACGGATTGACGGTCACACGAAGCAATTGGACGGCTGTGTTGAGCTGGAACGCCTCGGCTGGCGCCACTGGCTACAGGGTGAAACGTTCGACCACATTCGGCGGTCCGTACACCACGGTCACCAACATCAACAGCACCAGCTTCACCGACACCGGGCTGCCGACGAACACGCTTTACACCCGCACTTACTACTACGTCGTGTCCGCATTGAACGCGAACGGCGAAAGCGCGAATTCTGCGCAGGTCGAAGTTACAATGCCGCCCGCCCCACCAACTCGGTTGACGGCCGCGCTAGACCTGTGGCATGCGAAGCTGTGGTGGGATTTTCCCGGTGGAGCAGACAGCTATAACGTCAAGCGTTCGGCAACGAAGGGCGGCCCTTACATCACCATTGCCACCAACCTGGTAAACAACAATTTCACTGACCCTAATCCATGGGATGGTACAAATTATTACTATGTCGTTTCGGCGGTGAACGCAGGCGGTGAAAGCGCGAACTCCGCCGAAGCCGCCATCAATCCGCCGTATCCTTGGATGACACGCGAGATCGGTGCAGGCGGTGGCAGCGTTTTGTTCAGTAACGGCGTATTTATTGTTAGTGGGTCTGGTGCTGACATATGGGGGAGTTCAGACCAATTCCGGTTTGTTTACATACCGGTGACCGGCAATTGCACGATTGTGGCACGCGTTGTTTCGGTGCAGAACATTGATCCATGGTCAAAGGCGGGTGTGATGATTCGCGCCAGCTTGAATGCGAATTCGGCCCACGCATTCATGGCGGTCACGCCCAGCAACGGCGTGGCGTTCCAATACCGCTCAAGCACTGGCGGTGGCAGCGTCAACAACAACACGACCGGCCTGTACGCACCTTACTGGGTTAGACTTGTGCGCAGCGGAAACACCTTCACCGGGTTCCGCTCGCCAAACGGGGTGAACTGGACCCAGCAGGGTAGCAGCACGACGATCAGCATGGGGTCCACAGTCTATGTTGGCTTGGCTGTCACCGCGCACAACAACTCGACGGCTTGTACGGCTGTGTTCGACAATGTTACTTTGCCGGGCTGGACAAACTGGACCATTCCACCTGCCCCAACCGGTTTGACTGCCATGGCTGGAAACGGGCAGGTCGTGCTGAGTTGGGCAGCATCGAGCAATGCTACCAGTTACAACGTTAAGCGCGCCATGACCAACGGCGGGCCTTACGCTATCATCGCCAACGTGGGCACAACGAATTACACCGACATCGGCCTGAGCAACGGCACGACCTACTACTACGTGGTGTCAGCAGTGAACCCGGCCGGGGAAAGCCCCGACAGCGTCCAGGTCAGTGCCATGCCTTTGGCGCCGCCAGTGCTGAACATTTCAATGACGGAAACCGAACTTGTGCTTACCTGGCCATCAGTTTACTTCGGCTTTGGATTGCAATTCCGTACCAACCTGTTGGTGGGTGAATGGATGGATGTTCCGCTGCCCGTACCGCAACTGACTAACGGACAATGGTATATAAACCTACCTTTGCCGACAAACAGCGATGCCATTTTCTACAGGCTCGTGAGATAGCTATTGGCGCATATGTCTCAAAACGAATACAACCGTGATAATTTCAAAATGCGAGTGTCTGCCGGCGATATTGGACGAGGCCGCGTGGCTCAATCGGCCCTGGACAAACGGACGTTTCTTGCCATGAAGCAAGCATCCCGAGATCAAGTTACTGAGACAGGGAAAACCAGCAGACCCGGTCTGCGTTGTTGTCGGCCGTTTTATTTCGGCACTGGCTGGGGCGGGCTGGGACTCTCGGTTGCCGGGGCGATCCTCTTACCACGCAGGATCATGCTGGTAGCTGCTGGTGTTTTACTGGCGGGCTGCGTTGTTGTTGGGCGAGCTACGCCAATCCCGGTTTTATCCATCGAGAAAAATTCTGATGGTGTGACGCTTACCATGTCGCCGGGCACATTAAAACTTGCAGTGTGCTCGGATGATATGGTGCGCGTCATGTACGCGCCTGGTAGCGCGCTCCCGCCTATGCAGGATTTTGTGGTCACAAACCGTTCTTGGCCAAGGCCCAATTTCAAAGTGGCGTATTTAACAGACAAAGTGGTTGTTGCCACTCGGAAATTGAGAATAGAGGTTGACAAGGCCACCGGCGCGTTGGCATTTCATGATGCTGGCGGCAGACTCCTGCTGAGAGAACCTGCCAGTGGGGGTAAAAAAATGGTCCCGGTAGTGGTCAACGGTGAATCCTCCTATCAGCCGGAACAGACGTTCATTAGTCCCACTGACGAATTCATATTTGGCCTTGGGCAGTACCAGGAAGGCATCTGGAACTGGCGCGGCATGCCGCAACAATTGCGCCAGGTGAACACGCAAATTGCCATACCGATAGTTGTGTCCAGCCGCGGTTATGGTCTGTTTTGGAACAATGCTTCACTCACGGAGTTTAACCCTGTGGATACCGAAGTGCCGCTGAGCAATAAAACGGGCACATTCACAACAACTGAAGCGGGGGAGTATGTTTTCTTTGTCAAAAATGGGGATCGACGAGATTTGATAGGAATCCAGGTTGACGGGGAAACGCTCGTCGCCATTACAAACATGTGGGTGCCATATACAATCGCCGGTAAAAAAGTGTTGCCTGCCAATTACACTTGTTTAGTGACCCTGCTTGGTGGGGGTGCTCACGCCAGGCTTTATGCGCGCCCGTTGGGTGAGACAACCACGTTCCGTTCGGAGGTTGGCGATGCGATTGATTACTGGTTCTTTTACGGGCCCACGGCTGATGAGATTATTGCCGGGTATCGGCGGGCAACCGGTGCTGCGCCGTTGTTTCCCAAGGCGGCCTATGGTTTCTGGCAATGCCGCGAGCGGTATTCGAGCCAGGCGCAAATTCTTGCGGCTGGCCGCGAGTTCAGGGCCAGGAAAATCCCCGTGGATTTCATTGTGCAAGACTGGCAGTACTGGGGACCGCACGGCTGGGGTGCATACCAGTGGGATTCGAAACATTACCCTGACCCGGCGAGCATGATTGCCGAACTTCACACAAACAACTTTAAATTCATGATCTCCGTATGGTCGAACCCGGGCGGGATTGTGGGCAAAGCATTGGCGGCCATGAGCAACGGCTTAATTCCGCGCTCGCAATGGATGGATGTGTTTAATCCAGCGGTGCGCCGTCTGCGTTGGGATTACATGAATGCGGCGTTCTTCAGCATTGGCACGGATGCATGGTGGCAGGACGCGACCGAGCCGGGCGATGACGGCGATGCCGTCAGCAACGTGCGGTGTTTTCTCGGTTCGGCCAACCGGGTGCGCAACAGTTACCCGCTTTTTGCCAATCAGGCCACTTATGAAGGCCAGCGCAAGACGGATTCAAGCAAACGAGTGGTGATTCTCTCACGCTCGGCGTATGCTGGCCAGCAGCGTTACGCTGCTGCTGTTTGGTCTGGCGACGTCAACGGCGACTGGCTCGCTTTTGCGCGACAAATACCCGCCGGGTTGAACTATTCCATCACAGGGTTGCCTTATTGGACCACCGACACTGGTGGCTTCTTTCGTCCGCGCGGCCAATATACTTCGCCAGATTACAATGAACTGCTCACGCGCTGGTTCCAATGGAGCACCTTCTGCCCGATCCTGCGTATTCATGGGTACCAAACCGCCACCGAAATCTGGAGATGGCTGCCGGCAACGCAGACGAACCTCATTACATATCTGCACTTGCGCTACCGGATGTTGCCGTACATTTATTCCGTAGCATGGAAGGTTACCAGTGAACATTACACTATCATGCGCCCACTGGTGATGGATTTTCCAGACGACAAGAACGCCATTGGCCTGGCAGACCAATACATGTTTGGCCCGGCGTTCATGGTGTGCCCGGTGACGACTCCACAAGCAACAAACCGCCAAGTTTATTTTCCGGCCGGTACTAGTTGGGTTGATTTTTGGACTGGTGAAACTCTGGCCGGCGGCAGGGCAGGCATGGCGAACGCCCCCATAGACGTAATCCCACTTTACGTTCGGGTAGGTTCAATCGTGCCGCTTGGCCCGATGCTGCAGTACGCAACGGAAAAACCGGCTGACCCGATCGAGCTGCGCATCTATCGCGGGGCGAACGGCAAGTTTGTACTCTATGAAGACGAAGGCGACAACTACAACTATGAAAAAGGCGTTTATGCCACGATCCCGTTTGAGTGGGATGAAACGCGACAAACTTTGACGATCGGCAAACGCAAAGGCAAGTTTCACGGCATGTTGCAGCAGCGAACATTCCATATTGTGTGGGTTTCAAAAGGTCACGGCACTGGGATACTCCCGGCTGCCAAGCCGCACATGGTGGTGCGTTACGATGGTAAGCCCATCAAGGTGTCGGCAAAACCGTAGTGGGTTTTCAGTTGGTTATGGTCCATGTTGTTGAACAAAAAATTACGCAGCGGGTTATGACAGGTTCGGTATTGGATCGAGCGGATAGCCGCCGTTTTATTATGGCAAGTGTGCGTTTTGCGTTATCTCTGGTGGTGGTGCAGTTTGCAGTTGGGCTGGCTCAGGGATCGGCTGCAACCAATTTGCCTTCGGCGCCGGGCTCAAACCCCATTTTCCGTGACGCGTTCACTGCAGACCCGGCGCCGCTCGTAGTGGGCGATACGCTTTACTGCTACGTGGGGCACGACGAAGCGAAGCAAAACGAGATGTTTTCGATGTGGGAGTGGCTGTGTTATTCCACGAAAGACATGAAACACTGGGTTTCGCATGGGCCCATCATGCAGGTCACAAACTTCACATGGGCAGTGCGGGATGCATGGGCCGCCCAGGTTGTCCACCACAAAGGCAAATTTTACCTGTTCGCCACCGCGCAACATGGTCCACCGTACCCCGGCAAAGCCATCGGTGTGGCAGTCTCAGACCGGCCCACTGGTCCATTTGTTGACGCCCGCGGCTCGGCCCTGATCAGGGACAATACCACCCCAAGTCCGTATTCATGGGACGACATTGATCCCAGCGTGTTGATTGATGACGACGGGACGGCTTGGATGGCTTGGGGTAACCCGAACTGTTACCTGGTCAAACTCAAACCGAACCTGATCGAGGTTGACGGCCCGATTCACAGAGTCCCGCTCCCTAATTACACCGAGGGACCGTGGCTGCACAAGCGAGACGGAATCTACTACCTCACCTATGCTGCGTTTGCACACCAGGGTATGTGGGAGAGAATTTGCTACGCCACCGCGACCAACATCCTCGGCCCTTGGACGTACAGGGGTATCCTGACAGGCCAGGCGAAGAACAGTTATACGATTCACCCTGGCATAATCGAGTTTCGCGGGCAGTGGTATTTCTTTTATCATAACGCTACACTTACATTGGGCGGGCTTGGCGGTGCGCTGGGCCGGCGCAGCGTCTGCGTCGAATACCTCTATTACGGACCGGACGGCCTGATCTATCCAATTGAGCAAACGGTCGAAGGCGTGTCCAAGCCTCCGTCTCCGCCAACTCGTCCGCCCGACCGTGAACGCAACCTTGGGGTGGCCTCTGCCGGTGTGCGCGTGATCCAAACCAACGCGTTGCCGCCTGTCGAGTGGCCTGGCACGCCTGTCGTGTGCACAGTCGCAAACCCGTATTACGACACCCCGGAATGTATCAGCTTCAATTTTCGCGGAGCCACAAACCTCGGGCAGACCTTTGTTGTCCCACACGATGTGCGCCTTGAACGGATCTGCCTTTACGCGGGCGACGGGTTTGGCACCGATGAAAACAAACCGGTGATTCTAGCTCTCTACGAAGTGGATACAAGTGGAACGGCATTCCCGAACTTGTATTCGCCCCGCACGAACCTGTTTGGATTGGGCAATGGACTAAATGTGACATACGGCGTGCAACCGCCCACGTTGCTCACGTTCGAATTTACTGCAGAAAATCGTCTCGTGCTGAAAGCCGGGAAACTGTACGTGTTGGAACTGCAGGGCGTCCGCGGCTCGGCGCCGCTGTTCTGGCGGAAGTCAAAGAAGGACGTTTACAACGGTGGAGCTGCCTACGCCAACCGAATGCGCATTTTGGATAAAGCAAACAGCACGTGCGATTTTTCCATGGCAGTGTATGGTCGGCCAATTGATGCGAAAGACGGCACTGGCTCAGCGGTTTCCCAACCGGATGAGTGAAAGCTCAGGTTTGCGTGTGTGTGAGTGGATTCGGACAACTTTCCAGCAAGGCTCATGCGCGTAAGTGTGGAGTATTTTTCGTTGCTTTGCGCGTGGCTTTTTTGAAGTTGGGTGTTGCCTTTGCAAATGGAAGTTGTGACTTGTGCAGCAATCGTTTATCTGCCAGGTGCGGTGCTACAAACACAGCAAACAACCCCAGGCCGCGATTGAAGGTGCCGATAAAAAACCGGCTCGCTAAAATAAGCAGCGCGCCTACGGCATGTGAGGTGGCCAGTTCACATTTTGGGCAGACAATGCTGGCAACCACAATTTTGAAAAACGCAAGTATGCCGCCGCACCACGACTGTGTATTGCCTTTCAGGTGGTTTGTGATCGGCCAGGCGGGTTACACACCAACAGTTTTCAACTCCAGTGAACTTCAGGGTTGCTCTTGGGCGCGCGAGCTCGTGCAAGCAATTGTTTTTGCCTCGCTGTTCATCTGGTGCGCAGATCTACCGACAAACCATCTAACTAACCCTGCGTTGGATGTGCTTAAGGACATCACAGTTGTCACGGCTGAAACGGCTGTTTTACCCGGCACCGAAATTGGCGATGACGTCGCTTCTGCACGCCACAGTAAAAAGACGTTGTTCGGAAGTGTAATCAACGAAGCGGAGCATATAACCTTGGACCGACCACTAAATTTTCTCCCGCCTGGCAAAAACAAATTGATCAGGCTGGGTGACTCACCGAACCGGTACGTAGCCGGCGTGCGCAAGGAAAGAGCAGTCAGGCGCAACGAGCACTTTAGTTGCGTCTGTGTGTAGGTTGTGTTGCCCAACTAACACCGATGAAAACAAGACCTTAGTGATTATGATCTTGCGGCCTATTATCTGCGTGAGTGTCATATACGTGGTGTTAAGTACGTGCATGAACTTTGCGGGGCCGCTGCGGGCTGATGACACCCGAACGCGGCCGTTCGACTCCGACTGGCGTTTTTTCCGCGGCGACATTCCCGGAGCCCAAGCTCCGGACTTTGACGACTCCGACTGGCGTGTGCTCGACGTACCGCATGATTGGAGCATTGAAGACCTCCCACCGCTTGAAGTTGTCCCGTTGGAATTGCCGGTTGTTGCTGGCCAATGGCGTTTTCAAAAGGGCGATGACCCTTCTTGGAAATCGCCCAACTTCGATGATACCGGCTGGCAAATTGTCAAGTTACCGGACACCTGGGAGCGTCACTCCGGTTACACCACCGACAACGCCTACGGCTGGTTCCGGCGCAGAATTGAGATCCCGGCTGGCTTCAAAGGCAAGGAGTTCGAGCTGTTACTCGGGTGCATTGATGATGTGGACGAAGCATTTCTGAACGGCGAGCGGATCGGTGGCACAGGATCGTTCCCGCCTGATTACCGCTCTGCTTGGAATGTCCAGCGGCGGTATCGTGTTTCGCCGTCACTTGTGCGCGGTGACGGTTCAGATGTTCTAGCAGTGCGGGTCTTCGATGGGGCCGGGAACGGAGGCATATATGAAGAGGGTGTGAAAACCGTACGCATTGGTCCATTTGACACCCGGCAAAGTGAAGGTGGTGCTTCTACAGGACATACCGTAGGGGGTGTTGGCTGGTATCGCAAACGATTCACCCTTGGCAGGGCAGACAAAGGTAAACGTGTAGCTGTACTGTTTGACGGCGTTTACATGAACGCGGATGTATGGATCAATGGTCATCATTTGGGCAATCATCCTTACGGATATACGAGTTTCGAATTTGAGCTGACACCATTTCTCAAGCCGCCCGGACAGGAAAACGTAATGGCTGTGCGGGTCCGTAACGAAGGCAAAAATAGTCGGTGGTACTCGGGATCCGGTATTTATAGGCATGTGTGGCTCATCGTAACCGAGCCAATTTATGTTCCAACTTGGGGCGTATTTGTAACGACACCGGAGGTTTCTCCAGAGCGGGCAGTGGTTAGGGTTGCAACCGAAGTCTGCAACAGCACCGAGACTGAGGCTGAGCTGGTTGTGTATGTGCGGCTGTTAAACCCCAAGGGCAAGACCATTCGGACAGCCCAAAGCATACTGCATTTGCCTGCCAAAACAACCCGCATAACAGAGCAATCGTTGGAGGTGCGCACGCCGAAGTTATGGTCGCCGGATGCGCCGGAACTGTATTTGGCGAGGATCGAAGTTGCGGCGGGCGGCAAATCCCTGGACAAGACCTCCACAACCTTCGGGATCCGAAAGATAGAGGTGGACGCCGAGAATGGATTCCGACTAAACGGCCAGATGATCAAACTCAAAGGCGGGTGCATCCACCATGATAACGGTCCGCTGGGTGCAGCAGCGATTGATCGTGCCGAGCAACGACGTGCCGAGTTGCTCAAGGCAAATGGGTTCAACGCCGTCCGCACAGCGCATAACCCGCCTTCACCGGCGTTCCTCGATGCCTGTGACCGGCTAGGTTTACTCGTGATTGATGAAGCATTCGACTGCTGGAACCAAGGCAAGAACCCACAAGATTATCACCTGTATTTCAAAGAATGGGCACTGCGTGATATTGCCTCTATGGTCCGGCGCGACCGTAATCATCCATCCGTGGTTATGTGGTCTATAGGCAACGAAATTCCCGAGCAGTTCCGCGCAGAGGCAACCCAGAAAATGTTGCGCGAAGCGGTGCTGGCACATGACCCCACCCGGCCCGTTACACAGGCGATTTGCTCCGACTGGGGCGAAGTCAGCCGAAATTGGGACCGGCTCTCTGATGTTGCATTTACGCACCTTGACGTTGCGGGGTACAATTATCTCCCGGACAAGTACGAATCTGACCATGCTCGTAACCCAAACCGGGTGATGATGGGGACGGAGTCATTCCCGAAAGACGCTTTCTACTACTGGTCGCTGGTGGAAAAACACCCGTATGTGATTGGGGACTTTGTGTGGACTGCGATGGATTATCTTGGCGAATCTGGAATCGGGCATGCCAGCCTGAGCACCGAACACGATAGTTTTCTGATGCCCTGGCCGTGGTTCAATGCCTGGTGCGGCGATATTGACATCTGCGGATTCAAAAAACCCCAGTCTTATTATCGCGATGTTGTCTGGGGCCGCAGCCTGATCGAGATGGCCGTCCAGGTGCCGCTACCGGCGGGTGTTCAAGAACGCGTCAGCGCGTGGGGGTGGCCAAACGAAAGGCGCAGTTGGAATTGGCCCGGCCAGGATGGGAACCCGCTGCAGGTCCGCGTCTATTCACGGTGCGATACCGTTCGCCTAGAACTAAACGGCAAAAAGATCGGCGAAAAACAGGTTTCAGCCGCAACACGGCTTACAGCGGAGTTCAAGGTGCCCTATCAGCCCGGCGAGCTCCGAGCCATCGGATTAATCAACGGGAAAGAAGTGGCAAGTACGATCCTAAAGACTACAGGCCCGGCCGTGGCGTTGCGGCTCACACCGGACCGGGCTACCATACGCGCTGATCGCAATGACCTAGCTTATGTGACGGTCGAGGTTGTGGATGCGAACGGTCAGTGTGTGCCTGATGCTGAACTTGTTGTTCGTTTCTTTGTGACTGGTGCGGGCGAACTAATTGCCACCGCTAGCCCAGCACCAAATGAACCAGCAAGTTTCCGCCTCCCGGCGCGCAAGACCTATCAGGGGCGGTGCCTGGCGATACTGCGGTCCACGGGCAGGCCGGGCAAAATAGTACTGAAGACTCAAGCCGAAGGCTTGGAACCGGCAACCGTTGTTGTGAGGGCACGATGAGTGAAATTTTGTTGAGATGGTACGCGTAGCGAAAATTTTGGCTGTTGTTGGCATTTTAGGTTCGGTGTGCCTTGTTGATGGAGCTGTGCTTAAACCGCGACTGGTAGTGTTGACCGACATTTCACCAGCCGATGTTGAACCCGATGACCAACAGTCCCTGATCAGGCTTTTGGTCTATGCAGACATGTTCGAGATCGAAGCATTGATTGCCGGCAGCGGTTGGAACAGCAGCGGACGGGTCTATCCAGTCTCTTGGATGGACATAATGAAGATCACAATCGAAGCTTATGAAAAGGACGTGCCCAACCTGATGAAGCGTTCCGGGCAGACGAATTTCTTTCCTTTGGCCGTTGAATGCGGCCGGCAGCAGCTTGGTTACTGGCCGAGTCCAGCGTATCTCCGTTCCCGCGCCATGCTGGGCAGCCTAAAACTAGGCTTCAAGCAACTGGGGGATAATAATGATTCCGCTGGCAGCGATTTTTTGATCCGGCTCGCCGACGAAGACGATCACCGCCCGATCTGGGTGGCTGTTTGGGGCGGTGCAAACACGCTTGCCCAAGCAATCTGGCGTGTCCAGAAAGAACGCACACCCGACCAACTCAACGCTTTTCTGCGCAAATTCCGCATTTACACGATCACGGATCAAGACAAAGATTGGGGGACGAAGGTTCCATTCGAGATCAGCGCACACCAATGGTTGCGGCGGGAGTTTGAGCAGACCCTCATGTTTATCTGGGACGAATCCGCCTGGTTACATCATTGTGAGGCCGGTAAGAAAAACTGGAGTCAGTACGAAACTGAAGTCCAAGGACGCGGCAATTTGGGCAAGCTGTATCCCAAATACAAATATGGCGTGGAGGGCGATACGCCGTCGTTTCTATATGTGCTGCCCAACGGATTCAACGACCCGGAACACCCGGCGTACGGCAGTTGGGGTGGATTCTTTGTCTGGGGGCGTGGTGCAGATAAAGCGACCAGAGCTTATGTTAATCATCTGGGCACGCCCTCGCACCCGGTCTCAAGAAAGTACGAAGCCTACTTTTACCCAGCCATCTTCAACGACTTCGCGGCACGGATGGGATGGGCAGAGTGCGGCAGCGGAAACCGGAACCCTTTGGTTGTGATCAACGGGGACAAAGGTCTGAGTACCATAATTGTGTCCGTGGCGCCAGGCAGTTCTGTAATACTTGATGCATCTGGATCCGAAGATCCTGACGGTGACAAACTATGTTTCAAATGGTGGATTCTGCCGGAGGCCGGCACCTATCAACAGCCAGTGCCTCTGTCTAATGCTGATTCAAATCGGGTAACAATTCACGTGCCAGGTGATTCGGCTGGAAAGAGTTTCCACGTGATTTGCGAGGTAACTGACAATGGCACACCAAACTTAACTAGTTACCGAAGGGTGATCTTCAAGGCGGGAGTTGAAACTGTCGGTGTAAAACGGAGAAACCAATGAACGGCGTCAAAGCAAGACTTGCTCGAACCATCTTGGGGGTAATCGCCGGCATGGCTGTTCCGTTTTACAGTGCAGCTTCAGGCCAAGGGCCTTCGTCTGGAGCAAAACCCGAAGCGCATTCGCAGATCCCATACGCCATTATCCATGTGGTCAACGAGGGTGACTCAGACGCAGTCATTGCCGAAAAAGCGGCGAAGGTTTTGCCGCGGCCGAACCAGGTAGCTTGGATGAGACTTGAGCGGACCTTTTTCATTCACTTTGGTGTAAACACATTTAACGAGGTTGAATGGGGGTCGGGCCGCGAGGACCCAACGATCTTCAATCCTGCAGAGCTCGATGCGGATCAATGGATGCGTGCCATAACAAATTTCGGCGGCAGGTTGGTCGTGTTGGTGGTCAAGCATCATGACGGATTTTGTTTGTGGCCAACGCGCTACACGCGGCATTCTGTTGCCGCCAGTCCGTGGCGCGGCGGCAAAGGCGACCTAGTGCGCGCAGTGGCCGATTCTGCGAAAGCGCATGGCGTGAAACTCGGGCTCTACATTTCGCCTGCGGACTTGTATCAGTTGAGGACAAACCCGAAGAATCCAAAGGGCTATTATGGCAATGGCAGCAGCAATGTGCTTTCCGTTATTCCGACCGATCCCGCGAGCTTTCAGAGTGATCCCTCAAAAGGCCGTGCGCCAACGCCCGGCTATGGCACTTATTCTTACGTTGTGGACGACTACAATCGTTATTTCCTTAACCAGCTTTACGAGACGCTGACGGAATACGGCCCGATTGAAGAAGTATGGTTCGACGGCGCGAATCCCGATCCGAGCGTATCGCAGACGTATGACTATTCCGCTTGGTACGATCTGATTCGCAAACTCCAACCCAAGGCCGTGATCGCTGTGAAAGGGCCAGATGTACGCTGGGTCGGCAACGAAAGCGGGATTGGCCGCACGACGGAATGGAGCGTCATCCCGCTGCCGACTGCGCCCGAGAAATTCAACTGGCCGGACATGACGGCAGGTGACCTCGGCAGCCGCGCGAAGCTCAAGCCCGGGTCGCATCTGTGGTGGTATCCTGCGGAAGTGAACACGACCATTCTACAAAACAACCAGTGGTTCTGGGCACGGCATAAACAGCCGCGCACAGTGACACAGTTGGTGGACATCTTCTACACCTCGGTCGGACGGAACGGAAATTTGTTACTCAATCTTTCACCAGACAAACGCGGTCTTATACCGGACAACCAGCTCGAAGTGTTGAACTTGGCCGCCCGTTTCATTCATGAGACGTTTGCAACAAATTTTGCTCGTGGTGCCACCGTTACTGCAGATACCTCAAATCCAAGCAACAACCCCAACCTTGTTTTGGACGGTGACCTTGACACTTGGTGGGAGGTTGCTCCGGGCAGGACAACCGGCATCTTGACACTCGTACTACCTCGGCGAACCACGTTCGATGTGGTTTCGTTGCAGGAGGCCGTAGCACAACGCAGCCAAAGAATAGAGTCATTCACCCTCGAAACATACGATGGCACAGCGTGGATCCCAGCCGAGCCGCTCCACAATGAGGAACTCACTACGGTGGGGTATCGCAGACTCATACGGCTGAAAACAGCTGTAACAACCGACCGCTTGCGGATCCGAATCACCCGCGCACGGCTGGAACCGACGCTTGCTGAAGTTGGCCTGTACAGGCAATCACTCGCGATTTTGCCCCCCAACATTTCCGACCGTGACACGAACGGCGCGGTGAGACTGAGCAATCTCACCGGCGACAAAATAGTTTACACGCTGGATGAGAGCGAGCCCACGCCGGACTCGCAGGTTTACACATGCCCAATAGTCCTGCCGCATGACCGCCGTGCAACGCTCCGCGCAGCCAACCTGTTGCCGGACGGCACGGTCGGGGCCAGCACCACGCGCGTGTTCGCCGGCATGATGCCGTTCGGATGGAAAGTGGTCGAGGTTGACAGCCAGGAGACCTCCAGCGCGGACAACTCGGCTGCCCGCGCGATTGACGGCAACTCCGCCACCATCTGGCACACGCGCTGGAACGCCGACCTGCGCCAGCCGCATTACATCACCGTGGACATGGGCAAAACAAATCGCATTGCCGGTTTCACCTATCTGCCGCGCCAGGACGGCCTGCTCAACGGCGTGGTGGAAAGGTACCGCTTTGAAACGAGCGTGGATGGCGTGACCTGGACAACGAACGTTGCCAACGGCTCTTTTGCCAACATTCAGAACAATCCGTCCCTGCAGGAAGTGAGATTTGCACCGGTGGAAGCGCGTTATTTTCGCTTTACATCATTGCGTGCCGTTTGGAACAGCGGCTGGACAAGCGCAGCGGAAATATCCATACTGCCGGCGCACCAAAACGGGAGGTGAATATGCGTAAGTTCATTCGTGCAATATTGAGACTGGTTCGAGGCCGCCGTACCAGACACATGCGGCCAAGATCGGCGGTGCGGGTTTTCTCAAGCACGGCACAAACTGAGCAAACAATAAATTTCGTCATCGGAGAACGAATGAGAACATCGCGATTTCATTTGGCCATGAGAAAACGGTTTGGTCCCGTGTTTAGCGCGGCGGTTCTGTTGCTTTTCCTCTGTGCCGAACATGTCGAGGCGCAATTGACAATACCACGTGGGCGACCACGCTTGAACGTGGCCCGTACAACCTTCGTGGCCGACAACGGGCAATTACTGCGCGGTCCCTACACATCTACCGAGTGGACGTCCGCCGCACCTTACGATCAGATTGCCAAAATCAAAGACTTGGGGCTCAACGCGGTGCACCTATATGCCGAGGTGTTCGATCCAAACTACCCTAACCCGGGCAGCACCGCCCCCGGTTACAACGCGGCTGAAGTGGACAAGATCGTGCAGCGGACGCGTGACCTTGGCCTGTATTTGGTCATGACCATCGGCAACGGCGCCAACAACGGAAACCACAACCTTGCTTGGGCAACCAATTTTTGGAACTTCTACGCAGCACGTTACGCCAACGAGACACATGTGCTTTATGAAATCCACAACGAGCCGGTCGCTTGGGGGCCGGCATATTTGACCGCCACCACGCCGTCCAACGGTATGACCCTGCAGGTTGAATGTTACAGGATCATTAGGGCGCGTGCGCCAGCCACCCCAGTGCTGCTTTTCTCCTACGCGGTGTTGTCAGGCAGCGGCGGCGCGAACGCCGCCCTTACAGACATTCGCGCCTTCAACCAGGCCGTCTTCGGCAACCAGAACGCGGTCTGGACAAATGAAGCAGTGGCGTTTCACGGTTACGGCGGTTGGGAAGGCACTGCCACGGCCGTTCAAGCGCTCCTAAACGCGGGCTATCCGTGTTTCATGACTGAGTTCGGGTGGCCGCGCTGGGGCACACGCCGCGGCGTAGGGCTTGAAGTGGAGCTAACAACCGATCTGGAACGGCTCGGCGTGTCCTGGCTCACTTTCCAATACATCCCGCCCTCAGGTGTTTCGGATGCGGTAACAAGGCCGGAGCTGTTCAAGCACGTTGTTGAAAATGCTGGCCTGTCTTGGACTCCCGACTATGGCACCTGGCCGGTGCCACGAGGTGTATATGGTAACAACGGCCAACCGCGCGCTACCGTGGCAAACTGGGTGAACAACTTTCTCACCGGCACGTTGCGCATAGAAGCGGAAGATTTCGACTGGGGCGGCGAAGGCATTTCGTACCACGACACAGACAGTCCGAACAATGGTGGGCAGTACCGGCCAAATGAATCGGTGGACATAATGAGCTGCAACGACACCGGCGGCGGTTTCGCTGTGACAACGGCCGATGGCGAGTGGCTCGAATACACGATCCTGGTGCGCGAACCGGGCTGGTATGATCTTCGGCTGCGTTACGCCACTCCGAACACCGGCTGCTGTATCGAGGCGATCAGCAATGCACGCAACACCACCGGCCCGCGTGTCCTAGCCCCCACAGGAAGCTACAACACGTGGTCAACTGCTACCGTGCCGGTCTTTCTCGGGTTTGGCCGGCAGAAGTTGCGCTTGCAGTTTCCAAAAGGCGGCTTTGACCTGAACTGGATTGAACTGTCGCCCACAACCGCGGGCATCATTCCCAACGGCACATACAGGGTTGTAAATGCGGCCAGTGGCAGAGTGATGGAGATTCTGCCCGGCACGAATACGCTCGTTGCAGGCCAAGATTCAAGACTTGTTTCGCAGTTGTGGCACTTTGAGCACATGGGGGGCGGCCAATACAAGATCTGCCACGGCACTAATTACTCGAGTTGGAACGCACCCGACGACCCGGCCGGAGTCGTATCGTCCTGGAGCACCAGTGACGACCGGTGCTTCATTCCGGTACCTGCTGGGGATGACTTTTACAGGTTTGTGGTTGTGGGCTCGGGTTTATGCATGAGCAGTTCGACCACAAATCCGTTCCCTGTGTTCAGGGAGGATTTTTCCATGATTGCAGCTTTGCAGCAATGGCGCTTGCAAGCGCCATGGGCACCTGCATTTCCCAACGGCTTGCGCGCTTATGCGTCTTCACCCACACAGGTGGTACTTACTTGGAACAGTGTTCCCGGTGCGACAACTTACAACGTGAAACGCTCAGCTATCAGTGGTGGGCCTTACACGACCGTTGCAGCCGGTGTAACCGCGACAAACTACACTGACACTGTGGTTGCCGGAGTGAAATACTACTATGTGGTGTCTGCGGTTTTGAGCGGCACCGAAAGCGCCAACAGCTTGGAAGCGAGTGTCGATCCGCCTTATCCGTGGGCATCGCAAGACATCGGCGCCGTAGGTGTGAGCGGCAACGTTAGCTTCAGCAACGGCGTGTTCATCGTGTGTGGTTCAGGCGCGGACATCTGGGGCACGACCGACGCGTTCCGGTTTGTGTACGTGCCCGTAACAGGCAATTTCACAATTACTGCCCGGGTTCTTTCCGTGCTAGACACCGATGACTGGGCCAAGGCAGGCGTGATGATACGCTCCAGCCTGAGCGCAAACTCGCAGCATGCTTTTGTTTGCGTGACCCCTGACAATGGCGTGGCATTTCAGTCGCGCTCCTCAGCAGGCGGCAACAGCAGTAGTGCCAACACAACCGGAGTGAGCGCGCCGCTGTGGGTCCGACTGGTCCGCAGTGGGAGTACATTCACTGCCTACTTTTCGCACGACGGTTCGAATTGGATACAGCTCGAGAGCCGAACGATCAGTATGAGCACCACGGTTTACGCGGGGTTGGCTGTTACCAGTCACGATAATTCAAGATTGTCCACTGCAACATTTGACAACGTAACAGTGCCGGGCTGGCTGAACGCGGTTGCGCCGTCTGCCCCAACCGGTCTGCGCGCCACACCCGGTCTGTGGAAAGTGGATTTGACCTGGGAAAGTGTCTCCAATGCCACCAGCTACAACGTCAAACGCGCTCCTGCTGCTGGCGGCTCGTATCGCGTAATTGCAAACGTCACCGGCACAAACTACACCGACACCAACCTGGCAAATGACATCGCGTATTCATACGTCGTGTCTGCGTTGAACCTGGCCGGTGAAAGCCCCAACTCCGCTCAAGCCGCTGTGCCGGGCCAGATCGTCTGCCCCGACATTTTGAGCGTTACGCCAATCTCTGCAACGCAGGTGCGGCTGGTCTGGCGCGCCTTTACCAACGCAACCACCTACAACGTGAAACGCTCACTGGTCAGTGGTGGGCCTTACACGACCATTGCGACCGGCGTCACAGCAACCAACTTCACCGAGACCATCGCGCCAGACACGAAATTCTATTACGTCGTAAGCGCCGTTGTGGACGGCAACGAAACTCCCAACAGTGCAGAAATGACGTTTGACCTGCCGTATCCATGGCAGACGGCGGACGTGGGGTCGGTTGGACGTTCCGGTAGCGCCACGTTCAACAACGGGATGTTCGAAGTTAAAGGAGCCGGAGCTGATATCTGGGGTACCGCAGACGCCTTTCGGTTCGTGTACGTCCCTGTAACGGGCAACTGCATGGTCACCGCCCGCGTGCTCACGGTGCAAAACACAGACCCGTGGGCCAAAGCCGGGGTGATGATCAGGCAAAGTTTGAGTGCAAACTCGGCTCACGCGATGATTGTGGTCACGCCCAGCAACGGCGTGGCGTTCCAATACCGCTCAAGCACCGGCGGTGGCAGCGTCAACAACAACACGACCGGCCTGTACGCACCTTACTGGGTTAGACTTGTGCGCAATGGCAACACATTCACTGCATATCGCTCGCCCGACGGCACGAATTGGACCCAGCATAGCAGTCCGGTTACCATCAGCATGAGTTCCACGGTGTATGTTGGCTTGGCAGTCACCGCGCACAACAGCAACACCATTTGTGCGGGCATATTCGATAACGTCACTGCACCGGGTTGGCCACCCACTGTCGCGCCTCCGGATGCACCTACCGGGTTGGTAGCTGCTCCAGCGTCCAGCATCCAGATCAATCTTGCTTGGAACGCTGTGCCGGGTGCAACAGCTTACAATGTGAAACGCTCGTTTGTTGATGGCGGACCGTACACTGTGATCGCTTCCGGCATTGTGGCAACGAACTACACCGACTACGGGCTGGCCCCCGGCACGACTTATCACTACGTCGTGAGCGCAGTGAACGCCGGCGGTGAGGGGCCCGACAGCGTGCAAGTGACCGCCACAACGTTGCCTGTCCAGTTCGGTGCTCTCATTCATCGGTACAGTTTTAACGAAACAGGTGGCTCGGTCGTTGTCGACTCGATTGGTGGTCCGGCCTGGAACGGCGCGCTACCCAACGGCGGCACTCTGGGTGGTGGCACACTCACGCTGGCGTCGGCATCACAGCAGTACGCATTGTTGCCGCCGGGCATTGTCAGCACACTGAGCAACTTTACCATTGCAGCCTGGGTACGGCTTAA
>CAZKTA010000031.1:0-24529 GCA_964555645.1 uncultured Verrucomicrobiota bacterium
GGAAGTGGTCGCAAAAACCATCGAACAATGCCCTTAACTAAGCGCCATTCAACACCGACCCTAATAAGGATGCTGTGCTTGACTCGATTGTTGTAGGCCCACAGAGCACTGACATTTCCTATGGCTGGCCACCCCAGATAATGCAGGCGTGCGGACGTTCATGCCCCCGACACCCGGCGACTCAATAAGTGAGCCAGCTACACGCAGAGCCGGGCCAAGGTGCTGGATTGCATTTTGTGACGTGCGGTCCACTAAGCGTTAGTTTGAACAAGCCTACCCCATGGGTGTGCAGTTAATCTTGGATAACGCCCTTTAGGTTTTATGGCCAGCGATGTTCGGGATTACCCGAGTGGTTCAAGCCAGTCGGTTGCAGCAACTTGCGCGTGCTGGTCTGGCCTACGGCCCTGGCGACACTCACTCAGATTCCGCGTGTTGGTGCGCTCGATGCAGGCGAAGGAAATAGAGCAGCGCAACAAAGTCGTACAGAGCGTGTGTTACAATCGGCACAAGCAGATTGCCGGTCGCTGTGAAAATCACTCCCAAATAAAGTCCGATCCCGCCAGCGACGACTGCATAAGGACGGTTTACGGCGTGGCACAGACCAAAAATTGCACTGGCAAAAAACAGTCCAAGTGGTTGACCGAGCTGTGAAGTTAGCCATGCCTGGATCACGCCTCTGAACAAGCTCTCTTCAGCTAGGCCGGCCAGAATTGAAACCAGCGCAATGTCAAGGAGCGACCACGAACTGAATGCCGTCCGCACAACCGTATCGAGAAACAACCGAATTTCACCCAGCGGTCCACTGCGCGCGTTTAACACGAAAATGAACAGAACAAACAACGGCGCCGTGGCAACAACACCGACAAGCGCATCTGGAGCACTCAGTTTAATCGACTCAAGGAGTCCAACCCGAAAAACTAAACTGCTAACGGCTGCAACCAACAAGAGTCCAAGCTCAACTGTGCAAGCGATCCAAAAAAAGCGTCGGGATAGTTTTGTCATCCGTAATCAACAGCTCGATGTTTGGCGGATCTTGAATCTTGTTCGTTGGACATTGCGGTGCACGCGGAGTTTCAAAATTCGATCGTTTGGCCGACATCAAGCAGGAAAAGTCTTTTACCTGCAGCAGCAAACTTCGCCTCAGCAACTGCGCGGTCAATCCTGAGTACGGGCACAGTATCGTAGTGCATGCCAAGCACCTGGTTGCACTGCAAAAACTCGGCTGCTTTAACAGCATCGTCCACACCCATTGTGAATGTGCCGCCAATGCATAAAGCCGCAAAAGTCAGCTTGGTAGATTCGCCAATCAGTTTCATGTCGTAACATAACGCGGTGTCTCCAGAGAAATAAAAGTTACCAGCCGCGGTTTCCACAACAAACCCTCCTGCGCACCCACCATAACTGCCGTCGGGCAAACTACTTGAGTGAACTGCATTTACGAACTTCACACTGCCGAAATCGAATCGCGCAACTCCACCTATGTTTAACGGCAAAGTCTTTTTGACACCCTTCGACACCAGCCATTGCGTGATCTCAAAGTTTGACACTACGGTTGCGCCGGTGCGTTTTGCGATGCTTGCTGCTTCGCCAACGTGGTCGTCGTGCCCGTGAGACACCAGTATGTAATCGGCTTGGACTACGCTCGGTTCAACCCCAACTGCAACGGCGTTCGCGCCAAAGTATGGGTCGAAAAGCAACGTTCGCCCCTCAACTTTGACCGCAATACAAGCGTGCCCGTAGTAAGTGACTTTCATTGGGTACCAACACCTCAGTTGCCGTGCGCGGCTGTAGCTGTAAGCCAGTAAAACCTAGTTCGGCCATTGGCCGGTAAGTTTGGTGGGTTGGCCGGGACTCGAACCCGGGACCAACGGCTTAAAAGGCCGCTGCTCTACCGTGCTGAGCTACCAACCCACCCACCGACCGTGTACAAAGGCAAAACCCAGCCGCGCTTTTGCGCTTACGAACAGCCCGCGCCTGCAAAGTTAAGCCACTGCTCTTTAATCTGCAAGGAGTTTTACGTTAGCTGCGTTAGCAGTCCAACCCGGGCTGATTTTGGCAGCAATAGTAACATGTATTGGGCTCCACACAATCGCGGCTTAACGTTGGGTTTGGCCTGCCGAATGAGCTCCTAACAGCACAGCAGCTTCAAGGGGATAAAATCGGTTCTTTTGTCAGTTATCAGACGCATGGACACATACCTCTACCCGTCTGGAAGTGCAACTGCCCACCAGTAAATACCTCTTGCAAGCTGTACCAAATCGAAGTTAACGGGCGCGACCGAGACCATCGAGTGGAACAAACTTGCCACGCAAAGCTTTCCTTAGAAATCCGACCTGCCGTTTACGCAGGACCGGAAAAACCGTCACGAAACTTAAACCCAATGCGCAGAGGGAGTGAATAGACAGTACCCCTGCACCGCCAACCGAGGTGAACTTTGCCCACCACGTAAACGTTGACTTATCGAATTGCCTTTATGAAAGCAAAACCAGCAATCGTGTTTCGTGTTTTCTCAGGTCACGATTTGGTTTATGGGTTTGACTGCAGTGTTGTGTGCCGCAGCTGGTTTGATGTTATCGGGTCAAGCAATTGCACGAGGCGCACATTGATCTGAAAAGGGCCAAATGCAGCGGTGTATTTCGGGCTGCCATTCAACTGCCTTGAATTCGAGAACTCGGTGGCTGGCACGGAATTTGTTTTAAGCCACAAGGTCCTGAACTGGCGCGATGCTGACTTCGGTTGGGCCAACGGCGCGCCTTAGTATGACGACTGGTCTGTGGCGCAACCAGGCTGTATTGACGGCAACGCACAACGAGATTTACTCGCACACCACCAATCACGCAGCCTGAACTATTATTATTTCATGCCAAGCAGGATCATGCCCATCCACCTGAACCCAGACGATAACAACGGGTCAGCGAATATCCTGATGGACAGCGTGACCGTGGCTCAACTTGACATTTGGACGCTCACTTGCTGCCAGACCGTCTTGATTTTATCGGCACAGGCCAGAGCGACACCACCCACACTATAACCGTCAATGACCTGGGCGCGGGCGTGTGTGGCACGGACGTGCACACCATGGGCACAGCGGTCCTCGCCGAAAGCGACCTCAAGTGGAATCAACCGCCGTTGCCCGCCTTCTCCGAAAATTTTTCTACGGCTGGAATCAACGGTCAATGAAGGAGCATCCTCCAATCGCGGCCAACGATTTGGTCTGCATGAAAACATGCGTCTTGTATCAAGTACACTTTGAAGTCCTGTGTTCCTGTACAGCTTTTCGCTCCAATTTTGCCTCAACCCAAAGCCGCAGAAGACTCCGGCATTCTAAAACACTCGTTTGTAGGATAGCTTTCCAACACGGCTGCGCTGTCGAGTCGCCGTGGCCGACACCACGCAAATCACAAAAAGGCGCTGGTCCCGGACAGCCTTCGAATCAAACTGGAGTGCGCATACAAATGCAAGCTGTTGGAATAACGATTTCCGCATCGCCAGTTCGCAGCCCGTGCGGAACGGGCCCCACTAGAGCAGCCTGCGGAAGGACTTGCCATCCATTTGAAACACACAGGCAAGTAAGTCGTTCGTGTTCGCCAAGGCTTCATTGATTGCGTCATGAACCCGAGTCCGTGTATGAATAAGCCGAGCACGTAATACATTATCGTAAAAGCCCCGTTCAAAAAGCAGAACCATCTAAAACATCCGTGTTTGTAAACGTGTTCGCGCTCTAAAATGGTTTTCTCAACGGCCTCCTTTATGGGGCGAAATGTAGCCTAACACTCAGTCCGTACCGGTTTGTGGCGCGGTTTTTCAACTGTGCGGCCAAGGCGCAGACCTCCGCGTAGGGTTTTTTTAGTCTCGAACGTGGTCCAACCCCAACACAAACGTCGGTGCCACATGGCAGACACAGCAGTACAGTTGGAACTGCACGCAATCCCGCAACTCACCTTAAGGTTTAGGATCGTGAAGCCGATTGCTTTGGGTGAACTTGAAACGTGTACGACATCAGGGTCACAAGCTGACTGGTATGGCATTGCTGCGCAGGTATTCTTTTACCTGTCGAATGCTGAAAATTCGGAAGTGAAACACCGATGCAGCAAGCAGGACAGCTGCGCCACCCTTGATGACCGCATCGAGGAAATGCTCGAGTTTACCCGCCCCACCAGATGCAATTACGGGTAGTGTAACCGCACCTGTGATGGCACGCAGCAATCCGATGTCGTAGCCGGCTTGGGTACCGTCACCGTCAATACTGGTTGGTAAAAGCGTGCCTGCACCAAGCTGTTCACATTGCTTTGCCCAAGCGACGGCATCCAACCCAACAGGTTTTGTGCCTCCGGAAACCACAACTTCAAATCCGGATGGCATTGCGTTGTTACGGCGCACGTCAATTGCAATCACAATTCGGTCTGAACCGAACCTATTGGCCGCCTGCTCGACAAGGCCGGGATTTTTAACGGCTGCAGTGTTGATTGAGACCTTGCTTGCGCCTGCGCCAAGGACAGAATCAACATCCTCCAGCGAGCCGATCCCACCACCCACCGTTAGTGGGATGCGGATCGCTGCTGAGACATTTCTCACCCATTGTAGGCGCGTCTTGCGGTTCTCGACCGTGGCCGCAATATCGAGCATTGCAAGTTCGTCTGCGCCTTCGCGTTCGTAAAATGTGGCGTGCTCGACTGGGTCACCCGCGTCACGCAAATCAACAAAATGCACCCCTTTGACAACGCGGCCCGACTTCATATCCAGGCATGGCATTATTTTGATCGTGCTCATTGCAAACTATAACTTGGGCGGCTGTAGTATTAAGCCGCACAGAAGCGTATTAACTTTTGGCCTGGCAACAAGCGCAAACACCGCCATTGCCGCGCTAAAGTCTGCACGCAATAGCGGGTCGCTGAAGCGCCTCGAGTATTGAATTTACCAGTTGGGCGCGAGTCTTTAGGATTTGCGCACAACACAAACCTGTTGTGTGGATGATGAACAGCGTGACTGTAAACCAGCCTAGTGCGCCCGGGCCGACGCAAACAAACGCAGGACCGGGCTCACGCGCAGCAGCTTTTTACCGTCGGTTGGGGAGTTTCGTGGTGCTATGGACGGTTGTGCTCGGTGCGGTTTTTTCCAGTAACCAGATCGTCTCGAACTACCTTTTTCTTCTCATCATTACGCTGCTTGGCATGTTTGGGCTGCTTGAGTTTTACGGGCTTGTCGAGCGGCGTGGGCTTGCTTGCTTTAAATGTGTAGGTGTGGCTGGTGGGATAGTGTTAATGTTGGGCACGTTTTTACATTGCACAGGCAAACTCGGCATACACGACTCGCCTTCGCGCGTAAACGATTTCCAAGCCGCATTGCTGGTGTGCGTCCTGCTCGGGTTGTGCATCCGGCAGCTTGCCACAGGGCCGAGTCAGACCGGGCTCACTGCGATTTCGACAACGTTACTGGGCTTGATGTACGTGCCGTGGCTGCTAAATTTCGTCCAGGCAATCAATTACTTCCCAACAATCGAGGGCAAGGGCAGGTTTTATTTGCTGTATTTTATTGTGGTCACCAAGCTCAGCGATACGGGCGCATACGTAGTCGGTTCATTGATCGGGCGCCACAAGTTATCTCCGCGCATCAGCCCGGCTAAAACATGGGAAGGCTTTATTGGCGCCGTTATTGTAGCGGCACTAGCGAGCGTTCTTTTTACACAGGTTGCAGGCGATCATTTACCTGGTATGACTACATTGCACGCGCTTGTTTTAGGGGTGTTACTTGGCGCAGCGGCTGAGATTGGGGATCTTGTCGAGTCGTTGTTCAAGCGCGAGGCCGGCGTGAAAGACTCAGGCAATTTGCTGCCGGGCATAGGCGGTGTGCTTGATCTGTTGGACAGTCTATTGTTCAACGCGCCGATCATGTATTTATATCTGCGGCACGTGCTAACCCATCCATGATGAATTTCCGATTTGCGAATTTGAATTAGCATGGTTCAACTTACCAAGAGCAGAAGGCGATTGTGGAGACGCGTGTGACACCAGAACAGACAAAGGCCAGGACGATAGCGCACGCAAACCGGATAGTAAGGTTGCGTGTCGTTTTGCTGAACAATTGGGGTGTAGTGGCACTTGCCGGTCAACTCTTGCCCAGTGGCGCGTCAGTTGGGGCGACCAGCCGCGCGCTGTGCCCTGCAAAGACAAGAGCCGATTTTGTAAACAAACTGCGAACTGCAGAAGAAGATTCGGCGAGTCGCTTTTCTGTAAGACGTTGTGTGTAGGAACTGGGTTTCTGAATGAGTCGTAGGTGCACGATCTGGTGGACGAAGCCGATGCGATCTTGCGGGCCGTTGTCTTGGCGGCCAAAACCGCTGAGGAAACTGGAGATCTGTAAATTGTCAATCGCAAATGAGAAATGTAGTTTTACTAGGGAGCACAGGCTCGATCGGCACCAGCACAATTAAGGTTGCCGAGGATTTGCCGGATCGGATTCGGCTGGTTGGGCTTGCAGCAGGTAATAACGCCGAGCTGTTGCTTGAACAGACGCGCAGGCATCGGCCCGCCGCAATTTCAATCAACGACCCGGCCAAAGCACGCGAGCTGCAGGATGCACTGGGCACAGCTTGCGAAGTGTTCTCCGGTCCAGAAGGACTCGTCCGGCTCGCTACAATGGAGGGTGCGGACATTGTGCTGATTGCAATTGTTGGGACAGCGGGACTTAAGCCTGCACTGGCAGCTATCCGCGCCGGCAAAGATATTGCAATTGCATCCAAGGAGATTCTGGTAATGGCAGGCGAAATTGTTATGGCTGAGGCGCGCAAATACGGCGTGCGCGTATTGGCTGTTGACAGCGAACACTCTGCAATCTTCCAGTGTCTCGAAGGTAGACCGATCAGCTCGGTCAGAAAATTGTGGCTAACGGCCTCGGGTGGTCCGTTCCGCACCACTCCAAAGGAAGAATTCGCAAACATCACCCTCGAGCGTGCGCTGCAACATCCATGCTGGGCCATGGGCCGCAAGATCACAATTGACTCGGCTACGCTGTTTAACAAGGGCCTCGAGATGATTGAGGCACGGTGGTTGTTCGATATTGGAATTGAGCATGTGGACGTGCTTGTGCATCCGCAAAGTGTGGTGCATTCACTTGTTGAATTTGTTGACGGCTCGATTCTTGCCCAGCTTTCGACGCCCGACATGTGTCTGCCGATTCAGTTTGCGTTGACATATCCCGAGCGCGCACCAAGCACACGTGTGCAAACCAACCTTACAAAGCTTGGGGGCCTAACTTTCGAAGAACCCGACCTGGACCGGTTTCCTTCGCTTCTTTTGGCCCGGCACGCAGGCCAGGTCGGTAAGACACTACCAGCCGTGCTCAACGCAGCAAATGAAGTCGCTGTCGAAGCGTTCATTGAAGGCCGGATTAATTTTGTTCAGATAACAGAAATCGTCCGCCAAACAATGGCGCGGCACGAGCCCGTTGCAAATCCTACATTGGAGCACATTATGCATGCTGATGTATGGGCGCGGGCTGAGGCAATGCGACTTATCGGCAGATGAGCAAAACGGCTGACGGCAGCCTACCCATTTGAACCATACCGCTATTGAAGAATTAAAACCGTAGGACAGTAAAATTGCCAAATGCAGCACCAGTTCAGGTGCAAATACTCACCAATGCTCACCAACATTTCCAATTCAACGTTTGTTAGGGACCGCTAATTCAGCCGTGGTGTTTATTTGCGCTTACGACGCGCGCCTGTATATTGATTGCGCCTCAGCATGCTGGGGCATGAAAACATGACGGTACTAAACGGCATTTACATTGCCGCCGCTGTGATTTTGTTGTTTGGAGCGGCGATTTTCGTACATGAATTCGGCCATTTCATCGCTGCGCGGTGGCGCGGTATGAAGGTTGAGGCGTTTGCGCTCGGGTTCGGCCCAAAACTGTTCAAATGGACGCGCAAAGGTGTCGAATACTCGATCAGGTTGATCCCGGCGGGTGGATTTGTTCGGCTGCCGCAGATGGGCCCAATTGCGCCGCTTGAAGGCTCGAGTGATTCGGAAGAAAAACTTACCCCTGCATCACCACTGTCGAAGGTTATAGTTTCATTTGCCGGACCTGCAATGAACGTCGTTTTCGCTTTTTTGGTCGGCACAGTTGTGTGGCTTACCGGTCTGCCTGAGGCGGTGAACCCACCGATAATAGGTTACGTCGAGCCAGACAGCGAAGAAGCTCAACTCGGTATCATGCCGGGCGATAGAATAGTCATGGTTGACGGCCGAAAAATCCAGTCCTGGGAGCATGTGCTCCAAGCGACCGCGTTTGCCCGCACAAATGTTGTGCCGGTTGTTATTGAGCGGGACGGCGTGCACAAGACATACCATCTTAAAGCGGTTCATAATGAAGTTTTCGGTGTGAAATTGCTTCGGCTTGAACCGCGTGATCACCCTGAAATTACCGAAGTCTCTTCCGGGTCAGCCGCCCAGGCTGCAGGGTTGAAACCCGGCGACAGGATCATCGAGTTCGCGGGCGTGCCGATTGTAGGTCGCGAACAATTGATAAAACTCATCGAGCAACGACCGGAACAGCCAACCGAGATCGTGATCGAACGCGATAAGCAAAAGCTTACACTTGTGGTTACCCCCACAAGATTACCGAGGACAGGCAAAGGCAGACTCGGTGTTGCGTTGAGCACAAGCAGCACGCAAGTGTATGTGCTCAAAAGGCCCGGGCCAACGCCTTGGGCGCAGGTGCGCGAGTCACTCGAGATGACGTTTAGAGTGCTCGATGCGCTGGTCCACTCAAAGCGTACGGGTGTTGGGGCAGGCGACCTGAGCGGCCCGGTCGGCATATTTGCAATGCTTGCTGCATGGGTAAACACAGATTTCCGGCTTGCGTTGCGCTTTCTTGTGACGCTGAACGCGTGTCTTGCAGTGCTAAATTTGCTCCCTATACCTGTGCTTGATGGTGGGCACATTGTATTTGCGCTGGTTGAGAAGATCAGAGGCAAACCACTAAGCGCCAAGCTCGTTGAATACACCACAACTGCATTTGCGGCGTTGTTAATCGGGTTCATCCTTTACGTAACGGTTTTCGATATTAAACGGTTGCCGTTGTTCAGTTCTTGGCTCAAGACAAAGGCAAGGATCGAACAGGTTGAACCTGCTCCGCCATAATAAATGCAGATGCGGTACTGCGACTCGCTTTACTTTTACCAACGCCGGCACACACGCGAAGTTGTTGCGGGTGATCCGTGCCGAGGAGGTGTCATAATCGGTGGGAACAACCCGATTGTTGTTCAGTCAATGCTAACCTGTGACACGCTTGACACAGCCGCGTGTGTCCAGCAAACGCTTGAGCTAGTTGCAGCCGGTTGCCAAATGGTACGACTCACCGTGCAAACGGTCCGGCATGCAGCGAATCTTGCAAATATAGCCGCCGAGCTGCGCAAACGCGGCTGCACCGTGCCGCTTGTTGCTGATGTACATTTCAAACCTGAAATTGCGCTTGAGGCCGTCAAATGGGTTGAGGCGGTGCGGATTAACCCTGGCAATTATGCTGACCGAAAAAAGTTCGTTATCAAAGAATACTCGGACGCTGACTACGCAGCTGAGCTGGTGCGTGTCGAGCAAGCCTTTGAACCGCTTGTGCTCCAATGCAAACGGCTCGGACGCGCACTACGGATCGGCGTAAACCACGGGTCGCTTTCAGACCGGATCATGAACAGGTACGGCGACACGCCGGTTGGCATGGTCGAAAGCGCCCTGGAGTTCGCGCGCATCTGCCGCAAATACGATTTTCACAATTTCAAGTTTTCGCTCAAGGCATCAAACCCCAAGGTCATGATCCAGAGCTATCGCATGCTGGTCGCACGGTTGACCGAGCTCGGACCGGACTGGAATTACCCCTTGCACCTCGGTGTCACGGAAGCCGGCGAGGGCGAAGACGCACGAATCAAAAGTGCAATTGGCATCGGTTCGTTGCTCTGCGACGGGCTCGGCGACACAATCCGCGTCTCATTAGCGGAGCCGTCGGTAAATGAAATTGAGGTTTGCCGCGATTTGCTTGCCCAGATTCCGCTTCTCACCGCCAATTCCCAGACCAGTACCTCAACAATCCAACGTTTCAACAACTTACCGCCGGCATTCAACCCTTTTAGCTACCAGCGCCGTCCGACAACTGAACTTGAGCTTTCCCCGGGCATCAGTTGTGGTGGGCATCAGCCTGTGCGTGTTGTTGTTCAACGAACAGCCTATAACACGTTGACGGGCACAGCCGGCCCGGATGACGAGATTAAGCCGGAAGCAGTGTACGAAAACCTGCCAGTTGCCGAGGTTAACCCAGCCGATGAGTTCGCGCTGCCGATGCCGAACCAACTTGTGACCGTCAAGGACGGCGTTGACCTGCCTCCAATTGCAGCGTTTCGGCTATTGTCAGCTCGGCTTGCCCAACATGGCTTGTCTAATCCAATTCTGCTAAAAGACTGCCTTGCGGTACCGCGTGAACCGATTGCATCAAAGATCGCGCTGTTACAAGCCGCAACAGTTCTTGGCTCTCTGCTTGTGGATGGCATCGGAGACGCAGTCATGGTCAGAACCGAGCATGACCCCCAGCGCGCACTTAAGCTTGCCTATGACATTTTGCAGGCTGCAGGATGCAGAACGTTCAAGGCCGAGTTTATCGCGTGCCCGTCGTGCGGCCGGACACTGTTCGACCTACAAACTGTCACAGCCAAGATCAAGGCGCGTACACAACACCTCAAAGGCGTCAAAATTGCAATCATGGGCTGTGTGGTAAATGGCCCGGGCGAAATGGCAGATGCAGATTTCGGTTATGTGGGTGGTGCACCTGGCAAGGTAAACCTTTACGTCGGCAAGACACCTGTCCGGTTTAACGTAACCGAAACTGAAGCCGTTGAAGCTCTGGTCGAGTTGATCCGGCAGCACGGCAAATGGACCGAGCCAAAAACGCTTCGGGGTGTTTAGTAATTTTGCGCCGCGACTGCTGCCGTATAAGTGCAAGCAGTTTGCAAAGCCAAGTTTTGCGCGTACGTATTTATGCTAGTGGCAGCATGGTTCACGATTTGTCGGGGTAGTCGCCGTATTGACACCAAAAACAGATTTTGGGTAACCTACGGATGTTAAATCTGCCAAACCAAATAACATGAAACTCAGACTCAGCCTGGCAATCGTCTGGATTGTGGCAGCACATGTTGGCACAACCGCACCATTCACACCGGGTAACCTCGTTGTTTACCGCGTCGGCGACGGCTCAATAGGGTTGACGAACAGAGGCAACCCTGTCTTTCTCGACGAGTACACCACAAACGGCGTGCTTGTGCAGTCCATAATGTTGCCAACCAATGCAGTTAACGGAGCATATCCACTGATTGCAAGTGGTACGGCAACGTCGGAAGGTCTGCTCACATGCTCGACCGATGGCCGATACCTGGTTTTCGCGGGTTACGGAACAACCTTGGGCGGCGCGGCAGTACTTGCTGACAGCGCTTCAACAAACATTCCGCGTGTGGTCGGGCGAGTTGATTGGCTCGGGAATATTAACACTACGACTGCACTGACAAATTTTGCATCTAGCAACAACCCGCGCAGCGCAGCAAGTGACAACGGCACGAACCTTTGGGTTGGCGGCGCCGGAACCGTTGCAGCAGCGCCTGGCGGCGTCGCTTTCGCTACGTTGGGCACAAACAAGGCAACGGTTGTCAGCACAAACCCGGTTAACAACATCCGACAGGTGGCAATCTTTGGCGGCCAACTCTACGCCAGCACAGCATCGGGGACCACATTCCGCATCGGTAAGGTCGGCACCGGTTTGCCAACCGGTGATTCAGTTGTGATTACCGCATTGCCTGGTGTGCCGACTAATGCAGGCAGTCCGTATGCGTTTGTCATGCTGAGCCTTACAGGTGGGGCTGGACCCGATACACTATACGTCGCTGATGACAGCTTTCATGGGATAATCAAGTATTCGCTTGTAGGCGACAGTTGGGTCTCAAACGGGATAATTGCCGCAAGCGCCGTCCGCGGACTGACAGTTGCGGTTTCCGTTTCAGAGAGGGCGACTAACGTGTATCTGTACGCAACCACAGGCGCGGGAACCGCCGCTGGAGGCGGGTCGCTCTTCGCGGCGACTGACACAGCCGGATACAACACACCGCCGAGTGTTACCAACGCAACTGTGATCGCCACTGCAGCTGCAAGGACTGCGTTTCGCGGAGTCGCGTTTGCGCCGGTTGCGCCGCCGGCTCAACCACAAGTTGAACCACCCCAAATCCTTAAGCTCGAGATCACAAACAGCAACGTCACATTGACATGGTCAGCACAGGCCGGCGTAACAAACTATGTACAAGCCGCAACAACGCCTCAGGGCGGTATAGTCCCCGGTACGTTCGCGGACATAAGCGAGGCAATTGAAATTTTGGGCAGCGGCACGGTCATTACAAACTGGACCGAGCCAGACGGCGCAACTAACTTGCCAGCACGGTATTACCGGATTCGCGCCGTTAGGTAATTCAACGTTTGCCCGGCACCCGGGTTCCGTCAAGCTCGCAGTCTGCACCTACCAAAAGTGCAACCTAAAGCATTTCCGCCTTGAACGGCACCATTTAGCCCGAATTACTTGGTTGACTGTGGAACGCGTGCGGTTTTTTGGTTGCGCGCGCGCAAAACATATTCAAAAACAAACTTGTTCCTGAACCGACCCGCATGCCGTGCGCAAATGTGCTGGACCCAAGGCCTGACTGCATGCGGGCAGCGACAGGCAAGCGCGTCCAACGACACACAAAGACAGTTATGCCGCCCAATCCAGTTTTCGGGTTTCAGTGGGCTAGGCAGTTGCGCTGCCCACAGTATATGGGCAAGTACGCATGGAGCCCGCGCCTCTCGCATTTTGGTAAAGATGCAATCCCAAACTGTAACCGGCTCTAGTTTCTCTCTGATCAAAACTGGCAGCTTATGACTTTACCCATCGGGCGTGTTCTGTTCCGGCCGCAACGGGCCATGCAGTCCTATAATAACAATAGGTCGGGTCGGCTCGCCCAGCCGATCGCAACTTTAAAGGTGCTGCATCGTTGATGCGACCGCCTGAGCAAGGTCAGCAGAAAGCAGTGTTTGAAAGCTGTATGCGCAAGGCACAATACAGCCGTTCATTCCTTGGAGAACCACAGCAACCTAAACCCGGCAAAAAAAATTTATGCCCCGCCACTCGATAGACGGGACCGGCCATCATGGCCATTGCCAGTTCCAAGCCAAACCTCCAAAGGTAAACAAGATAGCTTAGTCGAACCCGAACTCTTTGAGGAATTCGGCTGTTGGCGCCGTAATTTGGACCGGCCGTTTCGTAAATGGATCAATGTAAACCAGCTCGATTGCGCGCAGACCAATCGAAAACGTTCGTGGCCGTTTTTCTGACTCGAACAGTTGACGGGTTCGTCCATACACGATATCGCCCACAACCGGATGCTGTGCTGCAGCTAAGTGCACACGAATCTGATGCGTGCGGCCTGTGATAGGCTCGGCTTCCAACAAAGAAATCTCGCCAAGCGCAGGATCAACGCGCGTCTTGAGCAGACGAAATCTTGTTTCTGCTTCTTCGCCGACGCGTGAATCGACTTTGACCCTACCTGTTGTCGCTACCTCATCACGCAGTTTAAGCGAACAAACCCAAGCCGATTCTCTTGGGATGCCATGAACAATTGCAAGGTAAAGCTTCCTGACCTTGCGCGTTTCGAACAACCGCGTGAACGGCTCAATTGCACCCCGGCTTTTGACACATAAGAGCACGCCGCTTGTGTCGGCATCGAGTCTGTGCACGTACCTCAAAAATTTTAGATTTCTGCACTTGGCCCAAAACTCGCCCGCCGCAATTGCAGCCTCGATCTCCGCCTGAAGATTGCGCGCAGTATGCCCCCAATGCGCCGGCACAACAAGCCAGCCAACAGGTTTGTCTATGGCAATAACGGACCTGTCCTCGTACAAGATCGGTATGCGTACGTGTCTGCCAACCCGCCCCAGCTCGATGTAATTTGTCTTCGCCACTGGCTCAGTTAGCAGCTAGCGCACCTGCCAGAAATTCAGCCATGTGCAACGGCTGCGCGTTCGTGAGGTGAGTTACCTGTTGCCTGCAGCTTGTACCGGAAACAATCAGCATGGCGTCTTTGGGCAATTGATTAATTTGTGTTACCAACGGTTCAGCAACCTTGACCGAAAGCGCATATTTTGACTCCAACATCCCGAATGCACCTGCCATACCGCAACAGCCGGTGTCGAACAGCCGGCCTTCACGCCCCGGTACACACCGTACAAGCTCAACTGCAACCGAAGGATTCGAGAGTGCTTTTGTATGGCAATGCGCGTGAATCGCGACTAACTCGTGCTTATATGCAAACTGCAATACATTAGGCGCGCGCCGCAGCAACTCCGCCATGAACTGCTCGAACAAGACACATCGCGCGCCTACCTCATCGGCTCCCGCCAACCCAAGCTCGGCGTAGTCCTGCACAAACATCGCCCAGCAGGACGGCTCCAGGAATATCACGGGTGTGTCAGGGGGCAATGCACCTTTCCTTTTTCTGGCACCGGTTGTTGTCAGCCCGAGCATTTCGCTCAGCAGTGCAATGTTATGTTCGCCCAACAGTCTCGCCTTGGCGAGATTACCCTGGCTAAATGCAGGCCGCCCGCAACATTTGCGGCCTAGCGGCAGAACAACTTCGAACCCGGCAGCTTCGAGCACTTTGACCGCTGCGATCCCGATGCGTGGCTCGTGGTATCGCACAAAGGTGTCATCCCAAAGAATCACTTTGCCACGCCGTGCATTTGCGGGTCTGGCGCGCTTTGCGAACCACCGGTCAAATCGCTCAGACGCAAACTTTGGCAAGGACCGTTGTGGCGCAAGGCCAAGCAGCGTGCCCAGCAACCGCCGCGCCCAACGCCACTCGAGCAAAGCGTTTGCAACCGACGGAACAACACAGCCAACCCGACCGACCAAATCAACCTCACTAAACAACCATTCGCGCAGACCAAGCCCATAATGCACATGCTGCGCATTCAGCAGCTCGGCCTTTAGCAAAGCCATGTTCACGTTGGACGGGCATTCGATGAGACATGCTTTACAGGCCAGACAGGAGCTGAGAACCGTTTCAAGCTCGGTCGCGCGCAATGGCTCGGTATGCTCGATGCCGCGTAATTCGAGCACTGCGCGAATCGCGTTGGCGCGGCCGCGTGTTGACATCGCCTCCTCATGTGTTGCGATGTACGTCGGGCACATAGTAGGTGTATCCTTCAGACACGCGCCGCATCCGTTGCATTGATCTAGATTTTCGCTGAACGAACCGTCACGCCCGGTAAACCTAAGGACAGGCTCAAATGGCAACCGTAGCTCACGAACCAGATGCGTGCGTAGGTCGCGGTCAATTCGGTATTGCCCATCCCAAAGCACCTTACCTGGATTGAGCACATTGCCGGGGTCAAACGTGCGTTTGATCTGGCGCATGACAGCCAAGAGGTCTGGCCCAATGTGTTCTTCGAGAAATTCTGCCCGCGATAAGCCGAGCCCGTGCTCGCCTGCCAACGACCCCTTAAACTGGCGCAGTAACGCAGACGCTTCAGCAACCACACGCCGATACAGTTGCGGCCCGTCCGGCTCGTGCAACCCTATCACTGGTCGGACATGCAATAGACCACCGCCAACGTGACCGTAAAACGACGCGCGTAATCCGTGGGTCGCGAGTATTTTCTGTAGGCTGGCGATGTAATCGCACAGTTGGCTCGGCCGCACGGCCAGGTCCGCTATACCCTCCAGTGGCTTTGCCTTGCCACGGCAACTGGTCAGCAGCGATAAACCGTATTTCCGCAGCGCCCACACCATCTCTTGCTGCGCCGGCTCAGACACAAGTTTTGTGCGCAACCCGAGTCGTTTCGCCGCAAGCGCGCTGAGCTTATCCAGCACTTGGCTGCGCTCGCCCAAAAACTCGACCACAAGCACAGACTCGGCAGGCTTGGTATCCAGTTCGAGTAATTCACGCGCAGCCTTAAATTGCGGCGAGCCAATCGCTTGTTCGAGCAGCATACCGTCAATGTGCTCGATTGCCGCAGCCTCCAAATCAAGCAGTTCACCTGCAGCCTGCATTGCCTCATGCACAGATGCGAAAAACACCATGCCTAGCGCTTTTGCGCGTGGCAATGGCACAAGGTTAATTTCTGCCGATACAACCGCAGCAAGCGTGCCTTCGCTACCGCAGATCAACTCCACTAAATTGCCCGGGTTATCCAAAAACCGGCTCAGGGCATAGCCATGCCAACGTTTTGCCAGGCCGGGCGGCATACGCTCGCGAATCTGCTGTGCATGCGCTTGAACTAGCCGTGCCAGGCGCTCTCGCTCAACCCGCGCATCGCTACTGTGTGAGCTAAGTGTGACCACACGCCCATCAGCCAGTACAGCCTCCACAGAGACCACATGGTCTGAAGTTAGCCCGTAAACCTGCACGCGTGCACCGGAAGAGTTGTTTGCGATCATCCCCCCGAACGTTGCACGTGAGCTTGTAGCTACATCTGGGCCGAACATAAGCCGGTGCGGCCCAACAAACCGATTCAGCGTGTCAAGCACAACCCCTGCACCGACACGCACGGTGCGCCTCTCAAGATCAAGGCCGGTTATCTGCCGATTGTACCGTGAGAAATCAATTACCACACCGCTCCCAACGGCGCCCCCCGCTAAGCCTGTGCCTGCCCCGCGAGGAATTACCACCAGCCCAGCCTCGGCAGCCGCGCGAATGATCGCCGCTGCCTGTATCGCGCCACGCGGGAACGCCACTGCAACAGGCTCGATTTGGTAAATCGAGGCATCTGTCGCGTACAACTGGCGCGTCAGATTGTCAAACGCAACTTCGCATCCTGTCGTCTCGAGCGCACGTCTTTGTCTGCTGGACAACATAACCGCCTACAAACCTGCGCAAACTAATGCCACGTGGCCGCGTTTACAATATCGAATCGAACTGAGTGCGAACTATGGACCGGTGCGAATCCCGAGGATGCATCATTGACGGTATCGAACGCTGGAACGCAAATCCTATTCAAACAAAGACCACAGAATGGTATCTAACATGGGATGGCGTGCGCCGCGAAGAACCAACAGTTGTAGCGACTTTGTATGGTTATTACTGCCAACGTGATCTTTCTCAGCGCCCACCCGACACTTTATAGGTGCTGTGACTTCGGCATCGGTTGATGTGTTTAGGTTTGGGACGATGCCGGCGCATCATTTCGATTGAATTTGGAGAGGATTCCAGCTTCAGGGTGTGTCTGCGTTGCAGGTTTAGTGTTTATTTGATGCCTGCCAAGCGTTCTTTCCAGATGCGGTACAACTCAACAGTTGCGCGCACGTCGCGCAGGCAATACTCGGCAATCTGGCGGTACTTACCCTGCTCGAGCAATTGGTTTATGTCGAGGCCCGTAACACCGTGACTTTTTGGCGAGTCAATCCCAAAAGCTTTGCAGTAAAAATCCAAGTTAAACCGCCGCGCTGCGCCGTCGCGCCCGCTGACACCGTAAAAGGTTAATTGCTCTGCTAAGTCACAATGCGGCTCGGTTTGGAACCTGTAGCCGAGCCAGTCTTTGCGGCTAATTGGAACGTTAAGAATGGCCGAGCGCAGATACAAAAACGGCACGTCGAACGTGCGCCCGTTAAAAGTAACAATCTCATCGTAGTGCTTGGCTACATCCCAAAATGCAGTAAGTAGCTCCACCTCATCCATGCACGGAACAAACTCGACTGGGCCGGCCTCACCTTCATCAGGCTCATAATCTTCGGCCACAAACAACACCTGCCCGCGGCCGGTATCTGCGTTGAGCATTGCGATGCATACAACGTGCGCAGTGAACGGCCAAAGGTTTAGTTGCCGTTCAATTTCTGCGCGACGCGTGAGGCGAGTAGGTTCATCCGTCGCTTTTTCAGCTTCGCGGAACAGGTACTCAAGCTGAGCCTCATCGAAATGGTCCAGTGGCAGTGCCGCAGTTTCAATGTCAAAGACAAGTTTTGCCATCGTCAGGTTTGGTAGAGTGAATCTGTCTGTTTACCGGGATGGATTGCACCCGGCATGATCACACCCTCCCGAGTGCTATCCATCCCAGTGATTAGTTGTTACTGGCACTGCCCGGCAGGTTTTCCAGCACAGGCTGCCGTTGTTTTCTTTTTGGCAGTGGCCTTTTTCTTGGCTTTATCTTTCTTCTTTGTTGCCATACCAATCACCTCCGGTTTATGCCTTCGTCACGTTGGTGTCCAGTATGGACACAAATCTGCTTTGGCCATTGCCCGTGGTTGAACCTGAGCTGCCGGTTTTTAGCGCTAATCCATGGAAAATTTGCCTGCACCAAGTTGCATGGTCAAGAAAGCCTCATGCGCCGAACTTGTCTAGCATGCGCGCATTTGCCTGCATAAATCGCAGCAGGTACTTGGCCTCGAACATACCGAGTGAACCCACCCGCGCATTGCGCTCGGTGAATTTATCGAGACCGTCTGCACCGCTGTACGCCGAGGACAGTAAGACCGGCACAGAATGCCAAGAATGGCCTTTGACCGCACACGGGGTCGAATGATCGCCTGTGACAGCAAGCACGTCGGGTCTCTTGCGCAATAGCACCGGCAACGCAGCGTCGAATTCCTCGATTGCCCTGACTTTCGACTCGAAATTACCGTCTTCGCCGAACTTGTCCGTGTACTTGTAATGAATGAAAAAGAAGTCGTAGTTGCCGTGCTCAGCCAGGTAACGCTCAAACTGCTGAGCAATTGTCTGCGGCCCTTCGATCTTCGTCATGCCAACTAGTTGTGCCAAGCCTTTGTACATCGGGTAGGTAGCAAGCGCAGCGGCGCGTAGTTTGTACCGCTGCTCAAATTGCGGTATGTGCGGCTGATGCGCTATGCCACGCATGAGAAATCCGTTCGCAGGCTTTTCCTTGGCGATGATCGGCAGCGCCAGCTTGTAAAACTCGGCAACAAGCCGTGCCATTTTTTTCTGCTTTGCATTTTTCGGTTCACGCGGTTTGACAGTCGGAATTGGGAACCCCTCGCGGTTTGGGTCAGCGTCGGTTAGAGGGCCTTCGATTCCTTTACCCCGGAACACAACCACGAACCTATGTTCCTTGCCAGCTTTGATGATGACCTGCGTGTCACCGATCTTTTTGATCTTTGCCGAGAGCATGTCGCAAAGTTTCTGGCACGTCTCGGTGGGGATTCGACCTGCCCGGCGGTCAGTTACAATTCCGTTGGTGTCCAACGTGCAAAAATTCGCCCGAGCAGCTACATCACCCGGTTTTAGCTCAAGCCCAAGTCCAAGTGCCTCGATCACACCGCGCCCGACCTGGTACTGCAACGGGTCATACCCGAAGAGCGCCAGGTGCCCCGGACCGCTGCCAGGCGTGATACCGTGCGCAACTGGTATCATCAACCCCTGCGCCGACTCTTTCGCTAGTGCATCGAGGTTGGGCGTCCTGGCTGCCTCCAGCGGTGTACGGTTGCCGTGCGCAGGCACGGCAATGTCACCTACACCGTCCAAAACAACTAATACAAGTTTCGCCCCCGTACTTAGTGTCAGCTCCGAATAAACTGTGTCCAGATCCATTGTTTGGCTTTGTGTTTATTGCTTTTCGCATTTGTCTGCGGCCAGGCTAACCAATCGTGCTACGGCCGTCCAACGGCTGGATTTTGCGTATGCCAACGTTACTCCGTCAAATGCATTTGTCAGTCTTTAGCCTCGTCCGATTTCCAATCGTCCCCGGGCTCAGTCGGTGGCCGCGGTGGCATGTACCGAACGAATAGCGGTATGCTTGCGACCTGCTCGTCGTCCACAAACACATCAACCGAGTAAAGCCCAGGCTGATCAAACTTGATGTGTTGCATGTTGACTATGAAATTGCGCGTAACAAAGTGGGTTTCTTCAGGCAACACAACCTGCAACGGCAAGGGCGGAAAATTAGGCATGATCGAACGCCCGTCTGCATCAACGAAATTAACCCTGAGTTTATGCTGGCCTTCGTCCTCCTGATAAAACGTAATGCGCAGCGCAATTGAGCATTGCGGATGCACAGCCGGTAATTGCGGTGTCAGTATCGTGTCAAATGCACCCAGCAAATTGAGCTTGCCATTGTCGTCTGTCGCCGCGTCACACAAAACTGCCACTTGCACATTCATAACGGCACAATTATGCAAAATCGCACCTAACTGGCACGCATTTCTTTTTCACGGTACCGAGGAAGGCTAAAATCAAGCACCCGGCTGCCTTATTCGCAACAGAATGGCTCCGGCGGGCTAAAGCCAGAGTAAACTTACGAGCGACTCTCAAGAAACGCCTTTAATTCACTGGCAATTTTGCCGCCGAACCCGGGCACTTGCGCAATCTCATCAACACTGGCCATGCGCAGCCGTTGCACGGAACCGAACTTTTTCAGCAGCGCAGCTTTTCTTTGCTCGCCAATGCCAGGGAACTCATCAAGGATGCTTTCCGAGATGCGTTTGAGCCGTAACTGGGCATTGTACGTGTTTGCCACCCGATGTGATTCATCGCGAATCCGTTGCAAAATCTTCACCGCTGGATGATCCAGCCCAAGCCGGATTGGCTCGGCTGTGTCCGGGCGGTAAATTTCTTCGAACTGCTTGGCCAGCCCGATCACTGGGATGTGGTTTAACCCGAGCTTTGCTAGCTCGACACAAGCGGCGTTGAGCTGGCCCCTACCGCCGTCAATCAAGATTAAGTCCGGCAAGTTTGATTGACGCGAGGTCATATTGGGCACACCCCGAGGTTGCGCTTCGACACTTGAGCCTGTTGCAACTCTTGGGCAGCCCTTGCCGCGTTTAACTCGTGCGCTGGTCTCGTCTATAAGCCGTTGTAATTCTTGCGGCACCGGTTCACCGTCCTCATCCCCCGACTCTCGACCCTCAGCTCTCGATTCATTCAAAAGCCGCGTGTACCTACGGCGCACCACCTCGGCCATGCTCGCGCAGTCGTCTTGGCCTTCCACAGTCTTGATTTTGAATCGCCGGTAGTTCGCACGGTCAGGTCGGCCATTCCAAAAGCTCACCATCGAACCTACGGCAAACGTACCGCTGATGTTCGAAATATCGAATCCCTCGATCCGCCTAGGCACACCCGGCAAGCCCAGTGCTTCAGCCAACGCTTTCAATTCGCCTTCTGGGTCAGTTGCAATCAGCAGTGAGTACGGCACACGTTCGAACCGCCCGGTCGGCCGTGTCGTTAGCTCAAGGTCACGGATCAGGTCCCGCAGTTCAGCAGCGCGCTCGTATTGTTGCTGCGCTGCGGCGAGCTTCATTTGTGCTTCGAGCTGCTCCTTGAGCTCACGACACTGGCCTTCGAGGAATTCGCATGCAGCCCTGACCTGCTGCACGTACTGCTCGCGTGTGACATTGCCGATGCACGGCGCGGTGCAGTATCGCAGATGCGCATACAGGCAATGCTTGTAATCGACTTCGGTGGGGGTGTAGGCTTTGCACCCGCGTAGGTTAAACTGGCGCCGCATAAACCTAAGCGTGTTACGCAGTGCACTGGAACTTGCAAACGGACCGAAATACCGCGCACCGTCGTCCTTGCGCAACCGTGTCAACGTAAAGTTCGGGATCGGATCGTTCAGGTTCACTTTGACCATCAGAAACCGTTTGTCATCGCGGAAACTGACATTGAACTTGGGCCTGAATTCCTTGATTAGTTTGCCTTCCAACAGCACAGCCTCAGCATCGCTTTTGACCACATGCACGTCAAAATCGTGGATAGTCTCGACCAACGCATTGAACTTAGGATCACTACTCAGGCGGCGCGACGGATGAAAATACTGGCTCACGCGCTTGCGCAGGTCCCGGGCTTTGCCAATGTAAATGACAGTGCCGAATCTGTCTCTCATCATGTACACACCCGGTTTATGCGGCAGCGTACCGAGCTTTTTACGTATGTGCTCCGGCACTTCCATTGCACGCAAACTTACAAGCCAACTGCTGCCGCTGGCAAGCTGCCATAGCCGCGCATCAGACCGCCGCGCACACACTTTTGCCAAGGTAAAGAACGCTAACCACACAACACTCACCTGCCTACCGCGCTGTACCAAACGGCATGTGCAATGAAGCTGTTACCGGCCTCTTGCCCAATTTAAAACATGGGCAACCCATATTGCCCGCATTATGCTAACATGGCATCGATCCAGAAGATTATGCCAATATTCAATTAGCATGCTCTATCCTCAGAACCACATGCGCCGAAGCCTTGCCGATTTGTAGAAATGCGTATCTTGGCGGTCGGCTCGGCAAGCCGCTCATACCAAACTTTTTCAATGGTACGGACGCGCCGCCCTGCGCGTCCCGACTTAGGGGGAAACACATAACCCACATGGGGCCGATCTTTTTGGCCGGGACGCAGGTTCGCCATCCGTTGTGGCTCCGACTACGAACGTTTCCGGTGGTGGGCTCGCCTTCGCCTTCCAAGGCCCGGCTGCGCCGCATTAAACCCAACCCGATACCAGGCTTTTTCATGGTTTCCGTATCGACTGCAGGGTTGAAAAGGCAAGCTTTTCGGGACTTGCGCACATTGCTTGGCGACTTCGAGTCCGGGGCCGATGCCGACTAACGCGAAATTGGTGCGCCGACAGTGCAACGGCAAACTGCATAGTGAGGTTTCAAATGCGGCAAGCTTGCGTCCCACAAGGCCATTGACAAGGGGCGGCAACTATGGTTGACTATTGGCGAAGAGTGAATCAGACATGGCCAAACAACCAATTAGAACAACCATGAAAATCGCGCAAATTAGCAAACGGATTTTCTTGTTCTTGTTGGTGAACATCCTTGTGATGCTCACCATAACGATTGTGTTTGGTTTGCTTGAGCTGGGACAATACTTCCCCAAAGGCGGATTAACCGGGCTGGCAATATTCTGCTTTGTTTGGGGTTTCACCGGCGCGCTGATCTCGCTGGCGCTGTCGCGTGTGATGGCAAAGATGTTGATGGGCGTGCAGGTGATCCCGCCGGACACGACCGATCCGTACCTGCGCGACTTGGTTGGTACAGTGCACAGCCTAGCGCGCCGGGCTGGTCTTCCTAAGCCACCAGAGGTCGGCATTTACGAGTCGCCCGACGTGAACGCATTTGCAACCGGACCAACCAGGTCGCGTGCCCTTGTAGCGGTGTCAACTGGGCTGCTCGAAAAAATGCGCCGGCACGAAATCGAGGGTGTACTCGGCCACGAAATCGCGCACATCGCAAACGGCGACATGGTGACAATGACCCTAATCCAGGGCGTGATTAACGCGATTGTGCTGTTCTTGTCGCGCATATTGGCCTTTGTTGTTGCTCAAGCGCTGCGCGCACGCGATGGTCGCGCCAGTTGGTTTGTGCAGTATTTGTTGATTATCCTGTTCCAAACTGTGCTTTCGATTCTAGGCGCAATTGTTGTGGCTTGGTTCTCGCGCAAGCGCGAGTTCCGCGCTGACGCAGGCGGCGCGCGCCTGGCTGGGCGCGACAACATGATAGACGCATTGACGGCATTGCAACAGCTTTACAACCCGGCTATTGCAACAGCCGAGGCCGAGCGTTCGCAAGCGTTCCAATCACTCAAGATTTCGGGTAAACAAGGTGGCCTGCTGGCGCTTTTTGCGACGCATCCACCCATTGAAGCCCGCATCGCAAGGCTAAAGTCGTCGGTCATCTAAAGCTGACCAGCCAATTCGAGTGTTGGGCGCTTAGCTCTCAAGCCAAGCAAACCTGATCTATTGTTGGCTAGGACCGGGACCAGCTCCAGTGCTTTGTAAACGCACTTTGCGAGAACGGCTCTAGTACTGGCCGAGTTTTCTTCGAGCAACTGTAGCTAGCAGCGCGTAGCGCGGGTTTGTCGTGGAACGCATCGGTTCATCCGGCGACAATGGCAAACGTTTGCTGCAACTGCTTTTCTGGCAGACCAATGCCGATGCGTGACACCCACCACTATAATAGTTGCAAGGCCAATCCGAGATACGCAACGGCAGTACAAGCGGTCAGTAGTGTGCTCTGATGTGCAAGACTGCAGGTAGTGTTTGTCAAGTGTCAGTTGGAGGGATTAAGGTGGGTTAGGTTTGATGTGAAATTTGGGTGTAGCTTTCCCACAGTTGTTCCAGACCGAGAGCTTTGCCAGCAGTTGTCCCGCAAATGCGGGATGCCAACAACTGTTCTACCCGCACAGGATTCCAACTACGTCCTGGCGTTTGAGGCGGCGGTTGATGTGCACTTCGATGTTTTTCTGTGCTGCCCCAGAGCCGCGCTTGACTACAGGCGTGGTGCGGCAGCTTTACAGCCAGGCCGACTTGTATATGCCGCAGAGCTCCCGCGAAAACAGGACCGGCGGCTAGCGGCGCCAGTGGCTTCGATAATTGCGTCCCGCCCCTGCGGGATCATTGACGCAACCAAAGCGACAGGCCAAGGTTGAGCTGACACAGACCCAGACGGTTAACACTGTCTCATTACCTGGCTCATCCGTGCTTTGTGGTTTGGTTGAGCCTTAATCTTTTGGCTCACAACTGACAATCAA
>CAZKTA010000032.1:0-23401 GCA_964555645.1 uncultured Verrucomicrobiota bacterium
GGCTCGCCCGACCGGCCGAAACGCGCGGCTTGGCCCGCGTCCTGACTCGTCTGGAGAAGTTCAAGCCGGCGCAGATCGCCGGCGACAGATGTTTTCGACGAGCCGCTTCTGCATGCGCGGGACGAGCCGCGTGCGCCGCCCAGCCCAACCTGGTTTTTCAGGATTATGCCGCGTGGTCGTGTGGTCGGCTTTGGACCGCGCCCAGGGGACGTGCACACTCCAAAGTGTTGTCAGGTCAGGCCAACAGCGCGGCCGTTGGGCAATATTTTGATTCGTGCTGCAGCGGGTTCTTTTGGCAGCCCGGGCATGGTGACTATGTTGCCGCAGATCACAACGACAAACCCTGCGCCTGCCGCAATGCGTAATTCGTTGACTCTGATGTTGAACCCGCGTGGTCTGCCGCGTTTGGCCGGGTCGTCTGAGAGCGATAGCGGTGTTTTGGCAATGCAAACTGGGAGTTTATCGAACCCGTGCTTGGCGAGCAGTTCGATGTCTTGTCGGACACCGCGGTCGAACTCGATGCCGTCAGCGCCGTAAAGTTTGCGTGCAATTGTCTCGATTTTCTTTTCGAGTGGCATGTCGAGCGTGTAAAGGAACTTGAGCTTTGCCTTTGAATTGCGTTGGGTCGCGCGTAGCACGGCTTGGGCAAGCTCGACGGCGCCTTCACCCCCTTTTGCGTAATGTTCAGCCACTACAGCTTCGGTACCGAGTTTTGCACAGAACCGGATCACGCGGCGCAGGTCTTCAGGTTTGTCGGTCTGGAACCTGTTCAGTGCAACAACGGGTTCGAGCCCGAACAACCTGATGTTTTCGATGTGTTTTGCTAAGTTGCCGAGGCCGCCTTCAGCATTGAACCCACCGTGATGCATGATTGCCTTGACCGAGGCGACAATAACGACTGCATTCGGGCGTAGGCCGGCTATGCGGCATTTGATATGGAAAAACTTCTCAGCGCCGAGGTCTGTGCCGAACCCGGCCTCGGTCACGACGTAATCTGCCAGCTTAAGTGCAAGGCGAGTTGCGATTGCGGTGTTTGTGCCTTGGGCAATGTTTGCAAACGGGCCAGCATGCACAAACGCAGGTGTGCCTTCGAGTGATTGCACTAGATTAGGGTGAATAGCATCGCGCATCAACACCTGCATTGCGCCTACTGCCCGGACTGCCTCGGCACGGACAGGTTCGCCCTTGTAAGTGAACCCAATGACAATGTTCGCGAAGCGGCGGCCGAGATCGTGGAAATCGCTTGCAAGACAAAGGATTGCCATTACCTCGGAAGCAGGCGTGATATTGAACCCGTCGCGTCGTGGCACGCCGTGTTTCGGCCCGCCAAGACCAATTATGATGTCGCGCAAGGAGCGTTCGTTGAGGTCAATCACACGGCGCAGCACGATCCTGCGCGGGTCAATGCCAAGTTCATTGCCGTGCTGCAAATGGTTGTCAACCATTGCACAGAGCAGGTTGTTGGCTTTCTCGACGGCGTACATGTCGCCCACAAAGTGCAGGTTAATGTCTTCGGCTGGGGTAACCTGTGCGTAACCTGCGCCTGTGCCGCCGCCTTTGATGCCGAAGTATGGGCCGAGTGACGGTTCGCGCAGACAAAACATTGTGCGCAGGCCGAGTCTGCGCAGGGCATCTGCTAGGCCTATTGTAGTTGTGGTTTTGCCTTCGCCCTGGGGCGTGGGCGACATTGCAGTAACGAGGATTAACTTACCGTCTGGCAGCTGTTGCCGCGCTTCCAACTCGTCAATTGGGACCTTGGCAATGAAATGGCCGTGTGGCAATATCTTGTCCGGGTCGAGCCCGAGTTCGCAGGCGACCTCGAAAATTTTTCTTGGCGGAACGCCTTCGGGCAGTTTTAGTTGTGTCGGCATACGAAAGCGGGGCAACTGTATTGCGGTTTTAGCAGAACTGCAATGACGAAAGTGCGCTGCAGGAGGCCGTGGTTTGGGGCTTTTGTGAATAGGTATAGTGAACAGTTCCGATACAGATTGTGCAGCCATTGCCCAGAAAAAAATCACGCGGCGCTCAGTTCAATACGGTTCAAATGACCGATTTAAGCTGGCGGGGCGGCTATATTGGTCGGGTTGGTCCGGTTTTTGCAGTTTTGGACGGTTGTTAATTCGAGTTAATTGTTTGCAACTTGATTAAAACTTGGTAGGAAATTGCCGTGGCATTGCCTTTTTTAAGGTCACCGAGGAAGCGCAAAGACCAACTGCTGGCTGTGGACCTTGGAAGTCGTTTGACCAAAGCCATTCACCTGCAAGCCAGAGACGGCGGGTTAGCGTTGGTGCGATATGCAATTTTGGACGCGCCGATCGCTGAAAAAGGGCTGTCTGTAGATTTACTTGCCGAACATTTAAAAGCGGTGGTGGCGCAGTTGGATGCAAAAGCTAAGCTCATGGCACTTACTGCGGGCGTAAATGATGTTATCATACGCACGATTGAGATGCCGCCGGTGCCAGTGAATGAGATGCGGGCGATTATTAAAAATCATCCCAAACAATACATGGCGCAGGACCTGCCGGACCACACATTTGATTGTTACATCATCTCGCAGCGTCAGCAGGCGAAACCAGGCGAAAAAGACAAAGCAACCGGGCTGGGCACAAAGCAAAAGGTGCTTGTTGCAGCGGCGCGCAACCAGCTTGTGCGTGACATGCAAGCTGCAGTTAAGCAGGCCGGGTTAACACCCGACAGTGTTGTGCCGATGCTCATCACCACGATAAACGCATTCGAGCTTGCGCAGCCCGATGTGTTCAACAAGGAAGTTGTTGCGTTAGTTGATATCGGGTTCAAGAATTCGACAATTTGCCTGCTGCAAGAAGGCGAGTTGATACTGAGTCGAGTGGTGGGGATTGGCGGGGACAAGATAACCGAGGGCTTGGCGAATGCACTGGGCATTTCGTATGCAGAGGCCGAGGGGATCAAGCTTGGCATGCCACAGGAAGTGGTGGACTCGCTTGAGGTTGTTGTGCGGCCGCTCGGGCGCGAGCTGCGCGCATTGATTGATTTCTTCGAGCATCAGCAGGACCAACAGGTCAAACAGGTGTTTGTATGCGGCGCAACTGCGCGTTCGGACTGTATTTTGCAGATTTTACAGAGTGAGTTGATGGTTGAATGCAGACGTTGGGACCCGGTTGCGGGTTTGAAACTTGAACTGCCACCGGAACAGATGACCGAGATTGAACATGTGGCACCGCAACTGGCCGGTGCAGTTGGCTGTGCCATGGCTTCGATTTAGACAATGCCAATCCGCATAAATCTTTTGGCTGAACAACAGGCTGCCGAGGAAATGCGGCGACGCGACCCGGTCAAACGCGCCATGTTGGTGGGGCTGTTGTTGGTTGCGTTGATGCTGGCTTGGGCAAGCTGGCTTCAAATTTCGATCCAACGCAAGAGACACGACTTACGTCGGCTTCAAGGCATGATCATGCAACAGACCAACCTTTACCAGCAGGTGCTAGAGAAACAGGCAAAACTTAAGGATGCACAAAATAAGCTCAACGCACTGCATCAGCTTGCTACGAACAGATTTTTATGGGCCAGTGTGCTAAATGCGTTGCAGCAAACAGTGATCGATGACGTTCAACTGCTCGAATTCAGAGGCGAACAGACCTACCGTTATAATGAGGCGACCAAACCGACAGTTGTTTCCGGTAAGACAGTCCCCGGCAAACCCGCTACTGCAACCGAACAGATAGTGTTTGTTTTGCGCGCCAAAGACACCGGCCCAGGTGAAGGCGAAAACATAGTCAAATACATCGAGACATTGATGAATTTCCCGTATTTCCAGCAGTTGTTGGAGAAAACAGCCAAGTTCCAACTCGTCAGTCGTGACCCGCCTGCAGACGATCCTGAGACGGGTCGAACGGCTGTACGGTTTACACTGGAATGCAGGCTGCCCGAACGCACAAGGTAACATGCTCAAAGTTCCGCCTGAAAAACGTAATGCACTTATTTTGGTTGCACTAGTGACGCTTGGGGTGCTGGTGGGGTTGTACTATGCACTCATAAAGACGCAACGGGACAAACTCAGGGGCCTGCCTGTTGCAGTCAAAAAATCCGAAGATGAACTTGAAAGGATGCGATCGGCAATTCGATCAGCGCACCAGCTCGAAAACGAACTTACGGCTGCCACCAACGCACTGGCTGGACTGGAAGACGGAATGGCCAAGGGCGACCTGAACGTGTGGTTTTACACGACAATCAGGTCGTTCGCGCGCAACCACAAGGTCGAAATCCCGAATTTTGGTTTGGCGGAAAGAGGCGGGGTGACTTTGTTACCGGATTTTCCATACAGGCAGGTTAGAGTCGGTATAGCAGGCACAGCGTACTTCCATGATTTAGGCAAGTTCATAGCTGACCTCGAAAACAGCTTTCCTTACATGCGTGTCCAGAACCTGATCATTACGCGTGACTCGGAAGAACAGATAAGACCGGGGCAGCGGGGAAGACTGTCGTTCAAATTCGAAATTGTTGCGCTAATTAAGCCTGGCTCGGATTAAGCATTAAATGAAGGCAATGACCATGAGCAATTACACCAACCTACTGGCAGTGTTCTGGTTTGGAACAGTGCTTGTGCTGGTGGCTTTGCCGTCGGTTGCTTTTGGGCAGACAACTGCCACAAATGTGGCCACTGCACAGCCTCAGATCCCTAAATCTGAATTTTACGAGTCGCTGCCGAACGGCCGTGACCCGTTTTTCCCGAAATACAGCGCAGGCCCAACCACGGTCTCAACCAATATAGTCCGGACGGCATCCAGTTTGCTTGTGGTCAAGGGTATGTCAGTACGCGGGAATAAGCGACTTGTTGTTATTGGATCCGCAATTGACGTTGGCAAAAGCTGGTCGCTCGAAGCGGGTGACGAACGCGAAATTATCCTTGGCAACAGCCGGGTTAAACTCAGGTGCGATGAAATCCGCGATGAAGTTGTTGTAGTATCGCTTGGGACACCGCCACAGCGAATTGAGCTACCGGTTCCCAAAACGTACTGAGCAGGGCGCGAAATTTCTGAGCGTCGAAGATGTGGGAAAAGAGTTGTTGCATTGAAATCGGCTTATATGCAAAATGCAGTTCGAGTTGAGGCAGCTGTTGGCGTGGCAGGGCAAATGTCTGCCCGGCGCAAAACGCACCAACAGGGTCGCGCCGGCGAAACACCGATCGATCCGGATGCGATGAGATTGAATAGTTGCATAAGCACTTGTCAAAAGAGCAGGCTCGATGTGGACGAGGCCAGCTAAACCCCGTCAGGTTTTACGCCTAGCGCAAATGACTGAACAATCAAAAAAGCGACTGTTAAGATGAAAACGATAACTAAGATCCAAATCGTTATTGGGTTGTGCGTTTCGAGTCTAATTGGCTGCAGCCAGGAAAAGCAGCCCCCACAAACAACCCAGCCGCCTAAGACGCAAACAGAAGCTGTGGCGCAACCCGCCACAACGCCGGACACCACCCTACTGGCCCAGGCGCAGCCAGCGCCTGCGCCGGCTGTGACCGGAACACTGCCCGCTGCAACTGAAATTGCGCTTGCGGCGACTGAACCAGCGCCTGCTGCAGTGGAGGCTGCACAAACTGAGACTCAACCTGCAACGACCGAGGCTGTGCCCTCACAGGCTGCAGTGGAGACCGACGTAACACCCGTTGAACGCGGCGAAGTGCTACCGCTAATTCAATATGACGAGGTGGCCCTGACCACTGTGATAGAGAGTTTGGCCAGACAAGCAGGGATAAATTATATTCTCGATTACAAAGTGCCCTACGGTCAGATTGGCCCGGACGGCAAACCGTTGCCGCAGCCAATTGTTACAATTCGATGGGAAAACATCACCGCTGAAGCTGCGTTGCTGGCCGTGCTCAACAACTACGACCTGCAACTTGTTGAGGACCCGAAAACCAAGGTGGCACGGATCACTCGTAAAGACCCGGCTGCACCGGACCCACTGGTCACGAAGATCATTCAGCTCAAGTACGCGTCGGCAAGTAACATGGCTGCGGCAGTGAGTGCGGTCCTTACCGACAAGCGCAGCAAAGTTTTGCCGGATACCCGCACCAGTCAGCTCATTGTGGTTGCAACCGAACGCGAGCAGTTTGCTGTTGAAGCATTGATCGAGAAGCTCGATACACAAACGCGCCAGGTGCTCATTGAAGGCAGAATAATGGAAGTGTCACTCAACCCGAAAACAAAGAAGGGTGTTGATTGGACGGCTACGCTTGAGGGACAAAAAGTCTCCTTCGGGAATGGTATAACCGCGGGAACAACCACGACAAAGATCCCAGGTGCAGGCGGCGCTCGGTACGACGAGGTTACCACGCTCAATACATTGCTCGGGGCTGGTGGCCTGTCACTCAATACATACAAAGGTCTAACGCCCAACATCGGATTCTTGAACGCAGACGGGCTGAACGCAGTGCTATCGTTCCTGAACACTTACACTGAGTCGCGCGTGTTGTCAGCACCGCGGACTGTGACGCTGGACAACGAACCAACCTTTATTGAGGTAGGCCAAATGTATCCGGTGGTAAATGTGACACCTGGGTCTCAGATGTACGCAGGGGGTTCACAGGTCAGTTACACAAATCTGACATTACGGCTCGAAGTTACGCCAAGTATTTCAGCCAACGATTACGTCAATCTTAAGGTTAAACCGTCCGTCCTTAGGCTCGGACCCAAGATAGTCTCAACCGTGGCCGACTTGGTGAACGAGGTAGATTCGTTTTACAAACGCGAGATGGAAACGCGTGTGCTAATACCGAGCGGTAATACATTGGTTTTGGGTGGGCTGGTTCAGGACGAAACTAAAGACGCGGCTACTAAGGTGCCGGTTTTGGGTGACCTACCGGTGCTCGGATACGCCTTCCGGAGTAAATCACGCGCCCGTGACAAAATGAACCTGATGATTTTCCTCACGCCGACAATTGTCAGAGACGAAGACTTCCGGCCTACAAAGACCGAGTTCCTGAAGACGCCGTTGCCTGCTGGTGATGCTCTGGAGGAAAACTGGTCGGCTTGGGACACGACCGAACCGGTTGACTGGAGCCAGCCAGAACCATTAAAGGCGTCCAAGAAGAAACATGTCTTCGACGAGAGCTTGGTTGCCCCGAAGACGCAATAATGAATTGAACGGCGTTTTTGGTCCCAGTTTCCAGTTGTTGCAGGGCAAACAGAAATGTTTGCCCTGCATTTTTTTGGCCGCCAGTGAGGACGCAAATTCCGGGCAATTAAAAACCGCAGACGGACTCTAAGTGCAAAACTGCTCGCTTTACCTAATTGCTCGGCATGGGTTGGCACTTACCCCATGGGCACAGTTTGATTTTACAAAACCTCAGCTTGTGCAATGAGCTTTTTGTCGGACGAGACGCCGGAAATTTTATGCCCTAAACGAGCTTGTAAAATCTGAGCTGTCAGAAGGCGTTACTTCTTTTTGTCTGGTGGAACATGCAATCAGCTCGTCGAGTCTTGCCGCCCAGGCTTTACCGTCCAAGGGCAAATCAATCGCACGGCCGAGCAGTGCCGAGTAAACGATCGCATTTGCGAGTTCGACGGACTGAATTCCGTCTGTGCCTGGGGCTATCAGCGGTTCACCATCCAAAACCGCGTTGACAAAGTTTTGCAAGATTATTCCGTGCGGATTTGGTGCTCTTGTGATGTGGATATCGAGGGTTTTAGTCCTAGGTTTTGCGAAGCATTGCGGGGCTGTGTGGCTGAACTGGACCATGTCAATCTCGTTTTGGTAAAGCGCCAGCTTGTCATTTTCCATGACAACCGTGCCTAGCGAGCCGACTAACTCGAGTCTGTTTATGCCGGGGGCCTCGCCTGTGGAGGTAACAAAAACACCCGTTGTGTTGTTTGGCCATTCGAAGTAAGCAGTCACATTGTCTTCGACCTCGATTTGATGGAATCTGCCAAACTGGCAAAATCCGCTGACACGTTTTGGCATGCCGCACAACCACTGCAAGATGTCAAGGTTATGCAGACTTTGGTTTATTAATACCCCACCGCCTTCGCCACGCCACGTCGCACGCCAGGCGCTGCTTTTGTAGTAAGCCTCGGGTCGGTACCAGTCGGTGTTGACCCAATGCACACGTACCAATTCGCCAAGTGCCCCTGACTGAATGAGCTGGCGGATTTTCTGGTACCGTGGTTCGGCGCGCATTTGCAGCATCACACCGAACACAAGCCTGGGGTAGCGTGCATAAGCTGTGATCATAACCTCGGCATCGGCTTTGTGCGCCGCCAGGGGTTTTTCCACAAGCACGTGTAAGCCGGCTTCAAACGCTGCTATCGCAACGGGTGTATGGGTTGGATGCGGTGTGGCAATTATCACCGCGTCAATTGCACCTGATCTGATCAACGCATTTGCATCTGTGTACGTTGCCAATGGTCTGTAGGCATCAAGCGGTCTGCTCCGGCTGCACACTGCAACAAGCTCGGCACGGGCAATTTCGTTGCTACGAAGCAAATCAGCGTGGAAACGACCAATGTTGCCCATGCCAATTATGCCAAATCTGACCTTTTCCATAGTGCAGAAGGCCACTTTTTGGGTTTCCCAGCATCTATAGTCGCAAAAGGCCCGTGCGGCAACTGATTTAATTTGCGGCTGGCTTCAGACGCCTCCTGCCTTTTTGTGGAGGTCGCATATTCGGCAAAAAATTCTCTTGCACAAGCATTGTCGGATTGCGCTCTGGGTGATTGAGCGTTACAAAGTTTGACGTAACCGCGGTTGCGCGAAAATGACGTCCCGGGAAAAACTTGGCGAACTAGGAACGAACGCACCACTTGCTCAACATTCCCGTTGCCGGCGTTGTAGCGCAATTCGGGCTTGAGACGGCACCAAAATGGGCTTGCTTGATTTCATATTGAACGTGGCCGGGTTGCTTTTGTGGTTGAATTGGCGCACGGCACGACTTGATCCGATGGCGCGCGCAACTGCGCGCACACTGCTTGGTACGCTCAAACCGGCTGCGCCGGTCCGGTTTCGGCGCTGGCCGTTGCTGGCCGGCCTTGGGCTGTTGCTATTGGTCCGCGCCATTTTTTATTGGGAGCTCGGGCCGGCGTTGAACTGGAACCCAACGCTCAATCTGGGGGCGGTTGTGCTACCGTTCAGGAGCGGTTTTTTTGGGCATGTGTTACTGTTTTCACTGGTCAGTTTCATCCGAATGTTTGTGGTACTGTATCTATGGATCATCTTTCTGTGGGTGGTTGCCCCAACTGATGCACGGGAAAATCCAGCCGCGAAACTGCTCAAAGTATATCTCGGCAGAATTGCACACTGGCCGGCTCCGGTGCAGCTTCTTGCGCCGTTTTTACTCGGGGCGCTTCTGTGGGTTACCCTTGAACCTGTACTTGCAAGATTGGGGATAACTCACCCGGCGCGTTCGGTTCTGCAACTCTCAGCGCGCGCGGCGCTAGTTGGCGCCAGCAGCTATGTAACCCTCCGTTGGCTGATCGCATTTTTGTTGCTTGCGCATTTTGTGGATATGTACGTTTACGTGGGTAAAAGACCCGCACTCGAGTTTGGAATTGCCACTGCAGCGAAACTGCTCAAACCAGTGCGCAAGATCCGACCGCGAATCGGCAAAATTGACCTTGCACCTGCGATCGGCCTAGCGCTGATATTCTTGACTGGTGAAGCGCTACTGTGGGTTTTGCCCAGGCTTTATTTGCCCTGAGCCGGAGTTGGCACACGCGCCGCCGCAAGAACAAGCTTCACGCCGCGCAGGGCAGCGTTACGGTGACTGTGGTGCCCTGGCCCGGCTCGCTCTGGATTAGAAGTGCACCGCCGTGCAGCTCTGCGAGCCGTTTGCTAATGATTAGGCCTAGACCTACCCCTTGCTGTTCCTGCACCTTGCGCTGGAACTGTATGTACGCGCCTATGCGTGCAATTTGTTCCTTATCCATTCCACGTCCCTGATCAACCACAACCAAGCTAGCCGTTTCGCTCATGCGCCCGAAAGTAACACGCACCTGTGTCCCCGGCCGCGAAAATTTGAATGCGTTGTTAATTAGTTCGTCGGCAATCTTTTCGATGAACACGTCCGACATTCGCACCGGGCAATCGGCCAACTCCAAACGCAAGTCCGCACTGCGCCCAGCTGAATCGGCTTGGTTTTGTGCGCATTTTTCAATCACCATGGCCGGTTGCAACGTTTGCCGCGTGCGCAGCGCCTGCGCACTGGCTGGATCAGCTGCCATCAGCTCGATTTGTGCGTAGATCAGGAAATTCTCTATCAACCGCTGTAACCGCCTGCCGGATTGTTGAATTACCTGGCCCATTTCCATCAGGTCACCCGGCGAAAGTGTTGCTGCATCCGTCTGGAGCAATTCGGCATACGCAAGTATACCGTTCAGCGGTGTGCGTAATTCGTGCGGAAGCATGAAACTGATGTTCTGACGAAGGTCGGCTAGTTTTTTCTCCGCCTGTTCACGCATCATTTCGGCCTTTTTAAGCCGCGCATCCACCGCAGCGTACAAACCCTCGATCGTAAAAGGCTTTGGCAAGTAATCGTCTGCGCCCAGTTCCATTCCGTATCGCATGCCTTCACTGTCGGCATAGCCGGTCATTAAAATGAACGGGATAGCTGCTGTTGTAGGGTCGTTGCGCAACGCCGTAAGGGTTGCGTAGCCATCCATTTTCTTCATCTTAACGTCGCAGATGATGACGTCGGGTAACTCCTTGCGAGCTAGTTGGACGCCTTCTTCGCCGTTTTCAGCTTCAACGACCATGAACCCCTTTTGGCGCAATGCCATGCCCATCATTGCACGGATGGGTTCCTCATCGTCAATGACCAGGATCCTTCTCATGCACTTACAAGTAAATTGCCCCGATTCTGCGTTCTGTCAATTGCACTTTATCCCTGTCTGGCAGGGTGCATGCCGCCATTGCCTTCGTCCGCTTTTGCACAACAGCGCTAACAAACTATCCACAACAACAACGCTGCTCAATAATATGGTGCGATCCCGGCAGCTTACTTACGCTGGTCAATTGGAACAAAACAGCGCAGGGTTGGTCCTGTGTAAACCTGTCTGGGCCGGTAAATTTTGCTGTCCGGATTGTCCATCATTTCCTTGTAGTGCGCTATCCAGCCCGGGGTCCGCCCAATCGCGAAAATCACGGTGAACATCTCAACTGGAATTCCAATCGCGCGCATTATGATGCCGCTGTAAAAGTCCACGTTCGGATACAAGCGCCGCTCAATGAAATACTCGTCTTTAAGGGCTGTTTCTTCGAGTTTCTTGGCTATGTCAAGCAATGGATCGTTCAATTGCAACGCCTCGAGCAGGTCGTCGCATGCTTTTTTGATTATTTTTGCGCGGGGGTCGTACGTCTTATAAACCCGATGGCCAAAGCCCATCAGACGCCTACGGTTGGTTTTATCTTTGACCGATGCGATAAATTGCGAGCCATCGTCGCCCGAGCGATAAATTTCCTCCAACATTTCGATCACCGCCTGGTTTGCACCCCCGTGCAATGGCCCCCAAAGTGCGCATACACCCGCCGCTGCACTTGCAAACAAGTTCGCCCGCGCCGAGGCAACCATACGCACGGTTGCTGTCGAGCAGTTTTGTTCGTGGTCGGCATGCAGCAAAAAGATCAGGTCTAACGCACGTACGACCTCGGGTTTGAGCTCATAATCTTCGTACGGCATTGAAAACATCATGTGCAGGAAGTTTGCGGTGTATTTGTATGCTTTCTTCGGATAAATGATCGGCAGACCGCGTGACTTGCGATATGAAAATGCCGCGATTGTGCGGACCTGCGATATCAGCCGGGCTGCATGCACATCAAAACTGCTTTTGTCTTCCCAGCGCATCAGGCTCGGGTCGAAACAACTGCTTGCGTTGATCACAGCCGACAAAATTGCCATCGGATGCGCAGTTGTTGGGAACCCCTCGAAATTGTATTTGACGGCTTCATGCAGATACTGGTTTTCGGTCAGCAATTCAGAAAACCTGCGCAGCTCAGCGCGCGTTGGCAGATACCCGTAAATCAACAGATACGCAGTCTCGATGAAGCTGCTCTTTTCAGCCAGTTCCTCAATCGGGATGCCACGATACCTCAAAATTCCGCGCTCACCGTCAATGTAAGTGATTGCACTTTTACATGAACCGGTGTTGACGTAACCCTCGTCAAGAGTGATTAGGCCCGTTTCACTGCGCAATTTCGAGATATCAATTGCGCGTTCGCCTTCAGTACCCTGCACAATCGGCAGGGTGATCACTTTGCCGTCAACCTCGAGTTTCGCAAATTCGCTCATATTTTAGCTCTGATTCAGCAGAAATTGCGCCAAAAAGTATGCCTTTTTGCCCTCTGGTGGCAAGTTTTGTAGCGCCAAAACTGTATCCAAAGCTGTTGTGTGCGCGGTCAATTTTAGAGCCGTAGGCCGTGGTCGGCACCGCACGCAACAACATACAGCAAACCCGCGCAGGACCTCGATTGCAGCCTTCGTGTTATATCTTTTTGGTTGCGTTTGTCACTTCTTCTTTCCATTGCCTGACCGCAGCGAGCATTTGGTCGGCTGCGTTAAGGACGGGCTTAACGTGTTTAAGCCGCATCCATGGTAACAAACCCAGCAAATCATGTGTCACAAGAATTTGTCCATCGCAATCGGGGCCGGAACCGATCCCGATTGTTGGTATCGGAATTTTACGTGTGATCTCGGCTGCAACTGCTGGTGTGACAAGCTCGAGCACAATTGCAAACGCACCCGCCCGGGCCAGCGCTTCAGCATCGGCAATGAGCATGTCGCGTTCGGATTGAGTTTTGCCCTTGACCTTGTACCCACCCTCTTGACGCACATGCTGAGGCAGCATACCCAGATGACCAAGGAACGGTATCCCCGCCGCAACAATTGCATTTAGCTGGGGTAGGATATCGCGCCCGCCCTCGGCTTTGACAGCCTGGGCGCCGGCTGCGACTAACCGTTTTGCATTGGCCACTGCTGCCTCGACACTTGCGATGCTTCCGTACGGCATGTCTGCTGCAAGCAGCGCATTCGGTTTTGCACGCCCCGCAGCGCGCACGTGATGTTCCATGTCAGCCATGGTTACGTGTGTCGTGTCAGGATACCCCAGCACAACCATCCCGACCGAATCGCCGACGAGAATCAGGTGTATGCCGGCTGCATCCAACAGTTTCGTCATCGGATAATCGTAAGCGGTTAGCGCGGCGATTTTCTGGCCGCGCAGTTTCATCTGTCGGATGGTGTCTGCCGTGATCTTGCCAGCGTTCATTGCCGTTGCTGTTTGCTGCATTTACCGGGGCGAACTCGCCGGTAAATGTGCGTATTAACGACTGCACAAGAAACAGCCAGAGTCATTTCCGCGCGAAACTCTCAATTAGTTCTTCAGGTGACGCAGTTGCAGTACCTACCTTGCCAACCACAATACCTGCGGCATGATTCGAGAAAATGGCAGCTTCAACAGGCGATGCGCCTGCTGCAATTGCACCTGTAAAACACGCTATCACGGTGTCGCCTGCGCCAGATACATCGAAAACTTCCTTTGCCACGGTCGGTATGTGGATAGGTTTGCGATTGCGTTGACACAGTAGCATGCCAAGCTCACCCAAAGTGATCAGCAACAGCGCCGGGTGCAGTTCTTCAAACAGCTTGGTTGCAACGCTCATCAGGCTGGTGTCAGAAAGCGGATTAGGGTTGTGCGTGTTGTCAGAAAACCCGGCCAGCTCGAAGGCCTCTTTGCGGTTCGGAGTTAAAACCGAGACACCCGCCAGATCAAGCCGGTGGACAGGTTTAGGGTCAACACTTAACCAAACGCCACGTGCACGGCACATGCGCTTCAGTTCATCCAGAAGTCTCTGAGTAACGACGCCTTTGCCGTAGTCGCCAACGATCACCGCTGCAGCAGAATTAATACTGCGTCGCAGCCGCGCCAGCAGTTTGTCGGTGAGTTTTTCGTCCAGATCGTCCTTAGCTTCGCGGTCAACACGCACGATTTGTTGTCGTTGAGCTATAATACGCGTTTTGAGGCTTGTCGGGCGCCCGGCAAGCTCGATCAGGCCGTCATGCACGATATTGCAGCTTGTTAACAACCGTTTTAGTTCACCCCCTGCTGCATCGCGTCCGATGACCCCGAACAATTCAGTCTGCACATTCAACGCCGCCAAATTACGCGCTACATTTGCAGCGCCGCCTGGCATGAAACTTTCGCGCTCGAACTCGAGCACGGGTACAGGTGCCTCAGGCGAAATGCGCGAAACTTGACCCCACACGAACTGGTCGAGCATCGCGTCGCCTACGACCAAAATCCGCGTTTTACGGGCTAGGCGCAGCAACTGCCGCACACGCGCCACTTGCATTGTGGTGTCCATGCAGAGTTACGATCAGGTTGCATCTAGAAAAGCCGTTAACGGACTGGTTGGGCTTGCAGTGAATTGCTGGGCAGGTAGACCGGATTCAAACGCAGCACGGCCAGCCTCGACGGCAAGCTTGAACGCAACAGCCATTCGCACCGGGTCTTCAGCAACTGCTATTGCTGTGTTCACAAGCACTGCATCGGCGCCCATTTCCATCGCTTCAGCCGCGTGGCTTGGTGCACCCAACCCTGCATCAACCACGACGGGTACTGTGGCCTGCTCGATTATGATGCGAATCTGGTCACGCGTTTGCAGGCCGCGGTTCGAGCCGATCGGTGCCCCAAGCGGCATCACGGTTGCGCACCCGACATCTTCGAGGCGCTTGGCAAGCACAGGATCGGCATTGATATACGGCAGCACCGTGAATCCCTCGGCCACAAGTTGTTCGGCTGCTTTGAGTGTCTCGATCGGATCAGGCAACAGATACCGTTGATCGGGGTGGATCTCGAGCTTGACCCATTTGGGTAACCCAGCTGCAGCAGCAAGCCGCGCAAGCCGCACTGCCTCTTGCGCGTTCAGCGCGCCGCTTGTGTTCGGCAAAATCAAATACCGATCCGGATCAATGAACTCGAGAATGTTTGCAAACGGGTCTTTTTTGCCTGAGAGGTCCGCCCGACGCAAAGCAACCGTGACAAGCTCAGCCCCACTTGCAGCCAGTGCATCACGCATTAGCTCGGGTGAAGCGAACTTGCCCGTGCCCAGGATCAGCCGCGACCTAAACTTGCGTCCGGCTATCTGTAGTTGTCCGGTCGCTTGCACACCGTGACCATAGAACAAATCCACCAGTGTGTCCAGTTGACACGCCCTGAACTTTGCACCGTGCCTGGCTCCTTGGCAAATTGGCTGGCTGCTTTACACCGCAACCGCACAAATCCATGCAGCTTGTGGTTTATTGTTCAACACTGTGTTATTCGGACAAACTCAATCCTGCGCGCGTGGAATGTCCTCGCCTGCGAAATATAAATGTAGCCATACGCAGTCCTGCACATCCGAAATCAAATCGAAGAGTCGCAGAGCCAATACGGATGGTAGCGTCACTGTGCCGACGTGTCCGGCGCCGAGATCGCGGCCCTGCGTGTTTGCGGACGTCCTCGGCGAGGCGCCCCTACCAAATTCACTCAAAAGGGAGGGACGCATTGCCTCATGCGTCCGTGATCAAACCGCAAAGAGCCAAAGACAGTATGCATGAATCTGTAGAAAACGCATGCTGTTGGCATTATGCCGACAACCCTGAACTAAGATTGCAGGCACCTCGGTCCCACGCGCACTGGAACTAGACGGCTGCGTTTTCCACAATTTCACAACACAGCTACGGCGGATACAACGAGCAAGTGACTGCATGTGATAGAGTGGCCCACTGGCCTAAAGATAAGACTCATCGGTTGGCTGTTAAAGTCTGCCAGCGCAAAGGCTCATGAAGTGTGCTCCGATGCCGATCAATGTTCTCGGGGTTGTGCCGCGCTGATTACGGTACCTTTTTGATGCGGAAAAACTTGGTTTGCCCAGGTACATTCGACACCTTGTACACAGTTGCAGTTTCGGTTGTGGGCAATGCTTGGATACCGGCGAGTCGCCATTGGGCGGGGCTTAAGTTGGTTGCGTACTCAAGCTCGTACAACTCATACGGTTTCGCCTGCCACGAAATTGAATCCAACCCAACCGCAACAATTCGCTGGCACGATGCTGCGCTTGTCGGGGTCATCCCGGCGCGGTACTCCTGAATGTTTGTGAGGCCGTCGCCGTCGTAATCGTCATATGCACCGCGTTTCGGTCCTACAGCCGGGTTCGGATTGCCAAACCAAGTCGTCATCCATGAGTCCGGGATGCCATCCGGGTTACCCGAAGGATATTGATCCGGATTAAGCGAGATCACCCGCACCCACACATACGGCGCTGCGTTTGTGCCGTCAAAACATCTGCAAGCAATCCGGTCGTAATAGCTCGTCCCGCCTGGGTCAAGCCTTGAGCCGCTGTAGAACCCTCCTGGTGCGAATTTGAGGAGGCGCGTTCCGCTCAGCGTAAACGTGCCGCTCATGTTCGCTGCATTTGTCAAGGCCAAGGTCAGGTTTGTCGTTTGCAGATCGTAACAAGCCAGTTCGATCTCGTTTATCCCGGGCACGTTGACCGGCCATGGCGCAGTTGTTATGTCCATTACACGCCCGTACATAAATGGTGGTGTGTTTAACTGCGGATAACCTTGTCTAACAACTGCGATATCCGAGGCCGCAAGTTGCGCACCGCGTCCGTCGGCGTGTACTGTCGGATACATGATCGCCTGCGGATCGGTCGAGTGCACGAGCCCTAATGCATGACCGATCTCGTGGCAAAGCACCTCCTCAAAAGTCGAAAGCACGGTTACAGCGGTGTTCGAGTGATTTATCATCACAGAGCCGCTTACTACCCTGTGGAACTCGTTGCCGGCAACGTTGCCGCCCAACCCCCAGCCTGCTGTCTCGAGCAGACCCCATAAAAATCGCGGTCCGCCCATGCCAAGGTAACTAGGGCCGTATCTGAGCGCGATGTAGTTCGTGTAACTGTAGAGTTGAATTCGCAACTTTCCGTCGTTGGTCTGGATCAACTCGGCTGGCATGCCGAAGTTCTGAAAACCGTCGAAAACAAACCTGAGGCTTGTAACGGCAGCCCAGGCTGCCAGTGCGTTGCTGACGGCCACAAGCGCTTGGTTAGATGTAATGCCACTCGGCAAAAACGTCATGTCAACCAGGTACGGAATCGGTTCACCCTGGTCTTGTGTCACCCACCTGGGTGGGCGACCATCGGGCGCGGTCATGAAGTTCGTTACGCTTTGTGTGCCGCCGCCATTTGACTTCGGGTTGGGTGTGTACTCGACTGGCAAAGCCGCGCTTTGAGCAGTCAGGTCTGCACCTGGTGTTCCGCTGATTGTTACAAGCGTGCGCACGCGTTCGATCAAATCGGCATGCGCCGCCGTAAGCCGCGCTGTACCAGTCTCGGGGTCAACTCTTCGCTCAAGTTTGATCGCGCCTGCCTGGCCGTTGATTGTACCGAGCGTGCCGTCGTGTCGGCGCCAGATGAAAAGCAATTGTTCGTCCCCGACGCTGAACTTTGGTGCGCTGCAATTGTCAATCGCAAGGCCGTCAAGTGCACCTCCGTAATGCACCAGTTGCACGGCTTGCGGCAGCTTGCCCTTCAGCACCTCCACAACGCGTACAGTTGTGCGAGTATAAATCCCGGCATCAGCCGGGCTGCGAAACGGTTCAACAGAAACGACCGTGCCGCGAAATATGCAATCAGCAAGCTGCACGTGCCTTTCGATCCCAAAATCTGGCGCTAACGAGCTCCATGCTGATGTTGCCATGCCAAACAGAGTAATTACAACAAGCCCAGTTGGAGCGATTAGTCTCTTTTTCATGCGTTTCTGGATGGTTTTGGTTACTAGCAGTTCCGAACCCATTTCCCGTGTGCACCGCACCGGCTATCCAAGCCAGGTTTGCAATCGACCTTGCACGTTTTGTGCAAATACTCGATACACCATTGAACTTTGCGGCCATGACGATTAACTTGGCGCTGTGTTCCGACCCTGTATAGACCTGCACGAGGGTAAGGTAAAACAGATCGTCGGTGCAACCTTAACCGACGACGAGCACGGGTTGCGCACCAATTTTGTGTCTGAGAAACCGGCAGCCTGGTATGCAGAGCTGTTCAAACGCGACGGGCTTATTGGCGGGCATGTCATAATGCTCGGCCCGGGCAATGATGCACAGGCACGCAGTGCGTTGGCGGCGTACCCGGGTGGCCTACAGATTGGTGGCGGGATTACACCTGACAATGCATGCACCTGGCTCGATGCGGGGGCGTCACATGTGATAGTGACCTCGTGGGTGTTTCGTGAAGGCAAGCTCGACCGCGAACGATTGACGGCTATAAGCAGACTTGTCGGACGCAACCGGCTCGTGCTTGATCTGAGCTGCCGGAAGGTCGGTGACGAGTACCGCGTGGCAATTAACAAGTGGCAACAACTTACCGAGCTTACCCTAAGCGAGGCTGTGTTGTGCGAGCTGGCAGATTGGTGCGCCGAATTTCTTGTGCATGCAGTTGACCGCGAAGGCTTGCGCACGGGCATAGACCGCGAGCTTGTCTGCAAACTTGCCGAATGGGCACCTGTTCCAGTTACATACGCCGGCGGCGCTAATTCCTTGCGTGACCTTGAAGAGGTCACGCGCCTGGGCAAGGGCAGGGTCGATCTTACAATTGGTTCGGCACTTGATATTTTCGGGGGTACTCAAGTCAAGTACCAAGATTGCGTCGCGTTCAATCGGCGCCAGCTCGCCCAAAGAACACTGCCTGCGCAAAATCAGGTTTAACCCGAAGCCATGCCCACTGCGTCACTGCCAGCGGCTGCGGTGCCTGTGCTCTTTGAGAACGGGAGACTCAGCGGTTTTATACCAGGTACGGTTTGAAATTACATCATTACCAAAGTGCAGGGCGCTAACTCCGTGCGCAACGTGCAGATGACTGACTAAGCTCACCGAACCCGAAAAACTGAATTATGGAGAGCGCCTGTCCCCCGAGTGTAGCTGCACGCGCCTGGCTGCGTGTGCGTGCATGCAGACCCGCCTCGCATCCAGCAGCTTTGCATGCGGTATGCTGGTTGTTTCGGGGCCAAATTTGTGCTGAGGGTGTTTTGCACTTTGCCATACAAAGCCGCACTTGGTGGGGCGTGTGCGCTCCCCACACAGCCGAGTAATTCGGGCTAAATGCTGCAGTTACAAGGTGAGAATGCTATTAGCTCGCGCTTTTCGGCGGCCAAATGACTTGATTTGGCGTGCGGGGAGGTTCAGAAGATTATTGCGCCTTTTTTAAGTCGGTAGCATCCTTGGTCGTTTTGTTCGACGATGCCGCGGGCAACCAACGATGCTAATGGGGTGACAGCCCAGTGTGGATCTGTCTCGTAAAGTACACGGTCGGCAGCATGCCGGCTGATTTCCTTGCGTGAGAAGAATACATCGGGGTTTTGGGCTAAAAACTCGACGATTAGCTTCTCGTATTGGGTCATTTCTTCGGAAGATAGCTGTCCACACAGATTTTTGCTAGCCCGGTTTTTCATGGTGCGTTTGAGGGTTTACGCCGTGCATCTGGTGCGGTGGATGACTTTGCTAACTGGCCACGCACTTTTGCGTTGTGATCTGTCTGGCAGATGCTTAGACGTGTTGACGCACGATGCGGTTTTGACGCAAGTTGTTCGATAGCAATGGAAGCAATAAAATGTGCCTGCAAGCTTTCGCACGAGCAGGTGTGGAGGTGTGCCGTGCCGAAATCCAAAGGGCATTATGGCCTCTGGTTATCGGCATGCGTAAATACGCAAGGCAATAGTCCGACACACAGCTACAGCTCGCCGAACCGGAGCACATCATGAACCCAGCAGACAACATGTGGAATTCATGGCTGAACCGCGCGCATGGTCAACTCGGGGGTGACGGTTGCTTTAGGGACGATTTATTTCAGCCTAAACACAAAACACCGCTTTACGCCGATGAATCACTTGCACCGTTTCGCGTTGGCGCTGTCAAAGGGCTCAACGCCGCGCCATTAACACGCGGGATTGAAGCCCAGGTCATCTTCGCTGCGCCTGCCGAGCTTGCACGGATGTTACACAGAGACGAACTTGACGCTGCATTGGTTAGCATTGTTGAGCCGTTGCTTACCGATCGGTATGACATCCTCGACGGTGTCGGTATCGCCTCGTTGGGCGAAGTGAAAAGTGTGTTGCTTGCGCATCGCAAGCCGATCGAAAACGCCGACGTCATATTTTACGATCCAGACTCGATTAGTGGGGTTACCCTGCTGAAGGTGCTGCTGGCCGAGCGGGGTCTGTGCCCCGAGTTCAGACCGCTTGAAAGCCGCGAAGTCGGTGACGAAAAAGATTTTCTGCTGTTGAGTGGTGATGCAGCTTTGGACTTCACGTTTGGGATGCGCCAGCATGAAATTTTTGATCTGGGCGCAGCTTGGTACGAATTGACCCGGTTGCCGTTTGTTTATGATGTGTGGGTACTGCGCCGTGGAATTGAAAATGCCAGGCTGCGGCGCCAGTTGCGCGCCGCAAAAGATTTTGGCATGCAAACACTCGAGCACATCATCCGCACCCGGACTGAATACAGCGAGGATTTCAGAAAAGACTATCTCGGCTGGCACATTCATTACTACATTGGGGCGGACGAAAAACGTGCTATTGCCAAGTTCGCCGAGTTGCTCCAAAAACACGGGTTCGGCCCGGTTTATGAACCGCGCTTTGTCGAATAAACAAAAAGCAACCGCAAAACAAAGTGAAGCGTATTTGTCTGATCAACCTTGTGGTCGCAGTTGCACTGATGCAATGCGGTTTGCGAACACTCGCACAGTTCAAGCCGGGGATGACCTGGCTCGACACCGATGGTAATCCTATCCAAGCGCACGGGGGCGGGATTTTGGTCTCGAGCAACTTGTACTATTGGTACGGCGAGGATCGTATGCCAACGAGCCGGGATGCAGTCGCGTGCTACGTTTCAACCAACTTGTATGATTGGAAGCGTGTCGGAGGCGCTCTTACGCGGGATGCACTCCCGCACGTAGATGGCAGACCGACATTCGTCGAGCGGCCCAAGGTGGTCTTTAATCCGCGTACAGGCAAATTTGTTATGTGGATGCACCTCGAACAGTCCAGGTACAACTACGCCCATGCTGGTATTGCTGTGGCTGATAAACCGGCTGGCCCATTCAGTTTCCTGAAAGCGATCCGGCCTGTAACAAACGATTCCGGGTTTGCAGAAAACAATCCCAATAAACAAAAACAGCTCGGGGGTACATTCCGCGACATGAACCTGTTTGTTGACACTGACGAGCGCGCCTACGTGTTTTATGCCTCCGAAGATAATCGTACCATGTACGTTGTCCGGCTGAACGATGAGTTTACCGGACCTGAGTTGCCCATGGCCGAAGGCAAAACCTGGGCGCGCATTTTGATTGGGCAGATGCGTGAAGCACCTGCGCCGTTCAAACACAACAACCGGTACTACCTGATTACGTCCGGCTGCACAGGCTGGCGCCCAAACCAAGCTGATTGCGCTCTGGCAGATAACATCCTTGGCCCATGGGTTTCAAAAGGCAGCCCGTGCATTGGGCCGGGCGCTCAAACGACGTTCGATGCGCAAAGCACGTTTGTGTTGCCTGTGCCTGGTAAACCTGGCTGTTTCATTTTCATGGCTGACAGATGGAACCCGCGGCAGCTTGCAGATTCACGCTATGTGTGGCTGCCGATGATTATTCAGCCGGACGGCTCGTTTAACTTGGAATGGCATGACAAATGGGACATGTCCGTATTTGACCGGCGATAAAACATGACCGATTTTTTTGGACGACGCCCCGCGCGTTTAACTTAGCGGGTTAAGGTGAAAACGTTTTCGGCAATGCAAAAAACTTACTTAACCAACTGTGCTGCAGCAGCAGCAGTGTTTGCTGTAACTACGGCCTGCATCTACGCCGCGGAAGACGCGCCTAGGATTGCCACGAAAAAAATCCTAGACCAACACAAAGACGCCGTTGTTTGGGTATCAGCCGTGGCAAGGATTAACTTCACAACCGACGATGCAAAAGGTTTGTCATTCAACGTGCCTGAACGCGAACAAAAATATGAAACGCGAGCAACGGTGATCGGTGCCGACGGGCTAGTTGTAACCGCGCTGAGCATGCTCGATCCAAGTCGTCAAATCAGCGGTCGAAGCATTGCAACTGCAGCAGGCCAAATCAAAATTGATGCCGCTGTCACACTTAAAGAGGTCAAAATCATCATGCCGGACGGCACTGAACTGCCTGCTGATGTCGTAATGAAAGATACTGACCTTGACCTGGTGTTCATAAGGCCTAAACCAGACGCAAAAGAACTCAAAGGTGTTGTTTTTAAACCGATCGAGCTAACCAACAACGCAACCGCCGACATTGCCGACGATGTCGCAACCGTAAGCCGCACAGACGAAGCGCTGAACCGGCAACCCGCTGTCGCGCGCGGACACATCGTGGCACTCACACGCAAACCGCGCATGTTTATGTATGCAACCGGCACAGATTACGGCTGCCCGACCTTCACCATGGACGGCAAACTACTCGGCATCACCGTCAACAGATTTGCAAAAGACAAATCACCGCAGCCAGTCATTTTACCAGCTGCAGATGTACTCGAAATCGCTGCCCAGGCAAAAACCGCCAAACCACCCGCCACGAAAGAATCCGAAGCCACCACGCCAGAATCCAAACCAGAAGCACCAAGAGTTAATCCAGATTAAAAGCGACCGTTTCACGCGCCTCATCTTGGCTTGGACATTGCCAGCCACTCGCAGACCACAAATTATACTACCGCATGCATTATTGGCGATATTTAGCAGGGGAACTTTTCCCCGTAGTTTCGGTTGTCTTGGTGGAGCTAGCTTGGCGAGGCCCCACCGCATCGCGCCATTGGTTATGTCCAATCGCCGTGCTTTGTCCAGACCACAAATCCATGATTTACCCCCACCTCCAACGCACTCGCTTTGCACAAGTAAATGGGGCTATACACCAGCCCAAGTGACCGCGGCCGCCAGCAAGGTTTTTCGGCGTTCGCTCTCGTATTCGCGGAGGTGACGAAGCAAACTGCGCCACAACCAGGGCCGTCACATAAACCTTTGCACTCACCAAATATTTCTCAGCAACGCGGCATAAACGTAATAACCACGCGGAAAAAGATCTACCAACGACCCATTCCCAACCGAAAAAACAGTTGGGATAGGCCTGACCGCTAACTTAGGTCACGCCAACGCGTGGCATCCGAAAAAAGGTTCAACCTTATCCCAACTCTCATTCAAACAACCACGAACGCAAGCAAGCTCAACCGAGTGATGTGTTTTAAGTGTTGAACTTTCCTGCCCCCACTACCAAGCTTGCCAACCGCTGTTCTACAACCCGCGAGACCGCCTTCAGCTCAGAATGCTTTCAGTGCCTTGACTGGATCCGGAATCTCAAATCTGTCATCTGCAATCAAGCGCAG
>CAZKTA010000033.1:0-19186 GCA_964555645.1 uncultured Verrucomicrobiota bacterium
AAGACAACAACGATGAGGCTTTGGAGATTCATAGCGCGTGGTGCTGACACCTAACTATTTATTTGTATTGATTCCTTTCAAGCTAAGTTGGTATTGGGCGGCAAACATTGAGTTGCCAAACCCAATGCTGAAAAGACGTTACGAGCACTGGAAAGGGCTGTCAAGGCCACAAAACATGCACGATGAATGCGGTAACGAGGCTTGGGACAAACCGGTCCCGAATCCCAGGCTCAAATTGTTGGATCAGGTGCGGCAGGTGATGCGGCTGCACCGTTACTCGCTCCACACGTAGCGGGCGTATGTGGATTGAGTGGTGCGGTATGTGCGGTTTCACCGGATGGAGTCGCGGGAGGAATTGACGCAGGAGCCGAAGGCCAAGGTGGAACTGTTTTTGAGCGACCTAGCGGTGGCTGGGCAGGTGTCTGCAAGCACCCAAAATCAGGCGTTCAATGCGCTGGTGTTTCTCTATCGGGAGGTGTTGCATCAGCCGCTGGAGGAGGTGCAGGCGGTCCCTGCGGAACGGCCGGTACGCGTGCCTGTAGTATTAACGGTAAAGCAGGCCCGGCAGGTGATTGCGGCCATGAGCGGCCCGGCGCAACTGGTGGTCAAGCTTCTCTACGGCAGCGGGCTGCGGCTGTTGGAGGCGCTGCAGTTGCGGGTTCACCCCGTGAGATAAACGGATATGCCAACTTACTGCTATGTGTATGTGCTGCGTTCAATCAAGGATGGCCAGTTTTACGTTGGTTTGACCCGAGATTTGCGGGCGCGGTTGCAGACGCACAACAAGGGTTTGGTTGCTTCCACAAAGCGCCGAGTGCCGCTGGAGCTGATCTACTGAGAGGGTTGTCTGAACGAGAGCGACGCCGCCAGACGGGAGAAATATCTCAAGAGTGCATGGGGAAAACGCTATCTCAAGGGGCGGTTGCGGCAGTATCTCACGGGGTAAAAGATGTGGACTTTGGCATGAAACAATTAACGGTCCAGCACGGCAAAGGGGCCAAAGACCGGTACGCGCCGTTGGCGGAATCGCTGATTCCCGCCCTGGGCGAGCATTTGGCGCGGGTGCGCCTGCGGCATCAGGAGGATTTGCGAATGGGTTTGGGCGCGGTGTATTTGCCGGGGGGGGCTGGAGCGCAAGTATCCAAACGCTGCTCGGGACTGGCGCTGGCAATATGTGTTCCCTGCCCGGGATTTGTCGGTGGATCCGCGGACAGGTACCACGCGACGGCATCATTTGGACGAAGCGACCATTCACCGGGCAATCAAGACGGCGGTGGCGCGGGTGGGCATCGCCAAGCGGGTTAGTAGTCATACGTTTCGCCACAGTTTTGCGACGCACCTGTTGCAGCGGGGTGCGGACATCCGGACGATCCAGGAGTTGCTCGGGCATGAAGATGTGAGCACGACGATGATTTATACCCATGTGCTGAGGCAGGGCGGCCATGGAGTGCACAGCCCGTTGGATGATTTTGGGTTGTAACAAGGACGCCGCTGGCGCGAACATCTCAGCGGTGTTGATCCGCCGACTGGCATGGTGACCCAAAGAGCGTCCGCCCTGACGCCGGGTGAGTTGAGTTTTTTGCGTGCAGCTACGAGTGCCCCGGCCGGAGCATTGACGTATTGTAGCTGGCGCAATAGGTTTAGCGTGCATGTTCGAGCTTGTTGCGCCATACGAACCTGCTGGTGATCAGCCAGAGGCAATTGCTGAGTTGACAGAAGGCATCCGTGCCGGCGCAAAACATCAAGTGTTGCTAGGTGTAACCGGCTCAGGCAAAACCTTCACAATTGCAAACGTCATCAAGAACGTTAGTAAGCCGACGCTGGTTATTTCGCACAACAAAACGCTTGCTGCACAGCTCTACGCTGAGTTCAAGTCGTTCTTCCCCAACAACGCGGTCGAGTTTTTTATCAGTTACTTCGACTACTACCAGCCCGAGGCGTATATACCGCAGACAGATACGTACATCGAGAAAGATTCTTCGATCAACGAGGAGATCGAGCGGATGCGACTTTCGACCATGAACAGTCTGTTTACGCGTCGGGACGTGATTGTTGTAGCGAGCGTGTCGTGCATCTACGGCATCGGCAGCAAAGAAGACTACGAGGAAATGCTGATCGGATTGCATGTGGGTGAACCGATTGGACGCGAAACTTTTCTCGAACGGCTTATTGCGCTGCAGTACGAGCGGAACGACATCGAGTTTGTCCGGGGCAAGTTCCGCGTGCGCGGTGACACTGTTGAGGTGTGTCCTGCCTATACCGAAGACGCACTGCGCGTGGAGTTTTTTGGTGAGTTGATTGATCGGCTCACGCGGTTCGACCCGCTCACCGGACACCGAATTGAAGAGGTCGAGACAACAATAATTTTTCCCGCCAAACAGTTCGTTACGCCTGAGCACAAGCTAAAAAGTGCACTCGAGTCCATTCGCGAGGAATTGCGCCAGCGGATCGAATGGTTCGAAAAACAGGGCAAACTGCTCGAAGCGCAACGAATCAAGATGCGGACCGAGTACGACCTAGAGATGCTCGAGCAGACCGGTTACTGCCACGGCATTGAGAATTACTCGCGGCACATTGCCGGCAGACCGCCCGGGTCGCGCCCATGCACTTTGCTCGATTTTTTTCCGCGCGATTACTTGCTCGTCATAGACGAGTCGCACGCAACGATCCCACAACTGCGCGGCATGTTCGAAGGCGATAGGTCGCGCAAACAGGTCTTGGTTGATTACGGGTTCAGGCTGCCAAGCGCGCTTGACAACCGGCCGTTGCGGTTTGACGAGTTCCAGGCGTTACAGGGCCAGACCATTTATGTGAGCGCGACGCCTGGCGAACGCGAGCTTGCTTGGGCACGCGCTGATGCGTTACGTCGTGCAGGCGCGCCTGTACCCACCGCATTCGAGCTTGAGGACCCGGCGCCGGGCGCGCCCGAGCTGTCGCTCGAAAAAGGGCCGTTCCCAGGTGTAGCCGAGCTTGTGGTGCGGCCAACCGGCCTGATCGATCCAAAGGTGACGGTCAAACCACTTCAGGGCCAGATTGACGATCTGATCGAGCAATGCCGCAAACGCGCCGAACGCAAAGAACGCGTGCTGGTCACAACGTTAACCAAGCGTACCGCTGAAGAACTGACCGATTACCTGCGTGACATTGGTATAAACGTGCAGTATTTGCACAGCGAGATAGACGCAATCGAACGGGTCGAGATATTGCGCGCGCTGCGCAAGGGCGAGTTTGACGTATTAATTGGCATCAACCTGTTGCGCGAGGGACTCGATTTGCCCGAGGTATCACTTGTGGCGATCTTGGATGCTGACAAAGAGGGGTTCCTCCGCAGCGAGACCAGCCTGATTCAGACCGCCGGACGCGCCGCGCGGCACCTGAACGGCGAGGTTATCCTGTATGCTGATGTGATGACCGACAGCATCAAAAGGTTCATCGCTATCACCGAGTACCGGCGCCAGAAACAGATCGCATACAACAAAAAACACGGTATCACACCCCGCAGCGTCAGCCGTGCAGTCGAGGAAAGCCTGGCAACCTACGAAACAAAACGTAAGCAGGCCGATTTGATGCTGCGCGAAGCCGGCATGGACGTTGACCTGACAGCCACGATCCGTGAGCTTGAGGAAGAAATGTTTGCTGCGGCGAACAACCTCGAATTTGAAAAGGCTGCGCTTTTACGAGACCAGATTCGCGAGTTGAAACGTACCCTAGCCGACAGTGAACCTGGGCATCAACAGCGACCTGCAGCACAAGTGAGCTATAGGTCAAGACCAAAGAGGCGCAAACCAAACCGCAACCACACGCCATTCTAAAAGGCAACCCTCACCGGGTTTAGTCTGGGTACGTCACAGTGCCATTGCATTGATGATGTGATGGCGGCCCTAAAAACCTTTGCGAAATTGACATGCATCAGAACGCGCTCACGTTTGCCGGCGCATTGGCAGTTACAAATCTAGGGGGTGAACTATCAGCCGGTGACACTTTTAAGCTGTTCAGCGCGCCCACATTTACTGGCGCATTTGCCAGTGTGATTCTCCCACCACTTAACAGCGCACTCGCGTGGGACACGAGCGCGCTACACACGGCGGGGACAATCAAAGTAGTCGCACTCACGCCGCCGTTGATCACCGGCGTGCAGTTATTCGGTGGTGACATCGTTGTCACTGGCACGGGCGGTATGCCGGCCGGTGCGTACATTGTGTCGGCTTCAACTAACATTGCACTGCTGGTGGCATTTCGGGTGCCGATTGCAACCAACAGGTTCAACGAGGCCCGCAGGTTCGCCTTCAGGAACGCCGTGAGTCATGTTGAACGGCAAAAGTTTTACCTGTTGCCTGTGCCGTAAAGAGCAGGCCTCGCCGGCGTAACGCGCTGCAAAACCTGCAAGTTTTGGCTTGACCCTGCTTGGGCAGAATGCCGAGCTATTGGGAAAGACCATGACAAAACACTTCTCCATCTCACGCAGGGCGTTTTTGCGTCGTTGTGCAGCAACTGCTGCTGCAGCAGGGTTGCCAACATGGTTCGTTGTGCGCCAAGTTACCGAAGCTGCTGAACAGCAAACGCGCCTGCCATTAGCGCTAAATGACCGCCCGAATATCGCGCTAATTGGTTGTGGAGGCATCGGTATTGTTGATGGCTTAGTTGCAGCACGGTTCGGGAACCTGGTTGCGGTTTGCGACGTTGACGAAGCGCACCTTGCACGTGCAGTGACGCGGTTTGGGCGCGGGGGATTTGTGCCTGAGAAATACACCGATTTCCGCAAGGTGCTCGACCGCAACGATGTGGATGTGATTGTCAATGCGACCCCGGACCATTGGCACACGTTGATCAACATCGGCGCTGCGTACGCCAAAAAACACATCTACGCGGAGAAACCGCTCACGCTCACAATAGACGAAGGCAAACGGCTCATCAAAGCTGTGCGGGCTAACAAGGTCGTGCTTCAGACCGGCACGCAACAGCGCAGTGATGCGCGGTTCAGACTCGCCTGCGAGCTTGTGCGGAACGGGCGCCTGGGCAGGCTCCACACAGTAACCGTTTACGTGCCAGCAGGGTTGCGTGCCGGACCGTTCAAGGCACAGCGTGTGCCAGAGGGATTGAACTGGGATTTCTGGCTTGGCCAAGCGCCGAAGGTCGATTACATGCGCGAGCGGTGCCACGGCTCGTTCAGGTGGTGGTTCGAGTATGCGGGCGGGCCGATGACAGATTGGGGCGCGCATCACAACGATATTGTCCGGTGGGCACTTGGCTTGGACGGCCCTGTAGCGGTTGAAGGCAAAGTTTTGGTCGAGCCGGTGCCAGGGGGTTACAATACACCGCCCGAGTTTGAGGCTGAGCTGGTTTGGCCAAACGGCGTCCGACACATCGTCAAGACCACAACCGCGGACAGTCCGTTTGGAGAGATTCTTGACCCGGCCGGTCAGCGAAACGGAATCAAGTTCGAAGGAAGCGACGGCTGGCTTTGGGTGAACCGTGGTAACCTGAGCGCAAGCGACGACGAAATTTACATGACGCCGTTGCCTGACAATGCGGTTCGGTTGCCCGTTAGTACAGATCACATGGGGAACTTCTTCGATGCGGTGCGGAATAAGATAGACCCGATCGCTTCGGTCACTGAAGGCCACCACTCAGCTGTGATTTGTCACCTTATCGCAATAGCAGTGCGCCTAGGCCGGAGACTGAAGTGGGACCCAGCACGCGGAAAATTTACTGGCGAAGGCGCAAAAGAAGCCAACGCGCAACTTGCACGCCAGATGCGCAAGCCTTACGACTACAGCTTTGTTTCCTGACGCTGCGGGGTGGATGAATCCCTAGTCTCGACGCGGTATCCGCTCAGGTGTAACGTTCGTGCCGAGTGCTTCAAACGTCTCACGCCTCAGGTAATGGACAATGGGCTGGTATTGGCCCAGCCAGCCGTTGGTTGTGTTGCGCCCGAGCAGCGACCGATCATAGCAGCGGCTTGCCCAGTCAGTGGCCCAAGTCAGGTTGGTTTCATGCGGGGTTTTCTCGAAACTCCATTCCGGCATTACGCTCATCCAGCGTATTGTCCAGCTAACGCGTGCGACCGGTCCCCAGTTTACCCATGTAACGCCGTTGCTCGGGTAAGCGTTTATCGGACGATCTTCCGGACGTGAAAACACAATCACATATCGCCGCTGGGCATCGGTTAGTATATCCTCGTCACAAATCGAGTACAGCGCTGCGCCACAAAAACCGTCCTTCTTTGGCCAAGCCTGGCTGTAAGCGGTAAGCGACCAGTACCGTGCCTGTGCGGCGGTCATACGCGCTTCACCATTTCGTGTGCGCGGCGTGGTCGGCAACTTGCCCGTTAGAACAACTACCTTGCCCGAGCCCAGCGACATGCCGCGGGTCAGGTAATTGATGTAATTGCAGCACGTGGCCGAGTTTTCATAATTGCCAGGAGGCGGCACGTCCTCGCCCCGTCCCGCCGCGCCTAGGTCAATGCGCCGCACGTAATCCGCGTCGAACAACGCCGTGGCCCTTGCAATACCCGACATGATGCTGCGAAAGATACCGAACATCTTGTCCCAGCCTACCTCAAGAATATGGGGCGGCGGATCAACGGGTTTAGTGGCGGCTGCAGGTTCAGTTCGATTCATTCGTGCCGCGTGTGCACTAAAATCAGCCTTTACAAAGTAACGGCGTCCATCTGGCAGTTGATAGTAAACCTTGGGCAACGACACGCCGGCCAAGGGACCGCACCCGTTATCCGGCAGATAGTACCGAATCCATAGACAGCCGTGATCCCAGAAACCCTTGCCCTGGCCTTGCGTTTGGCCATATCGCCATGGCCCGCGATATACCAATGCACCGCCATACCTATGATTGCCGGGGGCACGATAGGCCGGCGGCTTGAAGGCAGGTTCCAGTTCGACCGGATTGCCAATTGCGAGTGTGAATTCAACCCGGTACCGTCTATTTGTGGCCGTCCTGTCTGCGCCGACGCGAAACGGGTTTATGCTGCCTGGTTCTGGCTCGATATCGGCATCCACAATTGGCACCTCACCCACACCGATGTACCCGTTCCGATACGCCTCGGGATGAAACGGGGGCGTGATCTGGATTGAGAAAAACCTGCAGCGCGGGAATTCCCCTTCAACAATCACTTTGCTGCCGAAAGGCGCGTAAAGTGTGGGCAAAATAATGTACGTGCAATGCGGGTCTGGGAAATACCCGTACAACGCGTTGAAGTCAACGGGCTTGGCTTCGCGCACCATCCATTGTTCTTCGGGGCGGATCTCGTCTGGTGAAACCAAGCAGAAGTTTCTGAATTCGGAGAAAATCATTCCGTCTGGCAGCAAATGGCTAGGTATCTCCGGATTTGTCTTGCCATCAAGCCAATTACGAATGTGGTCCTCCAGCGCATCAGACAAGCGCGCTGCTTCGGCTATTACCACGTTGCGGTCAGTAAAGCATGGGAATGGGGGCGGTTTGGGTAGCATCGCGCGGATAACTGTCTTGCATCCACCCAAAGGAAACAACACCAAAAGCAACACTGCAACAAGCACAACAAACAGTTTCCAACGTCTGCGTATTTGTTTCGCCGACATGATTTAGCTGGCTTTCTGAATACAGCTTGTGCCTCGGTGATCAACAAAAGCAAGATGCCATAACTCGATTTCGGCTTTAACAGACCATGCATTGCCCAACACCGTTGCGTGAAGCTGTGACAATCCAGAGTCTCAAACAGGCGTTGACGCCAACACCAGATCAATGATCGCCCTGGACCCATAGATGTTTTGCGGCGGACGAAAATCTAAGCGCCATTATGCATCTGATAGCTGCTGTCAACCAATACTTGCACTGGACAGGCTTAACGCGTCACAAATTGCTCTGCTAGCCTGACTCAAACCCGCATGCACCAAGAGCGCAACCCCTGACTCCAAAGTGCCACAACGTCAAACTTTGTTTGCACACAGCACCATGGGTTTGTAACAACCCTAGAACACAGCCGCCACAGCTTGTGAACAGCATCATCCGTTGGCACCGTTTAGCCTTGGATAACGTTGCGTAGTCCACCACAAACGTTGAACTGGTAAACTCGAATAGCACCAGCGCTATAGTACAGACCTCTGGCCAAGCCCGTCGGCCTTGCGTTTGTGTGCCATACACGGGAACAAAGCAAACGGGGCGACCGTGACCGGCCGCCCCGCACGGTTTGCTCAGGATGACCTATTGGGCCTTGACTCGGAAGAAGTTTGCGTCGCTGACGGGGACGGTGAACATAAGCGTTCCACCTGTGCCGGTCTGCGGATTGGACGGTGTTACGCCCGTTGCCTGTGCCCAGTTGCCAGGCAACGTGCCGGTGGATTCAAGGACATAGGTGTAACCAACTTGCGAGGTGCAGGTAATGACTGCGTTCGTACCGCTGAGCGCGATTGTGAGCGTCGGCGGGTTCGGCGGCACGACCGCTGCCGGTTGAGGTTGTTCGCACGTTAGTGCTTTGGCCGTCGGCTTGATATGCCTGTTATCCAATAAAGCGGTCCAGTCCGCAAACCACAGCACATCCTTCAGAGCGCCTTTGTATGGCGCAGCAATGAAATAGCCGTCCTGTGGGGTGATCTTGTAGTCTTGGAACACCGGGCTGTTGGGTTGGGGACGCGGGTCAAGGGCCTCGTTTTGTCCCCAGTCAATGCTGACAAGCAGCGGATTGGCAAACGCATTGGCGTTGGTGTTCACAATCCCACGCCCGCCCACATTCTCCCAAAATAGGTTGTGCGTAACCGTCCCGTAGTAATTCGGCACGGTCGCCACCTGATCACGACCACGGAACTTCGTAAACACAGAGTTGTGAATCTTGCCGTAATACTCGCTGCGCGTGTTCATCGCCTCGCTGCCGGAGCCCGGGCCGCCCATCCCAATCAGCGTCACATTGTAAATCTGGTGCTCGCCCAGCGGCGTCAGACCCGGCACGTTCACATTTGCACCACCCGACGGCTGCCCGTTCATCTCCAGACCCTCGTCGGCCAACACACCCTGAATACCAAACCAAAACTGGTGCTTGCCCTCGTGCCCCTGATCCATGTCAAACATCTCATCCGAGCAGAACGAGCTGACAAGATACCGGCTGTTAACTGCACCGCCCCACCACTCAAACCCATCGTCTGCACAGGCGTACACCTCCACAAACTCAATTATCGTACCACGACCCACACCAGCCATGGACAGACCGTTCAACTCCTTGTTCGATTCCATGATCTTGCCTGCATACCGGATCGAAACAAAACGCATAGCCCCAGAGCTGTCGTCGTTGTCGTTGCCGCCCCACCGATGCAGATGCTGGCCGGTCACAGGGTCAATCGCGTCGCTCAACCCCTCGTAGATCTGCCAATAGCTCCCGTCAGGATTGGTGCCGCTGACCGCCTCGGCGTCTGGCCGGTTCATCTTACCGTAGCCTAGGATCACGATGCCGCCCCACAACCCACGCCCATCAGGCTCCGCAAGCAGCGGAATATCATACGGGTCGTTAAGGTCGTCATCCTCAGCCGTGAAGATGATGGGGTTGCCGGGCGAACCCAGGGCGAAGATTTTGCCGCCACGACAGACGAACAGCGCGCCGTAGTTAGGCTGTGTGGCGCCTTTTTTACCGCGGATGACGGTGCCAGCCTCGATGTTCAACACCGCGTTGGACACCACATACACCCAGCCATCAAGAAGGTATTCATTATCGGCTGTCCAGTTGTTGGTACCGCGGAGAATTCCGGACACCGCCACGATGTTGGTGCTCTTCTGCTTTAGATGGCCGTTTTGATACAGCGCGGTCCAGCCGAGTAACCAGTTGTCGTTGGCGTTAAACGCGCCCTTGTAAGGCACCGGACAGAAAAACCCGTCATTTGGCGGGGTCTTGTAATCTTGGAACACCGGGCTGTTGGGTTGGGGACGCGGGTCAAGGGCCTCGTTTTGTCCCCAGTCAATGCTGACAAGCAGCGGATTGGCAAACGCATTGGCGTTGGTGTTCACAATCCCACGCCCGCCCACATTCTCCCAAAATAGGTTGTGCGTAACCGTCCCGTAGTAATTCGGCACGGTCGCCACCTGATCACGACCACGGAACTTCGTAAACACAGAGTTGTGAATCTTGCCGTAATACTCGCTGCGCGTGTTCATCGCCTCGCTGCCGGAGCCCGGGCCGCCCATCCCAATCAGCGTCACATTGTAAATCTGGTGCTCGCCCAGCGGCGTCAGACCCGGCACGTTCACATTTGCACCACCCGACGGCTGCCCGTTCATCTCCAGACCCTCGTCGGCCAACACACCCTGAATACCAAACCAAAACTGGTGCTTGCCCTCGTGCCCCTGATCCATGTCAAACATCTCATCCGAGCAGAACGAGCTGACAAGATACCGGCTGTTAACTGCACCGCCCCACCACTCAAACCCATCGTCTGCACAGGCGTACACCTCCACAAACTCAATTATCGTACCACGACCCACACCAGCCATGGACAGACCGTTCAACTCCTTGTTCGATTCCATGATCTTGCCTGCATACCGGATCGAAACAAAACGCATAGCCCCAGAGCTGTCGTCGTTGTCGTTGCCGCCCCACCGATGCAGATGCTGGCCGGTCACAGGGTCAATCGCGTCGCTCAACCCCTCGTAGATCTGCCAATAGCTCCCGTCAGGATTGGTGCCGCTGACCGCCTCGGCGTCTGGCCGGTTCATCTTACCGTAGCCTAGGATCACGATGCCGCCCCACAACCCACGCCCATCAGGCTCCGCAAGCAGCGGAATATCATACGGGTCGTTAAGGTCGTCATCCTCAGCCGTGAAGATGATGGGGTTGCCGGGCGAACCCAGGGCGAAGATTTTGCCGCCACGACAGACGAACAGCGCGCCGTAGTTAGGCTGTGTGGCGCCTTTTTTACCGCGGATGACGGTGCCAGCCTCGATGTTCAACACCGCGTTGGACACCACATACACCCAACCGTCGAGCACGTACTCATTGGTGGCATACCAAGTGTTCGTGCCACGCAAAATGCCGCTGACGTAAATAGTCGCGGCCCAACTGGAAGAGCCTCCCAACGCCAAGCTGGCGAGGAGCAACCAACTGCACAGGTTTCGTTTGATCATATCTGTTGTTTCTGTCTTTCAGTTTGCTTTCGACTGCACCCGCCGGAAATCCAGCGAGCGATTTCAGGGCATATTTTTCATAGGGAATGGTAAACCGACAACGGCAGGACGGTTAAATGTGTGTATCGGTTTTGTGACGTGGGATCTGCTGGAGAGGCAATTGAGGCATCTTACAGATGTGTGCAAGGTACATTCCTTGGCGTCGCACAAGAGCGCAGGGCCTGCAAGGACAGGTCGTGTGTTTGGCTCATATCGTAGGCTTTGTGCCAACACTTAGCACATGGTTAAACATCCACTCAGAATTCATAAGACAACGACAAACCAAGCGTAATGCCTTTGGTGTACGAGGAGTAACGGTATCGGGTGTCAGTCGGCCCATCCACCGCGTAGGACCGGATGATTTCCGGGTCGAGCAGGTTGCGGGCGGTGAAGCGGGCTTTGAAATGCTTGCCCAATTTTTGCGACACGACCAGGTCCAGGCTGGGGGCGGCCTGCTCATAGACATCGTAGCCGTTGTTGACGATCAAAGCCAGGCGCTCTGCCGCGTAGTAATAAACCAACGTGATCTGCGTGCCGGTGCGCTCAATTTCCCACGAAACGTCCGCGTTAATGATCAGCGGCGACTGGTCGTACAGCGGCCGGGTGGACACAAGTTTGCCCGTACCCTGGAGTTTGCGCTGCTGAATCTCTTCCTCGAGCGCTACCTCGGTGTTGATCCAGGCCACGTTCAGCCCCACGCTCAACGGGCGTAACGCGTCGGCCAGAAAGCCCAGGCTTTGCCGGCCCTCGAACTCGGCGCCCCAGACGGTGGCTTCCGCGGTGTTCAGGAACGTGACGAAATCCGCAGAGGACGTCCACGACACGTTGCCATTGGGATCGAGCGTGGCGTTAAACTTCTCGATTGGGTTTTCCAAAACCTTGTAGAAACCGCCCAGGGACACCAAACCACCGTTGGCGGTGAACCATTCCCACCGCAGGTCATAGTTCTGGATATGCGACATTTTGAGAAAGGGATTGCCCTCGACGATCTGGTCGCCGGCCACGTCGAAGCTGCGGTACCGCGCAAACTCACGGTATGTAGGGCGGGCCACGGTTTCCGTGTAACTGAGCCGCAGGTGCATGCCGTCCCGCAGCTCCCAGCTCAGGTTTACCGCTGGTAGCAGGTCTGCCTGGTCAATGTTGCCGGTAAATACCTGGGCCGAGCCAAAGGCCGATGAGGCAATCTCAAGTTGCGTTGACTCGAATCGGACACCACCCATCATGCGTAGCCGTGTCACCAGCGGCACTTCGACCAATCCGTACACGGCCTGAATTTCCTGCGACCCATCGTAAAAATTGTTGCCGAGGTTTGAGTTGAGGCTGCGGGCAAACACGTACCGACGCGGGATACCCCGGACCGTCACAACTTCTGGGGGCGGCGCGTTGGTGCCCAGCATGTATTCATACGGGAATGTCTCGGTGTCAACGATGCTGCCGGTGCCGCCCGAGTAGCTGAACGTGCGCTCGTTGAAGGCGCGCTCGGAGCTGCTGGTAAAAACTCCTGTCTTGATCTTCCACTCCAGGCCGCGGCCATCCTCCACAGGCAGGGTGAGGTCCAGCTTATAATTTTGATTCAGGTCCTCTAGATGCCGGAAATAACGGGTAGGCCGTTCGGGAAATGGTGTATTGTTGCTGATAAGGTCCACGCCGCGCCGCGTGTCAGCCGGATTCTGCGGGTTGGGGTAACTGATGAAATTGAAGTAGCGCAGGTCCGGTTCGTCCTGCGTCGTGCTGGCCAGCGATACCAACCAGTCCAACTGAAAATCGCTCAAGGCTGGGAACTTGTGCTCGCCGCGAAATTGGTGAGCGTTGAGGTTACGCTCCGTCCAATGCAGTACGTTGAGGTGGGTGCGACGCTCGCTGTTGAATTGGTCCTCGCCGCTGCTTTCGATGCGCCCAAACAGCTTGCGGGCCATATCCTCGGCGTTTTGCGTGTAGAGGAACGTGTAATCCAACTTGTGATTCGGGAAAGGTTGCACCGCCAAATTTGCCAGCGCCGACCATTGCGCCAGTGCAGTCGCACGGCTGTCTTCATAGTCCTGATACAGATGCGGTGCGGCACCCCCGCGGGGTGCGTATCTACGACGAATGCCACCTTCATAAAACCGGAAGTCTCGCTCAAAGTTCATCCCGGCAAAGTAACCGATCGGCACGTCGCCGAGTTTTACCGTGTCGCCGATCAGGAAATTAAGGTCGTGATCGGGCGGCGGTGCTTTGCGATAAGGCCCCATGTAGGGCGAGCCAAACGAGCGGACCAGGCGGTCCATTTCCATGGCTGCTGCGGTTTTGTCGGCAAATGGAATGCTCAAACTGCCGCTTGTGGCCGTGCGCAATAACCGCTCTAGGTCGTTGCCCGTAACACCACGCAATTCCGCCGGCAAACTGCGCGTCCCATCGTCTAGCGCAAGCCAGTCCGTGCCGCCGCCGGGGTAGGTAAGGAACCGTTTGTTGCCTGTGGCTTGAGTGTTGTAACCCACACCGGCGCCAAGCTTAAAGATAAACCTCTCGGGAAATGACTTAGTGCGAATATCCATTGCACCCCCTGAAAAACCGCCAGGCAGGTCTGGTGTGAAAGTTTTGCTCACAACTACGCTGTCAATGACCTCTGCCGGGAACATGTCAAGTTGAGCAGCACGACGATACGGATCGGCGCTGGGAATATCCGCGCCGTTCAGCAACGCAATGTTATAGCGGTCGCTCAACCCGCGGATGACAGCGAACTTGCCTTCGACCACGGACACGCCGGTGATCTTAGTCATGATCTCGGCGGCGTCTCCTGCGGCTAACCGCGAGAAACGGTCCGAGCCAATCGCTTCAATCAGTGCGGTTGCGCTCTGGCGTTCCAACAACAACACCGCCGTTTGCTCGGTGAATTCCTCGGCGGTAACCTCGTATTCTTCCATCTCGTAAAACTCGGGGCGCAGACTGCCGTTGACGGTTGTTGTCTGGCCCGGCAACACGCGCACGTCGGTGACCACTGCCGTGGCAAAGCCGGCCTTGGAAAACCGCAGCACATGCTCGCCGGGCGGGACACTTTTCAACTCATACCTCCCTGCGGCATCGGTTTGCGTTGCCAAGGTTGTGCCGCGCACCGAAACCACCACACCCGATAATGGCGAGCCGTCCCACGTGTTGACCACCACGCCCGCCACAGCGCCGTTGTCCTGGGCGGTTGCCGGGATCACCATAGCCACAACAAACAATCCAACCACTAATCCCAAGAGCGTGGATTTCCTTCTGAATACACACGATGGACGCGCTGCCAGCCAAAGAGTGGCAGGGGCAACCTGTACGTTCTGTACGGCAGCCAGACGCGCGGTCATCCCGGTCCATTCCCCCGCATTTGTGGAACCAGAGCAGTTGCTTGCTGTGGACATTGCGCCAGGCTGGTAACCCATTTTACCCGGGAGGATACAGTTCTTTGGGTTCACTGTTTGCAAAGGGCGGGAGTCTGTTTGAATAGCTTTACGACCGCCCAGCCAATTGTTCCACCTTTTCCAAATACCGCTGCACGTTGTCGCGCGGACGCACCTTCTGCGCCTTGCGCAGCGTCTCGGCCGCCAGCGCGTATTTGCCGGACTTCACCAGCAGTTGCGCTTGCTTGACGAAGGCGTCGGCCTCAAACCCAGCCAGCTTTGCCGCAGCGTCGTAGCGTAATGCAGCTCGCTCGACTTCACCCTGCTGCGCGTAGTAATCACCGGCCAACAACAACGCTTCGCCATCGAGCGGATTACGCGCTATGATCTGCTCCAACACTTGGATGGCCTCCTGGCCCGAGCCGGTGGCCAGCGCCACTTTTGCCTCCTGCTTGAGCAGCTTCAATTCATCATCCGGCGCGAGGTTGCCGGCCGCGACCGCGCGGATGCGTTCGCACAGCACTTTTGCCTCGGCATACGCGCTGTAACCGGTCAAAAGCTCAGCCGCACGCAGGGCTTTGGCCGGCCGTTGCCAGCCGTCCTTCTCTAGCGCGGCGCGGTAGGCATCCAGCGCAAGTTCTCGCGCGTCCTGGCTGAGGTAAATGTCACCCAGCGTGAACAGGTGGTCGGCGGTTGCCTTGTCGAGCCGGCGCAGGACCTCGAAGTTGACTGCAGCCTTGGTCAGTTCGTTCTTCTGCAAGTACACGTTGGCTTGGATGCTCCAGAAAGTATCCCGGTCGGGATGCTTTTGCAGAAGCTCATCCAGTAATGCCAGCGCTGCATCGTAGTTGGCCTGTCCGACGAGGCTCTTCACCAGGCCAAGCTGGAAATCCAGGTTGGCCGGTTCTAACAACAGCGCCTGGCGGTAGGCGGCCTCGGCTGAGACAAACCGCCCGGCGTTCAAATGCGCGAAGCCAAGCAGACCAAAGGTGCGCGAATCAACGTCCCCGAGCGTGACACTGCGCGCCAGCGGGCCGACCGCTGCGTCGAACTTCCCATCGCGCGCCAGTGCCAGGCCGAGATTCTTCCATGCGCGTCTGAAGCTCGGGAACTTGGCCACGGCCTGCTCGAAATATTTCACAGCGTTGGTAAGGTCCTCGTGTTGGAAATGGATGTTGCCGACCAAAAAATCAAACAGTGCGCTTGCGTCGGGCTTGATGCGCGCCTCTAATTCGGGGATCGCTTTCTTGGGGTCCTGGCGCAGCAGCGGCAGGACTTTCTCGCGGTAGAACTGCTGCTCCTCAGCGCTGAGGCGCGGCTCGATCTCTGCGGCGAATCCGTAGCTGCCGGCCAGCCGCCGATGAAACTCCGGGTCGTTCCAGAGGCTTGCCAGCGGGTGGTCATCCGCAACGGGAGTGAAGCCGATCGGGACAGTGTCCTTTGACGCCGCCGGCTCGGTCTTGCGGGCGGATTTCGCGGCGGCCCGGCGCTCGGTGGTTGTATTCTGCTTGGGCTGATCGGTGGCACAAACGGCCGCTAGAGACAGTCCAAGCACAAGAAAACTCCCCCAAAACACCCGTGCTATGCCAGCCGAGCGAGCGTGGGTAAGACCATCGCGGATTGATAGCCCACGTGCGCTCCCGAAGCCCAAGCAAGTTTGCACGCTCCAAAACCTTTCGGCATGCACCGGGCGTTTGAAGTACAGCGACTTGTCGCCGCTGTTACCACGCGGCGCGGGCAGGTTGTCCGCCACACCATACACAGGGGCGGATGACAAAACGAAACTACAGATTGAATTCTGCATCAGAGAGTTAAGTTGAGCATTCACGTGTTGATTCGAAAACGAATGGGCAAACGCATGTAACAACGCACTGGCTCGCCGTCCTTCTGGCCGGGTCGGAACTTCCACTTGCGCACCGCCTCCAGTGCGGGCCGCTCGAACTCCGGTCGGGACGAACTTTCCACACGCACGTCTTCTACGCGCCCTGACTCATCAATCACAAACACCAACGTGACCAACCCCTCGACACGCGCCTTGCGCAGCTCGGGCGGATACTGCGGCGGCACAGATGCAATCAACTCAGGCCGTTTCTCCAAATCCGCCACGTCAAAGACGTCCACCAACAGCCCGCCTTCATCACTGGCCACGAACGACCCAAATCCCGCCAGTGCGCCGCCTGTGCCGACCGCGATGTCCAGGTCGATGTTCAGTTGCATCGGCGGCGGTGCATCGCTGAGTTGAGGTGTGGGTAGTTCAGATTTTTCCTCCGGCGGCGGTGGCGGCGGCGGTTCGAGCTCGGGCATCTGCGCTTCGAGCTGGGCAGTGTCCACTTTGCTTAGCAAGAGCGGCTTGTTCAGTTCGCTGGACACCATCTGGGTAAGCGGCAGCACCAAAAAGACGGCAAGTGTCAGCGCCAGTGCACCAAGAATCGGCCAGACCGGATTTGTCGCGCTGGTTGGTGGCGTGTAAACCCTGCGCATGACCTAATTGGAGAACCGAATGTTGCACACTAACAACCTGAAGTGACCGCAACTTGCGAACCGCGTGGAACGGGCAACATGCCCATCCGGGGCGGCAACTTTTCGTGCGGCCGCCTCAGGCATGCAAAACTGTTTTGTCCAAGCGCAGAACACCGAAAAACTTCCGGATCCCGTCAGGCTGATAGCCTGTTGCACCTGTGCGAATCCAGATTTCATTGTTTGAGCTCCGGGTTTCATCCGCCACCTGGCTCCGCCGCGATGCTGACGTTTTTGGCGCCGCCGAGTTTGGATTCGTCAATCACGCGCACCAGCAGACCGGCGCTGGCGTTGCGGTCCACCTGGATGATCACCGGCATCGGCTCCTGTTGTGTGAGCCGGCGCACCAACGGCCGCACGCCGCCCAGACCGATTTCCTTACCGCCGTACACCACCTGACCTTTGGCCGTGACTGCCAATAAGATGCTGTTTTTCTCCAGTTGCACCACAGATGCTGCCTGTGGCTTGTCCACGTCCGTGCCCGTCTCCTCTACGAACACCGTGGTGACGATGAAAAAGATCAGGAGGATGAACACCATATCAATCAACGGCGACACGTTGATGTCACTGACCTCCTCGGCGTCAATAATGGCACGGCGAAACCGCATGGGTGTCTACGCGGCAACCGGTGCTATGGCCATGACAGAGCTCCCTTCAGCGACGTTGGTGGTAGGCTGCGGCGCCACCGCGTGCACAGCGACGGCTTTGCTCCGGTACCATTGCACCACGTAACTTTCCAGGTGCGCCAAGAACGCCTCCAACTCGCTTCGCTGGCGCCGGATGAGTTGAATGAAAACCAAGCCGGGCAACGCAATGCACAGTCCGACCTCGGGCGGGAACAGCGCCTGCGAAATCCCGGCTGCCATCGCCTCGGTCACCTTACCGCCGCCACCACCGGCCGCCAGCGCCTGAAACGTGACCAACATGCCGAACACCGTTCCCAACAATCCTACCAGCGGTGCTGCGGCTACAAACGTGCCCAGTAATTGAATCTGCCGGTCAATAGGCGGCAGCGTCAGCGCTGTAACCTCGGCGAAGCGCGTGTTGATTTCGCGGGGCGAACGTACGTCTTCTAGTACGTAGCGGATGATTTCGCCCACCTCGCCCTGACCCTGCGCGGGATGGCGCACCCACGTTTTCCAGGTTTCCTGTGGCAGCCGCCGATACTGCCGGTGCGCCAAACTACTCCACAGTCGAATCGCTGTAAAAAACATCATCAGTGCCAGCGCCAGCAGCGGCCACATGACCCAGCCGCCCGCGCTCCATATGTGCAGAATTTTCTCGATCATAGTTCGTGTTTGGTTGAAACAACCAGGGTTGGTTCACAGTTCGCAGGAAGACCATTGATGAATGCAACCGCCGTCTGCTCCATGCTCGCCAGCACGCCGCGTACCCGCCGCGACAGCACAGCGTGCAACAGCAGCGACGGAATGGCTACGATAAGTCCAAATTCAGTTGTGATCAAAGCCTCGGAAATTCCACCCGCAAGCGTCTTGGGATCGCCCGTGCCAAAGACGGTGATCATGTTGAAGGTGTTGATCATGCCTGTGACCGTGCCTAGCAGTCCGAGTAACGGCGCGGCGGCGGCGCTCAGCGCTATGAAGGGTAGCAACCGCTCCAGTTTCGGCCGCGTGGCGAGCATTTTTTCATACATCACTTCCTCGATGTATTCTTTTTGCTCGCGGCAGTGCTCAATTGCTGCTTGAAGCATGTCGCCCACAGGGCCAGCGATACCCCTGGCATGGGCGATTGCCTTGGTGCGGTCGCCCCGACGCAGCGCCGTTAGAATGGCCTGCAGGTCAGCAGGCGTTGCCACGCGAATGCGGCTAATGACGACCCATCGTGCCACGAAAATGCTCAGCGCCGTTAACCCTAGCAGCAAAATTGGCACCATCACCGGCCCGCCCTTCTTGATGTGCGTCCAAAGGTCGTCGCGCGTGGCGCTGATCTTTAGCGCGTTGCCCACAGTGGCGTCGAACGGAATCTCGCCCGCGCCGGTGCGCGTGAGCTGTTGGATCGCCGCCGTGAATTCAGCCGGCACGGCCAGCACCGTCGGCTCGGGCGAACCCAGTTGCAGTTCAACGACGCCGGCTGCGCCGCTCTCATCACTGGCGAACAGTGCCACCGGCCCAAGCAGTGCAAACTGTCCGCGCTCAAGGCGACCGGCCGGTGAGAGGGCC
>CAZKTA010000034.1:0-15894 GCA_964555645.1 uncultured Verrucomicrobiota bacterium
AATCCCAGGACGTGCGGGACGACCGGTCGCTCAAATTGGCCGTGCTCTCACCCGAGCACACCCGCCAGGCCGGGGCCACTCAAAAGCTTGTGGAGGACTTACTCAACAAATGCGGTCTGACTTTCCGCGTGTATCAAAACACGCTGCTGGTCCTGGCGGCGGATGCGACCGAATCTGCTGGGCTGCGCGTCCAAGTCAAACGGTATCTGGCCCTGCGCGCCATTTCCGACGACAAGGCGTTGATGCGGCGATTGACTGATGAGAACAAAAAGTTGCTCGACAGCAAGGTCAAGGACAGCGAGGGCGGGATAGCTTTCCGTATTGTCAGTTGCTACCGGCACCTGGCCAAAGCCGGAGAGCAAGGCGTGAAATGGTTCCATTTGGGTCTACCGACGGTCGGCCAGAAAGCATCGTTGTCGCAGCGTGTCCGCGAGTATCTGCGGGCCGGGGACATTCTGCTGGACAAGATCCCGCCCCAACGCTGCTGGACAAAACGCTGCGGGCCGATGAGAAGGAGGAGCCCGTCGAGGAAATCGTCGAGGCGTTCTTGAAATACCCCAACTTACCGTCGGTCGAGGGCGCGCACGTAGTCTGGGATGCCATTGTTCAAGGAGTAAGTGGCGGCCTATTCGGCCTGCGCAGTGGCAACCGCGTTTATTTCAAAGAACCTGTGCCCGCTCAAAAACTTGAATACGGGGCGGTCCTGGTCCGTGAGCCGGCCGTGCTGCAAACGCCGAGCCCGTCGCCAACCATTATGCCCGGGCGCGTCGCTGCCGATGAGATACTCAGTGTCTTGGGGGCAGCATCGGAGGCTGCTGCAAAAGATCTCTACCGCAATCTGTGGATCCAGCGCTCGAAAGATTTCAAAGACGAGGCCGAGTTTCGTGTAGCTTTTGATGCGGCAATCAAAGACGGTATTGAGCGCAAGTTATTCGTTTGCGATGTGCCTGCGGCGGCTGAAAAGCTGGATTGGGCTGAGCTTCTTGAAGGCGCAAAGATCAAAAGGCGAACTACTGCAGCTCAACCGTCAACTGTGCAAACCTACACATTGCAGGTACAGGTGCCGTGGGACAAACTCTCCGATTTCGTGCGCGGGGTCGTTAAACCACTGCGCGATGACAGTGCAGAGCTGACTGTGGAGGTTCATCTCCAAGCGCGCTCTGTTCCGGGTGGGTTCAAGAAAACCACCCTCGAGCAGAAAGTCCGTGAGACACTCAATCAAATCGGTGCAAAGGTCATCACCGAACACCAGGGACCAGCCTAAGACAGCCACGATCGCAGTCCAAACCTCATCCGCAGGCCGAACGCGACCGGGAGAACCGCAAATGAAAACCACCATCCTCGACGCCGCCGCGTTGCTGGCGATGTTCTTTGGTGAACCGGGCATGGCGTAGGTGCGCGATCTCTTTCACAAAGCCGCTGAGGCAGACAAACTCTTGCTCATCAGTGCGGTCAACTGGGCGGAAGTGCTTCATAAACTGGAAAGCAAACATGGCCACAAAGGTTTGGAAACTGCGCGCTGCTTCGATCGCACCATGCCGTAGGAAGTCGCGCCTGTTGATGGCGAGTTGGCCGAAGCTGCCGCGCATTTGAAGTTGGCGCACAATCTTGGTCTGGCCGACGCCTTTGCCGCCGCGCTGGCCAAAAGCAAAAGAGCCGAACTCGTCCCCGCCGACCCGGACTTGAAACCGCTGGAAAAGGAAATCAAAATCAACTGGCTGAAATGAAAACGGTCTTTGCGTGAGACCAGACGATATCATCGGCTACCACGAAATCGTACACGCCGATAAAGCTACCGCGCACAAAGGTATGAATTACGACCTGGGCAAAGGGTGCTCAGTGTTTCTCATGTCAGTGCGCAAGGGAGCACCTTATGCCGATGCGATTGATGAGAAAACTGGGGGTCGCTAATCTACGAAGGGCATGACATCCCGCGAACCCGCGGCGGCCCAGATCCAAAAACGGTGGACCAACCAATGACTACCGCGAACGGCTCATGGACCGAGAATGGCAAATTCGTTCGGGCTGCCACCGACTTCAAAACTGGTCTGCGCAAAACTCCTGAGTTGGTTAAGGTGTATGAGAAAATTGCTCGGTGCATTTGGTGTTATAAAGGGTTCTTCGAGCTGATTGATGCGCAGATTGTTCACGACGGTAAAGGCAATGTGTTCAAGTTTTACTTGCGCCCAGTTGAAAAGAAACCGTTTGGCAAATGCATTGAGCTACCGCACACGCGCCTGATTCCCGCGTATGTCAAAGTCGAGGTTTGGCAACGGGATGGCGGCAGGTGCGCCCTGTGCGGCGCTCTTGGTCAATCAACGCGCGCAACACTGCGAAGACGGCCGGCACGCATTGCACTTCGTCCAGCACAAACGTGCGGGTGCCGGTGGTGAGACGGCTTTCGATCTGGAACTGCGGGTCGTCGGCAAACAACTGGTGCACGTTGGGCTGTTCCAGGTCCACATACGGCGCGGTGGGGAACGTGGTGCGGGCGAGCGCGGTCTTGTCCACCTGGCGCGGGCCTATGACGAGCACGGCCGGAAACTGGCGGGCGAAGCTGCGCGAGCGTGGGGCATGGAGGCGATTCCACATACCCCGTATTTTGGAAGCGGTGATTCCAAAATCAAGGCAAAACCTCGAGCCTGCGCCGACGGCCGCCGCCTGAGTTTCGACCAACCTCACATTGTTGTCTCGCGCCGGCTGGTGGGTGATTCGGATTTGGGAACACGAATTGCAAGGTAGGGACGCGCGGCCCGCGCGTCCGGATGGTGGGCGGACATCCCAGCGGGATATCCCTACCAGTTTTGCGCGGCTGATGCGGCGGGTTCAGAAGATTCTGAAACAGCCGCAAAAGAACGCAAAGATCGCAGAGACGTGACTTTTTTCGCATGCGCTTCTCCCACAGCCCGAAGGCTTGAGAACAAACAGCGGAACGCCAAGGAGGGCTACAAGCACATTCAAAAACCGAAAAGCCGCCCCGGGCGGGCCGGAGCGGCTGTAATTTCTCGGTGAGCACGCCGCGCCGCGGCGTCCGCGGACAGTCCGGCGGGCCGTCCCTGTTTACTTCTTCTTCGCCGGTTTCTTGGCGCGTTTTTCTTCGATGGCAGCTTGTGCAGCGGCTAACCGTGCAATTGGCACGCGGAACGGCGAGCAGCTTACATAGTTCATGCCCACGCGATGGCAGAATTTGACGCTCGCCGCGTCGCCACCATGCTCGCCGCAGATGCCCACCTTTAGCTCAGGCCGCGTCTTGCGTCCGCGCTCGATGGCGAACCGGATCAGCTCGCCTACGCCGTCCTGGTCAATTGTCTGGAACGGATCGTCAACCAGGATTTTGTTGTTCAGGTAGTCGGGCAGGAAACTGCCGATGTCGTCGCGGCTGAACCCGAATGTCATCTGGGTCAGGTCGTTTGTGCCGAAGCTGAAGAACTCGGCTACCTCGGCCATTTTTTCAGCGCGCAGCGCTGCCCGCGGTATTTCGATCATCGTGCCGAATGAGCACGGTAGTTTTTTGAGACCGAACTTGGCTTTGACATCGGCCAACACTTTGTCAAAGATAACACGCTGGTGGATCAGCTCGTTGGCTGCGCATGTGACCGGGATCATGATTTCCGGCTCGGCTTTTTTGCCTGCTTTGATCAGCTCGGCGGCTGCCTCGAGGATTGCGCGGATCTGCATTTCGGTGACCTCGGGATAAGTGATGCCAAGCCGCACGCCGCGGTGGCCGAGCATCGGGTTGGTTTCGTGCAATGCATCGCCGCGTTTGCGTACTTCGGCGACGTCAACACCAAGTGCACGTGCAAGTTCCTGTAGTTTTTCTTCGCTCTTGGGGACGAACTCGTGCAGGGGCGGGTCGAGCAGCCGGATGGTGACCGGCCGGCCAGCCATGACTTCGAGCGTAGCTTTGACATCTTTCTTGACGAACGGGAACAGTTCGTCGAGTGCCTTGCGGCGTTCGGCCTCGGTCTTTGACATGATCATCTTGCGGAGCAGGAACAGCGGTTGGTCGCTGCCTTCGCCGTAGAACATGTGCTCGGTGCGGAACAGGCCGATGCCTTCTGCGCCGAACTTGATCGCTTGTGCGGCGTCTTTGGGTGTGTCGGCATTCGTGCGGACTTTGAGCACGCGGACCTTGTCAACCAGCTTCATTAGCTCGGTGTAGTGCTTGTTGTGCTCAAGGTCAACGTCAACCAACGGCAGTTTACCTAGGTACACCAAACCTTTTGTGCCGTTGAGGCTGATCCAGTCGCCTTCTTTGACCACGTCGCCTTTCTTGGTGCGGAACGATTTATTGTCGTCTGCAATTTCGATGTCGCCACAGCCGACGACGCAGCATTTACCCCAGCCGCGCGCTACCAGCGCAGCGTGGCTTGTCATGCCGCCTTTGCTGGTGAGAATGGCTTGGGCTTTGTGCATGCCGTCAACGTCTTCGGGCGAAGTTTCCTCACGAACGAGGATGACCTTCTCGCCGCGAGCCGCCCAGTCCACGGCGTCTTTGGCGGTGAAGACAGCGCGCCCGATCGCGCCGCCTGGTCCGGCAGGCAAACCTTTTGCGATGGGGTGGGTAGCCTGCTCAGCCTTCGGATCGAGCATGGGCAACAACAGCTCCACAAGTTGTGCAGGTGCAACACGCATAATGGCAGTCTCAGCATCAATGAGGCCTTCTTTATACATTTCGACTGCTATGCGAACCGCCGCCGTGCCGTTGCGTTTGCCGACGCGGCATTGGAGCATGTAAAGCTTGCCTTTCTCGATCGTGAACTCGATGTCCTGCATGTCTTTGTAGTGCTTCTCAAGTCGCCGGCGGTAGGTGTCCAACTCTTTGTAAAGATTAGGCATGAGTTTTTCGAGCGTGGGCAGGTGCCGGCTTTGGTCATTGGCAGAGGCAGCGTTAATTGGCGCAGGCGTGCGGATGCCGGCCACGACGTCTTCGCCCTGGGCATTGACGAGGTATTCACCGTAGAAAACGTTTTCGCCTGTGGCAGGATTCCGCGTGAACGCCACGCCAGTTGCACTGTCGTCGCCCATGTTGCCAAAGACCATTGCCTGGACGTTAACTGCTGTGCCCCAGTCATCTGGGATTTTTTCGATGCGGCGGTACTCGACGGCGCGTTTGCCCATCCAACTGGCAAACACTGCGCCTATGCCACCCCAAAGCTGTTCCATCGGGTCGTCCGGAAACGGTTTGCCGAGGTGGTCTTTGACCATCTGCTTGAATTCAACAACCAATTTCTTGAGGTCCTCGACTGTCAACTCAGTGTCGGACTTGTATCCTTTTGTGTGTTTCAGTTCTTCGAGGCGTTCGTCGAGCAGTTTGCGGATGCCTTTGCCGTTGGCAGGTGGTAAACCGCCGGCTTTCTCCATCACAACATCCGAATACATCATGATGAGCCGACGGTACGCGTCGTAAGCAAACCGTTCGTTGCCACCGCTCTGGGCGATCAGCGCGCCGATGGTTTTCTCCGTCAGCCCAATGTTCAACACCGTTTCCATCATGCCCGGCATTGAACGTCGTGCACCTGACCGGACAGATACAAGCAGCGGGTTTTGCGGGTCGCCAAACTTGCGGCCCATGAGTTTCTCGACTCGCGCAAGGGCAGCGTCGACTTGCGGTTTAAGCTCCTTTGGATAGGTACGGTTGTGTTTGTAAAAGTAAGTGCATACCTCAGTTGTAATGGTGAAACCAGGTGGCACTGGCAAGCGCAGCTCAGGATGCCCAGCCATCTCGGCCAGGTTCGCGCCTTTGCCACCGAGCAGTTCTTTCATTGACTCGTTACCATCGGCTTTACCGCCACCAAAGAAATAAACGTACTTTTTTGTTTTGGTTCGTTCGGACATAAGCTTCGCGTTTTAATTTTGTTTCTCGGGACCGTCCCGAAGAAAAGGACTGCAAAAACTAACACCTAAACATAGCCTGTCAATTACGATTTACGGCTAGTTGCGTGTAATTGGCTGGGCCTGGACCTTGGGCGGGCCGTGGCAAAAAACCATCGTGCTAACCCGGGTTAAGGGAAAAATTGAGCGTGTAACGACATATCCGGATATCAAGATATTTAGATTGCAAACATAAAAAGTCCGATTAGTTTTTCTGTGGCGATCGCAACCGTGTTGAGGGGCAAACAGCGGTAGCGTGGTTTTGGCCAAGCAAAAATCACAATGCTAAGTGAGTCAGACAAATGCCTGCAATTGCACGAGCTACTGCGCCAGCGGCTAGTCGTTTTGGACGGGCCGCGTGGCACGATGATCCAGGCGCTCAAGCTTTCAGAAACCGACTTTCGCGGTGAACAGTTCAAGGAGCATCCGCGTGAGCTAAAAGGCAATAATGAGATTCTAAATTTAACCCGGCCGGATATTGTTTACGATATTCACCGCCAATTTATTGACGCTGGCGCAGATATCATCGGCACAAACACATTCAACGCAAACCGCATCTCCCAAGCTGATTACGGTACGGAACAGTTCGTGGTTCAGATGAACCGCGCGGCAGTGCAAATTGCACGGCGTGCTGCCGATGAGGTTGCTAGGAAGAATCCAGCCCGGCGCATTTTTGTGGCTGGGACAATCGGGCCTACAAATCGGACTGCATCGATTTCGCCAGATGTCCAAAACCCAGCCTACAGGGCGGTGAGGTTTGATCAGCTTGCTGAGGCATATTCCGAACAGGCCAGTGCATTGCTCGAAGGCGGTGTGGACATTCTGCTGCTGGAAACCATTTTTGACACGTTAAACGCAAAAGCGTGTATTTTTGCTGTTCTTGAGCTGTTTGAACGATTGAACCTGCGGTTGCCGCTGGTGATTTCTGCCACAGTAAGCGATGCGTCAGGGCGCACGTTATCAGGTCAAACACTTGAGGCGTTTTGGTACTCGATCCGGCATGCATCGCCGTTGGCAGTGGGGTTGAATTGCAGCCTTGGCGCAGCGCAGATGCGCCCGCATCTGGAAGAACTGAGTGCAGTGGCGGACTGTTACATCAGTTGTTATCCGAATGCCGGCAAGCCAAACGCATTCGGGCAGTACGACGACACGCCCGAGCATATGGCTGGTATTCTTGGCCAGTTAGCGCGCGAAGGGCTGCTTAATCTAGTGGGCGGTTGTTGCGGCAGTACGCCAGCGCATATCCGTGCTATAGCAGAGGCGGTGAAAGGTGTTGCGCCGCGCAAACCGCCGCGAATCGAGCCTTGCCTACGGTTGAGCGGGCTTGAGCCATTGGTAATACGGGGGAACATTTCTGGAGTAGGATCGTTCACACCCGGTGTGCTTTCGTCGGCGTCCGCGCTTAAGAGTGCGGCGGACGCAGCGTCTGGCGCAACAGCCGAGACAGTTGCCATCCCACAACAAAACGTTGCACAGAATTTTGTTGTCATCGGCGAGCGCACAAACGTAGCTGGGTCCCCCAAGTTCGCCCGGCACATTTTGGCGGGCGAATTCGAGGCAGCCGTCGCAATCGCACGTCAGCAGGTCGAGAACGGCGCGCAGATGCTGGATGTGAACATGGACGAAGCCATGCTGGACGGTGTGGCGGCCATGACGCATTTTTTGAACCTCATCGCGGCTGAGCCAGAGATTGCGCGTGTGCCCATTATGATTGACTCGTCGAACTGGGCGGTGATCGAAGCGGGTTTGAAGTGTTTGCAGGGCAAAGGCGTCGTCAACTCGATCAGTCTCAAAGAAGGCGAAGCCAAGTTCGTCGAAAAAGGGCGGCTCATCCGCCGTTACGGTGCTGCAGTGGTGGTAATGGCCTTCGACGAACGCGGCCAGGCCGATACGTTCGAGCGCAAGATTGAAGTTTGCAAGCGCAGTTATGAGCTGCTTACACAACGCGCCGGCTTTCCGCCTGAAGACATTATCCTCGACCCTAACGTGCTGACGGTGGGCACCGGCATGGAAGAACACGCCAACTACGCCGTTGATTTCATCCGTGCCACACGGTGGATCAAGGAAAACCTGCCGTTGGCAAAGGTCAGTGGCGGCATCAGCAACGTGTCATTTTCGTTTCGTGGCAATAACACTGTGCGCGAAGCTATGCACAGTGCGTTTTTGTATCACACAGTTTGCGCCGGGCTTGACATGGCAATTGTCAATGCTGGCATGTTAGCTGTGTATGAGCAAATCCCCAAGGACCTGCTGGAGCGTGTCGAAGACGTGTTGCTGAACCGTCGGCCTGACGCAACCGAGCGGCTAGTTGCCTTTGGCGAAACGCTAAAAACACGCGCGGCTCAAGAGGCAAATGTAGCGAATGTGGAGTTGGCATGGCGCGCTGGCACGGTCGAGCAGCGGCTTGAATATGCGCTGGTCAAAGGGATTGCGGATTACATCGAGCAGGACGTTGAAGAAGCGCGCAGGAAATATGGCAAACCACTGGCTGTTATCGAAGGCCCACTCATGTCAGGCATGAACGTGGTGGGGGACATGTTTGCAGCCGGCAAAATGTTCCTACCGCAGGTCGTCAAGTCGGCTCGCGTGATGAAAAAGGCAGTGGCGTATCTGCGGCCTTATCTTGAGGCTGAGAAACAGGCTGCTGGCCGCCCACGCGGCACGGTGTTGTTGGCCACTGTCAAGGGCGACGTGCACGACATCGGCAAAAACATCGTCGGCGTTGTCCTAGGCTGTAACAACTACGAAGTGATTGATCTTGGCGTGATGGTGCCAGTAGAAAAGATTTTGCAGGCTGCGCGCGAGCACAACGTGGACATTATCGGCCTGAGCGGATTGATCACGCCGTCGTTAGACGAAATGGCGCACGTAGCACGTGAATTGGAGCGTGAAAACTTTAGCATTCCGCTGCTCATTGGGGGTGCAACAACAAGCAAAACACATACTGCAGTCAAAATTGCGCCCTGTTATACCCCGCCGGTTGTTTACGTGCCTGATGCATCACGCGCGGTGCCCATTGTAAGCAGTCTGCTGAGCCGCGAGCAAAGACCAGCGTTTGTCCGCCAAATCCGGACCGAATATGAGAGTATCCGCGCACAGCATATGGCGCGGCAGCAACCATTGCTTACACTTGAGGCTGCCCGGGCAAACGCGCCAAAGCTCACCTACGATGATTTGCCCCAGCCCGAATTCATTGGTGTACGTCTCTTAGCGTCAGATGCAGAGGACAGCACGCCCGCCTCGGGTGCATCGCTCGACGCCTCGTCGTCCGCGGCTGCGCAACGATGCGTCGTGCAGAACACACCAGGCACGTGTGCTCCCATAAAAATCGCGTTGGATGACCTCGTCCCGTACATTGACTGGACGCCGTTTTTCCATGTTTGGGAACTGCGCGGTCGGTATCCGGCCATTTTGAATCATCCTAAGCACGGTGAAGAAGCCCGCGCATTGTTTGCAGATGCGCAAAAGTTGCTGGACAAAATTGTCACTGAAAAACTGCTCGTCGCACGCGGTGTGTACGGTTTTTTCCCGGCTAATCGTGTGGGCGATGACATCGAGCTTTACACCGATGAAACGCGCACCACGGTGCTTGCCAAGCTGCATTTTCTGCGCCAGCAGATGCCCAAGGACAATGGCTCGCCAAACTTGTGTTTGGCAGATTTCATCGCGCCGAAAGGTTGGAACGAACAGCCTGGCTCGTCTGCAGACGCGCCGGCGGCGCATCCCTACTGCGACTACATTGGTGCCTTTGCCGTCACCAGCGGGCACGGCTTAGCTGAACTTGTCGAGCGGTTCAAACGCGATCACGACGATTACAGCGCAATTTTAGCCGAGGCACTGGCAGACCGACTTGCCGAAGCATTTGCTGAGTTTCTCCACAAACGCGTTCGAGCTGAATGGGGGTATGGCAAAAACGAAAACTTGACCAACGAAGACCTGATCGAAGAGAAATATCGTGGTATCAGGCCGGCGGTGGGGTATCCAGCCTGCCCGGATCACACTGAGAAACTCACGATTTGGAAGCTGCTTGATGTACAAAAAAACACTGGCATCCGGCTAACCGACAGCTGCGCCATGTGGCCAGGCTCAAGCGTGAGCGGACTTTACTTTGCACATCCGGCTTCTAGGTATTTTGCGGTTGGTAAGCTCGGCAAAGACCAGCTCCAAGATTATGCTGCGCGCAAGGCAATCCCATTAGCCGAGGCAGTGAAATGGCTGGCACATTATCTGGCGTACGAACCATAGGTTGGAAGTTGCGCCGGTGCTAACCCAAGTTAGTCTCGGGGTGAATTAAGCGTCTCGACGATTTTGTATTTGAACATGCGTTTTTTCATCCACCGGACAACCAAAAGATCGTAAAACGAACTGAACAGCCTGTTGAAAATCCCGTAGTGCGTTTTGCCCGCAGCACGTGGGTTATGCCGAATTGGGATTTCCACGACTGTGTACCCCTCAAGCCGGATGAGCGTGGGCAGGAACCGGTGCATACCTTTGAAAAATTTCAGCTCTGCAATGCATTCGCGCTTGAAAGCGCGGTAACAACAGCCTGCGTCACTGATTGTCTCACCCGAAAGCTTGTTGCGGACCCAGTTTGCTATGCGAGATGAAATGATGCGCACGAAGTTGTCGCCCTGTTTGCGCGCAGCCACACGCGTGCCGCAAACGCAATCGTAATGTTTCAATGCTTCCAGAAACAACGGTAGGTCGCGCGGGTCATTTTGCAAATCTGCATCCAGCGTCACAATGTACCTGCCACGTGCGGCTTTCATCCCTGCCCACAGCGCAGCCGATTGACCACAATTAAACTCAAATCGTTGTGCGCGAATGCGCCCCTCAGCAGCGGCCAGCTCTTTCAGCACAGCCCAAGAAGCGTCCGTGCTAGCGTCATCGGTTATGATGATCTCATAAGACAGGTTCAGCGGCTCAACCACGGCTTTGATGGCGCCCACCAACGGGCGCAAATTTGCCGCCTCGTTATGACACGGTATAACAAAGCTTAACTCTGGTATCGGCTCAGGCATGTCGCGTAACGACGCCAACAGTACCAAGGTGCATTCTAAACTGCCAGATGCTACTGCGCCCAAACCCCGGGTCTGTGCCTCCGGACATAAGCTGGGCATGAGTGCCGGCACGATTAATTGTGACCTAGCCTCAATACTACACTAACGCAGTATCGTGCGCTTCAAGCGCGGCTGGTACGTGTTCAGGTTCGTGCCTTTTTGAATCAAACCCGCTCAGCTTTATACCAGAAGCAAAAGCGCGTTTTGCGTTGCAAAAGCTTGTGATGCGTCTCGGCCATGGTGGAGTCAGAGTTTTTTCGGCACCCGCTCGAGTATATGGCTAGGTGCGTTTCATGACAGCCAACTTATGCTGCTTGAACACCGACACAAGCCGGTCTGCAAGTCGGGTTGGTTCAGGCAGGCGGGACCGTGTAGCGCACGCAAGCACAATCTGTTCTGCGCTCGCCAAGTCAATCTTGTGTCCGACGCTCACGTAAACAGGCCTAACGCAGCTCTGCGTGCGCAGGACTGAACCAATAACCTCTGTGCCGTCCAGCAACGGCACCCGTGAGCTGCGTAACCTGCCCAGCTCAGCGTGCACGCCGACCAACCTGCTTTTTGCGCAGCCAATTGCTGGCATATCGCATAACACCCCCAAGTGACATGCTAAACCGAACCTGCGCGGGTGCGCCAGGCCTTGGCCGTCGCACATGAGCACGTCTGGTTTGTGCTCGAGTCTTCTGAGCGCAAGCAAAAGCGTTGGCACTTCGCGGAAACTGAGCAAACCCGGCACGTACGGAAACGTGAGCTTGCCACAAGCGGTGTGTTGTTCGATCACCCGATGCTCGAGCATGTCCCACAACACTACTGCGCCGAAACAGAGTTTGTCGTCCCTGGAAAACGCGGCATCGAGTCCTGCTATGAACCGGACCGGTTCATTCAGTGGGACAGCTTTGACTCGATTTGCAAGCTCGCGCTGCAGCGCAATTGCCTGAGCCGGACTTAGGTTCCATTTGTGCAACGGGCGTGGCAGTTTCATCGTCAAGCACCACGAGAAAAGCTATCCGGTTGGCCGGAAATGTCATGCAAACTGTTTGTGCATCTTGCTCGAGAAATTACTCTGGACTTGCCACTCAGCATGTGCCAACCGAAGCTGTGCGCCATGGTTTACCAACGACAAATTTCGCTCAGCACAAACGGGCATCGAGACATGCACGATATAACTGGCGACGTAGCAAAAGTCATTGCCGAATCAGGGGTCAAAACCGGTGTGGCACATCTGTTCGCACTGGGCAGCACGGCTGCCGTAGGCACAATCGAGTTCGAGCCGGGCCTCCAACGCGATCTGCCTGAGCTGTTGGACAAGTTGGTTCCGCCCAGCCGAAATTACGGCCATGAACAGGCTTGGCACGACGGTAATGGTCATTCGCATCTGCAGGCGACGCTTCTTGGCCCGGCGTTGAGCGTGCCAATCAGCAACGGCCAGCTCGCGCTTGGCACATGGCAACAAATCTTTCACATCGAGTGCGACATCAAACCCCGCAGGCGTATTGTGGTGGTAACAATAATGGGCGAGTAAAAGTTTGCTTGCCCGACTAAAATTTTTGATTCGATTTTCCCGGCCGGTTGGGGTATTAAGTGCTGTGTTGGCATGGTGCCGACTGACATTGCGTCCGTAGCTCAATTGGATAGAGCTTCTGACTTCGGATCAGAAGGTTGCAGGTTCGAGTCCTGCCGGACGCGCCAGTTGAACCGGGTAGAGCAGCCACACTGCTTTATTGTTTAACCGGACCTCACTTAAACCGAAAATCCCTCTCGCCATGAACACACACAAAAACAAATCGTTACTCGCAGTTTTAACCTCGGCACTGTTGGCTACGTTCATTAGCTCAGTTGCATTTGGCGCAGTCGGTGTCACCGTGGCACCGTCAACAATTAGCAACACTTACGTAGGGATGGTGACAGTTCAAATCACCGGCTTGAGCAACGGCGAGACTGTGCAATTGCAGAAATATCTCGATGCAAACGCAAACGGCGTACTCGACGGTCCTGATTGGTTATTGGAATGTTTGAGTCTCACCGACGGGTTCGTTCCGAAAATCGGTGGGGTAACAAACTACGCCGTGCCATTTGACCTTACGGGCACAAACGGCGCAATCACCGCGCAGCTTAACTTTTGCCTTCCAAATCAGCTCGACCACTTTGTCGGGCGATACCTGTTTCGCGTCACAGGTCCATCGGGTGCAGCAACAACAACATTCACCGTAACAAACGCGCCGTTTGCGCAGGCGATCACGGGCACGGTCAAATGCGCAGACACGAATGTTCCTTACCCATTGATTGTGTTCCTAACGCCTGATGAAGAACTGGCAGGCGGTGTTGTCGGCGCCAACGACGGCACATTCACAAACCGGTTACCCCCCGGTACTTACATCACAATGGCTGTCCGTCCAGGTTACATTTTTGATGCAGCTAATCCGGCCATTGTTACCTTGCCCGAGGGCATAACTGTTTCGACTAATCTAAATGTGATCGGCGCCACTCGCCTACTTGCCGGGCGCGTTGTTGACGCGGCAAATACAAATGTTGGATTGCCAGGTGTGTTTCTGTTCACAATGAGCGCAAGTGGTGCGGTCACACTCGGCACCACAGACACAAACGGTAACTTTGCACTGCCGGTCGGCACAGGCTTTTGGACAATTGAACCAAACACGCTCGCACTTAGCCGGCTTGGCTACGTTGGGTTGGATGAAAAAACCCTGCCGCAGTTCTATACAACGCATGGGAACGTGACTAATGCGCTTCTGGTTGTGCCAAAAGCAAACGCGCTTTTTTATGGGTCTGTTCGCACCTTCACAGGTGTCCCACTGGCGGGCGTATGGTTCTATGGCAACGACGCTTATGCTGAGTATGAAACAGACAGCGTAACCAGCACAAATGGCTTGTATGCAGCCGGTGTGTTGGGCGGCCGCACATGGAATTTCAGACCCGAGTACGCGGGTAGCCAAATTCTGCCAAACTATGTCGTCAGCTCCGGCACAAACACCTATGTGGGGTCGAACCAGGCTATACAGTTGGATTTTGTAGCAGTACCTGTCATCGGTACGATCAGCGGTTGGGCGCGCGACACCAACGGTAACCCTGCACCGGGCCTCGGGGTGTACGCTTGGGCTAACATAGGCACAAACCACTTCTATGTTTACACCGAGACGGGACCAGACGGCATCTACCTGTTACGCGTTGCTGATGACACGTGGCGTGTTGGAGTTAACTGTCCGCAGCTTCAACAGCACGGTTATCAATGCCCACCTGAACAAGTCGTGTCTGTCCCGCCATCAAATGCCACAGTCAATTTCACGATCTACCCGCTCGCGCCTCTGGAGATTACAACTGTGAGTTTGCCACACGGCCATGTCGGTTACTATTACAACGAATTGTTGAGGGCATCTGGCGGTGTGCCACCATACGGTTGGGCTCTAGAGGTCGGCTCAGGTCAGTTGCCGCCTGGGCTGATTTTACAGAATTGGGGCCAGATCAATGGCACCCCAACTGCCACCGGCACGTTCAATTTCACCGTACGTGTGACCGATAATTTGGGTAATTGGACAAATAAACAACTATCAATCACGATTGCTGCGCCGCCCCTCATCATCACAACGACAATGCTGCCGTCTGGCCAGGTTTGGATTAATTATTTGGTCTGGCTAAATGCGACCGGCGGTGTACCCCCATACAACTGGTCGCTTGCACCCAGCTCAGCACCGCTGCCGCCTGGCCTGGTGCTCAGGCAGGACGGGCGTTTAGAAGGTGTCCCCACAACAAACGGCACGTTCAACTTTACAGTGCGTGTGACAGATTCGATGTCGAATTTCACCAACAAAACTGTCACCCTCACAATTACGCCTCCGCCAAGTCCAGTACCTGTGATCGAATCTGCACGCCGACTGCCGACCGGTGAGTTCCAGTTCCAATTCAACACCCTCAGCGGCGCAATGTACACGTTGCTTTACTCGACAAACCTTGTCCATTGGACACCTATCATTACGTTCAGTGGCTTAGGCAGTCCAATCACAATCATAGACCCAAACACAGGCGCACCAGTCAGATTTTACCGCGTACGCGTACAGTTGTGACATCGGCAGCGAGATAAATCCAGACGCGTGCAGGCTACACCAGTTATCTTTACCGGCGCGGTGTGTGTGAGCGACGTTTTCTAACACAAAGAAACAAAGCCCCCGCAGTTTCTTCGCCACGCTGCGTTTTTTATGTGGCCCGAGTGGGAGAACCTCATCATACACACAGTACGCATGGTGCCGGCACAGCGTTTTTCACATAAACCAGGTATTCCGTGGTCCAACCAAAAGTAACCGGCCGCGAATTTAGAACATTTCCATAAAAAGGTAGCGACACGTTTCGACAACCATTCAAATTCCTTTCGAGCTCCAGTCATTCGGTGTAATAGCGTTTTCACCTTGTAACTGCACAATGTAGCCGGGATTACTTGGCTGTATGGGGGAATGCATGCACCCTGCGTGCGGTTTTACGCGCCCTGGCACAAAACACACTCAGGACATACTTGTTCACGACCCGACCAGCTCGCCGCACAGAAATGTGCCGAACGCAAACTCCGCCTGCGACACACAGCAGCGTATCTATTCCTTAATCCAGTTCTTCTGGCTTAGTGGGTTAAGCACCCATCTGGCCGGTACCAATGCAACAGTGCGCACAGAGTTCGCGCCTTGCTTTTTGGCAACAACACTATCCCAAACCGTAACTAGTATTACGCGCAATCCACTATCGTACGGGCATACAGCCATGCAATTGTGCAATCGAATCGCAGAAATACCGAGCCGCTGAGTTTTGTGTAAAAAACCAACCAGTTGCCGACATGGTCTCGGCATACAGCGCACTATTTGTGTCGGCTCACGCACGTCCCTACAGGTCCTCTACCACATTCATTCCAAAGGTAGAGACGCATGGCCACATGCGTCCGGACATTTCTGTCTTATGCACCCAGTTT
>CAZKTA010000035.1:0-15174 GCA_964555645.1 uncultured Verrucomicrobiota bacterium
TATCAACGCTGGCGCACTGCAGGTTGGCAACGGCGGCACAACCGGCTCAATCGGCACTGGAACAATTCAAAAGGCCGGCGTGCTTGCCTTTAACCGGTCGGATAACATTACCGGCTCAAAACACCATCACCAGCGCAGGATCACTCGAGCAACGCGGCTCTGGCACATTGACACTCGTGGCCAACAATACTTACACGGACAGCACTGTTGTGAGCAATGGGACATTGATTGTCAATGGTGAGAACAATGCCGCCTCAACGGTCGTCTATAGCGGCCGACTCGGTGTTAGTGGCACGCTCAATGGCCGGGTAAACGCTTGAGTCGGGTACAACCCTCTTGCCTGGGCTGGCTGTCGGGTCTATTGGCACACTCACGATCAACAGCGACAGTCCCGTTTTGCGGCATGTGCGTTCTTTCGTGGCCATATGACCTCTGCTGAGTTTTCAGAAATACTCTAGCCGCCGGGGTTCTGGCGCAGCGCATCGGCTAGTGGCAGTGGCGGAGCGCCGACTTGTCGCGACACATCGGGATGCGCACTATCCCGCGCTTGCGGTATCCAAGGCCGTCCTGCAGGTGCTGGGACGGCGCTCCGTTCTTTTGAATCCAGCCTGCCCGTCGCAAAAATACGACGCTCGTCGTATTGTTTCTGGGCGGGTCACCTTTATAATGTGTGTTTGTTTACAGTAGGCCTGTAGGGCGTTCGGATGGAAAACCAAAATAAGGTGGAAACCATAATTCGCAGAAGGAAACATTTATGAAAAAAACAGTAACATGTATCGTTGCGGCTTTGCTCACTGCCGGCTGTGTGTGGGCGCAGACTTCGTCTGTCACCGTTGAGAATGCTGGAACGTTCAACTACGGAGATTGCGCTGGATTCCGTATTGATTTTGATGCCACACCCTCAGGAACTGTTGTTTGGACACCGCCTTTGGTGAGCGGCGAAACCTACTTCTTGAACTCCGTTTCGATAAAGTACGGTGGGTCTCAAGCGAATACGCTCCCCAAGTATCTTGGGGTCTATTCTGGGTTTAGCGGCGGGGTCTTGTCTGGTTTTCTGGGTGTGTCTGATTATCCAATTGACTTCACGCTCCTCCCGGCAGGAGCGTGGACAAATTTCACTTTCAGCGGCATCACAGTCACTGTGGACTCAACGGTTGGATCGGGTTCGGGCCTGCTCAACTTTGTTTACCAAACTGAACCTACAGCACGCACGGGAGTGGAAACCGGGGTGTCCACCCGTCGTAACGAAGGCTTCCCAACCGAGGACCAAATGCCAATCTTCTACGCCAATATTATAGCTACGTGGGGGGCGGTTATTCCTGCGCGCGCGCCGCAATATCAGGCGACTCTTACCGTGGTACCTGAACCGAGCGCAGTTGCCCTGATCAGCCTTGCAGGCGCTGCGTTCGTGTTTGCGCGCCGCCGTTTGGCAAAGTAGGGTCTTGCCGGAAATAGCGTTGCATTAGGCTTTTTTTTGCAGACAGAGACGGGGCTTGGTCAACCGCGCCAATTGGATGGCGCGGTTGTTTTTTCGCGAACTTGGACCAATCGAGAGAAAGAAGGGAGTCGGGTTGGCTGGTCACCGAGAGATGATTGGAAGATGAAAGCAAACGCTACGTTGGGATCAAACCATCTTTGCGCTGAAGCGAGTGGAGGCGGGAGACGCGGCGCCAGTGGAGATTGAGATTAACGCGGTTGGTTCGCGCAGGGCCGCGTGGATTTCAAGGGATGCCGGCTGGATCGCGCCCCATTTGGCTTGGGTGTCGGCAACGCAAAATGTGTTGTCGGTGTATCCTTCAATCTTGTGCAGAGCACCATGTTTGGTGTCCTCCCTTCAGGGTTTCTGCTGCGACCAAACACACCAAAGCGTGGACACCAAACGGTCGCGGAGCACAATAAAAGCCGCCCAACATTAAGGGATTGCATGCCGTGTTCGTGGTAATCAAGGACGGGCGTTTTGAAGCAAGCATGTTCGTGGTTTTGCCGGGCGCGTGCTTTGGCGCCGGGCTGTCGCGGCGTTGTTGGCAGCGGCGGTGGCTCATAGCCTTCGACTTGACTGACTGGTATCCGGCCGATTCATACCGGAGTGCGTTCAATGTACCACGAACTCTTTCTCACCCCATTCCGCTGTGCGCGACAAACCCCGCTCCCGCAATCGCGGGACCGACTTCCAAGTCAGTAGGGTGTGAGCCAGAAGCGGTGCGCCGTAAGTTTGGAAACTTGTGATACAGTCCAGACTGTGTCGGGAGAAGTCTGCGCCACCCGCTCGACCGTCGCTGGCTGTGAAATATGCGGGCTAAATAAGTTGCCAAGGTGCTGCTGAGAGTTACAATGCCAGGCGATGGATCACCTTGAAAAAGAGCGGCCTCTGGCTGATGCAGGCTTCAGCTTCACATTCGCCCTCGTCTTGGGAACGATTGCCACTGCTGCTCATGTTCACGCCCAATCAACCCCAACTATCACCGGCCTCGCGCAGCTTCCGCAGGCGCTCAGCCGTGAGACGCATCTTGTGGCAGACATTCAGCTCGAAGCCACCGTCTTTGCCTGCGACACAAACACCGGCGTTCTGATCCTACAAGATGCAAACGGCACTGCACTGCTCGAAATGGACAGCCTCGAGCATGAGTTTCACCCCGGCGACAAAATCCAAATCGAGTCCTCGCGGTGTTTTATCCAACCCGGCGATGTCGGCGTGTACGTTTCCGCCGCGCCGTTATTGAATAACGACGGTCTTCACAGCGCGCGAACAGTCAGCGGCACGCATTTTTTTAAAGCCGGCCGCTATCCGCTGCGATTGGACTGGTTCAATCAGTTTTCCGCATTTGAATTGGCCATTTCCTGTGTGGCGACAAACTCCGAGGGTCAATCATTCGGGGCGGCGCCAGTTGCGAAAGCAAACTTGATTCGCCCCGTTCGCGCAGAGTACTTCCATGGCTTTTGGTCGAGGTTGCCCAATTTTCAACTTCTTCGTCCCATCAAAGTTAGCAAAGCGACCAACTTCAATATTGGATTCCGGACTCGTGATGACATGGTTGGCATTCGATTCGAAGGATACTTTAACGCACCGCGAACCGGCGAATATCTTTTCAGTTTGCGCTCCGATGACGGCAGCCGGTTGTGGATCGGAAACCCTGCGGTGCCGGTGAGGAAAATCGGGACCAACACTCCGCCGCTTGCGCCGCTCGCGGTCATTGGGGAACCCATGAGCAGCCTGAATGAACGCCGTCTTGTGACAGTCCAAGGACGCGTAAGTTTTGTCTCGCGTTTTGGAAAAGGTTTGCGCTTCGAAATGCGTTCGGAACAGAACTCGCTTTCGGTTGCGATGGCCCAGGCCGAAGACCTTGAGCCTACCGATTTGTTGCATGCTTATGTACGCGTCTCTGGTGTGGCTGAAGGTGTTTTAACTGAAAATCAGCGCGTGGTGCTGGGCCGCCTTGCAGTTGCCAGCTCAAAGGAATTGAGCATTGTTGAAAATCCTCCAGGCCAAGAAACGCGGCCCCACGTACTGACTACCGTCATGCAAGTCCACAACCTCTCCAGAGACGCCGCCGCGCTCAAGGTGCCGGTGATGGTCCGGGGAGTCGTTACTGCCGTCGGCCCGCCACTTGATCGCTGGATGGCGATTCAAGATGACACACGGGGCATTTTCGTTAGGTTGACCTTGGTTACCAATATCGTTCCGAACGTCGGCGAGCTGTGGAGCGTCGCTGGCCACACGGAACCGGGCGATTTCGCCCCGATTATTGTGGCTGAAAAAGCAGTGTTGCTCGGCAAAAGCCGGCTGCCAGCCCCGGCGCATCCGAGTTGGAATCAGTTGGTCAATGGCAGCATGGATGTTCAGTGGGTCGAGCTTCAGGGCCTCGTCACCGGCGTTCAGAGCAACAGACTCTCCGTACTCCTGGCTGAAGGTCGTCAGGAAATCAGCACGCCACAGTGGGGCGAATCAGAATTGAAGGCGTTTGACAAAGCCGTCGTGCGCATTCGCGGCGCATTGTTCGCGGAATGGAATGCAGAAACCCGCGAAGTCCGCAGCGGAAGCATTACCATGCACAACGCATCCATTACGGTGGAGAAGCCAGCTCCTGAGGACCCGTTCGATGCCCCGGAGAAAACGCCGCGCGGTCTGTTCCATTTTGACGCCAAGGCCACGCCGTTTCAGCGGGTCAAAGTCCGTGGCCAAGTGACCTATGTGGATTCAAAACGTGTCTTTATTGAACAAGGCTCAGGCCTCCAGATTCTTCCCACTGCCAACGTGAAACTATGCGTCGGCGACTGGGTCGAAGCGGTCGGTTACCCGGAAATTTCCGGCGCCAGTCCGTTGTTACGGGAAGCGCTCCTGCGCAAAACCAGTAGTGGTGTTCTGCCAGAAGCACCGCTCATTTCCGATTCGCAACTCGCCAATGAGAGACCGGCGTCGCTGCGAATTCGTGTTGTGGGAAATCTGGTGGGCCAACACCGGGAGGAAGGAACGCCGGTTCTGCAAATCCAGACCCGCACACAACTGTTCCTTGCGCGCGTCGCCAACGCCGAGTCCATGCGTCCGTTGCGCCTGGGCAGCAAACTGTCGCTTACTGGCATTTGCGTTTCGGATGCACGCACCGACGCATCACAAAGCAGCACTTCGCACTTCGAACTGCTCCTGGCTGCGCCTACCGACATTGTCGTTATATCCAAGCCCTCGTGGTGGACGCTTCAACGTCTGCTGTTGGTTGTGGCGGTTTTGTTGGGCACGCTGGCACTGGCCGCTGCGTGGATCACGCAACTGCGGCGACAGGTCGCCCAACGCACGCTTCAACTTCAGCGCGAAATCCGCGAGCGCGAGCGTGCCGAGCGCCAGCATGCCCTCGAAGTGGAACGCGCCCGCATCGCGCGTGATCTGCACGACGACTTGGGTTCCGGCCTTACAGAGATCAACGTTCTTGCCAGCACCGGCGAGCGTGCCGGGTCGCGAGACTGCGCACAGCCGGCACTTTTCAAAGAGATTGCCGACAAAGCGCGCGGCCTTATAGCGGCTTTGGATGTGATCGTCTGGGCGGTTGATCCCGAGGACAATTCGCTGCAATCGCTGGCAGATTATCTCAGCAGTTACACTCGCGAGTACCTGGCCAAAACGTCCATTGCCTGCCGTTTCAAAATTCCTGTCACCCTCCCCGATGCCGCGCTGGACGGACGAACTCGGCACGAGGTGCTGATGGTGGTGAAGGAAACACTCAACAACATTGTCCGCCACGCTGACGCAACCGAAGTCGAATTCCATATGAGCCTCGCCAATGGCGCGCTGGAGATCACTATCACCGACAACGGAAAAGGATTTGACACGACCACCGAGGTCGGCGGACACGGCTTGAAGAACTGTTCGGCCCGGCTGATGAAAATCGGCGGTAGTTGCCGTGTCGAATCACAGGCGGGCGTTGGCACAACCGTCCACATACAGCTTCCCATGCCGTTCCCCGCCACGCCCCAGAGCAAGCGGGCAAATACGACGTTTGGCTGATTTATCACCTAAATGATGTCGAGTATGCTTCCCATTGTGCGAATTAAGACTGTGCAGAACTTGTTCGCTCCTGAAGTATGTCGGCAGATTTGTTAGCGAGTATGAAGCCGGATTTGAGCCTGGTGACCAAAGTCGCCATTGTCGAAGACAACGCCACGTACCGCCGGTATTTGGCGGAGCTGATCGAGGCGACACCGGACCACACATGTGTGTGCGCATGTGCCTCGGCGGAGGAAGCCCTGGCTGAAATTCCCAAGAACCGACCTGACGTGGTGTTAATGGACATTCACTTGCCCGGCGAGTCAGGCATTGCCTGCACGGCGCGGCTTCGTGAACAAATGCCGGAACTGCAGGTCATCATGCTGACCGTCTATAAGGACATCAAAATGATTTTCCAGGCGCTCAAGGCAGGCGCTTGTGGCTACGTGTTGAAACGGGCAGACGAAAGGGAAATTCTGGCTGCCATTGCCGAAGTGCGCGCGGGTGGCGCTCCGATGACGAGTGAAATTGCGCGCATGGTCGTGCGTTCATTCATGGAACCACCACTGACGTCGCTCCCCGAAACGGAACAGCTTTCTCCACGCGAAATGGAAATTCTCGCACTTCTGGCCGAAGGATTGTCGAACAAGGAAATCGGTGCCCGATTACATATCAGCTCTGCGACAGTGCGGACTCATCTCATGCACATTTACGAAAAGCTTCACGTCCGATGCCGCACTGAAGCCGCCGCGAAATACCTACGCGCAACTCCTCCCGCCGCTTGGCATGGAGCGCCAAAAACGTAGGTTGCAACCGTGCCTCTGGCGGTTGTGACAGAAACGATACTCTTGCGAAAGTGCGTTCAATTTGCCACGAATCACCACCGCACCCCAGCCATCTAACCGCTTAAGCGTAAGATACGGTATCGGTGATGGGGTATGCATCCTCTGCCGACCAGGCGGCAATGTCCCCTGTCGGCGGCACCGGCCGTGAGCAATTGTTTCGAGCCATTCAGTATTTCACGCCTCCGGCCTTGCCAGAGTAACTGTTTAGCGTAGGAGAAGCTGGTCGGGGCGAGTGTGGGTGTCAGGCGCAACCCCAGCCAAATGAGCGACGGGCCGTAGCCGCCCTCCTTACGTCAGCGGCTACAATGGCTATGAAATATGCGGGCTAAAACTACCGTTCGGACCTCGTTCATCTCCCAGATCACCTTGCCAATCGGTAAAAGACCGCGGGAGTGCCTGGCGCGATGGGCAGTGTCACTTGCCACTGGCTGCCGATGATCTGCGGCGCGGGCGAGGTCACGTTCACCCAATTACCTTCCACAAGATTCGTGCACGATTGCAGCGTGAAACCAGCAGATGCAAGCGGCCAGCTCAGGATCAGACCGGACGAATCGCCCGCGACGCTGATGGGCGGGCTGTCGGTGCTCAGTACCTGGCCAGAACCAAGGGCGTAGGTGGCGGCAATCTCACTTCGAGAAAGCGCTACGCTGTAGATGCGGAACTCGTCCAGCTGGCCGTCCAGATACGCATCGGCTGCGTATTGGGAGCGGCCCAGGTAGTTGTTGGTGGTGCTGCCCAGGCTGGCGGGCCTGAGCGTCATGGCGTTGTTTGTGCCCACTGGCACGCCATTCAGGTAGAGGATGCCCGTGTTGCCGTTGAGCGTCACCGCAACGTGATGCCAGACGCCGGTCGTCAGAGCGGACGTACCGTTGATGCGCTGTTCGCTGCCGGCGCCGCCGGTCGTGATCGCAAACCGCAGTGTGCCGCCCGTGCCACTCTGCGGTGTAAGGAACATGTTTGTGGTGGTGTTGTTGCCGAAGTCGAAGATCCGCGTCCAGTTGGCCGCTGAATTGAGCCGCACCCAAGCTTCGATGGTGAAGTTGGTCAGGGCGCTGACGATGCCCGGGGGTAAGTTAACGTATTGCGAGGAAGCTGAAGCCAGACTCAGTTGCCCACCCGCCAGCGTGCCGCCGTTGAAGACCGTGCCGTTCCAAGCGGGGCCGCCGACTGAGTCGGCCACAACAACGCCGCCGGTTTCGCTAAAGCTGTAGCGATGGACCAGTGGGCCGAGTAAGGGCGAGAGAGTGGTGGCGTTGGCTTGGGTGCTGTTGGCGCTTTCCCCAGCGCCGTTAATGGCAGTGACCACGTAGTAATATGTCGTACTTGCAGGCAGGCCGCTGTCGCTGAACGCTGTCCCAGTCACGCCTGCGGCAATCAGGGTGTATGGACCGCCGCTGACCGTGGCACGCCGCACATTGTAACTCGTTGCCCCCGACACCGTAGCCCACGACAGAACGATCTGGCTGGAAGAAACCGCCGTCGCCACAAGCCAAGTTGGAGCTGCCGGCGGCGAATAAGGCTGCGAGATGGTACATTCGAGCACGGGGCGGAGGTTGGTAGACGCAGATTCTTTCGAGTGGAAGCCGATGAAGATATTTACCGGACTCGGCTGCGATATTTTAAGGGACAGGGTGCCGTCGCCTCCAGCCTCGCTTTTTACGACGCCGGTCACGTCAATCACCCTTTGCTGACCGACGACATAGCCGGCCAGGTTTGTGATAATCAATCCTGAGCCCGTGGGTTGATTATTCCAGGTTATCTGTTCTGTCCAACTGTCGTTCGTCATGAACTCGTAGGCCAGTGTCGCGTTGCCGTCAACCTGATATGGCGTCAGCTTCAGCTTCGCGCTTTGCGCGTCGGCGAGGCCGCTCACGTTGAACTTCAGAAATGTGTTGCGATTGAATCCCGAACCAATGTTGCCGTCGTTTTTGACATGCAACTGGTCGCTGGTCCCGAAAGCGCTGTTTGCGTAACCGCCGTCACGCACGTAGGTATCCATCACCGGCTCAATTGTTACAGCGCTTGGAGTTGAAACGCTGACCACGGAACTGTTTGAGCCTTCGCCGTACGCGTTCACGCCTGAGACGGTGTAGTAATAGGTTTTTCCTGCAAACAGACCGGTGTTGCGGAAGGTTGTTCCGGTCACACCCATGGCCACGGTGATGAACGGCCCACCACTGGAGAGCGAACGTTTTACATTGTAACTGTTCGCGCCAGGCGAGGCCGTCCACGACAGGTCAACCTTGTCGAATGATACTGCTACTGCACTCAGGCCGATGGGTGGCGGCGGAGGGTTGATGGTCAGAGTTGTGGCGGACACTTCGGTGCTGTTTGCGCTTTCGCCGTGGGAATTCACGGCGCTGACGACGTAATAGTGTGTGGTCAGTTCGTCCAGCCCGGTATGGCTAAAGCTGGCATTGGTAACACCAATGGCGATGGTTGTGTATGGCCCACCGCGTGTTGAAGCATGTTTTACATTGTAACTGGCAGCACCGGGTGCAGCCGCCCATGTAAGATTGATCTGTGAGGTAGAGACCGGGATTGCTAAAAGCAGTTGCGGGACAAACGGGACCATGCCCGCCGACCAGCCGGTGCCCCCGATGACTTCCATGCTGTCAATATTGGGCAGACCGGCGCTGGAAGCGGCCCGCAGCATCACACCGCAGTTCCCCGCAGGAACTTGCGCATAAACCGTGACATGGTCCCAATTGGTCCACGCGCCCGTGGGCGGGAACTGAATGTTGGACGCCACATTGGTGCCGTTGACGAACAAATCAGCGGTCCGGGCATTGGTGCCGGCGTAGCGGAACGTGAATGATTTCGTCACCGACGAGTCAAAGATCACGCTCCAGTAAATGCTGGCCCCGTTTGTGTCGGTCGTGTTGGCGTAGCCGGGGCCGGTGTAGCCCTGATGGGAGTTGTCCACAGTGCCGTCCACACGGAGAAACTCCGGACTGTTCTCCTGGATGACAAACCCGTCGCCATAGGCAGTGGGTACCACAACAATGTTGTCGAAATAGATGAAGCCGGCCCCTGTGGCAGTGGCCCTGAACTCGATGGTATTCAAACCGGCGTTCAGGGTGATGTTTTGTTGGTTGATGGCCCAGTCGCTCAACGATGGTGTCCGGGCGAAGGTAGGCGTGCCCACTTTTGTCCCGTTCACATAAAGGTCAATCGTGTTCACGCTTGTGTTGGTGACCGAATATCTGGTCAGCAGCCTATAACCGCCGCTTTTCAGAACACTAACTGTCTTCCTGACAGCAGCCGAGGAACTGGTCCCGAACCGCAAATATCCCTGCCCTGTGTAGTTTCGGACGTTCCCTGAGTAACCGCTGGAAGTGATGCCTGATATGTTTCTGTAATCGAAACATTCCGCTTCATACTGACGCGGGCCAGGGAAAGGCATCGGCGGGTTTGGCGGGGTAATCGTGGCTGTTGTGTAATCGGTCAGACGTCCGGTGTTCGTTCCCGCACAATATACGGTAATGTCGAGCGGGCCATTGTGTGTGATACTTAGCGTAAACACACTGTTGGTCCAGAACTTGGTTACTGTGCTGGCCGCATGATGCCCACGGTCAGACCACAAGTAGCTCGGCTCGGCTGAAGAGCCATGGATGGAAATTGTGTCGGTTCTCATGCCGAGATTGATCGAATTGTCATAGTTGTTGAGATAGAACGTCACACGGTTTGAGTATTCCTTCATGACCCCTGCGGTGTACTGTGCCAGAGTCAGGTCGACCCGCTCGGCAGTGTTGTATTTAAATGGAATCGAGCCGCTGGCCGTCTGCCCGGTCTTGTAGGGATTGTAAATTACCCACCCGTTTTCATGCCGCCCGGCATAAATGTCGCCGGTGTATTCCTGTGGAAACACGCTGTTAAACTCGTTTATTTTTGCCGCTATGGTTGGCCAGCGACTGGAATAGGCCGAGCGATTGACCTTGAACTGAAATGAATTGGCCAGGGTGTCACCCAATTGATAGACAGTCGGAATGGTCGGATAACGCCCTGTCTTTTTGAAGAAGCTCTTGTTGTATTGATAATTGCCATCGCCATCCATACGATAAAGCCCCTCAAATAGCGTTTCGGGCGAGCTGTAAATGGTGTCGGCACTGCCGGAATTGACATCATTTATGATGACGAATTTTGTGCGGTTGATAACTTCCTGACGGCTGGGAATGCGGACAGTGCCATCCAAAAGCTTGCGGAAAATATCAACGCTGACGTTGGTGTACTGCGGATAGGCTTCCCATCGTCGGGTGTAGTAACCGTTGGATGTTAACGCCGCGCTGATTTCCCGAAAACACTGCTGCCAGATCAACTCCGGCCCGTCAACCACGGTTTGGCCGGTCAGCATGATGTGCTCAAGGTGCGCTGCTCCGCCCGTCACCAGGGTGAAGTTTTGATTTGTTCCGGTGGCATCCGTCCACCCGGTTGAATCGTACCTGATCCCATATTGCCCGCTGTAGCCGGAGAGATATGCACCAAGGCAGATACTCTCCATGTCAAAAAGATAGCTCTGCTGCGTGTATTTCTCGCACAGGATGTAGTTTTGCGTGTAATTCCGGCAGGCCACCGCAAAGGCCGGATTGCGTTTCAGCATGGCAATCGGATTGATGTTGGGACTCCACTGATTCCCACACCAACTAACCACCAAATACCCGCCGTATTTGGCACAGAGCGGCAACAGATTGGCAAAGTGCGCAATCCGGTCCGTCCACTTTGCTGATAGCGGATCGGTTGTGCTATCATAACCCCAAAACTGCTCGCAGTAATTGAACCCGATGCAGTTAGGATAATCCCTGAAAAACTCCTCATAGACCGACAAATCAAAATCGGAGAAATGGCTGAATCCGCCACTGGATGGCTGAACCATTGCCCACATCCGGTTTTCGGCGCAGACCCGCAGCCACGATTTGGCAATCTCGTAACCATACTCGGCAACCTGAAATCTGGGTGGCGTGTTTGTATCGTGACTGATGGACAACGAGATGTTCATCACCACATATGGGCGGATGTCCACCGGAACCAAATCAATGATCTTCTGGGGATCGGCGTAGTTCCAGGTATCAATGTGAATCAGCCACATGGGCTGACTCGGCGAGATGGGCCGCCGCAGAGCCGCCTCCGAGATGTCGGCGTGACCAGTCACTCCGAGCACGGAGGTGACCGCCGCTAACAGACCTGCCAATCGCTTCCGATTCACGGCGTTCATAAACCCTGAAGAGCCTTCACCGTCTTCTGCCTGCCGCTGTAATCAACGGTCGTTGTGTTGTTGATCTTCCTGAGACCAGCACTTCGGCGTGGTGCACGCTGGAAATTCGGCACAATAAATTTAGCCTGAAAAATGATAATAAAAATACGACGTACGTCGTATTGTTTCTGGAGTGATTCACGGATAGAATTGTCAGGATCAAGATTCGGAAAAAACACTTGGAAATAGAAACCGGCCGGATGAGTAGTAGCAGCGTTCACGCTAGTGTACCTGGTCGTTGCTTTGGTAGCGGCTCAGACCGACGGCAGTGTCAGAAGGGCTTTACCAATGCATCCGACCCAATGTCAGAGGCCGCTGGCTGAAAAACAAGAAATCTTAAGAACCGATTGAAATACAACCAATAACTCAAACACAAACTGTGCTGCCGGCATTTTCTGCTCGCAGGACACAGCATAAGACAGAAACCATGAAAGCCAGACCTACACTATTCATCGCCGCAAAAAACATGCGATTAGCTCGCGCAAATGAAGCGAAAAAAACGCGATGCAATTCTGGCCCGGAGCGCTTTGCGGGTCAAACTGCGAGCGTGCACCGCTTACCTCACTAACAGCCAGCATCTTGTGTGTGCAACTCGCATAAACACCTAGGTATTTATACCTGTTGTCAAACAGCTTGCGGAAATAGAAAATATGGTTACATGGCTTGGGGCACAAGGTAACCAAACTCAAATGGAGACGGCAAGTTGGTAAACAAAAAACCAAAACTAAGAAACAACGTGAAAAATCAGCTAACAAAAGCACTGCTCTAGGCGCGAAACCCTCAACAACTAGCGATGATCTGCTAATTGACAAAACCACACAACACCACACGACATATGAAACCAACATTCCAAGTTGTAAAACCAATTATTGGCTTGTGTTGCATCATTGTAACCACGGCATTGTTTGGCCAAACCACGCGAATCTGGGATGGCGGCCCATACGGAACTAATACCGATCTTGCCACTGCTGCAAACTGGGTTGGCGATACCTTGCCGGCATTGGGCGACACGTGCCTGTGGGATGGCACCGTTCCCGGGAACATAATTGTAACTTACAATTCGGGATTCAGCGGCGGAGCCGGTACTGCGGGACTTACCTTTGAAATTGCGCCGACACAAACTGGTTCTTGGGCGCTTTTGCCCGCTCCCACGCTAACAGGCGCATCAGCGTTCTTAGCCATAGACTCCATTTATATTCGCGAGGGGGCCGGGCCTGTGACGATCGGTGGGAACGAAAGCGCCAGATGGTTAATCATAATAAGGCGCCCGAGTGGCGGCACGCGGTACTTATTAAACGATTCAACGAACCCAGCTACTATCACGCCATATGTTGAATGGCGCGCAGGCGGCGCGGCAGACTATGAGCATTACTTTACTGGTAGAGGAGATTGGATTGTAAACAATCTGTTGATTGACAATAACAAGCCGGATCACAACGGCAGTATCATTGTTACCGGGCCCGGCGCCGTCTATTGGAATCCGATTATAGCTGTACCATACAGCGAATTTTTGGGGACGATAAATGTATGGCCCGAGGGGAAATTGGTCCTCCGCAATTATCATCCGAGACTTGAAATCGGTGGTAACTATAGTTCACAACGAGGCATTACAATTGATGGGACATTCATTTTTGATGCACCTGGAGTATCTCAAATCCTTTCCAGTCTGAGGCCTATCTCCGGGGTGGGCGCGCTTGTTGTGAGCAACGGTACGCTCCGGCTACAGGCGCAGAGTACCTTCGCAGGCAGTTTATTGCTAAATGGTGGCACAATAGTTGCAGAGGCTGCGGAAAATGAGGGTGTCTCCGGCCCGTTTGGTGTAGGGAGCACGATTTACTTTAGTGGGGGCACTTTACAGTATAGCGCGGCCAATACGTTCGATTATTCTTCGCGCTTTAGCACGGCAGCAGGGCAACAGTACCGGATTCATACTGGCGGCCAACTGGTGTCGTTTGCCACCGGTTTGAGCAGCACCGGCGGCTCGCTCACAAAACTTGGGCCGGGCACTCTCACACTTTCGGGCACAAGCACTTACACCGGAGCAACAGCCGTCGAAGGCGGGAAACTTGTATTCGCTGGGGCGAAGGCCGGCACAGGCAACATCACTGTGGCCGACGGCGCGATTCTTGGTGTAACTGCCACCGGCACGCAAGTCACCCCGGCCGCGCTAATTTTGGGGACGAGCACAGGTTGCACATTGGAATTCAACAATGTCAACAGCACTACCACGCCTATCATTGCCGCGGGCACAATTGCATCTGCGGGCACGGTTACGGTAAACATCAACAGCGGTACTTTTACAGTAGGACAAAGCTATCCGTTGCTCACGTGGTCAAGCGGTTCGGCTCCGACATTTGTTTTGGGCACGCTGAGTGGTGCAGTGGGCAACCTTTCAGTCGTGGGCAATACACTTTACCTGAATATCACCGGGTATGCCCTCATTTGGACTGGTGGGGTCAATGGTAATTGGGACTTTACAACTCTGAACTGGCGTGTGGGCGGCGTCTCTGCAACATTTGCAAATGGCAGCGCGGCCTTATTTGACGACACGGCAACTGGCAGCACTGACATCATAATCAACGGCGTAGTGCAGCCCTCGAGCACCACAGTTAACAACGTAACCAAGGCTTACAGCATCACATCGAGCGTTGGTAATTACATTGGCGGCAGCGGCGGCTTGACCAAGAGTGGCAGCGGCACGCTCACACTGTCGGGCGGCGTCAACAGCTACACCGGCCCAACCGCGGTCAACGGCGGCATTTTGAGCGTTGGTACGCTGGCCAACGGTGGAGCAGCCAGCGACATCGGTGCCTCCAGCAGCAGCACGGAAAGTCTCGTCCTCAACGGCGGGACATTGTTGTACACCGGTGGTGGGGTGGCGACCGACCGCTTGTTTACGCTCGGCACGGGAGGGGGTACAATAACCGCTTCCGGCACCGGTGCCTTGGTCTTCAACAACACTGGCTCGGTAGGCGTAGTTGGTGCAGCTGGGTTGACATTGTCTGGCGAAAATGCGGGTGACAATACGCTTGCTGCAGTACTTGGCGGCGCAATATCATTGACGAAGACCGGCCCTGGCAAGTGGGTTTTGACCGGGAACAACACGTATTCCGGGAGCACAACAATTGGCGCAGGCACGCTACAGATTGGCAACGGCGGGACCAGCGGCTTGCTCGGCACTGGGAATGTGGTTAACAATGGCACGCTCATTTACAATCGGGCTGGCACGTTTACAAACGTCGGCGCCATTAGCGGAACCGGCTCAGTAATCAAAGACGGCCCAGGTACACTTATTCTTCCGGGCGACAACAGTTACCAGGGCGGCACGATCATCAGCAACGGAGTGCTGCAGGTTGGCAACGGCGGTGCGACAGGGAAGCTTTACGGCACAGGGCCAATAGCCAATTACGGCACCTTCATCTACAACAGCACCGGCACACTTATCCTTAGCGGAGGCGGTGTCATAAGTGGAACCGGAAATGTGATTGTGCGTTCCGGCATGCTGATGGCTGTTGCGGCAAATACGTTCACAGGTTGGCTGCTTATCGAGCCCGGGGCCATCTTCCAACCGACAATAGACAACGCAGGCGCACGCACCGCGTTGA
>CAZKTA010000036.1:0-13783 GCA_964555645.1 uncultured Verrucomicrobiota bacterium
GCCCTTTGCATCGTATGTCCATTCTACTTTCCTCCAAGACCCCTGTGGTGTAGAGGGTAAGCTTTCGGCCTTCAACAGCCGGTTCTCAGCATCCCAAGTGTAGCTCCACCGGCCGTCGGCAGTGAGATTACCGTCCAGATCATAAGCGAACTGTTCGGGTGTACGTGGCACAAACAGGTGGCCGGTGACAGCGCTCTCGTTTGGTGCAGGCACTATTGGCGGTGTAAGCGGTATTCTGAGGTTAAGCTAATGCATTGTGGTCCCTCCTGTGCGGGTCCCCTGTTGTTTGCTGGGTGTGTGGCGGATTGGGGACCCTCTAATGACAAGGTGGAGTTGTCTATCCTGCGCGTGCTGGACTTTTTGCCGTTGCGCATGCTGGGCCGGTGTGTGAGTTGTATGCGGTTGCTGGGTACGACGCTAGGTGTGTGCGCCGTTGGTGCACGAAGCACCCCGGCAAATGGAGATGGATACCTGTCCTGCAGGTGCAGCATGCGGCGTGTTTATGGTCGTGTTTTAGGCATGCGGGGGTGCAAGATGCCCTGGGGATTGGCGAGGAAGTTTTGGCCTACTCGGCCCACAACCCTATTGGTGACCACCGAGTTTTTCGGCAAAGCAAGCTCGGGTTTATAACCATAATCCAGCGTAAAGTTCAGCATCATCACGGTGTTCTGTTTCACAAAAGTTCCCGGGGCTTGTATCGCGCAGCTTGCTTACAAACAACCACCCCGTGCGTAAAAAGTCTCCCAAACATGTTGTTTCTCGATTTTTGCGGCGTGCACACAGCAGAGTTGAGCCTTCCCAGAATCCAACTGCAATGTCTTTTCGCTCTTTGTGTGGTTAAAGCGACTATTATACGAGATCGCCGCAACTAGCGTTGCAACCGCTTTGCAAAAAAGAACAGCGAGTTCCTTCGCAAACGTAAACATGAAGCGTCACAAAGAAGTAACACCATCGTTACTCGCGCGACACAATCGACATGGAAGTTTGTGTTACTGGAGATGCGAAGTGGGGCTATAAGTTACCAAAATGTAATTTTGTTGAGATTCGGGCGACACAAAAGCGCATAAAATTTCAGCTAAAAATGAACTCTAGTTTGACAATTGAGCCGAAGGTGCCGCCCGGTTGGTCGCTAGACATGTCAGTGCACAACCCGTCGGGTTTGCGACAACTTGGACTAAAGAGTTTTAGCCGAGGCGATACAGACCAGCCCGGCATTTATCTGATACGGTTGCGACACCACATCGCATCAACCCGTAGGCGCGGCATTGGTGGCAGGCCGATTTTGCCGCGTTGAAGTGATCAAGGTTCACTGGCGCTTTGTTTCAACAATGGCGCCAGGCGCGGCCCGGAAGGTCTGCGAAGGCCTTCCGGATTTTTGTACGTTTGATTGTAACGCGATTGTAACATAACAGCCGCCGGGTTGTCACATGGCAACGCCATTTTGACGCTGAACCTTGAAATTTCAACGCGCATGAAAAAGAAAAATGCAGTTGTATTGGTGTTTGTTGCAACAGTAGGAATGCTGGTAACGACCCCGCCAAGCCTCAGGGCGCAGTCGGTTGATTCTCTTTTGGACAAGCTGGTTGAGAAAGGCATATTGACCGTCAAAGAAGCTAACGAGTTGCGACAGGAGGCTGACAAAGACTTTACCAAGGCGTACCAGGTCAAAAGCGGTCTGCCCGATTGGGTGACTAGCTTCAAAATAAACGGAGACCTTCGGGGCAGGTTCGAAGGGTTTTACAGCGAGAACCCGGAGTTTGTGGACAGGAACCGATTCCGGTACCGCGCAAGGCTCGGGTTTACCGCAAATCTGTTAAATAATTTCGAGGCAGGGCTACGGCTGACTTCAAGTGAGCGTGCCGACAATTTCGGTGGTGACCCGATCTCAGGAAACGCAACTTTTGCCGACAATGCATCAAAGAAGTTTGTCTTCATAGACCTTGCATACGGGAAATGGACAGCCATTAACACCCCCGACATTACATTGGCTGGCACGATCGGGAAAATGGAAAACCCGTTTGTTTTCTCCGACATGGTGTTTGATCCTGATTATACCCCCGAAGGTGCGGGGCTGCAATTTGCCTATGCTGTGACTGAAAAGCACACGATGCGGTTGAACAACGGCTATTTCGTCCTTGATGAGCTAGGTGCATCCAGTCATGACCCGTTCATGGTCGGTGTTCAGGCACGATGGGATGCGGTCTGGACCACCAAAGTTAATACCACAGCGGGTGCAGCGGTTATGGCTATTGCAAACCGTGAATCGCTCCGCAACGATGCTGTTCCAAACGTTAACAGGGGTAATTCGCGCACCGGTGCAAGCGCTGCGGCTGCAGCGCCGCGTTACGGATTCAATCCCATTGTTGTGGATGCGGCGGTCACGTATATGCTCGAGAGTTTTCCATACTATACCGGTGCGTTCCCGGTTAGGCTCAGTGCCGAATACATGGTCAACCCGGCTGCGCCGCGCAGCGCTGACAACTACGCGTATTCGGTTGGGATTACGTTTGGTAGAGCAGGAAAAAGAAAAACCTGGGAGTTAGGCTATACGTGGAAATGGCTCGGTGCAAATGCGTGGTGGGAAGAATTTGTTGATTCAGATTTCGGCGCGTACTACCAGAACACGGCCGTGCCGGTCAATCTGCTTGACGGGTTCGTTACCGGCACAAACCCAACCGGCCGTGGCTACAGCGCCGGCACAAATGTCAGGGGGCACATTCTGCGGCTTGCATATTCGCCAACCGATCATTTGACAATAGCTACGAAACTGTTTGTTACCGAGTTGATTAACCCTGCGCCTGTTGATTCCGAGAGCGAAATGACCAGGCTGCAAGTTGATGCTTCGCTGAAGTTTTAGAGGTGAAAAGAATTTAACCCGAAATAAACAACAAAAAAATAAGGAGACAAGCTATGAGATTCCAGCATGTTAAAGAAGTGGCGGTGCTGGTATGTGGCGTGCTTGCGGCTTCGGCGCATGCAGGCACCATCACGATGAAAGGGTCGGATACAATGGTCATCTTGGCCCAAAAATGGGCCGAGGTGTACATGTCAAAGCACCCTCAAACGCGCATCCAGGTGACTGGAGGCGGCTCGGGCACAGGCTTTGCGGCGCTCCAAAACAAGAGCACCGACCTGTGCAATGCGTCGCGCAAAATCCGCGCCCGCGAGATCGAGGCATGCATCAAGGCATTCGGCAAGCGACCAACCGAGTACAAGGTTGCCCTGGACGGGCTGTCTGTGTATGTGAATGCGGAAAATCCTATAAATGAACTTACGCTCGAGCAGTTGGAGCTGATCTTCACCGGTAGAGTTAAAAATTGGAATGAGGTCGGTGGCCCAGATGCGCCCATCACAATTTACAGCCGTGAAAACAGCTCTGGCACATACGAGTTCTTCAAGGAACATGTGCTCAAAGGCAAGGACTTCGCTGCTAGCGCGCAAACAATGCCCGGCACAGCAGCGGTGCTCCAGGCTGTTGCAAAAGACAAAAACGGCATTGGTTACGGCGGGGCAGCCTATGGTGCGGGCGCGAAACATCTAGCGATCAAAAAGGACGAAAATTCACCGGCAATCGAGCCATCCGAGCAAACCGTGCTAAACGGCACATATCCGATTTGGCGGTATCTGTACATTTACGTCAACCCGGCGGTTGACAAGGGTGAAGTGGCGGCGTTTTTGAACTGGATCCGGAGCGACGATGGGCAGGCGATCGTCAAAGAGGTTGGGTATTACCCGCTACCACCGCATCTGCGCGAAAACTGAACGATGCCTTAAACCGTTGAACTGTTCAGAGGGCGGGTCATGAATTAATGGCTCCAAAAGCGTAGTCATGGCTTGTGTGCTAGGGCGGGGACAACGCCGCGACGCTCCGAGGTTGGCCTGAATCACTTGAACGATTTGCAGTGCACATGCACCAGCAACGTTTAAAAAATAACCAAATACGCGATTGAGGGCCCTAGAAATAAATCTTGATACCTTACGGGAAGTTAAAAAAACATGGCCAAAGGTGATATGGGTGGCGTTTTGGCGACTTAAATTTGTTTCGGATTTTGTGTTTTGAGATTTATCATTTGACCTGGCATGCAGCACCACAACAGCACATCCAACCGAGCGCGGGGCTGGGCGGGCATTCATCGCAAGCACACGGCGCGCCCAGTCGAATGGCTGACTGAGAAAGCCATTCTGCTCGTTTCGCTTTCGGCTGTTGTTGTGATTTTGCTGATCATAGTTTTTGTCGGGCGCGAGGCGGCGCCAATTTTCCTTGGGCAGATGAACAGCGCACTTGTGCAGGACGTCATCCAACCGGGCGATATTGACAAGTACAGTGCCGAGCAACTCCGAAGCTATCTCGGTTTAACGCGCAAGCAATTCGCCGCCATGGACCGCGAGACAATGGTGGCTTTATTGGAAGTACGACTTGAGGCGCAAAACGAAATACCTGAATCAATCCGCAACGACAAAGACGCCAGGGTGAACACCACTGAGTGGCGGTACATGGTGTTGCCGTATCAGTGGACGGGCTACGATAAACCTGTCTATATCTGGCAACCGATCGGATACATTCCAAAATACAACATTGTTCCGTTGGTGGTTGGGAGCCTGAAAATCACGCTGGTGGGCCTGTTGTTTGCCGTGCCGCTGGCTGTGGGCGCGGCAATCTACGTGTCGCAACTTGCGCGTCCAACCATCCGTGAGATCGTTAAGCCAACCATTGAACTGCTTTCGGGCATCCCGTCTGTTGTGGTTGGATTTTTTGCGCTGCTCGTGATGGCAACGTTTTTCCAGAAGGTCTTCGGGTACGAAACACGCTTAAACGCTTTTGTTGCAGGCATTGCCCTTGGGTTCGCGGTCATTCCCATTGTGTTTTCGATAGCCGAGGACGCGCTCAGCAGCGTGCCGCAAAGCTACGTGCAGGCAGCGCTAGCGCTTGGCGCGTCAAAATGGCAAACCGCATGGCAAATTGTCCTGCCTGCAGCGTTGCCCGGCGTGTTTGCCGCTGCGGTCCTAGGTTTTGGCCGGGCAATAGGTGAGACGATGATTGTTATGATGGTTTGCTCGGCAAGTGTAATGTCGTGGAGCGTGTTTGATTCAGCGCGTGCAATTACAACCACGATCGCAGCAGAAATGGCCGAAGCCGTCGCTGGGGGGCATCATTACCGCGTTTTGTTCATGTTGGGGACGCTGTTGTTTGCGATAACATTTGTATCGAACATGGCCGGCGACGCAATAATGCACAGGCTGAAACGCCGGCTCGAGGGCAAACAATGACACACGCTGACAATCCATCACGCTCAACGCGCAGGTTCAAGTCTGCCCGGTTCGACTTTGCATCTGTTTTCTTCACGGGCCTGACTGGATTTGCAACGCTGTTGATTCTGGCGATTTTGGGGGTAATTCTGCTTAATATTTTGATCAACGGTTGGCCGGGTGTCTCTTGGCGATTTATCAGCACGATACCGAAAAAGGATTTCTTCGATCCGGAAGCGACCGGTGTGTTGCCAATGATTGTTGGCACTACAATTCGTGTGATCGTCATGACCATATTTGTTGTGCCAGTAGGGGTGATCACTGCCATTTACCTGGCAGAATATGCACCGGCCACATCCCCTATCACACGGGTCATTCGCGGTGCAGTCAACAACCTTGCTGGAGTGCCTTCGATAGTGTTCGGCCTTTTTGGGCTTGGTTTTTTCATCAATTTCATTGGGCGTAATCTGGATGCAATCATGCAAAATCCGGGGCCGGTCTGGGGTAAACCGGCGCTATTATGGGCGGCTTTGACCCTGGCGGTCATGACACTGCCGGTTGTAATTGTTGCCACCGAGGAAGCGCTGGGCGCTGTACCGAGCGGCATCCGTGAAGGGAGCTTTGCCCTCGGGGCTACAAAGCTGCAAACCATCATCCGTGTGGTACTGCCGCAAGCGTTACCCGGGATTCTAACAGGCGCGATTTTGGCTGTAAGTCGCGCAGGAGGCGAAGTTGCGCCGATTCTATTTACAGGTGTGGCGTATTACATGGCTGACCTTCCAAAAAGCCTTACTGATCAATTTATGGACCTCGGCTATCACGTGTTTGTGCTTTCGACACAATCGCCCAACATCGAGCAAACGCGGCCGGTCCTGTACGCAACTGTGCTTGTGTTGTTAATGTTGACCTTTGCGCTCAACTTCACCGCAGTGCTCATTCGCGCCCGGATGCGCAGGAAAATGCGCATGGCAGGTTAAACGACAAAACCCGAAACGCGAAAATGGCGAAAATCAAAACGAGTTCAAAATCCGAGGTTCGAGAGCCGGCGTGCACAACCGGTAGGTTACATTTTGTGTCATGGGTGAGGGTTGTCCCAGCGGGACTTCTTCGCCACGTACCCTGCTCGAAAAAGGTTTTGTGCATTCGTCCGGTTGTGCCGGTGCACGCGCCGGCGTTTTGTTCGGATTTTGGGGTTATGAAACTCGAAATTGTTTCGGATTCGGGATTTCAGATTTCGTGGTTTCCTGTGTTCGACCGTTTTCACAGGCCATGACTGCACCTGTACTCAAACCGCTTATCGTGGCGTCAACCGGCACAGGCCAGGATGCATCCGCACATTTGATCGAGATCGAGGATCTCTCGCTTTTCTACGGCAAAGCACAGGCGCTCAAAAACATCTCCATGAAGATAAAAGAGCGTGTCGTCACGGCTTTCATCGGCCCGTCTGGCTGTGGTAAATCAACCCTCCTGCGTTGCCTGAACCGGATGAACGATCTTATTCCCGGGGTGCGAATCGAAGGCACAATAAAGATTGGTGGGCACGATATCTATAGTCCGGATGTTGACGTGATCGAGTTGCGCAAGCGGGTCGGCATGGTGTTCCAAAAATCGAATCCATTCGCAAAATCCATCTACGACAATGTCGCTTACGGCTTGCGGTTACAGGGCGTGCGCAAAAAGTCGGCTTTGGACGCAGCGGTTGAACAGGCGTTGCGTCAAGCTGCTCTGTGGGACGAGGTCAAAGACAGGTTGCATCAAAGCGCGCTCGGCCTTTCGGGTGGACAACAACAACGGTTGTGCATCGCCCGCGCAATTGCAATCAGGCCCGAGATAATTCTCATGGATGAACCCGCATCTGCGCTTGACCCAATTGCCACAGCGCGGATCGAAGACCTCATTCGCGAACTGAAAAAGGACTTCACAATCGTCATCGTAACGCACAATATGCAACAGGCTGCGCGTATGTCTGATTACACTGCGTTTTTGTATTTGGGCGAGCTGGTCGAGTACGACGCAACTACGAAAATCTTTACAAACCCGAAAGACAAACGTACCGAAGACTATGTGACCGGTAGGTTTGGATAATGTGAGACCGTTAAGACATTGAAACCCTGAATGGTGCATAGCACTGTTTAACATTTCAACGGTTTAACGTAGCCGGAAATGGAAACACACTTCGAGCACGAGCTTAACGAGCTGAAACAGCGGCTGCTTGCAATGGCAAGCCACGCCGAGACCGCCGTGCGCAAGGCAATTGAAGCCCTCTCGACTCGCAACGAACAGATGGCACTTGCAGTTAAAGACAATGACGCTGTGCTCGACAGGTTCGAGATCGAGATTGACGAAATGGCAATTGCAATTCTGGCCCGTGCGCCGCTGGCGAGCCAACTGCGCCTTGTCACAGTTGCAATGAAAATTTCGCAAAACCTCGAGCGTGTCGGTGACGAAGCTGCTAAGGTCGCAAAACGCGCGCGTGACCTGTGCAAAGAGCCCCCACTTAAGCACACTGCGCCTGTACTCGACATGGCCAGTGTGGCGCTCGGGATGCTCAAGACCGCACTTGATTCGTTCGTGAATCATGACCCTGCGTCCGCGCGCGCTGTGATCCAACGCGACCACGAGGTTGACCTGCTCAATAAACAGGTCCGGCACGAACTTGAGCAGCTCATGAAACAAAACGCCGAAACCATCTCGCGCGCATTGCACCTTCTGACGGCTGCCAAGTGTCTGGAGCGCATTGCCGACCATGCAACCAACATCGCCGAAGAAGTCATTTATTTGTACGAAGCACAAGATATCCGTCACATTGGCGAGCTAAAAACCTAAACTGTGACCGTAGTTCTCATTGTTGGCTTATGAAACCCAAAGTTCTGGTCGTAGATGACGAACCAGATGCAGTTGAGGTAATCGAGTTCAACCTCAAACAGGCCGGGTTCGATGTCATAACTGCGCCAGACGGAGAAGAGGCATTGCGCAAGGCGCGAGCTAAGTCGCCGGACCTGATTGTGTTGGATGTGATGCTACCCGAGCTGGACGGATTCGAGGTATGCAAAGTCCTGAGGCGTGACCCCGCCACGGCCGGGGTTCCCATCATCATGCTTACTGCCAAGGCTGCCGAGGTTGACCGCGTGGTTGGCCTTGAGCTTGGCGCGGATGATTATGTGACCAAGCCGTTCAGCCCGCGCGAGCTTGTGTTGCGCGTACGCAAGTTGCTCGAACGCGGCAGGAATCAGCCCGGCAAACGCGAGAAGTTTACTTACGGCGACCTTGTGATAGACGTCCCGTATCATCAAGTCACCGTCCAAGGTAAACGTGTAGATTTAACAGCTACCGAGTTCAAGTTGCTCACAGCTTTGGTCGAGCGCGCAGGCCGTGTCCAATCACGTGAACAGTTGTTGCGTGATGTGTGGGAGTACAACCCTGACATGGAAACGCGCACAGTAGACACGCATATGCGTAGGTTACGCGCAAAGCTGGGTCCGGCTGCCAAGCACTTGGAAACTGTCAGAGGTGTGGGATACCGTTTTGTACCTTGAAAACTTGTCATCATTCAAAACGAGGCGCAGATGAAATGTATCGCTTAGCTTGATGATAGGTTGCTGTGCGGAGTTAACTTGAGCAAAACTCAGATTCACGGGGTTAAGAACAGCTTGCAGCTTTGTGATCAGCGAACTGCTGCGTGATTTTCGCGCGCACGAGTTTTATAGTGTGGCAGGTACTAACAATTGTTTTGTTGGTTGCACTAGTTGGCCTATATTTTTGGTATCGGCAGCGGCTTGAGCAGAACAAGCGCAGTGCCGACACTGAAGTTAGCCGCCTGAAATCTTTTCACGAACAGGCACAAGCACAGTTGCATGCGCAACAGGAAGCGCTGCTTAACAGCGTTGCCGCCGGGTTACTCGTGCTAGATGATTCGGGCCAAATCCGACTCATCAACCGCGCTTTTGGCGAGCTTTTTGGCGTTGGAAAAGATGTGTGCGGCAAAACCATTCTTGAGGCAATTCGTTCACATGAGCTTGCTGAACTATTTGAACGTGTGCACTGCGAAGCGCGTGCAGATATTACCAATGGTGACGGGTCTGAGCAGGGCCAGATATTGGATTTTGAATTTCATCATGCCGGCCCGCCCGAACGCTGGTTCACCGTCAATGCAGGTGCAATTGTTGGTTCGGATGGCCAGGTTCAGGGGGCTGTGATGGTGTTTCACGATGTCACTCGGCTCCGGAGATTGGAACGCACACGTGAAGAATTCGTGGCAAATGTCAGTCACGAGTTGCGAACGCCGTTGTCACACATCAAAGGGTACGTCGAGACGCTATTGGCCGGCGCGAAGGACGATCCGGCTTATGCGACCCGGTTTTTGCATGCCATTGGACGGAACGCAACGCGGCTGGAATTGTTGATTCAGGACCTGCTGGCAATTTCCGAGCTTGAGTCAGGCCGGGTGCAATTACACCTGCAGCCGGTGTCAATCCGCCAGTTTGTTGACGATGTCTTTTCGAGTTTCACCGAGCGTGCAGCAGCGCGCGGTGTAAAACTGCTCAACGCGACGCCTGAGTTAAGGGCGAATGCCGACCCTGAGCGGCTACAGCAGGTGTTTGCCAACCTGCTGGATAATGCAATCAAGTACGGCCGCGAAAATGGCACTGTCACAGTCCGCGGCCGTTTGACTGCAGAAGGTGTTATCGAAGTGTCGGTTCAAGACGATGGCCCAGGTATACCTACCGAGGCATTGGATCGCGTATTCGAGCGGTTCTACCGTGTTGACAAAGCACGCTCGCGCGCACACGGCGGGACCGGTCTGGGTTTGGCGATCGTCAAGCACATCGTACAAGCTCATGGTGGCAAGGTGTGGGCAGAAAGCGAGCCCGGCAAAGGCGCAACGTTTTACTTTACGTTGCCGCAGCCGAGCGCAGATTCGGTTTCTGCCGACCAGGCTGTGTGAGGGACCTGCTTTTGATTTCGCGCTTCGACAAACGGCAAACGTGGCGGCGCCTTGGGCAGTTTGCAGAGCAACCGCAGCGCACTGAAAACACGGGTAAAAGAGTAGCTCCGCGCATTTCAGCATTTCTTGACGCTGGCCCGCGAACTTCTGTCCAGCGGTTCAGGCAAAATTGAGCAATTGGAAAATTTCTCCGGTTGCGCCCCGCGCAGAAAACCATTGACGCGGCTGGTTTCCCCGTGGCGCGCTTCGTACATCCCACTGAAGCATCTTGCTGATGGACACAACTCAGAGAAGCCTTTAACGTGGGCAAAAAGGGTGCTGGCACATCCCGTAATGGGCTTAATTTTTCTCTAACGAGCATTATACAAAATACTTTTATGTTTGCGCACTTGGCACGGCCAATGCCAAATTAAAATCATAAACACGGTTTGCAAGGATGTGGTCCGACCAGGTACAAAAGCGGCGTTTTGAACGCAAGTATTTGCTCACCGAAAGCCAAGCGTTGTTGGCGCGCGAGTTTGTCCGGTGTTATTTGACACAGGACGTTCACGCAAAGGCGGGGCCTGAGGCCTGTTCATACCGTGTGCACAGTCTTTATCTGGACTCGGCAGACCTGTTGACGTACTGGGCTTGGGTTTGTTGCGAGAAGAAACGCTTTAAGCTGCGCATCCGGTATTATGATGAAAACCCCGATTCGCCCCTTTTTTTTGAGATAAAACGGCGTGTGGACGATTGCATTTTAAAGCAGCGCGCACGGGTGCGTCGCAACGCTGTGCAATCGTTGCTTGCAGGGCAACTGCCGGGTCCTGAACATCTGGTTGATAACAGCCCGGAATCAATAGCTGCACTACGGCGGTTCTGCGAGCTTGTGCGTTGCATCGAGGCGCGGCCAGTGGTTCACGTCGGCTACATGCGCGAAGCGTGGGTGAGTGATGGGAGCAACTCGGTACGCGTGACTTTCGACAGACGCGTGTGCGCTGGGTTAAAGCGCACGCCCGACCTGAGCATCCAAATGCCACAGACCGTAAGTCCATTTGGGCCACGTGTTGTGTTGGAACTAAAGTTTACTGACCGGTTTCCAGACTGGCTGAGGGATGTGGTTCAACGGTTAAACCTTATTGCCTGCGGTGTGCCTAAATACTGCACCAGTGTCAGTGCTTTGTTTGGCGAGCAGGTCAACAACTGTGCACCTGCAAGCCTAAAACAAAAGCTGGCGCAAATTAACGCCTCTTGGCAAGATGCGGAATCGACGCCAACGCACAAGTAGCAAGCAATGTTGAATGAGTTGTTCCATAGCGATTTTGGACTTGGTCCCACCAATTTAGCTGCGCTGCTTTTGGGGTTGTTACTGGCGCTGATTGGTGGGCACGTTTTGGCCTGGGTTTACATGATCACGCATTCGGGCCTTTCGTACTCGAACTCATTTGTCAAATCGCTCGTGGTAATGCCTGTTGCCGTGTCGCTTGTCATGAACGTTCTCGCCAACAATATAATCGTTGCGTTTGGAATGATGGCCGTGTTTGCAATCGTACGGTTCCGGAACCTGCTGCGTGACACGCTGGATACGGCTTACATTTTGCTTGTACTGGTGCTTGGCATGGCAACTGGCAGCCAAAAGTTCACCACCGCGGTTGTCGGGTTGGTAGTTATGGTTCTTGCGTTATTGTATCTCTGGGTAACGTCATTTGGCACGCGCAGGCGGTACGATTTTATTTTGAACTTTCGCTGGACCCGGCCACCGGACCAACTGGCCGAGGTGGAGCGGTTGCTTTACCGGTATGCAAGAGGCGGACACCGCACCAGCCAACGCGCAGGGTTAGATTCCGACCAAGGAATGGACATGTCGTATCTGTTGTTGTTGCGTGATCCCGCGCGCAGCGCCGAACTTGTAAACCAGTTGCGCGCTCTCGAAGGCGTCGCGAACGTAAGCGCAGTCCGTGTCGAAGATGAATCGGAAGTCTGAACCATCACAGGCACCTGAGCCAATCCCAATCCCACCACGCGAACGGTGGCGCCAATTCCGTGTCACTTACCTGCCGGTGGTCACATTCGCGTTGCTGGTCGTTACGGCCGGCTGGCTGTGGACACAATACATTATGCCGCCGACAATCATTGGCGAGGTGCAACCGGTGCGCGCCACAATCGCCAGTGCCATTGACGGTACGGTTGCGGAACTCAAGGTTGAACTGCTAGAGCCTGTCACAAATGGTCAACCATTGGCTATTGTCAGCGCACTCGAACCCGAACAGTTGGAAGCCGAACTTGCCGCCATTGACGCGGATTTGCGCCTAATGCAAGCGAGGATGGACCTGGACAAAACACGCAATCTAGATTCCTACAGCCAAATGCGTTTGGACCTATTGACGGAGGAACTCAATCTGGAGCTTGCACGCGTCAAACTCACACAGGCCGAGGCCGAATTTGAACGTGCACAAAAACTGCTCGAGTCGGGGCTTATTGCCCGCGGTCAGGGGGTCGAAAGGAACGATTTTGGTTATGATATAGCCAAGCGCGATCGTGATGCATTGCGTGCGGAGGTGGCAGCCCGTGAGAAAAGCGTGGCTGAACTCAGGACTGCGTTGGCACAACTGGAAGCGGCCGGTGCGACTCGCTTGGAGCCGCGTGATGCGGCAATTGAAGCCGCCATAGCAGCGCAGCGGGAGCGCATTCGCAGGTTGCAGGGGCCGGTTGTGCTTCGTTCACCGATCAAAGGTTTCGTAAGTGCGATTTACCTCTTTCCTGGGCAAAAGGTTACCGCTGGCACACCTATCCTGATGGTCAGCGCTGAAAAATCGAGCCGAATTGTTGCGTGGGTACGGCAACCGATTAGCCACCGGCCAACTATTGGCGGTGTTGTTCAAGTGCGGCGCACGCAGCCGGGCCAGCCAATCATTGAAGGTACCGTGCTTAAGGTAGGCAGTCAGCTCGAGCAGATCAGTGCAGGTGCATATCCATTTGGTCCACCGGCAACACAACGGGTAGAATTTGGTCTGCCGTTTATCGTCGAAGTACCCGAGTTCGTTGAGCTTATTCCGGGCGAACCAGTCCAGATACGCCTAATCAAAGCCGACGAGGCAGCGCGCAACTGAGCGGCTGCCGGTGCAGTAAAAGGGCGCACACAGCGCTCGGGCGAAAATTTTTTTGCATACACGAATTTACAGCAAGCAAAGGAGACGGAGTGCACAGAGTTCGGTAGCACAACGTGTACACACAAGCAGGTTGGTTCAACCCCACACCTGGGACGAATCATACGCTGGGCCGTTTAACCGAAATCGAGTGTCTTACATAGACACCCGCAGACCGCAGCCGTGGGTCAACGCTGCTGTTTTTGTCGCGTGCTGTTTGAGCCGTGGAATACGCCGCGCAAACTAGAATTGGTGCAACTGGTTCTTTAGCGCTAGGCCTTACAAATGATGCACCCTGCGTTAAGATCGACAGGGATAAGTACAAGGATTGGCGGGTCAAAACCTCGACCAATCTCGCCACAAGAACTATCCTAATTAGTTTTGGTACGTTGCTCTTTGGTAACGAAACACACGCGCCGTGGCGCGTTGCCGGCCACCCAACAAACACCGCAGAGTTCTACCGCGC
>CAZKTA010000037.1:0-13731 GCA_964555645.1 uncultured Verrucomicrobiota bacterium
CGACACATTGCCGAGCTGAACGCTGCCTAATTTGCGATATTCTTTGCAGCGAATGACTGATAATATTCCGTGCCCCATAAACGAGCGATGGTTGTCCTCGGTGTCCGCGTTTTTGTTGGGCGGTCTTGTTGTAGCACTAAGCTTCTCTGCATCTCGGTTCATAATGGATGCAACGGTTCTCGAAGTGCGCTTGCTTGCGGCGCTTCTCGGGATTCTGGTTGCGGTGCCATTAGTAGCAGCGAATTTGGTTTTGCAGATGGCGATTCGCGCAGTTTGGCGTAGGAAACTGCAAAAGCGGTTTCACCTTCCCCAAGGTTTAGTGTTGATCACACCTGCGGCGGCCTTTGCCGTGTGGCAGGTTGCCTCAGCAACTTGTGTTGCTACTTCAAAGGGGGGCTTTGTTCGGTTTGTGAATCGTTCGGTACCGAGTTCGGTTCAGGAAATCAAGCATGGTGGATACGCTACCCCGTTCGGGGGAGTATGGGTAGTACGGTTTAAAATTGAACGAGACGACCTCTGCCAGCTCATTGCAGACCTGCAATTGTCGCGGTCGGAAGGAATAACACGAAACTGGTTATCATCGTTGTGTTCCAGTTTGGAGATCACCTGTGACCTTTCGGAGGAAAATGAAGCTTTTGAAGCGACGCGAAATGGGTGGCGAAAGGTGGTGTTTCGCAGCAGTAATTCCTCTGTTGCGTTCGTTGTAACGACGTTACTGACCGAGGTGCACATCCTCCAAAGCGCCACATCAATCATCGCAGATGAGACCAACCGATTTAAACGAGTGCGTTCTTGAGACTTCCACCATTCATCTTGTAGCTTACAGAACATCCCAATGATCGTTTTGGCCGGGTTTTGTCCAACGCGCTCAAGTTCCGAAGACCATATTCTGATCAAAACTGTCCCACCCGTGTGAACCGATCTTGATCGTGCCCACAGGTTGCTCTCATTTGCCACTACCAACTGGCCAGCACTACAGCGCGGAAGCCGCATAGTTCATTCGCTCGGCTAACCTAGCAAAATAGTGGTGTTGCGGTAGCGACTTGGCTGCCGCTGGTCCGGGTCGTGTTTACAACGCGGCAATCCCGTTCGATACCGCCTGCTCTTGACCATCCGGCAGTTAATGCAGTCACGAGTCATCCCCATGCGTGCTTGGTCGTAGCATGCCAATGGATTGATTCGGCAGGTGCACACTTGCCAGAGCGTGGCACTGCACCGGCTGCGGCTCTGCGGCCTTGTGCCAGTTCGCCAGGCACGCATTCAACTACGTTGCGCCACCGGCCTTAAGGCTGACCAGTTCAGTTGACTGTTGTTGCTGTGGCGCCAAGTGCTGGGATTTCTCGGCAGAATCGTGTGCGGTAGCACAAGCAGGTGTTGAACTCAAAACAACGGCGGCTGTCTATTTCGCCTTTTAAGTTGCTTGCAACACCTCATAGGTGACGCTCGACCGGAAAAAACGAACTTTAAAGCTGGCTTGTTTTGTTTATTTTTCTAGGCGTGAGTCTGATTGAACAAATGACGCAGCTTGCGCAGCAAGCCAAAACAGCCGCGCGCGCGCTTGCCAGGCTAACCACGCAGCAGAAGAACGTTTGTTTACTTGCGATGGCGGATGCGCTGGAGCGGAATGCTGAGGCTATAAAACAGGCCAACGCAATTGACATGGACACAGCGGCCCGGTGTGGGTTGTCAGCGGCCATGCTTGATCGACTAAAACTGGATGAAAAACGCATCGCTGCCATGGCAAAAGCGATCCGTGACGTAGCGGCTTTGCCGGATCCGGTTGGCCGTGTGTTAGACGAACGTGTGCGGCCAAACGGCTTGAGACTGCAAAAGGTCAGTGTGCCAATTGGTGTGATAGTTATTATTTATGAAGCGCGTCCGAATGTGACGGCTGATGCGGCCAGTCTGTGTTTTAAGTCGGGTAACGCCACGATTCTGCGCGGGGGCAGCGAGGCGCTTAATTCGAACACGCTCATCGCTCAAACGATGGTTGACGCAGGCCGCGCAGCTTTAGGCGAGCAGTTCCCGATGCATGCAATTCAGGTCGTGCCAACCACGGACCGCGACGCGATTCCTGCGTTGTTGTCACTTACCCACTATATTGATCTATGCATTCCTCGGGGTGGCGAAGGCTTGATTCGCGCAGTTGCAGAATGCTCGAAAGTGCCGGTTATAAAGCACTACAAAGGTGTTTGCCACGTTTATGTTGACGGTGAAGCAGACCTTTCAATGGCCGAGCAAATTGTCTTCAACGCCAAGTGCCAACGACCGGGAGTGTGCAACGCAATGGAAACACTCCTGGTGGATCGGAAGATCGCCGATCGGTTTCTGCCCAAAGTCGAAGAGCGGCTTGCCGAGAAGAACGTGCAATTGCGTGTAGATGCCGAGGCTGAGGCGATCTTGAAGTCTAAGGCTCAAAATTTGAAATCTGAGATTCGGCGTGTGACCGAGCAAGATTTCTTTACAGAGTACAACGATTACATCCTAAACGTGCGTGTGGTTGGCGGTGTGCAGCAGGCAATCGAGCACATCAACCATTACGGCTCCGCGCACTCGGACGCCATCGTCACGCAAAACGAGGTCACGGCAAGACGGTTCTTGGCCGAGGTTGACTCTGCTGCGGTTTACTGGAACGCAAGTACGCGCTTGACCGACGGAGGGGAGTTCGGCATGGGGGCAGAGATCGGCATTAGCACCGACAAGATCGGCGCGCGCGGCCCGATGGGGCTTGAAGAGCTTACCAGTTACAAATGGCTTGGGTTAGGTCACGGGCAAATCCGGACCTGAGCCGAGCCCAATCACGTTGCCCGGCCACATTCCGGGTTGGCAGTCTTGCAGTTAGCGGTTAGTTTTTGGCAACTTCCTTCGACAGTTCGAGCCGATAACTGTTGTCGGTCTTTTTGACGTTAACGGTGTATCCGTTTTTGCTCGCCCATTCTTTAAGCAGAGCAACGCGTGTTTCGCTGGGGGTTGATACCTCTGTTTTACCTTCTGCCACCATCTTGGTTACAGCGGCGAGCCATTTTTGGTCGGCCTCGTTCGGTTCGTTTGCCATCAAGACCGACACTGCGAACAACGAGCTTAGTATTAGTGCGGCGATTTTGTTCATCGCTAATTCCTCCTTTCTTTTTAAGAGGCCGCGATAGTGCAGCCACGTCTCTTTTGGGCTGGCAGTTTCCGTGCCATACTTTATGGCCGGATTGAAAGTGCGGTTTACAGCGAGTCCGTCAACACGAACACCGCAAGCCCCAGACAGGTTTGCGCGAGCGCGCAAACGAGCTTTTTGAACCTTTTTCCAGGTGCATTTCCGTAAAACTGTACAAAAGTTGAGCACGGGTCTGGCCACAGGCACGCTGTTGCTGAAATTTAGGACTCAGCCTACCATCAGACACGTGTGTTTTGACGGTGTAAAAGCGAATGGGCCGGTTGCACCTGCCGAGATTGCGCGTTTCGTCAGGCAACAACTGCCTACGGAAGGGTTGTTTGCCGGGTTGAGCTGGCGTATAGCACCTGAGCCATTTGCGTTGGGCGAAGCCCAAGCAGAAGAACTCGAAACTTTGGGCCGCATTCTGTTGCGGTTTTACCAAGCTGCAAACCTGCTTTACCGGCACAGTATCGAAGGTAAACAACCCGGTTGGGTGGCCGCGTTGCTGGATCAGGGCAAACCAGCCGACCTGATTGCATTACAACAAAATCCAGCGTTTAAGAATGCCGTGCCACGAGTGATTCGGCCGGACATTTTGCTTACCGAGCATGGCTTACGGGTAAGCGAGCTTGACAGTGTGCCGGGCGGCATTGGGTTAACGAGCTGGTTGAATCAAACCTATGCAGCAGTCGGCCATGAAACATGGAAAACTAGGATTATCGGGGGTCCAACCGGCATGCTCGATGGGTTTGCCGGCATTTTCGGTGATGCGCAGCGTGTACATATTGTTGTATCCGAAGAAGCGGCAACATACCGGCCCGAAATGGAATGGTTGGCGGCGCAGCTTGGTCCACGATTTGCAGTACGTGATGCAGGGTACACTGCGTTTGCCGAAGGTGATGCGGTGTACCGGTTCTTCGAGTTATTTGACCTTGCTAATGTGCCAACTGCAAAAGCGATCTTCAATCTTGCTGCAGCCGGGCGGATTTCGTTAACCCCACCACCAAAACCTGCGCTTGAAGAAAAACTTTTGTTTGCGCTTTTCTGGAACCGGAACCTACGCGAGTTCTGGTTTCGCGAGCTTGGAGCAGGATTTTTTCAACGGTTGCAGCAACTTTTGCCGTACACGTGGGTAGTTGACCCGACACCATTACCGCCGCACGCTGCTATACCTCAGTTGGACATAACAGATTGGCAGCAATTGAAAACCTTTTCACAGAACCAACGCCAATTTGTGCTGAAGGTGTCCGGGTTTTCGCCAATGGCGTGGGGTGCACGCGGTGTACACCTTGGCAGCGATATGTCACAAGCCGAATGGTCGGCTGCGATTGACACTGCATTGCAAAGCTTCGGGCGCAACCCATATATTTTGCAGCAGTTTCATAAGCCGAAGCGAGTCCGGATTGAGTGGTTCGACTTTGATTGCGGCACGCTGGCCAAAATGGATGGCCGGGTCAGATTGTGCCCGTTTTATTTCGTAACTGGCGAGGGCGACGCCGCCCGTGCGCGGCTCGGGGGTGTGCTTGCAACGATTTGCCCGGCTGATAAAAAGATTATTCATGGCATGAAAGACGCCGTGTTTGTACCCTGCGTAAAATGAGCTTGGTCGAATACACGCTGTTGGCTTTGACGTCGTTGTTTGTGATTGTGGACCCGATCGGTGCTGTGCCGGCATTTTTGGCAATGACACCCGAAGATACAGCCGACGCGCGCACGCGCATGGCGCGGCTTGCATGCGGAGTGACAGCAGGCGTTTTGCTCGCGTTTGCGCTGGCCGGCAAATGGCTGTTTCAGGTGTTCGGAATTACACTGCCCGCCTTTCAAATAGCAGCCAGTATTGTGCTGTTGTTGGTTGCGCTTGACATGTTGCGCGCGCAACGCTCGCGCGTGTATGAAACAAACGAAGAAACAAACGCCGCGCGCCAAAAGGAAGGCGTCGCCATCACACCTTTGGCAATTCCGATGTTGGCCGGGCCGGGCGCAATCTCAACTGTAATTGTGCTTCAAAGCAGGGCGGAAAACTTTGCGCAGCTTGTTGCGCTTGCTGTATGTATTGTGGCCGTTGCAATTGCAACATACGTCATTCTGCGTGTTGCAGCGCGTGGCGCGCAGTGGTTGACGCCAATCGCAATCCGAATTACCAGCCGTATAATGGGGCTGTTGCTTGCGGCACTGGCAATTCAATTCATGCTAAACGCGCTGCTCGAGGTGAGGAAAACCTTGCTCTAGGCAGAACTGAAGTCAGTCCCGAGTCCGCCGCCCCGTGTGTTGTTTCCGGGCATGTTAAACACACGCGCGTGCGCTTCTAAACTTCCAGCACTTTTTCGAACCGCGTCAGATTGCGCGGTCCGTTACGGGTGATCAGCACAACGTCTTCTAACCTGACACCACCAATGTCCAGATAATACAGCCCCGGCTCGACGGTCACGACCTGGCCGGGCTTGAATCGTTCGGTCGAGTAAGCGTTGATTCGCGGCGGTTCGTGCACTTCAAGCCCCAAGCCGTGGCCGGTGCCGTGGAAAAACCCTTGCATATGCCCATTGCGCCTGAGCGTCTTGTAGCCTTGCTGTTCGAAAAATTCTTGCACGGCCTTGTGCACTTCGCATGTGCGGATGCCGGGGCGCATCTTGCCAAAAGCAATCTGCTGCGCACGCCGAACGGTGTCGTAGAGTTTCCTGACGGCCTCTGAAGCGCGCCCTTTCACAACTGTACGGGTTATGTCACCGTAATAGCCTGTTTTTTGCGAACGCGGGAAAACGTCAATGATGATCGGCTCGTTTGCGCGCATCACGCCGTAGCCAGGCTCGTGCGGATTACAGGCTTGTTTGCCGCAGGCAACTATTGTGCGGCACGCCTGTCCGTTGGCCTGGGCAATCGCGGACTCGATCACGCCGCGTAGCCGTTCGGCTGTTAGCGGGATCGCGTTGTAATAAAGTTTATTGTTCCGCCCAATCTTGGCGCGTTTCAACACTTGAATAGCTTCGGCCAACCCAACCTCGGCCATCACAAGAGCAGCGGTGATCTTTTTGACTTCGTCGGGCGATTTCAACTCGCGCTCGGGGAAGAACTGGCCGCGTTTCGGTTGCACTCTGATGCCGAGTTTGCGCAGTTCGGCCGCCAGACCACAGGGAAAACTGCTGGGAACAACAGCGCTCTTAACGTGTCGTTCTCGCAACACGTGCGCGATTACATGGGCGATGCCTGGGTTTTTAACGCCGCGTTCTCTGAGTTGCTGCTGGTAGCGGCTTAACCGCAGCGCTGTACAATGGGGGATTTCGATACGGGCACGGTCAAGCTCAAGGTCGGTTACAACAACGTATTGCCGGCGGTTTATTCGCAGATATACGAACGGGTCAGGCGCAAACATGCCCACAGCGTAAAGCATGTCGGCGTCGCGTTCGGTGTCAGCCACAATCAACAGCGTCTTGGATTTCATTTTTTGGTTTTTTGGCTGTGGCCAAGGTTAAAGCACAAATTATCTTGCCTTAGTTAGTGTCAAACTGTGTTTGCGCACAGCTAATTTTCTACAGCTTCAATGTGTCAGTTCAGTACTGGGGGTGCAATGAAATACAATCTGCCCGGCTCAAGCTTGAATCGTTCAACTCCTATATCCACCTTCACAACCCTTTCGCTGGCTGGCCCCATAAAACCGAGCAGGTCCGCTAGGTCAACCCGCTGCCTGTACCGGACCAGATTCGCCTGAGGTACGCCTGCAAGTTTTTTCGCCCGTTTCACGGCGGTTTTGAAATCACCGAGCTCATCAACAAACCCGTGTTTGAACGCTTCGCTTCCGGATAACAACCGGCCATCGGCATATTCTTCCCAGTTAGTAATCAAAGGCCGGCCGTCATCGCCGGATTGTTCATTTGCCCATTTTCGGCCTTCGGCCACAACAGTTTTGAACCGCCCATACACCTCTTCAATCAGCGCTTGTATCATTTGGCGTTCTTCCTCGGTGACTTCCGACGGCGGCCGCGCGCCGCTGAGCATGTCTTTGTATTTGCCGCTCTTGTAAATCATCGGTACGACGCCAACCTTGTCCAGTAACCCGCGGTAGTTCAATGTGCTTAGTATGACGCCTATGCTGCCTGTGATTGTCATCTCATGCGCAACTATCCATCGGCACGGCGCGCTTACATAATATGCACCTGAAGCGGCCAGACTCCCAAGTGAAGCAACGACAGGCTTGCGGTGTTTTTGCTGGAACTCCTTAATTGCGGAACTGATTCGGTCGGCGGCGAGTGCTTCACCGCCTGGCGAGTTGACCTTCAAAATGACGGCCTTAACTCTTTCATCATTTGCAGCGCGCTTCAATTGTGCCTCAAAAACGTCAACCATGGTTTGTCCCCCGCGTACGACCGTGTCGGTAATGATGCCTTCAACCTCGACTACAGCTATCTTGGCCGGTGCACCATTGTCCTCGAGCACAATTTCTTCAAGGCGCGGCCCGCCTGCACGAGGCAATTTACCAGTCACAGTTAGCATCTCGGCCATGAACATCCCCAGTCCACCCACAATAAGCACAGCCACAATGCCAACCAACACTAAGCCGGCAACTATCCAGCCGCGCTTCTTTGGTTTCGGTGCTGTTGGAGCACTAATAACCGGCGGTGGCGATATCGGTGGCGGAACAGCCTGGTTCTGGATACTCGAATTGGATTCCATAGTTTGAAAAAGCCTACTTAGCCAACAATCCCAATGCAAGCACGTTAACTTCGATTCAGCTTGCACAAGCCGGTCTCATGCTGAAAATTTTGCCTGCAACCAAAGCTCGAGTATAACCGACACCAGCTCTAACGATGCAGACTGGCAAAAACGGATTCGATCTTCAGAAATATTTGGCAGACCGTATCCAAGCGGTTAACAACGCACTTGACAGGTTACTGCCGCCGGCAAATGCAAAGCCAAGCACGATTCATCGGGCAATGCGCTACTCACTGTTCGCGGGTGGCAAACGGCTGCGGCCGATTCTTTGCCTTGCTGCGGCTGAGACCTGCGGCGGCACAATTGCAGATGCAATGCCCGCGGCGTGCGCTGTTGAGTGCATCCACACTTACTCACTAATTCACGATGATCTGCCCGCGTTGGACAACGACGACTTCAGGCGCGGCAAACCAACCAGTCACAAGGTGTTCGGTGAAGCAATTGCAATTCTTGCCGGAGACGCACTTTTAACCCAGGCATTCGAGATCGCGGCAAAGGCCAAAGGGTGGCCGCGATATCCACACAAAGTGATCTTTGCCGAGCTAGCGCGTGCGGCAGGCTCATTACAACTTATAGCTGGTCAGGTGGCCGACCTCGAAGCCGAGGGTTGCACAATATCACCGCGTCAGTTGCGGTACATCCACGAACGGAAAACTTCGGCACTATTGTGCTGCGCCGTGCGGCTGGGTGGCATGAGCGCAAATTGTACACATGCACAACTGGAGGCACTGACGCATTTCGGCTACAATGTCGGGCTCGCTTTCCAGGTAATTGACGACATCCTAGATGTAACACAGCCTACCGAAAAGCTCGGCAAAACCTCCGGCAAAGATGCCAAGGCAAACAAGGCGACCTACCCCGCCATCCTCGGACTCGAGAAATCACGCAAAATTGCCGAACAACTCACAAACCGCGCTTTTGCGGCATTGAAACCGTTTGGTGGCAGGGCAATTGCGCTTGAGGCACTGGCCGAATACCTGCTGCGCCGCGATAGATAATGCACAGTTAAAACGCCGACCCGTCAACACGCCGTTCAGGCGGCCATGTCTTTTTCAGGCACTCATTCGAGCGGCCGTCAAATCTCCTTACGTAGTAAGTCTCGCAAAACGTTTTGATGTCCTTGGGCTGCTCTTCACAGCGCAGTACCAACATCCCAGCGCAAAAATGAAAGGTCGAGTAATACCAATTCCCGTCCGACCCATGCGCTATAAACAGGTCGTGAACCCCGCCCGGTTGCTTTGCGCACACATTGGTGTAACAGAGCCATTCGCCGCTACGCATTAAGATCAAGCTGTCCGATAACCATCCCTCATAACCTTCCGTCTCAGCCGCTTTAAGTCTCAAGCCGGTCAACTCGTTACTCAACCAGCTTGGGTCTGTCACGCACGCCATTATTTGCGCGACGGCTTTTTGCTTCCAAGCTTTTCTGGCCGAGGTTCTGAGCGGCTCACGCGCAAGGTTTAACCACCATGCCAAGCTCAATGCACCCACACAAATCAAGCCAACCAAAACCAGCTTTTTAGTTCGCCATCGCATGCCTCAAACCGCAAGCACTGTTCTTTAACACCCTACTTTTCATTTCTCCACTACGCAACCACCAACAAAATCCAACACCAAAGTCGGGCGCACCGGCATACCACTGACAAACCGAAGTGACGGTCATCTCACTTTGCCTCCATGCGCAAGACATGCACCCCCGGTGACCTTCAAACTCCAGCGGCTTGTCGGCTGTTGTGCGCACAAAGTGCATGCGACGCGTCGTGCTGGCATACACGACCAACTTAACAGCCATACCAGTGTGGCCCACACCACTGGGACTACCATCCACACTTACGGCACCGTGCTGCTGATTAACTGGCCGGCGTTCAAACTGGTCAAGCCACTCTCGTTGCCCGTGCCCGTGAAACTGTTAGCGGAGTTATTCAACATGGCCCGGCTCCAATTAAGTGCCGGCCAAGTCCGCGCCGGGCAACAGTCCCGAAAGCTGGTTGGCTTGGCAGTCTGCCCGTCAAGCGACGAGCAGTGATAGCGTAAAGCCTGGCAATGAGTTTTTTTGGTTCAGCGACAATTCGGTAAACGCCACCCAACACGCCATTAGTATGTATGCTGGTCTCCAGCCAGCGGTCCGGCCAGGGAAAATTTGCCTGCGCAAAAGTCAGCCAAGATATGAGAGTTGCAAAAAAAACACGGTCGCGCGTTTTACGCCACAATTGGTTTCTTGCGTGAGCAGGCCAAAATAGCCGCCGCAAGTCTAATCCACACACGCCAATCATCATTGACAACTGGCGAATGTGCGCTTTCTAGTTTGTGGCGATGAATGTTGTCCTGGCAGGTGTACTTTTGTACGTGTTGCTCCAAGTTGTGCTTGGGCTTGCGGTCTCGCGCGGCATCCGGACAGAGGAGGATTACCTTCTGGCAGGCCGCCGGATTGGGTTCGGTCTGGCCACATTCAGCTTTTTCGCAACGTGGTTTGGTGCCGAGACATGCATCGGCTCGGCTGGCGCGATCTACGAACGCGGACTAGCCGGTTCATCTGCAGACCCGTTTGGGTACGGCGCATGCCTGTTGTTTATGGGGGCGATATTCGCAATGCCGTTGTGGCGGCGTGGCCTGACGACGCTGGCGGACCTGTTCAGACAACGATATTCGGCCGGAGTCGAACGGTTAGCAGTGCTGATGATGGTGCCCACATCAGTTTTGTGGGCGGCAGCACAAGTGCGCGCGTTTGGGCAGGTGCTCGGAGCTTCTTCGACCCTTGGCCACGCTGAGGCCGTAACGCTGGCTGCCGTTGTTGCGGTTTTTTACACAGGTCTGGGTGGCATGCGTGCAGATGTTTTGACAGACTTTATTCAGGCAGTGGCGTTGATAATCGGGTTACTTTTGCTGCTGGTTGTCGCGTTCCCTGGAATTGCGGAATTGAAGGCAGGCTGGACGGCAATCGAACCGGCGCGACTTAATTTATTTGGCGGGTACAGCAACGGCCTTGAGGCACTCGAAGACTGGGCCATACCGGTCTGTGGTTCCGTTGTTGCGCAGGAATTGGTTGCTAGAGTATTGGCCACGCGCTCGCCGCAAACCGCCCGACGATCGGCGCTACTCGGGGGCGGTTTATACATTGTGGTCGGCTTGATCCCGGTCTGGTTTGGTCTTGTCGGGCCCAAGTGCTTCCCCGAACTTGAGCACGGCGAACAAATTCTCCCGGCGATAGCACAGCAGCACCTGCCAACACTGTTTTACATTGTTTTTGCGGGGGCTCTTGTTTCCGCGATTCTATCCACGGTTGACAGTACACTGCTTGCTGCTGCAGGACTGACTGCGCATAACCTCGTGATGCCGCTGCGATCGAGCCCGAGCGAGACCGTGAAAGTGCGCCTGGCGCGGATCGGAGTGATTGTGTTTGGAGTGATCGCATGGGCACTCGCCCTGCACGCAAATTCGATTCTTGACCTGGTCGAGAATGCCTCGGCATTCGGCAGTGCCGGAATTTTTGTGATCATGGTCCTTGGCCTTTTCACGCGGATTGGCGGTGCTGCAAGCGCGTACGCAGCTTTGATTACGGGTATAAGCGTTTGGCTCTTGTGTAGTATAAGCAGCGCGTGGAACTACCCTTACGTTACATCCCTGGTGGCTGCATTTGGCGCATACCTAGCTACAGCCGTGTTTGAACTCAGCCGGTGCCGATTAATCGCCCAGACAACTTGACGAGTCTTTTCTGATGCCCCCGCATCCGCGACTGCAGCGCGGAATGTACCAAGGACCAAATTCGTGCGCGTACAGTGTAGGTCCTTTTACTCGGAAACGCTCAGCTATTGCGCTTTTGGTCAGCCCGCCCGAATCCAATAGAACACGTCTGTTGACGAATCACTAAACGCGACGTTGTTCCATCCCAGCACGTTTTCGTACCCAATTGCGAGTTCCAGCCATATCGCGGCGGCGTTGAGCACGCCAGCACGCTGTACCCGATAGAACCGGTTGGGACTGCTAAGCCATTGCAGAATGGTTAAACCGCTTTGGCACGCCACACGCACGATCCGGAGCAGGTCGTTCGGTGCCAGCGGATTTATGCCTCGCCAGATATTCCTGTTCGTCGGTCGTACCGTCGGCGTTGGCGTCGCTTGTGGCCTAAACGCATTTAGCGTGTTTGTGTGCGTCAGCTCCCAAGCATCTGACTTACCGTTGAGGTCGGCATCTGCGTTGGGGGCGGCATATGCGGTTTGAAACCACAGCCTGTGCGTTGCTGAGGCTAATCCGGCCGCAGTTTGCGCTCTAGACTTGCCGCGCAAAGATTTCGTCGGCGTGGTAGTCGTCGCACAAGGCGGTCATGAACTCGCCGTTGGCCGTGAGTAAAATGGTGGGATACGCCCGGCGGGCCTCTTTGCATCGGCAGAGAAATTCTGTGGCCAGATGCGTGGCGTCGGACGCGCTGCCGCCGCCGCTGCAGAGCAGCAGTTTGAGGCCGGAGGTCAGGCAGCGCAGAACCATTTGGGCCGCGCGGTTCAACGGCTCTTCCAAAGCCGTCAGACCGCAGAGCGAGGTGACGGGATCCTCAATTGTGCACTGGAGCGGGGGCACGACGCGAGATTAGGTTGGGCTGGGAAAAAGCGAAAACCAAATCACGCCTCCACTGAATCACGCCACGTTAACAAAGCCACCGCCCACCGCGAATACACGTTTATCGCTAGTGCCAGCGCCCGCCCTTCGCCGAGCGGCATGTTGCGAACCCAACTCGCGGCCCGTGCTTACTCAAAAGCAGTGCCGAACCATTTCTGATAGAGTAGTCCAACGATGGGCATCGGCTTCATCTGGCCGTTGATCGCAGCGATCAGACCCAGCAGCCACAACACGAACAGTGCACACCAGAGCGCGAATATGGCGAGCCACCCCAGGATCGGGATGAACGCTAGGATGATTTGGGCAAACACAACGGCGATGGCCGTCAACCACAAGCCTAGAGTTTGCCGAAGATGAAACGCACCCAGCCTGGTTTTCTTGCTGCTGTGCAGGACAATCGCAATGATAAAGCCAATCCAGGTGACGTAACTCAGGATTGCAACGGTCTTGTCTTCAGCGGTAGGTTGGATTGGCTGTGTCGCCGCAACGTTGTCTGCCATAGGTTTCCTTTCGTTAGGTTTCTTGCTAAATAGCCAGCATTCAGCGCGCGTGCAACTCCCAAAATGGAATCGGCAAAGTTGCAATAGACCAGGCGAAATGGCGCCGGGCAGTTGAACATCTGGCAGTTGTTAGTCTAACGCAGAGTCCGGCCTCAGGTTGACCCGCTTCAGCTTTCTGCCGAAAGCCGCTACAGTCGTCCCGTAGCGGCGCGCCGCCCGACTGCCGAATTCGGACTTGGACTTTAGGTTTGTTTCGGCACGTCAAGCCGCGGCGCGGCCCCGTGCCACGGATTTCGAGATTCGGGTTGCGGATTTTCACTTACGGCTTGTGCAGGCGATAGAACCGATTGCCGGTGGGCGGATTGACGATGATGAACCGGTTTGTGCCATCGTCTTGAACCGGCTCCGGCGGCGTTACCCAATTCGTCGTGTTCAGGTCGGTGTTTTGCTGGAGCACCCAGCCAGCCGAAGGCGACGGCCACCACACCATCACCGTGTTGGTTGCGGTGAGCCGCACACTTAACACTGGCGCCCCGGGCACTTGAACGGCGGTGATCGCCCAAAAGCCGCCGGTCAGCGCGAAGCTGCCACCCGTCATGGTCAGCCCGGCATCCGGCTGGCCAATGGTGCCGCTGACCGCGAAGACGCCGCCGGTGCTCGTGCCGCCGCCGCCGTCAACCGTCCACCAGTCTATCGAGAACTGCCCCAATGCCCGAAGGCAGAAGGCAGAATGAACAATGATAAAACACAACAGCACAACCAGGCCAGGTA
>CAZKTA010000038.1:0-12314 GCA_964555645.1 uncultured Verrucomicrobiota bacterium
CCCGGGGCCATCTTCCAACCGACAATAGACAACGCAGGCGCACGCACCGCGTTGACAAGCCCTGTTGTGACCAACAACGGCATACTGAGATTTGAGTGCTATGACACTCGCGACCCGTACTACGGGAACATTGTCGGCACGGGGCCGGTCCAAATGGGCGCCAATAACATTACTTGGGACGCTGGCCGGGTAGTGTTGGCTGGTACGAACACCTACACTGGCGGCACTTACATCGGTTGCAATCATCTTCAGTTCGGTGACGGTGTCACGCCCGGCGCCGGCTCGTTTATCGGCGATGTTGTCTTTTGCAACAACTGGTCTGGTGCTTATGACAACGTGCGGAGACTTATATTTAACTATCCTGACGACCGCACCATCAGCGGCAACATCATCACTAATTTTTCGAGTCCACAAAACAACCTGGGTATTGTCGTGCAAGACGGTACGGGCACACTCACGCTGCTGGGCAACAACACTTATGCCGGCGGTACTGATATCAACGCTGGCGCACTGCAGGTTGGCAACGGCGGCACAACCGGCTCAATCGGCTACGGCCCCGTTAGCATCAACAACGGAAGCAAGCTCATTTGGAATCGGAGCGACGACGTGACGTTTAACGCTGCTTTAACAAGCACCAGCTACGGTTCGCTTGTGAAAGCCGGCGCAGGCAGACTGACACTCACCAGCACGAACCTCTCATACCGGGGAGAGACTGTGATTAGCAATGGCACGTTAATTGTCACGGGCCAACTTCAGCCTGGGTTGATTATGCTTGGCGGGTATGATGACATAAATTACTCGGGCGCCGGTACATTGCGGCTTGAGGGAGGCACACTGATTGCCGGTGGCGCGGGCACAGTTGTGACAACCGTTGTGCCAGGCGGGGACATGCAGATCAATTCGGGCAAAATCGTAGTTACGGTCAACAAGACACTGAGCCCATCGAACAGTTTCTTCTTGGTGACGAATGTTCTCTGGGCTACGCCAGGTAACATCGTTGCCACATCCGGCACGATCGAAGTGTTCAATGCTGGTCCGCAACTTGCAGTGGGAGACAAGTTCACGTTATTCAGCGGACCGGTTCAGGGTGGCGGTGCGCTTACCATTACTGGTGGCAATGCCAACTGGGTGAACAATCTGGCTAGTGACGGCAGTATCACAGTAGCCTCGCTCATCGGGCCGCCAAGTACACCAACGAACATTTCGTATAGTGTTGGTGCGGGTAACATCACACTGAGCTGGCCGCTAAGTCACATCGGCTGGATACTGCAAGTGCAAACCAACACGCTCAGCGTCGGTATAAGCACGAACTGGGTGGACGTGCCAGGGTCATCGAGCACCAACTGGGTCCAACTCCCGATTGACACCACCAAGGGAACGATATTCTTCCGGCTGCGATATCCGTAAGAGATCTAGGGCAAAAAGGCGGTCTGCAGTCCGGGAAAAGTGAGCATAGCGAGCGCCCGGTGTTTGACTCGAGCAGAGTCGGCACCGGGCGCGGCGTTTTTTGAGCTTGGGATCGGGCATAGTTCGGTTGTTCGGCCAGTGACGAGTAAAACGCAGTTAGAGCATTTTCATTTGAAGCCGCACCTGCAACAGAACACAAACAGCGACAGTACTCTTTGCGGCATGTGCGTTCTTTCGTGGCCATATGACCTCTGCTGAGTTTTTGGAAACGCTCTAGCCGCCGGGGTTCTGGCGCAGCGCATATAGGTTGATGGCGGCGTGGGTGTCCTGATGCGCCGCAGCCACCGGGGATTTGCAATTGTTAAGCCGCCTGCTGTAAGAAGCTTAAATGTAGCGGAAACTCATCTCAGCACGTTTTTGACTGGAGCGGTTCTGATAACTGTTGTTCCGGTCGTTAGTCCATCGGCGCTGGCTGTGATTCTGATTGTGCCGGGCGTGTCTGGGATGCCGCGTACGATTACAAGACAAAAGCCATTGAACGCCCGGCGCGAATGGGACGGGAATGAGTCGAAATCCGTTGGGTCGCCGTTGTCGGTGGCGACGATTACCCCTGGGCCGGCTACAGTGAAATTAATCCGGTTGTTGGCTCGCGGAGCTATCACACCAGCTTTGTCGGTCACTGTCACTGTGACGAAGCACAGGTCGCGGCCGTCGGCAGCAATTACTTTCCGGTCAGGCCCGAGTTTGAGTCGGGCAGGGTCGCCTGCGGTTCTGACTTGTGTCTCGGCCCATTTTTTGCCGTTCTTATAAGCTACTGCTCGGAGCGTGCCCGGCTGATACACAACGTCGTCCCAGCGTAGCCGATACTGGTATGGCCCCTTTTTTTTGCGGCCCAGAGACTTCGCGTTAAGGAATAGCTCGACTTCATCACCCGAAGTAAAAATGTGTATGGGGGTAATTTGGCCAATCCGGTCCGGCCATGTCCAGTGCGGCACGATATGCACCATTGGTAGGTCTGGCCGCCATCGTGATTGGTAGAGGTAGAACCGGTCTTTTTTGAATCCGGCAAGGTCCAGTATGCCGAAGTACGAGCTGCGCGATGAGTAGTAGGGCGTTGGCTCACCCAGGTAATCGAACCCGCTCCAAACAAATTCACCAGCTACGAATGGATGTTTATCCAGTGCGGCGAAAACTTTATCTGGGGACGCGCCGAACTCGGCTGTGTAAAGCTCGTAGGCACAAACATAACCTTTTTTGGGGTCGCCTCCAGTTCCGTCTTTTACCGGCGCGCTGATCCCGTCGAACACCGGAAACAAATACGTGCCACGAGAACTGACAGCGGCGGCTGTTTCAGTGCTGATGATGACCTTGTTTGGGAACACCTTGCGAAAAGGCTCGTATTGTGGGGGTGTGCGGATGCCTTTCAGGCCTGCATACGGTGGTGTGTCGCGTATGCCTTCGCCCTGATAATTCAGGCCGATGACATCCACCACTGCAGGTAATGGCATGTCCGGCTTGGCCCAGTTCATGGCTGTGGTCACAGGCCGAGTTGGGTCTTCTTCTTTGGCGATATCGTAGAGTCGTTTTGCCACCGCTGCACCTTGCGCGCCAGTGTATTGTTCGCCTACTTCGTTGCCGATGCTCCATAGTATTACCGAGGGATGATTCCGGTCTCGGCGCATGAACGCGCGCAAATCTTGCTCGTGCCAGTCCGGGAAAATGAGGTGGAAATCCAGCGGTGTTTTTTTCCGCTGCCAACAGTCGAAAATCTCGTTCACCACAAGGAAACCCATCCGATCACACAGATCAAGCAGCTCAGGTGCAGGTGGGTTATGCGCGGTGCGAATAGCGTTGCAGCCCATCTGACGCAAGATTTCGAGCTGGCGTTGTGCTGCACGCAGGTTAAATGCTGCGCCGAGTGCACCAAGGTCGTGGTGCATGTTTACGCCTTTGATAGGGATGCGTTCGCCGTTAACGATTATTCCTTTGTCAGGGTCGAACCTGACGTCTCGAATGCCAAAACACGTTTCGTACAGATCCATAACCTCGGCACCACGCAGAATTTTCGTCACGGCCACATACAGGTGCGGTCTTTGATTCGGAGGCGGTCCCCAAAGTTTAGGATTCAGCACTGTGCCTGAGCTATTGATTTTGAAAGATTGCCATGCAGGTACAGTCGTACTACTGGGCGGTAATGTAGCTATGGCGCGCCCGGTTTTGCAGCCTGCGTTGTTGCAGTGGAAAATTTCTGTGGTGATGGTCACGGGGACATCCTCATTGCTTTTATTCTCGATGGTAACCTCGATGTGGACATCAGCGGATGACTTTGACACGTTGCTTGTTGTTATCCATGTGCCCCAATGTCCGACATGGACCGGTGCAGCCTTCAGGAGCCATACATTGCGGTAAATCCCCCCGCCCGGGTACCATCGGGACGAATCGGGCGGGTTGTCGAGCCTAATCGCAATAACATTTTCTTGTCCGAACTTGATATACGGCGTTAGGTCGACCCGCCACGATGCGTATCCGTATGGCCAGCCGCCTACGAGGTGCCCGTTCAGCCACACAGCGGCGTATGACATTGCGCCGTCCACATCCAAGAAAAAGCATTTTCCCGCGTCTGCTGTAGGGATATGCAGCCTTTTCCTGTACCAGCCCACACCAGGACTTGGCAACCGGCCCATGCCGCCACCTGCAATTTTGCCGGTTGGGTCGAAAGGACCTTCGATAGCCCAATCGTGTGGTAGGTTCACAATTTGCCATGAGCTGTCATCGAAGTCAGGCTTTGCGTACAACACACTGGGTGGGTTGGCTTCAGGGCGTTTATGGCGTTTGGCGAGCTCTTTGATAAACGGATTGCCGGTGGGCAAAATCCACGGTTTGAGCACAGTATGTGCTCTGGCAGTGATCTTTTCGGGTTCTGTAGGTTCTGCGTCAGCCGGCTTATCATCGCGCCTGTCTTTGACCTCGGGGCGCACATCGTAAAGCAAGGTTGAGGAAACGCCTGCGGGATCGCCCTTTGCAAAACGCCAGTCGTCGGTCAGACAGATGCGTTCGCGTGCGTGCCCCGTCGTTGTCGGGACGCAAAAGCCCACAGTAATCAGAAGCATGTGCACAAGCAGATTGGTATGCCGCCGCCATTGCGTCCGATACATTTGAATGATCGTTTTCATTGTCGGAGGTCAAAAAAGACTGTGCTGGGGCACAAAATACGTTGTGGAGACATCGTTTCACAAGCGAAAGCGATTTCACCCCCTTCGCCAAGTGTCCACGCTTGAAGTCGGCATAGATTCAGGTTTGTCAAAACTGCCGCTTCCATTGCATTATAAGCCCGAACGCAGGCCGGGATGTCGCCATTCTGGTGTGGCGAGCGACTTAGTCTGCGTTGTTTGGGTTGGACCATGAGCGTCGAGTTAAATGATGCCGAATTGGTCGAGCGCGCGAAAGCTGGTGAGTTGGCTGCGTTCGAGGAGCTAACGAATCGCTACGAACGCCGCATTTACACGCTTGCGATGCGCATTCTTGGCAACCGGCACGATGCCGAGGACGTCACGCAGCAGACATTTTTGAGCGCGCTTGAGCATCTTGGAGATTTCAGGGGTGATTCGAGTTTTGGCACATGGCTGTTTCGCGTCGCTACAAATGCAGCCTTGAAAATAATCCGTAAACGGCGCGGGCTTGAGACTGTGTCGCTGGAAGAAACGACGGAGCCCAAGGAAGGGTCCGACACGATCCCGCACCCGGAATACATAGCTGATTGGCGGCAGACACCAGACACACTTGCGCAGCAGGCTGAGACCCGACGTGTGCTCGAACAAGCACTGGGCGAGCTCGATGAAAAACATCGGCTTGTGTTTCTGCTGCGCGATGTTGAAGGGTTGTCAATCAAGGAAACCGCAGAAGCCCTCGGACTGAGCGAAGCCAATGTCAAGGTGCGCCTGCTCAGGGCGCGGCTGCAGTTGCGTGAGAAGCTAACACGCGCTTTTGGTGACCCAGCGCGCCTGGTTGTCCATAGGCATCAACATGCGCCTGACGCCGAATAAACCTGTAACTTTTATGGCCCCACAAGACTCATTTACTTTTGCCAAAATGAGATGTGACGACCTGCTGAGACTGTTGAACGAATACGTAGACGGCACCGTTGACCCGGCCATTTGCAAGGAGTTTGAAAAACACTTGGCAGGTTGCAATCCTTGCAAAGTGGTTATAGACACGATCCGTAAGACAGTCACACTCTACAAAAACGATCAACCCTACGAATTGCCAGTCGAATTTCGCCAACGCCTTCACCAGATGCTCAGAGAACGATGGAAACAAAAGCATGCCAATGGCTAGCACGGCTGTGCGTCAACCCAGTAAGCACATTGGGGCTCACTCGCTGTGGCCGGGTAGAGAAATTACCTCATTCTAGTTCACTAACCTGTCCGACTCCAAGATTCCAATTGATAAACCGCTGGAGGATCGTCGGTCCAGTAATCAACCCATTTCACAATGCCAACACCAGGATAAACCCATTCATACCACTCAGCCGCGCCGCCCGGCGGGATGTCATCCGGCGCCGCATTCAAAACCTGCTTCTTGAACTTGTAGCAATTGGTAAACGTGCCGGCTGGCACCGTTACAGTCTCGATGCCCTCAATGGTAACCTTTTTCGTGTATCGGCCTTCATAGTTGAAGTTGGCCCAGGTTGTGCCGGCTGGCGCGATTTGCCACTCGAGCGTGTCGGCAACTGTCGCGGTGTACAGCCTGTAAACCGCTGAATCTGTCGAGCGCACGAAAACGGTTTGCATTTGGCCCGACTCGATGCTCTCGCAAACGGCGTGCTGCTTACCAGCGCCCGCAGACGGCTTGGCAACCCCGAGTACCTTTGTGTACGCCGTCCAGTTTGCGCCCTCAGCATTGGTTGCACTGAAACTCATGCGCAAACCCTCAACAAACGGAACGAACAGATTGGACACGCACTTGACCTGGTACAGCATCGGCACCTCAACGCTATTGGTTAGACCCGTGACGGCAATTGCGCGCAGGCCGTTCCACGAATCCCGCCAATTAGCGCTAGGAGCAGGCGCCCATTCAATGCTAAAGACCCCGTTTGTGAGCGAATCCAGATTTGTCCAGGTTAATTGGCCGTTGGCAGTTAGTGACGTGATCAAGATAGGCTGCGGGTCGGGGGCCGGCCTCGAATGAAAAATCGTCGAGCACAGCCACGCCACCACCAGGACCGAACAGAACCAACCGGATCTGGTTGAAAGGTTTCCCGCCGGGGCCGGAGTAAACAACCTGCTCGTCTATTGACATCACCACGTTGTCGCGTGTGCTTTCGAAGCTGAACTTATGCCAACCGACGGTTCTGGCTATGGCTGTTTTTCTGGCTCGAACAATTCCCAAACCCGATGATGTAGTATGCGCTGTAGTCCCAGTCTTGATTCCCAATTGTCCAATCGCAGGAGTCAGCCCCGGTATTACGCCAACACAAACTGAAGTAGATGTATTGCTTGGTGTCGTGGACCCAAACCGAGCCTTTGCCATACTGTGGTTTTTCAAAAGTATGGCTTAACCACAGCCATTTCTGGCCGCCACCTGTTCCCTGTAGCAAGACCTATCGCGCACCTGAATGCACCCAGTTCGTTGACGGCGCCTACAATTCAAGCTTTCAGCACTGTCTGTGCAGATTCATTGTTCAGCGGCGTAATCACCATACCAAAGCAAGTGTCGGTTACCGATACGGATTCGGTTCAAACCTGCATTTTTTGCAGCAGCAAACGCGCGCTCAGCATGTGCGCGCGAAGTTCGAGGCAGATCGGTCATCATGAAGTCCGGGTGAAATGCCAATAGCGAATACGGAATAGTCGGATCGAGGCGCGCAATGAATTCCGCAATTCCGCGTACTTCTTCTGCATCAACATACCCCGGCACTAGGAGTGTGCTTGCCACTAGCAGCGGTACTTCAGGCCGCTCTTTAACTCGGCGGGCGACCCTTCGGAAATTCTCTAGCGTCCGGCTATTCGACACACCAGTAAGCGCAATGTGGATACGTTCATCCCACGCTTTAAGATCGAACTTGATGCACCCGCCACTTTGAAGCGCAATTTCAACAATTTTGTCCAGCAACGCCGGGTGCATGTTGCCGTTGGTTTCCCAGCAGACTCGCAAGATGCGCCCGCGTGTCTGCTCGAGCGCAATTTGCGCAGCGCGTATGCTATGAGGCAACTGCGGCGTGGGGTCACCGCCGAAAAAGCAGATGCATGCTGTTGTTGGCTCGAGCGCGTCAGCCAACGCTTCGGGTGAATGCACCTGCGATGAGCGCGTCGAGTGCCGGTAGGTCCAGTTCTGACAAAACAAACAATCAAACGTGCACGCTTCATAAAACACGGCCAGGTTGTTGTACCCACGTTCCGGGCCAGGGCGGTATGCAAATTTGGGGTAACCACAGCCAGTGCCGCCGGCACACACAAAATCTGCCACACAATTGGTTGGGAGCGGATCGTAGTACCAACTCACTTTTGCCAAGCTACGATTGCCGGTCTGCAGCCCGCAATAGCCAACATCGCCAATTGAAATCTTGCATTCGTGTGAGCACAACTTGCATTGCTTACCATGCTGGGCTTGGGGTGGTTCAGCCGGCAGGCCAAACGTTAGCCTCGCCGCCGCGTGCGCGGCTTTTAACATGGGCAGTGCTTCATCGAACCGCGCCCGGATACACTCTGCACACAGGCTGAGTTTACCGGCAATTGTTACAGCGCGCTTTTCGCAAATCTGGCAAATGTTCACACCAGTGTATTTTGGGGTCGACCCAGCGGAAAATCCACAACACTGTCAATTGGCGCGCAGCACACAAATTGCACCGAAGCCCATAACCGGGTCTACAAATGACCGTCGCACTAGGGCACCATCGGCCCGGCGCCGTTGATTCGCTTAAAGCTGCCGCAGTCCGGTTGTCTGGTTTTTGCTTTGGCGGCGGCGACTTGTGGTCAAGCCACTTGGATTTCAGTTGAAAGTTCGGTGGAACCGAGTTTTTGGCATGCAAGGTTGTTATTGGCATTATTCTGTATTTCGGTAGGCTTGGGTTGGTGTAATTCGTTTTTTGTTTGGCCGGGTTGAGCTTGTGGATCTGATCAAGTGTGACTTTAGGCGATGACAAACAGAATTGAGCAGAGACCAGTAGTTGCGTACTTTTCAATGGAGTTTGCCCTTGAGGAAGGCATGCCTACCTACAGCGGTGGCTTGGGTGTGTTGGCGGGCGATACGGTCCGGGCTGCCGCAGACCTGCAAGTGTCAATGGCGGGCGTGTCGCTTTTGCATCGGAAAGGGTATTTTTATCAGCGCCTCGACCCAACTGGTTGGCAGATCGAGGAACCCGCACGGTGGTCAGTGGACGATTTCCTGGAAGAAATGCCACAACGCGTCGAGGTTGGCATCGAGGGCCGCACGGTTCGGCTGCGCGCTTGGAAGTACGAGGTCAAAGCTGCAGGCAACGGGTTCGTAGTACCGGTGTACTTTCTCGATTCAGACCTGCCAGAGAACAGCGATTGGGACAGGCAGTTGACCGACTATCTGTACGGCGGCGATGATCATTACCGGTTATGCCAGGAAGTTTTGCTCGGCATAGGCGGTGTACGCATGCTACGCGCTCTTGGCTACACAAACATCGCCCGATTTCACATGAACGAAGGGCATTCGGCGCTGCTTACCTTGGAGCTATTGCGTGAGTCGGCACAGGCGGCCGGCCGCAGTGAAGTTACGCCTGAAGACATCGAGCATGTGCGTCGCCAATGCGTGTTCACAACGCATACCCCAGTGAACGCCGGGCACGACAGATTCAGGCTCGAGCACGTGCGACGTGTGTTGGGCGATTGCAAGCCGTTGGTTGAACACCAAACTGCGTTTTGCCTCGGCACCGAGTTGAACATGACGTATCTTGCGCTTAGCCTGAGCCACTTCGTTAACGGCGTGGCAAAGAAACATGCCGAGATTTCGCGCCATATGTTCGCCCAATACCAGGTTGACGCGATCACAAACGGTGTGCATGTGGCAAGTTGGGCAAGCCCGCATTTCCAAGCTTTGTTCGACAAACACATACCGGGCTGGCGCGAGGATAACTTCAGTCTGCGCTACGCATTAAGCATACCGGCTAATGAAATCTGGGCTGCACACCGCGCAGCTAAACGCGACCTGCTTGTGCATGTGAATCGCGACACAAACGCAGGCATGGACATGGACATCTTAACGCTCGGGTTCGCACGCCGCGCAACAGCCTATAAACGCGCAGACTTGTTGTTCCGCGACATTGACAGGTTGCGCGCAATTGCGGCCAAAGCCGGCAAACTCCAGATCATCTACGCCGGAAAAGCTCACCCGCGCGATCACGAAGGTAAAAAAGTTATCCAGCGCGTGTTTCAAGCCAGTGACGCGCTCAAGGACGACATTCGAATTGTGTACATGCCAAACTACGACGTTGAACTGGCAAAGCTGCTCATACCGGGCGTTGACATTTGGCTAAACACACCGCAACCGCCGCTTGAGGCAAGCGGCACAAGCGGCATGAAAGCAGCCATCAACGGTGTGCCGAGCCTGAGTATTTTGGACGGCTGGTGGATCGAGGGGTGTATCGAAGGCGTCACAGGCTGGGCAATTGGCGAACGTGTTGACACGACTTCGCCTCAACCCGATCGCTCAGACCGCGACGCTGCCGCGCTTTACGACAAGCTCGAAAAAGTCGTTATTCCACTTTACTACACCCAACGTGAGCGGTTCGTGGACGTGATGCGCCACGCGATCGCCCTGAACGGCTCGTTCTTCAACACGCACCGTATGCTCCAACAATACGTTGTTAAGGCGTATTTCGAGTGAAACCTTTTCGCGAAAGTTGACTCTATAGTTAGTAACATGAAATGGTCATTACGAATTGCGCGAATTGCGAACATTGACGTGTACATTCACGCAACGTTCCTGATCCTGCTCGGCTACGTTGCATGGGTTTACCTGGCGCAGCGCGGTAGGGTCTCAGACGCGTTAATGGGCATTGTTTTTATTACGACGATATTCGGTATCGTCGTGTTGCACGAGTTAGGCCATGCGCTTGCTGCCCGCAGGTACGGCATACGCACACGCGACATAACCCTGTTGCCCATCGGCGGTGTAGCACGGCTCGAGCGAATGCCCGAAGAACCTAAACAAGAGCTCATAGTTGCTCTAGCTGGGCCTGCTGTAAACATTGCGCTTGCAGTGTTGTTGTTTTTTGTGGTTCTGCCAACAATACGATTTGATCAGTTGGGCCGGGTCCATGTGTTCGGGGGCACGTTTCTGCTGAACCTTTTCCTAGTGAATCTATGGATGGCTGCGTTCAATTTGATCCCCGCCTTCCCAATGGACGGCGGGCGTGTATTGCGGGCACTCCTGGCGATGCGCCTCGATTACGTGCGCGCAACACAGATAGCAGCTAATATAGGTCAATTCCTTGCGCTTGGGTTTGTTGTAGCTGGGTTGTTGTTGCCGAACCCGTTCCTGCTTTTCATCGCGCTGTTTGTGTGGCTCGGCGCAGCAGGCGAGGCAAGCATGGTCCAAATGAAAAATGCGCTCGGTGGCATACCGATCCGACAGGTCATGATCACCAATTATCAGACACTTGCGCCAAACGATTCACTGGAGCGTGCCGTACAGCATATCTTGGCCGGGTTCCAACAAGATTTCCCCGTGGTCGAAAATGACCGGTTAGTTGGCATCTTGACACGGGCAGACCTGTTGACCGCACTCGCCCAACGCGGCTCGAGCGCACTTGTTGGCGAAGTTATGCAGCGACAGTTCATGACGGCTGACCCGGCTGAAATGGCCGAGGCTGTCTTTAGCCGACTGCAAGAATGCAACTGCCATTCGTTACCAGTTGTGCAAAACGGCCATCTGATCGGCATATTAACTGCAGACAACGTGGGCGAATTCCTCATGATTCAGGCTGCCTTGAAGAAAGTAGCACCACCTAAACTCAGGTTTTCTGAGGGTTAATTGCACATGTGCTCCTGTGGCGGTTTCGCCAACAGCTTGAAAATTGAAAAACACGCCCGGCGCCGACGCGGACCCCGCACCAAACCGAGAAAGACTGTTGGCCCATCAGGGTCGGTTTTGCTGCGCTCGGTTCGACCCAGGCGCTGAACAAACGACGTAGAACTTACCCCTCAGGTGGTTGGTTTGGAGGGAACGGCTCTAGCAGCGCAATGGTTTCAAGCCATTTGTTTGATGGCTACGACAAAGCGCAGCTACCCAATTCGCTATTGATTAATACCCCAACCCTTGCGGCCGAAATAAAAGCTTGCAATTTGTGTTGAGTTTATGCCTGCGCCGATTGTCTGAAAAACGTATCGCCGCCATCACCAAGATAGATGGCCGGCTCAAACTCCAATTCGTTGCCGGCTCAGATCATTCAGTCCAGACCGGGCTTGTCGCCGTCGAAGCCATGGCCCGGGTACTTGTGCCCGGGGCGTGGTTGAGATGGTAGCAGCATTGGGCGTAACGCGTCTGGCCGGCTATGGGCCGGGCCGCCAGCGCCTGACTCTGCGAGTACACCGACAGACACCCGTGGTCACCCGGCGAAGACCGAGTGTGGCAGAGCATTGTTCCTCAGGGCTGTCTGCAACCGAAAAACTGCTGGCCGATGACGAAATTGGCGCTCGTTGGCATCCACTCAAGCCAACTCTACCCCTCAACTTGGCCCGTGCGTAACGCTGCTCCGCGTCTCTCAGTCAATTTCAATCCAATCCTAATGATTGGTGTACGGTTGCACTGGCCGGTGTGCAAATTGAAAAATGGACACCTATCTTGCCCTGGGTAGCGTTCAGATAACTGCATCTGTGGTTAATATGGGGTTGTTTTGGATGAGAAGCTGTGTCCAATGGAATTGCACCAGGATGCACAAC
>CAZKTA010000039.1:0-12132 GCA_964555645.1 uncultured Verrucomicrobiota bacterium
CGGCGTTGCCGGAGTCACTGGCTGAATCCGAACTGTTCGGGCACGAGCGCGGTGCTTCTGTTCAATGCGGGCGAGTGTGCCGTGCGCCAACTGCTGGGCAGTTGGCCCAGCTTACTGAAGAATAAATCCATTGAAGGTGCATTGTACCCCGCGGTTGTTTGAACCTACATGAATTTCCGAGACGCATTGGGGTTAGACCCAAAACTAAAAGCCATGGGAATTGCTAGGTGATAAAGCACCATCCAGCTTTGATTCTGGCAAGCCCGGAGCGAGGGGGTCCACTTCTTTCAGCGCACGATCGCGGAGGTCGCCAGGGGGAAACAACTGCGCCCACGCCCGAGCTGCTTCAGGAGCTTTTAGGAACCATTGATGAAGCACGCTAATGGCGGCTTCATTCTGGATTTCACCGGGCGAAATTTGTTCTACGACGATTATCGCGGCATCGGCGGGGTTTTCTTTTGAGCGGACAAACGCTAAGCGCATGAGCAGGCGGTCGCGCTCTTCAGCCGGCGGTTTGCCTGCCGCGTATGTATAGGCTGCCGTCCAGTCCTGCTCTGCCCACTGTTGCACGAGGTTCTCCAGAAGGTAACTCCCCGCATTGAAACGCTCAGCCAGGGTGACAGCTTCCTGCGGGTGGGATTGTGCCAGTTGCGCGCAAACGATCTCCACAACCGCATCGCGGTGCGGTCCCGGGGGCGCAGTCGCTACCCAGGCCTGCGCTTCGGCCGGGTTTTGTCTTGCCCAATGCCGCAACTGGTCAAATTCATCCTGAATTTCTGCGTTTTCAGAGGCTGCGGGTTCATTCGCTGGTTCTACACTTGATTCCCCGACCGTAACTCGATGGCCACGCATCTGGAACAAAATCGGGGTTGATTGGCTGACGGAATTCGCAGCGGTTCTGCGTTCTTCAACCTGACTTTCTGGATACTGAGTCCAAACAGGCTGGAACAGCCATAGCCAGGCCAGCGCAAGGCAAAAGCCAAGCAGCCAGACCGGCAAAAGGAGTTTTGTCAAACGGGTCTTCCCGGTTTTTCTGGGATTTTCGGGCGTAGCTGCGCGACTCGGAAATTCTGACAAGCTCATTGCTGGAGCGCCGACCCGCCGGAGAGCCACCGGCGTTTGATTTCATCGGAGAAGCTCGTTTCATTGAGCCATTGTTGGGCGGAGACGGCATCGCACGCAAGCCAGAGGCGGAAACATTGTTCCACTCGCTGAACTCGCGCGGCGGGATTTTCGATCTTGAGTGCCAAGCGCGTGGCGGCTTCAGGATGCCATGCGCTGGCAGCTTCCACGTATGCGCCAATAGCACCGTCGCGAATCGGGCCGACGGGAAGCTGCTCTACCCACCGGCTCGCGGCGTCAGGGCATACCGGGGCGCAGACGCTCAGCACGCGAGCGATGCCCTGGTCGTGGACCAGGCGGTCGCCTGACTTGGCAATCCACTCGAACGCCCGCTGTGGGTCTTGGGTTGCCCAGCGATCCAGCGCAGCCAAAACCGCACGTTGCTTCAACGAAGGCCGCGCCAGCTTCGAGGCGAATTGAACAGCCGCAAACGGATCGGAGTCGGCCCACGACTCGACCGCGATAACCAGCGCACGTTCTTTGTCTAATTGATCGGGCAATGCCTGAGCCCATTTAATTGCAGCAGCCGGATCAATTGCCGCCCAGTTGCCAGCAATGTTTATGAGCAAGGCATCTTTCATTTCCCCCGGCTGAAGATTCTGCACAATGGTGGACGCTGCAACCGGATCGGAATGCGCCCAGACGAAATAGATGCTGCGTAGAGCCGTTTCCTTAAGACCATCCTTTGGCAGTTCATCCGCCCACTTCAACGCTACTCGCACGTCGTTTCTCGCCCACGTTTCTGCGATGATCGAAACAGCCTCGTTGCGTGCGCGTCCGGCTTTCATCTTCAGTGCGGCGGACGCGGCAGCCTGCACATTTGTCCGGGCATACGCGGCGGCGACGCTGCGGATCGTTTCGACTTTCGAAAAGCCTTCTGGCATGGCAGCGACATACGCGAATGCCTCGGCGGGAGCCAGCTCACCCCAACGTCTGAGTGTGGAATCTCGCAAGGCGATTTGCTCGCGCAATGACTTCAGAGATTCCGCCGCTTTTAGGGCATCCGGAATTTCTGCGAGCGACAATTCCTTCGCGATGCCAGCCAGCGCGTTGAGGCGGCTGTCAATATTTCTTTCGGCGCGCGCCTTTTCGATCCGTGCCGTGAGGTTTTCAGGCGGGCTGTTGCGATCCGTCGTAGCCATGGCTGTCGAACATGCGGTGGCCTGTAGGTGTGCCATCAAGAGGCAAATTGAGCCCATGACAACAGGAGCACCGGCCTCAACCAACTTCGGGATGATTTGAGGCGCGAACGCTTGAATCAATTTGTACGCACGCGCCGGTTTGGCGGTTGAAGCGCCGTAAAAGCCGCGCTCTGTGCCGTGATTTCCTGAGCTGGATGTTTGCAGCTGGCCCAAATGCATCGCGGTTGGATGCATCGTTTTGGGGCCGGTGCGGCAACGAGGGCAACTCGTTGCCGCACTTTGTTCAGAGCTGTTCGCGTTTATGGCGCAAGCAACGCCCATTGCTGGTTATTACCTCCGTGGTACGTCCACAGATGGACTATCGCACCAGGAGAGGTTGAAACGCCGCTCACATCCAAACATGACCCCGTCGCGTGAACCGGAGTGATCCGGTAATACCCACCACTGGTGGGTGTGAATGTGAACTTCTGCATGTTACCACCCCAATAATCCCAGAGTTGGACCTTCGCCCCGTTGGCAGTCGAGCCGTTGTGGATGTCAACGGCTCTGCCGCTGGCCACGCCGATGATGCTGTATTGGTTGTTTCCACGGTGGGTCACCGTCCAGCGTTGGTGGTTGCCGCCAAAGTATGTGTATTGACAGATCTGTGAGCCGTTTGTAGTCGCCGCGTTTTGTACCTCCATTGCCAGGCCGCTGTGCCTAGCGATGATGCGATATGTGCCATTGGCAATCGTGCTGCCGCCAATACTGCCGGCAGATCCTGTGGGCGCGGCCCAAGTGTAGGTCGGCCACCAAGCGAATGCGGCTTGACCGCCCTCCAGTGGGCTAAGAGTGCAATTAGCCGGCGTTGAAGTGACGAGGTTGTAAAGATTGTCGGATAGAAAACCGATCAGATAACTGACGTTGCCCTGATTATCAATTGCGCTCTTGACCGCATTGCCGAAACCCGCCGTGGTTCCATTGAACAGGTCGTCATACCCTCCCGGACTGTTCGGAAACCACATCATTTCGGTGATGATCAGCGGATATCTGTCTGCGCAAGGCTTGTAGTTCGAATTCCAAAGGTTCTGTACCTTGGTGGCGTCGTTATGCACGCCGCCGTATGCCGGATAAAAGTGGCCCGCATAACCAACGTTGGCGCCGCTGACGGGATAGCTGGCGAAGCCCTGGCACTCGCCCTGCCAACCCAATGACGGCACCCAAATGACGTTGTCAGCGCCCGTGTTGCGAATCGCATCCACAATTGGCTGCATGAAGTTTCTCAGCGCGTTCCAGTAAGGGGCGCTGCCGCTGCCCCAGTTGCCCGCGCCGAAGCTGGTTTCGATTGTGATCGGCTCGTTGCAAATCTCGAACATGACGTTATTTTTGCTTTTGATTCCTGGATGGCTGGCCACAGTTCGCCAGAACGTGATGAGGTTGTCCCGGTATTGCTGTGTCATGTTCTTGGTGGCGTCACCACCCGGATACGCCACCGAGGGATTTCCGCAGATGACCACGTAGAGGCCCCGCGTCGCGCAGTGATCCACGTAAGGGACAACAAGGTTGCTAATCCAACCGTGGAACTGGGCGGGATTGGCCAGTTGCCCGGCGGCGTTCCAGCCGGGCGCGAAGTTTTCGGGGCTGCTGCCATCACCGATAAATCGCACGAAGGTCGTGTACCATCCATGATTTCGGCCATAGAGCGCGTTGGTGGTGGTCATAACAGTTGCCGCGTCTCTCAAGAAGTTGAGGCACGGGGCGACATTGGCCGGGTTCGTATAGTCGGTTGGATTGCTGTATCGGTTCCCCTCGCCATTAAACCAGCTCGCCTGCGGCTGAAACCAGCCGTGGAGCAGGACGTTTTTGCCGCTGCTGTCCTGAAGGAAACGCCCAGACACGCGCAGCTTTGGGGTGGTGCTTCCTTGGTAAGCGTGAGCGCCCATCGTAAGTGCGGCGACCGCGGCCACAGCGGCGGCGGCCTTGAAGGAGTATGTCTTTCGGTATTTCATAGTTCGTTGGTATTTTCTATTTCATCTCTCGCTGGTTATTTTTTTGTTTGAATGCGTTCTAGGAGCGAAGTTTTTTCGCCCGGGCGGACAAAGCTTTTGCCCCGTCAAGGTTCACCCTTTGAACGTATCCTGTTGTTTCATATCAAAATTCGCGTTTGGTTTGAATGAGTATCAATACTCATAGAGCCAGATGCCACCGGCAAAGCCGAGGGGTACGACAAGACAATTATCAGTTGCTATACTGAAACCCGCGCCTCCGAATCCACCACGCCAAATCCGATACGGCCTTTCCCATTCAAAAAAACCGCGCGGCAGTTGACTACCGCGCGGAGTCAGATTGATGTGTTCAGAGAGCTTCGGTTTCCAGAAGCGTATTGGCTTGCGAGTCAGGACTTACGACGGAACCAGCGCCAACCAGCCATTAGGCTTAGGCATCCAAAGAGCAGTGCGGCTGTGTTAAGCTCAGGAATCAAGGTAATTTTAACATTATCCATAAGCCAAACCTGCTCCCATGCCTGCCCCGGACTTACTGGTAAGCCCGGCCACGGCGGACCACCAATCTCAAGCGACCAATTTGGATTTGTTAAGTTCCAAGCGGTTCCCTGCCACCAACCCAAATTTAGTTGGGAAAGATTGAATTCCAAACTTCTCCATCCCTCCGCTTGGGAGATAGAGAAGCCAACACCGTAGCCCTGATCAGCTCCAGGTTCTTTGGTAAGCACAAAAAGCTGTAAGTTGAGAGGGTCCCAGTTCCCAGACAGGCTCCGCAAATCAAACGAGATGGTGTAATCGCTCGGATTGGGACTGGTGTTTCCAGTCAGCGTGATGTCCCACTTTGACCCAAATCGGGTGTTAACAGACGATCCAGTGGTATTATTTATTATACCTCTCCGCTGAACTACGATGTTACCACTATAGTCCTCAAACGTGGCTAAGTGCGTAGTGATACCACCATCAGCCCAGTTCCAAGCTGGAAAACTAGAGCCTGGAGTTCGATTGTTGTAGTTATCCTCATACACAGTGATTTGTGCTTGGCTGGCGACAGCCAAACCGCTCAACACGACGACCAATGACAATACTTTGAGTGCTGGTTTCATATTTCTTTTCTGATCCGTCTTTTGTTGCCCGACTACTTTGACGCCAGTGCAATACTGGCATTCGAACGTATTTTTTCGCTATATTGGCACATTCTGTGAAAACTGTCTATGAGTACAAATACTCATGTGGAATCGGCTTGTGCCTGGACTGGCTGAAGTGCCATAAACCCAAACCCGGCAGTTTAAGCCCAATCCCAACGGTTCTTGAAACGGTCTTTCAGGTGTCATCCCCGGAGGTTATTCCCAGCCCAATTCTATTCCACCGAAAACAGCGAGGGATCGGGTTTTTTCAGCTTGGAGCGTTGGGGTTACACGCACTTGCGAGATCGAAGCCCCGAACTTGAGGGTAAGGACCGAATCGTGCCGGCTTAGTAGCGGTAATGCATGTTGTGCAGCCTTGCCTAAAGATGACCGTAGCTACCGCGGCAAGCTGACAAAGCTATTTTGCTCAGTTTTGGAACGCCAATTATAAGCACCGACCCATTTGCGGTCGTATATGCCGCGCCAGACACGCCGCCAGTTCGTCCTGCGCCTACGCGCGGTGTGATGTTTAGATGGCGCACGCGTCTCGCCGGGCAAACCATGCGGCCTCACCTGCATCTGCTGTTTGTTGCGATTTATCGAAACAGTCCTCGCGAAGTTATTTGATTAAAACGAAAGACATAATTCCGCTGCATTCTGTCGAAGCGGTCCTGGCCGAGGAAATTTTGGAGTGATTGCTGGATTTGTTCAGTAAATTGTTGCAGGTTCTTGTTTACTGCGTCCCAGTCCACACTTTGGCCCTGGGCTTCGAGCACGCGCGCCTGGGCGATATAATCCTCTACACTTTTCTCGTAGTACTTCATTGTGCGAAACACGTAATCAATTTTGTTGTCGTCAAGTCCCCAAGTATGTGCGTATTTCTTCATCTTCAAGTAGCTGGCATCTTGCTCCTTTTGGAGAGTGTCGAAAGCGTCGGCGCCGAGCACACGCTGGAATTCCCGGTCACGGGCTTCGTTCAGCGCCTTGAGTTGCGCTGCGTAAACCGCTGATGACGGATCATTTTGAAACTGCTTTTCGAGTTCTGACAGGCGCTCGTTAAATTGCCGGTGTACTTCCAACAACTCCTGGAACTGTGAATCAGTTGGGTTCACTTTGGCCAGTTGCTGCCGAAAATGCGCAGCGGCGGTCTCATGGTCAATTCCTTGCGATTTTGCGTAGCGCTGCTCCCCCAACAGGGCTTTCATTTGCTGGTTAAATTCGGAATATGCTTTGGCATACGCATCATCGATTTCAGCTTCATCCATCTCTTTTTTTAACCTAGCCAGTTCCAGTTCCCACTGGCGCTGCTGGAGTTTTTTCTTCAAATCATAAATCGCCTCGGCTTCAGAGACTGTTAACGGGATCCCGCCGATATTGGCTTCCCGCAGCATATTTTCTTGGTCCCACAGCTTGAAATCTTCTTCTCCGAGCGCGGCGCGCATTTCCGCGTCTTTGCTCATATCAAATTCCAGTTGCATCGCAGACATTTTGTCGTTATCTGCTCCACGGCGGGTTTCTTCCCAAAAACGCGCTTCCCAGTGTGCCTCGATGTCGGCTAGCGCTATTCGCGCCAAGACTTTGCTGGGTACACCAGCAGCGCGCAGCTGGTCAATAATCCAACGCCGCTGCTCCGATACGGATGCGGTGTCCGGGTATTGCGGCGACTTTGGCGAAGTCGGCTCTTTGCTAAAGGCAAGCGTTTCATCCGTCATTTTTCTAGGGCTCATCTCGTTGCCGAGGTTGGCCTCAGGGACGGATGGCCCAGGCGCGCGGTCCGATTTGCCCAGTAACAACACTATAACCGTCACCAGCAAGACCACGTTCAAGACCAGGGACACTTGATGCCGCAATACGCGACTCATACCAATTTCAGTCTACCTTGCTGCGACACACACGAAAACCCTGATCGGGGCCCCTGCCACTCGCTTCGAATTCGGCCCGGAAAGGCGGCTCGCAGCAGAAGTCACTACCCATCCAACCGCCTCCCTTCCAAACCCGCGAGCCACCATTATTATCACTCCAGTCCCAGCACCATTCCCTTACGTTACCGGACATGTCGTAAAGCCCTAATTCGTTCGGTTTCTTGCTGCCGACAGGTTTTGTTCTGCAATTGTTTTTTTCAATCCTAGGCCAGAACCAAAATCCTGTTAAGTATGTATCCCCAGAGTTTCTCCAATACCATGCGACTTCATCTATATCGTTGCCCCCGCTGTAAGTATAGTTTTTACTCATCTGACCTCCACTGGCGGCGTATTCCCACTCTATTTCTGTCGGCAATCGGTACCCATTGGCTCTGGGATTGATCGTCACTGTCCATTTTACATCATCAATCTCATTCTTGTTATTTGGGTCTTTGTTGTTCTTATCTATGTTGTAATACGGTTCTAGGCCCTCTTTTATGCTCCTTTTGTTGCAATACTCGATGCAGTCGTACCAGCTTACCATTTCAACCGGCAAATTGTCGCCTTTGAATTTCGATGGATTACTTCCCATCACCTCAATCCACTCTTTTTGAGTCACCTCATACTTGGCGATATAAAAGTTAGATACTATTAGAGCTTTTCCGTAGTAGTTGGTGGATTTTGTGTTTCTAAAAGGCCCGCCTTCCACAAATACAAGGCTGTTCGACTTCTCTTGCGCCCAAGCACCCGCAATCAGAATTGCCGTTGAAATGAAAAGGAATCGTTTTTTCATTTTAACTGTCTCCTTTGTTCAGGTGATCTCACCACAGCCATTCACTCTGCTGAATCGTTTTTTGAAAAAACACAAAGCCGGCGGCTGTGAAACCGGCCGGCTTTGGCAAAATGTCAACTTACAGAGAACCTGCTAGTTGTTCCACACCGTTGCATTAACATACCCGCTTCCTCCGCCATACCCTTCCGTAAGCAAAATCGCGGGGGGAGACATATCACTTCCCAGAGTCAATCCTACATTCGCCCATGCGTTGACGTGGTTTTGGAAGGTGATGACTCTGTTCTGCCCCGTCGGTGCTTGTACCGTTCGGGTACTGAAGATCTGCCGGAAAGTTGCAGTGCCTATAATTGAAGGCGCATTGTATCGCATTGCCGTGTATATGTCGTAAGTGCCACCGTCGCTGCTAAGTGACCCCCTGCGATCAGATGATGTGGGCCTCGTACGGCCCCACTTCTCATTGACGTAGTATTCTATGAGTGGGTTCTTTGTCCACCCATAGTAGCCAAAAACACCCCCACCGTTGCACGTATATGCGCCGCAATTATAGCCTATTCTTCTGGTTCTTGACCCGGTAGTCCAGCCTTTGCCACAAGTAAAGTTCCCGCTATAGTTCCAAGCAACAGCGTAATTGCCGCCGGGGCCCAAAGTCATGTTCACGTACCCACTTTTATCGTCGGTCCATTTTGACCAAAACCATCCATCATGGATGCCCGATTCATAGGAAGCATTTGATTGCTGCGCCATAAACACAAGGGCAATTGTACATCCTACAAGCAGTAGTCCTTTTCTCATTGTTGTTTTCCTCCTTTCACTAAGGATTGTCTGTTCAGTCGTTGTTACTTTTGCATCGATACGTTCCGGCTCCTGGCTTTCGCTTCGGCCGCCCGAACTTTAAATACGTCAACGTTCACCTTTTGAACAAGTTGTGCCATAAATTATAAAAATTCACCCTTAGGGTCAATGAGTATGAATACTTATGTGTGAACACTTATGTGGGATCGGCTTGCCCGGACTGACTGATGTGTTTGAAACTTGCAAGGAGTGGCTGGCAGTTTCAGCCCTCCAACGTGATTTTTGTGCCATTTTGTCGCTCTGCAAGTATGGTTCACCCAGTCAAAAGGAACAGCACGTTTTGTGAAAATTAAGATGAACACGCGAACGGGTGTCCTGTTGTTGTCGGTCCCAATTGCGTTGGTGCGAGGCGACTTGGATCTTTCGGTGGCATCCCTTGAAGGCGTCACGGGCGCGGGGCCTGTCCATTTCGTCACCAACGCGGCGCAATTCAGAACCCTTTCTGGCGCCGATTACCTTGCTGGTTGCGACTTCCAGTTAACGGGCGTCGTCACTTTGGTGGATACGAACTGTGATTTGGTCGTGCTGCAAAACGGCACCGGAGCAATGGCCCGCGCTATCGCGTCGCAGAGCAGCTGTTACAGGTCGCCTAGTTTGTTGCTTTGGGTCAGCGAAGTCCCACCAACGCGGCCGCGCGCCAACGCATCAAAATCTTGCGCATAACGCCCGGCCCCGGCCGGACGCGCTAACTATTCAGAACAGCGTCCAGATGAACAGCGCCACGCCCCTGCTGGACAACAGAATCAGCGGCCCGAAAACCACCAGCGCCACCAGAATGGGCGGCGGCCACCCTTCTTGTTGGTCTTAAGGAAACCCCACAGCTCGCTCAACAGGCCGTCGTGCGGCTGAACCGCGGCTGCCCTTTCAACCTGAAAAACGAAGTTGGCTTCGGGGTAAGAGGGTAGGTACGGCTCGCCGAGCCGTCCGTCCGGACTCCCACCGCACAACGAAAAAGTGCCAATGGTCTTTGGGGTTGGCTGCGGTGGCGTGCCTGAAAGGCACGGGCCGGCTCGGCTCGCCTCGTGAGATTCGCACGGACAGCAAACCAATCCAACCCGTGCCCACTATGTCACGGGTCGAGGCGACACTGCCTAGTTTTTCAGGTTAAATTAAAAATGCGCCCGTCGAGGCGGAACACTTTCGCGCAACAGCAGGCGCTCATAAACTCCGAATGCCGCCGTTTCGCTGTATCATCAAACCAAGCTCACGTCTCACGGGATAAAAAAAACGGCGCTGTTTCCAGCGCCGTTCCTTGTTGTGTTCCAACGTTTTCCAACAAACCGTCGGCCTACCAGCCACGCTTACGGCTCTGGCGGATTGGTCGTGAGCCGGAAATACGCGTATGGCGACAGTGGTCCGCCCGGCTGGCCGTTCGCTGTCGGTAGATAATAAGGCATCATCAGGTTCCACCTTTGACCTCGCTGGTGTGTCTGATTGGCGACCGTGTACGTGCCGTCAGCATAGTTGTTATAGAATTGGGGCAGGAGCCACGGACCGTTCAGGTTGGTGGCAGTAACCAGAACAAATCCCGTGTCCGGAGTATTCCATTTGATCCAGTAATGCGCATTGGTGGGCACCAACTGGATCACACCCACGCCGTCACTTGTGTTAAGGTTCCAGATGGTCGTGTCCAGTTGGTTGGTACCTGCCTTTGTAAAGTCTTCATAAACCAGTGGTCCGTTAGCATTCGAAACAGCGATTTCGGCCCAGTAATGAGGCACTCCACCGTGTGCGGCGTTTCCATTGTTCTGATGCCCGAAGCGAACCGAAATCGGAGCGCTAAATGCAGCCACGACGTCTTCTTCGGGCAAGTTGATCGAGAATGGGACTGGGCCGGCGCCGGGAGCTGTCAGTGTGCCGTTGGTAATGCTGAGGAATGTCAGCGTCCATTTTCCGGCTAGTTGCGAATTCGTGATCCTCAGGGCTACGTTGTGTTCGTCCGGATTTGAGCCCGGCGCATTGGTTTTCCATGAGATGTTGGCAACGCAAGTAGTATTGGTCCCGCTACCGCTGATGATTTGCAACCAAAGCACATTAGGCCTTCCCCAATCAAAATAAGACGCATCGCCGCCCCCACCTATAAAGTGAATGTGAGTATCCAGACCTCCGGGCTCCGTGGCGTTGTCAAGTATTTTGAACGAATAAGTCACGGGAAATGGTCCGTCGACCCAAGTGGCGGTATCACCCTGAAGGGCCACTTGAGAGCGGCCATGGATGCCGCTGCCTCCAAACAACCAAAGCGCCGGCGGATAGGGCTTCTCGATTGACAGGGTCGGCGGCGGAAATTGCGGCATGGTTCCAGTAAACTGGATGTTGTCAAACCAGATGATTTGTTGGCCGACCAAGGGCTGATTACCATAGGCGCCGTTGTCCAGGGCAAACATGATGTTGTTTAGGCCACCCTGCAGATCACCGAACATGCCAGCTACCCCTCGCAGGTCAACATTCACGCGAATCCAATTGGTATTGGGCTGCCCAGCACCATTGGTGGCTGAGATCGCCCAATAGTGATACCAGTTCTGACCCCAAGTTACAGCGCCCGGTACGCCGCCAATCGTGCCTACGCGCATAAATCCGAAGTCCAGTGAACCTGGTCCTAAGGAACCGTTGACGCCTGCCGGGGCGGTGTTGGTGCGGATCGCCGAAGTGATATCATAACGCATGTCAAACGAGAGGTTGGTGAAAGTGTGCAGAGGCACGGGAGCATATGTGGGTGTCCACGGGTTCGCATTGGCAAATCCGTCGTGCAGAACGTACTGGTCGTAGCCCTTGTTGTCGATCGTCAGCTTCATCGAGCCGGAATTGGGGTTGTTACTCGCATCGTTGCTGGGGTCCCATTCAACGCTTACGAAATTACCGCCGAACCAGTTCCTCCAAACGTCCCCATAAGGGGTTTGGGTCACCTGGTCGGTGTCGAAGTTATAAAGCAACCAGTTGGTTGGTTGCGCTTGGGCCGCAATTGCCAAGCCAATCGAAAGAACGGCAACTACTGCGATCTTTTGATGTGTTTTCTTATTATCTGGGCTTGGGTTTTTTATTTTTACTTTTTCGGTTGCGGAAACGAGGTCAAGGTCAAATTGTTTACTTTTCTATTCATAAGGCATGTACATGTCAATAGGTGTAAACACCTAGGTGGGAAAAATTTTTTATGTAACTGCCTTGTTTCCCCATTACAACTGCGTAGCTTAAGTAAAGGCTTTGAGTTTTGCCGAAATT
>CAZKTA010000040.1:0-10711 GCA_964555645.1 uncultured Verrucomicrobiota bacterium
GACCACGCCGTTGAAATTTGTATGCCGGATGAGGTTGCCGAGCAAGTCGTAACCGAAGGATTCGGACTGGTTGCCGGGCAGGATGGCGCGGGTGCGCCGGCCCATTGAATCGTACTCGAAGCGGTTGGTGCGGTTGAGCGCGTCAATTTGCTGGAGCAGGTTGCCGGCCTCGTCATAGACGTACGTGGCCCAGGTGGCGTCGGATGTGCCCCAGGCGTTTGTCACGGCAATCAACCGGCCCAGACCGTCGTAGCCAAAGCGCGTGACGATGTTGTCCTGATTTGTCTCAGCGACACGGCGGCCTGCGGCGTCGTAGCCGGTGAAGGTCTTGGTGCCGTCAGGGAATCGGACTTCCACGAGTCGGTTGAGGGCGTCATAGATGTTGGTTGTCACCCGGTTCAGCGCGTTGGTGAAGTAGATTTGGTTGCCGCGCTCGTCGTAGCCGTAGCCATAGACGGTTTGGACGGGTGTGCCCAGTGCGTTTGTGACGGCGATGCGCTGGCCGGCGCGGTCGTAGCCGAAGGCGTTGGTGGTGCCGCGGGCGTCAATGGAGAAGCGCACTCGGCCAAGGTCGTCATACACGGTGGTGTTGGTGGTGTTGTCAGCGTAAACGCTGGACACCAAACGGCCGAGGGCGTCATAGAAGCTGGTGGTGACGTGGCCGAGGCGGTTTGTGGTGTGAGTGCGTCGGCCTTCGGCGTCGTAGCCGTAGGATTCAAAGGAGTTATCCGGATAAATGATGCGGACAAGCTGTCCGCGCTCCGAATATTGGTAGGTGGTGGTGCGGTTCAGGGCGTCAATGGTGGCTTGTTGTCTGCCGAGTGCGTTATAGATGGTGGTGTTTGTGCTGCCGTTGGGGGCGATGGAGTGGATGGGGCGGTTTTGGGCGTCGTAGATGGTGATATTGGTTGCGCCCGTCCAGTTGCCGTTGACGCGCCGCCAGGTGACGGATTGAGTCTGGTTACCGTTGGCGTCATAGGCAAAGGAGTTGGTGCTGAGGATGGTAGTGCCGTTGGCGGCAAAGGTGGCTGTGCCGATGAGGTTACCCAAGCCATCATAGTAATTTGAGACGATCGTGCCGATGGCATCGCGCGAGCTGATAAGCAGACCCCGGTCGTTGTAGAAGTTGGTGGTGGAGTTGCCCAGGGCGTCGGATGTACCGGTGAGGTTGCCCTTGTCATCGTAGAAATTGGTGGTTCCGCGCAGACAATTGCAGGAAGCGTCCCAGGTCAGGCTCTCAGTCAATTGTCCCCACCTGTTGTAATTGAACACGTTACTGCGGCCTAGCGGGTCGTAGCTGGCCAGCAGGAGGTTGTTGGCGTCATAGACGAATCGGTTAGTGGCGTGAGGTTGGCCGTTCAGGAAGACGATTTCGTTGGTCTTGTTGTTATTGTCGTCATAGGCCATGAGTGTGACGCCGGCAAGAGCGTTTGTGATGGCGGTGACGTTACCGCGCAGGTCATAGACGTAGGAGTTGGTGTTGCCGAGGCGGTCAACCACCTTTTGGACCTGGCGGTCGGTTTCGTAGATGAACCGGGTGATTTTGCCGTCTGCATCTTCGATTTTCTCGATGCGGCCGTGGTCGTCGTAGAAAGTTTTTGCCACGCTAACACCGCGCGGGTCAATGATGCCAACCAGATAGTGTGACGATGGTTTGTTGGTGTACACGTACTTTGTGATTTCGTAAGTGCGCGTATCGTGATCGACGAGTTTGTGAACTTCGACGAGGTTGCCATTAGTTGGGTCGTAGATGTATTGGAGAGTAGGCATGGGGAAGAACTGTGTCCCGGTGCGTGCGATTGAGTTGGGGTCATAGATAGCGACGATACGGTTGTTGTGTAAGGGATCGCGTTGGATCTTAAGGGATCTAGTTGGGTTACCAGTCGGGTCATAATGAGTGATTGATTCGGGCTCGATCTGTAAGACGTCACCAGAAGGCCGTTCAATGCGTGACAGATAAAGCCTGCCCCATGCATGAACATAAAGTTCTCCGGTCAGGTTCCCAAAAGTCGGGTCGTCTTCCCAATGTCCACGGTAAATGGATTCCAATGCGTTCAGAAGTGTGCTGCGGACACGTAGGTCTTCTCGTTCAAGGATATACCGAGTGCCGTCGAGTGTCTCTAGCACGAACCCACGGAAGTCGAAATGCCTGAGCGAAGTGAAGAGTCCTGCCGACGACCAGACAGCTAATTTGCCGAGAACAATCAACTCTGGCTGGTCAAGGCAATAGAGTTTAGCCTGTACACCCGGAGGCGAGTGCCACTTGGGCTTGTAGCACCCCCTGTAGTCGCTGCCCATAGAGCATGCGCAAGGTCCTTCAAGGTAAAATGCGAATGTGGTGCGGCGGCCATCGGGCAGGGTAAGCGTAACATCGTACCCGCCACCCATGCGTAGGCTGAAAGGCTCGCCATCGTCATCCACCACCTGCTCACGCCATTCATTGATTTGTGCATTCAGGTCGTGAAGCGCCAAGGTCCAACCTGGGCCAAAGTCGGTATTAGTCGAGGTATTCCGGGAATCATAAGTGCGGACGACTGTAATTGGGATCCCGTTGACTGGGATGACGAGGTCTTCGACGCTGAAAGTGAACTGGCCAAGCTTCAGTTGAGCATCCAAGATGAATCTTTTGCGGTCGCTGGTCAGGCTGTATCCATCGGTAACGTTAAGCTCGATTTCGTAAGTGCCATTTTCAAACTGCTCAAGGTTAAGCGCAGTGAGCACGAGGTTTGTGCCGCCTTTTGGTTTGCTCTGGAGCTGTATGAAGCCTGGGGTTAGTTCAGACAAGAAATTGCCTTCGGCGTCGTAAAGCAGCACTTGAAACTTAATGTTTGTGTCTTCTGGGTCTGGGTCGCCGATTGTGCCGACGAGATTAGTGATGGCTTGGTGGATAACTGGCAACTCTGGCACCGGGCTTGAGCGAGCAGCGTCAAGATTCGCGACGAAGTTGGAGATACCAGCTAAAGGCGGCGAGTTACCAAACGGGGCTTCTACGTAACCGGAGACCCAGTCTGCCCGGCCTTGGTTACCGTTGGTATCTGTGGCTACTGCGCACAGCCAGAGACGACCCGCAGGCGGATTAACCCAAACGAACCGGAAGCCGTCAATCGGATTCGTGCTTGTGCCCAATGGACGGTCTTCCAAGAAGTAAGTGACGTTTGTAACAGTTGGTGAGGCTGCCACGGTAAGGATTAGGTTGGTGGTTTGTCCTTTTGGCGGCAGTTGCAGATAAAAACCGTCGAGCGGTGAGATGAAGTTAACGGTTGGAGGAGGCTCATAAGTGATACGTACAGTTACTTTGGCCCAAGCACGCCCGCCGTTGACATCGGCGACAAGATAATAAAATACCACATCTCCGTACACGTACGGCTCGGGCGAATAATAAATCGCGTCGCCACTGAGCCAGTTGGTGCCGCTATTGGGTCGAGTGAAATCAATGACGGTCAAAGGATCGAGGTTAAGGTCATAGTCATTGTCCAAAACGTGGATCGGCCATGCCGCAGGTCTGTTTGTACACATTGGAATGAACACAATATCATCTACAGCTATTGGCGGGGCATTGGTAGCTGACCCAGGCAAAGGTTGAACGGTGATTTGTACCGGTTCGGACACAGCGAACTGGTTGAGGGCGTTGATAGCGTATGCGTACAGTGTATAAGAGCCTGGTGGCACAAGCATCCATGTAAAAGTGTAGGGTGCGTTAGTAACCTCGCCAATCATGTAAATGGTTTGTTGTGAGGGGTCTTGTGTGGAATACACAAAAACGACATTTGTGATGGGTGGGCCGGCGTTGTTTGTAACCTCGGCTGCGAGTGTGATATTGTTATAAGCGGCGAAGATGGCATTACTGGCTGGAGCGGTTAAACGCACCCCAAGGTCGGTACCCATCATGTTGGTGACCAACACGTCGAAAAATATTTGGAATTCCAAATAATCCCACATCCAACTGTACTTGATGGTAAGAGCTGCTTTTGCTCTACCCATTGCGATGCTGGTGATGATGACGCTGATATTTGTTGTTTGGCCGCTTTCGAGGAATTTGAAGTCAATGTTAGGGGTGATTTCGAATTCACAAGCATCGCCTGAGACATCAGTTTGGATAACTTGAAATTGCAAATACCCGGGCGGGTTTTGTGCTGACGTCGGGGTCGCGTTAGATAGCGTGAATATATTGGTAATTTCCAGGTTCAGACTTGCCCGCACGAAGATGGTGCTGCCGTTGAGCAACCGGTTGGTTCCCCAATAAACGTCCAACTTGGGCGCATAACTTATCGGTGTGTTGGTTACATACACAAAAACATTGGTTGTGGCAAACGCGCCATTGGGGCGGGCGACCGTCCAAGTAAAGATATCCGTTCCGTCCCAGTTCTGAGGAGGTGTGCGCGGTGGTGTGTACAACAAGCAAACACAATGCCTGGGGTGCGCGTTTTCTCGGCAGGAAACACAACTATAATCGCGCCTCAAAGACCCGTAGAGAGGTTGCGTAAATGCGGCAATAAACTCGTCGCCTTCGGCCCAGCAAAAAGGCGCATTGCGATATACACATAATTCTGTTACCTCGTTTGAGGGTACGGCATATTCCCACTGACCAGTGAGGCATAAGGTCAGGTTTGTATTTCCGAGCACGGGGTTTGTCTTGATGACATCCACAAGTACTACGGCCCTGCTGAAAGTACCTAAAGCATCTGTGATGGTGTAGGTGAATCGGTCCTCGCCGTAGAAACCGTGCTCCGATGAGTAAACAATTACGGTGCCCGGCTGCATTAGTCGGCCTCTATGGACAATAGGGGCAGAGTTGGTTGTAGCTGAGCCATGGCGTGCTGGTGCGCACGAAACAATTCGTACAGCGGCGCCTTTTAATGCATCGTTGGCAAGCACATCCAACACGTTGTTTGTGGTGCCCTGAATGACCGTAAACCTATCAGACTTTGCGTAGTTGCCGGATTCATCTGGGATCGCACCTGTTGTGGGCTTTGGTACGGCCGTCAGGCTGCGGAGAACAGGCGTGATGTCGATATTATTTGTATTCCTGGATAATGTAACGCGAATTTGGAGGTATCGACCCCAAATGCCGTTGGTTTCTACGCCATTGGCCACCTTAACGAATGAGTCGGCCTGCCTGTAAAGGTCCATGTAGTTGGTAGCTGCGCATACTTCGACCTTAACGTCCGTACCCGGCGGGGTTGTGGCATCCCAGAGAAACAGCCCCCACTCACGGTTAGTGCCGCTGTCATGAACAACACTCCAAAATCCGGAGGGACACGTTGAACCCACGGACACATACCCAGTCATGTCACTATAGTTGTACGGGTGGGCAGTGCGGTTCTGAGGGTCCGGATCCAAGTCTACAACCAGGTCCACAGCCCCCAATCTATGGCCTGTGCGCAGCATTGGGCCCTTGTTGGGGTCAATGCGCATAACGGTGCCGCCTTGATTTGCAACCCAGACCTTGCCGAAGGCATCAACTGCCACCCCCATTGGACCACCTTGACTGCCTATTACCGAAGGCCCACAAGGCAACTGGATGTGACCCCAAAATGTGCCATCAGTACGCATGCGGAAAACCGACATTCCGCCCGAGACGGCAATCCAGACGTTGCCATCGTAGTCAACGGCTACGCCGCGCAACCGACCTTGCGCCAGCACGGAGTTAAACGTACTGAAGTCATAATTGGTGTAAACTAGAGTTAGGGGGTCAATTTTATAAACGCTGTTCGAATCGTAAACAGTTCCCCAAATTTCGCCTGTGATTGGGTCTATTCCCAAACCGTACACAACAATGCCAACATCTGTACCAACGTATTCATTGTTGGTAACAACTGGCGGATAGGCACTCAAATCGAAACGTTTTCCGATGTCGAACATAAGAAGGGAGCTTCCGAAGCCTGAGGACCACAAGACACCACTCTTATCAATCAGCCCGCCATACCCTCCTACAAGTGGTAAAAATATAGTGTCTGCGATAACCTCACCAGTCTTGCCATCAACCATAACGTGGTATTTGGAACGTCCCCCAACCCAAACATTGTTATTTGCATCGATTGCGACGGTTCTGGTGTTGGTGCATGGGACTAATGTGAAGTTTAATATGCACTCGTCTGTTGCGCAGCTGGCTCCGTTTGTAAGTGAGCCCGGCCAAGGTAGTACATTCGTAAGCCCAAATGAGGTATGAATGTACCCGTCGCCGTCTCGATCAACTGCGGTGCAGTATTTGAATGGAGGTCTGATGTATTCGCCATTTGGGTCCACAATGAAGTTGGTGACGATCCCCGTTTCGTCCTTTTGGACCCAGCCGCGAGTACCACCAACGACCAAGCCCACACGGGTGATCGAGCCCCAGTAGATGTCGTCTATAAAGACATTATTCCTATTGGCGACCCAGACATTGCCATATTTGTCCACAGTTGTGCGTGAAGGATCCAGACCGCGTAATCCGAAGTAGTTAGCTGTAGTCTCAGGGGCGGTACCGTACTCGCCCAATACTTGGCCGGTGATGGCATCGATCCGAACAATCGTCCCACGCCCAGAACAAGCCACCCAAACATATGGAAACGGTTCGATCGTGCGGTTAAGCTGTAGTTGGTCAGGCACTTCGTCGTAGTTGACGTTCAACAGCATACCTTCCTCAAAGTCAGCATCGTAGGTCCAGGTACGGCTGCCATTGGGTAACACTGTAATTGTGCATTCATCGTGTGTATTGGTCAGGCCGTCAAAAGCGCTCAGGCGGATGACGTACAGGCCCGGTTGCGTAAGTCCAGTCACAGGCGTGGTTAGTTTACCGATTGGTTGGACGATGGCCGGGTTAGCTCCGGGCGGCGCTGACACAACTGACCACACGACACTCATTTGTCGCAGGAACCCGTCGTCCATTGCGCTGCCAGTCAATGTAACTTCTGCGTTGGGTAGATAAATGACCTTGTCCGGGCCGGCATCGACCACCGGCGGACGGTTTGTGAATACGGTAATGATTACGTCGTCGGTGTCTTCAGAACAACTGTTACTACCTGTAAGGCGAAGCACGTATTGGCCTGGGGCGCCAAAAGTGGCGGCGGTGTTGGTCTGGGCCGGGTTCACAAAGCTTACCTGGGCCGGGCCCGAGACCTGTGTCCAAACGTACGTTGCTGAACTGCCGTGCGCCAGTCCACGACCCTGGAGTTGAATTGTGACTGTCGGATTTGTCATCAATATGGCTTGGAGCGGCCCGGCGTCGACCTGGACAAGTGCTTGGATTGTGATCGAGACCGCAGCGGATGTACTGTTTAGTCCTTGGTTGTCCAGTGCCACTGCGGTAACGGAGTATGTGCCTGGAGTTGGCCTGAACTCGGGCAAGGCGTATGTGCTTGACCCAATCCGAAGGCCGTCGCCAATCCACACCGAGTCAGAGTAGAAGCTGACGCGGGCGATCTCACCGTCCGGATCGGCAGCCAATGCAGTTAGGCTGAGTGCTCCTCCACTGCATGCGACATGGCCATTTGTGGGGGCAATGATTTGCACCGATGGTGGTGTTGGTTGTGGACTTATAACCGTCAGTGTGGCGGTGTTGGTCACTGGTTGTCCGCATTGGCCAGACACCACTATGGTGTAACTGCCGGCGTCTGCTTGAGTTACATTAGACAAAACCAGGCAACTGGAAATTTGGTTGGTGAGAAGCGCATTGTTCTTGTACCAGGTGTAGCTAAAAGGCCCGTCGCCGGATACAGCTACACAGAAAACCACGTTTGCGCCTGCGTTGGTCGTGACGCTTGCAGGGTTGGTGGTGATCACCGGGCCAAATAGCACACTCAGTACCGCATTGGAACTTATGACCGAACCACAACTGTTGCTGACCAACACCGAGTAATTACCCGCATTGGCAGCCTGGACATTGGTGATGACCAGGCAATTGCCGACCGCACCCGCAATGTTTGTACCATTAAACCGCCACTGATAACTCAACGGCGCCGAGCCTGTGGCACTAACACAGAAGCTCGCTGTTGAGCCCGCGCACACAGCTTGGTTGAGAGGGTTGGTGGTGATCACCGGGCCAAATAGCACACTCAGTACCGCATTGGAACTTATGACCGAACCACAACTGTTGCTGACCAACACCGAGTAATTACCCGCATTGGCAGCCTGGACATTGGTGATGACCAGGCAATTGCCGACCGCACCCGCAATGTTTGTACCATTAAACCGCCACTGATAACTCAACGGCGCCGAGCCTGTGGCACTAACACAGAAGCTCGCTGTTGAGCCCGCGCACACAGCTTGGTTTGTCGGACCAACCACACTTACATCGCTTAACACTGTCAAAGAAGCACTGTTGGTGGCTTTCATATTGTTTGCTCCGGCGACCACCACTGTGTAAGTGCCAGCGTCTGCGCTAGATACATTAGTGAGAACCAAGTCGTTAGACGTTTGGCCGAGAAGAGCAACACCGTTCCTGCTCCAGGAATAGGTGAATGGACCTGTGCCAGCGGCAGTTGCAGTGAAAACAATTCCCGTGTAGCCGGGGCACAAGGTCCGGCTCGAAGGAGTGATGGTTACTGAGATCGCCCGACAAATCGAGGCTGCAATAAGTTCGTACACCTTGTAGAGTTGGGTAGAATTTGTGGCGAAGTGATAATTGTTTGTATTGGGGGCAGAAGCGATGTTAAGCATCAGATTTGTGTCTGCGTCCGTGCCTAAGGCCACCGTGACCAGGTGTATACCGTCAAGTTTTGCAGCGTTTGCATTTGTGTAAACCCAACCCACGGTGTTTGTGGGGCTGTTCTGTCCGTCGCTTAAAATGACCATCACGGGCAACGCACTGGAGTTGCGGCGAATACTTCTCAACTCGGCATGGGCATTGGTAATGCCGTAGTCAATGCGCGTGCCGAATGATGTGGTCAAATTGGTTATCGCCGAAATCACCGCCGCCAAATTTGTGGTCAAGGGCTGGTTGTTGAAGCTGTTGCTCCAAAACGAAACTAGCCCGGCCTGGTCCAGGTTTGGAAACAGACGAGTCACAAAATTGGAAGCTGCGAGTTGGGCTGCGCGGATTTTGCTGAGCCCGTCCCCAAGGTTGTTTGTCATTGAACTGGACCTGTCTATGACAAGCATCACATCAAGGGCCGGGAAGCATGATTGCACAGTTAACAACGCCGGCGCACTGGTGACCGACCCGCCGCTGTTGCCAACAGTAACCGAGTAGTGTCCTGTATTTGTCAATTGGACATTTGAAAGCCACAGCACAGGGTTTGTAGCGCCTGGCACCGCGTTTGTCCCATTGAAAAACCACTGGTAACTCAAAGGCTCGACACCTTGCGCAACAACCTGCATGCCCACAGTGGCGCCCACCAAAGCCGATTTGCTGGTCGGGTTTGTAACTATAGTTGGGGGCGGAGGACACTTGCCAAATGCGCGAGCTGCACTAATAGCTGCGATCTCGTTGGAAGACAGCGCACGCGTGTAAAAGGAAATCTCATCAATACGCCCCATGAACGACTGTGTTGTCGAAATGCTTGTGCCACCTATTGAAACCCAATTTGTTGAAGTTGTCACGCTGCCTGCATTTGTTCTAACTGCAGCCAGCATCCCGTTTGTATAGAGGCACAAGTTGCTGCCGTTCCATGTCATTGCAAGGTGAGACCAATTGTTTGCCGACAATCTGCCGGCGCTGAAAGCCACCAGCGTATTTGTGCCCACTCTTACATACGCTGCAACATTCGACGCCCCATCGTGGGCGTAAAGCGCATAGCAAACGTTGTTTGTCCCTAACTCCTTGACGAACACCGCGCGCCTATTGGTCAACAACTCCGGATACACCCATGCCTCGACAGTGAAATTGGATGATGAAAACGACTGCGAATGAGCAATCCTGACGTAACTGTTGGAATGATAAAAGGCTGAGCCAACCATCCCGTTCGTGTATCTTACAGCGCCAAGATTTGTAATCCCGTGGTTTGCGCCTATCGTGTCCATCGTGTTACCCTCAGCCTTCCACCAAGCGACTAGATTTGACGGCCAAGGAAAACAATTTGATTTGACAGTTAAAACCGCAACCGCGCTGGTCACAGCCCCGAAACTGTTGGATACTACCGCTCTGTAAAAGCCTGCATGAAAACTTTGCACAAACTCCAACATGTACACGTTTGAAGTTGCCCCGGCAATATTCGTCCCATTACGTTGCCATTGATAGACCAAAGGCGGCGCACCAATAGCTCCTACAGTAAAAATCGCCGTGCGCCCTTGTGGTACCTCCTGATTTGTTGGACCCGCTGTAATAGCTGGGAATCCCAGTACCGTCAGCGAGGCAACCGCACTAGTAACTGAAGCACAAGAATTACCCACCACGACGGAGTAAGCACCCGCATCGGCTAATTGAACATTAGTTTTGGTGTAACTGTTGGCAGTTGCGCCGGTAATGTTCGTACCATTAAACCGCCATTGGTAACTCAACGGCGCGAAGCCCGTTGCCACCACTGTAAAGGTCACGTTTGCGCCTGCGTTGGTCGTGACGCTTGCAGGGTTGGTGGTGATCACCGGGCCAAATAGCACACTCAGTACCGCATTGGAACTTATGACCGAACCACAACTGTTGCTGACCAACACCGAGTAATTACCCGCATTGGCAGCCTGGACATTGGTGATGACCAGGCAATTGCCGACCGCACCCGCAATGTTTGTACCATTAAACCGCCACTGATAACTCAACGGCGGTACGCCAGCAGCCGCCACCGTGAACGTAACACTG
>CAZKTA010000041.1:0-10607 GCA_964555645.1 uncultured Verrucomicrobiota bacterium
AAATCCGACGGGACCGTCGTGGCGTGGGGCTGGAACGATTTTGGCCAGTGCAACGCGCCTGTTGGGTTGAGCAATGTGCTAGCCATTGCAGCGGGCCACGGGTACAGTCTGGCGCTTGTTCGGGCCGACGTGGCGCCGGTTTGGGTTTGGCCGCTAAGGCTCTCGGCCGAAGGATTTGAAGGCTGGCTTGACGTCAGGCGCCAAGGCCATTACCGGATTGAATGGTCGGATGACTTGGTGAGTTGGAGGCCGTTGACGGTGCTTACCAATGTGGTTGGGCGGGTCCAGGTGATTGATCCGTCAGCAACCGGTGCGCCCCGGCGGTTCTACCGCGCGGTGCTTCAGTAGGTATCGGGAGCGGCACACGCCGCCAGCTAAGGCGTTCGCGGACAGGACACTCCTCAACGCCACGGCGTTGTACAGGATTGGATCGGGCTGGACCGTTAGGCGTCGGTCAAGGGTGACGTGCTATTTCTCATTTCGGGTTCTCCAATACAGAAAATGCGCCAAGTGCATTTTGGTTCCCCTCCCAAATCGCTCGGTTGCACATGCCAGCGTCATCGTTGTTTCCCGCCGTAGCCGTTTGGCAATCACCACTTTCGCTGCATCGCCTTTGCGCTGCTGGGCCAAGGCAGAATCGCTCCACTCGCACCGGCTCAATTTCTCCGCCAAGATCCCCTCAGCCTGGGCTTCTGCTGATGCGCGCGCATCATCATAGTGCCATCGGGCAGGCGTCTGCGCCGTGGTCGCCAACAACTCACGCTTCAACGCTTCTGCGCCAAGGAACCACCCGGGCCGGCTCGGCCCGAATTATCCTTCGTCCTGCACTGCTGTTCTAATGCCTCTTTAAATCGCCGCCGCCCTACCGCCAGTGTCCCTTGGGAAATACGATATTCCCATAGCAAGCGGTCCACACGCAGCCACGGCCAGTGTTTCACGGCGGCTTCGAATGCGCCGGCCGACTGCTCTGCTGATACACACGCAACGGTTGCTGGGGCGTGAGCGGCCTCGCCCAGGTCGGATCCAAATGCACGTAATCGCACACTGTCTTCAAATACCCCCTCACGAGCCATTCACGATCAACGCTTGTGTTGCTCGCCGAACAAGTGCCCAAACAACTTGTGCCACGCTGATTGACCCGGTCGGTGCAGCGCTCAGAAACCATTTCTTACCAGCGAACAGATTGGCTCGGGGCGTCGTTTCCACCACCATATGAAAATGATTCAGCATCAGGCAAGACACGTGCACGTGCCGGCTGGGTTTACCACAAGCCTCCAAGAGCGTGACCAGTAACCACTGCCAATCCTGGTCATCCTTAAAAGTGGATTCACGCCGGCCGCGGCGATTTATGACATGATAGATGGCACCCGGATACTCCCCCCTTAGCTTTCGTGCCATGCCAGACACCGTAGCGCACCCTCAAGCAGCCAGTTCAATACGACTTCCCTCTACGATCAGTCATTTCCATTCCGTGCATGTGCGAGTTGAGCTGATGTACCTCGAGCTTTCATGCTCCCACCTCTATCGGTTTTGGGTGTGCCGCCGTGTACAACCGGACATGTTTCCGCAGGAGTCGGTCTGTAACCTTTTGGAGCCTGGTGGCTCTGTACCGGCAGAACCAAAAAAGATTGGTGAAACTATGAAAAACACAGTTGAGCTAAACGAAACCAATTTTGACCAGGAAGTCCTCAAGGCCAACGGACTTGTAGTGGTAGATTTCTACGCCCCGTGGTGCGGGCCGTGCCGCATGCTGGCACCGTTTTTCGAGCAATTGGCAGCCGAGTTTGCCGGCCGTGCCAAGTTCGTTAAGGTCAACGTTGACGACGCGCCTTTGCTCGCCACGCGGTACGGCATAACTGGTGTGCCGACGGTGATGTTGTTCAAAGGCGGTGTGCTTGTTGACACATACCTCGGCGTGCCGAGCCCGAAACAGTTTCGAGCACGCATTGATGCGCTGGCCGACAAAGCACTTGCCACTACAACAGCGTAGCGAACCTAATAACAGCTAGCGCACTCAGGGCGGCGCCAAGTTTCGGGCGCATAATTTCAACGACCGGCATAACCAGGCATGAACAGCCCAAGAACAATTGCGATAATCGGTGGCAGTTTTGCCGGGCTAACTGCTGCGTTCGAGCTGAAGAAGCGGCTCGGCAACTCAGCCCAGGTCATCGTGTTTGACAAGGCTGAGCGATTCGTTTTCATTCCGTCTCTGATCTGGGTGCCGTTTGGCTGGCGTAGTGTTGAGCAGATTTCGTTTCCACTTCGGCCTACGCTGGAGCGCAAAGGAATCGAGTTTAGGCATACAGTAGTGGAAGCCATTGATCCAAAGCTACAGCTCATTAATACCGCGCACGGCCGGGTTGCGTACGATTACCTTTTGATTGCTACCGGTGCGCACCCTGAGTTTGAGTCAGTGCCCGGGCTGGGTCCGCACGGCGGATATACCGTTAGCATTTGCACGGCTGACCATGCACTGCACGCGCACGAGCAATGGAAAAAGTTCCTCGCCAATCCCGGGCCTGTCATTGTGGGGGCGACACAAGGTGCCTCATGCTACGGCGCGGCATACGAGTTTGTGTTTAACCTGGAATTTGCCCTGCGCCGGGCCGGCCTGCGCAATCGAGTGCCAATCACTTACGTAACAAGTGAACCTTTTGCAGGCCACTTCGGCATCGGCGGACTTGGCAAGGGCCAGGTCATGACAGAATGGTTTTTCCGACACACAAAAATTGACTGGGTGTTGAACGCTGTGATCGAGCGTGTTGAGCCTGGCAAACTCTGGCTTAAACGCGGGCAATTGCATCGCCATAACCAACGCAACGGCCCGACGCTAGATTTATCCGGGCAATCCCTGCGGTTTAACTACGCAATGATCATACCTGCATTTGCTGGTGTCGAAGCAGTTCGCGCCAGCGGTCTTGGCAATGCACGCGGGTTTATTGTCGTGGACGATTACTTCAGACACACGCAATTTCCGAACGTGTTTGCCGCTGGCGTAGCTGTGGCGGTTGCGCCCCCTGCACCATGTGAAGCAGGCTGTTCAGTGCCCAAAACGGGCTACATAAGCGAGGTAATGGCCAAGTACGCTGCGATAAACATTGCAGCGAGCATAACGGGTAAGCCGCTTACACCTAAACCCGCAACTGAGCTAGACGCAAAATGTGTCATGGACGCCGGCAACCAGGGCATCATCATGCTTACAGACCGGATTTACAAACCTGGCCAACGCAAGTTGCAACTGCTTGTGCCCGGGCCGTGGGCGCATTGGGTGAAAGTGTGGCTGGAGAAATATTTCCTGTGGAAACTGCGCACTGGTCGGGTCAGGCTGCCATAGGCAGAACACCCGGTCAAAGGCCAACTCAACCGAAAATGCAGCACAATTATATGGAACTGATTATCCGCAGAGTCGCTGGGACAATAGTTTTGGCGAGCTTATTGCTAGCACATTATAACAGCCGCGCTTGGCTATGGGTAACAGCTTTTGTCGGGTTCAATCTGCTGCAGAGTTCATTTACAAAGTTTTGTCCGTTGGAGATAATCCTGCGCAAGCTCAAATCGAGCAGGACGAGTGCGGCTAAAATACGAGGTTGTTGTTGCACAAGTTTCATGGGCGATAACGACTGTGACGCAAAATGAAATCTGCCAATTGGTTGACCGGACTTTGCGCACTGGTTTGGGTTGTAAGCAATGCTGCTGAACCATGGCGATTCGAGGATGCAATCCGATTCGCTCTAACCAACAGTCCAGATGCACGCATCGCAATGCAACGGATTGCCGCCGCCGAGGCGGGTTTGCGCCAGGCGAATTCAGCTGCCTGGCCGAAATTGCAATTGCAATCGAGCTACACGCGCACGGACAACCCGATGATGGTTTTCGGCTCGATACTCAACCAGCGTGCATTCGGCGAGCCGCCCCTTGGCCCAATCAACTTCAACAACGTGCCCGACATTGACAATCTCAATGTGCGCGGGGTGGTAACCATGCCGCTATACGCAGGCGGCCAGATCACCTCGGCACGCGAGGCAGCCCGTGCAAATGCATGGGCTGCACGCGACGCAGCCGATGCGGTCCGGAACACCCTCGCCTTCGAGGTTGCACGTGCGTATCACACGGTGCTCAAAACACGCGAGTTTGTGCGCGCGGCCGAAGCCGCAGTAGCCGCTTTCGAGAAAAACCTCGAAATTGCAAGCAACAGATTCAATGCAGGGACACTTCTGAGAGCTGATTTGCTCGATGTTGAGGTGCGCCTTGCACAAGCGCGTGAAGACCTCGTGCGTGCACGCAACGCGCGCGAACTTTCGTTGCGCGCATTGCGGACACTGCTTGGGATAGACGACCCTAAGTTTGATGTTCTGGACGCGGTACCGGCTGTGTCGGTACCTGAATCTGGCGACTTCAGCACGCGGCCCGAGCTAGCCGCCAGCAGCCAGCAAATACGGGCGCTGGAGGCGGACTTACGCCGTGCGCGGGGTGGCTACATGCCGGTTGTGGGCCTTTTCAGCAGCGCAGATTACGACCGCGGCTGGCGGTCCGAAGGCGACGGCAAAAGTTACACCGCGGGTGTCATGGTGCAGTTTAACCTGTGGGACGGCCAATTGACCCGCGGCAAGGTACAGCAAGCGCAAGCCGAGCTGCACACCGCCATCGAGAATGACCGTAAGTTGCGGCTCATGCTTGCGCTCGAGGTCGAGCAAGCGCGGCTCAATCTCAACGAAGCCAAGGAACGGTTGGGTGTGACAGAGAAAACCGTTGTCCTTGCGAAAGAAAGTGCTGAATTGACCCGCGCGCGGTTCGAGCAAGGCTTAGCGCTGGCTGCACAGCTCATAGATGCTGAAACTGCGCTGACCGGCGCACGTGTGCGCCATGCTGAAGCCGAGGCAGACTACCGCATTGCAGTCGCTGCGTTACGAAAAGCTTTGGGCCTACCGCAACTGCCATGAGAACGACCTTGAACATAATCAGTGAAATGCTCGGTCAGAAAATCCGCAACAAAATGAACAGATACAGCGCGTACACAGGAGAATCGAGTGCGGGGCTTTGTCTGAGCTGCAGCCGCTGTCATGGTCGGTCGTCGAACGCGAGTTTGACCGGCTGCAACATCGTACAGCCCTCAAAACCACGGTCGAACAACGTGCCCGCTCAATTGTTGCGAAGTAAAGGCCGCCGTAAAACAGGGGTGACGCTTGCGGCGGTTTTGCTGGGGGCTGCATTTTTGCCAGGGTGCGGTCGGCATCAGCCTGCCTCAGGCACAACGCACTCGTTACCACCCGTTCAAGTTCGTGTTCAGCCGGTTGTTGCCAAACAGTGCATCGCAAGCGAGGAAATACCTGGCACTGTCCGCCCCAAAACGCGTGCCACGCTCGAAGCCAAGGTAGCAGGGCGCATAACCGAACTACCCGTTGTCGTCGGCCAAGCTGTTAAAGCTGGGGAGCTGGTCGCGCGGCTCGACGCTAATGAAATCAAGGCGCGTCTTGACCAGGCGCGGGCGGTTCTGGAGCAGGCGCGGCGCGACCGCGACCGGTACACTGCATTGCTCGCACAGCATGCTGTTACCCAGGCCGAGTTTGACGGGGTAATGGCACGGTATCGCGTAGCCGAGGCAACCGTGCTCGAAGCCGAAACGATGCTTGCTTACACGGATGTGCGCGCGCCGTTCGACGGCGTTGTGAACCGCAAGTATGCCGATGTGGGGGATTTAGCAGTTCCAGGCAAGCCGCTTGTCGAGCTGGAGACTACATGGGCATTTCGGTTCGAGGCAGACATACCGGAAGCGCTCATTGGTCACGTGCAGGCGGGTGCAAGATTGCCCGTACGCGTTGATGCAATCGGCGCTGCGCTTGAAGGAGTTGTAAGCGAGGTTGCACCTGGCGGGGACCCGAGCAGCCGCACCATACATGTCAAGATTGACCTGCCGGACACACCAGGACTGCGTTCAGGCTTGTTTGGGCGGCTCACGCTGCCGGTGTCAGAACGCACGGCGTTGTGCGTACCTACAAACGCACTGGTCAAACGCGGCCAGCTCGACCTTGTGTTTGTTGTTGCAGACGGCAAAGCACAGATGCGACTCGTCAAGCCGGGCAAACAGCTCGGCGACACCATCGAGCTGTTGTCCGGGATCGAATCGGGCGAGTTGGTCGTGATCGAGGGCGCGGCAGCGCTGTTAGACGGACAACCGGTGCAACTCAGGTGAAATTTGAATGTCAAAACCGGCATCCTGGACAATGTCCAAAACCCAAACTTCCAAAGTTCCAAATGCAGCCTCGGTTTATCGCCGTTGGCCGATTTGGTCATTTGAGTTTGTTTTGGATTTTGGATTTTGGATTTCGGATTTGGTCGTATGAACTCGTCTGAAGCCAACACATCTCAGGTCACACTCGGGCTGGCGGGTAAAATCGCGCATGCGTTCGTTGACTCGAAGCTGACGCCGCTGATCATAATTGGTTCGATCCTGCTAGGCGTGTTTGCCACCGTATTGTTGCCGCGTGAGGAAGAGCCGCAGATCCGCGTGCCGATGATTGACGTGTTTGTTTCCATGCCCGGGTTTAGCGCAAAAGAAGTCGAGGAACGCGCTACGCGGCCGATGGAAAAGTTGCTCTGGGAAATTCCGGGTGTCGAATACATCTACTCGACTTCATCCGAGGGGCAGTGCCTTGCAATTGTCAGGTTCAAGGTTGGTGAAGACGTCGAGAAAAGCCTTGTCAAACTTAACCAAAAATTGCAGTCCAACTTCGACCGTATTCCACCCGGTGTCTCGCCCCCGTTGATAAAGCCAAAGAGCATTGATGACGTGCCGATCCTTGCGCTCACGTTTCATTCGGCCCGGTACGATCATTACACATTGCGCAGGTTGGTCGCACAAGTCGAGGAAGCAGTCAAACAAGTGCCGCTTGTTGCCGAAACGACGATCATCGGCGGTGCGCGTAGGCAAGTGCGTGTATTGTTTGACCCGGTGAAACTTGCCGCGCGCAACCTTAGCCCGGCCGCGCTTGTGCCCGTGCTTCAGCAGGCGAACCGACAATTCAGAGCCGGTGAACTAACTGCAGCCAACCAAAGTATTGTGGTTGAGACAGGCGGGTTCCTAAAAGACGCGCAGGACGTAGGCAGTGTCGTAGTAGGCGTTTACGGTGGCAAACCGGTTTATCTGCGGGACGTGGCTGAGATAATTGACGGACCGGAGGAACCAAGCCAGTACGTGTTGTTTGGAGAAGGGAGTGCACGCGGCGCGCGCGTCGCATTTGGTGCGTCGCCAAATGCGCCTTCGGCAGGCCAAGCCTCGCGTTCCGGTGCGGCGGCAAACTCGGCTGACACGGTTGTTTCCCCGCTTGCTGAACAACCCGCAGTAACACTTGCAATTGCAAAGCGGCCCGGCGCAAATGCAATCGCAGTCGCAAAACAGGTGCTTAAAAAAGTCGAGACTCTCAAAGGCAGGATCATCCCTGCGGATGTCCAAATTACAATCACCCGACATTACGGGCTGACGGCGCAGGAAAAATCAAACGAACTGCTCCTGCACATGGGCATTGCAGTGTTGGGTGTATCAGCGCTGATTTTGCTTGTACTAGGGTGGCGCGAGGCAGGTGTGGTTGCAATTGCAATCCCGACTACGCTTGCGCTCACGTTGCTTGTGTTTTATCTGTACGGGTTCACACTCAACCGGATCACATTGTTTGCGCTCATATTTAGCATCGGCATCTTAGTTGACGATGCAATTGTCGTTGTTGAGAACATCGTCAGGCATTTCAACCTGCCACAAAACCGCAATCGAAACCGGTTACAAGTCGCCGTTGAAGCCGTCAGTGAAGTTGGCAACCCGACTATTCTTGCCACGTTTGCCGTCATAGCTGCGGTGTTGCCAATGGCGTTCGTGAGCGGCTTGATGGGGCCGTACATGCGACCAATTCCGATCGGCGCAAGCGCAGCAATGTTCTTTTCACTCGCCATATCGTTCATCGTCACACCGTGGGCGGCGGTGCGGATTTTGCAATGGCGCAGCCGCGGCAAGCACGGCGAATCCCATGCGCACGGAGCACCGGCTGACGGGTTCTTCGCGCGGCTGTACCGCAATTTCATGACGCCGCTGATCAGCCGGCCGCGGTTACAAATGCTGTTTTTGCTTGGCTTGGGGGCATTGCTTTTGCTTGCAATGGCAACCGTTGGGATCGGCTGGGTTAAGGTCAAGATGCTTCCGTTCGACAACAAGAGCGAGTTCCAGATCATTTTAAACATGCCCGAAGGCAGCGCACTCGAACACACCGCCCGAGTTGCGCGTGAGATTGCCGCCGCGATCAAAACCGAGCCTGAGGTGACAGACTACCAGGTCTATGTAGGTGTGGCTGCACCATTCAATTTCAATGGACTTGTGCGGCATTATTTCCTGCGGCGCAGCCCGCACCTGGCCGACATACAGGTTAATCTGGTCCCAAAACACGCGCGTAAAGCGCAAAGCCACGACATCGCCAAACGCGTACGGCCACGCGTAACCGCAATTGCCGAGAAATACGGTGCGCGTGTTGTAGTTGCTGAGGTGCCACCCGGCCCGCCGGTCTTGCAAACTCTTGTAGCCGAGATTTACGGGCCAACCGACGATGCCCGGCGCGCACTTGCCGAGAAAGTGATCGAAATATTTAAGAAAACCGAAGGTGTGGTTGACGTTGACAAATACATCGAAGCTGACCAGCCCAAAACACGGTTTGTGATCGACAAGGAAAAAGCCGCACTGCACGGTATCAGCGCCGAAATGATCGCCACAACACTGCGTCTTGCGGCTGGGGGTGTCCCGCTCGACCTTGTCCACAAACCACTCGAAAAAGAAGACGTCACCATCCTGTTGCAATTGCCGCTGGCATATCGGACTGCGCCGGATGACCTGCTTGCGCTGCGGCTGCCCGCCCAGCCACAACATGGCGTAGGTGGTCCGCCGGCTTTGGTGCCGTTGCGTGAGTTGGTCACACTCCAACACATCACCGGCGACAAAAGCATCTACCACAAAAACCTCATGCCGGTCACTTACGTAATTGCTGATGTAGCTGGCAAAATCGAAAGCCCAGTCTATGCAATCCGCAAAATTAACAAGGCACTAAAAAAACTGGATGCACGCGAGTTCTTGGGAACTGAAGCACGTGCGCCCGGTGTAACCGGCGGGGTGTCGTCTGCCGCACACGGGCCAGATATTGTGCCCATTAAAATTTACAATGCAAAACTGCCGCCGACTGAGCACGAGCTGGCCATCAAGTGGGACGGCGAATGGCATATAACAATCGAGGTGTTCCGTGACCTCGGTTTGGCGTTCGGCGCAGTGCTGATCTTGATTTACATCCTGATGGTGGGATGGTTTAGGTCGTTTGTAACGCCATTCATTGTGATGACGGTGATCCCGTTTTCATTGATCGGTATTTTACCCGCACACGGTTTGCTTGGCGCATTTTTCACCGCAACCTCGATGATCGGGTTCATGGCCGGGGCGGGCATTGTGGTGCGCAACTCGATCATTCTGGTTGACTTCATCGAGATGCGGCTTGCACAGGGCCGGTCATTGGCCGAGGCCGTTGTCGAAGCCGGCCTGATCAGATTCCGCCCGATCATGCTCACCGCAATGGCAGTTGTGGTTGGAGCAGCGGTTATTCTATTCGACCCGATATTCCAAGGGCTCGCCATCTCGCTCATGGCAGGTGGGATCGTCTCGATGATTATTGCGCCTGTGGCGGTGCCGTTGCTCTACTACATTGTGTACCACCGGAACCAACTGCCTGCGCAACCCGCTGGCATGCACACCCAAACCAATCAATCGAGCGCATGAACATGACAACCAGATTCAATCCAAAGCGTTTACTTTGTCCGGTTGACTTCAGCGAGCTTTCGACCCTGGCGTTGAAATACGCTGCAGCTGGCGCGCGCGTTTTCGATGCTGAGCTGACAGTTCTGCACATGATGCAATTCGAGCTGCCGCCGTATTTCACGCGGTCACAATTGAGCCAGTTCAAACGGCAAATGAAAGCCGCCAAGGCCGATGCACAAAAACATCTGGCAAATCAGGTTCGGCATGCACTGGGGCCGCTGGTTAACGCACTCAAGATTCGGCACCATGTAATCGAGCGCCCACCAGCGGCAGGCATAATCGAAACGGTCGAAGCTAGCAGATACGACCTTGTCGTGATGGGCACGCATGGTCGGTCAGGCGTGCAACGGTTCCTGCTCGGTTCGGTCACAGAAACAGTTGTGTGGAATAGCCCGGCGCCAGTGTTTGTTGTACGACAAAAAGAACACGATTTCATTGATGTGCTGAATCCCGAGGCCGCCCCCACGCTAAAGAAAATTCTGTGTCCGGTCAACGAAAAGGCAATGGCGCAACCGTGTCTCGAAGTGGCCGGTACGCTCGCCCGACAGTTCGGCGCGGAGCTAACCGTGCTGTACATCGTCGAGCCAGGTGCACAACAGGCCGTGTCCGAAGCTCGGAGCGCACTGTGTTCATGGGTACCGCACCAGATTATTACGCAATGCGCAGTGCAACCCCAGGTCAAACGCGGACATGCTCCGGAACAAATCATCAGGTTTGCCGCTGCCACGCAGCAGGACATGATTGTGTTGGGAGCGCCGGCACGGCAGCGGCT
>CAZKTA010000042.1:0-8924 GCA_964555645.1 uncultured Verrucomicrobiota bacterium
ATTCGTACAGCCAGTATGAGCCGTCTGCCAGTGTGACCCGGGTGCGTTGGTTGGCGTTGTTGTATTGGTAGGTGAATGAGATTGGGCTCGCAGAGCTCGCCCCTGCGACCGACGAGATTGAGGTCAACCGGTTCAGGAAATCGTAGCTCTTGGTAGTCGTCATGCGCGTCGTGGTGCCTTGCCTGAAGGTAATCTGGCTGACCAACGGGGAGTTGGCAAAACTATATTGCCGAAAACGGAGCGCCAACACTTGCCAATCATAAGAACCGACCCGTTCAAGATGCAGCGCTTATCCCGCCAGGTCGTGTTCTCGACGGTGCCCCACCCGCCTCGCCGTAAGAAGCTGGGCAAGAAAGTTTTGGGCCTTATCTAAGGGCCATTCATCTCTGACCCCTTTACTTTTTGCTTATCCGACCCCGCCACCAGATGGTGGTGGAGCGTTGCCGCAAGTGGTCACAAAAACCATCGAACAATGCCCTTAACTAGTGTCCGGCGTTAAACCCGAAGTGGCGCTCTGGAGTTGCGGTTGCTGAGCTGGAGCGCGAGCGAATGTTGGTGTGGTGTTTGAATGTTTGCTGGGATTTTGGTGTCTGAACCAGCAACATTCGACGTTGTTATTCGCCATGCGCCGACATTTCCAATCCCAGCCCGATTTGCGGATCACACCCATTGAAAAGATTCGCCTGCCGCTCGAGAGCCGCGACGAACTGCCGCCGATTCTGGCCGGTCTCCACTGGGTCTGGACGCACCCCACTCTCAAGGCCGGGATATTCGCCCTGCTGGGTAGCCAGGGTCCTGGCCGGCAAAAAGGCCACCGGCCGGCCCGGCATGGACCTGTGGCAAATCCTGGTGCTGGGCATCGTGCGCCTGGGCTTGGACGCCGACTGGGACCGCATGGAACACATCGCCAACTTTGACACGCTCGTGCGCCAGATGCTGGGTCTGCCGGCCACACCATGAGACGAGGAGTCCAAGCGGTTCTGCCATCAAATTCTGCGGGACAACGTTGCGCTGCTGGACGACGAACTGCTCCAGCAGATCAACGCGCGCATCGCGGCGGCTGGAAGAGCGGTGTTCGCAAAAAAGGCGGCGCGCCGCTGGCGGCGCTTGAAGTCAAAGTGGACACCTACGTGTTGGAAACCGACGTGCATTTCCCCACCGACCTGAACCTGCTCTGGGACGCGGGCCGCAAGTGCGTGGATTTGATCATGAAGTATCGCGACCAGTTCGGCTACGCCTTGCCCGGCTGGCGGAAGGCCAAGGACTGGCGGCGGAAACTCAAAACGTGCGAACGCGCCACCAGCCAGGTGGTTTATCGTGGCGGTCTCAACCAGGAAGCGCGGCTGAAACGGGCCGTGCGCGACTATCTGGCCGTGGGGGCGAACTCTCCGCCAAAGTGCGGGACAGTCTTTCGCGCCAGTGCGACCAGCCCGTGGAACTGGCGCACTGGGAGGCACTGGAATACTTCCAGCGCATGCTCGCCAAACACCTGGATTTGGTCGAACGGCGTCTGCTGAACCCATTCCCGCACACGCGAAAGTCTATTCGCTCTTCGAGCCGCACACCGAATGGATCCAGAAAGGCAAGCAACGGCCCAACGTGGAACTGGGCCATCGGTTGCTGATCGCGACCGATCAACACCAGTTGATCCAGGATTACGACGTAGCGGCGGGCGTGGCCGACGTGGACCGGAGCGTGCCGCTGGCGGATCGGTTGCTGGGCCGCTACGGGGAAGGCGCGCTGGCCAGCCTGAGTTTCGACAAAGGCTTCACGCGCGCCGAAGATCGTGAGCTGTTAAGCCTGTATGTGCCCGATGTGGTGATGCCCAAGCGCGGCAGGAAGAACGCGGTGGAAACCCAACGCGAAAGCGCGAAGCGATTTGTGGCGTTGCGCAAGGCGCACAGCGCGGTGGAGAGCGAGATTAACAGTCTGGAACACCAAGCTTGAACCGGTGCATTGACGTGGGGATCAAAGGCTACCTGCGCTACGTGGGTTACGGCGTGATGAGCTACAACCTGCACGTGATCGGATGGCACCTGCTGGCGCGCGCCTCCGGCTGAAGCCGCCCGCGCAGACCTCGCCTGTCAAGTCCGACGGGAGAGTTGTCGGCGTCTCCGGAGAATTTTGGCGCTGGGAGCGGGATGGGGGACGAAAAATCAGCTATTGCACGTCCGCCACCCGCCATCTGCACACTGTCCTTTTTCAAAAACACGAGTTTCCGGCCAGCCACTAATTTGCCGCAGCCCAGCGCCTATCTCTTGCCTAAGTCCTCAACCGCTAATGAGTCAAGCCATACCGGAACCTCCCGCGCGTCTTCGCCTTCCGCTCGAAACCATACAGCAATTGAATCGCTGTCGCCGGATAGCGTTATTTCCCCAGCAACGGTCTCCAAAGGCCTTACACCGGAGGGCATTCCCGTATGCTGACCATTCACGCCGCCGGTGGCGTCGTGTCGCGCAAGTTCTCCTGCGCTTTTCCCTCTTCTGCCATTAGGTAGCGCTTCTTCACCGGCCATTTGCTTTTGGGTTAAATCTTTTCCATGCCCAGGAAGCTGAACCGCGTGCAATGTAACCGGCAAGCTACCAGCTTGGGCATCCAACTTGTTAAGGCGCGCGCTCACACGATATACATGGCCAGGTTTCAGCCCCAGCCAACGCCGATACAAGCCCGCCTGCCACCCCCCCAGTGCCTTTGAACACCTGATAATACTTAAGGCGCCAAATCTCAGTACCACCTCCAAGCGGCGGAGGATGCAAAATCCCCTGTCGGCATTCGACCTTGGCCCCGGTGGGTGTGTAGGCCCAAAAGCGGAACCCGGGCACAACACCATGAGAAAACGGGACATTTATGACAGGTTCTTGCCTGACAAAGTTCACGAGTCTAATCGCCGTGGCAGTTGATGGCAGCCCATCCTTTACCCCTACAACGGCAAGCAGGATGTTGGTCCCCTCTGGCCAACGCCAGTTTGGAGGAGCCAGTTTCGTGATCTCACATTCGTATCGCTCCGCATTTCCAGGCAATACCTCTATCGCCATTGGCATCACCACACCTCCAAACACCCATAACGCGTCATACGCTGTATCGTTAACCCATCTTAAAATCACCTTGTTTGATTCGCACATAGCACTCAGGTACACGGGCGCTGGTGGTATGTTAAAGCCCCGATCATCACCTCCCGCAATCCAAACTGGTGCTTCGAGCCGTTGGCCGCCACGCAGCAAAAAATCACCCCCGGGTAGAATCAAACCATCCGCCTTCTTCACAGCTTCAATCCCGCCAGGCACGTAACCACTGGTGGTTATTGCCCGGGCCAACCGCTCGAGTACCGTAGCAGAGTCGTCTCCAGGGAGGTTTGTCACCACGAAATTCGGATGGGTCGCAATTGGCCCAGAGATACGCGTTAAAACCATTACACCACCTGCAGATTCGCCTTTCAGAACAAAGTGTGTCATTGCCATTTTCATCTGTGCGCGAACTGGCAACGCGAACAGCGCAATGGCGAAACCCATCATCAAGGTGCACACAATCATCTTTTTCATGGCTCGTTTAATCTTTTTCGGTTTGATGTTTCGACTAAAGTTGACATATACAGCTTTAGAGCATTTCCATAAATGTCCTAGCGACTTGAACACCCACCAACCCCTCACCCGGTCCCGCAACTGCGGGACCACCCTCTCCCCATCGGATAGGGAGAGGGTCGGGGTGAGGGGCAACTGCCAGCAGACTCGCTACATGATTCATGGAAATGCTCTAACACCCGAACTCAATAATCATAACATCGGTTTGTGACACAATTCCGCTTCTTACCTTGAGCGTCAAAACAATGTGGCCCGTCTCGCGTGCCACATGTTGTCTTAAGCCAGTACCCATTTCCAGTTTGGGTGTCCCGAATCCACCACCATGAGCCCCTAAATACATCTTGGCAGTTGTATTTGGCGTATCTCGCCCGGATCTCGCTGCCGGCATACAAGCAGTGGCCTACGTCGCTACCATCGAAGTAAAAGATAAAGCATGTGGCATCGGGATTGCAATTCGGGTTGGCTTGGCTGCAGGACGTGCAAACCATTTGTGCCGTTTGTCCACAAGGTGAATTAGTTATGGGACCCGCCCACGGCGGTATCGGTGGGCTGCCGCCGCACTGTACGCCAGAAGGCAAGACCGGAACCACATTAAAGCCGGTGTGATTTGCGCAATCACAATCGCGGCCGACCGTCTGGTATGCAGCGGCCGCGCAGTTCGTGTTGTCATTCGACCTCGCTATAATGGCGTAGGTTTCCTCCACATTTCCAATCCGCACCGTGGCGCAACGCCGCTGCCTGATATTGTGGCTCCGTTGGTGCGCGTGGGAAGAATTGACCAGGTAACCCCGCCGGGATGGCAACTATTGGTCAGGCAAAAAGTGACACTGCGATTCGGGTCCTGGCAGCGATTGATCAGAGCATTTGTTGAATGTGGCGTAATCTCGAGGTTGATCACCTTAAAACTGACGCTTCTGGAGATCGTTCCGCCGCCAATCGGCGGCCGACAGCACCAAGCGGCCGTGCTCGGGCTTATTCTGGAAGCCCAGCGCCTATCTCTTGCCCAAGTCCTCAATCGTCAGCGAATCAAAACCAACCGCAACATCATCTGCATCCTTGCCCTCGAGCCTGAACCAGACTGTGATTGAATCACACCCCTCAGGCAATGCAATGTCGCCAGCGACATTGTCCGGCGCTTTGACGCCCGATGAAACTTTTACCCATTGACCTGCCGTATAACGCGTCGAATCGCACCTGGCAATTTGAGCCGCTTTTGGCCCTTTTGCCCCGGTTGGTAATTCATCAAGCCCAGCTAGCTGCCTGATCGATAACTGCTTTCTGGCAGGCGGATTAGGGGCTGCATGGAACGAAAATGCCCAGCCATCACCACGTGCTTCGAACACGTTCAGTCGGGCACTTACCCGATACACCTGCCCAGGCTTCAAACCTATGAACCGACGCAACAAACCGCCGCAACCGGGACCATAGCTCTTGACAACTTGGTAAAAACCAGGTGCATCCAACGACGTGCCATTACCGGTGGAGCTCAGCGCTTTGCCTTGCTGAAACGCGATTGCTTTAGCACTTAAGTTGTATGTCCAAGCTTCAAAACCTGGTGCGATCCCATGCACAAACGGCACATCCATTACCGCCCGCTGTTGCACTCCAACTTTGTCGAACAATACGGGACCGCCACTAGATACGACCCCGTCTTTTTCCCCTAACACCAGGACTCGCAAATCCTCTGGGTGAAGGCTCTGTATGAAATACGGTCTAAAGGTGTAGCTTGTTGAGCTTCCCGGCAACTTCGCAATGCGGTTGTATGTGCCCATGTAGTGGATTAACACCCAGTCGTAGCCAGCAGACGGATTCACCCACCGAACCGTCACATTATCCGTGTCAGTGTCATACGACACGCTTACTGCCTCGGGTGGGGCAGGTAAATTAAAGCCAATATCAGTGCCGCCTACTAACCATTCAGCGGACAGTATCCCGCCTCCAGGAAGAATCAAAATAGCCGCTTCATTTGTGGGCATCAGTCTGACTTTAATTCCCATTTCTTCCAACTGTTTTGCTAGTCGGCTAGCCACTACTTGTGCCGAGTCACCCGGATGGTTTGTTGCAATTGCCCACAGCCTCTTTCCAGATGGCCATTTCCCTGAACAACTGGCCAACTCTAAAGTGCCACCCTTTGAAACACCTTTCAATGTAATTGCTGTTTCTGCTGGCATTGCTGCCAACTCTGTCTGGCTATTACTGCCTGCTTGGTTACCTGCTGAAATGCTATATGCTAGCGCACCCATCAACACAACCGTGCTCACCGCAAACGAGTGCGCTACCTTACCGTACAATCTTATCTTTTTCATATGGGTGTTCGTCAGTATGGGTTTTGTGCCGGTCAAACTACTCAGTAATCTTCAGTAATCTACCCCATAGATACACGTTCGATTTGTTACTCCTCCACCAGGAAGTGGTTCAAAACACGTCCTTTCAAAACCCCCAGTACAAGTCCAGAGCTCGGTTTTTCCTTTCCCAATACCGGGGCCCTGGGAGCATGGGTCGGTGCATACCACCGTAAAGTGCGCCGCCATGATTACATCCCCGCACAAGCACGTCTTATAATACGCCCACCATCCGCTTGGCAAGTAAGGACACCTACCCACAAGCATGCCATTCACAAAATAATGAACTGAACCATAACAAGACAATTGTAATGTATTACCGCATCGGGTTGCCAAACTACCGTACTCAAACCAGCCATCTGGCGGACAGCCAGGACTGTCGGGTGTACAACCAGGTGCATCTTTCCAATCGGCACTGGGGCGGTGATTTGCGCAATCACAATCGCGGCCAACTCTTAGGTGTGCATATGCGGCACAATTTGTGTTGGCATTTGCTCTGGCAATTATCATGTACTGAGTCACTACGTTGCCGATTTTAACAATTGCGCAATCCCCGCCTCCGCTGAGCGTTGCTCCATCGGGCACATTGTTAGGCTCAAGCGACCATGTCACACCGCCTGGATAATAACTATTGGTTAGACAGAATTTAACGCTGCGGTGTTCATCCTGACAGCGATTTATCAGGGCATTAGTTACGGCAGGGGTAATTTCAAGTTTTATCACATCAAAAGTCGCGCTTTTTGACACCGTGCCGCCTCCATAAGGTTGTTTTGTACAGGGGTTTTCGTGCCTCCAGTTTGCAACAAAAGTCACCTTCCATTTGCCGCCAACATCCGGGTAAAAGCGGATTGATTGGCCTTCGCCAGATCGTATATCGCCCACGGGCGGCTCCAGTGTCCACCTGGTGCCCATTACAAGTGGCCAGCTTGTGTAAGTACCGGCGATTGGCGGACACCCTGGACCAGCCGGCGACCACACCAATTGTGTAGTCACCTGGCTCGGCACGCTTTCAAACTCAGCGAAAATCCAGAGCCAATCGCAAACAGGTGGCTCGGGATAAAACCTGATCTGGCTGATGGTACAACTGCCACTCGGCCACTGGAGCACACGGCACTCCGAATTTAAGCATGTTGGCTGCGGCGGTTGTGGATGAGCTAATGCAAACCAAGTCCATCCAAATAAAACCGCAGTCGTCCATAAGCCTCCAAATCGAGCTTGCTTGACTCTTCGCGGATTCATAACGAGCAGGCGAGTTAGTTTGTTGAAACGGGTGAGTTGGTTAGCGCTACCAAATACCTACTTAGAAACTGACGTTTCAAGTCATCCCGAAATGCGTTGGTCTGGACCCATTGGACCAGTTGAGACGCTTTGCTATGATCGGCGCTTAATTGTGCTGCGTAGATCCGCCATTTAACTGTCTCGATAAGATAATGATCGCGCCCGGGTCTGCCCCTAAAATCAAAGGCCAATACCTCGTCCAACGCCACACATGCTTCTTTAGTTTTTGGTTGGTCTTGGCTCAGCAGCGCCATGCCGTGGTATAGCTTGCCCAACGTCCAGTCCAAGTCTCCGGGGGCGGAGTTGGAGATCATGTCTTCCGCCAGGGCAAAAAGCTGCGTGTAATCTTTTGCCTCGTAATATGTTTGCAACAGCCGCGCACGCGGACCGACAAGGTCCGACTTGTCAACACTGGTCGCTTTGTCCGAACCCGCCAAAGCCGTTCCGAGCAACCAGTGCACACTGAGTCCGCTGTAGCCAATGGATCTGAGCCGGCTCTCCAGTTCCTGAAAGTCCGCTTTAACCGCTTTGCCAATCCCGCCAAGCTTGGTCAGCGCGTTGGCCTCGGCATTTTGCTGTTTCTTTTTGTCCTTCAGTCGTGCGACATCCGAGAGAGCTTCGGCCTTGGCTTCCAATGCCACCTTTTGGCCATAGAAACCCGCCACCATCATCGGCATATCGTTGCCAACTATGGCGGCATACCTGCGGCGCGTTTCGGCAAAAGGCGAATGGAACTGGCGCAAGTTCCAAATTTGTAACCCGTCCGGCTTAAATGTCATGGCCTTGAGCCACAGCTCGTCTGTCTTTGAATCCTGCTTCACCACGCCCAGCCAAACAAACGCATCAGGTTTGCGTGCCTTGATCAGCCGAAACAGCGCATTCAAGGTGCGGTTAGCCCGGCCGTACTGTTCAGGGTCAAGCTTCGCGTTGCTCAAGTTCTCTCCGTTCAGCGCTACTGAGTGCACGCGCTCGGCGTACCTGTCGAACCACAAAAAGAACCGGATAAAACGCGGGTCCTCCAAACCAAGGTTTAACACGGCTATCGGCGGTAACGCGCACTCGGCAAAATCAAACTCGTAGTTTCCAATCGAACCTCGACTCAGTCGGCGGACCACCATTACAGGTCGCTCATAACCTGGAATCGGTGATTCAAATGCTTGCGCACACGCACGGTTTGTCGGGCCGGATACTGCCAGACTCCCATATGTTGCCTTCAAAAAAGGTTCTTCCAACATGGCCTTGGGTGGCGTTTTCCCCAAACGCACAGCCATGTCGAGCAGCGTTTCCTCGGCAACCCCATGCGCTTGCAGAATCTCGACCGCGTTTTTTACGTCGCCCGCATTCACGGCCTCGATCAGGAGCGCGGCAGCGGCCGTTTCCGCCTTATCCGGCGGCGATACTTTTTCGGCGCTAATCTCGATAGGTTGGGTGCCAGCACCGTTCTGTTTCGTTCGAACTTGAGCCACCAAGTAGGTTGCGCAAATCAGCCCGCCGGCCAGAAGGCCAGCGAGTCACTGCCAGTTTCGCATGATGAGTTTCATAAGTGTCCTTTCATTTATTATTACCGGAAACATGGTTGGCATGAGCGAAGCGGCCTTCGACTTTCTGAAGTCGTTGCCGCAATGAAAACGGCTTTTGCAGTGCACGCTTTAGCGTGAAGCGCCTTTGTAATGCGTGCTTTGGCGTGGAGTGTGTTTGTGGACAGCCACGCAGCTGGCGTACCTGC
>CAZKTA010000043.1:0-8503 GCA_964555645.1 uncultured Verrucomicrobiota bacterium
GAAACGCTCCTTACGATCCACACCGCGGAAAGCTTTGTCGTCTTCGTTGTTAGTTAGTCCAGCCCTTTCACAAGCCGACCAGACGCTTTCGGCGATGCGCTTTAATTCGTCGCGAATAGCATTCTTAACTGCCTCGGCGATTTGGCGGCCACGGGTTTCGGGCACGAGGGCCAAAAACACATTGGGCAGGTTGGGCGTGAGCAGATCGAGTTCCTTGTCTGGAGGTTGAATGCTCTCCCAGACCGGCTTGTCCCCGATGAAGACTTTCTCCCAAAGCTCCTTTTTCCAGTGCAGGTCGAAGAGCGGTTGACCACGGAGGTTGGGGTAGATGACGGCATCCGGGCCGGCGAGTTCGGAGAATTTTTTCAGGCCGGCGGCCATGAGCCAGGAAAGCAGATAGCTGCCGCTCCACAGGTCGCGCGTGCTGCGTGCTTGGGCAATGAACTCCTGGACGGGGCCGATCTGGAGCTTAAGGAAAGCAGGACGCCACGCCTTGTGGTCGTCCACGCATCCGGCGAAGGCTGAGACGACCTGCATGTGCGTCCAGATGGTATGATCGGGGATCCGGGTATCCGCAGGCAGAAGGCCGAGGCGGTAGTCCTTTTGGATGGCGAACTGTGGCCAGCAACGCCAATGGGCAAAGAAGCGGGCGCGCCAGAGAGTGGTTTCGTCCCAGTCGGCAGGCCACTTGGTTAGCGCAGGTTGGATAGAGTTTTCGCCTTCAAAGCCTTGCTCGACAGAGCGGAACTCAGCATGGAAGGGCAACAGTTGCTTGCCATCGAGCGGGTGGTGGAAAGCGTTCCTGACACCGTCGAAGTGACAAGTTAATCCTGCGGCGCGGCTGTCCGGGAACGGAAAACGGTCCGCTGCCGCACCCGTGCGATCGGCTTGGGCAAAGTATTGGCCCACTTCGGTGTCCGTGAAGCCGGCTTGACGGAACGCAACGTCCGAGCGTTGACCGTGCGTGCTGATGTCTAAGCACTTGCTAGGCGTGTCATGAAGGTAAGCCGCTAGCTTTGCTTTCCAGAAACTCGGGTCTTGTTTGTGGGTGTTCATGGGCAGATTATCCTCGTGAGCTTGAAAAAGTTTGCCGAATCAGGATGGTCCGGCCCCAACTGCTTTGCTGTTACGCAAAAGCGACGCTTTGTCTATCCTGTGCCGAGACTGAACATTTTTTTTGTTCACGGCCACCAAACTAGCACCTGCACGGCCGGGCGCATAGCTCAGCGACGTCTGCAGACGTTCGTACTGTATCGATTGTGGAGTGAGATTTTAATTGTGCGTGCCAAGGGCGCAACAAAAATTTGTGTTGCTGGTGAAAAAGCCTCTGACCTTGCCATGAAGAGACTAGACCGAACTCGCTATTTAACGCGTGGCGGTAAGTAGCTAAGGAATTTTTCGCTATTATTCGCACCAAAGGTCATTTGCACGGAACGGGCTAGACCACCCCCACAAACGTGATTAAATGTGGGCTCTGTTCAGCTCCGAAGGCTGCGCTGCTTGTCCAGGGATAAGGTAGGTAGGCCGGTGTCCGACACTTCGCCTCAACGCCCAGAGAGAGAAGACCGATGCGTTGGGCTGGTATAATAACCGCGCGGAGCCTTTATGCGCGAGGGAGTGCAACCCTGCCGGTACGTGTCAGATCGAGCAACCCGAACGGTTTCATTAGCTCGATAAACTTGTCAACTTTGTCTTCAGTACCGGTGATTTCGATGGTTAGGTTTTTGGGTTGAACATCCACAATTTTGGCGCGGAAGATGTCTGTGATTTGCATGACCTCGGGCCGTGTTTTGGCGTTGACCGCAACTTTCACCAGGGCAAGCTCGCGGTCAACGTACTCACCGCCGCGGAAGTCGCGCACTTCGATGACCTCAGGTAGTTTGTTAAGCTGTTTTACAATTTGCTCGAGTGTAGCGTCGTCGCCCTGAGTGACGATTGTCATGCGTGAGGCGGTCTGGTCTTGCGTGGGCGCAACGTTTAGTGTGTCAATATTAAAGCCGCGTCCGCTGAACATACCAGCAACGCGCGCGAGTACACCGAACTTGTTTTCGACCAGGACGGAAATTGTGTGCCGCATAAAGTCTTCAAAGTTAGTTTTGATTGAAAGCTAAGCTTAGTGTCCAGCCCGGTCAATCCAGATTGTTGGCCGCCTAAAGTGTTGGTACCGCTGGATAGGCCGCGCGAATTTGATGTTGCATCCGGGCTTGTTAGGACTATTTTTGAGGTCGCCTTGAACGCCGTGGGTGCGGACGTTCAACAAGGCAATGGGACAAAAAACAATCAACAACCTGAAGATTAACCCCAAACAACCCGGGGTAGTGATGCTCTGTTGCGACGTGTAGGGTCGGTTTTGCTACGGTTGCAGGCTGGCTTGTGCACGGGCATGCGACAGGGCATTTTGTTGTGCAGCATTTTGAAGCGGGGCAATAGACAATTCCCCTTCGGATGTTGAATACTGAACAAACGTTATGGTGAGCATGCAAGATGCGCTGAAGCACGGCGTGAAACGCTTTGCTGTAGGCGAAATCGTCAAAGGCACAATCATTGAAATCCGGCCCAAGGAGGTGCTGGTTGACATCGGATACAAGAGTGAAGGCTCAATACCTGCATCCGAGTTTGAGGACTTAAGTGCACTCAAGCCAGGCGACCAAATTGACGTACTGATTGAGCGGCTCGAAGACAAGGACGGCATGGTTGTATTGAGCCATGAAAAGGCCGAATTCAAAAAGAACTGGGAGCGGATCCTGACAATATGCAACGAAGGGGGTAAAATAGCTGGTAAGGTCAAGTCGGTTGTCAAGGGCGGGTTAATGGTTAACATCGGTGTCGAGGCGTTTGTGCCGGCATCGCACATTGACATAGTCACGCCGAAGAACCTGCAGGATTACGTTGGCAAGACTTTCGAGTTCAAAGTAGTTAAGATCAACCAGGAACGACAAAACGTCGTGCTTTCGCGACGCGAGCTTATCGAGCAGGAACGCGCCGAACGCCGCGCAAGGTTGCTTGCCGAGATGATGCCAGGCGACATACGCAAGGGCACAGTCAAAAACATAACTGATTTTGGCGCATTCATTGATCTGAACGGTATTGACGGACTGTTGCACATCACAGACATGAGCTGGGGTCGGATCGGTCATCCATCCGAGATGCTCAAGCTCGGTCAGGAGATCGATGTTGTTGTGCTTGATGTAAACCGCGAGAAAGAACGCGTCAGCCTCGGCCTCAAACAAAAGATGCCGAACCCGTGGGATCAGATCGAGGCAAAATACCCGGTTGGCGCGCGTGTGAAAGGCAAAGTTGTAAACGTGGTGCCGTATGGGGCGTTTGTCGAGCTTGAACCGGGTGTCGAGGGTCTTGTGCATGTAACCGAGTTGTCGTGGACAAAGCGGATAGCCAAAGCATCTGATGTCCTTAAGGCCGGCCAGGAAATTGAGGCGGTTGTGCTCGGTATAAACCGAGACGAACAGAAAATTTCACTCGGCGTGCGGCAACTCGAGCCGAACCCGTGGGATACGGCTGATCAGAAGTATCCGCCCGGCAGCCGCGTGAAAGGCAAAGTCCGTAACCTCACAAGCTACGGTGCATTTGTCGAGCTTGAAGACGGCCTGGACGGTATGATTCATGTCTCGGACATTTCGTGGACACGCAAAATTAACCATCCGTCCGAAGTGCTAAATAAGGGGGATGAAGTCGAAGCGGTTGTCCTAGAGGTTGACAAGCTGAATCAACGCATTGCGCTCGGGTTGAAACAGTTAACACCCGATCCGTGGGAGAACATTGACAAGCTGTATCGTGTGGGGGACCTGGTGACAGGCAAGGTAACCAAGCTGGCCAGCTTCGGTGCGTTTGTGGGGTTGAAACATGACATTGATGGCCTAGTGCATATCTCTCAGATCAGCGAGGAACGAGTTGACAAGATCAAGAACGTGCTCAAGGTCGGCCAAGAGGTAACCGCGCGCGTGATTAAGATAGATCGCGCCGAGCGACGTATTGGCCTTTCAATCAAGGCGGCAAATTACACGCCCGAGCAGCTTCAGGCCGAACAGAAACTCTTGGATGCACTTAAGCCAGGCGAAGACCTAGTTGCATTGCAACACGCTTTTGATGCAGTGGACGAGGCTAGACAAAGCGAAACTGAAAACGAAAAGTAGCAACAGTAGTATGCTGCCTCGTTCAGTATTCGTTTAACAGTAGGACACTGCTGAATGCAACACAGCTCTGCGTCATAGATTGTGCCCAAGAAGTTTTTATCTCGTTGCTAAGCTAATATTTGGCGGATTACTTGCATGAGGTAGCGGGCTTGTGCCGGTGTACCGACCGTAATGCGCAGGTAATCACGCACAACCGGTTGGTCGAACCACCGAATGAGGATTTTGTGTTCATGCAACCGGTTGAACCAGTCCTTTGCATCGCGCAGTTGCCCGCGTTTGTTTCGAGTGGCGCAATGCTGCGCTTGTGCAGGCTGAGGCGGCTTGGCAAAAACAAAATTCGTCTGGCTCGGCACGACTTGGAACCCGAGGGCTGTTAGTTGCTGGCTCAGCGCGGTGCGTGTCCTAATTATTTTGGCGAATTTGTCGCGGTAGTATGCGATGTCGTCGAGCGTTGCTTCGGCGGCGAGCTGACCTAGGCCGTTGACATTGTAACTGTCACGAATTTTGTGCAGGGCGTGTACCAGGTCCGGGTGCCCTATGAAGTAACCGACCCGCTGGAAACAGAGTGAGTACGCCTTCGAGAATGTCCGCGACACGATAACGTGCGGGTACCGCAACGCGAGCGACAATGCATTTTCGTTTGCGAACTCCGCGTAAGCCTCATCCAGCACTACAACACCGCGTTGAACCCGGCAAAGTGCTTCAAGCACGCTTGTCGGGTACCCACGTCCAGTCGGTGCGTTCGGCGTAGTTATAAAACTGAGCGCAGCGTTGAAATCCCAGATTTTGCCTCGCAAAAGTTCGGTAACACTCGGCAGTGTAAAATCACTGGTCAGCGGGACCGGATTTTTAACCGCACCGTGCATGTCCGCAAGTACGGGGTACAGTGAGTAACTCGGTGTAAAATATTGGACTATGTGCCGCGACACGCTTGAAACATGGCCGGTATGTCGGCAAAAACCAGCACGCAAACTTTCTGTCCACGGCATCGGCTCAACAAAACACCGGACAGCCATCTCCAACAGTTCATCAGATCCGTTGCCGACAATGATGTTGTCCGCGCTGCAACCATAGAACCTTGCGAGCTTATCACGTAACATGTCGGCGGTTGGGTTCGGGTAAAGTCGCAGACGACCGTCCACCGCAGCGCGTACAATCCGCAGTACCCGAGGCGAAGGCGGATACGGATTTTCGTTTGTGTTAAGTTTGACGAGCCCTTTGACTTTGGGCTGTTCTCCTGGTGTATAGGGGGCAAGGCGGCGGACAAGCGGCCTGACCAACCGATTTGGGTTTGGGTATCTCATCTGCTTAACTTCACTAAAATGTTGCAAGCAAACATGACGTCTGAGGCGCAAAAACAGTGCTAGTACAAACGTCTATGATGTAATTGAACAAGCACATCTACTCAAAAGGCAGCCCGTTTTACGGTAGGCACACAACTTACATGTGAGGATTGCATCTTACCGTTAGGCTTGAACTTTTTTACGCCGGTATTCCGATGGACGCCACCCGATCCATTTTGTGAACGCATTCGAGAAAACAAACGGGTTATGATAGCCAACCTGCTGTGCGATGGCCTCGATTGTAAGGTCGGTGTTTACGAGCAACTCGGTTGCTTTGCGCATTCGCATGTAAGTAACTTGGTGCATCGGGCTGCGGCCGAGCTGTTTCCGGCAGAGCCGACGTAAATGCTCGCTGCTGTAGCCTGCTTGTTTTGCCAGTTTTGAAAGTGTCCATTCCTCAGCCAAGCTCGAGCCGACCCTTTCCCAAAGCAGCCTGAGTTTGTCAGGTTGATCCGCCGGCTTCGCAAACCGCATCACATACGCGTTTATCAAGTCTGTCCATTCATGCATCAACGCCGGTTGTCCAGGTCCGCTGCATTCGTGGAGCAGCCCTTGTATGGCAGCACGCAGTGGTAGTGCATCGTATTGAGCCAATACGGGCGAGGCCGCGTCTGCAACCGGCCGTTGATCTGCCGGTCGCTGGTAACAAACCCAACAAAACTCCCACTGCACACCCGGCACCGCTTCAAAAGCGTTCAATGTGTGGGCAGGCAATAGACATGCCATCCCCCTATTGCAGAGCCGCCAACGTCCATCAATCAGCACTCTACCTTTACCACCGTAACAGGCCAGAAAATACGTTGTGGTCTGTTTGGTCCGTACTACGCGCGTCGGCGCTACCGCCTGTTCGATCCCAACGTGGACGATATGGTATTGGTCAAACGCAGCGCACACAGGGAAATTCTCGATCCAAGGACGCAATTCTGCCCCTGGCGCACGCACGCCCTGGATGCGCGTGCGCGGACTATGCACGGTGACGTCGGCCAAATTAACTGAAAACCCGCCCATCCGCGCGTGCAATTTACCGGCCGGCATCTACATTTGCAACAAACCATGCGCCAAACTGCAAATACTCCCGTGTTTAACCACGTTGGGTAACACTTTTCCCCCGGTCAATCTACGACAAACCGGTTCACCACTCCAATGTCCACCTGTTTAAATGCTGGGTCGCAGCCTGCATGTTTAAGCAGTCGCACAAAGTCCTAAAGCGCACTCAACTACCAACCACTGCCGTTGCCTTACCTACAATCTGCCAAGGCCACACCCTCCGAACAAAAAACCTGCAAGTAACTGAGATTTAAACCCTATGCCCGAAGCCCCTGCCCACAGTCATTTCAAGCCAGGATCGTAACAACCCAGGTGAGTGGCCCCAAACCATACAACACCCGTACACCAACCGCGTTACACATCCAAAACGCATAACTTTCTTTTTGCCAGGCATAACCGGATTATTACGGCGTCCGTAACACAAAGATGTCCCCACAGACGCTTGCTCCAGCTCTGGTACCTACTGTCACCTGTTGCCAGACCACTTCTGCATTTTCGTTGACGGCAAGTTCCTTACCGAAATACTCGATCCGCTGCTTCGCCAGTTCGCCATTCGGCCGCACCGTGTTTGTGTGCAACAAAACACCCGACACTCAATGCAACCCAGTCAGGGTGCGTTGCTTGTTCATTCTGCGGCAATCAAAGCCAAGCGATTCAGAGATCTCAAACACACATAAAACGGCAAGGCTGATGGGCAGACATGTCCGCCGTGCCCAACACGCACAGGCCTGGTCGGTCCCGCATGAGCAGAATGGTGTCTAACCCGAAAACCTCTTATGGGTGACACCTTTTCCGAGGGCGGCAATGCAAGACCTTGCTCACTCCGATTCCAATTGTCCCACTTCGTCGCTGACAGGCAATGATCAACGCGCACACGCTGATAATCAGGCTCACCGTCATAGAGCGAAGCAAACCGGCCCACCGAGTCGCCGCTGACATTTCTTTGATCGATTCAGAACTGTCTTGCCAGAGCCACATGGCCGAGGCGATCACCAACAGCAACACGAGAACGAGCGCAAGAAGACGGATGACGCTAAACTCAAACTTGCGGGAAAGGATTTTGGAAAAGTATACGAGCGTTCCACACGCCAGCACAACCGCAGTAATCTCAAGGCTCAGGTCAACCATCATAGAGGGCGCTCCTCTACTTCAACAACTCCCGGACATGGGGACAGGATGTCGTGATTGCAGCGATGTCAACACCCGTGACCCAAACAAGTATCTTGATTTGTGCATCGTCTGCTCCTTCGGCAAAACCACCGAGACAGCCAATTCCTGCTGAAAGAATCAGGCTTACCCAGGCGCACTTGTCTTTGTAGTTGAACCCTCCCGCACACATCTGCTGGGCAAACGACCCAAGCGCACCGCAAATGCAAGAGCCGATAGTGCAAAACGCTGGCAGCGTCGTGCAGATGATGCCCGAACAACACCCGTTCACCACACCGCCGAGCGCTCCGCACGTAGCACCTCGCCATCCACCGCCGAGCCCCCCGAAGAAGCCTCCGATGCCGCCCCAGCAAGCCCCGACTCCGCACGCAGCTAGCCACTGTGCAACCTGCCCATCTGGGTCGTAAGCTTGGATTGGAACGTTGTGGACGAACCCATACAATGGCACAATGAGCACGTCAGATGTGCGACCAGCGCGAACCGTCAGCCTTGGGTGTGCCGCAGCGATGTGGCTGCGGTAGAAGGCATTATGAAGCAACAGATGCCGAGTCTCTGGCGATGCCGGCATGGCCCGCTTAATGCGCTCAACGTCCTTTGCTTCCAACATCATTACAATCACGCCCAAGTCGCTAATGGGAGCGCGGTTTGGCCAGCGGCCGAGGCTTGGACTGTAGGTGCGATATTCGTACAGGACCAGGTCGGTTGTGTTGCAGGTCCGCTTGGTGGAGAAACGGAAAGGATTCTCTTTGGCCATCGGACCTGTCGCGCGAATCAGTTCCCCAAATGGGCCATACT
>CAZKTA010000044.1:0-2095 GCA_964555645.1 uncultured Verrucomicrobiota bacterium
CGGCGTTGCCGGAGTCACTGGCTGAATCCGAACTGTTCGGGCACGAGCGCGGTGCATTCACCGACGCCAAGACGGCGCGGCAGGGGTTGTTCGAGGCTGCACACGGCGGTACGTTGTTTTTGGATGAGCTGCCGAGCCTGTCATTGCCGTTGCAGGCGAAGGTGCTCACGGCGATCGAAGACCGTAAAATCCGGCGCGTGGGCGGCAACCGGCAGATCGAGGTGGATGTGCGCGTTATGGCTGCCACCAGTCGCGATCTACGGGCGGCGGTTGAGGCGGGCGAGTTCCGCGAAGACCTGCTGCACCGGCTGGATTTGTATCGGGTGCATCTGCCCGCGCTGCGCGAACGGGGCGAGGACATTCTCAAACTGGCGGATCATCTGCTGGCGCGACTCTGTCGGCAACATCGCTTGCCGCGCCGTCAAATCAGCGAGCAGGGGAAGCGTCGGCTTCTGGCGTATCGCTGGCCGGGCAACGTGCGCGAGCTGGCGCATGAGTTGGAGCGCGCATTGGTATTTGAGGACGCCGCCACGCTTGATTTCGCGCATCTGCCGGGCGGCGAGTCGCCGGCAGAAGCGCGGGCCGGCGGTGGCGACTGGCTCAGTCCGGGCTTCAAGTTTCCCGAACAGGGTTTTGTGCTGGAAGACGCGGTGAATCGCCTCGTGCAACTGGCGCTCAAACAGGCCGGCGGCAACGTGTCGCGCGCCGCCCGGCTGCTGGGCGTGACGCGGGATTTTGTGCGGTATCGGATCGAAGGCGGCCGTAGAGGTAAACCAAACGAGCAACATGACGCAGGCGAGAAACAATGAACCCGAAAACTGGATGCGTCAGCGTGGTGCAGGTTACCAGCCGGGCGAAACTTTCTTCCGCATCGCTACAAGCTGTTTTCGGAGCATACTTTCATTACACCGCAAGAACCGTGCGGCAGGTTGGCGCACGGAACGGGCAGGTTGCCCGTTCCACCCCTTGCTGAATTGGCGGCCAATTCAGTTTTACGCGGCCGTTCTATGTGGCCTAAGCGCGTTGAATCTCGAAGCAGCCGAGCAAACCAACAATCGTCCGGTCGCCGTCTGGGACGTGACCGCGCGGCTGTCGGTGGGCGGCGGTTACCGCGACAACGTGCTGCGCACTGCGGTTGCTCCCGAAAGCAGCGCTTTCTTCATAACCTCGGCGGATGCATCGTTCATCCGGCTTTCGGAAACCGGATCGCAATTGACGTTTTACGTGCTGGGCGAAGACACGCGCTACTTCGATGCGCCGTCGCTGGACTACGAGCAACTGTTTTCCGGAACGGCTCAGGCAACCACGCCGGTCGGGGCCAACGACGAATTGGGTGGGCAGTTCAGCTACTTCTACCAGCATCAGATTCTGGACGTGTCGGAAACCGAAGCAGCGCTCTACCGCGTGCTGGTGGATGGGCATGCGCTCACGTTGCGGCCGTACTGGAAACACACGTTGCGCCCGGGTTGGGCGGTGCAAGTCGAGGGCACGGCCCTGCGCCAGCTTTACGGGGGTGAGTTGGACGATTTCTGGGAAGCGGCGGGGCGACTGAGCCTGATCCACAGTTACGGCCGCAGATCAGAGGTGTCCCTCGGCTACTTGTCCCGGCATCGGCTCTACGACACGCGCGAGCAGTTTGACAGTTTCGGCGTGATCGAGCCTGATACACATCTGGTTTACTGGCAGCATGAACTGAGTGGCCAATGGCGACATCATTGGGACAAGGCTCGGCGTTGGCGGACGACCAGCAAGCTCAGTTGCCTGTTCAACCGCGACAACGGATCGGGCTATTTCGATTACGACCGTGTGCTCTTCAGCCAACAGGTCCGCTGGGCTGATCGTGGCTGGGAAATTCGGGCCAACGTGCGGGGCGGCTGGTTTTTCTACCAATCGCAGCGCATCGGCGACCGACACCGCGAACGCTCCTACCTGGCGCTGGATTTGCGCGTCGAGCGGAAACTGAGCAAACACTGTTTGCTATACGCCGCCGCCGAGCGCGAATGGAACTGGAGCAACGACCCGCTCGACGACTACCGCGACTGGGCGGCCGGTGGTGGAGTGGGCGTCGAGTTTTGAGCTGGGAGCTCGCGATGAC
>CAZKTA010000044.1:2195-7548 GCA_964555645.1 uncultured Verrucomicrobiota bacterium
TCTGGCGCTGGCTGTGCTGGCCGCAACGATCGTTGCCGGGTCGCTGTTTGTACGTGGGCTGGTGCAGAGAGTCAACTTACGCGGAACAGGATGGTGAGGTAGAAGTTCCGCACACGCAAATGGCCGAGTGGCTGGACGTGCCGGTGGCCGACAGGGCGAGACATGCTCGGATGCCAAGCCACGTGTTTCCTATAAGACTGAAGGAGCAAATCCTTCTACAAACACAGGGAAAATTCAGCAATTTAAGGCTTGTCTGCCAAGCGATCCCGTGCAATTGTACGGTAGTTCTTTGCCAGAGCCAGCTTTTCTGGCGTTGGGTCTTTGCGTTTGCGAGGACTCGAATCCCGTTTCTAAACACAGCGACATTGGGAACACCGGAAGGCAGAAGTTCGCCTCGACGCGCGCGGGTCGCGCGTCCTGGTGCGCTTTCTTTCTGGGCCGCGTTGCTGTGGCCTTGAAACGGGGGCGTGCTGGGCGCGCATCCCGTTTTTCGGCAAGGAATGGGGTTCGCGGGCCGGGCAAAAGCTCGGAACGGAACCAGAAACGAAAGCGGCCATGAGAACTATCAAGTTATTTGTCGGGGCGGTCGTAATGCAGTGCTTGTTTGCTGTTCACACGTTCGCCATCGAAGGGCTGAAACTTTCGGTTCATTGTCCCGACGTGTGGCTTAGCTGGCCCTCCGCGGAGGGGGAAACATACATCGTCCAGTTCCGTGAAACACTGGACACCAATTCGGCGTGGATCACTCTGACCAACGGACTCCCGGCACAAACTGGAACGAACCTGACAACCTTCATTCACTCCAACCGCGTGGATTGTCCCACCGGCCAAATCTTCGGCATGATGTTTACTGGCGGCGGTGCGGGCAGCGCCGAAACCTTGATCGAAACCAAGCAAGCGGAGGCGAAGCTAACCGAGCCAATGGTGATCGCCAAGGATGGTTCAAAACAACCCGTCCCGCTGGCGATTTATCCTCCGGGCATTGATCTTTCGGGCCAGCTCATCCTTTGGCCGGACGGCTCGTTCGACGAGTGGAGTGCTGAGTTGATGGAGAAATGGAGCGCGGCTCAGCGGGAGGAAAAAGGCGACCCGCAGACAGAAGATTCCGGCGGTAACAATCCGAGTTGCGGTTTTTATCGGGTAGTTAGGTCAGGAGTAAAGTTGTGGGGCATCACAAATGGAACAGTATTGAGCGGCGTGGTTTCCCTACCCTTTGAGTACGGCATCGGCGACACAAACCGTTCGATTGACCAAGTGTTTCTCACCGACGACGACAGTGATACCACACTGCCCGGAGCGAGCTTCCCGGCTTTCCCCCTGAAACCTGGAGAATTGCCAGTCGGCGAATGGGACACAACCCAGGCAACGAATGGCAATTATGCGCTCCAGTTGGGAGTGCTTCTGGACGATGGTTCCGTTTTCATGGACGCTCCAGTTTCAGTCACGGTCTCGAACCTCATTTACCAGTCCGACCCTTGGAATGTTGGTGGGGCTGCCATATACGTGGGGTTCAAAACCGTCTTCACCAACGGGTCATGGCACCTTGACGCCTATGACAGTGAGGGCACGTATATCGGCTATTTGGAGGGTTACATTGATAGCGACGGCTGGTGCAATTATCCTGGCATCCCTGGACCTGGGTTCAGCGTGGATAACACTGACCCATATGGGAATCAGTATTCCAGCCCCAATTACACGTTGGTGATGACGGTCATGCCCAGCGGCGCAGCGCCTCCGTATCCGGTAGTCACCAATAAGGTTTTCATCGAACCCGCATGGAACTACCATCCGCGGGCGATCACTTGTTACCAGCAAGTTTTCCCCTCTTGGGCGCCCGGCGCGGATGATCTCCGCATTTTGATGGAAGCGGTTTGGAGTGTTGTCGAGATATACCACCAAAACCTGCTGGGCGGCGCCACTGCGGTTTACGAAGTTAATACATGGGGATGGGGGCAGGTGACAAACAACATGGTCAGCCTTTCGGCACGTGACTTTGTGTATTTTGGTCACGGCAGTGGGACGTCACTGGGCGGCGGCGGCCTCACGATTTCGATGGTGAAGGCCCTGCTCGGTAACAATCTTAAGGACCCACTGACGGCCACCAACATGCATCCGTATCGTTTTGTGTTTCTGGATGGGTGTAATACGGCGGACGGTGATTGGCCGCAGGCGTTCGGCATCCCGAAGAAAAAGGGAATGGTCATCACCGACTTTACGCACAAGCGCGGGATTCGCCCGCGCGCCTTCATGGGTTGGAATCGCAAAAAGGTTGTTGGGATAAGAATTATTGCAGGAAACCAACTTTACACGCCACACGCGCAATACATCACCAAGTTCTGGGATTGGTGGAGCAATGGCGGTACCGGCTTGAGGCCTGTGAAGGGCGCAATTGACCAAGCCAGGAACACTGCCCCATTGGCGGCTGAGGGCATGGTGCTTTACGGGGCTGAAGACTTGGTTATCAACTATTGAATGAGATGAGAGTGGTGATTCTCGTCGCGGCGTTAGTTGCTGCATTTGGGCTGAAGGGAGCGGAATCCGTGTCCAACACCATTCGCTGGCTCGCTCCGTCAAACGGGCTGGCCGCGGCACGCTGGCCGTGGAAATGGCAATCGCCGTTCGCTATCGCGACCAACACGCCGGCATTTGATGCGTGGGCGATGGAATTCATGTTGAATCAAGCCAATGCCATGCGAGAGAAATGGCGACTGGACATTCCGAGGCCGCTCACCGTGGATGATGTGTGGTTCGCAGTTTCGCCAACGGTTCACGGCATCGAGGGGCATTTGATGACCAGAGATCAACGTTTCAAATGGAGCTTTGACCGCAACGTGCTTTGTGCTTTCGAAGACCGCAAATTCTTCGCGCCATCGTTTCGATACCGTGACGACGAATCGGCGAGGCTGGCAAAGATTAAGAGCCAAATCACAAAAAAGGAAGCCGAAGCGATTGCGCGTAAGGCGCTCTATGAGCTGTTCGGCATGACGGAGGAACAGCTTGGCCTTAAAAAAACCGTCGAAGTCAATCAGTACAAATTTACGGAGAGTAACGGCAAGGTGTATCCTTTGCCGCTGTTCGAGGTCAGATGGCGAATGACAGGCCCTAGGCAATACTCAGCCAAGAACCTCGAGTACACGCCGCTCTTTATGGAAATCTCTGGCATAATAACAAACGTGGTGAACTACTCACACCCTGAATACATCAATCTGACTTCTCCGCTGCCCCGTCCGGTAGTACCGACCAATTATTTTCAAATGCTCGGCCTTCCCGACAATTACTTGGACACGGTGCCCGAACCGAAGCGGAGCTTTTTGGGTTTGCCACCGTTGACGAATTCTGGGGCAACGGCAACCAACTTGATCAGGTGAAAAAGTGGCAAGTCATGTTCGTGTTTTGTATTGCGGCGAGTGCACTTGCCATCGCCGTTTGGTCCTTGGGAATCGACGAGCCGAGGTACCAGTGAAAACCGTTGAGCGCGATGTGGGACACGTTTTACCAGTTACCAGTACCCGACGAGTCGCTGGGCGAATGGGAAGCGCGGAGTGCGATGCTCACGAACGCAGTCTTGTAAATTGACACTAACACACTTGCGTTTTACGCGTTTTATCTTCGTCACCAACCTCTACCGAGGCGGTATGACAGGCTTGACAGTTGGCCCGGCAGCAATGATCTGTTGGACGATTACCGTGGGTGGGCGGCCGGTGGTGGAGTGGGCGTCGAGTTTTGAGCTGGGAGCTCGCGATGACGACAATCACGAGTCAACAAAAGCAGTTCTTGATGCGGAAGAGTTTCCTGCCGGTCGGTAGCGCAGGTTTCTCAAGCTGCTGTATTGCCGATTTTCAAATCGGCGAGGCGCGGCGTACAGTTGGGGCTGCAGGTATGGAGAGCTGCGAAACAGCAGACTTGGAAGTCTGCGCTACGGCTAAGAGGCGCGCATGACTACAACCACAGTTTTTCTGGAGAAGTTTCTGCCCCGCACGCGCCTGGCATTTGCCTTGGGCGTGGGTCTGGCGCTGGCTGTGCTGGCCGCAACGATCGTTGCCGGGTCGCTGTTTGTACGTAGGCTGGTGCGTCAGCAAATCGCCCAACGCGACGCTGAGGCGCTCTACGCGACCACACTGTTGGAGCAACTCAACGCGGCAAACGAAAACGGCACGGAGTTCAGGGATGACGAGCAAATCGGGTTTGATGCAGCGGTGCTGGCGTCGCGGCTGCGGGGGGTGATGGGCATCCGGTTCTTTGACCCGAGTGGCAAGTTCAAGGACGCCTTTCCGGCCACCATCCAGCCGCAACCGCTCGGACGCGCGCAGCTTCAGGCCGTGCAGGCGCTTAAGCCGCACAGCCAATTCCGGGCCGGCACGCCGATGAGCGACATTTTCATTTACCTGCCGCAATTCGCCACGGGCCGCGTCGCCCGCGTGCCGATCTTGGAAGTGACCGTGCCGCTGCACGGGCGCGATCCGAAAAAGCTCACCGGGGCGGCACAGTTCATTGTCGAGGGCCAGAGTATCGCTGCCGAGTATGCCCACTTGGACTGGCATTTGACGCAGATTGGTGCACTGACCTTTGTGAGTGCTGGCGGCTTGTTAGTCGGGTTGCTCTGGCTGGCACTTCGGCATGTTGAAAAGTTGAACTCCGAGTTGGCGCAGCGTAGCGAGCGATTGCTCCGGGCGAATGAAGAACTCGCTCTGGCCGCTCGCGCGGCGGCGCTGGGTGCGGTGTCGGCGCACCTGATGCACGGGCTGAAAAATCCGTTGACGAGCCTGCTGCAATTCGTCCACAGCCAGCATGGCCGAGCCACGGCAAACAACGAAGATTGGCAGGATGCGCTTTCCGCGACGCGCCGGATGCAATCGTTGGTCGAGCAAACCCTCGAAGTGCTGGCCGACGCTCAAGGCGGCCCGGCTTACGAAGTCCAGGTGAACGAAATGGTGGCCGGTGTGCGCCAGCGCGTGGAGTCCCTGGCCGCCAAACGCGGCGTGACGCTGGTCGTGCAAGCCGACCTCACGGATGCGTTTTCCAGTCGCACCGCCAATCTGGTCAGCTTGATTCTGGTCAACCTGCTGGAGAACGCCATCGAGGCCACCCCAGCCGGGCGGCGCGTGGCGCTAACCGCCCAACGCGAAGCCAGCGGCACCGTGTTTCGGGTGCGCGATGAAGGCCCGGGATTTCCGGAGCACCTGCGCAAGCAGCTTTTTTTACCCTGCAAATCCACGCGGGAGGGAGGCAGCGGCCTGGGGTTGGCCATCTCGAAGCAAATTGCCGATCACCTCGGGGCGCGCCTCGAGCTGTCGGAGTCCTCCGCCAGCGGATGCGTGTTTGTGTTGAGCCTGCCAAGCCAGCCGGTCAACGC
>CAZKTA010000045.1:0-5211 GCA_964555645.1 uncultured Verrucomicrobiota bacterium
AAGCCGCGGGCATTGGTGTGGCTCAACACATCGCCCCTGGCGTTGTTGAGGAAACCTACGCCGCCCAAACCGCAGAGGTGGGTGACGCTGATCAATTGTCCGTAAGTGGTGTCATAACCATAAGTGGTGACTCTGGCGGAGTCGGTACGACTGGCGAGTGTGCCGTCGTTGGCGCTCCGAAAGCGCTCTGCTCGCACCGCCACACTTGGCCCCTGCCTGACTGAGGAAATCATACGTGCTGTCGGCCGTCTGACCAGCTATGGTTTCGATGGGTCCGTTACCCTGCCGAAGAACAGTATGCACCCGCTACGATTTTCCCGGATCAGAAAAATGAAGGGATGATCTACCTTGAACGCTGGCGGCAGGCTGGGCGCGGGGTTATATGTGGCGGCGGCGGCTTCGGTGCCTTCCTCGTTTACCTCCACCCACGTCTTGTGAATCACGTCAGCAATGAAAAAGTTTGTCGCCCCGGTCATGCCGGAGAAGTCCGCAGTCTCGTTGAAAACCGAGGTCATGCCTAGCGCCGTCAATTCCGGCGCGAGCGCAAAGCTTTGCGAGGTTCTGAACCGTGGCAGGGTGACGAGCACTTCCTCCGGGCGAGCCTGGCGGAGTTCTGCGATCCACTGATTCAGATAGCTCGTGGTCAACTCAAGTTCCAAGCCGTGCAGACCATCCACTGCTTCTGGCAGAAGGATAATCATGGACAGGTCATTTCCCGCATATGGCAGTTCCAGCAGGTTGACGCCATTGGCGCGCACTGTTTTGAAAGCGGCCTTCTGGTGCATCATGGGCACAGTTACAGTCCGCTCCGGCGCAATGAAGAACGGCGACAGTTTGGTGTCCTGCGGGTTGAACAGGGTTGCCCACCGGCCCTTGAAGTAAACCGCGTTGCACAGGATCAGCCGAGGGTTGAAGGCAAGTTGCTCAATCGGCTTTTTGATCCGTCCGCTTGTCTTCCGTTCAACCCACGAGTTAATCTGGCTGACGGCTTTGGGGGCGTTGTTGAAGTCCACGGAACGAACCTCCGCTTGGTATCGGATGCGGGTCAAATCCAGAAACTCATTCTCGAATGGGACTCCCGCCTGGCACCAAAGCGAGTGGGCGCTGGCGAGCGTGACACGATTGCGGCGTTGGACCCTATCCAATTGCGCTGCCAGCGCGCCGAACGCTGCATGGACCTCGTCTTGGGGCAGATTGAAATGCAGCGCCTTTGCCATTTCACTTTCTGTTTGCCCGCGCGCGCCGGCATACATCATAGCCAGTGTCGTGGATAGGCTGTGCGGCGCAAAGAACAGATTGCCCGGCCTGCTTTTCAACTGCTGGTAAAGGTCGAGGGCGAAAGCGGTGTTGCCCGCGACCACTGATTGCATTGCCGGCGTGTTGGTCACAGTTGAATCGGCCTTGCGGCAGCCGTAAAGCATGACTGCAGCCGCTGCGAATGCAAAGCCGGTCAAGCCTCGCCAGCGCCGGAAACTCTGGATTGACGTGGTTTTCATGGGTCTGATTGAGTTGAACCGTGTGTTCCATCACTTCATTTGCCAATTAACACGCTGGGAGGTGACGCTGCCGCGCGTTTCTCTTCGACGGTCGAAGCCATGGGTTTCAATTCCTTGTCCAAGGGGGGCGTGCCGAACAATGCACTTCTCGCCGAATCCAAATAACCCATCAAAGTCCCGGTCCGCAGATCAATGGCAATGTTGAATTGAGGCATCGCCAACCCGGCGTACTTGGCCGGGATAATGTAATTTGTGATTGGCGGCGCTCCGAGCTGCAAGGATAGGGATACGGACAGGACGGTTTTGTCTATCCTCGTCCTTTCGATGTAGTAGCCGGGCAGGATGTAGCCCCCACAGCTTATCTGTTCCGCGCGGGTTATTACAAAATTTCGCGGGTCAACCCCCAAGGCCGAGATGATGGCTCTGGAAACATCCTTGGCGAATCGTGCATCATGGATAAGCGGCGGCATGTTCTTCACGCTGTAGGGCACAATCAATTCGGTGTCAGGCGCGTCAGAAAGCCGATCCAGATTACGCGGGTTGCCCTGCTCGTCCCGACCGCAAACTTCAAAGTAGTCAATGATCTTCTGTGAAATGTCGCCATATCCGCCCGCAAAAAACCCGAACCTGCATTTATCAGTGGCTACAGAACACGTCAATTCAAGATCTGCCGACATGACCTGTTCAATCGTGAGCGTTGCTCCCGGAGGGAAAGGAAAGATCGGTGTCCCATGATAATTTGTGATTTTCGATATTGTTTCGACGAATTGGCCAAAGACAGGGAGAACAGTTGTCTTGAGCTTCTCTCGCAGGTCGAGCGGAATCGAGTCCACAAATTTAACTCTTAACCCTGCCACGCTCACGTATTCCACAGGTGTGTTTGTGTCGGGCAAGCCGGGCGTCTGTGCAGTCCCGGTGGATTCATTTTGCGCGCCATGTTTCCAGAACAAAAGAACGAGCGCGGCAGCGGCAGCGATCACCAAGCTGACTACGATGTGCTTGTGTTTGATCATGGCCGAATCACGCTGCGATACCGTGAATTAGAGGTAGAAAGACCAGTAAAATCGCTTGTCTCCGTGCGTCCTGAAAATGGCTGAATCCAAATTCGGATTGTAAATAATCTGCTCCTTGCATGCTTCCAGATAGCCGCGAATCCAAGGATAATAACCCAGTGTGCAATAGACCATCGCCCGGTTGTACAGCGTCAGTGCATTGTACGGCGTGGTGTAGATATCAATGGGCCTGTCTGTTCCCACCGCCAATGCCCTAGGAAATCGCGCGCCTGACTGGACGCTGTAGATGCGGTCATACGGAATGCCACATGCTCGGCCGATGGACATCGCAATAGGTTTCCTGAAGTTTTCGGGCAGATCGTAAGAAACGCAGCCGATTACCGCAACGTAGCGTTTCCAGTTCCTGATGATATCGGGATTAAGATGCGAAACGTTAACCTTGTTGCTTAACACGGCAGCGATTTGATTCCAGTTGATAAAACCACCGCTATAGTGATGAGCACCAAATCCTTCTTGGTTGGCATGTCCCCACACCGTGATATGGTCATTCTGGAATGAATTTGTAACCGCAAAAACAGTGAGGGGATAGCTTGGGTATTGATCAGGCATTGCCACGGTACAGGAGATGCCATAGGAGGCCCGGTATTGTTCTCGTACTGGAAATGGCCATACAAATCGTAACCCCAGATCCAATCGTAAAGCCATGCGTCATCCACGGTGCGCTTCAGGAAATTGGCCGCGTTTCTGAAGTTCCTGTCCATTGTTGTGTTGCCCGATTGGTCAAGACAGTGAATCGAACAGTGAAATTCTGGAGTTCGAGGCCCAGGGGCAAGACAAAGAACAAATTGTCCGGCAGCATTCGTAAAGCCCCCGTCGGAGGTTGGGCCAATACCCTCCACAAACCTGACCTCCAAGGTTACAGTCACTTCGAACAAATGTCCCGGCTCTACCGGAGCCCCATTCGCCAAGGTGTAATCCCAGCTTTCAGTGATGGTGTTATTGGCCGAATCGCCCTCCAAAAGCCTGACGAGCTTATTTGTCGGAGACAACTCGTCTGCCAACTGTGTGATCTGGATTGCATAATGCATCACTTGCTGACTGGCTAGGACGTTGGTTGTCACCAAATTAATGGGCAACACCCCGAATTGAGCTACAACCTCCGGGAACTCTGGCCAGCTTATCGCTGAATTCAGTGACACCGTCTTAGCCACAACAGTTGCTGGCTCGCAGAAGTCCGGGTCGCCGGGTATGCCATAATCAGTGACAATAACCGTCAGTTGGTGCTCAGTCGTCTGATCAAAATACTGAGCCGGCACATCAATCGGAATCAGCCCTCCCGCTGGCCCATCTTGGGAAAAGCTGACGAGCCGTTGGTCAACGTAAACCTCAATACTTTTAAGGCCCAGCCAGGGCGTAACGTGAACGAACAAGTTGGTCCGCGAACCCGACAAAGTCGTGCCATTAACAACTTCCTCCAGCACGCCGGTGTTGGGATTCGGCCTAAACAGGACGACACTGGGGTAAGGGCTCCAATTGTGCATGCTCCTCAAACGCAAGAACTCCATTTGACAATTGATGTCCTGTAGCCAGTAATAGTAATTGGAACTCGCCCCCGGCGTAACAGTACCAGCATAGTCCCAACGGCCCCACTGACTGCCAAACGGGTTATGCTGTCCAGGCTTGAACAGCTCGAACGAATAGAAATTGGTTGCTACGAGATTCGAAACAAAAAGTGTGTTCGTGCCGTTGCCAGGAACAGGAGCAATGTGAATGAATGGCTGGGGGATGTTCACATCCTTGGGCCCGTCTTCTGCCTTCATCCCAAACAGGCCGCCCTCGCCACCTTCCTCACCCTCGCCCGGCAGCGGCGGTCTTTCATCAGCTTGGCTTGTCAACCCAAGCTCAAGTTCAGCAGCGCGTAGCGCTGCATCAAGCTCGGCTAACGCAGCGTAATCCACCGCGCGATCGTCCACTATGAACGTGCCGGTCTTGTCCACCCGGTACACCGGCAGCTCAAACTCACGCGCTATAGGCGGCAAAAACGGCCAAGGCGGCTCGTTCTTCTGGACCAACCAAAATGTGCCACTCTCAGGCACAGCTTCAGCAGGCAGAAGTTTGAGCTGCCCAGTCAAAACACCATCGGTTGTTATTGGTTCGGCAACACTGGGTTGCGCTTTGCTCAGCCAAACGGCGGCTGCGCAACCGCAAGCCATCACTAACATGCCAAATGCACCTAAGCATTGCCTGATGTTCAAGTTCATAAGCCTGTTGTTCGGTTAAGTGTTCTATCCAGGGTTGTCTTGCGGTCGCAACACAGCACAAACACCGCGGCACGGTCATGATGAGGTGCAAACGTTCCGCTGGATTCGGTCTTTGCAGGGCGCGGTCCCACGTGCGCCAACGACTCGGCCGACGTTGAAGTCGGCCCTCCGATTGATTGCGGACGGCTGGCCCCAGCCGTCCCTACCAACAAATAATTCGGATGCGTGAGGCAACGCGTCTCTATCTTTTGAGTGAATTTGGTAGGGTCGGCTCGCCGAGCCGACCGAAGGTTTAGTTCAAATCTGCCAAGCTTAGACACGTTGCTTTTGACAACACACAACACTCTGCGCCTCTGCGCTTTAATTGCGGACGAGCAGAACCGCATGTTCCTGCAATTGAAAAATGGTCGGTGTGCACGCTTTAGCGTGAAGCGCCTTTGT